>NZ_JALPRK010000004.1 GCF_023195895.1 Paenibacillus mellifer
GAGCAAGCATGGATCTGAAGTGACTCAAGTAGTTATTTCAGTGAAGTAGGCTCACGGCATTTGGCGATGCTGTTTCCTGTTACATATTTTTACCCGTTTGGTGGCGATGGCGGAGGGGTTCCACACGTACCCATCCCGAACACGACCGTTAAGCCCTCCAGCGCCGATGGTACTTGGACCGAAGGGTCCTGGGAGAGTAGGACGTCGCCAAGCAAAGAGAAAGAGCACTACCGTTGAACCGGTGGTGCTCTTTTTGTGCTTCCGAGTAAAAACCTGCAAAAGTGCAGGTTTATAATCTCAATTTGCTGAATAGGGGGCTTGGTGCGTAAAAGCCTGCACTTTTGCAGGAAATACACTTGGACCGATGCGACCTATACTAAATAATTGCGAATCTGCAGTAATTTCGGAGAATCCGCCGATTTTGGGGAAATACCACGGTGCATTTATTTTCGGCGATTCAAGCGAATTCCGGCCCAATGCGCAAAATTAGATGCATTATTGCAGCTATTGAGCCTAAATAACCGGATATACGCAAAAATAGATGCACTGGTGCAACTATTTCAATGCTAATGTAGCCAAGGTCAGCCATCGCTCCGAAGGAAAAGAAATGTGGGAGGAAAGGAAACATGACTTCAATTCAAAAATTAGGTTTTCAACCAACCGAACGGGTTGTCATAATCAATGCAGATGATTTCGGGGTGACGCAATCTACAAATCAAGCGATTATGCATATGTTTTCAACTCATGCCATTACTTCAACATCCCTGATGCTTCCGGCAGATGCCGCTCAAGATGCAGCACTGCTAGGTTCGAGGGCCCAATCACTTAGTGTAGGGATCCATATTACTATGACCAGTCACAAAAGTCGTCCTTATAAACCCATAGCTCCTCCACATAAGGTACCCAGTTTAACTAATAGACAAGGGTACTTTTATGAGTTGGCATCCGATTTGGAGCAAAATGCAGATCCGGCTGAGGTTAAGCTTGAAGTTGAAGCTCAAATCCTGAAGGCGATTTCTTTAGGCATTGATCCCACCCATGTAGACAGCCATGCAGGAAGTGTGTTAGGCCTGTATCAACAACGGGACTTTTTAGAAGTGATATTTGAGTTGTGTGTTAAGTACGCACTCCCATTTTGTTTCCCCATCCGGGTCTTGGAGCATCCGAGCTTTAGCTCGCACCAAAAACACATATTTAACCAACGAATAGATTTAGCCCATCAACTAGGTATTGGTTTGATCAACGATCTTGCCGGGCTGGACTATCATTATTCGAGCGAAAAAGGCTACGACGGGGCCAAACAAGAATTAATTAATCAGATTAATAATTTGAAGCCTGGCATTACACAAATAACAACCCATCCAGCTTATCTATCAAATGAACTGAAAGAGTTGACGACGTATGATGAGAATCGTGAAATGGAGGTTCGGCTATACAATGATCCGGAGATCAAAGCACAATTTAAGCAGCAAAATATCAAGTTCATCTCCTGGAAAGCCATTCGTGATCTTCAGCGAAACGGCTTGACCTAAGCTACTATGGGGCGACTAAGCACCTAATGCCGCACGCTTGCGCAACAAACGATAGAGAAGAAGCGTCTAACTTTATACATCGACAACTAGAGAGGTAGACAGATGAAAACAAAAGGAATGATGATTTTGGGAGCTGTTCTTGGCTCCTTTCTTATTTCAGCAGGAAGTGCGGCTGCGGCCGAACGGTTTTCGGATCTCCAACATGTGAAGTGGGCGGAAGACAGCATAAACTATATGGCTGACAGGGGGACTGTTGCCGGATATGGGAATGGGAATTTTGCGCCAGACAAGCCAGTGACTCGAGCGCAAGCCGTGACTTTTATGGTGCGTGAGCTTTATCCAGAGCAACTGCAATCCGGAGCGGTTCGCACGAGCTATTCTGATGTTCCAACCACACATCCTTTTTATCGTGAAATTAGCGTTGCGGAGAAAAATGGACTGGCCAGCGGATTTCCCGACGGCACATTCCACCCCGATACGGCGATGAGCCGCGCAGAGACGGCTGCCTTTCTAACTCGCGCCTATGCACTTGTGAGTGGCAAGCAACTTGTAAACTCAACAGATGTCCAACATCATTGGGCCGCCGCGCCGATCAATGTCATGAGCTCTAACGGACTCCTTGGTGGATATCCAGATGGCACGTATCGTCCGGATCGATCCGTCACGCGGGCGGAGTTTTCCGTCTTTCTAGCACGGGTGATTCGATTCGAACGCCAAACCGCTATCGCGGCGCAGGATTGGGACAAGCTAATTTCTTATATGACCGTCAGCGAGCAAATCGGTCAGATGCTAATGCCAGACATCAGGCAATGGAATGGTCAAGCGACAACAACAGTCAACGAAGGATTAAAGGAGCGGATTCACGATCAGGACCTCGGAGGACTTATTCTTTTTGATAAAAATATTATCGACGCACGTCAGGTCGTAAAGCTCACCCATGATCTGCAACAAGAAGCTGGGGACATTCCTCTCTTTCTCGGCATTGATCAAGAAGGAGGCGTGATTAAGCGTATCCCAGGGGGAACGAATTTGCCGGGTCAAATGGCGCTTGGCGCAACCGGAGATGCGGCGCTGGCCGAAGCGGCCGGAAAGCTCACGGGGGAGGAGTTGAAGGCGCTGGGGCTACAGGTCAATTTTGCTCCGGTGCTCGATGTGAACAGCAATCCGGATAACCCCATCATCGGGATGCGTTCTTTTAGCTCGGATGCGGACTTGGTATCGCGCCTTGGCCTTGCAACGATCATAGGGCTGCGACAATCCGGGGTGATCGCGGCGGTGAAGCATTTTCCGGGACATGGAGATACAACGGTTGACTCGCATTTGGGATTACCTGTACTGAAGCATAGTCGAGATCGGCTCGATGCAGTAGAACTAAAGCCATTTCGAGCAGCAATCGAAGGTGGAGTGGAGATGATTATGACCGCCCATATCGCCTTCCCTTCGGTAGATAATGAACATGTGACATCACTTAAGGACGGAAGCAGCGTACCGATTCCAGCGACTTTATCGAAGAAGGTGCTAACCGGCCTGCTCCGGGAGGAGCTTGGTTATCAAGGAATCATCATATCGGATGCATTCACGATGAATGGGATCGCGGAGCATTTTGGGGAGAATCAAGCGGTAGAACGAGCCGTCAACGCCGGTGTCGATATCATCCTGATGCCGCAGGATCCGGCAGCGGCCCATCAATCGCTGATTCAAGCGGTGAAGAAGGGAACAATTCCGGCCGAAACCATCCACGATTCAGTGAAGCGTATCTTGGAGCTGAAATCGAAATACGGGTTGTTTGATCAAAAAGCAAGCCTCACGCAGAAGTTAGGCGCACTGAAAACTATCGGCTCTGAAGCGCACCGCGCGGTGGAAAGAGAAATTGCGGAACGTGCGGTTACCGTTTTGGCCAGCCGTGACGGTGCCCAGCCGGATCCGATTCGAGCAGGAGACCGGGTCGTTATTGCCGCAGCAGATCAGGAGCAGGCGGAGCAGCTTCAGCGACAGTTGGCGAAAGCCAGCAGCAACCTTTCGCTAACAACAGAAATTGCCGTCTTTGGTAAAGGCAAAATATCAGAGACCCGTCAAAGGACGGAGAAGGCGGATTACGTTATTTTGGCCTCCTATCAATTCCGTAATGTAGCTAGTCAATTCGGTTGGTCCGAGGTTCAGACGATGATTAATGACCTAAACAAGCAAAATACGCGGTACACGTTATTATCGCTTGGCAATCCGTACGAGATGATCTATGTGCAGAACATAAAGTCTGGGCTTGCCGTTTACGGAAAGCAAGAGCCCAATACCAATACCGGGATCCAAGTGCTGCTCGGTCAGTTGAAAGCCAACGGGAGATTGCCCGTGAGTACGAAATGAATAGAAGCATCAAGGATAAGCCGCGCTTAGCGCGGCTTTATTTTATACCAGGGAAGGAAAAGGTCGGATTATGTGGAAATGGATTAGGTAAGTCGCAAATAACGAGGAGTAGGCATGTCTAAAAACCACTGATTTATACGCTGGCCATAATCCTTATGGGGGTGGTGGTTATCAGCCTGTTGTTGTATAAACCATTATCCACAAAACCGCAGAATACGAAGGAAACTCAATCTACTCTTGCAACTCCCAACGAGACAGTCAGCGAAATGAACGAAACCCCGCCGCCAGAGAATCCGACGAAAAGCCTAGAGGAGCTTGTCGCAGAATACGGCGATTTGCAGCTTGTGGATGCGCATAATCACGATGCCAGTCGGTTTCAATATGATCATGAACGCCCGAACTGGGAGCAGAACAGCGTCGACCGGGTCGTCCTTTTCGGAGACGTTTCCGAACCTTCGGCCGTCCAGACGGACAACATCGCTTGGGGAGCCTACGAGGAATATCCGGAGCGGATCATTCCGTTTTTCTCTGGAGCGAATCTATTAGAGGAATCCGGGCTGCAAACCGTGAAGGACAATTAGGAGAAGGGATACTTCGGTATCGGGGAAATCGCCGCTGCCTCATCGTATTCACCCGCCTTGGCCCATGTGGCCTGGAAAACCCAACATCCGATGGACGGCATTCTGCCGGATATTTATCAGCTTTGTGCGGAATATATGGCACCGGTGTTGCTCCATATCGATCCGACGAACGGGGAGCCGATCAACAAACTGGAGGAAGCGCTGGAGGCTTATCCGGACACGATTTTTATTTTTGCGCATATCAACGCCTATAACTCCCCTGACAATGTCGAAAATTTGCTGAAAAAGCATCCCAATTTGTATGCTGACTTCTTTGCGGGGTTTACCGCGTTTAATCCCGAGAGCGCGAACAGTCTGGACGATTTCATTCCAATCATTCAGCGGTTTCCCGATCGTTTTCTGCTGATCACGGATTCTTGGGATTTCCTCTATGGGGTATCTTCAAGTGGGATTTATGATTCTTGGGATCTTGGCAACTTGTTCGGAGTACAACGGGGGACAGATTCGAACGACCTTAGCGGCTATGCCATGGCGGGGGCTCAATTCATCACCAAGCATATAGCGGTAGCCATAATCACGATTCCCGCGGCGTTTTTGATGGTTGCATCAAGCGTGCTATATACTTGGATCCGAATGAGAGACGTCGCAGTCGAGTTTGAAATCGATGACTTGATTGAAGTCTTAGCAGGTGCAACAGGCTATCTAACATTATCTACACTCCTCAGTGCAGCTATAGGTGCTTTACTCAGACGAACCACTCCAGCTTTAGTGATCTTGCTTGGCTATTATTTCATTGTCAGTCCATTGGTGGCAAATTCTCAGCTTAAGTATAAAAATGTTCTTCCGGACACAGCAGGAGCTTATATGTATATGGCACCTTCCTCAGAGGAGTTGAATAGCCTAACGCCCTTGCAGGGGACAGGGGTGTTCATAATTTGGACACTGGTCTTTGTTGTGGTGGCTTTGGTGGTTTATCGTGATGTGGATGCGTAGGGGGAAGTGATGAGCTCGATTATTTGTCTTGGGGTCAAAGGACAATCGGATCTTGAATAGAAATTTGTACAATAAAACTTGTATTACCGGGAAGCAGCTTGTAAAGTTAAATAGATTGTTTTATTCTGTAGAAATGCTTATTTATTTGAAGAGAACGTTTGTGAACGAGGATCATGATTGAACCATACGCGCAAGAAAGCAGAGGTATATGATAACGTGAAGCCGTACCCTTTTACCTATAACCCTGGCATCCCGTTTATTCAGCAAGCAGCGGATTGGGTAGCAGACATATTTTATGAGCTGCTGCCTGCAGCCGGCTTTGAAGTGCGGGATGAGCAGATTTATATGGCGTTTCAACTAGAGAAAGCATTTGCCGACAAACAAACGATTTTCGCCGAAGCGGGAGTAGGTACAGGGAAAACACTGGTCTATCTTCTTTATGCGGTATGTTACGCGCGCTATACACGCAAACCAGCGGTCATTACCTGCGCGGACGAGTCCCTGATTGAGCAGTTGGTCAAACCTGAAGGCGATATCGCCAAGCTAGCCAGACATTTGGATTTGATCATTGATGCGCGGCTCGGTAAATCGCCGGATCAATATTTGTGTCTCCAGAAGCTGGATCAGGCGAGAGCTCAAGCAAATACGGATGTTGATTGGGAAGAAATCATGACAGGTTTGCCCAGCTTCGTTTATTCTTCTGCGCCAATGCAGTCGTTTCATGCTTACGGTGACCGGAGAAACTATCCGCAGCTTACCGACGAACAATGGAATGCCGTTAATTGGGATCCTTTCCAGGACTGCTTCACCTGTGATCGCCGCCACCGTTGTGGACAGACGTTATCCAGGGACCATTACCGGCGAGCTGCCGACATCATCATTTGTTCGCATGATTATTATCTGGAGCATGTATGGACTTACGATGGACGCAAACGGGAGGGTCAACTGCCGCTCCTGCCTGAGCATTCCTCCGTCGTGTTCGACGAGGGACATTTGTTGGAATCGGCTGCCATGAAGGCGTTTGGCTATAAGATGAAGCATGTGACCTTTGAACAATTAATTTCACGCCTCTTGCAAAATGAGATCCGAGAATCCCTGGCTGTATTGATTGATGAGGCCATTGTACAGAGCGAAGAGATGTTTAACGCGTTTGGACGATATAACCTTGCCATTGCAGGGTCTGAACGTAGAGAAATCGTCTTGACCGAGACACTGCTCAGCGAAGTGAGCCGGTTCCGAGGTTTGATATCCGCGATTGAAGAGGAACTCGTTTTTGAAGGGGAACTCTATACGTTGGATCACTATCAGCTTCGTATCGTCGAGGAGCATATGGAGATGATGCAACAAGCGCTCCTTCTGTTCGAGCATTCGGAATCGACGGTCATCAGCTGGGTGGAGAACAGCCCGGAAGGGCTTACGCTTACGGTCATGCCGGGCACGGTGAAGGAAATACTTGAAAAACAGGTGTTCCAGCTGCGTATGCCCATTGTATTCTCGTCAGCAACGATGTCGGTGGAGGGCTCTTTCCATTATCTCGCCGACAGTCTTGGTATTGATCATTATCTGTCCTTTTCGGTCGATTCACCATATGCGTATCAGGAACAGATGGAGGTTATGGCACCACAATGGCCTCTGGCTGAAGGTTTTGATGGCAAAATGAAAGAAGTGGTGCGTATGCTCCATCACACCGGTGGTAGAGCGCTGATTCTGTTCCGGACCCGAAATGAGTTGCGTCAATTCAAGGAACATGTGAAGGCTGAGCCCCTGCTTGACGGGATGTCGTTCTATTATGAAGGTGACGGAGAAATCAGCCACCTGATTTCGGCATTCCAGCAGGAGGAGGAAAGCGTGTTGTGTGCGGTCAGTCTGTGGGAGGGCCTTGATATACCGGGAACGTCGCTCATGAATGTGATCATTTGGTCGTTACCGTTTCCGCCGTTTGACCCTATATTTAATGCCCGACGAAAAGCAGTTAATGACCCTTATCAAGAGGTCGACTTGCCGTATATGCTTCTGCGTCTTCGCCAGGGGATTGGCCGGCTGATCCGTTCTCGGGAGGATTCCGGCATCATCGTATTGCTGGGGGAAGAGTTGCAAACCAATCCTGTGGTGATGCATAAAGTGATATCCGTACTCCCAAAAGGTGTTGAATTAAAGTCACTTTGAATGTTGTTTCGGATTCTCCTCATATCATTAGATTGAGGGTTTAGGTATACGATAGAATAGACCTAATCAGAAGGTGAAACCCGAGGTGATCCGTGTGAGTATTTTATGATATAGTTATCCCATGCTGTTAAAAAGAAGCAAAAGCTTGTCTTATCAACAGCAAGTTACTTCAATGACTACGGTACTCAAGGACGATTTGGTCCTGCACAGCTCGGATTTAACGGACACGTAGGAAATGAGTTCTTCAAAGAGGTCTTCCCCAAATGGTCATCGTATATTGATCGTGGGGGAGACATTCAAAAAACAACCCTGTTTCTAACGGCAACGAAGGCGAGGGTGGCGTTCCACGGGTAGGCACTTCGTTTTTTTAGAAGGAAAAAACAGATTATATAATGTAACACATAACATCATATATAAACCCTTGGTAAATAAGGGAGTACTTTGATTTACAGACATTTGTACAAAATACGGGTTTTGTGAAAATGTATAATCGAAATGACGCTAGAGCCTACTTTGGGCATTTATTCGGCGGTCTGTTTGCTTATGTTCTATTTATCCATATTATTAACAGCTTTGCGCATTTCCTCATCCGTTAAGTGGGTGTAGATCATCGTCGTCTGAATTGACGAATGGCCCAGTTGATTCCTCAAGCGTGGCACGTCGTTGTTCTCCTGATGGTAACGCGTTGCGAAGGAATGTCGTAGCGAGTGTACGGTTAACGCTGGTTTACCGTAAGCAGTTGCGTATTTCTCGATTAGCTTTTCAATCGATCTTGGCGTTAATCGCCGGCTTTTGCCTTTACGACCGATTGGTGCAGCCATAAATAAGAACGTTTCTGATTTTTCTGGTTTATACCGTGCTTCACGTATCTTCAAATAGTTATCAAGATCCGACTTCGCCTGCTCACTAAAATACACGTATTGTTCCTTGTTACCTTTGCGAATGACTCGTACTAGACCTTTATTCATGTCGAGATCTTCCAGGTTGATCCCGGCAACTTCCGATAAACGCAATCCGGACCCCAGGATCAAAGAAACAATGGCTGTATCGCGCTCGCGGTTGAATTCGTGAAACTGAAATAACCGTTTGTTCTCGCAGTTTTGTGCGCCGAAATCATAAGCCACAAACTGTCTGAACAGTTCAAAGTCATCCGCTCGCAGGATTTTGCCTTCAATCCGATTAGCGATCGTTTCTTGGGTTTCTTTCAGGGCATTAAATTCAATTTTGGCCATCACATTACGATCGAGATACGGCTTGAGCTCTGCGGTTTCCGCTTTATTTTGCAAATAATCGAATAACGATTTAAGCGCAGATAACTTCCGGTTAATTGTCAATTTCGAGTTACCTAATTGATATTCCAGGAACGTCAGGAAGCTTTCGATTTCCCGGACAGTCAATTTCTCGAGGATCGATAATTCAACATCTTTACGAGTGGGAGCTGCGAAGCGTTCGGCCACAAGCCAATCAAAAAAGATAATATAATCATGGCAGTAATTTAGTAACGTCGTGTGCGAGAGCTTGCGTTTGCGTGTATCTATGTATTCAGCGACGTACCAGGGCAATTCCGTTAATTTCTCATCGATACGGCTCATATAATGCGATTTCGTGATTTTATCCATTCTGAACGCACACCTCCTAATTCTAGAATAATTCATATATATAATTTCGTCAAATTATTATTTTACGTAATAATAAATTTTCCGAGTATCATTTGCATCTAATCAGTCCTACTCTTCTTCTTTCTATCCACTATGCGGCCATTTTACGGCAAGCTACGGCACATTTTAAACATGCTTCCGCACATTCCCGATCCAATCGAATACATTCATTCATCATCCCGATATTTTCTTCATTAAGGCACGACGTGTAACAATGATTACACGCCACCATGCAGCGAAGACACTCATCGATGCAATGTTGAAACTGCTCATGAGACATTTGATTCTTTCCTCCTTCCTTTTTTAACCCATTGGATATTATGAATTAATTTCAGATTAATATTCAGAATTTCAATTGTTACCGTACATCACATCGTTTCTACAAAGAAAACACACATTTTTCGGTTACAATTTGTAGAGAAAACATTCTGGGGATGACCAATAGATGGAACATAAGCTTAAAAGGACGATTTAATCTTGATTGGTTGACGTGAAGAAGGTGTAGTTCATCATCGACAATTAATATTTTGGTCTGTTCCATACGAAATCCTTTCAAAAAAAAGACAAGACCTCACGCAACTCGCGAGGCCTGCCTTTATTTAAGTATTAGAAGTTCATCATACTGTTGCTCCATTGCGTGTTGTTCATCATCCCCGTCGAGGTGTTGCTGCCGTTGCTGCCATGGCAACTATTATACATCCCTCGAATTTGTTCTTCAGAGAGGTCCGGGTGCATTTGTTTCGCATACGGCAACATTTGTTCAAAGGTACTTGAGTTGTTTGCTTTACCGCTATCGTCAGTACCGTTATCGGAAGTAGCCGCATATGCAGCTGCTGTTCCAATTCCCATCACCAAAGCATGAAGAACTCATTTGTACATTGTGAAGAAGTTATAAAGATCAATCCTTGATTATTCAGGGTCAGCTTCAAGGTTTATTTCTTTGCGTCAACCAATAGATGATACCCATAATCGCAGCTATTCCCATCATAGTTAAGCAAGCTTGGCCAATCGAAAACCCTATTTGAACAAGGGGTATACCACGGAAGGAGGAAGCCGATATGATTAAGCATGACAGTCCCATAGCCACGAACAGAAATACGATAAACCAATCCGTCTTCTTCATATTAGTCCCCCGGGTAGCCTGGTACGAATCGGAGCTCAAATCTAGTTCCTTGCCCCAATTTACTCGAAACCAGGAGTTCTCCACCTTGCAGCTCCACCAACTTTTTAGCGATGGGCAAACCGAGTCCTGTCCCTCCATACTGACGCGACCGGGACTTCTCCACTCGATAAAAGCGCTCAAAAATGTATGGAATCTCGTCCTCGGGAATTCCAATCCCCGTATCCTCTACTGCTAAGTAAACATAGGTATTGTTTTGATCCAACTCTAGAGTGATACTGCCTTTCTCCGTGTAACGCACGGCATTTTCCAACAGGTTCAGAAGAACTTGCTCCATCCTAAGACCATCTCCGTAAATGAGCGAAACATGAGTGATAATTTTAGTACGAAGAGTTAACTTCTTTTCACAGGCTTTAAGCATAATCTTTTGAACAACGTTGTCCGCAATTTCCGTTAAGTCAATCCATTCCAGGGATAAGCTGACTTTTCCTTCTTCCATCTTAGCCAAATCGAATAGATCATTAACAAGGTGCTGCAAACGAACCGCCTCTTCATGAATAATGCCTAGATATTGGTCCTTCTCTTCCTCAGATTCATAGAGACCTTTCTTGAGAACTTGCGCATATCCTTCCAAGTAGGTGATCGGAGTTCGAAGGTCATGGGATATGTTCGCGAAAAATTCCTGCCGTGTATCTCTATACCGCTGAAGCTCGGTGGCCAAATGGTTGATCGAATCCGCCAATACTCCAATCTCATCATCGCGTTGAATCATTAATCGCGTTTCTAGATTACCTGCGGCAATGTTCCGAGTGGCCACTTGCATTTGTAGCAGCGGGCGGGATAGGATTTTGGCAATGATCCAGGTGATTCCAAGTGCCAACAGAAAGGCACCCAGGCCTGACAGGATCAATACGCTGCGAACGGCCGAAATGGATTCGTCCATATGCCGGGTCGAAGAAAGGACATAAACCGCGGCTTTAATATTAACGCCTGTGGAATCCAATACGGGTCTCGCTGCCACGAAGTAACGCTCTCCATTAGCATCGGCATGTACAAGTTCTATCGCTTTTCCGGAAAAAAGAAGCCTCAAGTCCTTGGATTTAATGAAAGTTCGGTCCGATTTTTCATAGAGCCCGGAATTTGCCAATACCTCTCCTTGTTCAGAAACAAACAGAATACTGACGTTTGAAAAATCGGCAAACTTGAGCAGAGTCTCCTCGGACAACATCTCAGGCGATTGGCTCATCGCTGTGAAGTGAGTCGTGAGTTCATCTACCTCTGTTCTCATTTCGGAGTTATAGAAATTTGTGAACATTCGATCAATCGTGAATCCTAAGGATAGAATCACGACAACAAAAGCGGCGAGAATCATTAAACCAAGCCTGAAGCCGATTTTATTCCTTTTCATTTGACAAACTCGCTCCGTTGAACTTATATCCTACTCCCCATACGGTCTGGATCGGATTGTAACCGAGTCCAGCCTTTTGTGTCTTCTCCCGGATATTCTTGATATGCGTATCTACGACGCGAATTTCCCCCTCGTATTCGGTCCCCCAGATCAGATTTACCAACTCTTCGCGGCTGAACGCACGTTGTACGCTCCTCGCGAGCGAGATGAATAAATCAAACTCTTTCTGTGTGAATTCAACAGTATGATCATGAATGAATACTTCTCTACCCTCTGGTAATATTCTCAAATGGGGGAACTCGATAACAGGCTCTGGCTGCTTAATGGATTGTGTAATCGTCGAACGGCGGATTAAAGAATAGACACGGGCAAGTAACTCCTCCGGTTCAAACGGCTTCGTCAAATAATCATCCGCACCAATGCCTAGCCCATAAACTTTGTCTTTTGTCTCCGAACGCGCGGTAAGCATCAGAATGGCTACATGATCTCTCTCCCGAATTTTTTTGCAGATTTGCCACCCGTCCATATCCGGCAGCATCAAATCCAGCAGAATAACGTCGAAATGATGGTTAGCCGCTATTTCCAAGGCTTCGTTTCCGTTAGTAGCTTCTTTGACCTCAAACCCTTCTCGCGTTAAGTAGATCCGCAAGAGATTGCGCATATTCCATTCATCGTCTACAACAAGAACCCGTAGTTTGGGCACGCTGCCACCGCCTTTACCGGTTGATTCTATTTACATAGGAATTGCATTAGTCTGATGATTCCGTTTAAAGAAGAAATAAACCATTAAAGTTGCAGAGATCAGGAAGATACCTGCACTGGTCCACTGTCCAGCCGTCCATTCCAAGGCATAGCGTGGTGAATCTCCACGCAGAAATTCGAGAGAAAACCGGACCAGCGCATACATCATAGTATAACTTAAAAATAGTCCCCCTACAGGAAGCTTGATATTCTTCAAAGCCATGAGAACACCAAAGACAATCAAATCGAGCTGCCCCTCCCAAATTTCGGCCGGCCATAGCGGTACGGCACCATACCGATCAAAGGCCATTGTTCCTTCCGGATACACGATGCCGAAGCCAGTGCCTGTCGGCGCTCCAAATGCAACTCCATTCAGGAAGCAGGCAATCCTGCCCACGGCCTGCCCCAATATGACTGCCGGAGCTAAAATATCGGTGAGTTCCCAGAATGAAAGTTGATTTCTCCGAGTATAAATTGCCGTGGCTGCGAAACCGCCGACGATCGCTCCGAGGATTGAGATTCCCCCATTCCAAATCGCGAAGATTTCAGATAGATGTTGCGAATAATATCCCCATTAAAAAAGAATACATGCCATATTCTGGCTCCCAGAATCGCACCGATGAGTACATAGAATACGAGATTATAAATGTGTTTCTGGTATTGCGTCCCACGGGCTAAAAAATAAGCTACGCCCACGGCAAGCAAAACAGCCAAACCCACTACGACGCCATACGATCTGAGGGAGAATCCCCCGATTTCAAATAAGTTTACCGGGATAGTCTTTGAATTTCTTGCTTCATTTGCTCATTTTGTGCTTTTAGTTCGTCAAGCTGTGCTTGCATCACTTGGTTATTTGGTGAATGCTCCTTATGAGAGCCATGACCGTGACCATGCCCCTTCATTCCAAACATCATCAATACCATCATTAACGGACAAGCCAACAACAGCAACCAGGACAAATCCATTTGTATTCCTCCCTCATAAATAGTTCATTTGATACATCCAATTGTATAGGGCGATTGTGTGGAAAGCGTGTAGAAAGCATGCGAAATATATGGATTTTTAAAAAAAGAAAAACACGGCTCAGAGAACCGCGTTTTTTCATGTAAAAGATATAAATCGGTCGGTTAGTGACCACCATGTCCTCCCCCTGAAGTCTTGGCCACGATTTCTAGCATCGAGTCGATTTCCCCTTGGGCAGCTTCACTAATCGTGGACACCGTCCCAGTAAGCCATGCGTGGTTATAGGGACCTTCCGTTGGGGACTTCTCAAACTTCGGTTGCACAGACATGACATAGGACATTACACTTTCAGGCATTGAATCCTTGCTGGTCCACAACAACGGAGCGTGTTTCCCTAAATGCGAGAAAGGAGCTGCAGCTATGGCCAAATTCGGTGAATCACTGTTTACAAATGAAAAGTTATGTCCCGGTGTTATGATTGATCAAATCGGCGCTAAGGACTGCATTTTGCCAGTTATCTACGGAGGTCAGAATGACACTTCCTGGCCGATTATCCTCGCTTGTAGCCATCCAAAGCGTCTGTGAAATCAATACTGCAGCCTGAATGGGATCATCCGTATTGATCCGAGTCGTATTTTTAGAAGCAATCCATGGAATTTGAGGTAATCCCTCAGAAACGATCGCAATGCCACTAGTTTGAATGGAGTTCTCATCTTTGGCAGCCTTGTTGTTTCCAGAGTTCGTACAAGCTGTTAGCACGATTGTCAAGGCTAAAAAGGCGACTCCAAATTGCATTGTTTTTTCATAAGCCTCCTACGAATTCTCATTATTTTCTAAATAGAATTATTAAGTGGTACCTATTTTAAACAAAATTAATGTGAAAAGTATGTGGTTTTTGTGGAGATCCCGTATAATTATCTCCTATTTCGTTACCAAATATTACACCTAAACAAATCCTGAATTTCTATGATAGGATGTCGTCAGTTTCACAAAAAACATCAGGAGGATACTCAGCGTGAAGAAATCATTAGCTGTTGTCATCGTATCTGGTTCTCTGTGGGAAAAACGCTTTCTTTTCGGGGGAAGTGTGTTGAAATAGGATTAAGAAGCCAGGGAGAAGTGATCTCGCTGGCTTCCCTTCTATAGGATGTGCTAAGAGTATATTGCCTTTTATTCTCCCTTTAATTCATTATTATCCGGAACAATTTCATAAAGAGCACGAACATCACAACCGATGGAATCGGCGATCGATATGGCGATTTTGAGTGGCATCACTCTTTTGTTATCAATGAAGTCGTAAACTCGTTCCGGTCTTAATAGCAAGTCTTTTGCCAGCCATTCAGCTGATTTTCCGGATTCCATCAATCGCTCATTCAATAAACAACGTCCTAGTTCAAATTTCAAGAAGCGGTGACCTCCCGCAGAAGATATGCTTAATCTAAAGTCCATAACATAAAAATAACTGTCCCTTGTATAGTTTCCTCAGATGAAGAGACAAATACAAATAATATCCTGCTGTATCGGGAAATAACTCCCACAGATCTATTTGTATTCTTCCCCCTATCCCATCTCTTATATGAACTCAATTTCATGGATTATGTTGCGGTATTTACATTTGAGAAATATACCAATTGAGCTATTTGAATTCAATCTGACTAACAAAGGAGCAAATGAACTACTCTAACAAAAGAAATAGGAGACACCATTATTGGATTTCTCCCATTTTTGTTATATAAGTATGCTTACGCTCATACTCACCGCTATGATTCACTCTGAACCGTCGATAACGACACCCATACGGGTCCGGCAAACTCAGCAGCTTCCTCCCCTTTGGGATTCTGAAGCCGGAACAAGAATCCGTCACCTGCAGCAGACTTCCATACGATATAATCGCTTATCCCTTCACTACCTGAGGCTTGAAGGTAGACTTCAGCAAAACCCAAGGGATGCTCGATCAGTTCCCCACTGAAATCCTTCACTTCCCCGAATGCCTCCAATTCCGTTCTTCCCTTCGTTTGAAGCTGCTCCAGATCATAATTAGCGGGTAATGCCTCGATCTTGACCTCGTATTTCGGATTGCTATTTAGGTACAAACGCCCCTCGGCATCGTCAAAAGCGAATTTGTCGAATACATAAAAGCTGAAACCTTCGCCTTGATGCAATTTCGCCTCCAGCGTCTGATTCCCCTCCCCTGTCAACAATTCGAAACTTTCGACCTCTGGACGTGTCACATTTGGTTCTTCATTAACGTTATCATTCTGTTTGTTATTCTCCGGTGCAGGAGCTGGGGCCTCTTCTTTCACCGGGGGTGAATGATTCGAATTAGCAGATGGTTCCGTTGCCCTTCCCGAACATGCCGTTAGGGACAGAACAATGCCGAATAACGCAAATTTCATCCATACATTATGCTTTTTCAGCATGGTAGATCACTCCTTTCTATCGTTAGTCCATATGCATAACTTCACTTTCCTATTACCTTATTCGAATCTGCATGCCATTGATCATCCCATTTTGTATATTTGGTCTTCTCACGAAACAACCTATCGTAATGGAGGGCAGATGCTTTCCAACTTTGATGAAAGGAGTTCTCCCCAATGACCCGTTCCACCAAAAGCAAAGAAAATGCAAGGAAGAGCCGTAAACAAGCTCAAAATCCGCATGGTCCCATCAAGTCTCTGGAGGAATTGTCTAACGAATACGATCAGGGATCTAGCGGTTCGAAGTTGAAGTGATCAACCATAAATATTCGACCGTTCCCCCGAAATTGAAAACACACCGTCCATCTAAAATAGACGAGGCGGTGTGTTGTTCTAACTATTTTAGAGCGCTCGTTAACAGCAATACCAGATCGCTGCGCGTGACTTTGGAATCGGCGGATAAGCCCGCCAAATTGGCTTCTTTGCCCGATGCTTTAGCAATAACCGCGGCAGCCTCTTTAACGGTAAGTGAATTTTTCGGGAGGAACGTTTGAGAGCCAAACACCTCGAGAGCCCCTGCCCCCTTCAGTGCTTTCACCGCCGGTATCGCCCAAGATGGGACATCCGCTTCATCGGTGAAACCAGTTGCTGTTGAAGCTGCAGTCACCTTAAAGGCCCGGCTGACCATCACCGCAAACTCAGCTCGTGTTACTTCCGCAGCAGGACGGAAGGTTCCGTCGCCATACCCTTGTACGATCCCGGCTGCAGCCGCCTCTTTGATTAGAGCGGCATGGGGATCAGAGGAAATGTCCGTAAATCCGACCGAACCCGTGTCCGGAGTCGATACTGGGTCCACCGGTGTTGCTCCACCGGCTTCCGTCGGAAGCGCGGCCCCTTTCAGGTCCGTAATCCGACTTTGAAGGGCGGCCTTTACATGCCCTACTTGATCGAGGTGTTCGCGGAACACTTCATAGTCTACCAGATTCAGTTCATAGAACCGACCGTCATCTTTCGCTTGCTTCATGGAAGCGTAGAAATCTCCGCCTCCAGCCATAAATGAATTGGTCGCAACAATATAGAAAGCGTTGGGGTCGATATCCGTATAAGTGCCGTCTTCGTTTTGAACTTGAACTTTAACGATGCGTTGACCGTTTTGCGTTTTATTGCCCGTGACGTCGTCGATCACTTCGCCTGGTTTAGTCGAATCGTAATAGAATCGCAGGCCCGAAACTTGAGGGAAACGCCCTTCTCCATTTTCGACGCCGCTGACGCCGTTTTCCAGTGCGGCGGTAATTTCGGCGCCGGTCATCTTCAGAGCGGTAAGATTGTTGCCGAACGGCATCGTCGTAAGCAAGTCGCCTAAGGTGATGTCTCCAGCTTTTATCGAAGCCCGGATGCCGCCGCCGTTCTGAATTGTGACATAACCTTTAACCCCAGTTTCCTTCACGATACTCATGACCTTTGAACGCATCCCATCGGCAATCAGGTTCCCCAAATTGGTTTCCTGTTTGCGGACGCTGCCGCGTTCGCCGTCCAGGAGGACGTCTGATTTGCCGATCACGGTCTTTTTCAGCTCTTCCAATGGCGCGGCGTATTCCTTCAGCTTGGCTTCCGCTGCGGCATCACTTTTGATCAAGAAATTTCCTGCATCGTCTTTCGCGTCCAGCGCGATCAACTCGCCTTTCCAAGCGGTCAGCTTCCCGGTTGCATCAAATGTGACATCTAATTGGCCTAGATTTTGATTATATTCGCCCGTTTGTACGATCAGGGTTGGCTCTTGCTCGGCGTGATGCACTTCCGGCGTTGTCAATTTGGTATGAGAGTGTCCACCTACGATAATATCAATGCCGTCGACGGCTTCGGCCAGATCCTGGTCAATGGTGTACCCGAGATGAGACAACACGATGATCTTGTTGATTCCTTCCGCTTCCAAGGCGTCGACTTGTTTCTGTGCGCTTTGGACTTCGTCGGCGAACTTGATGGCAGGACCCGGTGACGACAACACAGAGGTTTCAGGTGTGGTCAACCCGATGATGCCTACCTTCTCACCGGCGATTTCCTTAATTACGGCAGGGTAAATCTGACCTGTCTCTCCCGGGTTCCCTACTCCAGAATGGCTTAAGCCTTTAAGGTCAGAATCGGAGCTGAAATCTAAGTTGGCGCTAACGAAAGGAAATTGGGCTTGCTTGATGAACTCGGCCAAGGTGCTAGGTCCTTTATCAAATTCATGGTTACCAAACGTCATGGCATCATACTTTAGCTCGTTCATGAAGAATAAATCGGCTAAACCGTTAAACTGATTGAAATACAACGTTCCGGAGAAAACATCCCCAGCATCAAGCAGCACGGTGTGCTCGTTCCTGGCTGCGTTTATCGCCGTTACCCTGCGTGCGATATTATCCAGGTGCGCATGCGTGTCATTCGTATGTAAGACGCGCAACTGATAATCCTTTGCCCCCGAGCCCACTGCATCAGCAGCATTCACGGGAAGACCAACGGCTCCGGAAGCAAGTCCGGCTACAAGGGTACTTATGACCAGCAGTTTACCGAAAGCTTTATTTCCCCATACCATCAATCGATTCCTCCTCTACCACATTTTGATGTACTACTCTATTAAATATAAGTAGTAGAGAATGGAATGTAAATCCTTCCAACACAATAAGCGAACAAAATTTACAATCCCTAGCGTTTCGAGCAGCCGAGAGAATAAGATCCACAGGGTCCGGGCATTTTATGATCAGCAGGATAACAGAAATATGAAATGAATTCAGGAGGTTAATTATGAACAGTCAACGGGCTAAAGAGATCGTTGCTTCCCCTTCCATGGTAGACGTGACTTGCGACGGTGTCCCAATTTACATCCAACATGTCGACGAGAAGAGCGAAACCGCAAGGATCTTTCCTCTGGGTCAACCGGAGAATGAGAAAGAGGTTGCTTTATCTCAGCTTAATGAACAATAATAAATAGGCAGGCGAGATGATCTCATTCATCCCACCTGCCTTATTTATGATCTGGACCACCTTTGGTTTACATAATATTTATTATGTTCTCGTCAATCACGCCGGCCAAAATCATCGCATTGATTCCACCCAAAAATGCCTGACCGCTTGCCTTTATGATATCGGTATCCATGGCGCGTCCCGTGTAGCTTCTTCCTCCCGCTTCAAGCTGAATATTCACGCGGCCGATGGCTTCTTTGCCGTGGGAGATGCTGTTAATCTTATAGGAAGTCAACTTGGCGTCGATACCGGTTAACGTTATGATCACACTGTACAACGCGTCGATAGGTCCGTCCCCAATCGCGCTGCCCTTTCGCTCTTGCCCGTTGATCTTCAAGACGACCGTGGCGGTCGGACATACCTCATTGGTAATAACCTGGAACGAAACCAGTTCGAACAACGAATGGCTGGATTCACTCTGTACTTGCTGTTCGCTCAGCAGATAGTAGAGGTCGTGATCGTACACTTCTTTTTTGGCATCAGCCAATATTAAGAATCGCTGAAATAGTCGCTCGAACCCCACTGCATCGGATACATCAAAGCCCAGCTTCTCCACCGCATGCTTCACCGCATGCCGGCCGGAGCGGGCTGTGAGAATTAACTCCATGCTCTCAGCCCCCACTTCTTCAGGGGACATAATTTCGTAAACCTGTTTATCTTTCAGCAACCCATCCTGATGGATGCCGGAGGAATGGGCAAACGCGTTGTCGCCAGTGATTGCCTTATTCACTTGCACGTCAAGCCCCGTCAAATGGGTAAGCAGACGTGAGGTGCAAGTCAACTCCTTTGTATCGATGTTCGTGCGGCAGCCGTACAACGCCTCGCGGACTTTCAGGGCCATCACCGTTTCCTCCAGCGAGGCGTTGCCTGCTCGTTCCCCAAGCCCATTGATGGTACATTCGATTTTCTCCGCTCCGTTCTTGATGGCGCTTAACGTATTGGCCGTAGCCAACCCCAGATCGTTGTGACAATGCACGCTGAGAACGACCCGGTCGTCAAGGTTCTTGAGCCGCTCATGAATGCGTCGGATCAGATGGCCGAATTCCTCCGGCTCCGCATAACCAACGGTGTCAGGGACGTTAATCATCGTCGCTCCGGCCTTGACGACAGCCTCAATCGTCTTCCATAAGTATTCGAAGTCCGCACGAGATGCGTCTTCCGTGGAGTATTGAACATCGGGCAGCAGCGTCTTGGTATATTTCACGGCATCAACGCCCATTTGCAGCACGGCATCCTGGGAGCGGTTGAATTTCTTCTCCACATGTACATTAGAAGCCCCAAGAACGATATGGATCAGCGGGTGCTGCGCTTCACGGATACTTTCGTACACCGCGTCGATGTCGGCTTTCACCGCTCGGGCTAAAGCCGTAATCCCCACGCGATCCCCTACGCTTCGGGCGATTTGTTGCACCGACTCAAAGTCTCCTTGCGATGAGGCAGGAAAACCCGCTTCGATAATATCTACACGGAGGCGCTTCAGTTGCTGGGCAAACTCCAGCTTTTGCCGCACATTCAATTTAGCGCCAGGAACTTGCTCCCCATCGCGTAACGTTGTATCCAATATGATAATGTTGCGATAACGGTCCATCTGTGAGTTCCTCCCTGGTTTGTAATTGTAGTTGAAAGCCTTCAGTTTCTTGAATCTATATTAAGCGAGGTTGATTAAACCCGGAATTTAATCAACACAAAAACCCCGTCTCTGTTATAGAGACGAGGTTTAACTCGCGGTACCACTCTAATTCATTTCATGTGATGAAATGATCTCCTTCGATGGCGAACACCATCTATCCTTGTAACGGCGGAATCCCGGCTGGCCCTACATTTCAGGCAGCTGTTCATAGACGAGTTCAACATGACGGACACTGCCGCTTCGCACCAACCAACGGCTCTCTGAGAGGTCAAGTCATCTTTACTATTTCTAATCAACACATTTGGCATATGGAATTATTGGTTATTATATGCACCTGGCGGTGGATTGTCAACCAAAGGTCTTATTTTGATCTGGGCTTTTCCAATTTACTCTGGAGTTCCTCGATTTTGATCAGCGCCAGCTGCAATTGTCTTTCGTAGTCAGCCCTATTATCTTCATCCTTAATGTACTTTGACGATACGTTTAGCTCCCTGCACATCTGAATGACTTCAAGAATCAACTCTTGGTTATCTTTTGCTACAGTGATTTTATTATTCTCATCAAAAGTGTTGCGGATCAAACTCAGCATCCTGTTTGTTAGCCCAATTAATTCATACATTGAAGGTCGTAGTTCAGAAGGCACCGCAAGATTGAATGAATGGCTGTCGTTTCTGCTCAACGCATAAAAAACGAACCCACTATTCTCAGAATAACCCTCAATTTTACCTTTGATGTAAGCCAAGTCAACATCATTCAGATCCTCTTTCGTCAGCCCGCTTAAAACTTCGGAGAACAGAGAGAGTTGATTCATATACTGATGGTAAAAAATATTGTTATACAAGGTATAGGCCTCAGAAGCCTGGCTATCCTTCAAACTTGGATTCGAACAAGAAGTTAAGTTTGCTAAAATAAAGAGTGAGATCATGATTTTTTTAGACATTTTTCGCTCCTTGTAACACGTATTTCACGCCAACTGCTCCGTGAATGAAAAAAGCGAACTGAACGTGGTGTCAGCTCGCTTTTACAGGTATATTTTAGGATATTTAGGTTGTAATGTAAATACACAACATAAGTATATATTTGATAATTTAGTCCACTGATGCGTGCATCTTATTCTTTACCTCTTCCCAGGACACCGAATACGCTTGCCCCTTGGAGCAAAAAATTGAAGACGAGGTGTACGCCGGATCTGCATCTTTGTTGTAGTTCTTCCGAGCGATCACCGTATCAGTCTGATGACAGGGCTCATACCCCCCGGATTTCAGTGTGATGGACCCTTTCCCATGCGACATAGATGCGAGCTCCGCCCCATAGTCCATAAAAGTGGCTACCGGGACAACGCCTGTAATGACCGCCGTCTCCAAACCCGTCTCGGGTGAATCGAACCGACCGTGAGCTTGCTGGATATCGGTCAACACCTTGCCTAGTTGATCTAATCCTACCTTGATTTTAAACAGATACACCGGTTCCAGAAGCACATTCTCCGTCTGCTCCAGCCCTTGCCGCAGCGCACGGTAGGTAGCTTCGCGGAAATCCCCACCGCTGGTGTGTTTGTTATGCGATCGACCGGTCAGCAGCGTCACACGCACGTCTGTCAGGGGTGAACCGGTCAACAAACCGTGATGCTCCTGCTCCAATACATGTTGGCCAATCATGTTCTGATAACCCACGGTTAAATCATCCGCATGGCAGGCGTTAACGAAGGTTACGCCGCTTCCCCGTTCTCCCGGCTCCAACCGTAAATGGACTTCGGCATAATGCCCTAAAGGTTCGAAATGTCCGCAACCCACAACCGGAGCGATTATCGTTTCCTTATACAAAATTTCCGGCGGTCCAAACGCGATATTCATCCGAAAACGCTCCAATAGCACCTGCTGCAAAATTTCCAGCTGAATCCGGCCCATCACATGAATATGTAGCTCCTGCAACGCTTCATCCCATCGGGTTCCCAAGGTCGGGTCCTCTGCGTCCAATAACCGGAAGACGCGAAGTACTTCCTTCAGGTGCAGAGGCGGTTCAAAGAGCACCTTGGATTGCAACGTAGGTACGAGCTCTCGTCGGATCGGATCTTGAAACGCCCCAACGGCTTCACCGGAATGAGCTTCGGTTAATCCCGTTACCGCGAACAGTTCCCCAGCGGTTACCGAATCCGTCTGGACGAAACGCTGCCCGCTGTATTTGCGGATACCGGTGATTTTTTCTGAGCGCCGTGCTCCCTCTACAGCTGGCCCAAAGGCAATTTCATCTCGGACCTTCAACGTGCCTTGCAGCGCTTTGATAAACGTAATTCGAGTCCCTTGCTCATCATGCCGGATTTTGTAGACTCGGCCAGCAAACGAAATCTGCGGATTAAACGTGGTTCGAGTTAACCGTTCCAACGCGTGGAGAAAAGTGTCGATCCCGATATCTAGCAACGCCGAACCTCGCAGGCAAGGATAAACTTGCCCGCTCTGAATGAGTCGAGCCAGGTGAGCGTTCCACTCTTCAACCGACCCGGTTCCTTCTAAAAACACCTCCAGCAGTGCTTCTTCCCGCTCAGCAAGCCAAGCCTTTTGCGTGTCGTCCATACGCCCGCTTTCCACCCAACTGGATACATCCAGCACATCACCACTCAACTCGCGGATTAGGTCCTGGAAGACCAGATCCGGATCAGCGCCAGTGCGATCAGTTTTGTTGATAAAGAAAAATGTTGGAATCCCATAGGTGCGAAGCAACTGCCAAACCGTCTCCGTATGTCCCTCAACGCCCTCCACCGCACTGACAATGATGACGGCGTAATCGAGTACCTGCAGTGCCCGTTCCATCTCCGCGGAGAAATCGACGTGGCCGGGCGTATCCAACAGGAAATACGTTGATTCGCCGTATCTCATTTCTGCCTGGTCGGCGAAAACGGTGATTCCGCGTGCCTTCTCGATCTCGTGACTGTCGAGAAAAGCATCGCGGTGGTCGACCCGGCCTCGGCTGCGGATGGTTTGCGTTTGGTACAGCAAGGCCTCGGCGAAGGTGGTTTTGCCGGCATCTACGTGCGCCAGCAGTCCTATCGTTTTATACATGGCCGCGTCCCCCGCCGCCTAGTTCTTAAAGCTGTGGATCGGTGCCGGAATCCGTCCGCCCCGTTCGATGAACGGTGCGCAGTTAAAGGCGTTAACCGGCATTATAGGCGCATAACCCAGCAAACCGCCGAATTCCACGATCTCGCCAACGTCCTTACCGATGACCGGGATGATCCGAACGGCGGTCGTCTTGTTGTTAACCATACCGATCGCCGCTTCGTCGGCGATGATGCCGGATATTGTCGCGGGGCTGGTGCTGCCGGGAATCGCGATCATATC
Organism: Paenibacillus mellifer; assembly: GCF_023195895.1. Lineage (GTDB taxonomy): Bacteria > Bacillota > Bacilli > Paenibacillales > Paenibacillaceae > Fontibacillus > Fontibacillus mellifer. The sequence continues at coordinate 23,903 of NZ_JALPRK010000004.1, forward strand.
GAGCCCGACGGAGCAGACGCACGTCATCGCTTCCAGCTTCTCCAGCGTCAGCGCGCCGCGCTGTACCGCTTCGATCATCCCGTGGTCCTCGCTGACCGGGATGAAGGCGCCGCTAAGGCCGCCGACATAGGAGGAGGCCATGACGCCGCCTTTTTTCACGTTGTCGTTCAAGATCGCCAGAGCAGCCGTGGTTCCCGGTGCACCCGCTTCCTCTAAGCCCATCACCTGGAAGATCTCCGCGATCGAATCGCCGATCTCCGGCGTTGGGGCGAGCGACAAGTCGATAATGCCAAACGGAACACCTAATCGTTTCGAAGCTTCCTGTGCCACCAGTTGACCCACACGGGTTACCTTAAACGCCGTCCGCTTAATCGTTTCGCATAACGTCTCGAAATCCTTGCCCTTCACTTCCTCCAGCGCACGCTTCACCACGCCTGGTCCGCTGACACCCACGTTGATGACGCATTCCTGCTCCCCAACGCCGTGAAACGCTCCGGCCATAAACGGGTTGTCCTCCACGGCGTTGCAGAACACAACCAGCTTGGCGCAACCGATCGAGCCACGGTCCGCCGTCCGCTCGGCCGTACGAATGATGATGTCGCCCATTTGTTTTACGGCGTCCATATTGATCCCACTGCGCGAGGAGCCTACGTTCACCGAGGAGCAGACCCGGTCCGTGACAGCCAGCGCTTCAGGTATACTGTTGATCAATACCCGATCGCCGTTCGTAAAGCCTTTTTGCACAAGGGCCGAAAACCCGCCGATAAAGTTGACGCCCACTTCCTTGGCGGCCCGGTCAAGCGCTTCCGCCACCGGCACAAACGTATCGGTCTTCAGCCCCCCGGCAGCAATCGAAATAGGAGTTACCGAAATCCGCTTGTTGACGATCGGTACGCCAAATTGCTTCTCCAAATCCTCGCCGGTCTTGACTAGATGCTCTGCCGAACGGGTAATTTTATCATAGATGTTCCGGTTAAATACATTCATGTCCTCATGAGCGCAATCCATTAGGCTGATACCCATCGTAATCGTACGTACGTCGAGGTTCATTTCGCGGATCATCGAGTTGGTTTCTTGTACTTCTACGCGTGAAATCATGCGGTCCCCTCCCTTCTTCTCAGATCCGATGCATCGTATTGAAAATATCCTCGTGCTGCAGCTTGATTTCCACGCCAATAGAACGGCCCAGCTCCTGCAACTCTTCGACCAGCTTCTCGAATCCCTTAGCCGGCGCCGAGATGTCAACGATCATCATCATGTTGAAATAGCCTTGAATGATCGTTTGCGAAATATCGAGAATGTTAACGTTATTATCGGCCAGATAGGTGCACACCTTGGCGATAATGCCCACTTTGTCCTTGCCCAGTACGGTGATAATCCCCTTCAAACGAAGTTCCCCCTTTACATTTAAGACTCCCCCGAGACTTCGGACAAGTCATCTGCTCCGCTTATTATGGCAAAAGAAAACCAATTCTTCAATGACCACTTTCACTCGGTGCCGCGGAAAAATAACGCAGTTCGGCTGTCGAAAACGGTGCTGGGGCCGGCACGCCCTTCCTGCCGTCAGATCGAGAGCGATAGACACCCTCAACTTCGCAGTCCGAGGGTCGGTACTTGCCTTGCGCAAGCTTCAAGTCGATAAAATCGACTACCTGCTGCAGCGAAGCAATTTGCTCGACGATGTCAGCCCGGTGTTGAACCATCTTCTCCACCAGCTCCGGATAATCCCCCATATCCGCATCAATGGATACCTTCAGAAAGGGTCGCATTTCTTCCAGAGGCATCCCGGTTTTCTTGAGGCAATTTACCAATCGGATCGTATCCAGATCCTCCTGGTGATAAACGCGGTGTCCATTCTCTTTCCGCTTGGCCCGAGGCAGGAGCGCAATTTTCTCATAATATCGAAGGGTATCCACGGTTATGCCGGTTCGCTCCGCAACTTGCTTGATAGAAAAAGTGCGTTTATCCATCGATTCGATCGCCATTTTCTCTTCCTTCCGTTCCTCTGTAAAAGGTCTATTCTGCATTATATAACTTGGAGCTGACTCCAAGTCAATATTCACTTTCGTGTAAAAAATCGGCTTGACTTGAAGTCGACTCCAAGAAATACAATCGACTTCATAGCAGGTTTAAGACTTAGGAGGGATGATCAAGATGGGTATCAAAAACGAAAATGTCGCCTTAATAACAGGGGCCAGCTCCGGGATCGGACTCGAGTTAACCCGCAAGCTGCTGAATGAAGGATGGCAAGTCGTGGGGTTAAACCGTTCCGACTGGCCGGCGGAAGATCAAAGTCTGCAATCCGCCGCTCGCCAAGGGCAGCTAAGAACCTACAAGGCATCGGATTTGTCCGACTTTAACAGTCTGCGGCAAGTGCTGGAGCAGATTAAAGCCAACGAAGAATTAATTGACGTGCTGTTCAATAACGCCGGTCGCAGCTTTCCGGAATTGGAGTATTCGAAGCAAGGTCGTGAGCTTCACTACGAGTTGATGACGATCGTCCCTTATATCGTCACGATAGAATTGATGGATTTGTTAAAAAACGGCCGTTTAAAAACGGTAATCAATACCTCGTCCGCTGTGATAGGCAGAGTCAAGTCCTTTGATCCGGACCGATTGGCGCGGCCTACATCGTTCCGCAAGCTATTAGGTCCTTACGCCACATCCAAGCTGGCGCTCTCCTTATGGACGAAAGCCATCGCTCCCCAGTTTGCGGCTGAGGGCATCGAAATCCGCAGCGTCGATCCTGGGGGCAACAATACCCTTCGCAAAGGAAAACCTTCGGGTCTTCCGATTTGGCTGAAGCCGATCATGAAGCTGTTCTTCTCCCCGCCAACCCATGGGGCTGGCTTACTATATACCGGTGTACTGGGCGATCATCGGGGTCAAACCGGCGTCTTCCTGATGAAGGATCAGCCTGCAGAGCTTAAGTTTCAAAAGCATGCCCAAACGGTGCTGGAACGGATCCACATGATCTATGAAACGGAGTTTCTCAAGGAACATCGCTAATCTGCGGTGTTCCTTGTATACAATTGTTATCCATTGGAGTTCGTCGGTTCGATATTTTCTTTAGCACGCATCTTCTCAATAAACTGCCGGGTTTCTCTTTCTCTGTGTTTACGTTCTTTATCCTCTCCGTTCAGAGCTTTCAGTAAGGAGACGCACATCCCTAGCATAATGACGGCAAAAGGAAGTGCCGCAACGATCGAAGCAGTTTGTAGGCCGCTTAATCCTCCACTGATCAGGAGGGTCAAAGCAATTAGCGATTGCAGAATCCCCCACGTCAATTTCACTTTGTTGCTGGGGTTCAGAGTTCCTTTGGTAGACAACATTCCAAGTACGAATGTTGCAGAATCCGCGGAAGTTACGAAGAAAGTAATGATTAGCAAAGTGGCCAACGCTGCAATTAACATGCCTAGCGGTAACTGTTCCAGCATGAAGAATAATGCGGTCGTTACATCTTCCTGCGCAGATTTGGCTAATCCAGCAAGCTTGAACATTTCTATGTTTAAACCGGTTCCTCCAAATACAGAAAACCAAATAAACCCGAATGCACTGGGGACGAGGAGCACCCCAAGCACAAACTCTTTAATCGTTCTTCCTCGAGATACACGTGCAATAAAAGTGCCAACAAAAGGTGCCCACGCGATCCACCATGACCAATAAAATAGCGTCCAATTCCCTACCCACGTCCCTTGGGTGAATGGTGTCATACGTAAGCTCATCACAACCAGGTTTTGCAGATAGTCCCCGAGCGTCGAAGTAAACGTATCGAAGATAAAGGAAGTCGGACCCGCCAATAGAACGAACACTAGCAAAGTAACGGCAATAATCAAATTGATATTGCTTAGCAGTTTGATCCCTTTATCCAAACCGGTTGTCGCGGACAACAAAAACAAGACCGTTACAACAGATATGATAACGGCTTGCGTCGTCAATGTATTCTGAATACCAAACAAATGATGGAGTCCTCCGCCAATTTGCAGGGTACCTAGCCCCAAAGATGTAGCCACGCCAAACGCTGTCGCGATGACAGCCAAAATATCGATGGATTTTCCCAAGAAGCCTTTGACAATCTTCTCACCTAGTAATGGAACAAAGGTCATGCTAATGAGTCCGCGATACCCTTTGCGGAATTGGAAATAAGCGAGAGCAAGCGAAATCAGAGTATATACCCCCCAAGGATGTAATCCCCAGTGAAAAAATGAATAACGCATTGCCAATCTGGCGGCTTGCGGAGTCCCGCCCTCTACTCCTTCCGGAGGAGTCATATAATGCGATAACGGTTCCGAAGCCCCCCAAAAAACAAGTCCGATGCCCATCCCAGCGCTAAAGAGCATGGCGAACCAAGATAAGTTTGAATATTCAGGCTCGTCATCATCACTGCCTAATTTAACTTGCCCGTGCTTGCTAAAAGCCAGATAGAAAGAAAAAATAAGAAGTCCCAGCGTGGTCATCAAATAAAACCAGCCGAAACTTCCAATAGAAAATTCTAATACCCGATCTGCCGTTTTTGCAAGTTGCTCTGGAGCTAACGCCCCCCAAAGGACGAACAACAAGATGATCAGAAAGGAAACCATAAATACCATTTCTTGACCCCCAACTTTAGCGATGATAAACATTCTTTACAATTGTTTACCTAGAGTACGGGGGATTATGCAATTTAACGAAATATCCGGTTCCGTTTCGACTCGTATTGCTTCTTCAGCAATGCAAATAGGACGGCATCAACGAACTGATTCTTCTCAAAGAACGTTTCCTTCAGGTACCCTTCCTCATGGAAGCCTGTTTTCTCCAACAAATACCGAGACCTAATATTGTCAGGATCAATAAAAGCTTCGATCCGGTTGAGTCCCAAATCCTCGAAACCAAAACGCAGGATTTCCTGCAATACTTCAGTCATGACGCCTTGGCGCCAATAGTCCGGGTTGAGCTCATAACCGACCTCGGCCTTATAATGGTTCTTCGACCAGTTGTGAAATCCGCAGGTGCCGATCACCCGGTCGCTTTCGGCTTTAACCGTAATAGCCCAGCGAAAGCCTTGCTTCTCCAAATAGCGGCTGTTCCACATTTGGATCAGTTCTTCGGCTTCTCGGAGCTCCACGAAACGATCCAAATCGTAATATTTGGTCACTTCATCGTTGGAGAAGTAATGGAACAAATCGGCGGCATCTTTCGAAGTTAGCCTTCGTAGTACAAAACGCTCCGTTTCCAGCTGAGGGAACAATTTCATAACGACCGGTCCTTTCCTAGAGTTTGCGTAAATCTATTATAGGTGAAGGACCACGCCAAAAGGAAGAGTCAAAAACAGAGGAGTTTATTCTCTACGACAGTTCAGCCAACAACGGCGAGTCGAATTCCGATGCCAAACGGATCGCTTAACCGGAGTTCATTTCCCTCCCGATGATAAGCCACTTTCGCTTCAGCTAATCGGCTTTCAACGGCTTCAAGTGCCGGTACATCCGGCAACTCCGTTGTAAAGTAACGGATGCCCACCGCATTCTCCGGTGCGGGGGGCGCACCTTTGCCGGCCCACATGTTGAGGCCGATATGGTGGTGATATCCGCCAGCGGAAATGAATAATGCGGCCGTGCCATAATGAGCGGTGACCTCGAAGCCGAGAATACCGCAGTAGAACTGTTCTGCCTGATGCAAATCCCCTACATGTAAATGCACATGCCCCATACGGGTACCCTCAGGCAAACCATGCCACTCCGATTGCTCGGACAGATTCAACAGATTTTCCGCGTCCACAGGATCCGTGGTCATAATAACTTCGCCGCTAGCGTTTTTTTGCCAGGTATCACGAGGACGGTCAGCATAGATTTCAATGCCGTTTTGGTCGGGATCGTTTATGTACAACGCTTCGCTGACCAGATGGTCGCCTTGTCCCACCGGGATTTGATAACGGATGAGATTTCGCAGAACAAGTCCAAGCGTCACTTGGTCCGGAACCAAAATGGCAAAATGATATAACCCAGATACGGATCGCTCGGGCAACACTTGATAGCGTTGATCTGCTTCTAGAATGAGCAACGGTGTTTTGCCGTCGGCAGTTATTTCGGCGATCGCGCCGTTCTGGCGCAGCACCTGAAAGCCGATGACCTCCTGGTAAAATGCGACCGATCGATCGAGATCGCGAACTTTTAGTTGAACAACACCGATTTGTGCGGCGGGATGAATAGGCAAGGAATGAGCCATGAACCATTTCCTCCTTCGAATCATTACGTCTCGATACTACAATGAAGTGTAACTGTAGCTGTTACACATGGACTATTGTAATCAGTATAGTTACAGGATGTGGGGTTGTCAATTCTGCATCAAAAAAGCCCCCTGGCTTAGGGGGCTCTATCAACTTTCCGCTTAACCGCAGCTTCCTGCGATTAAACCGAAGTGGCTTTAGCCGATATCTCATCTACAACATCCTGCAACGTCACAGCCGCCAGCGTGTTCTCCATCGCTTTTTGCGCCAAGGAGAAGATGGGTTCGATGGACGATTGGATATTATTGCCAACCGGACAATCCGGATTAGGATGATCATGTACGGCAAACAATCCATCTTCCTCCACAACATGCACCGCGTGGTAAACGTCGAGCAATGTAATTTGATCAAGCGGCCGTGACAGCTTCGACCCAGCAACCCCCGTGCGCACTTGCACCAGGCCCGCTTTATTTAGCATGCCCATAATTCGACGGATCACAACGGGGTTCGTATTGACGCTGCCGGAGATATACTCCGAAGTGCTAATCCCGTCCTTGTTGATTTCAAGCAGGGATAATATATGAATGGCCACGGAAAATCTGGAACTGATTGTCATGATAAGCCTATCCCCCATTCCATCGTCTTGTAACCATATTAGTTACTTAAGGAGTGGAATGTCAACCGCCTTTCTCACCGCAGGAAGGGAATCCCTCTTCCCTTCTATCTGCCATCCAGCAAATTGCCCAAGCCGCCTAACAAGCTGCCCTCATCTTTGCGGCCCGAATAACGGGAGGCGGATAGCACCCGATCCGCCAAACGGCTGAACGGCAATGATTGAACCCATACTTTGCCGGGACCGCGCAGCGTCGCGAAGAAGAGCCCTTCCCCGCCGAACAAGGCCGTCTTCACACCTTTAACGAATTCAATGTCATAGTCGACCGAAGACGTCATAGCCACTAAACAGCCGGTGTCCAGACGCAGCACTTCGCCGGGGGCCAAATCTCTTTCAATTACCAAGCCGCCGGAATGCACAAACGCCAGACCGTCGCCTTCGATTTTCTGCATGATGAAGCCTTCTCCGCCGAAGAAGCCGGTGCCGAGCTTGCGCTGGAATTCAATCCCGACCGATACGCCTTTGGCGGCGCACAAGAAAGCGTCCTTTTGGCAGATGATTTTGCCGCCAAGCATTTGCAGGTCGAGCGGGACGATTTTGCCGGGATATGGAGAAGCGAATGTGACAGCCTGCCGATTGTAGCCCGCGTTGGTGAACACCGTCATGAACAAACCCTCGCCTGTGAGCAGCCGTTTGCCGGCCCCCATCAGCTTGCCCATGAGCCCGCCGCCGCCTTGACTGCTGCCATCGCCGAAGATCGTCTCCATCCGAATATCCGGATCCATCATCATAAAGCTGCCGGCTTCGGCGATCACGCTTTCTCCTTGATCCAAGTGAACCTCCACGCACTGCATTTCATTGCCGATAATACGATAATCGATTTCATGTGCATTCATGTACCGATCCGCCTCCAAATGAATGAATTTTAATTATGTAATGTCATGAATTAAGCTGATTTCAAAATCGCACGAATCACAGAATAGCTGATCAAACTGCGATCCCGGTATACCGCCGCTACCGAATCGGGATGCTCACCGATGATCCCTTTTTGCAAAATAGCTGCGCCAAAGTCACGTTCCACGGCTCCGTTAAACGTAAAGGTGACACAATGTTCTGCGGCAAATCCGCACACTACTACAAAATCGGTGTCCTGTTCGCGCAGAAGCTGCTCGAGATCGGTTCTCCAAAACGAGTTATTCCAAGCTTTGGAGATCCGCAGGTCGGATTCAGCCAGCTTCACCTCAGGAATCACCTCGTACCCCGGAGTCCCTTCACCTCCATCCTTATCTTGGACGATAACGACAGGCCGACCCGCCTCCCTGAACATGTCGGCAACCGCATTGATGTACTCGCATGCTCCCGGTACTTCGCTTTGGATTCGCGGATGGTATAAGAAGGCTTGCTGCATATCGATAATCAATATAGCCGGTTTCATGCCTGCTCCTCCTTCAACGCCTAGTGATAGGCGCCTAATTTCTTACATTATACACGATCCTCGAACCCGCCGCCGTAATCCTCGTAGAAGTTTTTTTAGCCAAATTAGACGAAAAGTAATTGACCCTCACATTAATGTCAGGGTTTATAATGAATCCAAGAAGGCAGGTGATTTGAAAGCGATGAGAATCGGTGAATTGTCCAAGGCTACCGGCGTCAGCATCCGCTCCCTTCGTTATTACGAGGAGCAAGGCTTGATCTCTTCGCAACGGATGGCTAATGGGTACCGCGACTACCACAGCTTTTCCGCTGAACAAGTGAAGACGATCCAGTTCTATTTAAGCCTGGGGCTCACGACAGAGCAAATCGCCGGCTTCCTGCATTGCGTCATGACCAGCAAAGAGGCGTTCTGCCGCGAGATCATGCCCGTTTACCGCAGTAAGCTGAAGGAAGTTAGTGAGCAAATTGAACTGCTGCAGGCGATCAAGGCCAATCTGGAAGAGCGGATCAGTCATATTTTAAGCGAAAATCCCGAAATGGAGATGAATGAGAATGGCAACGAAACGGATCAAACATGAAAATGAGTTTACGGAGGCGTTACAAGCAACGGGTCTCACCCTCGTCGACTTCGACGCACCTTGGTGCCCACCATGTAAGGTGTTATCCCCTATATTGGATGAGCTGCACGAAAGCTATGACGGCGCCATTAACCTGCTGAAGGTCAATTGCGACGAGCTGCCGGCTCTGGCCGCACAATTCGGCGTGATGTCCATGCCGACCGTCATCTTCTTCCAGCAGGGCCAGCCTGTTGAGAAGTTGATTGGGCTGCGGCCGAAGGAAGCTTATACGAGTTTAATCGCGAAGTATCTATTACCGTCCCAAAGCGCTTAAAGATCGCATAAGAAATTAAAACCAGCCAGCTGCCGATGTATGAATCGGCGACTGGCTGGTTCCTCTGTTAGCTTCTTTTCATTCGTAGACATGAATATCGCGGAGTTGCTTGGCTTGCTCGATATACGGCCCCTCCGACAAGTTGTTAAATGCCAGATGGGTGGCCCGTAGACTCAGCAGTTGATCGCCGGGCTTGAGTCCAAATTCCCGCCAGGTCGTCAGCGGCAGCGTGAAATACCCTTTGCTGTTTAGATAAACCCAGCAGAACGAACGTTCCTTAAAGGTAATGGCCTGCCCTTCCGGGATGGCGAATTGCTGAAGCTGAGGAATGCTGCCGAATATCGTGGCAAGCGGTGAGTTCGCAATCAGTTCTTTGCAAACGACGCTAAAACCCTTGGCCGTATTCCGACCTGTCATCAGTATAATGTTGGAGTCCGGGCGAATCTGGTACTCATGCAGGGCTTGATCCGGAAGGTAAAATGATCCGTCGGGAAGAATTTTGCTCCACGCGTAAAAGTACTTCCCGCCTTTGGCATTCAATGCCATGTCTATCATCCCCCGAGCGTAATGAATATCTAACTTCTTTCTATTAGAATAATCATCGCCCAATCACGGGGGCGTGAGATATGATATTGATCACCTTGGATGTCATTTGGAATATGATTGGTAAAACCTATTCGGTCAACTCTTCGATTTTCTCAGCAAAATACAGCTTATGCGCCTTTAGCACGACAATTTTCAACATCATATATACAGGTATGGCTAAGATCATCCCCAGAATACCGCCAAAGTCACTGGCTACAAGCAACAGAACGATCGTTGTTAAGGGGTGAATATTAATCGTCTTACCGTATATGTACGGAGAGATCAAGTTGCCTTCCACTTGTTGTGCAAGCACCACGATAAGGATGACCCATACGACCATGGATGGGGATACCGTGAACGCCACGATGACGCAAGGAATCGCTCCAAGCAACGCGCCGAAATACGGTATGAAGTTAAACAGTGCACCCACGACGGCCAGAAGCAGCGGGTAAGGCAAGCCGATCAACCAAAATCCGATGAAGCTCATAAAGGCCAGCAACACGGCGCTAATCATGCGTCCCGCAATAAATCCCTTCAGCATATTATCGATATCATGAATGACGCTGGCACCGTCACGGCGATAACGAACCGGAAGCATCCGAACCAGCGCAGGCGTAACTCGCTCGTCTTCCTTCAGCATGTAATAAAGCAGGATGGGAACCGTACCTACTACGATGACGAAATCGTTTAGAAAGGTCACCACATGCGATAAATAACCAGAGATGGCTTCCATGGCCGAATTCAGATATTCCGTCACTTTGTTCATCAGCTCCGGACTCGTCTCGTCCGTTACCATCGAGAAATATCGGTTGTTGCGGAAGTCGTTCATCTGCGATTGTACGCCGTTGATCAACTTCGGAACGTTATTCATAAATTCGATGATCTGCTTCTGCAGCGGCGGCCAGACGACGATTAGGAAAATCGTGACCACGCCGGCGAACATGAGATAGATCAGCAGAATCGAAAGCATCCGGTTCAGCTTCTTGCTTTCCAGAAAATGCACGATCGGCCGCAGCAAGTAATAAAGAAATCCGGAAATCGTTAACGGGACAATCAGAATGGACACGAGCGTCACCACTGGATTAAAGATAAAGCTGACCTTGGATAACAGATAGATGATCGTCAGCACCAGAATGATCCCTAGTGACGTTCGGTAAAAAGGGTGTTGCCACACGGTGGGTTCCTCCTCTCCCTCTCTCCCGGCTTATCCGGAAGGTTACGGGTCAAACCTCTGGTAGCGTATCCAGCGCGGCATCCAACAGGGTATCAAACCAATCGTCATCTTCCTCTAGCCGTGCATCAACCTCTAAAAGTTGTTCTTCTATTCCTGGCTCACCCGCATAATGAAGGCTGTAATCCCAATCCTTCCCCTTCGTGCTGAAGAACGTAATTTCATAGCCGGCTTTGTGCGAGTTGACTTCAAAGACGGTTTTGCCGAGGTACGACCCGTCCTCCTCTCGCTTCATTTCTGCGCGAACAATCTTTAACTCGGTCATGCGTATCGCAACTCCTTTATCTGGCATAAACTTATTTTTATGAATGGACAGTCTTCTTGCAATATCTTACCATGATTTAAGTCAATAACAATATGCAGAACTTGTACGGAGGTAACTTCACTTGCCGAAACGAAAAAAAGCTGTGCTATCTCCCGCGAAAATATTAACCTTCGGTTTTGCGATGGTCATCACGCTTGGCGCATTTCTGCTCTCGCTTGCTCCCGCAACGGCGGAGGGTCATCGTCTTGGGTTGATCGATGCGTTTTTCACCGCGACTTCGGCCGCTTGCGTGACCGGACTTACGGTCGTGGATACCGGCACACATTTCACCGTGTTTGGACAAGTCGTTGTCCTGCTGCTGTTACAGATCGGCGGGCTTGGTTTTACGACGGTCGGCACCTTGATCTCGCTCGCCTTCAACCGCCGGATTTCGCTGCGCGAACGGCTGGTATTGCAGGAATCGCTGAACCATCATCAGATCGGCGGATTGCTTCCCTTGATCCTGCGCGTCATGGCGTATTCCTTGACAATCGAAGCGACCGGCGCGCTACTCCTATTCGTCCGTTTCGCCCAGGACATGCCGATTGGACAAGCGATATATTTCGGAATCTTTCATAGCGTTTCGATATTCAACAACGGCGGCTTCGATTTATTCGGTCGAATTTACGGACCTTTTAGCGGGTTGGCAGCATATGCCAGCGACCCGTTCGTCAACCTTGTTGTCATGCTTTTGATATTCCTCGGCGGGATTGGCTTCATCGTGATTGCCGACTTGCTGGGTTACAGGCAAAACCGGCGACTGTCACTCCATACGAAGGTCGTTCTGACGATGTCCGGCATCCTGACGGCCGTCGGCGCCATTATTTTATTGTTGATCGAAGCGAATAATCCGCATACCCTAGGCCCGATGAATGGGGTGGATCGCATCTTCGCCAGTTTCTTTCATTCTATCAGCTCCCGGTCCGGCGGAGTCAGCACCGTACCCGTGGCGGATATGGAGCAATCCAGCCAGTTTTTGCTGATCTTGCTCATGTTCATCGGTGCGGCTCCGGGATCAACCGGCGGCGGGATCAAAATCACGGTATTTGCCATTTTGCTCGGGGCGATGTATGCGATGATGCGCGGGAATCGGGATATTATCTTCTTTCGGCAACGATTGCCCAAGGCTTCGATCATTAAGGCGATTACGCAAACTTGGCTGGCGATGTTTCTAGTCATTACTGTCGCCATGGTGTTATCCGCGCTTGAGGACGCTCCGTTCCTGACGTTGCTCTTTGAGACAACCTCCGCGTTTGCCACCGCCGGTATGAGCCTCGGCCTGACGCCAGAGCTGACCGAGATCAGCAAAGTGCTGCTCAGCGCAGTGATGTTCCTCGGACGGATCGGACCGCTGACGCTGGCTTATGCAATTAACTCGGGGACCAAAAAGGAATTGCTGAAGTACCCGGAAGGCAAAATTATTATTGGCTGACCCCTTCGGCCAACATTACAAATTCGTAATGAGATAGTGTATGATAAGACAATAACCTATTTCCAAAGTATGGAGGAGACCGTATATGTCCGATTTTCAAACGAAACTGGAAAAATATGCAGAACTGGCCGTCAAAATAGGCGTAAACGTACAGCCCGGCCAAACCCTGATCATTAATGCGACCATCGATTGCGCTGAGCTCGTCCGTCTGATTGTCAAGCAAGCTTATGAAGCCGGCGCCAGATTTGTCAAAGTGAACTGGAGCGACGATGTAGTGACTCGCCTTCGCTATGATATGGCTGCTGAGGATTCCTTCCTGGACGAACCCAAATGGTACGCCGGTGAAATGCTGGAATTCGTGGAGAATGGCGCGGCCGTGCTGCACGTAATTTCTTCCGATCCCGATTTACTGAAGGGCGTATCCACCGAGCGACTCACCAACCATCAGAAAACGTACGGCAAAGCGATGAGTAAATATCGCGAGATGCAGATGTCCGATAAATTCAGCTGGTCGATCGTTGCGGTTCCCTCCAAGGTTTGGGCGGATAAAGTGTTCCCTGACCTTCCGGAAGAACAACGTGTTCAAGCCTTGTGGGAAGCCATCTTCCGCACAGTTCGCTTGGATCAGCCAGATCCGATTGCCGCTTGGCAGCAACATATTGACAATTTGACACAGAAATCCGATTATTTGAACGCAAAACGTTATAAAAAGCTGCATTATAAAGCTCCTGGGACGGATCTCACGATCGAGCTTCCGGAAGGCCACCTGTGGGTTGCCGCCGAAAGCATCAACGCGCAAGGTAATACGTTCCTGGCCAATCTGCCTACGGAAGAAGTCTTCACCGCTCCGCTCAAAACGGGAGTAAGCGGAACGGTAGCTGCTACGAAGCCGCTCAGCTACCGAGGTACCATTATCGACCGCTTCTCGTTGACCTTTGAAAATGGACGAATTGTGGATTATCAAGCAGAAGTTGGCGCCGACGTTCTGAAGCAACTCGTCGAGTTGGACGAAGGTTCGCATTATCTTGGTGAAGTGGCGCTTGTCCCGCATAACTCCCCGATCTCTCAATCGGGCATTTTGTTCTACAATACATTATTCGATGAGAATGCCTCCAACCACCTGGCGATCGGCAATGCCTACGCCTTTAACCTGGAGGGCGGGAAATCGATGTCCCAAGACGAACTGGCGAAACGTGGATTGAATTCCAGCTTGGCGCACGAGGACTTTATGGTCGGGTCCGCGGAGATGGATATTTTTGGAGTCACTGCGGATGGCAAGGAAGAACCTATCTTTGCTAAAGGAAACTGGGCAATCTGATCTGAAATTCAAAAAGCGCCTCCCCGGCAGATTCGTTCTGCCAGAGGGGCGCTTTTATCATGTTCGCACATCAATTGGATGATTCGACATTCACAGATCGCGTGGATGACGTATAAGCTCGGCTCCGTTGGATCATCACCGCAGTCGCACTTAAGAGCACCAGTAATGCTAGGAATCCGGACAATATCCATGCCGATAAGTCAGCACCGCCAAAGTCCATGCTCTCTCCCATCATGAGGGGCAGTAACGCGCCCCCAACGCCTCCAGAGGCAATCAATAAGCTGGGTGTCGTTTCCTCCGTGCCCGGCAACAGCTTATTAGCAAAAACGAGCGCGATGGAGAACAGCCCCGACATAAATAACCCAAACAGAACGATCAGCGTAAACAGCAAAGCGAGTCCTCCGCTCATCGCAAACAAGGAAATGACGATGAAGCTGATCAGACAACCCAAGGCCACATAACGGCTATAGGAGATTCGCTCCGCGACGACCCCGGCAAATACTCGTCCAAACGTCATGGCCACCCAGAACAAGGTTACGCTGAAAGCGGCGGTTGGTTTATCGATCCCTAGCTTCTCAATCAGTAGTGAAGGCAAGAAATTGACGAAGCTCATCTCTGTACCAACGTACACGAAGAAGAACACAAGAAAGACAACGAGCAGCAACCCTCGGGTTCCCTGATAAGGCTTCAGCCAATTCCCCTTCTCTGCCGTCTTCTCGCTCCTAGCCTGAAGGGTCTCTTTGAACTCACCGAAACGGCCTTTTCCCCAGGCAAACAATAGGACGAATGCCAGAACCGAAACCAGAAGAAACGTGTATCTCCAGTTCTCCAAACGTATAAAAGCCCCGGCAGCCAGCGGCATCAGAAGCGCCCCGAGTCCGAAGAACACCTCCAACCGACTCATTGCCACGGCGGTTCTTTCCGTGAAGGTAGCGATAATAATCGTTCCGATTACCGCTTCAATCATCCCAAACCCAAAGCCAGCTACGGCCCCAACAACGTACATCCACTCCCATAGCGGGAGCAGCGTATAAACGAACTCCGCCGCGCACAACATCCCGGTAGCAATTAGCAATCCGTTCAGCTTACCGAGTCTTGCAATCAACAAAGGGCATAGTAGAACTCCCACCAAGAAACCGGAAAACTGGGCAAAGATCAGCAGTCCTCCGTCTCCGTAATCTCTCCCGTAATACTCCAGCAAACTAGGCATCAACGATCCCACTACGACGTGAGCCAAACCGATCAACAGATAGGACCAGCATCCCATCCAAAATAAACTTTTCACGTATTCTCTCCTCTCGCCTCACAAAGCTGCAGAAAACACACTTCCTTCATTGTAATAGATCTCACCCGCTACGTCATCTGTTGAAACCTGGCGAAACCCATCAGAATTTTGTGATGTCTATGGAAAAAGATTCCTTTTATAGTGAAGATAGAGTAAAATTGGGATAGAGTGATTGGTAAAATGGGGTTTAGGATACGAGATAGAGAGGTAACTTTATGTCCAGTCGGTTACAGTATTTACTTACCGCAAATTATTTGGAACTGCCTGAACAACTGCAGGAAGAAGTCTACTACGCCTTTTTCGATTTGGTATACGGAACCATCTATTATATGGTGAAGGATCATCAAGCAACCGAAGACATTCTTCAGGAAGCGTTCCTGATGGTAGTCCTCAAGAAGCCGGCTATCGATAACGAAATCAGCTTACGCGCGTGGCTGAGAACGGTCTCCCGGAATATGGCCATCACCTATTTACGTAAGAATCGGAAACATGATTGTACCGTGGACTCGGATTGTGCGATTCAGGAAGTCGCCGCAACGACTTGGCCGGAGGATTCGGTAGAGGGTTGCGTGGAAACCAAGCTGTTAGAGGAAGCCATCAGTTCGTATTTACATCATATTAAGCCGGAATACCGCGAGTTGCTTGAATATCGCTGGAAGCAAGGCCTCAGCTATAAAGAAATTGCCGATCGAATGGGTTTATGTGAGAATCTTGTCCGGCAACGGTTATACCGTACCCGGGAAGGAATTAGAAAAATGCTGAATACGCAATGGGACGAGCAAAAACCGGATGCCTCGATCTAATCGAGACATCCGGTTTTATTTGAATTTAAGCGCCTGCTTCTTCCAACGGCAAGAGCTGTTGCCGTATAAGCTTCACGCGAGAGATTCTCTTGTTGTCGGTTTCCTCTACCACGTAAGTATATTCGCCGTATTCCACGGTTTGCCCCACCTGAGGTGGCAGAATATCGATGCGTGAATACAACCAACCGCCAATCGTATCATAATCGTCGGAATCCAGCTCCAGACCAAATCGGTCATTAATCGACTCGATTAACATCAACCCATCGATCGAATACTCACGAGTATCTAGCTGCTCGATGCCGGGGCGTTCCTCGTCAAACTCATCCTGAATTTCGCCGACGATCTCCTCGACGATATCCTCCAACGTGACCATCCCGGAGGTTCCGCCGTATTCATCAATCAGAATGGCGATTTGCGTTCTCCCCCGCTGCATGCGTTTCATTAAATCGCTGATTGGAATAGATTCCGGTACAGCCATGATCGGACGGATTAAATCGCGTAGATTGCGGGTTTGGGAGCGAATCAAATCTTTAATATGAATAAATCCGATAATATGGTCTTTATCCTGATTGCAGACAGGATAACGGGTTCTTGTGCCTTCCAACGCGATTTCCAGGTTCTCTTCCAGGGTATGCTGGGTGTACAAACAAATCATTTCGGTTCGGGGAATCATAATCTCTCGAGCGGTGGTATCCGCGAACTCGAAAATATTATCCACCAGCGACATTTCCGTGCTGTCGATCAAACCGCTTTCGCTGCTCTCTTTCATCATCACCCGAATTTCTTCCTCCGTATGCAGCGAGTCCTGCTCCGATACCGGTGCGATCCCGAATAACCGCAAGAGGCCGGAAGAAAGTCCGTTTAAGATCCAGATGAACGGGTACATCAACCGGTAAAATATACGCATCGGCCAGGCGAACCATAACGTAATGGTCTCGGCTTTGCGGACGGCGATTGTCTTCGGGGCCAGTTCCCCTAACACGATATGAAGAATGGCAATGAGAATAAACGAAACGGCGAACGAAACGATAACCACCGGTCTTTCGCCAAATCCCATCATTTCAAACAGCGGTCCAAGTATGCGAGCTACCACCGGTTCGCCTAGCCAGCCGAGCCCAAGCGAGCTGAGGGTAATCCCAACCTGACAAGCCGACAAATAGCCTTCTAATCGGCCTAACTGATCTTTAGCGATTCTCGCATTCCTTCGGCCCTCTTCGGCTAAAGCCTCGATCCGGGAGTTCTTCACCTTCACGATGGCAAATTCGGCCGATACGAAAAATCCGTTTAGCAACACCAATAACACCATGAATCCTACAGAATAAAGACTCGGTAAAGGGTCACCCAATACGTTTCCTATTCCCGCCGGTCTGGCGACGAATAGGTGCACCTCCTTCGTGGATTGAAATCATCGAACATCCATTGCTTTGCATATGAGAATTGCAGCTTTAATTTCCCAAGGGATTTCATCTCCTTTAGCCGTGCGGTTGCATCCTGTATGATGAATTCTTCTTAATTATATTATTATACACTACACAGTCAAACGCTGCGGTATTCCTGACGAACAGGCGTGGCAGGCTTGAAAAAATAAAAAAGGCCCCCTCTTGGCAAGGGGACCTAAGCAGCTTATCTTCGGGTTGGAGGCGGAGAACCGATTACGCCAGGATATTGATAGACGAGCGGTTCGTCGAACGTCGCATAGTCGAAATTAACCATCAGCATGACCGTCCGCACACCGGTTGTGGGATCGCTGATGATGATATGGTCACGGCCGGCGGCTTCCAGCACGCCCTTGAAGATCTTCGCGTTCCATTCGCTGTTGTTCTCGTATGTCATGTAGAATGTGCCGATTTTGCCTAAATTCAGACGGAAAATGTTTTCGATGTACGATTGCTCATAGTTCTGAATCGGCATGGGCATGACCGTGCCGCCGGGCGTCATTGGGCTTCCACTAGGCACTTGCGGAGGCATTCCCCCTCCCGTTTGCTGTGGGTATCCGCCTAAGCCAGGCATTGACGGATAAGTACCATGGCCTGCGGGATAAGCTGCTGGCCGAAATTGCTGAGTAAACATGCAATTCATTCCTCCTCATAATTGATCTAACGAAATGTTGATGTTAATATACGGCAGGGCAATCTCCTGCGGATGGAGAGAAGAAACAGTGTGATTTGAACCGACCGGTGTTTTGCTGGTTATACCAGGTTGCCGGGCAATCTCCCGCAGGCCGAAAAAACCATAAGGCGTTGGAAGCCGGCCAGACCCTTTCGCCATTGATGACGCGCTGCGCCAATCGAATATCGCGATCACGAGCCCTCTGGTAGAAATAGCCCTTCACGGTTGCTTCGAACCCGCCGGGATTTTGAAATACCATTCGGTTCATGTCACGGATATTCTGGAAGTCAAGACAATTGCCCAAGATCCGGTTGACCCCGACATTGCCGACCATCAGCATGCCCTGTTCGCCTTCTCCTTCCGCCTCTGCGCGCATCAGGCGCGCCAGCAGCCTTACATCTTCGGAGTTCGCTTTAATGACAGCCAAATTGGCTCCTCCTCCCTCTCTGCTGAACGATATATCTTATGTGCTCCCGCCTATCTTGGTGCTTGAGCGCTGGTAAAAATTCGGTGTCAAGACTTCGTTTGTCCATCCACATGTGAATACGGTTACAATATTGAACATTTCGTGACTATTTCTATGGACGCGCTTACACGAATAGCATATACTGTAGATGAATAACGTTTCTTTATACGTTTTTGCTGGTTTCTTTATAAAACGGTTGCTTCATTTTACCTTTTTAGGAGGTTACCTCATGAGAATCGCGATTATTGGCGGCGGCCTGGCCGGGCTTACAGCTGCTGCATACCTGTCGGACCACAGCGATACGTCCGGAACAGTGTTTGAACGGAGCCCGCAGCTCGGCGGACGGGCCTTCACTTATGAAAAATCGGGATTTACTCTGAACTACGGAGCACACGCAGTATATGGCATCGATAGACATACGCTCCATTCCATGGAAGAAGAACTGCATTTGAAATTCCAGAGCAAACAGGTGGATAAACGTAAGGTGGTATATGCCAAACACGGTCATTTAACCCCTGCCCCGCTCGATTTCGTCAACATTATGAAAACGGATGTGCTGACAGCAAGGGAGAAAGTCCGGTTCGTCGCCGAAATCGCTGCCGTGATTGGGAATATCCATCATTTAAAGCAGCATCGAACACTCGGGGATTATTTGAACCACTCACATGCCTCAGCTGAAGTCAAAGAGCTATGGGAGCATCTTGTGTGTTCCAACTTCTTCATTACACCGGAGGAAGCACGCAAAGTGTCCGGTGAGGTGATCGCTGAATATTATCACAATCTGTTCCTCTCAGGCCGCCCGGTCAGTTACATTCTTGGCAGTTGGGCGACGATCACAGACCAATTGATCGATAAAATCGGTGACAACGAGGCTTGGGACATTGCCGTTAAGGAACCGGTCGAATCGATTACGATGGAAGACGGTAAATTCGTGCTGAATACGAAAACTCGGCAACAACTTGTATATGATCAAGTGATCTTCGCGATGCCGGTGCAGCAGGTGACCAAACTGCTGGAGGATACACCTTGGGCGAGTACGATGGAGCCTTACAAGAATAACACTTCGACAGAAGTACTCGTTTACGATGTGGGCTTCTCTAAAGTCGTTGCCCGTCCCTTCCACTATATCAGCGATATGGATCATAAAATATTTATCAGCGATGTCTCTGCTACCGATTATACGGTTGCCCCCGTTCACGGACAGTTGCTTCAGGGGATTGCCTACTTGAACGATGACTTCACCGACGAGGAGCAAAAGAAGCAATATCTGGAGCTGAAGACGCAGCAAATGGAGGCACTGTTCGATAAGTATTATCCAGACTGGCGCGAATTTGTAGAGGTGAAGCGTGTCTCCAAGAAAGCGATGGTAGCCAGCGTCAAGAACATTCACACCAACAAACTGTTGCCTAATCGTCTGGCCGGCGTGCCCTTCTTCTTCTGCGGTGACGGCTGCGAAGGCAAAGGCGAGTTAGCCGAACGCGCCTTCTCCAGCGGTCGCGCTGTCGCTCAGTCGATCCTGGAACAAGCGCAAACCAAAGCCTTAACCATCTAAAGAGTCTTATTGAACATGGATTTAATCAAACAAAAACAGAAGCGTATTCGCAAGAGTCGACGACGAGGTCTGACTATCCGTTACGCTTCTGTTTTTTGATGTTCGATCGGTTTCAACCTTGCCCTGCCTGCCTTTCGTGTCATTTTTGCGGATCCCGGAACCTTGACTTACCCGGAGCTATGCGATTTCCGGTATTCCTGCAACTCGGTTCGATAGGTTCGGCCCGCCCGCTCGAACCCGTGGTATCGGCGGCCCTGAAAGGTCAGCTTCCCTTCATCCCCTTCCGCGCATTGCCCGTATTCCGTTCCGGATACGACAAACTCCAAACGGTCGCCGCTTTCGACCTCGAAGGTCACATAATACTTCGTGTCGGATCGGTTCACTGAGGTGTCGGTGTCATGGCGGTGGCTGACCTCAGTCCGCTTGCCGACGATGACGGACTGGACGCTAAGCACCGGCTGTCTGTTATTTCCGATGGAGCGAAGAATCCCTCTCGCTGCCGTTACTGCCAGGATCCCAATGATTACAACAAACAGGATCGGCAGTGCCGTTTCCACTACGCCAAACATTTCCGTCCAAGATTGCATCGCGTTGTCCCTCCTTCAAGAGGTTGCTCCGTACCCGCTGTTCTCCCCTTTCCCCCTAAGTATATGCCGACCCGAAATGAAACTTGTTATTCAACGTGTCCAGAAAATATGCCACTCTTGTCCACGATATCGATAGAAAAACCAAAAACCCCCGATTCGAACTTACGAACCGGAGGTTAATTGGGTACACAAGAGGTTTGATCTGAATTAAGCATAGTACTCGAATAACAGTTGACGGGTTTCTTCGGCGCCATCGGCTTCCATTTCGAATTCCTCGTCAAGCCCTTTCTCTGCCCAGCATGCTTTGCATTGTTCTTCGGTCGTGCACAGGTGAGCATCTTCGCAGTTGTAGCAAAACTGAAGATAGTTGCGGGTTACGGTTTCTTCTTGAACTGTCGTTTTCATTAGGGATCCACTCCTATCGTATTGGGGAGCGCTAGCTCCGTTTTTATTGACTTTGTTGTTGATCTTCCTTACAAGTTAAATATATCACAAAGTTTAAGGAGTGCACGTGATAAATTTCACAATATGATGAACGTCACAACATTTCTTTAGATTTCACCTGAAAAAAAGCACGGCACACCGTGCCATGCTTGATTTTATCCCCCATCTACAACACCTGCCAGCTCCGTCCCCCATCTTTCGTTTGCATGAGCAATGAGCGCTGTTGATCCTCTTTGGCAACGAGCAACCAACCCACCTGGGAGGTGAAAAACTGTAGTTTTATTATTTCAGGGTAGCCCTTCAGCGTTTCGATCAATTTCTCATTATCCGGCAGCGGCTCCCAACTCGCCCCCTGATCCGACGTATAATAAACGGTTGAATCAAGGATCGTCCACCCTTCGTTCCAGGTTAAGAAGGTTGGGGCGAGCTTCTCGTTTAGTCCCGTCTGCCAGGACAACTTAAATGGGGCTAATGTCCAACTGATACCGGCGTCCTCGGTGAAGTAGCCGTTAAATTTTGTAGAGTTGCCACGGCTGCAACCGACGGGAACCCAGCCCTCTCTGGCGCTGCCCGAGAAGAAGGATACGGTTCCAATTGTAAAGCTGTCACAGGTCTTGTACTTGTCTAAGCTGAAGAACTGTTCGCTTTTTGTCCAAGTCAATCCGCCGTTTTGGGTCAGGTACAAGGTCGGGAACCCATCCTTCAACTCACTGACAAAACCGCGGTGCGGACTCGTAAACGCCATGGATGGATCAATACCAGGAGTTTCAGCAGGGTGATCGGAGGACAATAAGCTTACAGGATCGGTTCCCCCGAGTAACGCTTCAAAGGACTGTGCGCCGTTGTCCGTTGCATATAATGACCTTTGGCCGCTCTCTCGCGAGGTACCCTCGGATAATATCCATCCGTTCGCCGGGTCGGCGAACACCATCGCCTTTACTTCACCGGTTCCCGGGAATGATGTGACCTTCCAAGTCACTCCGCCATCCTTCGTCCGTAGGACAATCGTATCTCCGGAACCTGCAGAATTACGTACGATAAAGCCATGATTCGGATCGAGAAAGAAGATATCCTTGCCATACTCGGGTGTGGTCGAAAACGGCACCGAAGCGGCGGGAGAAATATTCGTCCAGGTTTTGCCATTGTCTTCTGTGATATACAGCCGCAGTTCATTACGCGTATTGCCCCAAGCTAACCCTGTCGCGGCGCTAAGCAGTTGGAAATCGGTTAGCCGGGTTTGAATCTGGTAACGGTTGTTCTTGTTCTCCGCCGAAGCGGCGGCGGGATTTCCCTGGTTTTCGGATGCTTCCGGATTAATTACCGTAAGGGTCTGCCCTTCCTCGGAAGGCTCGTTCTGAACAGGAGCGGCAGCCGGAGGCGGCGCGGACGTGCATGCCGTCAGAAGCAGGACCAACACCAGGGCGGTTCCGGCTAACTTGTGCCACAAGCTCAACCTGAACCACCTCGCTTTCTGCATAAACTAGTTCGTCTCTCATTATACCATAGGCGATTTCCGTAGTTATAGACGCGGATCATTCCCGAAATTAACGGTGAAATGCTGATCCGGTTTGTAAACGGCAAAGGCATAACCCTTACTTTGCAGGTATTCGATAATTTGCGGCAATACCTTCACGGTCTGCGCTTTCTCGTGCAGTAAGATTACTTCCGTATTGCGGTGCGTTTGACGCTTCACTTCTTTCAGGATCGAGCTGGGGCTGTCCGGATATTTCCAATCTTTCGAATCTACCGTCCAATCCCACATCTTAAAACCGGCCTTGGCGATATCACCCCGGAACTTCTCTCCGATTTCCGGTTTACTGCCATATGGAGCCCGTATCAGCTTCGGCGTAGTTCCGGTCAGCTTCTCAAACAATTGCTGTTCTTTCGTAAATTCCTCGACAAATTTAGCAGAGTCGTTCCCGTTATACAATTTCTTCTTGTTGTGCGTCATGCTGTGCAGCCCGATATAATGACCGGTCTCCAGCGTCTGATTAACGGCTTCCTTGTGGCTGCTAAGCTGATTTCCGATCATAAAGAACGTACCGTGAATCTGATAACGCTCCAAAATATCAAGCAGCGGCTCCGTGTATTTGCCTGGTCCGTCATCAAAGGTGAGATAAATGACCTTCTGCTTCACCGGGGTTTGAGGTTTCTTGTCGGGTACCACGGGAGGTTTCGTCTCGACTTTTGGCTGAACGGGAGGCGCCGACTCGTCTACTACCGGTGTTACACTAGGTTCCGCCGCAGACGGTGAAGGCTCCAATCCAGTTGGCGCAACGCTCTGTTCTTGCTCGCCCTCTTCTGCAGCCGCCAACTTCGCCGGTATCATCACGCGGGTGGGCTTCTGAAACGGGAACGATTCATGGAGCAACGGGGAGACTGCCACCGCAGTCAGTGCCAAAGATGACGCCGCTAGTACGATCGCTGCCGTTATTACGAGTTTCACCGTCCGCGTTGAACTAGTACGTGTAGTACGATCTCCATGCTTATCACTTCGTCTTCCGTAAGGCGACATATGGTTCACCGAATTCCTCTCTCTTTTTCCTATTTACTAGAATAATATAAAGCGAGAGTTTCGTCCTTACAGAATCGTTAATCGATGGTTACAAAGTGATAACAAGTTTCAAAATACGCCATTTGGTTTACATAATATTTATTATGTAATACTTCTATTAAAACTGAATATTCCACATTTTACTTTAAATTTTGAGCTTATTTCAGGTACAATGAATTTGGGGCGAACTACATATCGCTCGCTTCTTCATGGGAGCGACAAAACGACCTATGCGCTTGCAACATCACAGGTTAAGAATACAAGTAATGGCGCAAGATAAGGTACCGAGAATAGAGACGAGGAGATGAACAAATGAAAAACAAATTGCGTTCCAGCCGGGTTGTTATCATCGGCACAGGGGCGGTTGGCGCAACGACCGCTTATACCCTGCTGTTAAGAGAACGAATTTCCGAGCTGGTATTAATTGATGCCAATAAGGAAAAAGCGCTTGGTGAAGCGCTCGACATGAACCACGGACTTCCATTTACCGGCGGGGTTAAACTTTGGGCCGGCGATTACAGCGATTGCGCCGATGCCGACGTCATCGTGATCGCTGCGGGAGCCTCCCAACGTCCTGGAGAGACAAGAATCGATTTACTTAAGCGGAATGCCGGCATTTTCGACAGCATCATCCAGAATATTGTCAAATATAACGACCACGGGATTATCTTGGTGGCCACGAACCCGGTTGACATCCTATCTTATGTCACCCTGAAGAAGAGCGGATTCCCGTCTAATCGCGTGATTGGTTCCGGGACCCTGCTCGACAGCGCGCGGTTCCGTTATTTGATCGGACAGAACAAGAAAATTAACCCGCGCAGCATCCATGCGCATATTATCGGTGAACATGGAGACTCGGAGCTTCCGCTGTGGAGCTTGGCCAACGTTGCGGGGATCGGGTTGGAGTTCTCCAATGAGGATCGCGAGGAAATTTTCAACAGCACGAAAAACGCGGCTTACGAGATCATTAACGCCAAAGGTGCCACTTCGTACGCGATTGCGCTTGCGCTAGACCGGATCATCGTCTCTATCCTGCAGAACGAAGCTTCGGTACTGAACGTATCAACGCTGCTTACTGATTATAACGGAGTTTCCGACGTATATCTCGGTGTGCCGAGTATTGTGGACCGCTCCGGCGTTCGCGAAGTGTTGGACTTGAAGTTGAGCAACGAAGAGTTGACTCAGTTCCATGCCTCTGCGAATAAACTTAAATCGGAGATCGCCAACCTGGATCTGTAATAAACAAAATAAGAAACGTCCGGACTGCAGTTATGCGGTACCGGACGTTTTCTTATTCAATCAATTCACATGATAAAATATAATAAATTTATGCCGTAAACTCTCTGCTCGACCCCATCAATTAATGACCTGTACCTACCTCATCAACGTGTTTGACATGTTTATGATTGATCGCGATAAACAGCACGGCCAGCAGGACGAAACCAGCCCCTACGAGAAACGGGACATGGGGATTAAACCACTCCGCCAGCTTGCCGGCCATAAACGGCGCCAACGCCCCGCCCAGAAACCGCAGGAAACTGTAAGCAGCCGAAGCCGTGGAACGCTCTACGGGCGAGGCGTTCATCACTGCGGTTGTAATCAACGTGTTATTATTCCCTAGCAACGCCCCGGCAACAATAACAGTGGCGATTATCACCCATTGCGTATCAGTCCAAATTCCCATGGCCAGCAGCATGAGGGCAAATAAAAACAACATTGCCCCCATCGATTTCACCGTCCCGAACTTCTCCTGCATTTTGGGAGCGGTCCCTACAGAGGTAATCGCGAGGAGAACCCCCCACGCCAAGAATACATAACCCAAACCATGTTCATCCAGCCCCATCACGAAAGGGGCATAAGCCATCAGCGTAAAGAACCCGATGTTATAGAAACAGGCGGTTAATCCCAATACGACGAGTGAACGATAGCGCATGGCCCGGAATGGAGCCCATATGGAAGTGCGCGCTGCACGAGAGCTGGCTTTCTCAGATGATTTCGGCATGAGGAGACTCAGACCAATGAAGGCAATCACCATAAGCGAAGCTACGCCAAGAAACGGGCCACGCCAGGAGATGGCTCCCAACCAGCCGCCGACGAGCGGGCCAACCGAAATGCCAAGCCCTACTGCGGCTTCGTACAGAATCACCGCTTTGGCGGTTCCGCTGCCGGATAACGTAACAATGGCTGACAACGCCGTGGCGACGAACAATGCGTTGCCGAGGCCCCAACCGCCGCGCAGACCGATGATCGTCCACACGTCGCTGGCCATACCGCCCAGCGCCGAGAAAACGGCGATGACAACGATACCCGTGAGCAGCGTCCACTTGATCCCGATCCGTGAAGAGATCACACCCGTGATCAACATAGCGATCGCCATAACCGCATTGTAGCTGGTGAACAACAGCGTCACTTCGCTTGGCGAAGCGTTCAAACTGCCCGCGATGGCCGGCAGAATCGGATCCACCAAACCCAAGCCCATAAAAGCGATGATCGAGGCAAAAAAAACAGCCCAAACGGCTTTGGGTTGTTTAATTAGACTCGTACTTTCGACTTCTAAACGTTCCATAGTTTCGGATAACACGACTGTTTTTGACGATGATGACATAAAGACTCCTTCCCCGGGTTATAAGAAAGATTTAAAGGAATGCCTGATCACATCTCCCCGGCTGATAATTCCGACAAGCACTCCGTTGCGTTCAACCGGGAGCTTCTTGATTTGCTTCTTCCCTAGAATCGCCGCAATGTTCTCAATTTCTTCATCCCATGAGACGGTATATACTTTCTTTTTGCCGATCTCTTTAACATTAAGGTCAAGCAACCGCTGTGCGCGCTGTTCAAAGTCCTCCTGATCGCCTTTAAATACAGCGACGTAATAGATCGAATCCACCACGACATCGCGGTGTTTGCCGATGTACCGCATAATATCGCCGTCACTGATGTAGGAGACAATCTCATTCCGTTCGTTGACCACCGGCAGCCCGCTAATGCGATACTCCATGAATCTTTCGATGACGGAGCGAACCGTATCGGTCTCCTTCACTTTGTAAACTTGCTTGATCATGATCTCATGCGCTTGCATGGATATCCCCCTCGTATAATTGTATTATACAACTACATAAATTGTTGTCAATTGCTATGAACACGGTAGAGCGCTTCCCTCCTACAGATGCCTGCATTCATTTAATTTCATGTCCATTCTATGATACGATAAACTTATCCTATTTGGCAGTGAGGTATTCGAAATGATCGATGAACAATCGCTTGAAACCATCGAATTAGAGATGGCCGTGTTATACCGTCGGATAACTACTGCAACAGCTTCCGGAAAATACGGTAATTTAGACCGCTCCGCTTACCTGCTTCTGCATCGCATTGGCGCTCACGGCGCGGTAGGCGTCAAATCGTTAGCCGAAGAGTATCAGCTGGACATCTCCACCGTCAGCCGCCAGACGGCTGCGCTCGAACAAAAGGGGTATGTGCGGCGAATTCCGGATCCAGCGGATCGACGCGCTTTTTTCCTGGAGATAACAGAGCTTGGCGCTAAAGAATATGCAGTCTATAAACAAGGTAGGTTAACACGTATTCGCGAGCTGCTCGCGGATTGGGCGGAGGATGAGACGGAAACATTTGCTGCCCTGCTGCAGAAATTCAATCACGCTTTATTGAGTTCCAATTCGTAAAACGATCTCATTGGTTTACATAATATCTATTACGTCATTCAAATGGAGGTAACCCTGATGAATGATATCGATTTGCCACTTGAAATCATCGAACGTGCCGTAACCCCTCGAGGTGAAATCCAGCTGCAACGGCGCGGCGATCAGTTCGAAATCATCAGCAACGGCACCTTTCTAATGGCTACGTATAACGGCGAGTCGGAGCGACTGCTCGTTCGTCGCGCACTAGAGCTGGTCTCTTCGCCCGACAAAGTGTTGATCGGCGGCCTTGGGGTCGGATTTACACTTCAGGAAGCACTTCTTGATCCTCGCGTCCAGGAAGCGACCGTTGTGGAGATCGAGGCTAAGGTAATCGAATGGAACCGAACTGTAATGGTTCACGTGAACGGGTACACTCTTGAGCATCCGAGAACGAGATTAGTCCATGCGGATCTTGTCTCCTGGATTCGCGAAACGGCAGAGTCGTTTGATCTGATCTGTCTCGACATCGACAACGGACCGGATTGGAAAGTGTTCGACGGCAACGCCTCGTTGTATGATGAAGCCGGTCTTGCGGCGCTGCAAAACCGTCTGCGCCCCGGCGGATGTTTGTCGTTCTGGAGTGCAACTCCTTCACCGGAATTTGCCCGGCAGCTGCAGGAGGCTTTCGGAAACGTGGAAATCCGCGAAGTCCCGCAAACCCACGGTGATCCGGACTTTATCTTTTACGTACGTTAATCGGAAGCCAGAAATTCAGGAGGGACCGACATGAATATCCAAAAAACCATCGATCGGCGAAAGCTGGATGAGAAGGTCATCCATATGCCCTGGTTCGTACAGCAGTTCATCGATTACAAACTGCCAGACCTCTCCCCTTCCACACTTCTCGAATATGTGCGGGATTATGAGCAGTTCTTCTGCTGGCTACGGACGGAAGGTTTGTCAACGGCGACGGCGAACGACCAAGTGACGCTCCTGGATCTGGAGACGCTTCATATGGAGAGCATTGTAGGGTATCGCCTGCATTTGACCACCCGGACGGAGAGTACCAACTCCAAAATTACCGTGTCGCGAAAAATGTCCTCCCTGCGCTCGTTATTTCATTATCTAAGTCAAATCGCCGAGGACGAGAACTATTACCCGCTGTTAAAACGAAATATCATGGCCAAGGTGGAAATCAAACGCATTCATAAACCTAAGGACACCGCCGCCAAGCTCAAGGGCAAAATTCTGGAAGAAGACGAGCTAACCGATTTCATCGCTTACATCGCCGATGGATACGGCCACGATGTAGTGGACAACAAACAAGCGCTGTATGCCCATGAACTGAACAAAGAACGGGATGCCTGCATCGCGAGTTTGATTCTGAATTCCGGATTACGCGTCTCTGAGGTCATAAACCTGAACGTGGACGATTTGGATCTCACCAATAAACTCATCTACGTCTACCGAAAAGGCAACAATGACGAGTCATTTAAAACCCCCGTCTATTTCCGGGAGCAGTCGAAGGATGATTTGGTCGCCTATATGACACTTCGTCAGACGCGGTACCAAACCCCTAAACGGGAGAAGGCGTTGTTCGTAACCGTTCCAAACGGTCATAAAGAAGGGAAACGAATGAGCAAACGCGCTATACAAGCGATGATTATCAAATACGCCAAACGGTTTGGCAAACCGTATTTGACTGTCCATAAGCTGCGGCATTCTTTCGCCACCGACTATTATTTGCAGAACGATATTTACAAGACCAAAGAGCAGCTCGGCCACGCCTCCACGGAGACGACCGAGGTGTATGCGCATCTTACGGACAAAACGATGTCTGAGGCAATTGAACGTCGCGTCAGCGGTTAAAGAGTTGGGAACACATTTTGTTGAATAAAAAGAGGACTTCCCTGCAGTTTATGCGGGAAAGTCCTCTTTGCGTCCGAACCCCTATAACCAGGTTTGTCGGATATATTCGGCGATGGGCTCGATCTCGTCGCGTTGAAACCGTCGCGGGCCGACCTCGTCGACGGGGAAGTCCGCTTCTTTCTGAACCACGGCGCAAACCTGTTGCAGTTCACGGATTAACGGCTCGTCCTCTGCGGAGCGAAGCAGCACCATTTTCGGATAGTTTTCCTGTTTGAAGCCTTCAACCAAGATCAGATCATAGCTAGCAAAATGCTCAATTAGCTCGGGAAGCCGCGTCTCCCGCTCTTCGAAGATCGCCGTGCGCCAAGGGGATGTGATCGCAGCTGCAGCTGCGCCAGCTTCCCGATGGCGGAATGAATCCGTGCCCTCCCGATCGGCGTCAAACCCATGCAGATCATGTTTGATTACGGCCACACGAAGATTAATGCCATTAAATAACTTCGCCAGCCGAGTGATTAACGTCGTTTTTCCGCTGTTTTTATACCCAACGATTTGTATAACCGGTGCCACTTTAGCTCCTCCTCCAACCTGCAAATCCCAAAGCTGAATCAGAATGAGTGAAAACCTCCCGGCAGCTTCAGTACAGTAACCCTTTCGCCTGCTTCTACCCCTGTATTGGAAGGAGGAATCACGATCAACGCATCGCTGTCCTTAATCGTGATCATCACGCCCGACTCGTCCAGCTCCGCCGGAATGGCGTAAAGCTTGCCCTCGCGGAACTCCAGCCGGCCACGTACGAACCGGGTAAAGTTATTGATTTTGCGATAGGAACGGGCTAATTCCGCCGTCAACTCGGGCAGAAACGGCTGCGCGATTCCCATCATCCTTCCGATCGCCGGACGGACGAACAACTCGAAGCCAACGAAGCAGGCCCCTGGGTTGCCGGATAACGCAAACAGCAGCTTGCCGTCTTTCACGGCGGCCGTCGTTACGCTTCCCGGTCGCATCGTCACTTTGTTGAACAGCATATCTACGCTGTCGCCCGACACTAGGTCTGCCATAATATCATAATCACCGACAGATACGCCGCCTGTAGTTACAACCACATCGTAATTCTCGAAGGCCGCTTCCACTTGCGCCTTGGCTTTGGCCAAATCATCCTCGATCGCCTCGAACAGAAACGGCTCGCCGCCAGCCTCGGTAATTTGGCTGTACAGCAAATACGTGTTACTGTTACGGATTCGTCCGTCCTGCAACGGCTCATCGATGCGCAACAGCTCCGATCCTGTGGAAAACACAGCGATTCGCGGGCGTTTCATGACCGGAACGCGGTGGATGCCGAAGGTGGCCAGCACGGAGATCTCGCCAGCTGTTAGCTTGCGGCCTGCCTCCAAAATTACATCACCCTGGGACAACTCAAGCCCGATCGGCGTAATATTCTTGCCCGGCTCGATTTCACGAATCAATCGAATATGGAGATGACCTTCCTGCAACACGGACTCGGTCATTTCGAACATGACGACGGCGTCCGCTTCGTCAGGTACCTTGGCCCCCGTCATAATGCGAGCCGCTTGACCCGGCTTCAACTTCACCTGAGGAACCGATCCGGCCGGGATCTCATCCACTACTTCCAGATGAACAGGTTGTCCCGCATGGCAGCTGGTCGTATCGCTGCTAAAGATCGCAAACCCGTCCATGCCTGACCGGCGAAAATGCGGGTACGGGTGCGGTGCGTCGATCGGCTTCGCCAAAATCCGGCCGTGAGCCTCGGGCAGCGAAACCATCTCGGTGTCCGTTGCCTTTGCATAAGGCATGATTTTCGCTTGTGCTTCGGCTACCGGGAGCGCTTTGCGCCGAAATTTATCCTGTTCGACTTCCCTCATCGCGGATCCGCTCCATTCCCCTGCTGATCCAGTAAATAATGTTCCAGCATCTCCGTAGTGCGTCTGGAAATCTCCCGTATTTCTTCTTTGCTCAAGTTGTCGTAATGAATGCCCATAACGACGGTGACGGTTCGACCTAGCTCCGCAGAGGCGCGACGGGCATATTCTTCGCTTAAGGTATGCTCCTTGTGCCCTGGCACGGCGGTGGTCAATGCCTCGGTACCTTCCCCCGTCGGATAAGCGGTAGACGCGGCGCCAATGTGCGCGACGCCCCCCGTAATCAGCAGCAGCAAATCGCGGCCGACCGGGATCGCTTCCAGCTTGATATCCTCGAATGACAATTGCCGCAGCTCCCTTCCACAACAGTATGCCCTTTATTTTATAGGATTCCGCGGATTTCGTCCAAGTTTTGGATCCCTTCACGGCTCAACCAGGCCTCAAGCTCCCGGACCAACTGTTCGCCCGCTCGCAAGTTGACGAAGTTGTGAGTACCCACTTGAACGACGGCTGCGCCGGCCATAATAAACTCGACAACATCCTCCGCACTGCTAATGCCACCCATTCCCATCACCGGGATCGTCACGGCGTGACTAACTTGATGGACCATCCGCAAGGCGATCGGCTTAATGGCCGGGCCGGACAGGCCCGCATACAAGTTGTCAAAGACGCTTCGCCGCTTAGAGATGTCGATTTTCATCGCGGAGAACGTATTAATCAGCGATACGCCGTCCGCTTGTTCTTCCTCGCACATCTTGGCCATGCCGACGATATCTTCGGCGTTTGGAGACAGCTTGACGACCAGCGGCAGCGACGTTGCCGCCCGGACCTCGCGAACCACCTGCCGGGCGATGTCCGTCTTGATTCCATACGCCATCCCTCCGGCTTTCACGTTCGGACAGGAAATGTTCAGCTCGATCATATCGACGGCGGTTCGGCCTTCTTGCTTCCGCTTAGAGGCGTCTTCATCAATCAGCCTAGCGCCTTCTACGTATTCTTCGATCGTATTGCCGCCCAAATTCACGATCCGCGCCAAATCGAGTTGCTCCCACCGCGGGCACTCCTCGCGGAGGAAGGCGTCGACTCCCGGATTTTCCAAACCGACGCTATTCAACATGCCGGACGCCGTTTCCGCAACACGAATTCCGTCATTCCCCGCCTTCGGATGTAGCGTTAACCCTTTCCCGGACAATCCACCCAGCACGTTAATATCGTAAATTGCTCCATACTCCTTGCCAAACCCAAACGTCCCGGAGGCCATGACGATGGGGTTCTTAAAGGAAACTCCCGCGAGGCTGCATGCTAACTGAGTCATGCGAACACCACCTCCTCCGCCAAAAATACCGGCCCGTCCGCACAAGCTTTCTTTCTTCCGTCTTTACATTGCACGCTGCACACGAGACAAGCCCCGATGCCGCAGGCCATCCGATTCTCCAGAGAGACGTAGACCTTGGTTTGGCCTCCGGTTTGCGCTTGCTTACGCTGAACGGCATGCAGCATAGGATGAGGCCCGCAGGCGATCACGGTATCATAAGCCCGAAAGTCCACTTTGTCCAGGATTGACCCGCCTACATCAACCGTAATCTTACCACGGGAGGCTGTACGGAACTCGTCTACCATGTAGGCCTCCCGACTGTATCCAAGAAACACGTCGGCCTCTGGCGCTTCTCGCAGCGCGTAATAAAACGGAGCGATGCCAATGCCGCCGCCAACGAAAGCCGTCTTGCCTTCCAACTGCGGAAAGCCATTGCCAAAGGGGCCGTCCAGTGTCAAAAACTCCCCTGGCTTTAGCCCGGATAACCGTGTGGTCCCTTCCCCAGCAACCATAACCAGGAACTCAATTCGGTCCTCGGCAAGATCAAAGATGCTGATCGGACGGGATAACAGCGGATAACGGTCCCCCGCGCGCAGCATATAAAATTGCCCCATTTTCCCCGTGAATTGCCCTTGCACCGTAAGCTTGAATACGCCTTGCGCGACTTCTTGGTTGGCCAATACAGTTGCCACGAATCCATCACATCCCTATCATTTATGCTTCATCAAAGGATGCAATTTTTCGCCCGGAACGTCTGTGACATAACTCACAAGAATACGCAAGTTTCGAGAACAGCGGATTTTTATGATTTTCATTCATTTTCTGCAAAGGTTAGGGAATACTACATTTTAGGTACAGGATGGGAATGAAGGGGGACTACAATTGCTTATCCAGCTTAAGAGAGTACTATGTTTGTTCACGGCCGTTACTCTGTGTATGTATGGCGCCTCCGGATTTATGCCGGTTGATGCTTCTTCCGACATTCATCATATGAAGGGTCAGGAGTCTAACGGAGATATAGAAGAGAACAAGGCGGCACCCGTAGGCGGCAAACCGGTGGATTTAGGTGAATTGCGACGTAAATATTCGGAGACCTTCAAATTCCGAGGTCCGGAAGTGAAACAAATCGCGCTGACCTTTGATGATGGTCCTGATCCGCGGTTTACACCGCAAATTCTCGATGTGCTTCAACGTAAAGGAATTAAGGCGACCTTCTTCGTCGTCGGAGTGCGAGCCAAGAAATTCCCTAAGTTGATGCAACGGATCCATCAGGAGGGGCATCTTATCGGCAACCACTCCTTCAGTCATCCGAATTTTCACAAGCGTTCCGCCAAACAGTTTCAAACCGAGATCCTGCGTACGGAGAAAATCATCCAGAATACCGTAGGGTACCGCCCCAAGCTGATCCGCCCGCCTTATGGAGAGATTAAGGAGGAACAGGTGCAGTGGGCGAAGAAAAATGGGTATACCCTCGTCAACTGGAATGTGGACTCCCAGGATTGGAAAGGTCTCGACAAGAACAAAGTCAAATCGAACGTTATCGGTACGGCGGGCCCCGGCTCGATTATCCTGCAGCATTCCGGCGGCGGTGTCGGCTCCAATTTGACCGGTACGATTCAGGCATTGCCAGAGATTATCGACACGCTGCAGGCGCAAGGATATCATTTCGTGGATCTGGCCGAGCTCCTGCAAACAACGAAATACCGTTAATGAACGAGAGCTCCCTCATTCGAGGGAGCTCTCTTACTTCTAATTCAATACGTATAAAGTAATATCCTGATAGCCAAATGCTTTGGCGGCAGTGGCGCTGCCGGGAATGAAGATGTCGATGCGGTTGCCTTTAATCGCGCCGCCTTGGTCGGTGGCCGTAGCTACAAATGCTTGATCGGGCAATCCGTCATGGCTGTGACCGGTCACCAGCACTTTCGTACCCATCGGAATGACCTTCGGGTCAACGGCGATGGTGCCTAGCTTTAGCGGGTTGCCATAGTAGTCCACCGCGCCCCACTTCCCATTTTCGCTTGCCGATGCGGTATAGGCCGACGCTTTCACATTCATCGTTTGCGTGTAAGTAAAGGTTTTCCCCCAAGCTTCCACAACGTTGTCATTAGACATCACCTTCAGCTTGGAAGCGGTAGCGGTCGTCGGGGTTGCGGCCGGTGCAGTTTCCTGTTTAGCCGGCGCGGCGGAAGCAAACGCCATTGCGCGGGTTTCGCCTCCCGGAATAGTGATGTTCAAGCCATCGTATATATTCTTCGGATTGATGGATGGGTTTGCTGCGATCAGCTTGTTCAAATCCACACCGTATTGTTTGGCAAGAAGATAAAACGTGTCTCCCTCCACGGCTTTATGTACCGCGTCTGCATGGACGGAAGCCGTCTGCAGAGTAATCGTCAAACTTGCGGCGATAAGCGCCGATGCTGCAATTTTAGACCAAATGCGACTTTTCAATGGATTGCCCTCCTTTTAACTGCGCCTGCGGAGTTAGTTGTCGGATTCGGAAAAAAAGGAACGTTCCCGGCGCATCCTGTTGATGCGCTTCACCCCAAGAAAACGTGTGTTCATACCTCACAGATTCGTTTTCAGCTTTCGTCCCCCGCACCTTGATGTAAGGTTTCGGCTTATTGAATATATCACAATTTTGTAACCAGATGCTCAGGTAATTCCAACCAAGCGGCTCAAAACCTTGATAGTACGGGTTACATTTTTGTGTCCAAACGTAAACACAATGTTAAAAAAGATCATACGTTCGCATGTAAAAAAGACAGAAAAACCGCCCGAATTTATCGTTTCGGACGGTCTATATAATATAAGTCAGTTACCTTTTCAACCTCTTATAACACCTTGCTCAGGAAATCCTTCGTCCGTTGATTCTGCGGCGATCCAAACACCTCTTGCGGCGTCCCCTGCTCGAGGATCACGCCTTGATCCATAAACAGGATGCGGTCGCCAACCTCACGGGCAAACCCCATCTCGTGAGTAACGATCACCATCGTCATGCCCCGTTCCGCCAGGCTCTTCATGACATCAAGCACCTCTCCGACCATTTCCGGGTCCAGCGCCGACGTAGGCTCGTCGAACAGCATGACATGCGGCTCCATAGCCAGTGCACGGGCAATCGCAATCCGCTGCTTCTGGCCGCCGGACAGCTGAGCCGGATAGACGTCTCGTTTGTCTTCAAGGCCCACGGTGTGAAGCAGATCCATCGCGATCGCTTCCGCCTTGCTCTTATCGAGCTTTCTCACGCGAATCGGCGCTAACGTGATGTTGTTGATCACGGTTTTATGCGGAAATAGATTAAAATGCTGGAACACCATGCCCATCTTCTCGCGGGTTTTATTAATGTCGTGTCTCTTGCCGGTAATCGACGCGCCTTCAAACGTGATTTCGCCTTCGGTTGGAACCTCGAGCAGGTTCAGACAACGGAGGAAGGTACTCTTTCCCGATCCACTGGGACCAATAACGACGACGACTTCCCCTTTAGAGATTTCCAGGTCGATGCCGCGCAAAATATGCAGTTGGCCGAATTTCTTATGCAAACCTTTAACGGTGATCACTGGTCTTCAACTTCCTTTCGAACACGCTCAAAATCCGGGACAGCGTGAATGTCAGAATAAAGTACATGATGGCGATGATTAGATAAGGCGTCATCCCGTCGTACGTGATCGTGACGACTGACTGCGCTTGATAGATCAGCTCCGCCGTACCGATAATCGAGACGATCGACGATTCTTTAATGATGGTAATAAATTCGTTCCCGATGGCGGGAAGCACGGATTTGATCGCTTGCGGGATAATGATATGGCGCATCGCCATCCCTTTGGTCATCCCCAAGGAACGGGCCGCTTCCCCTTGTCCGCGGTCGACGCCTTGAATGCCGGCGCGGAAGATTTCCGCCAGATATGCGGAGCTGTTGATCGACAACGTAATCGCCCCAGATTGAATCGGTGTGAAGTTTACGTCAAACACAAACGCAAACCCGTAGTGAATAATCAAGAGCTGCACCATCATAGGCGTGCCGCGTAGAAATTCGACCCAAGCATG
This sequence comes from Paenibacillus mellifer, assembly GCF_023195895.1. Classification (GTDB taxonomy): domain Bacteria; phylum Bacillota; class Bacilli; order Paenibacillales; family Paenibacillaceae; genus Fontibacillus; species Fontibacillus mellifer. Next base: position 60,459 of record NZ_JALPRK010000004.1, read on the forward strand.
GCCAAGAAACCGCACAATCCCCCAAGGAGACATACGAATTAATGCAATTAATAATCCAAGAATAAATCCGCAAAACACACTGATCGCCGCCAAGAGCAGCGTATACTGGACGCCGGCCAAGAAGTAACTGCGGTATTCCATAAACATCGATATTAAGTCCATAGCGCCTTTCTTCCTCCTCCTTTACCTTCAACCCTTACGCAAAAAAACAGAAAATAGCGAATCGACTTCGCTATTTTCTGCAGATGGACACCCGTGATTATTTCTCGGCCAACGCGCTCGCTTCGGCAACGAATTGATCGATGCTGCCGGCGCTAATTAAGCGATCCAGCGTCGTATTCACTTGATCCAACAGCTCCTGATTGCCTTTCTTGATGCCAATTACGTAACCATCATCTTCAGTTACCGGCGTGGCATCCGTGATGACCAGGCCTTTCACGTTCTTCACGAACGATTCAGCAACCGGTCCTTCCAAAATAGCTGCGTCAACACGGTTAGTGTTCAGCTGCATAATGATGTCGTTGATTTTACCCAGCGAAGTCAATTGGGCGTTCGGAATTTCTTTAGCCATATCTTCTTGAATGGAACCTTGTTGTACGCCGATTTTTGCGCCTTCCAGCGCTTCCATGGTGTTGAATTTATCTTTGTCCGCTTCACGGGTCACGACGGCCTGTTCGGCTTTGTAGTAAATTTTCGACATGTCGATTTGTTCGGCACGTTCTGGAGTTGGGCTCAAGCCCGAGATCACGAGATCAACGCGACCGCTGGACAACTCGTTCAACAGCGTATCGAACTTCAAATCTTTGATCTCCAATTCTGCGCCAAGATCCTTAGCAATTTCCTTGGCGATCTCGACGTCGAAACCAACAATTTCGTCTTGGCCGCTATCGTTCTTAATATGGAATTCATAAGGTGGGAAGTCCGCGCTCATCCCAACAACGAGCTTCTTAGCCGGTTCGGTTTGCTCTCCGCCTGCTTGGGTTTCATTTTGATTTGCGGCTTGGCCGGCGTTGTTCGCCGCGTTCCCGCTGTTATTTTTTTCCTGACCGCAAGCGGCCAGCACCAAAGTTACCATCATGACAGCTATGAATAACATTCCCCATTTTTTCATGGATCTCTCTCCTGTTCTGTTTGGCTTATTTTCATTCTAAGATGATTACTGGGCTAATTATAAATCAGAATGCATATATATGCAAAACAATTTTCATAGCATTCATTATATTTTCACAGTTCCGACATAAGGTTGCCCTGGAGTTCCCCTTTTATCATACTTTGGTCAATTCGTTGAATATTTATGTTTCTCTTCCGGTTCATGCTCCGCGTTGCGTTTGGGAATAATGAGCTCTATAACGATCTGTATTCACGAGAGGAGGCGCCGGTCTATGTTGCTTGAAGCGCTCTACCATGTCCCCCGGGATAAATGGGCTTATGCCTATGACCCAACTACAATCCATCTTCGCATCCGGACCAAACGGGACGATGTCGAACAGGCTTACGCAATGACCGGGGACAAATATGACTGGACGGGAACTTATCAAGAGCTGCCGATGGAGAAAACGGCTCATGACCGCATGTTCGACTATTGGGAGGTTGCCGTGCGTCCCAAATTCAAACGTCTCTCCTATGCTTTTAAGCTCACCTCGGGAACGGAGACGGTTTACCTGCTGGATGCAGGAATTCAATCGGAAGCGCCCCATCCCCCGGGCGAATGCTTCGAATTCTCGTATATCCACGAACTTGAAGTGGTCCGGGTCCCGGAATGGGCCAAGCAAGCCGTGTTTTATCAGATCATGCCGGAACGGTTCGCCAATGGAGATCCGTCCAATGATCCGAAGCCGGTGGAAGTCTGGGGCGGCAAGCCAACCCGGGATAATTACTTCGGCGGCGATTTGCAAGGGATCATCGACCATCTGGACGATTTAACCGACCTGGGGATCACGGCGATTTATCTGACCCCCTTGTTTACGGCGCCATCCAATCATAAATACGATATCGTGGATTACAAGCAGGTCGATCCTCATTTCGGCGACAATGCCTTGTTGAAAACCCTGGTCGAACGTTGCCATGACCGCGGAATTCGAGTGGTGCTGGACGCGGTATTTAACCATTGCGGCGAGCATTTCCCGCCGTTTCAGGATGTGCTTAAGAACGGCGAAACCTCTCCTTATGCCGGCTGGTTTCATGTGAATCGCTTTCCCGCCAGAGTGGAGAATGGAGTTCCTACTTATGATACGTTTGGTTTTTTTCCAAATATGCCTAAATTTAATACGGCCAACCCTGATTTGAAGAACTATTTGTTGGGTGTCGCCGAATATTGGATTAAGGAGATCAAACTGGATGGCTGGCGGCTGGATGTAGCGAATGAAGTTGATCATCCGTTCTGGCGCGAATTTCGGCAGGTCGTGAAGCAAGCAAATCCGGAGGCTTATTTGATTGGGGAAGTATGGAGCGATTCGCTGAATTGGCTGCTGGGAGATCAATTCGATTCCGTCATGAATTACCCGTTCGCGGATAAGGTGCTGGAGTTCTTTACCGGCGGTGTGGACGGCGCAGCTTTCTCCGATGAGATGGGTTCGCTGATCATGCGGTATCCGCATCAAACGAATGAAGTCGTCTTTAATATGCTGGGGAGCCACGATACCCCGCGGCTGTTGACGCGTGTCGGTGGCGACAAACGTAAACTTAAGTTATGCGTTGTGTTTCTGTTCACCTATATCGGGACGCCTTGTGTATTTTACGGCGATGAAATTGGACTCACCGGCGATGGAGATCCGGACTGCCGTAAATGTATGGAATGGGACCGCAGCAAGCAGGATCGGGAGCTCTATGATTTCTACAAGCTGATGATCGAGCTGCGCAAGAGGCACACCGCTCTCCGCCATGGTCGTTTTCGGTTTCTGCATGCCGAACCGGGCGATCCAAACCTCGTTTACGAACGAATGGACGCGCAGATGCATTTTACGGTGTGGATGAATAATACTGCCCAAGCGGTTACCTTAACGCATCCCATGCAAACAAACGATTGGCGGGATGCCCTGACCGAAGAAGCGGTGGTCCCGGTGAACGGGATTATGAACATCTTTCTTGAAGCCTACGGCTTTCGCATCTTATACCGACACATACAAACTTAAAAAGTAAGAAGCGGACGCTTAACGTCCGCTATTTCTTTAGATTTTCGTAGATGTGGATATATTGCCGAGCTGAGGCATCCCAGCCGTAATCACCGGCAAAAGCATTTGCCGTAATCTGCTTCCAATGTTCGGGCTGACGGTAGAAGGACAACGCCCTGCGCAGCGTATGCAGCATATCATGTGCGTTGTAATTGCGGAATGAGAAGCCGTTGCCTTCGCCCGTAAATTCGTTGTAGGACTGCACCGTATCGTTCAAACCGCCGGTTTCCCGAACAACGGGAATCGTTCCGTATTGGAGCGCTAGCAATTGACTGATACCGCAAGGCTCGAACCGAGAAGGCATGAGGAACAAATCGCTGCCGGCGTAAATCCGCCGCGACAAGGCGTCGCTGAATTTGATTTGAACCGCCAGCTTTCCCGGGTGACGAGACGCCGCTTCTCGGAACCAATCCTCATAAACACGGTCCCCTGTGCCCAGCAGTACGAATTGTACGTCATTTTCACTCAGCCATTCATCCAGCACCCGGGTAACTAAATCCAGACCCTTAGGTTCGACCAAACGGGTAACCATCGAAACGAGCGGCGTATCCGGCGCTTCCGGCAATCCCAGTTCCCGCTGGAGCACCGGTTTATTGGCTCTCTTCTGCTCCAGGCTGCGGGCATAACGAGCAAACAGCTCCAGATCCGTCTCTGGGTCGTAGGCCTTGGCGTCAATTCCGTTCACAATTCCCGATAATCGCCCGCCCAGCGATCGAAGTAAACCGTCCAACCCATAGCCGTAATGCTCGGTCTTAATCTCCTCGGCATAAGTCGGACTGACTGTTGTCACATGATCGGCATAGACGAGGCCGGCTTTCATGAAGCTGACGTTGCCATAATACTCCACCCCTTCCGGTGTGAAGTAATCCCAAGGGAGACCCAGCAAATCCCCCAGCACTTCTTCCGGAAAAATCCCTTGATACAACAAATTATGTACCGTATAAACGGTGCGAATGTCCCGGTAATCCTGACGATGGCGGTAATGCTCCCTCAGAAGCAGCGGAATCATCGCCGTATGCCAGTCATGGCAATGGATCACATCTGGAAAGAATCCGATCAGCGGAAGCAGCTCGAGCACAGCCCGGTCCAGGAACGCAAACCGCTCGCCATCATCCCAATGCCCATAAACCCCTTCCCTGCCATAATAATCCTCATTATCGATCATGTACACGGGGATCCCTTCCCAGATCAGTTGAGAAACGCCGCCATACTTGTTCCGCCAACCGACCGGAACTTCACCGGTACCTAGATGCTCCAAACGTTCCCGGTAAACGAGTGGCAGTTCACGGTATCTCGGCATCACAATTCTCACATCATGGCCGGCTTCAATTAACGCCTTCGGCAATGCGCCGATTACGTCAGCCAGACCTCCAGTTTTGATAAATGGCGCGACTTCCGCCGCGGCAAACAAGATCTTCATCCTTTCGCCCTCCTTCTTGGCGCTTGACGCTTCCACACCGTCATGCTCAGCGGAGGAAGCGTTACGGTCATGCTTTGGGATTGCCCGTTCCAAGGTGTTTTTTCGCTGAGCGTCGTTTCTAGTTGCAGGTTCCCTGACCCTCTGTACTTGGCATCCTCACTGTTAAACGTAAGTTCATATCGTCCCGGCAGCGGAACACCCACGCGATAATCGGTTCTTTCCACGGGTTGGAAATTTAACAGTACAAGCAGCAAATCTTGCGGTTCCTTTCCTTTTCGCACATACGCAATCACGCTTTGCTTATCATCATCCGGAATCATCCACTGATACCCCGCGGGTTCATGATCTAACTCCCAAAGCGCCCGCTCTTGCAGATAAAAACGGTTTAACGCCTGACAATAAGTCTGAACGTTCCGGTGAGCCTCGTAATCGAGCAGAAACCAATCCAGTTCACCTTGATCCCGCCATTCGATAAATTGGCCGAATTCACCGCCCATAAATATCAGTTTTTTCCCCGGAGTGGTCAACTGATACCCGAACAGCAGGCGAAGTCCGGCGAATTTCTGCTCGTACGTGCCAGGCATTTTGTCCAACAGCGATTTTTTGCCATGTACAACCTCATCATGGGATAACGGAAGCGTGAAGTTCTCCGAATAGGTGTACCAGATCGGAAACGTGAGCAGATGATGGCGACTGGGCCTTTCGTCAAATGGAGTTTCGAAATAATCCAACGTGTCGTTCATCCAGCCCATATTCCATTTGTAATTAAATCCGAGGCCGCCGTGTTCTACAGGAGCCGTAACCTGAGGCCAAGCACTCGACTCTTCCGCCATCATCAAGGCATGCGGGAAGTAGCGAAACACGGCTGTGTTTAACTGCCTCAAAAAATCGATCGCCTCCAGATTCTCACTGCCGCCGAGTTCATTACGCGCTGCCGCCCAGGATGGCTTCTCGAAATCGAGCCGGATCATACTGGTGACGGCATCCACACGCAGCCCATCGAAATGGTACTTTTCAAGCCAATATATCGCACTGGAGATCAAAAAAGAACGAACCTCTGGTCGACGAAAGTCAAAACTAAGTGTCCCCCATCCAGGTTTCTCCGCTTTAGCAGGGTCGGCATACTCATACAATGGCGTTCCATCAAAAAGGCGAAGTCCGTGGTCATCCTTCGTAAAATGGCCGGGTACCCAATCGAGCAGCACCCCGATTCCGTGCTGATGACATTGATCTACGAAATACATCAGATCTTGTGGCACCCCGTAGCGGCTGGTTGGCGCAAAATAGCCGGTAGCCTGATATCCCCAGGATAAGTCATAGGGGTGCTCGCAAAGCGGCATAATTTCAATATGCGTGTAGCCCATTTCCTTCACATAAGGAATTAACAAATCCGCCATCTCGCGATAAGTGTAATACGTCCCATCAGGCCGTTGTCGCCAGGTCCCGAAATGCATCTCATAAATGTTTAAGGGTTGTCCGTATGGAGCGCAGCGGCCTTGAATCCACTCGTCGTCACCCCATACGTAATGATCCAGCGAGGTGACAATCGAAGCTGTTTTCGGCCTCACTTCGGCGTAGAAGGCATAAGGGTCCGCCTTGAAACAGGTCTCCCCATTCGGCCCGGTAATTGCAAACTTGTAAAAACTTCCAACCTGAACATCCGGAAAAAAACGAGTCCAAATTCCCGAATCGGGTATCTTATATAGTACATCACGCGTCCCCTTCCAACCGTTCCAGTCGGCGACAACGGCGACTTGGCATGCATTCGGGGCCCAAACGGTAAAGCGGACACCACGTCTCTCCCCTTCGGTTGCGGGATGAGCGCCAAACGTGCGGTAGCTTTGATATAGCGTCCCTTCACTGAATAAATAAATATCCGTCTGGGACACAGCAGAAGCCCCTGTAGATTCGGACCTGGAATCGAACAAATATGGCACCACCTTTACACGATATGAAAAGAATTCAAGAAACTTTATCAATTTTAAAAAAATTTCAGCATTTACAATGAAATGATGTAATATTTTCGTTCGTTTTCCATAATTTATTCCAACTACATTATATCCTTTAATGTATGTGCTACACAGTCAAAAACATACGGGAGGGAAATGAAATGAGGAAAAAGGACTGTATTGCTATGCTTCTTGCAGGCGGGGAAGGACGGCGCTTGTCTCCGCTGACCACCAAGCAGGCGAAACCGGCCGTGCACTTTGGCGGACAATACCGGATCATCGATTTTCCTCTCAGCAACTGCGTGAATTCCGGGATCGATACGATTGGCGTGCTCACACAATACGAAGCGGCTTCGCTTCACGAGCATATCGGCGAAGGCGAACCCTGGAAGCTAACGCACTCGGAAGACGGCGGGATCACTTTGCTCCCCGCGTTCCGGGAAGGTGTGGAGGAATATGCGGGAACGGCGGACGCCATTTACAAGAACATGGCATTTGTCGACGGCCATTCGCCCAAATACGTCCTTATCCTTTCGGGAGACCATATTTATCATATGGACTACCGTCACATGCTGGAGTTTCATCTGAGTCACCAAGCTAAAGCAACCATTTCGGTGATGCCAGTGCCCTGGGAAGAAGCCCATCGCTTTGGGGTCATGTCCAGGGATGAACGGAACCGCATTACCGAATTCGCGGAGAAACCGCCGCAGCCTTCGAGCAATCTCGCTTCCATGGGCATCTATTTGTTCGAATGGGAATTCTTAAAGCAGCAGTTGATGGAGGATGCCTCTGACCCTTACTCCAGCCATGACTTCGGCAAGGATTTGATCCCGAAAATGCTGGCGGGAAGCGAACCGTTACACGCTTATGAATTCCACGGATATTGGCGCGATGTGGGAACCGTCCATAGTCTGTGGGAGGCGCATATGGATTTGCTCGCTGATACTTCTGAATGGAGGCTTCATCGGGAGGATTGGCCGATGTTCACACGGGAACGTCCGGTCTCTCAGGGGTTTAGCAAAAAACGCAATCTGCTTGCACCCCACTCTCTCGTCCATGATTACTGTTCCCTCGAAGGGTACGCGGAACGTTCGGTGATCTTTAGCGGGGCGGAAATCGGCCGGTATACTCGCATCAAAGACAGCATTATCATGCCAGGGGCCAAAATTGGCCGCAACGTTCAAATCGAGCGAGCCATCATCGGCGAAGGAGCTATCATCAAAGATGGGGCTGTGATCAAAGCAGACCCCGCAGAAATCAACGTTATTGCCCCGTACGAGACGGTATACGCGAAGCCGATGAGCCGGCCTCAGCCGTCGCGTCTGCTTCAGGAGGTTTACGACAACGCGCCTCGGCTGCGGGCGGAGGGTTTGCTCTCCTGACATGAAAAAAGAGGCCTCTTCGAAAGAATCCATGGATGATCTTTCGAGGGTGGCCTCTTTTGGCATTGTCATTAGCATTGTCATTAGCTTTGTAAATAGACTTGGGGATCCAACTGATACAAATTAAATTCGCGTCCGTTTAAGCTGCCTGTTCCTTGGGGTTGGAATCCTAAGTTTTGATACAATCGGTTCAACTTCAGGTTCTGATTCCAGCAGTCAAGACGCAGGCCGGTGCGCTGCAGCGCTTTGGATCGTTTGGCCGCATAACGCAAAATATCGGCGCCTAGCCCAAGCCCGCGGAAGGGCAAACGGATCGTCAGTCGGTGCAGATAGCTGTATCCGGGGATGTTTCGTTCCCCCCAGTATTCCGGATCGGAGTCCTGCAGGGTAAACATCGCCGCCACTTCGCCCGAGCTATGCAGCAGGTAAATCTCCCGCTCCTCGTAGAATGAGCGAATTACCTCCGGCGAGAATTGCTGCGGATTCCATTGCTTAATCCCGTTCTCTTGCATCCAGTTGGCGGCCTCAACCAACATCCGCCGAACCTCTTCCAAATCATCTTCTCCAGCTAAAGTAACGGTAAATGTACCCTGAGCCGTTTCCAGTGTATCGATCAATTTATTCAAGGTAAGTCCCTCCTATTCATAACGATCAATTGGCTTTATCGCTGGGTTTGCGTCCCGGTCGGTGCGCTATCATTTAGCAACGGTAGCGTGACCGAAACGGTTGTCCCGACACCTAACTCGCTTTGAATCTCCATTGCCCCATGATGCAGTTCAACCAACTGCTGGCTGATCGCCAGTCCCAGCCCGGTACCGCCTCCCTGGTGATTCACCTGGAAGAAGCGATCTTTCACTTTGTTCAAATACTCCTCACTAATACCTATTCCGGTATCGATGACTTCAACCCGTACGCGTTCGTTCTCCACACGGCTAATAACGAGATGGATCCAGCTTTGCTCATGGGAGAATTTAATCGCATTATCCACCACATTCAGGAACACTTGCTTCAAGCGGTTGCCGTCCCCGCTGATGATGGAGCTGCCTTCGGTTTTGTCCTCGAGTTTCAATTGAATTTGCTTCTGCTCCGCTTTGGCCCAGACGTTCAGCATCGTCTCCTGGAGCAGTTCCTTGAGGTTTACCTCGCCGATCACCAGCTTCATTTCATTAGATTGCAATTTCGAGAAATCAAGGATCTCTTCGACAAGACCGATTAAGCGATCGGTTTCCTTGGCAATGATGCCCATCCCAATTTTCGTCTCCTCGGGATCGAAGCCGCCGGAGGTCAACGTTTCGCTCCATCCTTTAATACCCGTGAGCGGCGTACGCAACTCGTGCGATATCGAAGAGATGAAATCGTCTTTGATCTGATTACTGCGAACGATCTCCTCGGCCATATAATTTAAGGTCGAAGCCAACTCGCCCAATTCATATCGATAATTCCCCTTGATTCGTGCATCAAATTTGCCCCGTGCCATTTGTGCCGATACCGCGCGGATATTATTAATGGGCCTAACGATCGAATTTGCTAATCCGATGCTAAACAGCGTTACTAAAGCCAGCACGGCTGCCGAAACAGCAATGGACATAAACGTTAAGTTTAGCAGCTTGGAATTCACCGACTCCATCGAGGTGACGTAGCGAACGATGTATTGCGTCTGCCCTTGAATCTGCAGCGGCCTGGACACCGCCATCACCAGTTCACCGGTCGCCGTCTGCCGTCCAATCCACTTCCCGACGCTGCCAGCCAACGCTTGCGGAACATCGCTCGTTTGTATCGCTTTGTCCGCCTGAAATGCGTTAGTGCTCGCTTTGACTTCGCCGCTGCGATCCAGAATCATCAACTCGGTGTTGTCGAGTTCAAAAGTACGCAGCATCTCCGTAAAATAATCCGGATCCCCTTCCGCATTCAGCCGGACGAACTTCTGAAAGTAATCCGAAGCCCACATCGAATGATTGGACATATGGTTATAGATCGTATCGTAATAGTACATGCGAATGGCCAGAGTAAAGATGACCTCCACCATGAACAAGGTTACGAATACGACGATGAAATAGTGTAAGACGATCTGCCGTCCAATCCCTTTCTTGATCATTGTCCCTCGCCTTTCCACTTATAACCGTGCCCCCACACGGTTTGCAGGAAAGCCGGTTCGGACGGATTAGCTTCGATTTTTTGCCGCAAACGGCGAATATTCACGTCCACGATCTTCGGATCACCCATATACTCCTTGCCCCACACATGATCCAGGAGCAAATCGCGGCTGAGCGGTGTATTCTCCTTCTCCAGGAAAAATTGGATCAACGAAAACTCGGTAGGAGTCAACTCGATCAGTTGACCGTTCTTCTTGAATTGTTTCGAGATCAAATCCAGCGTAAACGGACCGGAAGTAAACGTCACCTTCGCACTGCTCTCCCGATAGACATTCACTCGGCGCAGCAAGGACTGGATTCGCGCGATCAACTCGGTGGGGCTGAACGGCTTGCTGACGTGATCATCCGCACCGACAGACAACGCGTAGACCTTATCCTGCTCCTGTACTTTGGCGGTTAGAAAAATAATCCCGATCCGTTCGTTCGTTTCGCGGATTCGGCGGCACACCTCAAACCCGTCAATTCCCGGCACCATCACATCGAGGAGCGCGATGTCGATGTCTGGTACACTCTGCAGCTTGCTTAACGCTTCATTACCGTCCGCCGCCTCAAGGACGTCAAAGCCGTTGCGTTTCAAGTTAATGACGATAAAACTGCGGATAGACTCCTCGTCCTCCAAAATCAGCACTTTACTCAATTTGCTTGCCCCCTCTTCAAAAAAACGGCTTAACGCTTGATTTCCGTCTCGCCTTTATTAACCTTCAAATCCGTATGGCTGAGGAACCCGATCACCTTATCGGCATCCCGCGCAAGCAGATCCCAATCCGCTTTATTCCGTTCCCATTCCGACAGCGTAAAGAAGCGGATCTCTGCCACCGGTTCGTTCGTGTCGGTTTTGACGAAAATCAAGTGCTCGTTTTTGTCCGATTTCGTATCAATCGTCACGTTCCCTTGCCATTCTTTCGGGAAATTGAAGTAGAAACGTCCGGCCATATCCATGTACTGCTGCATCACGAACTTGAGCCCATCTTTCTCTTCCCATTGATAATACGAAAACAGCCAAGGAATTTCATCGAATGAAATATATTCCCAGCCCTTCGGCTTCTCAAGCATGCCGATCTCCAGCAGGCCGTCGTTATTGACATCCCCGCTAAGGATGGGATACCCCTTTAACGTCATATCCTGCGAAGGCAGCAGATTGATGAGCTGCCCTTCCTTCATGACGATAACCGTCGAGAAAGCGGAGTGGGTTCCAACTGTAGCATCCAGAATAATCCCTTTTAGGTTACGTGTGATATTCCCGCTGACCGCATTATAGTACTCGCTGATGGGATCGTCGAGTTCCAGATGGCTCAATTCCTTAAAAGATCCGTCATATTGGTAAGTCGTTACCGTCGCATATTGCTCGCGTTTTAAATTCACGACCGTAATGTCCGGAATCTCGTCCTTGTTCAAATCGTCTACCATAAAATAATGATACGGGAGTGCGATCGCCTTCTCGACTTCAGTTCCATCGTAAGTATATACGGTTAACCCTTTTTGAAGTTCCTCGGAACCGCTGGAGAAGCCAGCGATGATCTCCAGATTACCATCGCCGTTCAAGTCGAGCAGATCAAACGTTTCGAGCACTTGGCCTTCGCCGTCGAATCGTACTTTCAGCGCCCAGGAGTTCCCCTGATGCTCCAAGATCATCCCGTGAATCCGCACCGCTTCATCCGGTGTTTCATAAAACACCACCGCCTCTTTAATCCCGTCGTTATTCAGGTCGGGCGTCCGGATGGAGCTGATGTTGCGCACATCACGCGGCGAGACGATTTCTCCGCCCTTCAGCTCCGCCTTAATGACGCTGATCAGCGACGCGCGATCCGTGGAGAGCTGCGGGGTTTGCATTAGCGATTTCGGATCGCTTATAAAACTGCAGCCGCTCAGGATCAGAAGCAAGCAAGCTCCTGCCCAAGCGGTTATCCTCCTTTTGGTGAACATTCTCATCACTCGTTTCATGCCAGATCAATCAGGCGTTTATCTTCCGGCGTCAAGCGACGACCGGATACGTCAAGCTTAAGTTCCCCCTCAAGAAGACCCCAGATACGCGTGCAGTAACGCTCCGCATATTCCAGCGGCAACGCCGCAATCACGATTTTGTCCTGCTGTGTGCAGAGCTCTTTCAGGGTCTCCAATACCCGTTCCGCCGACTTGGGATCAAGACCGATCACCGGTTCGTCCGCAGCAAGGAAGCTCGCTCCGTGGACCAGAGCCCGGCAGATCGCCACGCGCTGGCGTTCGCCGCCGCTGAGTTTGCCGGCCTTGACATGAGCTTTGTCCAGCAGACCGTATTTCTCCAGCTCGTCCATCGCTCCCATGTAATCATCCGACCGCACCATTCCGGTCAGGCGGCGCAACAGCGGAGTTTGCCCCGCTTGTCCGATCAAGACATTCTTCAGCGCGGTTTTTTCGGGATACATTGACGGGTTCTGTTCAAGATACGCACACCGGGAACGATATTTCTGTGAGCCGCTTCCGCCGCCTTCGATTACCTTGTCCCCATTCCACATATAATCTCCACGGTTCCAACGTTCACGCAGCGCTAAGCAGCGAAGAAGCGTGCTTTTGCCACTGCCGCTCGCCCCGACCACACCGATCATTTCTCCTGCGCCAAACTGGACAGTAATATCGCGGAGCACCTTCTTCTTATTCCCATCCACTGATTTTAATAAGTGGTTGACTCTAATCATATCCGATTTCTCCTTCTACGTAAGACGCACTTTGTCAGTCATGCGATTTCCTTTACCTTTTAGTGTATTGGAAAAACCGGCGAAAATCCATTACAGCCTGTTCATATTTGCGCTTTTTTTGCCAAGTTCCGACTTAAACGCGAACCCGGACGCGGAAAACAGCAGATATGCCAAGCCCAGGAGAAGGAACAACAGCGGGGCTGCGCCCAGCTGCATCGCTGCTCCGCCGAGATTCGGGCCAACGATACTCCCAAAGTTGAAGTGGAAAGATGCAATGACATTGGCCACCGGCAGCAAATGACGCGGAAGCAAATCTGCGGCGTACGCCAGTCCTAGCGAGAAGAACGAACCAACCAGGCCGCCGGCCCCCATAAACAAGAGCAATAACGCCATGAAATGGTTGCCGGCCAGCGGCACGGCCAAGAACAGCAGCCCGCCGGTCATCCCGGCGGCCATCAGGACTTTCTTGCGGCCGTATCGGTCGCTGAGCATGCCTAGCGGGAGCTGGAGAATCAGCCCGCCGATCCCGAAGAACGGCAGTAGCGCAGCGATATCCGCGGCGCTAAGACCCGATCGCAAGCCGTAAATGGGGAAGTTACTATTCATAGAAGCTTCCATATAACCGTAGAGCAGCGAAGGTAGCAAGGCAAACCAGGCCAAACGATAAATATGCGGGATTTTGCGCGGAGCACCAGGCTCCTCCTGACGAACCGGTTCCGGCGCGCGGTTTGGCAAATAAACTGCCGCAAGAAGAACGATGGCCAGAAACAAGAGTGCTAATATGACAAACGGCACGGCATGCCCGAATTCCAGGAGCCGGATGCCCAGCGGTCCGATGCTGAAGCCAAGTCCGTAGGACATCCCGTATAACGAGATGTTCCGGCCTCTTTTATCCGGTGGCGACACTAAAATAATCCATAATTGCGAAGTAAAATGAATGGCGCTGTCTCCGATCCCAACCAGCAATCGCAAGATAAACCAAAGCCGCAAATCCGATACGAGCGGAAATACCGGCAGAGCGAGCATAACGAGAACGATACCTCCCAGCAACAGGGGCTTGAACCCGGTGCGGCGAAGCAGCTTTTCGGCAACCAGAGACATGGCGAAGGATCCAACATATAATGCGGCTGCATGCAGCCCATTGACGGAGGAGGAAATCCCCCTTTCTTCCATAAATATGGACAACACCGGCAGCAGCAGCCCTTGACTGAGACCGGCGATCACGATGACAGCAATCAGGATAAACGTTGGCGTAAATAAACGATGGGTTCTTGATGTCAATAGATTCAAATGAAGCACTCCTTTGTTAAAAACAAAGAAAAAATCGTCAAAACGCTGACGACTTTTCTCAAAATGATCTTTTCCCGATAATCCTTAAACATTATAGTGGACAATCCCCTCCCTAACAAGCCATAATGAATCTGAATGCTAAGATCTTTGGGAGGTTTGTTCTGTCATGGCCTATGATGTGAAAGTGGACCATTCCTTGGTCTACGAACTGATCAGCAGCTTTATGATATATACAACGCAAAAATGGGTGAACAATTTGGACGTAGGTCCGGAATGGATCGCCGAAATCGACGCCCGCCTCACGCCGGAAGAACGCCGGCAGTTCGCTGAAGCGGCAAAGTTCCCGTTCACCGACTACGATGTGTTGTATGTTTGGGCGTTGGAGCGAGACGGAGCTGGCGAGGTGTCCAAGTTTCTGAACGAGTTGGCGGAACTCCCCGTCGACACTCTTTACCACCGCACCAAATCCTACATTCCCGCTGTGAATAATGATACTATAGAACGGATTCGCAGCAACTACATTCCATTGTTGAACTGTTGGCAGCGCCTTTATTTCGGCCCAAATGAAAACCAATTTCTCCCGCTGCTGGAGGAAGATGCAGCCGAGAAGCACACGTTGCTGCAGAAGATGGATACCGACGCACTGATCGAATACGCCTCCGGTGGCTTGGTGCTGGAACCTCTGAAACCGATCACTCAGGTTGTGCTGACCCCTTCGATTCATTTTCGGCCGATCAATACATATGTCTTCTACGAAAATGTGCTATTTATCCAGTATCCCTTGGATATCCCGGAACTTGACGCAGATGAACCGCCGATGGTGTTAAAACGTCTAACCCGCGCGCTTGCCAAACCGCAGCGTTTGCGCCTCCTCCGCTACGTCGCCGACGAGCCGAAGTCCATGCAGGAAATGCTGACAGATCTTGGCGAGCCCAAGGAACAGTTGATGCACGACTTGATGCGGCTTCGAGTTGCCGGCTTACTGCGTATCCACCTACTGGCTCAGGACACGGAGAAATTCAGCATCCGACCGGACGGCGCGGCGGAGCTGCAGATGTTCCTGGAATCCTATATTCGTTTATAGCCAAGGTTGCCAATGGTCCTTTGGCGGGACGCTTTCGCTTGTGTTAGGATAGAGTTAGATGTAGAGACAAGCGTTTCTTGGATAAAGGAGTGACCCGTTCAATGAATAAGACCCTGCTTCAACAAGTCATTTTTGACTTGGACGATACATTGGTTCATTGCAATAAATATTTCGATTTGATTCTGGATCAATTTGCCGACCTGCTAACGGATTGGTTCAAAATGTACGGCATCTCGACTGCGGAAATCCGAGAGAAACAAACGGAAATCGACGTCGCCGGTGTCCATCAGATTGGGTTTGCCAGCTCGCATTTTCCCGAGTCACTGGTCGATACGTACCGGTATTACATCCGGCTGACGGGACGCAAGGGGCTCCCTGAAGAGGAAGACCGGTTAATGAAACTCGGACTTAGCGTATATGAGCTGCCAATCGAACCTTATCCCGGGATGGTCGAAACGCTAAATCTCTTGCGCAGCCAAGGCCATGAGCTCCATTTGTACACCGGCGGCGAAACTGTGATCCAACAGCGGAAGATTGAGCAGATGCGGTTGGCCGATTATTTTCAGGACCGGATTTATATCCGCCAGCACAAAAATGCCGAGGCACTGGAAGAGATCTTGCACGCAAGACAGTTTGACCGATCCCGTACCTGGATGATCGGCAACAGCTTGCGTACCGATGTCATGCCTGCCATTTCCGCTGGAATCAAAGCAGTATATATTAAAATCCCCAATGAGTGGCTGTACAACATTGTAGAACTCCAGCACGACGGGGATGCGGAGATGCATACGGTCACTTCGCTCGAAGAAGTCCCGAGGGTGATCTATAATCATATTCATCAAACCGAACGACAAAAACGGACCTTATAAAGGTCCGTTTTTGTGTTTTCATATCAGGTTCGGGAAGGCTCCGTCTCCAACAGTTCCAGTTTGCCTGTCGTCCGGTCAGCCAGAGAGATGCGCGCTTTTATCTCACTATCCTCACGTTTGAACGACAACAGCTGAGTTTGACCTTTTGCCAGCAGAGCGTTCAACATAGCCGGCGAAATCTTCTTGCCTTCAAACTCTTTCCAAATCACAAAACCGCAGCCTTGTTTATAGTGCGTGCAGCCGTAACCTTTACGGCCTTCGATCAACTGTCCGCCGCAGCCTTCGCGCGGACAAGGCGCAAGTGGCTGCATACTGCCTGCGGGCGGCTTAGCCGTGGCAGTACGGCGTTCGCCCTTTTCGGCAGCGGTAGCACCGGTAGCCGTGCGGCCGGATTTTCCGCTGCCGCTGCTGCTCCGACTTCCTCCGCGTCGACCGCCTTTGTCCGCCTCCTCCGTGCCAAACATGGAGGCGTCCGCCTTTTGCTGCGTACGCACCTTCTCAATGATCGAAATCGTGAACCGGCGTACGTTATCCATAAACTTCTCCCGGGCTGCTTCACCCTTGGAAATCTGATATAATCTCCGCTCCCATTGACCGGTCATCTCCGGCGAGGTCAACAGTTCAACGCCCGCGCGCCGGATCAACTCCACCGCTGTACGACCTTTTTGCGTGACGGTGATCTTCTTGCCCTGCATCGTAATGTATCCCACATTCTTCAGCCGTTCAATTGTCGCCGCCCGCGTAGCCGGAGTACCAAGACCGGCATCCTTCATCGCATCGCGTAACTCTTCGTTCTCGAGTTGCTTCCCGGCGCTTTCCATCGCTTTCAGCAGCGTCCCCTCTGTGAAATGCTTCGGTGGCTGCGTGGCTTTCTCCTTCGCTTCTGCGCCTGTACATTGCACCGGACGGTCCTTGTCGATCTGGAACGGTTCGCTGACCAGATCCTCGGACTCCTCTTCCTCGTCCCTCTTCTTCCCGCGTCCGCTCCCGGATTTCGCCCCGTCATCCCCTGGTAAACACACCTTCCAACCAAGGGACAGCAGCTCTTTGACATTCGTCTTGAACGTTTCGCTTTCCACTTCAGTCAGCACCGTATGCTGCTTATATTCGGCTGCCGGATAGAAATGCGATAAGAACCGCCGAATGACAAGATCGTAGACGTTCTGTTCTTCCTTACTTAAGGTGCCTGGTCGCCGTAACGTCGGCAGGATCGCATGGTGATCCTCAACCCGCGTTGGATTACATACCGCCTTGTTGCCGACATGCACCAGATTGGGCCGGCCGCCTTCAGCCAGTTCCTTGTAGCTCGAAGACTTCAGCATGTGAAGCACTTTGTGCATCCCGTCGATATTCTGTTCGGTCACATAGTTGGAGCTTGTCCGTGGATAGGAGATCACCTTATGACGTTCATAGAGCGCTTGAGCGATGTCCAACGTCTTTTTGGCGGAATAGCCGAATTTCGCATTGGCCTCTCGCTGCAATAAGGTCAGATCGTACAGCTTGTACGGGTACTCCTTCGTCTCTTTGACTTCGTATTCCGTGATTCGTCCTTCCTTGCCGCGAACCTTCTCGGCGATGGCCGCCGCCTTCTCCCCGTCCGTCAGCCGATCGCCTTGCCAGCTTCCCGTGTACTTGCGTGCGACCTGTTCAAATTCAGCTTTGATCTCGTAGTAGGTCAGCGAGTCGAAGTTCTCAATTTCCTTCTGACGGTCGTAAATCAGCGCCAGCACCGGGGTTTGCACTCGGCCAACCGATAACAACTCCCGATGTTTGGTCGTAAACGCCCGCGTAGCGTTCATCCCGATCAGCCAATCCGCTTCGCTCCGCGCCCTTGCAGCCATCGTCAGATTCTCGAACTCAGACGCGTCATGCAGCTCGGCAAACCCTTTGGCAATGCTTTCGCTCGTCAAGTCGGAGATCCACAACCGTTTCACGGGTTGCGTTAACATTAACTGTTGCTGGATCAGCGCAAAAATATACTGCCCTTCGCGCGCAGCATCGCAGGCGTTCACGATCGCGTCACAGCGTTTGGCCAGCTCGCCTATCGTCTTCAATTGATCTTTCGTTCGCGGGTTCGGCACGATCTTGAACTGATCCGGCAGGATCGGCAGATCGCCGAAATTCCAACGTTTGAATCTATCGTCATAGGCGTCCGGCTCGGCCAAACCCAACAAATGACCTATCGCCCAAGTGATGATGTAGCGCTCTCCCTCCAGATAGGACCGGTTGTTCTTTGCCTTCGGCTCAATGACTGCAGCGATGGTCCGTCCCATATCCGGTTTTTCGGCAATTACGAGCGTTTTCATGCTTAAGCGCCCCTCTTCCTCTGTCTCTCCATCTAAAAAAGAGCCGCGCTCCGCGCAGCTCTAGTAAGCTAGTACCTATTATAGCATATGGACCCAGGATCGTCCTGTAAAAATCTTCAGACGAGTAGAGGCGTTACACCAGCACCGTCGATCCCATCAGGTATTTATCCACTTCACGGGCCGCTTCTCGGCCTTCGTTGATTGCCCATACAACTAAGCTTTGGCCGCGGCGCATGTCACCGGCAGCAAACACTTTATCCACGTTTGTCTTGAACTGGCCGTATTTCGCCTTCACATTGGTGCGGCGGTCTTTATCCAGACCCAATTCATCTGCCAAAGTAGATTCCGGTCCATCGAATCCGATGGCGATCAACGCCATTTGTGCGGGAAAAACGCGTTCCGTACCCGGGATCGGCTGATAGATTTTGCGGCCGCTCTCATCAACAGTCCGTTGAATTTGTACCGTGTGAAGCTCTTTCAAGTTGCCGTTCTCGTCTCCGACGAAACGTGTTGTCATGATCGAGAATTCACGCGGATCATCGCCGAACAACGCTTTGGCTTCTGCTTGGGCATAGTCGAGCGTGTACACGTTCGGGAACTGCGGCCAAGGATTGCTGATCGAATCACGCTCCAATGGCGCTTTGGCGTGAGTGCCAAACTGTGTGATACTGCGGCAACCATGGCGCAGTGCTGTTGCCACACAGTCAGAACCGGTGTCGCCGCCGCCGATGACAATCACGTCTTTCCCTTCCGCCGACAAATATTGCTCGTCGGTTAAACCGGAGTCCAGATAACTCTTGATCGTACCATTCAAGAACGGCATGGCATAATGGACCCCGTTCAGGTTGCTGCCTTCGATACTAAATTCACGAGGTTTTGTCGCACCGCCGCACAGAACCACCGCGTCGAATTCGTCGACGAGTTGCTGTGCTTTGATGTCCTTACCGATCTCCGTCTTGGTGACAAATTGAACACCTTCCGCCGCCAGTAGATCAACACGACGTTGTACAACCGCTTTGTCCAGCTTCATCGTTGGAATCCCATACATCAGGAGGCCCCCGATCCGATCCGAACGCTCGTAAACAGTCACCTCATGGCCTGCTTTATTTAATTGAGCCGCACAGGCAAGACCCGCGGGTCCGGAGCCAACAACCGCCACTTTACGGCCTGTCCGCTTCTCCGGAGGTTCCGGTACGACCCAACCTTCTTCGAATCCTTTATCGATAATCGCCTGCTCAATCGTCTTGATAGTCACCGGTTGCCCGATCAGCCCCACCGTACAGGAGCCTTCACAAGGCGCAGGACAGACCCGGCCCGTAAATTCCGGGAAATTGTTCGTTTTGTGCAAGCGGTCCAATGCTTCCCTCCACAGGTTTCTATAGACCAGGTTGTTCCATTCCGGAATCAGGTTGTGCACCGGACACCCGGAGGTTCCACCGATCATTTCGATTCCCGTATGGCAATACGGCGTACCGCAATCCATGCAGCGTGCGCCCTGGGTGCGCAGTTCTTCTTCCGCCATATGCTTATGAAATTCTTCCCAGTCCTTTACCCGTTCGGACGGGCTACGGTCTCCGGGAAGCTCGCGTTTGAACTCCATAAATCCTGTTGGTGTAGACATCAAAAAGTTCCCCCATCCGTCATCAGTGTATCTTGATGTTAGCATTCGGGGGAACGGTTATTAATGGATTATTGATATGATAATTTGTACTGATCATCACATCATTTGCGGCGTTCGTAAGTCAGAAAACGATAATCATAGGGGTTCTTCTCGTCTCGCACTCCTGGTTCCTCATGGACTAATTTGAAATCTTCCCATGAAAAGTGAGGAAAAAATACATCGCCTTCGATGTCTTCCTCGATCCGGGTCACCAGCAGCCGATCCGCCAGCGGCAAGAAGTGTTGGAACACGCCCGCACCGCCGATAATCACCAGTTCGCCACGCTCCGCATAGGTCAACGCTTCTTCCACCGAATGGACGACGTCCGCTCCCTCCGCGATGTAAGAGGCATCCGCCGTAATGACGACGCTATGCCGATTCGGTAACGGCTTACTGCCCATAGATTCCCATGTTTTACGGCCCATAACGATGGTTTTTCCCGTTGTCTGGGCCTTAAAAAACTTCAGATCGGCCGGCAACCTCCAAGGAAGTTGATTGTTCCGACCTATGGTCCCATTTCTGGACATCGCCCAAATGAGCGTAATCATCCCCATGTGATCCCCTCCTAATTTGAAGATATTAAACAGCCACCGTCGCTTTAATAGTGGGATGGAACTGATAATCTACAAACTCGAAATCCTCATACACGTAGTCAAAAATCGAGTCCGGTTTACGTTTGATCACCAGCTTCGGCAACGGATAAGGCTCGCGCTCCAATTGGGTTTGCACCTGCTCCACGTGATTGTTGTAAATATGCACATCCCCGCCGGACCAAATAAACTCGCCAACCTCTAGATCACATTGTTGGGCGATCATATGGGTGAGCAACGCGTAACTGGCAATGTTAAACGGCAGACCCAGGAACGTATCCACCGAACGCATCGTCAGCATGCAGGACAGCTTGCCGTTCGCCACATAAAATTGAAAGACAAAATGGCATGGCGGCAGCTTCATTTGATCTACCTCGGCCACATTCCAGGCGCTGACCAGATGGCGGCGCGAATCGGGATTCTTCTTGATCGCTTCTACGACAGCGGCGATTTGATCAATCTTCCGACCGTCCGGCGCTTCCCAGGAGCGCCATTGCGAGCCATATACGGGCCCAAGTTCGCCGTTCTCGTCTGCCCACTCGTCCCAGATGCGAACGCCATGCTCCTTTAGATAAGCTATATTCGTATCGCCGCGCAAAAACCACAGCAGCTCATGGATCACCGATTTCAAATGGATCCGCTTAGTCGTCACCAAGGGGAAGCCCTCGCTTAAATCGAAACGAAGCTGGCGACCAAATACAGAGCGTGTCCCGACGCCGGTTCGGTCCTCTTTCGGCGTCCCGTTCTTTAGAACATCCTCCAGTAAGTTTAAATAATTTCTCATCATCTACACCCCGTCACGTTGGTCTATAATCCATCCTATTATAGCAGACTTCAACGACTTCGTGACAAGAATACTTGTTCGCATTGTACCTTGACATCCTCAGTTTTGAAGGTTATAGTAATAGAACCATATCCTAATAGATCAACGCGAGTGAAGCACCTCGCAAGGTAGGCGTTAATGCCTGTCTTGGAGGTGCTTTTTTTGCGTTGTCGTTAGGACTGGAAAATAAATTCTGTTGGGAGCTGATGGTTCGTGAATTGGAGACAACCGGTGAAAATGACATTACTTGCGGTAATCGTACTTTCAATGATGCTAGGTGGACATCGTCCGGTGGTTGCAAGTAGCTCATGGGATGCGGCCTTAGACGGGATCGATGCGGTGTATGACGGGCTAACCGCCGTTCAAACGCTGGTGAAACAGGAAAGTCTTGAAATCTCAGCACTGCGCAAGAAGAATAACGACGCCTTGTCCGCGTTAAACGCGAAGATCAAAACGATCGATCAAGCGGCCGTTGCTCGTCTGAGCCAGGAGACCGAGGCGCTGCAGCGGAAGCATGCTCCTTTATTAGAGCAATACACATCATTAAGCAAACAGGTGACGGCAGCCAAGAAACGAAAGGATAAGAAATCGGCGGATCTGCTGGAATTGAAACGCAACCAATTGAAGCCGGTAGCCACAGCGGCTTCGGCGGAAATAAAAGCCAAGAAGGAGGCGCTCGCAGCCGCGAAGAAATCCAAGGCCGCAAAAACGAAAGTCGTCAAGGACGCGTTGGCTCCGGTGCAGACGTTAAAAAAGCAGATCACCGCCGAAAACAAATCCGTCGCCGCCGCGCGAAAACACCTTTCGGCGGCGGATAAACGATACAAAGCCAGCGTGAAGCGTGGCGACGCTATCGTTGCTGCCCTGGAGCTAAAGACGGTCTATGATCAAACCAAAGCCATTCACGCATCTTTAACGAAAGTGTACGAATGGGAGCGGAAAATTGCTCAAAACATCACTCAAGCCGCCGCCAAACTTCCTTAAACCATTTTGGAGCTGATCATGGAGACGTGTAGCGGCCGTACCGGGTCTCGAGCTGGGTCAAACGATCCTCCGTACCATGAAGGAGGAGCGAGTTCATCCCTTCGGCCCCATGCCACTCCATACCGACGAGAACTCCTGGCTCAGAGGTTCTGGCCGCAAACAGATAAGTAAAGTGATGGGGAGCGATCTCCCCTAGATCATCCACGCGCCAGACACTGTATGCGTCCTTCGTTGTTGCAGGAAAGTCCAGGACGGCCAAACTTTCGCCCTGTCTTAGAATCATACAAAACAGGTAATCGGGGCCGTCTGGACGAAATAAAGCCAAATAAAGCTTAGCTTCCCCGCCTAGATCTGCTAATCTCCATAGTTGTTGAAGGGTTCGGCCCTTCTCGTTCTCGATTTGCTCACCTAGATCGGAATCCGTTACCACCTGGCCATCGGTTGTGATCGGAAGCAAGGAATCCAGCGGAATCTGCTTCCTCTGAAAGAGGTAATAGGTGGTATTTGGCTGTGCGCTGCCTTCGGTAACGGCATAAATATGTCCCGGCAAATGCGAGAAATTAGGAGACGTGTCCCGTCCATTGTTCGTATCATCCCCCTCCTGCCAGCCTTCATAAACAACGGAAATCAAATTCCCCTGCTCGCCAATGGCCTGAGTCATCCCGGATAATGCTTCCTTTGATATATCCTCGGATCCATTAACCAACAGCCGCTTTCCATTCTCGTCGGCAAAGCCAAATACTTGGCCAAGTCGTTTTACATCGACCTCCCCTGCCGGCTCTATCGATTCTTCAGATCCTGTTGGTTCTTCAAACTTTTTCCCATTACCCTCTCCATTGGCGTTGGTTCCGGAGTCCTGCTGAACAGGGGCCTCCCTTTCGAGCGGACTTTCTTGATCTTCCGTTTGAAAACAACCGGATAATGTAAGGATCATAAGCAGAAATATGCTTGTTTTTAGCACAACGATAAACCTCCCCGCCTTTTGACTATTAGTCTGATTATTGTGTATGACGCATTGAATTGTAAAGATTGGAAACAGACATTTTCGCAAATTATATTGCTATATCGTAATATTAGGATATAATGATTATCAGGAAACCGAGGTGAACTTTCATGGATAACAACTTCAAAGCTTATCAAGATGCTGCAGAAATGTTGAAAGCTCTGGCACATCCGGTACGATTATGCATCGTCCGCGGCTTGCTGGACAAGAAGCAATGCAATGTGACCTACATGCAAGAATGCTTGGAGCTGCCGCAATCGACCGTATCCCAGCACCTGCAAAAGCTGCGCAGTCTAGGAATCGTCGAATCCGAACGCAGCGGACTGGAAGTCAATTATCAGTTGGCGAATGAAAAAGTCATTAAACTGGTTCGCCATCTGTTCGAGGAGGAACAATAAACGATGAGCAAAAAAGTATTAATTGTCGGCGGTGTTGCCGGCGGTGCCTCTGCGGCCGCCAGACTTCGTCGTTTGGATGAAGAAGCCCATATCGTCATGTTCGAACGGGACCCGTACATTTCTTTTGCCAACTGTGGGCTCCCTTACTATATCGGTGATTCGATTAAGGATCGATCAAAGCTGCTAGTTCAAACACCGGAAGCGATGCATCGCCGGTTTAACATCGATGTCCGCACCGAAAGTGAAGTAATTGGGATCGACCCGGCGAGTAAATCCGTGCTTGTTCGAAGCAAAGAACGCGGGGAATACCGGGAAAGCTATGACGCCGTGATTTTGTCGCCTGGCGCAAGACCCATCCGACCGAATCTCCCAGGGATCGAAAGCAGCCGGATCCATACGCTGCGGAATATCCCAGATACCGACCGCATCAAGCGCCGGGTTGTAGAGGAACAGGCTTCTTCCGCCATTGTCATTGGCGGTGGATTTATCGGTGTGGAAATGGCGGAGAATCTGCGAGAAATCGGGCTTGAGGTCACGTTGATCGAAGGCGGTCCGCAAATTCTAGCGCCATTTGACGCCGAGATGTCTGGAGTCCTTGCCAAGGAACTGGAGGATCATGGCGTTCAATTGCTCATGTCGCAGACCGTAACTTCCTTTACGGAACAAGGGAACCAGATTCAAGCGCATACGTCAGACGAGCTTGAATTAGCTGCCGATATCGTCATCCTGGCGATTGGGGTTACGCCGGATACGGCTTTTCTGAGAGAGACCGGCATGGAACTGGGGCCGCGAGGTCATATTATCGTAAGCGACAAACTGGAAACTAGCATTCCGGATATTTATGCCGTTGGGGATGCGGTTGAAGTCGTTGATTTCGTCAATGATTCCAAAACCGCCATCCCCCTGGCCGGACCTGCCAATAAGCAGGGTCGAATCGCAGCGGATAACGTCTGTGGTCTTGGGACCACCTATAAAGGTTCACAAGGGACGTCCATTATCAAAGTGTTTGGACTTACCGGAGCCGCCACCGGGAACAATGAGAGAACACTCCAGCGGTTAGGTATCCCTCATCATGTCACCGTGGTTCATCCCAATTCTCATGCTTCCTACTATCCCGGCGCCACTCCGCTCTCGATCAAGCTGTTGTTTAAGCCCGATGGAACCGTGCTTGGTGCGCAGGCTGTCGGATATGACGGGGTAGATAAACGGATCGACGATATTGCCACAGTCATTCGATTCCGGGGTACGGTAACCGATTTGACGGAGCTGGAGCTGGCTTATGCCCCACCTTACTCTTCGGCGAAGGATCCGGTCAACATGGCTGCCTATACAGCGGAGAACGTACTAAGCGGACGTGTTCGCGTGTTTGTCCCGCAGGATTTGGCAACCCGGGACGAACAAACCACCCTGCTCGTTGATGTCCGTTCTGAGATGGAACATGCGAACGGTCATATCCCTGACTCCCTGCTGATCCCGGTTGACGAGTTGCGTGATCGCCTGGATGAACTAGACCGCGACAAGGAGATTTGGGTTTACTGTCAAGTCGGGTTACGCGGTTATACCGCTTCGCGAATTTTGCAGCAAAAAGGCTACAAGGTCCGCAATCTAACCGGCGGTTATAAGCTCTATCAAATGGCTAATTACCAGCCTGGCCGGTCTGTTTCAACAGATTGTCCCGTTGATCGTGTAGTGAAAGCAGAAATCGCCGCAGCTTCGGTAGCTTCGGCAACAACTCAAACAAACTCGAATGGGATAGCGTCTAGCGATTCCAAAATGCGTGCCGATGCGAAGCTCGATGCCTGCGGATTGTGTTGCCCCGGTCCGTTAATTCAGGTCAAACAGGCCATGGACCGTTTGGAAGCCGGACAAATCCTGCACGTGACCGCCTCAGACCCTGGCTTCTATGAGGATGTGCAAGCCTGGGCGACCATGTCCAAACACCGCATGATCCAGGTTGCCAAGAACGCGAACGGGATCATCGAAGCTTATATTTGCAAAGAAGACCCGAACCGGCTTAGCGACTCTTCGGTTCAACCGGCAGCTACGCCGGAGGGCTCTACGATGATTGTATTCAGCGGTGACTTGGATAAGGCGATTGCCTCATTCATTATTGCGAATGGCGCCGCGGCCAGCGGCAAGAAAGTGACGTTATTTTTCACCTTCTGGGGGCTCAATATTCTCCGCAAATCAGAGAAGGTTCTCGTCGCCAAGACCTTTATCGGCCGCATGTTTGGCGCGATGATGCCGCGTGGCACCCGCAAGCTGTCTCTCTCCCGCATGAATATGCTGGGAATGGGGGCTAAGATGATCCGCGGTGTGATGATAAGTAACAATGTCTCTTCCCTAGAAGAACTGATGACCAGCGCGATTCATCAAGGCGTCGAAATCGTCGCCTGCCAAATGTCGATGGATCTGATGGGCATTCGCCAGGAAGAGTTGATCGACGGGGTTAAAATCGGCGGAGTCGGTTATTACTTGGGCAAGGCCGACCAATCGGGGATTAATCTATTCATATAAGAGGCAGCAAGGGTTCTAGGTCCATGTGACCGAGAACCCTTTTTCAATCCAAACTTCATTTGCGGTATAATCGGTACGTACATCTATCTTTCCATCGAAAAGGAGATCATCAAATGAGCGAACAAGTCCGCCAAAATAACGTAGATCGTTTCAGCGGGTTCGGCGATCTGTATGATCAAAGCCGCCCTAAGGCACCGGTTGACCTCATCAACATCCTTAAGATGTATTTGGGGCACTCTCCAGAGGTTGTCGCGGATGTCGGTTGCGGTACCGGACTCTCTTCTTTTGCCTGGCTTGATCATGCGAAGCAAATCATCGGGATTGAACCGAATGACGATATGCGCGCCGTAGCGATGAATCACTGGCGGGAAAGAAACAGCCCGTCACAACTTCAATTCGTCAAAGGCTTGTCCACCGAATTGCCGCTGGAACCCTCTTCCGTCGATCTGGTCACTTGCTCTCAATCGTTTCACTGGATGGATCCGCAGCCGACACTGCAAGAGTTCGCTCGGGTGTTGCGCCCTGGGGGCATCTTTGCCGCATACGACTGCGATTGGCCTCCGGCCGCTTCGCCAGAGCTCGATCAAGCGTATGAGAAACTTGTACAGGTCGCTGAGAAACGAGCAAGCGAACTCATTGAAACCGGAAAGGAAGCCTTTAAGTGGCCCAAAAACCAGCACTTGCAGCAAATCCAAAAGAGCGGTCTGTTCCGATTTTCCCGAGAAATCGTTTTTCACCACTGGGAGAGCTGTGACGCCGATCGATTTGCGAATCTGGCCCTCAGTCAAGGCGGCCTTCAAACGGCTTTGAAATTAGGCGCAGACGAGATCGCCTCCGCAGCCGAGCAATTTCGCGATCAGGTAAGACGAGTATTTGGCGGAGAGATCCGCAACATCCTGTTCGGTTACCGGATGCGGCTCGGCGTTAAATCAAATTAATCCCACTTAAAAACTTTCCGGTCATTCAGTTCTTGAATGTCACGGTTATTATGATCGTAATACCGTTGGAACTCTTTTAATTGTTCTTTTGAAATGGGGACACTCTCCGTCAAGACATACCACTCCACGTTTTCGGTCAAAGGCGGCGTAGTCAGAGACCCTAGATAATGATAATAGCTTCGCGATTTCGGGAGCAACCGAGTAACCTTAAGCTCGTCAATCTTAACGTCCTTACTCCCTTTCGTGCTCGCTTTGGCCGCATCTAGAATGTCCTGGAAGGCCGCATTTTCTTTACCTGTTGTATACATAACCCCAATGACCGCAATCCGGCCATCCTGAGCTTGATGCACGAAATGGCCTTCGAGTGGAAAATGCTTGCCATCAAGGGTATGCTCACTTGGCGCATGAAAATGGAGTTGCGTTACCGTAAAGTCCCTGTCATCGATCTCTGCCGTCCCGCGCAGCCCAACCTGGATGCTGTGTCCGTTGTTTTCGACATAAGTCCCAATCGGGTCATAGTTTAGCTCCAAGCCATCCCCTAGATAATCCTCAACCTTGGAGGTCTCAATGTTAATCGGAGACTGCATCTTCCCGGATACAAACTCCCACTCCTCTTGATGTTCATAAGAAAAGGGAGTCTTATCCACTTGGACACTTTCACCAACGACGGTTGGAACAAATGCGTATGTCGTAGGCGCCCCCATCAACATGACAAAAACCAATATTCCGGATATGAACATTTTTCTCTTCATTCTCATGCCCTCTTCCTCACAAAATTGAGTCTTAACCTCTATGAAGTATTGCCATCGAAACTGAGGGCATACTCCATACAAAAAAAGGGCAAGACCGTAATCACGGTCTTGCCCAATAGACTTAGGAGTTAATCCACTCTTAGGAGGAGTGGGAGATAATATCGCTAAAATTAGCGAGAAATCACGTGAATCGGATGACCTTCGACCAGCTCGGCGGTTTCCATCACGATTTCGCCCAAGGTTGGGTGAGCGTGAATGGTCAACGAGATGTCTTCGAGGGTTGCACCCATTTCGACTGCAAGGCCCAACTCAGCGATCAAGTTGGAAGCTTCGATCCCGACGATTTGCGCGCCGAGCACCACGTTGTTATCTGCATTCGCCACGATCTTGATGAAGCCTTCTGGTTGGTTCAAGGAAGTCGCGCGACCGTTACCTGCAAACGGGAACTTGCCGGCTTTGACCTTGAAGCCTTTCTCCTTCGCTTCCGACTCCGTCAAACCAACGCTGGAGCATTCTGGATCGGTAAAGACAACCGCTGGGATTGCTTTGTAATCCACTACGGAAGGAAGTCCTGCGATCGCTTCTGCAGCGACTTTGCCTTCGTAGGAAGCTTTATGCGCAAGCGCAGGGCCAGCCACGATATCGCCGATCGCAAAGATGTTCGGATTGCTGGTACGTCCTTGATGGTCAACTTTGACCAAACCACGGTCAGTCAACTCCACGCCAGCCAGATCCAGACCCAGATCGCCATCGGTGTTTGGACGACGGCCTACAGTGACCAACAGGTAATCGGCAGTCACTTCTTTGCTTTCGCCGTTCACGGAATATTTCACCGTTACGTTCTTATCGGTTTGTTCCGCACTTTCGGCTTTGGCGTTCGTTACGATTTCGATGCCGGTCTTCGCCATGTTCTTGGCAACCAGACGGGTCATATCTTTGTCGAAGCCTGGCAATACGGTATCCATGCCCTCGATGATCGTTACTTTGGTGCCAAATTTGGAGAACATTTGGCCGAGTTCGGCACCGATATAACCACCGCCGATAACGACGAGGCTGCTCGGAATTTCTTGCAGCTCAAGCGCTTCGGTCGAGGACAAGATGCGTCCGCCAAACGGGAAAGGTTTCAATTCGATCGGACGGGAACCGGTAGCCAGAATGCAATGTTTGAAGCGGTAACGCGGCGATTCATGCTCGTTGAATGCACGGGCTTCGTTTTCGTTGATGAACATCACTTCACCGCTGAAAACTTCGATTTTGTTACCTTTAAGTAAGCCGCCAACGCCTTGAGTCATTTTCTTGACTACGCCGTTTTTGAATTCTTGCGTTTTCTTGAAGTCCACTTTCACGTTCTCTGCCGTAATCCCGAAAGCATCGGCATGTTGAGCGGACTCGAATTGGTGAGCTGCGGAAATCAGCGCTTTGGACGGGATACATCCGCGGTTCAAGCAGACGCCGCCAAGCTCCGATTTGTCGACGATGATCACTTTTTGCCCGAGCTGGGCGGCACGAATGGCCGCCACATATCCGCCGGGACCTGCACCGACAACTAATGTATCAATATCTAGAGAAGCATCTCCTACTACCATTGATTACACCTCCATAACGAGCAGCTCAGGGTTCGCGAGCAGCTGTTTGATATAGTTCATAAAGTTTTGCGCCGTCGCGCCGTCGATCAGACGGTGGTCAAAGCTGAGAGACAAAGCCATCACCGGAGCGGCAACGATTTCGCCGTTTTTGACAACCGGTTTTTCACTGATCCGGCCGGTGCCAAGGATCGCAACTTCAGGATAGTTGATGATTGGTGTAAAGAACATTCCGCCGGCAGAACCGATGTTGGTAATCGAGATTGTGCTGCCTCTCATCTCGTTCGCTGCCAGTTTGCCTTCACGACCGCGGGATGCAAGGTCTTTGATGGCTTCGGCGATCATCCAAATACTCTTCCGATCCGCATCTTTGATCACCGGAACGATCAGACCATTATCGGTGTCTGTTGCAATCCCGATGTTATAGAATTTCTTATACACGATCTCATTGTTCACTTCATCAATCGAAGCATTCAGAGCCGGGAATTGACGGGAAGCGGCAACCAATGCCTTCACGATGAATGGAAGATAAGTGACCTTAATGCCCTTCTTCTCGGCGATCGGTTTCATCCGTGTACGGAAAGCAACCAATTCGGTGACGTCCACTTCGTCCATGATGGTAACATGAGGCGCAGTGTATGCCGACTTAACCATCGCATTAGAAATCGCTTTGCGAATACCTTTGAACGGTACGCGTTCTTCTTCACCGTCCGTAGAAATCGCAGTTGGTGCAGCGGCAGTTGGAGCTTTGGCAGCAGCGGCCGGAGCTGCGGCTTGCGAAGGTGCTGCGGCTTGAGCAGGAGCAGCGGCGGAAACTCCGCCTTTCTTGAAGTTATCTACGTCTTCTCTCGTGATTTTACCGGCTTTGCCTGTCCCTGGAACCAGAGACAAGTCCACACCTTGCTCACGAGCATATTTACGTACGCTAGGTGTAGCGAGAACTTCGCGATTTGGAGCGACCGGAGCTGCGGCTGCAGCCGGCGCACCAGCAGCGGCCTTAGGTGCGTCATGCGCTTGCTCTGGAGCAGCGGCCTGTTCAGGCACATCGCCTTCCGCATCAATGACAGCTACAACGTCGCCTACGCGGAATACCGCGCCGTCTTTGCCAAACACTTCGAGAACCGTACCATTGACCGGGCAAGGAACTTCCACGACGGCCTTGTCGTTTTGCACTTCCATAATGATGTCTTCGTCCGTGACCTTATCACCTGGTTTAATGTGCATTTTGATAATTTCGCCTTCATGCAAACCTTCGCCCAGTTCAGGGAACCGGTATTCGAATTTGGATGAGGAAGCGGCCGCTTGTGGAGCAGGAGCTGCTGCCGGAGCAACCGGTGCGCTTGCCTCTGCAGCTGAAGCCGGGGCTCCTTCTTGTTCAGGAATATCGCCTTCGGCTTCGATCACGGCGACCACATCGCCTACGCGGAATACGGCGCCGTCTTTACCGAACACTTCTTGTACTACACCGTTCACAGGACATGGCACTTCAACGACGGCTTTGTCGTTTTGTACCTCCATGATGATATCTTCATCCGTTACTTTGTCCCCTGGCTTCACATGCATTTTGATGATTTCACCTTCATGCAAGCCTTCGCCCAGTTCAGGGAACCGATATTCAAACTTAGCCACAGGAAAGACCTCCTAAAAGTTTTGTGAGCCCATGCCTTGAATCACCTTCGAGCAAAACTTGCTTCGGAAGCATAAGCTTTGTTCTTCGATTTAGAATTCAAGCACTTTGTTAACGCCCTCGATCACGCGAGCCGGGGACGGCAGCCATTGGTCTTCGATTTGCGCGAACGGATATACGGTATCCGGCGGAGCGATACGAAGCACAGGAGCTTCAAGGTGCAGAATTGCTTTCTCGTTGATTTGCGCGATCACTTCCGCTGCGATACCGGCCGATTTTTGCGCTTCTTGAACGATGATGGCACGATTCGTCTTCTTCACCGAAGCAATTATCGTATCGATGTCCAGTGGCACGAGCGTACGCAAATCGATGACTTCGGCTTTGATGCCTTTGGTTTTTTCCAATTCTTCCGCTGCTTTCACAGCCGTGTGAACCATGAGGCCATAAGCGAGAATCGTTACGTCGGAACCTTCGCGAACGATGTTGGCTTTGCCCAGTTCAACCGTATATTCTCCTTCCGGCACTTCATCACGGAAGGCATGGTACAGGTTCAAGTGTTCCATAAAGAAGACGGGATCGTTATCGCGGATCGCCGAGATCAACAATCCTTTGGCGTCGTAAGGGTTTGAAGGAATAACCAGCTTGATCCCCGGAGTTTGGGCGATCAGACCTTCCAGGGCGTCCGTATGCAGTTCAGCCGCTTTAACGCCGCCGCCAAACGGGGTGCGGAACACGACTGGAGCGTGGTAACGTCCGCCGGAACGGTAACGCATCCGGGCCGCTTGTACGAGAATTTGGTCCAAAGCTTCGAAAATAAAACCGACAAACTGGATTTCTGCGATCGGACGGAATCCTTGAATCCCCAGACCTACCGCCATCCCGCCGATGGCCGATTCCGCCAGCGGTGTATCCATGACGCGCTCTTCCCCGAATTCTTTCTGCAGGCCTTCTGTTACGCGGAATACCCCACCGACATTACCTACGTCTTCGCCGAAAATCAGAACGTTTGGATCGCGTTGCAGTTCGACGCGCATGGCGTCGCGAATCGCTTCTTTCATATTCATTTGTGCCATTGCTTGTATCCTCCTCTATAGAACGATCAGACTAGTTTACACGTACGTATTATTGAAAATCGGCCTTTTGCTCTTCCAGGTGCTTCGGTGTTTGTTCGAACATGCTGTCGATCAGGCCTGGAATCGTCATTTTCTCCGTTTGTTCCGCTTTCTTGATTTGCTCGTTGACTTTCGCTTTTGCTTCTTCTTTCACCCGAGCGGTATCTTCTTCGGTCCAAAGACCTTTCTTCTCCAGATATTTAGCCAAGCGAGCGATAGGGTCTTTCTCGTTCCATTGTCCTTCTTCTTCCTTCGTCCGATATTTCGAAGTATCGTCAGACAGGGAGTGCGGACGGAACCGATAAGTGACCGCTTCAATCAAAGTAGCGCCTTCGCCGTTACGAGCGCGTTCAGCAGCTTCCTGCACCGCACTGATGACGGCAAACACGTCCATCCCGTCGATTTTTACGCCGCGGATCCCGGCAGCGACAGCTTTATGAGCGATCGACAAGGCTGCGGTTTGTTTCGCGAATGGTGTGGTGATGGCGTAACCGTTATTTTGCACGAAGAAAATAACCGGCAGTTTGAACACTCCAGCGTAGTTCAGCGCTTCGTAGAAATCGCCTTCCGAAGAACCGCCGTCACCGGTATAAGTAATGGCCACTTGTTTTTGCTTCTTGAGCTTGAAGCCCATCGCGATCCCCATCGCGTGCAACACTTGAGCGCCGATAATGATTTGAGGCATAAGTACGTTGACGCCTTCCGGAATTTGTCCGCCGTGTTGATGACCGCGGGAATACAGGAAAGCTTGATACAGCGGAAGACCATGCCATACGAGCTGAGGCATATCGCGGTAACCCGGGCAAACAAAGTCGTTTTTGTCCAGGGCAAATTCACTGCCTACCATGGTTGCTTCTTGTCCGGACACCGGTGCATAAAATCCGAGGCGGCCCTGGCGGCCCAAGTTGATCGCACGTTCGTCCCAAGTACGCGTAAATACCATGCGATACATCAGTTCTTTCAATTGATCGTCGGACAATGCCGGCACTTTATCTTTGTTAACGATTTCACCGTCTGGCGAGAGCACGGTCAAAGCTTCAACTTCTTCCGTGTATACTTCATAAGGAATCTTGCTCATTTTTTTCACCTCGACTGAAAATTTGATTAACTTGTTCCTCTGTTATAGAATTATTATACTCCTGTTTCATTCTAGAAGTCAAAGGAATTAAGGATTATTGTGTTATAATTTTATTTTTGTGTATGTAACAGTTTTTCAAAAATAGTATAACACAAACCCATATTGTGGTAAGCTATCGTTATCTCTATTTCACGGTAAATGTTACTTGATTCAACAGGCAAAAGCAAAATCCATCCAACCGGGAGTGTGTGTAGAACCATGACGGATTCGAATTATTTGAAACGAACCATCATTAAAGAGGAAATTCAAAGCCAGTTCTTAGGGGAAAAACGTTACCTGCGTGTTTACCTTCCTCCTGGGTACAACGAAATTCTTAGTTATCCCGTCATTTACTGTCAGGACGGCGAAGAATTCTTCAACTTCGGTCGCATCGCGACTCACGCCAATCGCCTGATTCTGGATGAAGGCCTCGAGCCTTTCATTATTGTAGGCGTGGAGGTGAACGTCGCCGTGCGCACGGAGGAATACGCCCCGTTCGGAAATCGCTTTGACGCCTATACGCGCTGTTTTACGGAAGAAATTATTCCCTTTATCGAACGCAATTATCCGGTTCGCCGCGAACCTGCGGAAAGGGTGCTGGCCGGGGATTCATTAGGGGCAACCGTCTCCCTTCATCTTGCTATGAAAAACCCGGAACTGTTTTCCAAAATCATTAGCTTGTCCGGTGCTTACTATGAACCTTCCCTGAATATCCTTGCTCAGGAGACCGACCTTTCCTATTTGTCGCTCTTCATGATCGTGGGATTACAGGAGGATCATTATACCACCGATACGGGGACCTATAATTTTGTCGAATTGAACCGCAAGGCGAAATCGCTGCTGGAGGAACGCGGCGCCCAAGTCGCCTACTTCGAGAAGGACGGCAAACATTTATGGGGGTTTTGGCAACAAGAGTTGCCCGACGCGATAGTACATTTTCTATAATAGCGCTTTCATAACGTTATAAAACCAGAGGCTGCCCAACGTAGAACTTCCATCTACTAAGGACAGCCTCTCTTGGTGTCTGTTCATTTCTGCCTGACTGCGTTAAGGAGTCCGATCCGCCGGTACTACCGCCCGCTGCTCGGGAGTTGGCTCCGAGCTCGCCTCCGTTCTGATATAAATATCTCCCGTTGCCAATGATCGTCGAGGCAGTTTCCATTTATAATGGACCGACAGCATTCGGAAAAAAACCACGGCCACAAACAGCAGAATTAACTCCACTGTCGAGCCAAACCATCCCATGCCAATCGCCAGACCCACCAACATGGCCCACACGGCATAAATTTCATCTCGCAGCACCAGCGGCTTCCGCCCCGCCAGCAGATCTCGGATGATCCCTCCTCCGATGCCTGTCAGTACCGCTGCAACCAACACTGCGCTCATCGGATGCTTCATCTCTGTCGCGTATAACGCCCCTTGGATGGCAAAAGCCGACAAACCGATGGCATCAAACAAAACCTCCGTCCGCTTCCAGTGACGAACCCACGGCATCGGAAGCACGAAAGCGACAAACACCGACAATACGGCCAGCAATATCAAATCCCCTTGCGCCCATAACGTCGTAACCGGGACGCCAATCAATACGTTGCGGATAATCCCGCCGCCAAAAGCCGTGACCAAACCCAACACCAACACGCCAAGGATGTCATATTCTTCTTCCATGGCCACGAACGCGCCGGACATCGCGAAAGCCACTGTCCCGATGATGCTAAAAATATCAAAGATATGCATCTCTTCTGTCCTTCTCTGCCTTTCTCTGTCAGCTTCATTTCATCAATCCTCATTGTAGGCCCACAGGGTGAAATTGTGCAACCCTAAAATCTGAATTATACTATTGAAGCAATAGATTTCTTTTTCGTGAAAGGAAGGAATAGAAATGACCGTGAACCGGGTTCTTATTTTTGCCGGCGGGCGCTTAGATCCGGGAATGCTTCGGGAGGTTCGTCCGGACGATATTCTAATCGGCGCTGACCGTGGAGCCTTATTTCTAGTTGAACATGGAATGAAGCCGGATTTGGCGGTAGGCGATTTCGATTCCGTAAGTCAGGAAGAACTGAATCTAATTCGTACATATAGTAAAGAAACTCTAGTATGCGATCCCATAAATAAAGATTTGACGGATACGGAGCTGGCCTTTGAACATGCCGTGCGGAGAAACCCGGCTGAAATCGTGTTGACCGGTGTGATTGGAACCCGTTTGGATCATACGCTGGCCAATCTGCATATGCTGCTGCCCGCGGCGGAACAAGGGATTACCTGTGCCATTTGGGATGAGTACAATTACATCACGTTGTGTGGATCTGTCAGCCAGGTCGTGGATCACGGATACACCTATGTCTCTCTTCTCCCGCTTACCCCAGTCGTAACCGGCATTACGCTGAATGGTTTCCTCTATCCCTTACATAACGCCACCCTGCGGATTGGACAATCCCTGGCGGTGAGCAATCAATTCGTGTCTCCCATCGGGACGGTAACTGTTGGGGAAGGATGGCTGCTAATCATACAAAGTCGAGATTAGCTTCTTCATTTATTTCATTTTTGTAACCTTTTTGAAATGATTTTGAAATATGAAAAACATGAAAAAACCCTTGAGTTTTCAAGGGTTTTTTCCATTTCAATTTTTAAGAAAAATCTCGATATCTTAAAAAAATGTAAACTTTAATGTTATTTTAATAATCACGGTCAAACCGTTGGGGCATAAGGTTTTTAGGAGATCATACCAACATTTAGGAGATTACAGATCTGTTATACTTCATTTACGAACCGGTTAACAAACAATCACTTTGGAGGTACTACATGATGAATAAACATACTCTTTTCCAAAAAGTATTGACGGTCGGGCTGGCGTCCGCCATCGGTTTCAGCACACTGCTTGCAAGCGGGGCTGAACCTGTACAAGCCCAATCGGCTACAAGCACCGCCGTTTCGAAAGGAACGCAGGTTGTAAACTATGGTAAGAATTTTTTGGGCAGACCTTATAAATTCGGAGCATCCACTTCAACGACTAGAGTATTCGACTGCTCTTCGTTTACGAAATATGTATTCAAAAAGTACGGCGTCACTTTGCCACGTACTTCGGCTGCGCAAGCTAAAGCGGGTTATGCCGTTTCGAAGTCGAATCTGAAAGCCGGCGATTTGGTGTTCTTCTCCAGCGGCAGCCGGGCGAACGGAAGAAACGTAACCCATGTGGCGATCTACATGGGTAGTGGAAAGATTATACACACTTACGGTAAGCCAGGCGTAACGATCTCCAATCTGAATTCGGGCACCTGGAAGAGAACCTACCTGAAGGCTCGTCGCGTCCTGTAGTCGGACAAGCCCATATTACAAATTCAAGAAGTCGTTGCTTTGATCAATGGATCGCAGCGGCTTTTTGATCCCAAGATAACCTGGAATGCTTATATCCGGGTTATTTGTTATTGTTATTTTAACCAAGCATGTATCCGGTGCCGCGTATCGTATGCAGCAATTTCTTGGTATGACCGCTGTCTATTTTTTTGCGCAAATGACGAATATAGACATCGACTACATTCGTTCCAGTGGCAAAGTCATAACCCCATACTTGCTGCAGGATCATCTCCCGCCCGCACACTTTCCCCGCGCGTTTCATTAGAAAAAGCAGCAAATCGAATTCCTTAGGCGTCAATTTGATGGACTCCCCGTCCCTCCACGCTTTGCGACTGCGCAGCTCCATCCGTAAATCCTCGAACGACAATTCGGTTAAGGAACCGTCACCCAACCGTTTGAACAAAGAAATCAAATGGCCAATTCGGGCATACAGTTCCGCCATAGGGACCGTAACCTGTACGACATCGTTGGCTCCCCTGGCAAAGCCGGCGACGACCGCATCCGTGTTCCACTCCTTCAGCAGAAGTAGGATTGGAAACGGAGCAAACCGTCCAATTTCCTCTTGCAAGACCGACGAGGCTTCGTTCGGTAAATCCGTACCGAGCAGCAGCAAGTCTGGAAGATCTTCTTCCAGCGTTCGAAGAATACCTGTTTCGTTCTGCCTCCAGCTGATCCGATAACCGGCTTCCTCCAGTCCAGCTTTGATTCGCTCCCCCTCGGCAGGATCCTCCAATACAAGTATGATATACCTTTTCATCGCGCGACCACCTTAAGCTGCATCTGCTAATCCATTAATAAGATGGTCATTCCAACGTCAAACCATTCGGCCCTTTCGGAACCCATACGCTTTACTTTATCCTAAATATCGGTCATAGATGGTTCTGGCTTCGACCGGATCTTGCGTGCCGTGAATCAGCGCTCGCCCATCCGTGAACAGGACCAACCGGCGTTCGTCTATCTTAAAGGAAAGTAAAAACGGATTGATCTCTACCTCACCCTCCTGCAAACGATTCAACTTCTCCGCCATCGCTTCCAGATGAATGTTTCGTTTAATTGCAGGTCGAATCTGTACCGTATCTCTCCCACAGAGCACTTCCGTTTTCCGATGACTGGAAGCGGACAAATAAGGGAAAGTTGCTCCGTTTCCGCAGGACAGGCAATCGTCCCGCTTGGCGGACCCTACCTTGATTGAAGCTTGTTCGTTCCGCCACAGATCAAAGGTCAAGAGCGTGCCGCGAAGGGCTTCGGAATGCCCGGTCAACAGCTTTAACGCTTCCGTCGTTTGATGAGCCACAACCATCTGAACGGCCGGTGGTATCACGCCAACCGTGTCGCAGGTATCCCCGCCGAGCGGTACGGTACCCAACAGGCAGTTGAGGCAAGGCGTCTCGCCAGGCAGAATCGTGTAGGTAATACCGTAACTTCCGACGCAACCGCCATAAACCCACGGAATGCGATATTTTTGCGAGATATCATTGATCATCAATCTGGTATCGAAATTATCTGTGGCGTCCATAATCAAATCGACACCCGCGATTAGTTCATTTAGTTCTTCCGGGTCGACGTCCACTACATGGGCGTTGATGCGTACCTGACTGTTAATCGCGGCTAATCGCCGCTCGGCAGCAATCGCTTTCGGCACACGCAAGGCCGCATCCGCTTCAGAAAATAACTGCTGTCGCTGCAAATTGCTCCATTCCACGTAATCCCGGTCGGCGATCACGAGATGGCCCACTCCCGCGCGCACTAGTGTCTCTGCGATGCCGGTGCCAAGCGCTCCCGCACCGACGATCAGTACCTTCGCCATTGCAAGCTTGTCTTGTCCAGCATTGCCAATAGGAGTAAACAACCTTTGCCGCGAATAACGGTCCGGTTGGTTCTTATGATGATCCTGATCGATAGCCATCCTGAATCTCCTCTCCACTGGTCCTATCCTTAATCTTATTGTAGCCGGCGTACAAAACGTGTGGTGATGGTCGAGGCATGTTTTCCTTTAGGGAGCGCCCAACCGTAATACACCGGCCCAAAACCCGGCAGATCTAACTCGACCGGAACGATATCCGCTTGCCCGCCGCTTTCGAAAGAATAATCCACTCCGACCGTAAGTGCAAGCCCCTCCCTCACAGCGCTTTGAATCGCTTGAATATTATTGGTAGCGAACAAGATATCCGGGGCTCCGTATTCTGCGAGTCTAGTAGTTAAGTAATTACGAATATGCTCATCGTAATACAGCACAAGAGAATATCCGAGAAGCTGTTCCGGTTGGATCGACCGCTCCTGCGCCAGCAATGAAGTCTTAGGTACACCAACAACCATTTTTCCAGTATAAAGCTTTTCATAATGTAACGTTTTGTGGTGTGCCAGAAGATCCGAGGTTAACGCGATAAAGCCGAGATCGATCCCCCCGCTTTGCAATTCATCGAGAATTTCTTTGGGGCCTTGCTCGAAGATACGGACCTTGACCTCAGGGTAGTCCTTCCTGAAACCTGCGATCGCCTCCATCAATAAATGCATCGGGCCGGGGATCGTGGCGATGATCAACTCGCCGCTCAGCCTGTCACTGTAGGAGTTGGCTTCGGAACGAAGGGCTTCAAGCTTCGTTAGTATCTCCGCTGCCCTTCCAATAATCGACTGTCCCTCTGGGGTTGGAACAGCGCCAATACCTCGTGAGCGATTGAATAAGACGAGTCCCAGTTCCGATTCGAGTAATGAGATGGACTGACTAACTGCAGATAACGTAACATGGGCGTTTTGCGCCGTTTTCGTCAGCGATCTTGTTTTTGCCACATCTACAATATACTCTAACTGCTCCAGGTTCACGGAATCCCCTCCCTCTTTTCGAGCAACTTCTTAAGTAATTCTTATCTGATACTAATTATATATAAATTTTGTTTAACAATGACTTTTGTTACAATCATAGTACAGAACCTACTAAATATCAAAGAAAGGCAGGAGAACGCTCATGCAACAAAATAGAGTAGCCATCGTGACTGGGGGAGCAAGTGGAATCGGAAAGGAAACCGCTTACAAGTTTGCCTCTAAAGGGGATCGCGTTGTTGTGGCAGATTTTAATGAAGCTGGCGGTCAAGCGGTAGCAGACCAAATTATTGCGAATGGAGGCAAAGCGATCTTCGTCAAAACGGATGTTTCCAGATATGAAGATGTCGAGAGTTTGGTGGAACGAGCTGTGGAGACGTACGGAAGAATCGATATTATGTTCAATAATGCCGGGATCGGCCGAGTCACTCCGGTGCTGGACCAAGATCTAAACGATTATCATAACGTTATCCAGGTGAACCAGCATGGCGTTGCATACGGAATCATCGCCGCAGGTAAGAAAATGCGTGAGCTGGGCATCAAAGGGGTAATCATCAATACCGCATCGGTGTTCGGCTTCCTCGCGTCCCCCGGCACCTTCGCATACCATGCTTCTAAAGGTGCCGTCATCATGATGACCAAATCCGCCGCTCTGGAAATGGCGGACTGGGGCATCCGCGTCATTGCCGTAGCGCCTGGAGCCGTCGACACGCCGATCATCCAAGGGTATAAAGACAAGGGCATGATCGATTCGATGAAATCCAAAGTGATGGGCAACAAATTGACTTTGCCGGAACAAGTGGCCGATACCGTATACTTGTTGACGCTGGACGAGGCTAGTGCGATTAACGGCAGCGTCGTTATGGCAGACGAAGGATATGCCTCCTTCAAATAACCACAATCGCTGACGAAGGGACCTTATCAATACGACGGCCTCTTCGTCAGCATTTATGTATTCGCTTATGGGTCGTTTGTCTGACACTTCAAAGGAAAATATCCGTTTTTGACCGCCTCGCGTTCATCGGAGAAAATTTCCTCCTCGCGGTAACCTAACCCCTGGGCTCCAGAGCAAGACGCTCGATAATAGTATTTCATCCCTGTCAGTAGATCAACGGCTCCCAGAATTGCCGGTGTTCGATCCAGTCTCCCCCCGCCTATCGCATAGTTGTTGTAATGGTGATCTCCAACTGGAATGCCTTGCAGAAACACCAGAATCCCAACATCATTCAGCGTGTTATTCCACTCCTCCTGTGCGATGACCGGCAGCGTAAAAGTGTAGTTTACGCCAAGTTTCACTGCGAGCAAATTATGATTGCGGATCGTTTGGGCCAAATCCTCTTCAATCTGGCGGACGATCGTCGCACGGCGGACAGCCTCAAATTGTTCATCGTCTTGAAGCAGTGGAATGGCGACTTC
This sequence comes from Paenibacillus mellifer, assembly GCF_023195895.1. Classification (GTDB taxonomy): domain Bacteria; phylum Bacillota; class Bacilli; order Paenibacillales; family Paenibacillaceae; genus Fontibacillus; species Fontibacillus mellifer. The sequence goes on from NZ_JALPRK010000004.1 coordinate 101,442, forward strand.
CGACTTAACCTCGGATTGCAGCCCGTTAACCCAGCGGTCTGCGGCAGCATCATACGCCGTCACATTCCTGTCCAAAGTAAAGGCGATGCTGTTCCCTTCCCTATCTGAGTAGGTATAAGGCTTCTTGTCCTGCCAATGGTAGGCGTTCGAATCTTTACCCCCTTCATAGTCCGCCGCATACAAGTAATAGCCATCATAATCCATGACGACTACTGCCGGAATATAGCCGAGGATCACCTGCTGTCCTACTGGATCGTCGGCGACGCCAAAGTTTAGGTACAAGCTCTGGAGCAACGCGGCCAACGCTTGTTCCTTATCCGCACGCATCCATTTCGCCGATCCATACCCGCTCTCGAATTGTTGGAGCTCGTTCCGATTCAGCGCAACCGCCGCATCTTGAACAGCCGTACGGATTGCAGCGGTATAACGAGTTTCAAGACGGTTCACTTCCCGTAGATCCTCCACTCGTTGACCGCTCAGCCAAAGGATCGGGACGACGATCAACACAAAGAGAATAGCCCAGTCAGTAATCTTCATTTAACACCATGCCCCCATAGGTTAAGAGAGATGGATTGTCTCTGCCGGCGCCGTTATATAGAAACTCCGATAGAATATCAAAGGGGCCGCGAGAACGATCCACAACCGTGACGGCGAAGAAATCGCCTTCCTGAAGCACGTAGGTGTCTCTTTTTTGCCCAGTTCCAGCTGGAAACATCACCTGCAAGATATCCGAAGTATAAAATGCGTCGTAGACGACGCTAAAGTCATTCAGGAAAGTCGTGGGGTCGGCCGGATCGGCGTATTCCGGATGATAACTTTTATGCCGGTGTTCCAATTCAACCTCGTACCCTCCCCCGGTGATTTCAATTTCGCGGACAAAATCCTCATACATCGTTGGAGTCACAACCCCTTTGTTCCGAACCGCATCCGTAAACTGAACCAGTGTACGATAAGCTGCCAAATACCGGATATCCTCCTGTCGCTGAGCCGCTTGTAATGCTGGAAACAGAAATAGGAGCAGCACGGCAAGCAGCGCGGCCGTAATTTTGGACAAGGCGTTAACCATTCCTGCCACCTACTTTCTGCTAAAAATTACGCGTATCTCTTTCCCGGTAGAATTGTACACACGTTCCGAGGTATATTCCTCCCGCAGCTCCAGTACGGATAAGGCGCGCTTGCGGCTTTGTTCCAGTTCGTCCTCCAGCGGTCCCAGCAGGGTGGCGTTCAAAATTTCGCCTTCCACTTCGATGGTTACGCCGAGTTCAATCCAGTCCGGAAGACGATGCAAAATTTCATTCCCTGTATAAATTTCACTCGTCAATTCCAGCAGCTCGTCATCGCCGGAGTTCCCCGCCGTTACCCGGACAGAATCCTTCCCCTCATGGGCATAAACGCTTCGCCCAACGCCGTGCAGCTGTATGGCCATCACATCGTAGGATCCATTTTGATCCTTCCCGATTTCAAGCGTATACAAGGTGGCCGCCAGAAAAGTACTAACGGAGAAGAGCAGCCAAACCAGACTTTTCACATGATTAATCATCTAACCCTGTACCTCCCAACCACGGCATACTCACGGGATGAGCGTTGTTTGCGTAAAAATCAATCCTCGGACCACATTCGAACTGTCCTTGACCACTTTTGCCTTGAATTTGCCGCTGGGATTGACATATTCATTCAGCCGTTCGTTCCAGGCATCACTGATCGCGGCGTAGCTTTGCCCGTTGACGGAACCGTAACGTTCCGAGGTTTCGGGCTCATTGATGATCAGTACATCCCCGTACCATTCCCCGCCGCTGTTTTTCCCGGTTTTCACCATAATCCCGAATTGATCACGATCCTTAAACTTCCTAAGCGCATTCGTGACCTGTGATCCGCTGACCGTCGTGTCATCATATACGGTAAATGAAGCTTGGGACAATTCGGTCTGAATGTCGGAGAAGCTGTTCTGCGCCGTTTTGGTGGCTTCCTGCGCAGAAACGAACAAAATGACTACAATCGTAATCAAAGCAATTGTCAAAAAGATACCGGCCGCGACTTTTAAAGCGGATGATGCGTTATTCATCGATAAGTGCCTCCTTTAATCCTCACAATTTTTGTAGTTGTTCAAAATACAAGCTCATCTGTTCAAAGCTCATCCAGATCAGCGGAATCACCAAATAGGCGAATACTAGCGCATACATAGGGGTAAAACCGATCATTCGGCCCCATCCGGCTTTAACCTCCAGTGATTTCTCGTAATCCAGCCTCCGCCGCTCAAATTGATAGGACATATCGCTGTCGAGATCATCAAAGGCGTCGGCGACCGTAAGTTTCTCCGACGCCAGCAGCAGTTTATCCGCCAGGCGTTGGAAATCCTCCAGCACAACCACCTTCCTCAACTCCACTAGTGCATCCTCCGGGTTATGACCATAATTCAGCAGGCATTTTTGCAGGGGGATCCGGAAAATCACGGCATAAGAGGCCAACCACTCCAGGATTTCTTCTACGGAGATCCGCTCCAGCTCTCGCAGGATCGCGATCATCGTTAGCATCTGATAGACTTCGTGACGCATATCCATCGACCGCATCCAACGTTGAAATTGCACAGTCCACAGCGGCAACTGGTACCCGACGAATCCGGCTAAAATCGCGAGGCCGACCTCCCACCACTTGAGGTATTCCCGATTCCACCGCTGCAGCTTGTCCATGATCCGCCGTGCAACTTCGGATATCTCTTCACGGGAACCCCCTCCCCCGAAGTTCGCTTGCAAAGTATCGACGGAGAGAGCGATTGCATCATAACCGGCTGTCCCCGACATCTCCATTTCCCGCATCACCGCAGCATCCCTTTGAGCCTCCAGGCGCCCGGTATCAATCGCATCCTTCGGCAAGGCTCCAAAAAAGGAAGAAGCGGCGGGAGGTTCGGTCATTATTCGCTGCTGTGCAAGATGATGGAGCATCAGGAACGCACATAGAGTTACGACAAAGCTAAGGACAAACGCGCTCATCCGCCTGACCTGAAACCATTCGATCCGCAGCCGATGGTTCGTCTCCTTTAGCAATTGAGAGATCCGATGATTGGCCATGGAATCAACCGGCGGGACAAACGGGCGACAGACACGACCAAGAACTCGATGCGCATACACTCTCGCTTCCCACGGCCTGTTCGCCGGCTTAACTCGATAGGGCGTTTCTTCTTCGCTCTTGAGCTTTTGCAGCAACACATAACTGAGCAGAATCGTTAGAAACAGACCGGCTTTGATCAACATCCCCGCCTTGCTCAAGTAAAACGAATCCATGAGCGGGAAATGCCCCCTCGCCCACATCTCAATAGGCTTCGTAAAAAAGACCGGCAACAAAGCGATCACATGCAGCCCTTTTAACAGATAATCCAGTCGTTTCTTTCGGATCAGCTCTAATTGAACTTCACCGGTTAAGCGGCTAATGCCGCGTAGATACAGAGAACCCTCCGCGCGTTTCCGATCCCCATATTCCGCTACCAGCCGGGAAATGCCGGCGAAGGCTTTCAAATATCGGCTTGGCGCCGTTTCAACATACTTCTCCAGCGCATTGTCCGGATCGGAGTCTTCTAGGGCCTCGCTGATCAAATGGGCATGAACCCCGATTTCTTGGCCCGTCGTCTCACCCGCTTCCTCAATCGCGTCTGTCACCATGCCATGCCGATGATACGCATGCCGGACGGCGGAATAGAAACCGAGCAATTGCTCAAGCAGCTTGGTTTCCAATCGATTGATATAACCGTCTAGGATTAAACCCTGGAGGACGGCGGCGACGATGAGCATTGACAACAAGAATACCGCATCGGGATTCAATACGGTCAACGCTGTGATCGATACGGTCAACGTCCCAGTGATCCCATAAGCGAATTTCATTGTTTGACGCCGGAGTTCCAGCTCGTCATAAGGGTAAATGACCGCCAAGCGCATCCGAACTTTCCCGGCATAATACCTTAGCGGCAACACCTTCATCCACACGGCATACGACTTAAGCAAGAACGAAGAGATCCACAACTTCATCCAGCGTAGAGGTTGTTGGGAAGACGTTCCGCCCCCACTCCCGGCATCCGACCACAACAGGACTTCCCTTCTCCCGAGCAACTGGCTGATGACATATAATCCAGCGCAACCACTCAAGGAAATGACTAACACCACCAGCAGGATCGTCTTAAGCTCCAACGGTCTCCCCCCAATACAAGCCGACAAACCGCTCAAAATCCGCCGTGTCTTCCGGCAGCATCTCTCGGGCCATAGCCTCGCGAGACTTAGGCGTAATTGGCTGAACGGCCACATATCGCCCACTCCGATACTCCATGATCACCCGTTCCTCATAGCCGCTTTGATGAAGAGACTCCCGCGGGCAGCATTCCGTGATCCGTTCAATATAACGCTTCCCCGTCATATCACGACGCAAGTGAATGTCAAAGTCGATGACCGAGGCCACTTGCATTTCAGCGATTCTTTCGTCACGGAACACACCGGTTTTCAGCAGGGAGTTGCGCAGTGATTCGATTAAATCACGGAACGTTTTGGCGTGATGCGTAAACAAGGTGAATAAGCTGGCGACTTGCGCCATTTGCACCATCCAGGCGGCAACCTCGTCTGTCGCAACCTCGCCGAGAATATGCACGGTACCGTCCGTCTTCTTCTGTAAGTCCAACGCAGCTTGCCCGCTCACATAATCGGTCTCCCGAAAGCTTAAAATGTTCCGTCCGCTGTACAGACGCCGTAAATGAAGCTCGAAAGACATTTCTTGTACGCGAAGCGTATAGGAGGCGTAAATATGCTTGATCATCGCCATCAGCAGCGTAGTTTTGCCCGAGCCTTGCGAACCGGTGATCGAGGTAATCCGGCTTCCCTTCATGAGATACTTCAGCAACCCCAGCGGGAGCTCGGCCTGATCGCCTTGGATCAAGTGCTCCAACGAAGCGCTGGGAATATCGAACTTCCTGACGAAGAACGCCCATGTCTCCGCAAAAGGCGGCCGAACGACTACAATCCGTGAACCGTCTTTCATTTCGTTCACCTTATACCCGTTAACCTCTGACAATTGACCGGGCAGGTTAAATTTATAGATGTTCTGACAAACCCGTTTAAGTTCCGCTTCACTGCCGAAGGACAGAAAGGCCAAGCGGATGCTCTTCCCTTTGTAGAAGATCCAGACGCTGTCCCAAGCGTGAGTGATTTGTTCACCGTCCATGTCAACGTCAGACATGGCTTGATTGCCCGCACCGAATTCATGGTCCAGCCCATGGGTTGTTTCCCTCGCTGCAAACCCGCTCGGAATCCCGCTCACCCCGCCGCTTAGTCCGTCGATCCGCATTTCCCGAAGCTCATCCACCACCGAGAAACCTTTATACATTTGGTAAACGCGCTGGACGACGAGGTCTAACTTCTCTTGAAACGTAAGCATGCGGTATTCCAGGAAAAAGATGCGATTAACGTCTTCCCCGGTCATTTCATAGACCGGCGAACCGTCAACTGTCTTAGGAAGTTTGGGTTCATCCAGCGAATAATCTTCCATCATTTGAGCTAATCCTTCGGCACCATACCGTTGCTTGTAAAGGTACAATACGATATCAAAGCGATCTTGGACGGTTAATAGCTCCCTGCGATCAAACGGCAGGATCCGGTCGATATGATGTTCGTTGATCCCATAATCGCCCACCAGGATGTCGCGGATAAACGCCTTAATATACTGTTTATCCTGCGGGTCTCCGTACGTACATCCACGAAGTGCCTGGCGGAGCTCTGCCCGAACTTTCGCTTTGCGGTTCCAAGCGTCCTCGCTGATCCCCCAATCATTACCTACCGAGCGGCTGAGTTCATACAGCCTTTCCTTGATGTAGGACGTAATGACCGAAAGCTCGTATCGATCCTGGCCAGTCAAACGATCGTGAGCCTTTGCCCCTGCCGTTTGGGCTTTGCGCCAAATCATGAGGAACACGGTGAGTAACAGCAGCGTAATCCATAACCCGTTTGTTAATCCGCTCAAGCCCTACGCCCCCTTTTCTGTCGGAGATACGGAAGGGCTTGCACTCGCCGCAAACTCCATCAGCATCTCCCCCAGCTTGCGGTAACCTTTGAGCAATAGTTCGCGTTCTCCGCCCCGTTTCAGTAACAGCGGATTTTGACGAAAATACGTCAAGATGTTTCGATCATTCCAAGCATCAGAGAACTCGGTATGATGCGGAAGACCGACCATAGGCAGCGAGAATGGATACCGTCGCTTCAAATTGGTTAGACTCCAGCGGGAACGGAGATCAAAGGGCGAAATGGCAACAATTAAATTCTTCCTGTGATCGCCCTGGCCTGAAGCCATATATGCAAAGCGCTCATCCAGGATTCCCAGGCGATGCGGTTGCACCGCCACGAACACGTCGCCTTCGCGTTGATTCTGCAACACCTCGTTTAACCGCTGACCTTGCGCATAAAGGATCAGTCCATCGTATACTTGGTCCGCCATCGCCAGCACCTCGGCGACGCCCTTCTGTTCGGCTTCCCTCCAAGCCGTATCGGCCAAACGTGTCCCGCATACCAGATCCAGGCGACCGCGCAGTAATGGAACCGTATAATCGGTAAAATTGCTCCGTGTAAGGCGTCCGCTCGCTTGCAGGCGGAGAAGTGCATCGAGACCATGCTCCGGGATCGCCTCCTCCCCGTAGGTTGAGCCGTGTTGGCGGACCGTGTGTCGCAATCCCTCCTCTATGCCGGATTCGGCAGGTCCTTCATTGACCAGAAGCAACCGCTGCGGAAGCCTCAGACCTAACGTTATCGCGGTGGCTACGGCTGCTTCTGCAGCTCCGCCAAATCCACCGTCCCAAAACACAAGTCGGCTCATGCCTGCCTCCTTGCCGCTTGGCGTACGGCCCGCTTCACGATGGCTTGATCCCAGCTTGCCAGCTCGCGCAGCAAATGGCGAAGCGCTCTTTTGTAAGAGCGGGAGAGACTCCCAAGGCGCAGTCGCTGGGAATGATCATTCTCCAGCTGAGCAGCGAGATTCGATTCGTTCCATGGAATGCATAACGCCTCGGAGCACCATTCCACTGGAAGACCATCTAATAAGCTCAGAACAAACCGGCTGTTTACGCTACTATCGACCGTACGGATAAAGACGGGCCGCAGGGTTAACCCGCAAAGCTGAGGCCAGAGATGGAACAAGCTGTGAAACCACTGTCTACTTGCCTCTACCTCGTAACGATCAAATGTCGTCACCCAGACGATTTCATCTGCGGAGGTAAACAACTCGGGAGTAAGACCGTTAAGAGTTTCAACATCATGCAGTTCATAATCGTAGGCGGTGGACTTCTCCTCGCCATCCTTATTGGACATCGAACTTACGAAGCCTGTAGTCCCCGTTGCTACATCAAATCCGTAGAACTCCGTTAGCGGTTGATACGAATCTCCTTCACCGATCGAATAGCGGTATTTGCCGTTTTCCGTTCCGTCGGTGAGCAGGACCTTCGAGCCGGCCGCAGCCAACACGCTGCATAGATACAATAAAAGGTCGCGTTTATCGCTTTTCCCCACGAATAACCATCGCTTCACGTCATATTCTCCTCTCATTTCCCCGGATTAAGCTCAAAACGATCGGATTCCACCGACGTTCCGTCCGCTACGAGACTCTCAGGTGGGATGTTTCCGTCCTGAACCTGGGAATTCGAACGTATGATCTGTGTCTGGTTGCTCGCAAATTCAGAAGCTCGCTGCGGAGACATCGAGGATAAATCACTTTCCAAGCCGGATCGCGCCGTGTTGCTGAGACGAAGCGACTGCTCCGCCTTCTGTACGATATTCGGGTCCTTTCGGATCAACTCCATGACCCCTTTATTAACCGGATACGTCGGCACCGGTTTGCTTTGCAGATTTGGCTCAACATAGGCGAGTGCATAGATCGAAGCTTTATGTAAATAAGCGTCTACGATCGCGCTTGATAGTGAGAGAATCTCCGCTTCACCAAGCGTCACCGTCAACGTTTCGGTGTTCAGGGTCTCCACCTTCTTCTTGGATAACAGAATGTAGTCCTGACCGGTCGGAAACTGAATACGGATGTCGATGACGTCGTTCTCCTTCAAAGCATTCGGAAGCTGGACGAACGCCATTTCCCGCCAGCGCAAATCAGCGGGGATCGGTTCTTCTTCATACAGCAAAGTTTCCGTCAGAGGCGTTAACGAACGGAGCGATATTTTCGCGTATTTCCCCGCAATTGCTTCCTGTGCTTTCAGAAGATCTGCAGGAACGCTGTCAGCAGGCAGTTCCACCCGCTTTAGGTCGCCTGCCCCGATACGGTTTCCGGCAGGAATATCCCGCGTGGGTACCCATCCCTGAATCGTCCGTTGCTGTACCTGATCTTGTAAGTCGGCTAACCGGGCTTCATAATCCTGGACCATGGCAGTACGTGCGGCGTGAACGTGTCTGTCCCTCACAACCGCATAGCTCGTAAACGCAGCTCCAGCCACAACAACCCCGATAAATCCGGCTAGCAGCAGCTGTTTCGTTTTTTGCCTGAATCTTGGCATAGGTCAATCCACATCCCTTCTATGTTTTGGGTTTCACCAGGAATCGGAAGCTCGTCCGTTTGGGCTTCGTCAACAGGTTCTCGCAAACTTCCTGCAGAGCGTGAGACATCGAAGGCCCAGGATCATACGGATTCGGATCCGCAGGAAGGCCGTACACGTTCTTGGTGTGTAATGACTTGCGGATCCGCCGCAAGCCGGAAGACGAAGCGAAAGGCACACAGAACCTCCAGGTTGGCGGAATCTGCTCTATTGAACATAAGGTTCCAGCGAAACGTTCCAGTTCCTCGGCCTTCCACTCCGCACCAGCTCCGACGATGATGGAAAGATCCGCGCGGCGGAATTCCTCAAGCAGCTCCTTGCTGCGGCCGGTACCCAGGTCGCAGACGATGCAACCGTAACCTTCGGACAGTAACGAAATGAAATCCGAACGAGCGGACAGTTTGGCATAATCCACATGTCCGATGCGAAATCGCCTCCCTGTTTTCCCTTTTGCCGCAGATGCTTCCTCATCCAAAAGCTGTGCCAAACGGAGAAACGCCAAAGACTTGGGATCCATCTCCACAATTACAACCTTCTTGATGCAGCGAGCCAACAGGTGGGCGAGCGCAATGGCCGTATGAGTCGTGCCTGCTCCGGCTGAGGCACCGAGGACGCTGACCAACACCGGACGACCGCGGTTCTCAATAATATCCTCATGCGTCTTGGAGTTTGACCCCGGAATCACAGGCCTGGTCGCTTCAGACTGTCGGCGCAGCAGTGCAATTAGAGCTTCACTCACCTCTTCGGCCGAGTTGAAGCGGTCTTCGGGCCGGGCCTGCAGCAGTCGGGTTACGATGGGCTCTAGACGTTCACACCCGTGGTTGCGTAAAGCCGACGCAGCCTCAGGAGTCCAAACCGGAAAGCGTCCCCCCGTCCCCATATAAAGTAGGACCGCGCCCAGGGAATATAGATCGGTACGCGCGTCGCTTTGGCGATCACCGTATTGCTCCGGGGCCGCAAAGCCGACGGTCCCGAGCTGCACCGTATCTTCTGTCTTGCCGTCTATGAAGGTGCGGGCAATCCCGAAGTCCACGAACTGAAGCTCTCCTTTGTCATCAACGAGTAGATTGGCTGGCTTAACGTCCCGATGGATGACCGGAGGCTCATGTCGATGCAAATACCGCAGGCCTTCGGCCATTTGAAGGCCGAACCGAATTAACAGTTCCATGGGAAGCCGCCCTGCTCTCGCTCGGATGAATTGGTCCAAGGGAACGCCCTGGATATAATCCATGACGATATAGGAATAACCGTCTTCATCGGGATCAATAAAGTCGACGATCCGCGGCAATCGGTGGTGATTCAGTTGAATTAACAGCTTAACCTCCTTGGCAACGGATACGGGTTCTCCAGGCACGGTCAAGCATTCCTTTATAGCCCAAGACTTCCCCGGCAGCTTCAGATCTTCGGCCAAATAAACCCGGCTCATGCCGCCTTGCCCGAGGATTTGTTCAATCCTGTAGCGTCCGGCCAACAAGCCGCCCGGCGCGATCTTGGGAACGAATCTCGCCATAACTCCTCCTTTCCTGAACGCAAAAAAGGGAAAGCCTCCTCGTCATTCCTTGACCTCTCGGCCAAGATGAAATGACAAGGGATGCTTTCCCTACTGCGGTACATTGTATAATTTTGGAATTAGTATAGGACGGCTGGCGTCAAATGTAAAGCACTATTTTTCAAAGCCATTAATTAACGCCATTAATACTTAATCATATAGAGCGTGATTTCATCACGGTTATGAAACAACTGCTTCGCCCGCTGTACTTGAAGCCGAGCCTCCTGAAATAGGTCGGTGACCTCCTGGATTAGCGCCATTGGTTTCTTCGTCAGCAACTTCACCGTCACAATTACCGTTCCCCCAGGAACCAGCGAATACAACAGCTCGGTTACGAGTTTAGCTGTCAATTTCGGACTCCAGCTCATATCACACACCAGGAGATCAAATTGATTCTCCTTGAATTTAACTCGGTTCGCATTCCGCTGCAGGAACGTCAGCTTGGGAGATGACAACAACGAGGGGTGCATTTTCCCCGTATCCACCGCCGTTACGCTTAGGCCGCGTTCCAGCAGGAACGAGGTCCAACCGCCCGGTGCCGCACCGATATCCAGCGCTTCGCGGAACGACTCAAACGGAATACCGAAGGCCGATTCGGCCTCCAGAAGCTTGAACTTCGCCCGGGAGATTTGCCCCTCCTCCTTGCGGAAGCGAATTGCACCGCCGCTCCAATCGGATAGGTTATCCTGCGGATGTGCCACACCGGCGTAAACCCGATCTGCTCCCGCAAATACCGAGATGATCCAATCGGCATCCCGCACTACGAAATCCGCAACGGAAACGTCGTTTAGATCTTCCTGCAGACGATCCTTCAGCTCCAGCGCTGTTCCTGACCACAGCCCATCTTCCGATTTGCGCGCCTGCACTGCAATTTTGGCTCCAGGGAGCCGGAAGTCGGCCATCAGATATTTCCGAAGCGGTTCAAGCCAATCCTCCGGCTTCACTTCCTCCGTTTCCCCCGGACACCACTCCCAATCGACCAGGAAGGTGTGTCGCAGAAATATCGGCGGAGCCTGACGGAGCCGGTGCTGCACGTCTTCCGGCATCGCCTGCAGCGAAGCCGCAAAGACTTCACCGGGAACAAGCATGGTGCTCTTCACACTACCGAACATGCGGCGCAGCTCCTCCTGAGCGTAGGGCGCAAAGCCGTGATTGGCCGTGCATATCCATTTCGAATGGGGCGGCACCTTGCAGTTACGGGCGATCTCCTCCAACCGTTCGAACGGAATCGGTCCATTATGCAACTGTACTTGCTCCGGCAAGCCTTGGTACAGAATTTCATACATGCTTTTTTTTCCGGAGATGCTGGAGGTATGAAGATAAATTTCTCGCGGAAAAAGTCCTTCCCGAACCATGGCGGCCGCCATTTCCGTACCGGTAGGTTCATCAGGCCCCATATCGTAATCCAGCGATAAAATGTCTACTTCCGTCAAACGAAGCAGCTCCAGACACTCCTCGACGGTGCGCGCTAACGTAAATCCCTGCGGACATCGGCGAAAATCGTCCATATATACATGAATCAATAGTGTTCTTCCTTTCCCGCAGTATTTCACTCCAAGCGGAGTCAGGTTGCCTTCTAAGCACTAGGCCTCCGCCCACCGTCTCACTCGCTCCATATCCTCTCTGTAGGTCCCATCTTCCCCGGTTTCGCTCTCAAAAATCAGCGGGGATTTCCGGATCGCGTCGATCTGCAGCAGCCAGCGAAAGCCAGCTTCACCGATATGGCCCTGGCCCACTCGGGCGTGACGGTCCTTGCGCGATAATACCGGGTATCTTGAATCGTTCAAGTGGACGGCACTTAGACCGTCCCAAAACTGAAGCTCCTTAGCTTTGGCCGTGAAGCTTTCATCTCCTTCGCCTAACCACATCCCCGCCCCAAAAGCATGACAGGTATCCAGGCAAAAGCCGATGCGCTCCGAATCCCGGCACAGTTTGCGGATCTGGACTAACTCCTCGATCGTCATCCCCATATCGCCGTGATCACCGGCCTGATTCTCGATGAGCAGCTTTGCCGAGCCCTGCCAGCCGGAGAGCACATCATTAATACATTGTATAATATTTTGATATCCTTGTAAGGGGTTTCCTGACTTAAATGTGCCAAAATGTACAACGATCCCAATGGAACCGCACGCTTCGGCAATTTCCAGATCGTTGCGCAACGAAGTCACTACTCGGTTATAGGTGTCCTCGTCAGCGTCCTTGCTAATGGCGAGATTACTGGGATAAGGCGTATGCGCGATCGAGACCAGATCATGTTCCTGGCACAACGTTCGGCACTGCTCCGCATCCCGCACATCAAATGGTTTCACGGTCAGGCTTCGCGGATTTTTCGGAAAATACTGAAAAGCGCCGGCCCCGAGTTGCAGCGCAGCCTTAGCAGCGCCAGAGTAACCGCCTCGTATGCTGAAATGTCCCCCTACCTTCACCTTAGCGGTCATGCTGACATCCGGGGCTGTAGAATACCTTGCGCCCGTTCATTTCCGCTTTTACGATTTGGTCGCCGCAGCGCGGACAGGTCTCTCCCTCCCGTTCGTACACCCTGCAGGTTTCGTTCGATCCTCCAGTCAGCTTGTCGTCCTTGGTCAGCGGCATCTCCATATATCCGCCGGCCTCCGTCGCCTCGATGAGCACGTCCCGGACCGCTTGGTACAGGCGGGAGAAATCCTCATCGCTCAAATTTTGCAGCTTGGCCATCGGCAACAGCTCGGCGGCGAACGCAATTTCGTCCGCGTAACAATTGCCGATTCCGGCAATGACGTCCTGATTAACAAGCGTCGTCTTCAGACTTCCCCGCCGCTTGCGAAGCAGCGTGGTAAACCGCTCTGCGTTCATCCGCCGATCCAGAAGCTCCGGCCCCAGATGGGACAGCAATTCCTCGGCTTCTTTAGCGGTGTGTAGATGCAGATGCCCCAGACGCAACCCAATGAAATACAACACATGGGACTCCCCAAAGGTAATTTCGACCTGGGTGCTGCGGTCCGGGCGGTCCTCCTTGGAACCAAGGTACAATAATCCGCCAAGCATTAAGTGGAGCAGCAATCTTCGTCCGTTATCCAAATGGAACAGTAGATGCTTGCCCCGACGTTCGATGAAGATGACCTGTCTTCCTAGCAGTTCTCGGGCAAACGCCTCCGCTGGTAAATTCACCGATTTCTCCCGGCCTACAACCACCTCAGTAATCGGAAGATCCAAAATATGTTGCGATAGCTGTATTCGATAATTTTCCATCTCCGGCAATTCCGGCATGGTACATCTTTCCCTTCATTCTTATAAGTTCGATCCGCAGATCCATGCTCTGACTTCCGCCAGATCGCGGCATAATACATCCGCCGACACGCCCGAAGATTTCACAAAGTCCGGCAGATTGTCAGCCGTCGTGACACCGGTGAGTGTCAGAATGGTCCCGCAGCCGGCATTCACCCCAGCGGCAATATCCGTATGCAGATTATCTCCGATGACCGCCACTTCCAAAGCCTTTAATCCAAGCCTAGCAATGGCAAAATCCATCAAAGGCGCTGCCGGTTTACCAATCACCACAGGTTTCACGCCTGTGGCCGCTTGAATGGCTACAGATAGAGTTCCCGCCCCAGGCATCAAACCCTCCTGGGAGGGCAGCAGCAAGTCGGGATTGGTTAAGACATAATGGGCCCCACCCCGAATCCACCTTGCAGCTTGAGTTAACGTTTCATATGTAAATTGGCGGTCAATGCCCTGGACCACCACGTCCGGTTCTTCCGAAGTCAACTGGAGTCCAGCTTCGATGAGCGCCTTCGTGAGTCCGGCTTCACCGATGGCCGCCACCTTGCAGCCCGGCCGATCCTTGGCAATGGACTTGGCCGCTGCAACCGCCGACGTGCAGACTTCCTCCGCCCGGGCCGATATACCCATCGCCTCTAAATGCGCGGCGACTTCTTCGGGCGTCCGCGAGGAATTGTTGGTGACGAACAGAAAGGGAATCCGCTTGGCTCGCAAGGCAGAGATCAGATCGTCCGCGCCGGGAATCATCTTAGGCCCATGATATAAAGTGCCGTCCAAATCAATGAGATAGGCCTTCCAACCCTTTGGCAAAATTCTCATCCTTTCCATTCAACGGTGTTACCTTTTATTGTACCTAGGAAACCCGGGATCAGGCAAATTTTTCCGTTACCCATCCGAAGTTTTGTCAAAAAAGAGCTTCGATCCGCCGCACAGCGTCGAACCAACACGAACGATGTGGTAACAGGACTTTTTTCCCTTGCCAAACTTTGAAACGCCCTGTCATTTCCTGCGCTTTCCCGGAAAATAATTATTTCTTCCCGCAGCGTCGCGCTACCGGATATAGCACATGCTCCCGGGCCAGCTGCGCGTTTGGGAATACCTCATGGGCTTCCTCTTGCAAGCGTAACAGCTGGTCATCCGATTTATAGCGTGAGCTGAAATGGGTCAATAGCAGCTGCTGTACACCGGCTTCCCTGGCGGCTTCTGCAGCTTGCTTGGCGGTGCTGTGGTGATAATCGTGGGCGGTTTTCGCCAGTTCATCCAGAAAGGTAGCCTCATGCACAAGCAAGTCGGCGTTTTCGGCCAAGGTTAATACAGTCTTACAAGGCCGTGTATCGCCGAGAATGGTCACGATCCTCCCGGCCTTGGGTTCCCCTAGCACATCCTTTGCATGCAGCGTCTCTCCGCCCGGAGCCACTACGCTTTCCCCGCGTTTGAGCTTGCCATACAACGGTCCGGGACGAATGCCATACCGTTCCAACACGGCGGCGTCCAGCTTACCGGGCAAATCCTTCTCAATCACCCGATAGCCGTAGCTGTCAATCCGATGCTCCAGCAGCGCCGTTTCAACCCGAAACGTCTCATCCTCAAACAAGACGCCGCCTTGATGCTCCACGATCTCCAGCTTATAGTTAATACGCGATTCACTAAGCGACAACGTCGTCTCTACGAATTTCTTTAAACCCTTTGGACCGAAAATGACCAAGGGAGTGTCTCCCCCCTGATAGGCGCGGCTCGAAATGAGCCCCGGCAAGCCAAAGAGATGATCCCCATGAAGATGGGTGATAAATATGAATTCCAATTTACTTAATTTCAGCGGTGAACGCAGAATCTGATGTTGGGTGCCCTCACCGCAATCGAACAGCCAGAGAGAGCGTCGCTCCTCCAGCAGACGCAAAGCCACTGAGGTCACATTCCGTTCCAAAGACGGTACCCCCGCGTTCGTCCCCAAAAAATAGAGTTCCATGCCTTTATCGTCCTTTACGCTAGAATGGTTCGCATGACGTACAGATTACCAAAACCCTCCGAAGTTCGGAGGGTTTTCCAAGGAGCTTCTTTATGAGATTATACCCCAGCTTTGTCTACGTTAAAATATTGCGCTTCGGGGTGAGCAAAAACCATCGCGGAAACGGAAGCTTCCGGTTCCATCATGAAGCCTTCGGTTAACGTGATGCCGATGTCCTCTGGCTGCATGAGGTCAAACAGCAACTGTTGGTCCTCGAGATCCGGGCAGGCCGGATAACCAAACGACACGCGAATCCCTTGATAACGTGCGCCATGCCGCTGTTTCATCGTCATGTTCGCCGGATCCGGGAACCCCCAGGTATCCCGCATGATATGGTGCACCCGCTCTGCTAGAGCTTCCGCTAGTTCTAGTGCTACCGCCTGCAGCACATGTGAACGCAGATAGTCGCCTTGTTCCTTCCACTTCTCGGACAAATCCCGGACACCTTGGCCGGCCGTGACGACCAGGAAGCCTACATAATCCATTTCTCCGCTGTCCACGGACTTCAAGAAATCTGCCAAGCACAGGTAAGGTTCGACCTTTTGCCGCGGGAAGCTGAACCGCTTCAACACTTTGCCTGGTTCGGCCGGATCATAAATAAGAATATCGTTACCGGACGATTGCGCCGGGAAGAACCGATACATCGCCTGCGTGCGAATGATGCCGTCCGTTACCGCTTCCAGCAGGATTTGATCGACCGTTTCCTTCAGCTGTACCGCCTTTGCTTCGCCTGCGGCTAATTGCTGCTCCACCGAACCGCGAAGCCCAAGATGATGGCCCAGCAACATTTGCATATTGATATAAGGCGTGATATGACCAATCGGATAATCGCGAAGCACATGCCGCTCTAGATCCGGCGGAAGATAAACCGGCGCATCCGTCGATATTTTGGATCGCTCCACACGGGTCAGTTCAGGCAGAGGTTCAGCAACGGCAACCGCCCGATCCGTTTCTTTCTCCTCTTCCATTTGGAGACGCATTTGCTCCCGGGCGGACGGATCCATCAGCTTATTGGCCAAATCAAGGCCGTCCATTGCGTCCTTGGCGTATACGACCATGCCGTCGTATTCGGGCCGAATCCGCGTCTTGGTAAACTTGCGGGTTAACGCCGCACCGCCCACAAGGATCGGGACGTCGATACCGGCATTGCGCAAGTCCTGCGCTGTCGTCACCATTTGCTGGGCCGATTTCACCAACAGACCGGAAAGGCCAATCGCATCCGCTTTCTCCTTGCGATACGCCTCAATAATGCGCTCCGGTGGTACTTTTATGCCCAAATTGACGATCTGGTAACCATTATTTGAGAGAATGATCTCGACCAGGTTTTTGCCAATATCATGCACATCCCCCTTCACGGTCGCCAGCATAATTTTCCCTTTGACGCTGGTTTCGTTCTTCTCCATAAATGGTTCAAGGTAGGCCACCGATGCTTTCATTACCTCCGCGCTTTGCAGAACCTCGGCGACGATGAGCTCGTTGTTATTAAACAACCGACCGACCTCTTCCATACCGGCCATCAAAGGACCGTTGATTACTTCAAGCGCGGTGTATTTCTTCAGCGCTTCCTCCAGATCGGGGATTAGCCCTTCCTTCGTCCCTTCCACAACATAAGAACCCAAACGTTCCTCGAGAGAGAGCTGAGTGGACTTCTCAACCTTCTCGACCTTCTTGTTACGGAAAGCGGCCACAAAGGCAGCCAACGTCACGTCGTTGGTATGATAAATCAGCTCTTCCGCCAGACGGCGCTCCTCTTCCGGAATTCTCGCGTAACGCTCCAGCTTTTCCGTATTTACGATCGCGTAATCAAGCCCGGCTTTCGTGCATTCGTACAGGAATACCGAGTTCAATACTTCCCGACCGGCTTCTGGCAAGCCAAACGACACGTTGCTGATTCCCAGCACAGTGTGGACTTTCGGAAGCGCCTCTTTAATCAGACGGATCCCTTCGATCGTTTCCTTGGCCGAGCCGATATACTGCTCATCCCCTGTACCTACCGGGAACACGAGCGGATCAAAGATCAAATCCTCCGAATTGAGTCCATATTTATGAACGAGCAGATCATGCGAACGTTTCGAGACCTCAAGCTTGTCTTCCCGGGTGATCGCTTGCCCGCGTTCATCAATGGTACCCACAACCACAGCCGCTCCGTATTTATGGATCAGCGGTGTGACAAGTTCGAATTTCTCTTCGCCATCCTCTAAGTTAATGGAGTTAATGATGGATTTGCCCTGACAATATTGAAGCGCTAAATCCAGTACTTTCGGATCTGTCGTATCGATCATCAGCGGCACCTTGACTTTCTTGACGACCAGTTCAAGGAATTTCTTGATATCCTCCGCTTCATCGCGATCCGGGTCCTGCACGCAAACATCCACGACCTGCGCTCCATTCTTCACTTGAGCACGGGCGATTTCCGAAGCTTCTTCGTATTTGCCTTCTACGATCAGCCGTTTAAATTTACGCGAACCCAGAACATTTGTTCTCTCACCGACCAAGTAAGGACGGTTCTCCGATTCAATATAGACCGGCTCGATCCCGGAAAGCGCCGGCAGATGGCTGCCTGTCAGCTCCCGAGGTTGATAATCCTTCAGCGTGTTCGCTAACGCGGCGATATGAGCTGGCGTCGTTCCGCAGCAGCCGCCGGCAATGTTCAGCCAGCCTTGCTCGGCGAATGCGGACATTTTCTGAGCAAGCGAATCCGGAGATTCGTGGTAAGTGCCGTTTTCGTCCGGCAGACCAGCGTTAGGATGGCAGCTGACCGCTGCCTGCGCAAGCCCCGACAAGGTACGGATATGGTCGCGCATGAACTCCGGCCCGGTTGCGCAGTTCAGACCGATGGAGATCGGATTCAAATGCTCTAATGAAATGTAAAAGGCTTCGATATTTTGACCCGCCAGCGTCGTGCCCATCGGCTCGATTGTGCCCGAGATCATAATCGGCAACGTAATTCCTGTATTGGCAAAAGCTTGCTTGATCCCGATGCTTCCCGCCTTCACATTTAAAGTATCCTGTGAGGTTTCCAACATCAGCGCATCAACGCCAGCCTCAATCAACGCCTCTGCTTGCTCCGCATAGCTGGCTGTCAATTCGTCGAACGTAACGCCGCCGGTGACGGACAAGGTCTTTGTCGTTGGTCCCAAGATGCCCACCACGTAGCGAGGTTGTTCCGGTGTACTATATTTTTCCGCGGCTTCGATTGCCAGCTTGGCCGCAGCCAAATTGATTTCACGTGCTCTTTGCGGAATATCGTATTCAGCCAGCACGACAGAGGTCGCGCCAAACGTATTCGTTTCGATCAAATCGGCACCCGCCGCAAGATATTTCTCGTGGATGCCGCGTATCACATCCGGACGGGTGAGCACGAGCATTTCGTTGCAGCCGTCCAGCTCTTCGCCGCCGAAATCGGCCGGAGTCAGGTCTTCCTGCTGAATCATGGTGCCCATGGCGCCATCGAGGATTAATATTCGTTCTTTCATTTTTTCGAGCAGGCTTGGTTTACTCATGATCATGTCCCTCCCGTAAAACGTTACGTTTTAGTTTAACAGAATAAAGCGTTGAAGGAAAGAGACGTTGGCGAATTCAATGCTCTCCTCGCCTAATTTAAGGAATTGTTATCCCATCGATCAACTCAGTATTAAAAACCGAACAAACTGAAGTTCACCCTTTGTGAAAATTCGGAAATCCCCTCAACGTAAAAAGCCGCTGCCCCCTCAGGGTGCAGCAGCTAAACTTCATGGTAAGTCGCGAGCTTATTCCACCGTAAATTGCTTCGATGGCATGGAGTGCTGATCGCGCGCGGTGACATGGGAAATCACTTCATAGGTCCCCGGCTCCTCAAACGTATGCTCCAACACATAAGTACCGTTCCCGGCACTCTTAACTTGAACCTGGTTATGTTTGGCATTGTCGTCGGCCGTGTTCCAAAATTCGAACATGACCTCCTTCGCATCGTCTACATTCTCACCTTGGTGAGTCACTTTCGCGGTAAACTTCACCGAATCCCCGGTCTTGATGGGAGATGGCGCGACCTCAAGCTCAACTTGTATGGGTACCAGCATCGTGTCCGTCTGAGCAGACGTCGATTTGTTACTGCCGCATCCAGCGATGACGACCAAAATAAACATGAGGGTGGCGAACAGCCCCGTTATCCTCTGATTTCGCATACAGATTCCCCCCCTTCCGCGCGGCTCACGCCTCATCTATCAAAGCTTAGATCCGCCTTAAGCGAGCTTGTCCAAGAGTCCGTGCAATTCGGACAAATGTTTGATTTCATAGTCCGGCACGATCTCACCGCTTAACGTTTTGCCGTCCCGATTAACCCAAACCGCCGTCATTCCGACACTGAGCGCACCCTTAATATCCGTCGTCAGCTTATCCCCAACCATGATCCCCTCGCCGGGTTCGATCGCCAGACGTTCCAACGCATGCCGGAAAATAGACGGATCCGGTTTGCCTTTGCCGAAATTTCCGGAAATAACGATCTCATCAAAGTACGGTGCCAATTCCGGCACCCCATCCAGCTTCTCCTGCTGAAGCGCCGGACAACCATTCGTCAACAGCAATAGCTTCACTTTGCCTTTCAATTCCTTGAGAATCTGGAACGTTTCCTCATATACGTGAGGACGGGAGCGGCGTTCGCGTCCGAATTGTTCCGCCAACACGCCGGCCAACTCCTCGTCATCCACTCCAAGTGCAAGCAGACCACGCCGCCAAGATTCCTTGCGATAGATCGGGGCTAACTGCTCCAATTGGCGAAATTCCGGTTGTTCCCCTGCAGAGAACGTTGCCCATAACCCCTCAAACGGATTAATACCAATCATCGTTGTGAAAGGATAGGTCTCATAGGATTCATACAAGCTCCGGGCTTCCCGGCGTACCGCCTCTTCCAATTCTTCCGAATTCAACTTCCCCGACTTGGCCGCCGCGCTTTCACATGTCGCCGCAAAAGCTTCTCTTACGCTCCGCTCATCCCAGAGCAGCGTGTCGTCCAGGTCAAAACATACCGCTTTGATCGTCATTCGTCCCAGCCCTCTCCGTTCGATCGCTTTAGATTTACAACTGTTTTATTCTCTTTCCAGCTTTACCTGATGGGTATTGGCATACAGCTCCAACCGTGTGGCCATCGCTTCCGTATCGAAACGGTTGCGTGTGCGGTAAAACACCCACTTAGGTTCCCGGGTCTTCGGTTCAATCACAATCTTGTTCCGGCTAACCTTGATTTTGCTAATGTTACCGGCATCGAGCATACGATCACGATTAAATTTCGAAGTGTACAGCCAGCTCTTGTTAATGCGCAAATAAGGCTTGCGAAGGAAAATGGCCAAAGCCAGCACAATATACAAAAAGATCGTCGCCCAATACAGCACCGAGTTCACTTCCGCAGAATTGCCGATGATCCCAACGCTGCCATACAGCAGAGCCAATAAGAACAAAGCAAAGGGCAAAATGATATTGCGCCCTTTAAATACGTCGCCTTCTCCTTTTGCGCCAAGCGTTGACCGTGAATTTCGGGTCGTCTGCCCGGCTTTGGGTCCCTTGCCTTTCTTATTCATTCTAACTTGATTACGTTCTACTTTACGATCAAACGAACCCATACCTGTTCCTCCCTATTTATCTACAATCTCGATCGACTCGAGCTGTTGCCGAAAATTCCTGCGAACGTTTTGCAGATACGTTTCCCGGAGCTGGGCTCTTTCCAATAGCTCGTCCTGTGATAGTCCTTCCTGCTTCGCTTTACGAGCCAGCTCGTTAATCCGCTTAACCAACGCATCAATGTCCATAAGTTCCTCCCACTTCTATATATACTATGCTCCCCATGGTGTAACACAGGGCATTAATTCATACTTTGACATGAGAAAAAGAGCTTGTCAAGGCGACGGCAACCCCTCCGTATCCTTAAGACAAGCTCATGATCTTCCTATATAATACAACCTCGATGAACCTCTAATGTTTGGCTGGCAGCATTAGCGTATCTCCGGCTTGAATCGAGCTGGTTCCCAGCCCATTGGTCCGCATCAACTTCTGAATATAGACTCGCGTATCTTGACCCTGAGGCTTGTGCGCCACGGCAATTTCCCACAAGGTGTCTCCTGGCATAACCACAACGTATTTCTGTTCTTCCGCTGCGGTATTGTCGTTGGATGCTGCGAACGCCTGTACCATACCGGTGCATGTGATGCTGAGAATGATCAGAAGCACGGCGATCTTGGATAATCTGCTCTTCAGGAACGTGTTCATATGTAATCTTCTCTCCACAGGACGACGAAAAGAAGGTTGTTCGTAGATGCTTTGATAGGAACTATACTTCAACATTTAACCATCACTCCAAACAAGTGTTCTGATTTCTGTAATCAATATAACACGAACATTTGTTTGTTTCAATAGTGTTTTTCGAACGGTTGTTCTTATTTTTTTGTTTTCAGGTATTGTCCGCTCTTTTTAGAACTAATGTTTGTACGAACGGAAGTTCTATGTTATAATTTTTCCAAACGTTACTAAATGGGGTTGATCCGTACATGTCAAAGGTATCGAGCCGGCAACAGGCCATTCTTGAATTCATTCGCAACGAAGTACGCGCCAAAGGTTATCCGCCCTCCGTACGTGAGATAGGCGAAGCCGTTGGATTGGCGTCCAGTTCCACCGTACACGGCCATCTGGACCGTCTGGAGAAGAAAGGATTCATCCGCCGCGACCCGACGAAACCTCGTGCCATCGAATTGCTAGGCCAAGAAGAGTCGGAGAATTACAATCTATTTGCACATAGCATTGCCCGCGTTCCCGTCGTCGGAAAGGTAACTGCAGGCATGCCGATCACGGCAACGGAGAATATTGAAGATTATTTTCCATTGCCCGAGCACTACGCAGCCGACGGAGAAGTCTTCATGCTTTCCGTAGTTGGCGACAGCATGATCGAAGCCGGAATACATAGTGGGGATTATGTGATCGTCCGCCAACAACAGACGGCCAACAACGGAGAGATCGTTGTAGCTATGACGGAGGATGACGAAGCGACGGTCAAGACGTTTTATAAGGAGAAAGATCATATCCGCCTGCAGCCGGAGAATTCAACGATGGAACCGCTTCGATTGAAGCATGTAACCATCCTGGGTAAAGTCGTCGGTCTGTTCCGCGACTTGCACTAATTCACTAAATACGCAGCAGCGATTAACTAAACAGGACGAAGCGCGATAGATGGATATCGACTTCGTCCTGTTTGGTTTATCCGTCTTATGCCATCCCCTATTAATCCCAATCAAGATCCGGGAAGTTCATCGGATTGTACCCGTTTTTTTCGCGGCGGCCGCGTGTGCCCCAGCCAAATCCGGCGCGTTCTGCAATCCACCACTGTTTCAGCCGATATCGCCGACGTTGATATCTTTTCAATTCCGTCACGATCATGAATTTCAACCTCCTTTATCTCATCTATAAGATGTCCCGATCTAAGTAAATCATGGCATGTTTATTGAAAACCAAAATTTGTTAATCCAAACACAAAAAAAGCCGCAGGTCTGGAGGTTACTCCAGCGTCCTGCGGCTTTTAGTGTGAGATTTTAGTACAACGTCATGTATTGATCACGTTCCCATTGATGAACTTGCGTACGGAAGATGTCCCATTCGATCTCTTTAAGTTCGAAGAAATGGGTTAATGCGTGATCGCCGAGCGCATCGCAGATGATTTCACTGCGCAGCAGTTCGCCTAACGCTTCTTTCAGATCGGATGGCAAGCTTGGGATGCCTTCTTCGACCCGTTCTTCCTCGGACATGACATAAATGTTGCGGTCTACCGGATCGACGAGCGGCAACTCGTTCTTGATCCCGTCCAGGCCGGCTTTCAACATTACGGCCAATGCTAGGTACGGATTGGCTGCCGGGTCCGGATTGCGCACTTCGACCCGCGTGCTAAGACCACGGGAAGCCGGAATCCGGATCATCGGACTGCGGTTGCTCGAAGACCAGGCAACGTAACAAGGCGCTTCATACCCTGGAACGAGACGTTTGTAGGAGTTTACCGTCGGGTTCGTGATCGCGGCGAATGCGCGGGCATGCTTCAGAATACCAGCCATGTAATGGCGGGCCTCCTTGCTTAGCCCCAAATTATCGCTTTCGTCATAAAAAGCGTTCACGTCGCCTTTGAACAGCGATTGGTGGCAGTGCATCCCGGAACCGTTCACGCCGAACAGCGGTTTCGGCATAAACGTCGCATGCAAGCCATGCTGGCGGGCAATCGTTTTGACGACCAGCTTAAAGGTTTGGATTTGGTCTGCGGCTTTAATCGCATTAGCGTATTTAAAGTCGATTTCATGTTGACCTGGCGCCACTTCGTGATGGGAAGCTTCGATTTCGAAGCCCATTTCTTCCAGCGTCAATACGATTTCGCGGCGGCAGTTCTCGCCCAAGTCCGTCGGAGCCAAGTCGAAGTATCCGCCTTGGTCGTTCAGTTCGGTTGTCGGGTTGCCTTTGTCATCGGTTTTGAACAAGAAAAATTCAGGTTCCGGGCCAACGTTCATCGATGTGTAGCCCATCTCTTCAGCTTCCTTGAGCGCGCGCTTCAGAATCCCGCGAGGATCGCCGGCAAACGGCGTACCGTCAGGCATGTAAACATCACAAATCAAACGTGCAACGCGATCCTCGGTTACCCAAGGGAAAATGACCCAAGTGTCCAGATCCGGGAAGAGATACATGTCGGATTCCTCGATGCGAACATACCCCTCAATGGAAGAACCGTCAAACATCATCTTGTTGTCCAGCGCTTTCTCCAATTGGCTGACCGGAATTTCCACGTTTTTAATCGTTCCCAGCAAATCCGTGAACTGCAAACGGATAAAACGCACATTCTCTTCCTTGGCGATGCGCAAAATGTCTTCTTTGGTGTAATTCGTGTAACTCACCCTAACCTCTCCCAACATTTAGATTATTTTTTGAAAAATCGGGACAGTTCGCCTTGGATCAAAGAAACTTGCCCCGGCTTGCTCCCTTGCACCAACTGCTGCTTCAACATGCGGTAGATTTGGGAATCCGTCATTTCCTTCCGCTTCTCTTCCGTGTCCTTCGTGATGACGGTTGCTTCCTGGGATTCCCGGGACATCGGATTCATCACTTGCTTGATCCCTGCGATATTCACGCCTTTATCGATGAGACCCTTGATTTCCAGCAAGCGTTCGACATCGTTGAGGGAAAACATACGTTGATTTCCCGAGGTTCTAGCGGGTACTATCAATTCATGTTGCTCGTAATATCGTATTTGTCTTGCCGTTAAATCCGTAAGTTTCATGACGATACCAATAGGAAACAAGGCCATATTTCTGCGAATTTCCTCACTCATCGCTATCAACCTTCCAGTTAGATTCTCATGACCTAATCATATGTGAGTTATCCTAACATGTCAATAGTTATGTTAGGATAACTCACAACAAGTTGCGATCCTTCATCGTCTGGAGTGCGGTAAGGAGTCCAAATTTAATATGAGAATAGGTTAATCCGCCTTGCATATACGCAATATACGGAGCACGGATCGGGGCATCGGCAGACAACTCCAAGCTTCCGCCTTGAATAAAGGTCCCCGCCGCCATAATGACCGGGTGTTCATACCCCGGCATGTCCCAAGCCTCAGGAACGACGTGCCCGTCTACAGCGGCTGCTCGCTGAATGCCCTGTACAAATGCGATCAACTGCTCCGGTTTGCTGAAGGCAATCGCCTGGATGAGATCGGTACGTGCATCCTGCCAACCTGGTCGGCTTTGGAATCCCACCCGCTCAAACAAAGCTGCCGCCAGAATACTGCCTTTAACCGCTTGTCCAACAATCGTTGGTGCTAGAAACAGCCCTTGGTAGATTCCACGAGTCGTCCCCAACATTGCCCCGACTTCACCGCCGATTCCCGGCGCAGTTAAACGGTATGCGGCTAGGTTGACTAACTCCTGCCGCCCGCAAATATATCCCCCGGTTTCCGCCAGGCCGCCGCCTGGATTCTTAATTAAGGATCCGGCAATCAGGTCGGCTCCAACCTGCGTTGGTTCGCGTTCTTCGGTAAACTCGCCGTAGCAATTATCCACGAAGACGATCAGATCTGGCTTGATCTCCTTAACCCGACGAACCATCTCCTCGATCCGTGCGACGGTAAATGAGTCCCTCCAGTCGTAACCACGGGAGCGCTGGATGCCGATCACTTTGGTCCGATCGGTAATTTTTGCGCTTACGATCTCCCAATCGACCGATCCATCGCTGAGCAATGCCGCTTCGTTATAGGTAATTCCAAAATCCTGCAACGAGCCGCTCCCGTCTCCGGGCGTCCCTATTACTTTATGTAGTGTATCATAAGGACGTCCCGTGATATAGAGTAGTTCGTCCCCGGGTCGCAAGACCCCGAATAGCGCCGTGGCGATCGTATGCGTGCCGGAAGCGAAATGCGGCCGCACCAGTGCGGCCTCCGCACCAAATACGTCCGCATATACGAGATCCAACACTTCACGGCCTCGGTCGTTATAAGCATAACCTGTTGATCCTGCGAAATGATAATCGCTGACTTGGTGGCGTTGAAAAGCTTCAATCACCTTCCATTGGTTCTGATCAACAATCCGATCAATCTCTCGAAACCGGCTTTCCGCTTGTTGTTCTGCGGCTTCCAGCCAATGTACGATTTCTTCTGAAAATGCTGCCATCGTTACGTTATCACTCCCTTAATCAATTCCATCGTTTGTCGTGTTTTCATCATGGAGAACTGGTTTAGGAATTGCATAAGGAGCTAGTCGATACCCGTACTTATCGAAATCCGCTTGGTTCACATCGATTTCGTAAATCATGACATCCTCGTCCATCTGCTTGTCCACCACTTCTCCTACCCGATACAACACCGGGGTGAGATCTCCTCGTTCTGCGGGAATCCGGAACGTCTTGGTACCTCCGGACAGCTTGCGCTGCACGGCTTCACGAACCGCAACCAGATCCTTAACGTCGAACGCGGAAATCTTCAAGTACCCCTCGCCTGTCGGCAGCATTTGCAGCTGTTCAGGCGGACAAATATCCTTCTTGTTAAACAACACGATCTGCGGTTTTCCCCCGGCCCCCAAATCGTTGAGAATTCGATCGACCACTTCCATTTGTTCCTGGCGCATCGGCGAGGATGCGTCAACAACATGCAGAATGAGGTCCGCCTCATTAACCTCTTCCAACGTGGCGCGGAAGGCCGCGACCAAGTCGTGCGGTAGATTTTGAATGAACCCTACCGTATCTGTCAGCACCACTTCCTTGCCGCCCGAGAGCGGAAGAAGCCGGGTTGTCGGATCCAGCGTAGCAAACAGCTGATTCTCCACAAATACATCCGCTGAGGTCATTGCTTTAAGCAACGTCGATTTGCCGGCATTGGTGTAACCGACCAGGGCAATTTGCACCACCCCGGTTTCCTTCCGACGTGCCCGGTGTAACTGTCGGTGCCGAGTGACCTCCTCCAACTGACGCTTCAACTCGCCGATCCGCCGGCGAATATGACGCCGATCCGTTTCCAGCTGGCTTTCCCCCGGTCCCCGTGTGCCAATTCCGCCGCCAAGACGTGACAGATTCTTACCATGCCCGGATAAACGCGGGAGCAGGTAGGTTAATTGAGCCAACTCCACCTGGATGATCCCTTCCCGCGTTTTGGCCCGCTGCGCGAAAATATCGAGGATTAACTGAGTTCGGTCAATAATTTTGACATCCAGCATCTCTTCCAAGTTGCGTACCTGAGCACCGGACAATTCTTGATCGAATATTGCGGTGTTTGCTCCCCGTTGCTGTGTTACTTCACGAAGCTCCAGCACTTTCCCTTTCCCTATAAACCACCTTGGATCAGGTTTATCACGTTTCTGTACGATGGATTCGGCAACCTCGACCCCAGCCGTTTCAGCTAGCTGCACCAGTTCGGCTAGGGAATATTCGGGGTCGATTCCGCTTTGCTTCGTCTCCGGCGTAACCAAACTGACCAATACGGCCACGTCCGGGCGGTGGGTGGTAGTCTCATGCAAATGCAACCTTGGCATCATCACTACTCCTTAAAGGGTATCAAAAAAAACGGCGGCCCATCACGAAGCTTGTTCAAGGGGTCTATTCGACGTCGAATCTTGAATTCAGCCGGGACCTCCGTTGCTCACGTAGGTTTCCCTACGCTCCGCTACTCGTTCCCTAGCTTCATCCAACCTTCTCGGTGCTGACCCCCCGCTTTTTTGCTTTTCATTTGTACGGGTATCAAAAAAACGGCCCATCACGTTTTCTTGGCATCAAGCTTTAGGTCCTCGGTACGAATGGTCATCAACTCTAGCTTGCCCGGCGAGCCGCCTCCGTATTGATTAAGCAGCCGCACAGCCTGCTGACGTACGGACCGTTCAATCACATTGCGGACATAACGGGCATTGCTGAACACCTGCTCGCTTTCGCATTTCTCCCTCAGCAAATGCTGCTTTAATTTGAGTATCGCCTGCGGCATCAAGATATAATCGCGTTCTTTCGCCATCCCCTCGGCAATTTGGATCAACTGGTCGATCGAATAGTCCGGAAAGTCCATCTGAATCGGGAACCGTGAGGGCAACCCCGGGTTGGTCGACAGGAAGAAATCCATTTCATCCGAGTACCCGGCCAGGATCAGGATAAATTGATTCTTGTGATCCTCCATCGCTTTGACCAACGTATCGATCGCTTCCTTGCCGAAGTCTTTCTCGCCCCCACGTGCTAAGCTGTAAGCTTCATCAATAAACAAAATACCGCCAAGTGACTTCTTGACCAAATCACGCGTCTTCTGTGCCGTATGACCGATATATTCGCCAACCAAATCGGCACGCTCCACCTCAATCAAGTGGCCTTTACTAAGCACACCCATACGTTGAAACATTTTAGCGACGATTCGTGCTACGGTCGTTTTACCGGTACCTGGATTGCCTTTGAACACCATGTGATACACTTGAGCACCGGATAACAATCCCGCTTCCGAGCGCATCGAGGCGATTTGCAAAAGTGCATATATCTCGTACATTAAATCCTTAATATGATCTAAACCGATCAGGTGATCCAGTTCTTTTTGGATTTCGGCAAAAAGTCCCTGCTGCGGCAACCCTTTGGACGACGCCTGAGGTTCGCTATCGGCAATCGCCTGCGAGACGACAGGCGGTTCGGTGCTGCGGAGAATCACGTTGATCTGACGCGACGGTCTCTCATCGGAAGAGCCGTTTCTGGCCATGACACGCCCAGACATAAGAAATCACCTCTTTATAAAGGTAGGGCTAAGAGGAATTACACAAAGCCGTCTTGTTGAACACACATCTAAATGTATTCTCTCTCCCTGTCCGTTATTAGAAGTTTCGTCATCTTATCAGGCCGATGGCAAGTCCTATTTGATCGAGCTTCCATTTCGTATACGCCAAAATTTCCCTCACGGTGTTCGGGATAGGCTTCAAAACCTTGGTTTCGGTTAACGAAAGTCTAGGTTCCTCGTAATCCAAAGCTCTGGCGATTTCAAGCGCGCGGTTGCCATGATAGGTATGCGTCACGATCAAAGCTGACGTAAGCCCCCGCTCCATCATCAATTCCCGACTGAATTTGAGGTTCTCGTAGGTACTGGTCGCCTTATTCTCGAGCAGCATCTTGTCCCGAGGAACCCCATGAGCCTCCAGGTAATTCGCCATCCCTTCCGCTTCGGTATATTTGGAGTGAGGCGTATCCAACCCACCGGTCAGCAGAAACAAATGGAATTTACCCGCTTCAAAATCCTTTAAGCTTTGTTCCAGTCGTTCCCGAAGTCCCGGACTAGGCTCGTCCCCCCACAGGGCCGCCCCGAGGACAATCCCTACATCAGCCGGTTCACTTATTGCGGAGTTGGCTGCCGGATTCCGCTCTACGCTGCCGATCTGGGCTAATGTGAACAACATCCAACCTATTCCGAGCAGGAAGATCACGAGTCCCCATCGAAACATTCGCTTCCTGACACTGCCACTACGTTTCTTTTGTGTTTTGCCTAACAGACCGTTCTCGCTTGGTTTGGCATAACGCATGCTTTATCCCCCTGGCTAATTCGGCTCCGAAGTCATGAACCCGCTCTGGTAATGATCCAGGGACAGGCGGAAATAGGGAAAACGCCGCTCCTTAATGTCATGAAGTAGTTGCTGGGCCGTCTCCGTTGCCAGATCATAGTCTTTGACCGATATGAGGCCTTTCGTTAACGCTTCATCCAGTTCGTCTTCATCTAATAGGAACACTTCGCGATTTTTCAGTACGACGATATCCAGATACAAATCATCAAACCAAGGCACTCCTTGATCGGTGACTCCTTGGGTCTTACAAATATCGATGTACCACTCCACGATCTCGCCATGATCGTCAAACATCGCCGTAACGACGAAATGAGCCCCTTTGGGATAATACTGCAACCAGGTGTAACCCTTGTCAGCAATCCGGAACGTGTGACCTCCATAGGTCTTCCATAACGGATCACGCAAGGCAAAGATGCTGTACAGCGTGACATATCCCGTAAAATCATCGCTTTCCACATACCTGGATTTGAATTGACGATGCGTTACACGGCGCCAATTCGCGCGGTCTCCGAATTTTCGCTTCATAAATAAGTTCCCTTTCAACACAATGTACTATCAGCTTACCATATTTGAAAGAGAGTCACAAAAACCATTTTCATAAATAAAAACACCTCCCAGCTCCACGTTCCCGCAGGGCTGAGAGGTGATCTCGGAGAATAGGGCGAATCCGATAAATTCGATTATCCGCCGACTCCCGTGGTTCCATCCGTAGTTCCCGCCGGGACATCCGCACCGCCGGTTCCGTCCCCGCCGTCAACCGGCGGAACGATGACGCCACCATCATCTCCATCCATTGGGGGCAGCTCCGTGCCGTTCCCGCTGCCGCCTCCCCCATTGTCATGACCGTTACCGTTGTTCCCATTCCCGTTCCCATTGCCATTTCCGTTGTTCCCATTGCCATTCCCATTCCCGCCATTGTTTTGGCCGTTGCCTGGCGGGGTACCTTGGTTGCCGTTTCCGCCGCCTGGAAGGTTCGGATCAACGGGGGTCCCAGGTTCTGTTCCTGGCTGCTCTTCGTCTGAAGGCAGCTCCACGTTATCAATCAAGACCTGGGCGTTGTTCGATGGCTCGCTTTCCACCGCGTTCACCGGATCATAAGCCGTTACGTAATAAACGTAACCCGTACCTGGCGTAACACTGATATCTTCCGCAGCTGTCGATACGGAATCCATGATATGGGTGAACGTCGTTTCGGACGCCTCACGACGGTATACATGATAGACAGCATCGGCGGTTTCAACACCGGTCCATTGAAGTGACACCGCTCCGCTGTCCGGATTATAGGCAGCGGTTAATCCAGTAGGAGCCGCCGCTTCCGTTTGGTCCTCCGGCTCTTCCTGTTGTAAGTTTCCCGGTACCGGAAACGACTTGACAGGCACGCCTTGTAACGCTTCCTTCATCACAGCGGCGAACAAAGCCGCCGTTTGACCGCTGCTGCCGTTCAGCAGATGGTTCTTGTCGGGGTTGTCGTACCCCATCCAAACCGCCCCGGTCCATTCCGGCGTATAACCCACAAACCAGACATCGCGGTTTTTACTGCTTTTCAGCCCCGGAATCCCATGTTGTGTTGTCCCCGTTTTACCGGCGACGGGACGGTCCAACTTCGCCCGTTTCCCTGTACCGTCATTAACGACGTTTTGCAGCATCGTTGTCATGTAATAAGCCGTTTGTTCGCTGATGACTTGTTTTGGCTTCGGCGCGTTGTATTTATATTTCTCCACACCGCTGTGATCAACGATGGTTTTGATGGAATACGGTGGATTATACGAACCGCCATTGGCAAACACGCTGAACGCTCCGGCCATCTCCAGTGTGTTCGTGCCGTAAGTCAGGCCACCCAGCGCAATGGCCAGGTTGCGGTCGTTTTTGTCCATTTTGATGCCCATCGCTTCGGCATATTTGACACCGGTGCCCGCGCCGATTTCGTTAAGCAGCCAGACGGCTGGGATATTCTCCGATTTCGTCAAGGCATCGGTCAAGTTAATCGTCTTGGAGTAGCCATGAAGGTTCGACGGGCAATAATCGCCGAAGCACTGCTTCTCATTGCTAATCTGCGAGTTCGGTGTAAACTTGCCGGATTCCAAAGCAGGCGCATACGATACGATCGGCTTAAAGGCCGAACCCGGCTGCCGACGACTGTCTAGGCGACTGAAGCCTTTGCGTTGATAATCCCGGCCGCCAAGCAATGCGATGAGACTGCCATTCTCATGGTTCATGATAACCATGGAGGCCTGAACCTGCTGGTCGTCCTTGCTTTTCTCAAAGAAATCATCGTTTTCGAACGCTTTCTCCAACGCTTTCTGCGCTTTCGCGTCCATCGTCGTGTAAATTTTGTAGCCGCCGCGGTTTAATTCATCTTCGGTTAACCCGAATTTCTCTTCAGCTTCCTCAACCACATAATCCTTAAAAGCTAAATAACTTTGGTTTTTCACCGGCGGTTCGTAGTTATAATCCACGGTCTTGGCTTCGTCCCGTTGTTCTGAGGTAATATATCCTTCCTGGAACATCAGATCGAGCACCACTGCGCGCCGTTCTTTGGATAACTCGGGATTTTTCAGAGGATTGTAACGGGATGGTGCCTTCGGCATCGCCGCCAGCGTCGCGATCTCCCACACCTCGAGTTTATTCAAATCACTTTTCCCAAAGTAACGAATAGATGCAGCCTTAATGCCATAAACGGTTCCTCCAAAAGGAATCCGGTTCAAGTACAACGTCAGGATTTCATCCTTCGTCTTATGGCGTTCCAAAGCCATGGCAATCGACATCTCGGTTGCTTTACGGAAGAACGTTTTGTCCGCGCTTAGGAAAATGTTCTTGGCGAGCTGCTGCGTAATCGTACTGCCGCCTTCCACGAGGGAACGGGCCACGATATCCTTGACGGCCGCCCGCCCGATCGACCACAAGTCAACCCCGTTATGCTCACGGAACCGTTTATCTTCCGTCGCAACGAAAGCTTGCTTCAGCAGCTCCGGAATCTGGTCAGCTTCGACGGGTTCGCTCTTGTCGATGGACAGTTCGCCCATCAATACTCCGGTGCGATCATATACCTTCGTCGTTTCATAAACCGTCAGCTTGTCCTCGTTCTGCAAGAGGATCTTCTCGCCGCTGACCGTAATGTACATATAGCCTGCAATTGCGCAAAACACCGCAAAAGCAATCGTAAAAAATGATGTCCATAACACGCGTTTGGCCGTAAGCTTTCTCTTTTTGGGCGCTTTCGGCGCTTTTCCCTTATTGTCCGGCTTGCCGCTTCTTTGCAGCCTTGATGGGCTTTTGCTAGACATGGTTTATTCTGACTCCCTTCCTGCCAGTCTGCTTGAACAAGGTGGTTCAAAAGTGAACTATTGATCACGATGTGTAGCCTTTGAAGATGATTCGACGTCGAATCTTGAATTCAGCCGGGTCTTCCGCTGCTCACGTACCCAAAACGTACGCTCCGCTGCTCAGCCCCTAGCTTCATCCAACCTTCTCGGTGCTGAATAGTCCATTTTTGAACTTCATTAAAGTGGTGGTTCAAAAGTGAACTCTCGATCACGATGTGAAGTGATCCGTCAAAATTATCATATCACTGCACGAGCGCGGGTTCGATGACGGATTCAATGACGTGAGAGTGATTTTTTGAACATACCTGTTCCTGATAATGCCTTCCTGCTTGAGCGCCTGGCTTAAAAGTGCCCGGAAAGAAAAGAACAACCTTGGTTCAGGTTGCTCTGTTCTCATCCTATACTCTTAACGTATTGAAATACAAAAAGTTTCAGCCTGATTTAATCCTCGTTTTGCGATTCCTGCATGAGCGATACATTCCGCTGCGGCTGGAACGTCGAGATCGCGTGCTTGTACACCATCTGCTGGCGGCCGTCGCTGTCGATGACGATCGTGAAATTATCAAATGCCTTAATCGTCCCTCTGATCTGGAAGCCGTTCGTCAAAAATACGGTGACCGGGATGCTCTCTTTCCGTAATTGGTTCAAAAATGTATCCTGGATGTTAATGGTCTTATTCATAGCCGTACCCCCAATAGGAATCAATTAGTGTTTAGAATTATATTCAAGATCAGCGGGAAACTTTCCTGCTATTATAGCATGGGCCGCCTTCAAAATCCCGGAAAAATTTTCGCCGTCTCCTACATCAATCCAAGCGATGTCCTTCATGTGACGGAACCAGGAAAGCTGTCTCTTGGCAAAATGACGCGTATCCCTCTTCAACTTCTCCACCGCGATTTCAAACGGAACGTGGTCATTCAGATGTTCGACGATTTCTTTATACCCCAATCCTTGCATGGAAACCGCTTCACGACTGTAGCCTCTACGGAGGAGTCCTTGCACTTCCTCAACAAGGCCTAGCCTTACCATTTCATCAATTCGCCGTTCAATACGGTTATAAAGCATTTGACGGTCCATTGTCAAACCGATGAGGCAAAGCTCATATGGCGACTGCTTCTGCTGCCTCTCGAGCTGCGACGATAACGTCTCCCCAGTCAGATGAACAACCTCCAATGCACGAATCACTCGGCGCACATCGTTAGGATGCAGACGGGCTGCAGATTTGGGATCAACGTCCGCTAATTTTGCGTGCAGCGCTTCTGCGCCATGGGTATCCGCAAAGGCCTGCTGCTGAGCCCGAAAGTCTTCGTCCGCTCCGGCTTCCGTAAACTGAAACTCATAACAGACCGACTCGATGTATAACCCCGTTCCGCCAACGATAAAAGGAAGTCGCCCACGGCTTGTAATCTCTGGGATCAGCTTGCGGCACCATTCCTGAAATAACGCGACGGAAAATGGCTCATCCGGATCCAACACATCGATGAGATGATGAGGAACGCCGCCCATCTCTTCTTTGGTGATCTTGGCGGTCCCGATATCCATACCCCGATACACCTGCATGGAATCACCGGAAATGATTTCGCAGGACAACGCTCGGGCCAGTTCGATGCTGAGCTTTGTTTTGCCGACCGCGGTTGGCCCGAGAAGCACAAGCAGTTTCGGTTTATCGTTTCGGGTCAAGCGAAATCACTCCATATGCAATTTTAGTATGGGAACGGCTCTTCGCGGTAAACCCTAGCCGATCGAATTCCCCGCTCCCGCGTTGCTCCTTCAGAACAACGGATTTTCGAGCAACCCGGCAAGCCTCCTTCACCGCATCCAGATCTAGGGAATTCGGATTAGCGAATGACCGCAGCGGTGAAATGGATGACGATTCCGCAATTGGATCGCGAAACATCGGGTCGAAATAGACGATATCCGCGCTTTTGTCGGGCATGGCCCGCAGCGCGTCCAAATGGTTCTTATGTATGGGTTCGATGCGCCGCAACGCTTCGTCAAAGGCAGGCAGGCCCGAGACGTAAAACTTCAACCCTTCGTACAGTAAAGCCCAAAGCGGCAGAGAATCCTCCAGCGCCAGCACTTTCCCCTCAGCTCCTGCAGCAATCGAAAAGACCATTGCATCGGAACCAAGACCTGCCGTACCGTCGATGATGACGTCGCCGGGAACCACCCCGGCGGTGTCCAACATCGCATCGTTTTCGCCTTTAAACAGCCGTTTCGCCCGGACATACGCCATACTTGGGTGAAACGTCATCGGTTCGCGACCGGAGCGGTGCAGCCGAGCTCCGCGCTCCAGGACCACCAATATATCGCTGTCGCCATATTGCTCGGCTAAACGCGGAAGTGAGGTCCGACTGCGCGAGACATAAGGGACACCGGATAAGCTTGCCAGTTCTCGCGCGCGGCGGACGGCGGCAGGGGTTTCATGGTCTCCGGTAGTAATTAACATGATGAATTCCTCCGTTTGCTGACATTACATGACCCGCTTAAAGAGCTTCTCGAGATCATACGCGGAGAACGAGACGACAATCGGCCGCCCATGCGGACAGGTATATGGCTGTTTGCAAGCCGCCAGCCGACGAATCAGCGTGTTCGCCTCTTCCGGCGTCAGCTTTTGGTTGGCCTTAATCGACGCTTTGCACGAAACCATCGTGGACGAAGCTTCACGCAGTTTAGCCAGGTCAATGACCCGCTCGCTAAGTACCCATTCAGCCATCTCCTCGATGAGGCTCGCTTCCTCCCCTTGCGGGAACCAGTACGGATGCGCCACAACACGGAAGGTGTTGCCGCCAAAATGCTCGAGAACCACCCCAACCTGTTCAAACCAATGCAACCGTTCCTGCAACTTGGCGCTTTCGGATGGCGTAAATTCAAGCGTGATCGGAATTAACAGTTCTTGCGACGCATCCGCTGGGCGGCCGAACTTCTCATAATAGTATTCATAATTCACGCGCTCGTGCGCCGCGTGCTGGTCGATCAAATACAACCCCTGATCATTCTGTGCGATCAGGTAGGTGCCATGATGCTGTCCGATCAAGGACAGCTCGGGGAATGCCGGAAGCTCCGGCTCTGCCCCAGGCGAGCCGTACAATGCTTCCGGCATCTCCTGCAGCCGCGTAGCCGGCAGCGGCTGCCGTTCCGCCGCGCCGCCGCCCGCGTAGGCGGCGGCGCTGGATGAGCCAAGCCCGCTCTGCGGCGGCTTGGCTGGGCTTGGCGCGGCGCCGTACGTGCCGGCGCCGGCTGCGCCGCGCTCCCGCAGCGTCAGGCCTTCGGCCGCTGCGGGAGCGCCAAAGGCGGCGGTGCTGCGCTGTGGCGCGCCGCCCCAGCCGCGGTCCGGCCCAGCGGACCGCGCGCCAGGGTCACGCTCCGCGCCCGGCGGCCGGAGCGTGTTTTCCGCCGCCGCAGCCGTCTGGCCGGCGGTGGAAGCGCCCTCCTCCGCGCCTAATGGCGGCGCGGGGAAATGGAACTGCTCCTGAATCACGGAGCGGTTCGGGCCTTTCCCGATCGTCTGACGCACGACTTGCGGGATCAAGACCTGGCCGTTCAGCACAGCGCGCACACTGTTCTCCACGAAGCCGTTAAGTTCCGGCTCCTTACTAAAGCGTACCTCCAGCTTGGCCGGGTGGACGTTCACGTCGACCAGCGACGGGTGCATCTCCAGCATCAACACCACCA
The DNA here is from genome assembly GCF_023195895.1 of Paenibacillus mellifer. GTDB lineage: Bacteria > Bacillota > Bacilli > Paenibacillales > Paenibacillaceae > Fontibacillus > Fontibacillus mellifer. The sequence goes on from NZ_JALPRK010000004.1 coordinate 137,857, forward strand.
GCGGATAGCGGTTGATCGGAAGTAACGTATGATACGCGCGTAGGATCGCCTGATGCAGCCCTTGATTGCGGATGTAGCGCCCGTTGACAATCGTTGACATGCCGCCGCGGTTGGAACGGGCTAAATCGGGGCGGCCGATAAATCCCGTGATCCGGTAATCCAGATCCTCCGCTTCAATCGGCACCATCCCTTTGGAGGCGTTCACGCCATAAATGGCCGCGATGACTTGCAACAAATCGCCGCCTCCCGGACTTTGCAGCAACGTATTCCCGTTATGCCGCAGGGCAAAGGCGATCTCGGGATGCGCCAGCGCCTGCCGATACATCACGTCCGAGATATGACCCAACTCGGTCTGGATCGTCTTCATATACTTCAGCCTTGCCGGGGTATTATAAAATAATTCCTTCACCGCAATATCTGTCCCTTGCGGCGCAGCGATATCGTCGTTCAGCTTCAGCGAGCCGCCTTCAATCTCAATCACCCGCCCAAGTCCCGTATCGTTACTTGAGGAGACGAGACGAACCTTCGCGACGGCCGCAATACTGGGCAAGGCTTCGCCGCGGAATCCAAGGCTGCGGATCTGGAACAAGTCGCGGCCGGAGGTGATTTTACTGGTCGCATGGCGGTAAAAGGCCGTTTCGCAGTCTTCCGATTCGATTCCGGAGCCGTTATCCGTAACGCGGATGAGCTGTAGGCCCCCCTCTTCGACGGCGACTTCGATTTTGGTTGCTCCCGCGTCAATCGCGTTCTCCACCAATTCCTTAACCACCGACGCCGGGCGCTCCACTACTTCCCCGGCAGCAATCTGGTTGGCAATATGCTCGTCCAATATTGCGATTTTTGCCATTGCTATTCCCTCCCGTACCTGTAGACCCTACGCTTGATTACTATAAAATACACTTCGCCGCCTACCGCAGCTCTAACGCTGATGTGCAACGCTATTCAGGTAAATTCCGACGTTAACAATCGCTAACGACGCTGAGCAACGCTATTCCCACCAAAATACCGGTATTTGCCCGAAAAACGAGCTATTAAGCATCGTGGCAAGCGTTAAAATGACAACACAGCGATATAGACCCTCTTAAGCCTTCTCCCAAGCGTTAACGTTCGAGGAAGGCCCGGAAGGTCTTGATCATGTCCTGGTCGTTGCATTCGCCATTCCCTTGACCTTGACTTGTCAGTTGCCTTGAGCTCGCCTTGACCTTGCCTTTCCCATTGCCCTTACTTCGGCCAGCCTACCCGCCAGCCTACAAATCCTTCGCCTTCATCTTCAGATCATTCACCAACTGCATCGCTTGCAGCGGCGTCATGTTCATCAAATCAGCGTTCTTGATCAGATTGATGAGCGTCCTCATTCCCGGATCCTCGGCTACCCGGGCGGCCGCCTTCGCTTGTACAGACGGTTCCTCATCGCCAAAAATTGAAAGCTGCACCACCGGCCCGCCTTCACTGGCAAGCGGTTCTGCCACAGCTTCCACTGCGGCCGCAGCTTCCTTCGAAGCCACATCCTCCGTCAAGAGGGCGGCCGCGGCCGTTTCCCGCACGACCTGACCAGCGTCCTCCTTCGCCTGCGGTACATCTGCCAGTGGTGCCTTAGCAACCCCTGCGCCAGTGCCCGTCAGCTTCGGGCCCTTTTCCTCCAGCCCTATCAACAGTCCATAGGCTCGGCCGATGATCTCCTCCGGCAAGCCGGCCAGCCGCGCGCAATAAATGCCATAGCTGGTGTCCGCCGCGCCCGGGATCAGCTTGCGCAAGAAATGCACCTTGTCGCCGCTCTCCTGCACCGCCATGCTGTAGTTGCTTAGCCCAGTCAAACTGTGTTCCAAATGGGCGAGCTCGTGGAAATGCGTCGAGACCAGCGCCTTGCAGCCGATACGGTCGTGGACGTATTCGATCACCGCTTGCGCGATCGCCATCCCTTCGCTCGTGGACGTGCCTCGGCCCAGCTCGTCGATGATGATCAAGCTGCGGGGAGTCGCCTTTTCCGTCATGATCTGGATGTCGGCCATTTCCACCATAAAGGTACTCTGACCGCCAATGAGATCGTCCGCCGCCCCGATCCGCGTAAATATGCGATCGACCAGTGGAATTTCCGCCTTGCCCGCAGGCACGAAACTGCCGATTTGCGCCAAGATCGAGATGAGGGCGACCTGCCGCATATACGTGCTTTTTCCCGCCATGTTTGGCCCTGTGATCAGTAGGATGCTAGCCTCGTCTTTGCGAAGTGCTGTTCCGTTGGCGATAAATGCCGTATCCTTCATCACGGACTCCACCACCGGATGCCGACCTTGCTCCACGACGAGGTCGTAGCCGTCGGTCAACTTAGGCTTCACGAAGCCGTTGTCTGATGCCACGGCCGCCATCGAGCGCAGCACGTCGATTTCGGCGATTTGTTCGGCCAGCTTCTGCAAGCGAGGGATGTCAGCAGCGATCCGTTCACGCAGTTCGTTAAACAACGCGTACTCCAGATCAACCGTCTTCTCTTCCGCTTCCAGAATGAGCGTTTCCTTCTCCTTCAGCTCCGGCGTGACGAAACGTTCGGCATTCGCCAGCGTTTGCTTCCGCTCATATCTTCCCTCCGGCAGCGAAGCCAGATTCGATTTCGTAACCTCAATATAATATCCGAACACCTTGTTGTAACCGATCTTCAGCGATTTGATCCCGGTTGCCTGACGTTCGGCCGCTTCCAGCTCGGCGATCCAGCGTTTGCCGTTCATTCCCGCCTCACGTAGCTCGTCCAGCCGCTCATGATATCCGGCCTTAATGATACCTCCATCCCGCACCGAAACCGGCGGGTCATCCGCAATCGCCGCATCGATCATCCCGGCCAGATCCTCACACTCATCCATCGCAGAGGCAATTCGTCGCAACGTGGATGATGCCGATCCGCCGCAGAGATCCTTCATTGCCGGCACCTGGCGCAGCGAGGTCTTCAACGCGAGCAGATCACGCCCATTGGCATTGCCGAAGGCAACGCGGCCCACCAGCCGCTCCAAATCGTATATATCCTGGAGCGCCCCGCGTAAGTCCTCGCGAAGAATAAACGCACCATGCAGATGTTCGACCGCCTCCAGGCGTTCCTCAATCCGCGATTTTTGCAGCAAGGGCTTGTCAATCCAGCGACGCAGCAATCGGGAGCCCATCGAAGTTTCCGTGCGGTCAAGAAGCCACAAGAGCGAACCTTTCTTGGACCGTTCGCGGACCGTTTCAACCAATTCCAAATTCCGCCGCGTAAACGGGTCCAGAATCATAAAATGCTCAGGCTCGTACGCCGTTATTTTCGTCAGCTGGCCGAGCGAGCGCTTCTGGGTCTCGCTTAGATAACCGACCAGCAGCGAGATATTGTCGCGACGTTCCGGCTCCAGACGAATCCATTCCGCCTCGCCGAACTGCGCACGCGCCGACTCTTCCTTTGCTTTCGCCCATGGCGTGTATACCACCGGTTTGCCAAGCGGAGCGGCTTGTCCGGTGATCCAATCCAGCAGCTCCGGATCGCCGATAATCTCCGCCGGGTCGTACAATCCGATTTCGTCGCGCAGCCACTCCTTATTCGACGGCGCTGAAGTCGCGTACAACTCACCGGTGGACAGGTCGCAGGCAGCCAAGGCCATGAGCCCCTGCCGCTCGGTGACGGATACGATATAGTTGTTCGTCCGTTCACCGATGGTTTTCCCTTCCATGATCGTCCCGGGGGTGATCACCCGAACGATTTCACGTCTGACCATCCCTTTGGTCTGGGACGGGTCTTCCATCTGCTCGCAGATGGCCACTTTATAGCCTTTTTCGATCAATCGGTGAATATAGTTGTCAGCCGAGTGGTAAGGAACGCCGCACATGGGAATTTTCTCCTCGGCGCCCCCATCCCGCCCGGTCAGCGTGATCTCAAGCTCTTTCGCGGCTAGAATCGCGTCATCGAAGAACATTTCGTAGAAATCGCCCAGCCGGAAGAACAGAAACGCATCCTGCGCTTCCGCCTTAATCCGCAAATATTGTTCAATCATCGGCGTATAGGTAGCCATGATTCCCCTCCATTTAACCCTGCGCTGTCAGGTCTTTCATAGAATCCTATTATACCAGAAAAGGGCAGCGCGGTTATGAAGGATTTTGCAATTTCCAAGCGGAGCGGATATCGGCGGATTCATCCCAGGTACGACCGGACTGAATAGCTTCAAGCAGTGGAGCGACATAACCTTGATAGCGGGAATAGTCGGGAACGTTTTGGATATCGGTCAACAGGCGGGGAAGCATCGCCCGGAGCGGCTTTTTTCGGCCGGCATAAAACGCGGTCCAGATCTCCTCCTTCTCCAATGGTCTTGCGCCAAGCCGTTCCGCGTTGTCTATGAGCAGACTGGCCAATGCTACCACGCCTTTGGTCACGAGCGGAGAAACCAGGAAACTTGGCAAGGTGCGATATTCAAAACCACCGTATTCCTTAAGCCTGAAATCGCCGAGGAAGCCGTATTTCGGCCGACGTGGTTTACTTCGGGCGTCCTCCAGCAAGGCAAGCGGCAGAGCCAAGTAGTTGTCGAGCGTCCGCAATAGTTCAGGCGTCAAGCTCACACCGCTAAAATGCAGATGTCCGCCCAGCGGAAATCCGCGTTGCGGCATAGCCCCCGCTTGCCAAATCAGCTCCCGGTCTTCAATGGCCTCACGGGCTTCACGGAACGCATGCAGCAGATGAATGACAACCTCACGCGGCTCCTTTCCGGGCCGAGGCCGGAGCTCTGCAAGCGGGAACAAGCGCTGCCCGCGGTAACGCAGCACATCGCATCCCGCCTCTCCGTGGAATTGCAAATAACGAGAAGCCGGGACAACTTTACCGTGGGCCGGATCAAATAGTAGAAATTCCGGGTCCATCCCGATCAGACGCTCCGCCGGCGTCTCTAGCAGGCGTTCCTCTTCCGCCAAAGTCTCCCGCATGGCTCGAGCGATCCCGGCGGCAGCGGTGCTGCCAGCTTCCGAGGAGGGAATTAGCGAATCCACCGTAAATCGACCTTCCTCCCCGGCCGAGATCACCACTTCGCCAAAATCGAGTCCAACGGCATATAACGCCCGAATGGCCGTACTCGCCAGGCGTTTATGCAGCGGTGAGTCCAACGCCGGTAATTCACCCAGCAGCGGCAGGGCTTGCCCGGCTTTGCCAAGCGGCCGTACTTCCCATACCCGCAAGTGGAATACGGTAACGGCAAAACGGCGTGTGTAGGAGACATCCTTGCTTCTGACTGCTGGAGGGAGATGATCCTGCGGTGTTGTCATCAGTCCGGCCGCTTCAAGACGCCGCCGCCAGTCTCCAAGCGAGGCTTTGGGTCGACCCAGCACAAGCTCCTGAACCCTGCCGCCCCAATAAGCTTCCTCAGGACCGTAATAGATCCATTCCGAGCCGGTAGAGATGGGTTTTGAAGCCGGACCTTTCAACACCCGATAAGGACCGCCCAAGCGCTCCAACGCCAGTAACAGGCGCCTCTTGAACGCACTGGAATCCTGACGGATTTTCAGCACGAGATGCACATCCTTCACCACCGAGTTCATCCCCCGTCTTCTCATAAATAAAAACAAAAAGAGGGCAGCCGCCCTCTTCGACGACGCCCCTGCCGCATATGCTACACTGTAGCCTGAAACATTTGGTGCTTACCCATCTGCCTTCTTGCTTCCAACACGAATCACAGTTCGTCGTCGAGGAGATCCGGATCCAAATCTTCATAATCGCCGAGCTCGGAGCCAAAATCATAGTCCTTATCTTCGATGCCGCTGCTCGGCACCACAAGGACGTTCAACTTCGTTTCGGCAACCAGTTCCACTGCGAATTCGCGTTCCACTCGAATGGATACGCGGCCGTCACCAGTAACTGTGGCTTCGACGGTGCTTGGTTCCTGCGTAGCTTCCGCAGACACTTCCACCGTCGACGAACGGTGTCTGGAATCCAGGTAGCTCAGCGGAACATTCTCGACGTAAGATACCGTTTCCTTGGCGACCTCGGTCTGCGAGTTCTTGTCGTACGAATACCAGATGTTAATATCGTAAGTACCAATAACTTCAATTCCGTCTCCCGCAGCGACCGCTTCGTACTGGTGGTTGATGATCCAGGCCCCCAGGATGCTCGACGGTTTATGAGGGGGAGTCACGGTATGTGTTACGGTAGAGAACTTACGACCTTTTCCGCAGATCGCTTTCGTGATGATCTCTCTACTTTGATATTTCAATGACATGTTAGAACCTCCTCCATACATCATTCAATAAAAGTGTATGCAGGACATTCGTCTAGGGTGACAACTATTTTATCGTTGTCTGATTTCGTTTCCGCGACCGATTCGCCGCCATTCGAGGAATGGGGGCTTTATTTTTTTTGGAAACGGCTAGATATAAGGAAAGTTCCCGGCAGAGCTGCAGGATAGCCGAACGGATTTCAAATTCCTCGCGAGTGGAGGGCAACTCCATTTTCTTGAACTCCTCTTCCAACTCAGCCAGCATTTGTTCGGTCATCCCGGTATATTCTTCCTGATTGACGTCCACGCTTAGCCGGTCGAACAAAACGGCGGCAAATTCCCCTTGAGGCATGCGCTGATACACCTGTGCAATCAGCTCCAGCATGCCTTCAATTCGGCTTAATTGCTCCTTCCGCATGAAGAAATACGCGATCCAAGCCTCATTTGGCGAGATCATTTGATTCTCCGCCGCCCGCTTGGCAATCGCATGCCCTTCCTCGACAAGCCGGGCGGCTTCCGTCAACTCCTTGCCATCCCATAATCGGTAAGGATCACGTAGTGTAGCGCCAATTTCCTGAAAAATACGCGAAAACAAGGCGTCCACCTCACGCCGAGTCCCCAGGAGCTTGTCTTCCGTCTTCGGCATATACAGAAAATTAACGACCATCGCCGAACTAAGTCCGATGATCAGAAGCTCCACCTGAGTCAATAGCACATGCCAGGAAATTTCCGCACCGCCGAACACACGGAACACAACGACGGAGCTGGTGACGATCCCTTCCTTGAAACCCGCACGGGCGATCAATGGAAATGCGATAAGAATATAAATGGCGAGTACCCAAATATGAAAGCCGAGGAAGTAGAAGACTCCAAAAGCCAGTAACAAACCGAGAATGGAAGCGAAAAACCGCGCCGATATCGAAGCCAGGCTGCGCTTGCGTGTGACGTCCACCCCTAGTATCGCGAGTAGTCCCGCGGAATTGGCCCCCGCCACGCCGGCAAAATCCGCAATGAAGATGGCCATCAGTGTGGCAATCGCTGTTTTGATGACTCGAAATCCCATGAAACCCCACCCTTTTTGTCGAAACCAACTTATGAAAATATCCTACTTGATTTCACGTTTCCATACAATGCCATTTTTCATCTTTCACTCTTCGCGATCTAACCTAGGGTTGGATTGCGGCGCAAAGCGTCTCCCGAACCAACCCCATCAAACCCACGCAAAAAAAGGGAGCGTCACCGCTCCCTTACCAACTTCCGTTCGATATAGACGACCAACTGGTACATCGCCGTCGCCACGATCGCAATGATGACCAGGCTCGACAGCACCAATGTAAAGTTAAATACCTGAAACCCGTAAACGATCAGGTATCCAAGACCAATCTTGGCAACGAGGAATTCTCCGACAATGACGCCGACCCAGGCCATGCCCACGTTCACCTTCAGTGTGGATACGATAGTGGGGAACGATGCGGGCAGGATCGCTTTCAGAAATACGTCGCGCCGCGAACCGCCAAACGTGCGGATCACCTTGACCAGGTTAGCGTCCACCTCGTTAAAGCTGTTAAACACGACCAGCGTAGTTACAATGACGGTAATTGACAACGTCGTCACGACAATAGCCGTGAAGCCGGCTCCAAACAAGACGATAAAGATCGGGCCGAGTGCCACCTTCGGCATACTGTTAAACACGACCATGTAGGGGTCCAGCACGCGGGATAGAAACGGTGACCACCAGATGAGGACCGCCAACAAAGTACCGATCAGCGTCCCAAGCAGGAAACCTACCGCCGTTTCGCCTACCGTCATTGCTAAGTGCGGCCACAATTCGCCGCTAACCGCATCTTTGACAATTTGCCGCCCAACCTTGGACGGGTAACTGAAGATCAGGACATCAATCCATCGCAGACGGCCTGCGAGCTCCCAACATCCGATAAAGAACACAAGGATCAGAGCCTGCACGCTGACCACATAGTTACTCATCCGCCGTTTGCGTCTGCGGTACAGATGCCATTTCTCCTGCAGCCAGGCCTCCTGATTGGCGTCCGTTTTGCTTACGGGTTGTGCCACGGGCTATCCCTCCTCCCTTTCCGACGTTTCAAGATCCCGCCAGATTTCATGGAACAGTTCATTGAAGCCTTCGGCTTCCCGAGCATAAAACGGCTGCGCGTTCCGGATCTGCTCCGGGATTTTGTACATACTGCGGATCCGGCCGGGTCTCGGTGCCAGAACGATCACCCGGTCGCTGACCGCGATCGCTTCAGACAAATCGTGGGTCACCAAGACGCCCGTTTTCTTACGCTGCTTCAGGGTCCCCCACACTAAATCCTCCAGTTGCAGCTTCGTCTGATAATCAAGTGCCGAGAACGGCTCATCCAGCAGCAGCAGCTCAGGATCGGTCGCCAACGTTCGCACAAGGGCTACCCGCTGACGCATTCCGCCCGACAACTGGTGAGGATAAAGGTTCGCCGTATCGCCAAGACCCATTTCAGCGAGCAAATTCCGGGCATTTTCGGTGCTTTCCGTTGTTAACCGTCCCGTCAGCTCAAGCCCCAGCACGCTATTACTCAGAATGGTCCGCCACGGGAACAAATAATCTTGCTGCAACATGTAACCGACTTGAGGGGTAGGCCCCGCCACCGGTTTGCCGTGCAGCAGCACCTCCCCCCGAGTTGGAGAAAGTAGACCTGCCATGACGGAGAGAAGCGTGGTCTTTCCGCAACCGCTGGGACCAACCAGACTGATGAATTCACCCGGCTCCACCGTTAAATTCATCCCTTGCAAAGCGAGGACGGCCTCCCGGTCCGTCACATAGACTAGATCCAGGTGTTTCAGTTCCACGACAGAAGACAAAAGCGCTCACGCTCCTTTTCCGTTATAGTCATTTACTTAACCGAGTTAACTGCTTTATCAGCGAAGCTGTTATCGACCAACTCACCAACATCAACCCGTTCATTCAGCTCTCCAGCGCTTTCCATCACGTCAAGCAGGTTGTTCCACGAATCCTCTGACAACGCCGGTGTTTCGGCATAACTCCCCTGCTCCTTGTAACGCTTGATTGAACTGACCAAGATGTCCATATCCGTATCTTTAAAATAAGGAGCGACGGTTTCAGCGATTCCCTCCGGGGTATGAGCCTGAACCCAAAGCTGGGCTTTATGGACCGCATTCGTAAACTTCTGAACGACTTCCGGACGATCTTTCATGTAGCTTTGTTTAGTCATGAATACGGTGTAAGGCAGCCTTCCACTCTCCGTGCCAAAGGAGGCGACAACGTGGCCTTTTCCTTCCTTCTCAACAATAGAAGCTTGCGGTTCGAACAACTGGACGAACTGTCCGGTCCCTGATACGAATGCCGCCGTGATGTTGGCAAAATCCACATTCTGGATCAGCTCCAGATCTTGGTGCGGATCTATCCCGTGTTTGCGCAGGGTGAACTCACCAGCCATTTGCGGCATGCCACCCTTTCGCTGACCAAGGAAGACGCTGCCCTTCAGCTTCTCCCAATCGAATTCTCCGGCGTCACGGGCAACCAGGAAGGTACCATCGGTTTGCGTCAATTGGGCAAAATTAATCACCGGATCCTCCGAGCCTTGCTGGTACACGTAGATCGACGTTTCTGCTCCGACCAGCGCCACGTCGATCGCTCCCGACAGCAACGCCGTCATCGTTTTATCGCCACCCGCCGTCGTTTGCAGCTCCACATCAAGTCCTTCCTCTTTGAAAAATCCCTTTTCCAAAGCGACATATTGAGGGGCATAAAATACGGAACGGGTGACTTCCCCGATTTTCACCTTTTGTGCTTGGCCGCTTCCTCCACAACCGCTTAGGGCTGCTGTCAGGAGAACGATGAGCGCGAGCCATAACACCTTGCGAGCGTTGTTCATACCGTTCACCTCTCCTTCTTCATGGATTTTCATAGCCAACTGATTTCTAGCGGTTGGCCAGAACATACTAAATAGTATGCGATGGCCCAGCAAAAGGTTAAGAGCACAAAAAAGACCGTCCCGGGCGGATTCCGCCTAAGGACAGCCTTTCATGGTTTATGGATTAGATGCCGTAAATACTTTTGAATTTTTGTTCCAGATAATCTGCGAGATAATCCGGGTTCAACTCTTCGCCGGTGACCGCCAGGATGATTTCCGACGGTTTACGGCTCTTCCCATATTTGTAGATTTTATCGGTTAGCCATTCCTTGATTGGTAGGAAATTGCCGTCCGCGATAAAGCCTTCGAACTGCGGCAGCTCCTTCCGCAGCGTGTTCGCGATTTGGGCCGCATACATGTTGCCGAGCGCATAGGACGGGAAATAACCAAACAGACCGCCCGACCAGTGAACGTCCTGCAGCACGCCTAACCCATCGTTGGGCGGCGTCAAGCCCAGATAGTCGCGGTACTTCTCGTTCCACACTTTCGGCAACTCACTTACCGGCAAGGCCTCATTGAACAACAGCTTTTCGATTTCGTAACGGATGATGATATGCAAATTATAAGTCAGTTCATCCGCTTCGATCCGGATTAACGAGTTCTCCACTCGATTGATACCACGGAAGAACGACTCTGGCGTGACATCCTTGAGTTGTTCCGGGAAGTGCTGCTGGAGCTCGCCAAAGTATCGTTGCCAGAATTGCAGGCTGCGACCTACAAAGTTCTCCCAGAAGCGGGACTGCGACTCGTGGATACCCATCGACGTGCCTTGGCCCAGCGGTGAACCGGCCAACTCCGGAGAAACATTTTGTTCATAGAGGGCGTGTCCTCCCTCGTGCAAGGAGCTGAAGATGGCGCTGGTGACATCATCCTGCTTGTAGCTGGTGGTGATCCGAACGTCTCCATGGTTCAGCGTGGTTTGGAACGGGTGCACCGTTTCGTCGATCCGCCCGGCTTCGAAATCGTAGCCGATTTGCTCGAGGAGGAGCCGACTGAATTTCGCCTGCTGCCCCGTATCGAACAGTTGATCCAGGAAAGGCGCTTCCGGTTTGTTCTTCGCGGCAGCTACCGCCTCGACCAACGGTACCAGACGGTTGCGCAGTTGACCGAATACCTGATCGAGCTTCTCGACGGTCAGATCCGGTTCATACATATGTAGCAACGTATCATAACGAGTGGCTTTCGGACCCCAGTAGTCGATAAACTCCTGTGTTTTTTCCACAATTTGCGTTAAATAGGGTTCAAACCCGGCGAAATCGCTGTTTTCTTTGAAATCTTCCCACATCGTTTCGGAGTGGGCCGTGAGTTCGGTATATTCGCGGAATTTCTGCGGCGGAATCTTGACGCTACGGTCGTACTCCTCTTGAACGTCAAGGACCATCCGGCGTTTGACATCATCCAGTTCATTCAGGATGGAAGGTTGATTCAAATAAGCCAAATATTCGCCCATTTCCGCCGAGGTTTGCAGTTTGAAGGCCTCCGTGGACAATAGGCCGATGGTGGCTGCCCGGGTCTCCGCGCCTTTCCGCGGTGCGCCCGTGCGCAAATCCCAATTCATCAGCGCGACCGCTTCCCCGTACCCGTGAATCTTTTGCAGAAGCTCTCGAAAGAGCTCCCATTTTTCAACCGTTTCCTGCTTCATGACAACTCCCGCCTTTACTGGTTAAATTTACTGCTACTCTTGATGATACTTTTAACAAACCGTATAATCAAATTTTAAGCGGACTTGATTCCCTTTTTTTGAGATATTTCATTTTCAGGTAAAGGAGCTGTCCAGTACTCCATATTGTGTCCGAACCCGGCGCTTACGACATTCCGATGGAGAATGAGGGTTGTCCGTTCTGGATCGATAAGATGCAGGCGATCTTTTTCGAAGAAGAGCTTACCCTGAAGGGGGAAGAAAACACCGGTACGTTCCGGTCAGATGGACCCTCTCAATTTTACTAATCGAATATCCCTTTGATTGATCGCCGGTAATCTAGGCGCTATTCGCTACCCAAACCCTAAGGAGGCAGGTCAAATGAATCAGCTGCAATCTATTCTGGATTTTAACCGCAAGTTTGTGGAAGATAAGGAATACGAGAAATATGTGACGGATAAATTTCCCGAGAAGAAGATGGCCATTGTTACCTGTATGGATACTCGGCTTACAGAGCTTCTGCCTAAAGCGATGAATTTACGGAATGGCGACGTGAAGCTGATCAAGAACGCCGGCGCGGTCATCTCTCAACCCTTCGGAAGCGTCATGCGCAGTCTGCTCGTCGCCATCTACGAGCTGCATGCGCAAGAAGTGTTTATTGTCGGTCACACCGGCTGCGGGATGGCCGCGCTGAATTCAGACCGGATGATCGGTTCCATGCGGGATCGGGGAATCAGTGACGACACATTGAACACGCTGGAGAACTCCGGCATTAAGTTAAATAAGTGGTTGCGTGGCTTCGATAACGAGAAGGAAGGCGTGATTCAGACGGTAAATATCGTCAAGAAACACCCCCTGCTCCCTGCCGATATCCCGGTTCACGGGATGTTGATTAATTCCACAACAGGCGAACTGGAACTCGTGATCGATGGGTACCAGCCGCTTAAGTAGTACACGCAACCAAGAGTCGAGAGAACCCGTTTGCCTGGGGAAAGGATGGAGCAACTAGATGACCTATCATTTCGATGAACGATTGCCGCGGCGAGGAACCTACTCCGAGAAATGGGATCTTGGACGGGAGCTGTTTGGAGATCCCGATGTACTGCCTTTGTGGGTGGCCGACATGGACTTTCGATGCGCCCCGGCCATCGTCCAAGCAGTCACCGAACGGGCCAAGCATGGTATCTACGGCTACACGAGCCGGCCTAAGGAATACCTTGATGCCATCACAGGCTGGATGGAACGCCGACATGAATGGAAGGTCGACGCGTCGTGGTTGACCGATACCCCAGGTGTCGTCCCTGCGCTCGGCGTAGCCGTACAAATATTAACCGAACCGGGAGATCGGGTAATCCTGCAATCCCCGGTATATAATCCGTTCTATGATGTCATTCGAAATAACGGACGCGAGATCGCCGAGAATCCGCTGATTCTTGAAGATGGACGTTATCGTATGGATTACGACCATCTGGAGTCGCTGATGCAGGGCGGTGCCAAGCTGATGCTGCTATGCAGCCCCCATAATCCCGGCGGCCGGGTCTGGACCCGGGAGGAACTGGAGCTGCTCGGCGAGCTCTGCTTGAAATACGAGGTGAAGGTCGTCTCCGACGAAATACATGGCGACCTGGTTTTCAAGGAACACCGCCATGTGCCGTTTGCTTCGCTCTCCGAAGCTCACGCCGGCATCACGATCACCTGCGCGGCCCCTTCCAAAACGTTCAACATTCCCGGTCTGTCTACGGCTTATACCCTTATTTCAAATGGTGCAATCCGCAAGTCTTTTGCGGAGCGCATCAAAACGCTGGCTATCGGATCGCTGAACTATTTCGGCCCTTCTGCTACCATCGCCGCGTACACGCAAAGTGAGGATTGGCTGGATGCCGTCTTGGACTATATCCGCGGGAACCGTGACTTCGCGATCTCTTATCTCGCGGAGCACCTGCCAGCGGCGACTCCGATCCTCCCGGAAGGCACCTACTTGCTATGGGTAGATTACCGCGCACTTGGTTGGAGTAAAACTCAGATCAAGCAAGTGATGTATAAAGAAGCCAAAGTCGCTTTTACCGAAGGCTCCGTTTATGGCCGGGATGGCGAAGGTTTCCTTCGGATCAATCTCGCGTGCCCACATTCGTTGCTGCAAGAGGCGCTGGAGCGATTTTGCTCAGCGGTTAAAGCACATCACGTGTAAAGACCAGGTGCAACAACAGGTACCTGAGAACCTAACAAAGCCGGAAAGACCATTGTCTTCCGGCTTTGTTATTTAGGTGCGCCGCATGTACGCGCGAACCGTTATCGGAGCAAACACCGCCACAATGACGGCAGCGCCGACCAATGAAGACACCAAATCCCCGCCTGCGGTCCCTGTGTTAACCAGTTCCCGAACCGCAGTGACCAGATTCGAGATCGGATTCACATTCGCAAACCACCCCAGCCATTTCGGCATGGTTTCGACCGGAACAAACGCATTGGATAAGAACGTCAGCGGAAACAACACGATCATTGAAATCCCCTGCACACTGGATGCGGTCCGTGCAATGACCCCAAAGAAAGCGAATATCCAACTGATCGACCAGGAACAGACGATGACAAGCAGCGCGGCAAGGGCGACGTAACCGAGGCCACCTTCAGGCCGGTAACCCATAAGGTATCCCATTGCGAACGTTAAGACGGTAGCGATGGTGTAGCGGACCGTGTCGGCCAACAAGGCGCCGGCCAGCGGCGCAATCCGGGCGATCGGCAGCGACTTGAAGCGGTCGAAGACGCCCTTCTCCATATCCTCGCGTAATTGCACCCCAGTGACGATTGACGTCGAGATGACAGTTTGCACCAAAATTCCCGGGATAATGACCGGCAAATAACTCAGCACGTCTCCTGAGATCGCCCCACCGAAAATATAAGTGAACATCAATGTAAAAATGATCGGCTGGATCGTCACGTCAAACAGTTGTTCCGGTGTTCGCTTGATTTTAAGTAACCCCCGATACGCCATGGTTAACGAATGGCGGAGGGTTTGACGGAAGCTCGTGTGGTTCTTCAAAGGCCGTGGGGCTTTGGAGTTGACTGCCGTGCTGTTCATGCCATTACCTCCTTCTGATTGAGGACGGATCCGTTCGTTTCTGCAGTGTCTCCTTCGACCCCATGCCCGGTGAGCGTCAAAAACACTTCATCCAACGTCGGCTTTTGTACGCTAAGCTCCGTCAAAGCGATCCCCGAATCGCGTAAGGCGATCAATAAGTCGGTAACTTTATCGGCTTCCGTCAGCGGGGCGGTGATCTTACCGGCTTCCGCCGAAACATTGGTAGCTACCCTGAGAACCTGTTCTACGATCCGGCGAGACTCCATTAAATCCAGCGGGTTGCTGATTCTGAGTTGCAGCGACGAGGCACCAACTGAAGACTTCAATTCGTCGACGGTCCCTTCGGCAATGACCTGTCCTCGATCGATCACGGCGATCCGATCCGCCAGTTGATCCGCTTCGTCCAGGTACTGCGTCGTTAACAGCACGGTCGAGCCCGAAGCGACCAAACGGCGGATCGTCTCCCACATCTGTGTCCGTGTCCGCGGATCCAATCCCGTCGTAGGTTCATCCAGGAAGATGAGCGGCGGCTGCGCGATCAGACTTGCCGCCAAATCCAGCCGCCTCCGCATCCCGCCGGAGAAATGCTTCAGCGGCCGCTTGGCTGCATCGGTCAAGCCGAATTCCTCCAAGAGCTCTGCCGCTTTTTGGCGGGCTTCGCTGCGTCCCAAGCCTAGCAGTCTGGAGAAAATAACGAGGTTTTCCGTAGCACTCAGTGTTTCATCCACCGATGCATATTGCCCGGTCACACCGATCAGTTGGCGGACGATATGCTGCTCCTTGACGACGTCATGACCAAAGATGCGGGCGGATCCCTCATCCGGTCGAAGCAAGGTGGCTAACATGCGGATCGTCGTCGTTTTCCCGGCCCCGTTAGGTCCTAGCACACCGTAAATCTTGCCGCTATCCACCCGCAGATCCACTCCATCCACGGCGCGGTTGGTTCCGAATACTTTTACGAGTCCCTCAGCTTCGATAGCTGGAGCGCTAAGGCCTCCTCTTATGACTGAAGTTTTCGTACTCATTTGTATTATCCTCCTATCTCAAGCCTATTTGATCTACAGATAGGAGGTTAACCGATTTAGGTAAACTGAATTTAAACGATTGGAATGATACCCTAGGATTCCGAGATATATCTTGATTCCGTCTTATTTTTTTTGTTTCTTCAGCTGTTGCATAGCCTGATCGTAAGCTGCTTTACGATAATTCATCGTATCCTGGTACTTCTTCTCTAACTGTTTAAACTGTTTACTATCAAACTCTATCCATGCCATCAAATTTGAAGTGTCGGGTAACACGTCTTCTTTAATAACTCGTCGTTTACGAGCCTTGCAGCATAAGTATTTATGCTGCAATTCGATCTGATTCACTTCAAACCATGGATCGAGACTGGCTCCGAGATTTCCGGCATAAAACGTTTGTTTATGATCATAAAAGGGGTGGTATCCGTAAGGAACCGTAACCACTAAGGTGCCGTCATCCTTAAGTAAGCGGAAGGCTTGTCGCAGCAAAATCGAAGGGTTGGCGAAATGCTCCAGAATCTCTCCCAAAATCACCGTGTCGAAAAGTGTGTTAGTTTTCCATTCAGTGACATCGGTCAAAAGGAACTTTACATTTTCTCGTACCGAGCCAGATTCCTTGGTAAGTTCCCGTTTAGCGTAACGAATGCTCTCTTCCTCCAGATCGATACCGGTGACCCGCAACCCTTCACGTGCCAGCAAAATCGAAATAATTCCCTGGCTGCAACCCACGTCAAGTACCGTGCTGCCAACAACCGAACGACATATCCAATGAACCCGAGCTCGTGTCGCTTCGTGTGATTCTATCGAATTCACAAGACCGTAGTAACGTTCATTTACCCGATCATGTATGACCATCCTGACCACCTCCATTCTTGACATACTTTCCGTCGATTCGATTTAAGCCATAAATTCCTTCAGCACCTTCTGTTGTTCCGCCTTACTCATACGACCTTTAACTGGAAGTTGTCTGGGTAGGGAGTTGTAGTGATGAATAACCTCCACAAAGTTGCGAGGAGTTAGTATTTCGTGAGGTAATTCGATGACATTACCGTGCGTACCTCGGCCTGGAAGCTTGAAGCGATATCCGGACAAATATTCCGATGTCTTGTACAAAAACACATAATAAGGCGGGGAAGTTCGGAACATCGGAACCATTTCTCCATTTATAGAGTCTAACGCGTATCCGTTTTGATTGATCAAAGCGAGTGTACCCGCTTTGGGCCGACAATCAACCAATTGTTGAATGTAAGATTTGTGGTACATATCATCAGACTCCATACGAACGAGATACAAATTTTCGCATGAACCAACAAATTCTTTAATACGCTCCATACCATCTTGAGGCGTCACAAACATTACATTGCGCGGAAGGCGCGGGTACTTGGCCAGAATTTCAATTAGGATGCTCTCGGTTTCTGGTACGATCTTAAAAATCGCCAAAAAATTTTGATTGGTTTGAGCCTGTAGTGACTTCAGAGTAAAGTTGCGGAATATCTCGATTCTTCTCTCCAACCATGTGCGTGTAAGTCGTTGCGGATTAAATCCAAACGTATTGAAATTGCTCTCGATAACTATCTTTTTCGACATTTTTGCCCCTCCTTGTTCTTTAGTCCCACTCCAGCATGTCATGATCATCATCTCGCAAATGCGGGACTACCGATCTTCCACTATATGCTAGAGACAAAACAACGGACAGGACGTATTCCTTAATTGTCGTCGAAAATAGTCAAGAGAACCTTACCCATGAGCATAGTGGTGCAAGCACACAATTCGAAACGCATTTCCAATCATAAACTGGAATAATCAAGCATTTGAAAGGAATGAAATGTCCGATGCACCAAATCTACTTGGAAACTCGAGACTTGCTCAAGAGAATCGAAGACGCTGTCGAAAACCAGAAACCTTTATCATTAGTACGGATTGGCGATGGAGAAAATCTGATCATGTCTCAGAATACAATCTGGCCCCTGTCGAAGGTACTTCAGGAAAGATGGGCGATTAAAGCTAATCGCGGGGAAAAAGGCGTCACATTGCCCAATCTCCCGCTGCGTAACGCTGTGATTTCTTCAGTGAAGAAGGCAACCGTCGTAGGGATTCTACCCGAAGGGGACATCACGATAAATGCGCCGGACTATTTAAAGAGACCCTTAACCGATCAAATCTTTGACCATTACAAAATTCAGCCCTCAAAGATATGCCATGCTGGTGTTAACCGGGAGCTGGCCCGTATGGAGGAGTTCTGGTCGCTCTTATCCGGCCGAAGAATATTAATTATCACGCGAGAAGCTCATAAGATCAAGGAACGGCTCGAAAAGGAACCGTACAAGCAAAATATCGTGCACGCCTTGACTTTTAGTCAGTGGCAGGAATACCGGAATACGATGAAATGGATTATTGCACATAAGCATAGCTTTGACATCGCTTTGATCTCCTGCGGGGTGAGTGCAGTTGTTCTGTCCGAACAGATTGCAGCTCTCACGGGTAAGGTGGCACTCGATTTCGGCAAGGCGACCAATATTATCCTAAAAGGGCGCCCCAATTAAGGATCGGGGCACCCTTTTCTATTGCGACTCTATTGCGATTTCTTCAAACGGTTTACTTCCCGATGCGCATCACACGATCTGCCCAGTCCTGATAGAAGGACTGTTCGTGGGAAACCAGCAGTACGCTGCCTCGAAATTCAATTAATGCTTGACGCAACGCTTCCTTAGCTTCCTGATCCAAGTGATTGGTCGGTTCGTCCAGGATCAGAAAGTTGCAAGGGGTTAGCAGCAACCGGCATAACTTCACCTTGGACTGTTCCCCGCCGCTCAGCGTTTCGATCGCTCGTGACGCCAGCGTCTGATTGATCCCGCAGCGGGCCAAATGTTTGCGGATATCCTTCCCATCTAAATCAGGACGATAGTTAGAGATATATTGGATCGGCGTTAGAACCGGATTCTCCCAAGCGAGCTCCTGTTCAAAATAGCCGGTATGCACACGATCCGCAAAGCGAGCGTCTCCGGACACGGGAGCCAGCCGCCGAACCAACGTGTTCAGCAGCGTCGATTTGCCGATACCGTTAAAGCCCGTGATCACGAGCTTTTGACCACCTGGCACCTTGAAACTAAGCGGCGGTAGCAGCGGCTGACCATATCCGACCACAAGTCGGCGTGTCTCTAACGCGACCAGGCCGGGTGCCGCCAGCTCTTGAAATCGGAACGCCGGAGGATGAGTCTGGAGCGGCGGTCCCAGACGGTCCATCCGTTCCAGCTGCTTGCGTCGACCTTGGGCGATTTTACTATTAACGCCAGCAATATTTTTGCGGATATAACTTTCGGTGGATTCGATCTTCTTCTGTTGTGCTTCATAACGTCGTTCGTAATCGCGCCGCAAATGTTCCTTCTGCCGTACAAATTCATTGTAACTTCCCGGGTATTTCCGGATTGAACCAAACTCAATATCACAGATGCAGTTCGTGACCTTCTGGAGGAACGAAGCATCGTGAGAAACAATGACGTAGGCGCCCCGGAATGCAACCAACGCGTCGGCCAGCCATTCCACATGTTCCCGGTCCAGGAAATTGGTTGGCTCATCGAGCAGCAATACATCCGGCTCACTGAGCAGCAGCTTAGCTAAAATGACACGGGCCCTTTGCCCGCCACTTAACTCCGACATCGTTCGCTCTATCCCCATCGCATGAATGCCTAGGCCCATGGCGGTCTGTTCAATTCGGCTGTCGATCCCGTAGAAATCGCCGGCCTCCAGCTTCTCCTGACATGACGCCGCCTGCTTCAGCTTGCTTTCATCCCCCGTGTTCGCAACCTCCCGATAAATTTCGGTCATCTTCCGTTCCAACGCGTACAGCTCTTCGAAGGCGGTTTGCATATAGCTGCGGATCGTGATGTTTCCCGGAATTCGGGCATATTGATCGAGATGCCCCAGACGTAGACGCGGTTGCCATTTGATGAGGCCTTGATCGGGTATCAATTCGCCGGTTAGCATGCGAATCAATGTGCTTTTTCCCGCACCATTCTGTCCGACGAGTCCCATATGTTCTCCTGCATGTAATTCCAACGATACCTCACGGTAAAGTTCCTTGTCCGCGTAATGATGGGTAATGCCGCTCATTTCTAATAAACTCATGTCAAAGACCTCTCTTCTGTAGGAATAAAAAAAGCAGAGAAACAAGCGCCTAACGGCGCCAGTCCTCTGCTCTGGGGAACCCCAAAAAAACACAAAGGACCAAGGACAAAACATTGTCCTTGGTCCTTAATTCATGCATAGATCGATTTAAAGCCGCACTTGAATAAGCGTAGGTTCTTCTCCCTATGCAATCCGCGCCTAGCTTTAGATCGATGAATGCAGGAAGCTAAGCTTCCCGATTAAGCTCCGCACAATGCTTCATCCTGAACATGTGTACGGAGCGAAGTTCCCTAACGAGTTTGCCATTTTGGAGATAAATCATGGATAACACCAACCTTTCCATAAATCCCCTTCATTTTAGCATAAAGACCCTTCACTTTCACGTCCTTCTCAAATCAACATGCGATAATCTCACAAGGAGGCTTCCGGTGCGCGGACTCCGACATCGTCGTCAACCCACTTCTCCGGGTACAACGCTGGATTGGTCTTGGATCCCAACAATTCCAAAATGACCTCGCGATCGTCAAACGGGATCCGCTGGTCCTTTACGATCAGATGAGTCTCATGTCCTCTGCCCGCAATAACGACGCAGTCTCCGGGACGTGCAAGTTCAATGACCTGCGAAATAGCCTCCCGACGGTCCACGACGGCCGTATAACCGTTACTGGGGATCGGTCCTCCCTTCACCCCTTCCAACATATCGCTTAGAATTGAGTCGGGTTCTTCCGAACGGGTATTGTCCGACGTAAAGATTGCGAAATCTGCGTAAGATGCCGCTACTCGGGCCATGATCGGGCGTTTCATCCGGTCCTTGTCCCCTTCGCACCCGCATACACAGAACAATCTGCCTTGTGTCATCGTCTTAGCGGTTTGCAGCACATTCTCCAATCCGTCCGGATTATGGGCGTAATCCAGGATAATGGTAAAATCTTGTCCGGCGTAAATCGGTTCGAATCGCCCCGTCACCCCTTCAAACATTTCCAGGCTCTGTTTCACCTGCTGAAGCGGTATTCTCTCCGCCAAGCTTACCGCGATGGCCGCCAGAACGTTATATACATTAAACATCCCCAGCAGCTTCAAATCTAGATGGGTCCATCCCTGAAAGGTATCCACCCGTAGTGACGTTCCATCCGGCTTCATCTGGATTTCACTCGCACGAATGTCAGCGTCGTTCTGAATTCCATATGTGATGACCTGGGCAGCGGTTTTGCGGGCATACAAGGGGGATACCGGATCATCCGCATTGAGAATTGCAACCTTCGACTCATCCCCGTAGGCGCTGCCCAGCTGTGAGAACAGCAGTGATTTCGTATCGCTGTATCGTTCCATCGATGCGTGATAATCCAAATGGTCATGCGTGACGTTTGTCAAAACCGCCGTGCGGAATTGGCACCCCCTTACCCTGCCCATATCCAGGGCGTGAGAAGACACCTCAACCACCGCATACTCCGCGCCATGTTCCAACATCGTGCGGAAATTTCGCTGCAACATGTGGGACTCCGGCGTGGTATTTACGGTCTGTTCCCTGTAGTTCCCGATTCGCATATACAACGTACCAATTAGTCCGGTTCGTTTATTATTTTCATTAAAGATATGTTCGACCAAATGGGTTGTCGTCGTTTTTCCGTTTGTGCCTGTAACCCCAATTAGCTTTAACCGGCTTGTCGGCTGGCCATAGAATACATCCGCCAGAATGGCCAATGCCCGCCGCGCATCTGGAACCTGCACGATCGTAATGTGAGAAGGGATATCTGTCAGCTCCTTCTCTGTGATCAACGCGATTGCGCCGGCATGAACCGCCTGAATAGCAAACTCGTGCCCATCATGGACGGTACCTGGCAAGCATACAAACAAACACCCTTGCATCACTTGCCGCGAATCGATTTCGATTCCGCTGATGTCCAGTTCAACCTCCCCCTGCACTTGTTTGATTAACAGCGGATTCAACAGAAGGTTCAGCTTCACATATTCCCCTTCTTTCCTAGTCCTGAACGCCTTTGTGGTTACATGTTGCCCGCCAAAAATCCGGTTTATTCCCCATAATTCGACTTGATCACCAAGATCCTCCTTGCGGAATGCCTAGCTCAATTAAAAATGCAGGCCCCTTACGGGCCTGCTTGATATCATGAGGAAGCCGAAGATTCCTGCACAGCCGGTTTGCCAGCTTCCAGCAGCGGTTGGTTGCGTCCGAGAAAGATGGATAGGAACAGAATTAGAACGCCGGTGCCGATTAACAGCCACTCGATATCAACCGCATCGGCGATCGGGCCGAAGATCAGCATTCCTATCGGCATCATCGACGTGGAGATCATACTGAATACGCCAAAAATTCGGCCCATATAGTTCTCATCGACTTTTTCCTGAATCATCGTCATCGTCGGGGTATTAAAAGCCGGCATCGCCACGCCAAACAAGGCCATAAACGCCAAGTAGATCCAAAAGACAGGGACGATACCTAGCAAGAACGTGCACACGCCCATGAGAACGGTAGCTAAGGTCATTGTATGGACCTTGTTCCGAAAACCTCCCCATGCCGCAATCAGCCCCCCTCCTGCCATCATCCCCACGGAAAAGGCGATTTCGATCGCCGTGAGCCGCCAAACCTCATCGCCAAAGCTCCGAGTGACCTGAAGCGGGGTTAAGAAGGCGGCCGGGGCCATCAAAATAAAGAAGACTGCCATAAACTTAAAGAAGGATTTCAAATAAGCTTGTCGACCTATGTATGCCAAACCTTCTTTAAGATCGTTGAAGTAACTGGTCGAGGGTTGGTCGGAGGCTTTGGGATGAGACGGTATCCGAAAATAAAGCAGCAACGTCAGTATCGCAATCGCCGCCGTAACCACATCGATGAAGAAGATCGCTTCGATTGTCGCTATGGTAAGCAGCGCGGCACTGACGATCGGGGAGACAAACATAATTACCGCCTGGATGCTTCCGTTGATCCCGTTCACCTTGGTCAACCGGTCAGCAGGTACGATCTGCGGCAAAATGGCCCCAACTGCCGGTGTCTGCACGCCCGAACCAAGCGCCCGGATTGCGGCGATCGCGAACAACAACCAAGCCTCTTTGTAGCCAAAAAGAAACAGGATTGCCATCACCAGCGTGGACATTGCAATCATGCCATCCGCCAGCATGATCAAGACTTTCCGGTTGTATCGGTCTGCCCAGACCCCCGCCACAGGAGATAATAGAAACGTCGGGATGAAACCGCATAGAATGTATAGGGTCATCATGATCCCCGATTTAGTATTCAGCGTAATGTACCACATGATGGCATACTGCACTAGCGAAGAACCAAACAACGAGATAGTTTGACTGCTCAGAAAGAGAACAATATTCCTTCTCCACTGTTCCTTCGGTGCCGATTGAATTGACCTGTCTGCGTTATTCACGGCCATCCCCTTCCAATTCATTCATTTAGGTATTATTATACTTTAATCGAACCTGATTCCCCAAACAATGGAATAGATGACTATAAAAAAAATAACCCCGTTCGCCGGGGTTAGGCAGAAGATTAAGATCGTTACATTCTGACGTTTTCCTCTTTGGCCATGGAGCGAATGTAAAATGCCCCAAGCACCGAACAAAGCAGGAAAGTAAAAAAAGCCATCGCCGCCGCTTGCTCACGTTCCTGGAAAACACTGAACACCTGCTGCATCGAGGCCCCCAGCATTTGCGGGGAGTTTGCGCCCAGCAAGAACGGGGCCGTAAACGAACCGATCACCCCCATGAATACAAAGGTCAGGGCAACCAAGAACGTTTTATAAGACAGCGGGAAAATAAACCTCGCAAACAATCTATACCTCCCTGCCCCAACGTCTTTGGCGCTTTCGATGACCGACGAGGGAATCCCGGCCAACGCGGAGCTGAGCAACATCGTCGTAAACGGAATGTTGAACCAGAGATTCGCGATAATGATCCCTTTCTCATCGAAAATGATACGCGGCAGCGTGACTCCGATATGCTCTAGCAGGCGTGCCAGCCACCCGTGGTTGCCGAGAAGATTGATTAATCCGTAGGTGGCAATGACCCCCGGTATGAACAAAGGGATCATATAGGTTTTCCGAATCAACTCGACGATCGGTCCTTGATTGAAGCGCATGTATACCGCCAAGCTATAGCTGATCAGCAGCACCAACGCACAGGTGATTACGGTGATACGAAGCGTAAACAAGATGTTCGCCCGCATCCCCTTATCGGTAAACAGAACGTGGTATCGGCTCAGGTCATATCCGCCCGTCTCGTTGGT
The DNA here is from genome assembly GCF_023195895.1 of Paenibacillus mellifer. GTDB lineage: Bacteria > Bacillota > Bacilli > Paenibacillales > Paenibacillaceae > Fontibacillus > Fontibacillus mellifer. The sequence goes on from NZ_JALPRK010000004.1 coordinate 162,097, forward strand.
GAGGCTTAACATCAGGGATTGAAGGATCGGAATAATGACGACGACCAATAAAATCGCGAAGGAGGGGAGGACCATCGCCAGCCCCGCCAACGCTTGTTTCCACTCTTTACTCATTGCGCAGCAACGTCGCTCTGCCAGCGTTTGTTGATTTCTGTACCCAAATCCCCGATGTTAAAGGTACGGAAGCCTTCGGCAACGCCCTTAAATTTATCCTGGGTTTCCTGCGGCATATTGGCCAATTCGATGCCCGGGAACCCATTCATTTTCTCAACGATAACCGCTTGAGCTTCCGGCGATAGAACGAAGTCCAGGAACTGATAAATCGCCTCTTGCTTATCCGATTCCCCGTTCACCATCAGATAAGTTGGCCCCCCGTTAAAGCCAGGTGTAATTTGCTGCATTTTGACCGTATCGGGAAGCAGCCCTTCATTAAGTTGTTGCAATACCATATCCGACCATGCCGGAATAAGTGAAACCTCGCCGTTCATCAACAGATCCAGCGTGCCCTGGTTTTTCTTGGGGTAAATGCCGTCTCCGTAAACATATTGGCCAAGCTCCTTCAGCGTTTGGAACCCCGGACCCCATTTATCCATTACCGATGGATCGGAATTGTGAATATCCTCTTCGGGAAGATCCTTGTAGATCACCGTCTGCACGAACGAACTCCCCGAACCGCCGGTGGACGGGTCATTATAAGCGAATTGCCCCGGATTTGCTTTGATCCAAGCCAGCAGCTCGTCTAATGTTTTTGGCGGATTCGTCACTTTCGTACTGTCATAAGCTAAGACAACGGCGGAAGAGCGATAAGGTATCGCGTAATTGTCCACGTCCTTCATTGTGTCAGAATTGACATTGGCCAGGTTAGGGATCGCATTGGTATCTAATTGCTTCCATACCCCATCTTTGGTGCCCTGGGCAACGACGCCGATTCCGTCCTCGTACAAATCGATGTCGCCCGAACCTTTGCCGGCTTGCTTCGCAGCCAGAATGCGGTCGTAGGTTGGCTCTGCGCCGGTTCCGGACGGAATGTAAACCAGGTTCACATCTACCTGATCGTTTTTCTCCTCAAACATCGGAACGAGCGTGTCCCACAGATCTTTGACGTTCTGCGAACCCGTAAAATAGAAGTTAAACTTGACCGGCGTGCTGGCTGCTGCAGGTGCCGCCGTTGATTCACCTTGGGTTGACGTATTCGACGCCGCTCCGTTTCCGCCGCCACCGCCGCATGCGGAGAGTACCGTCATCGATAATAACACCGTAGATAATAGGGTTAACCATGGTTTTTTGGATCGCATTTTCGTTTATCCTCCCTTAGTTGGGTTCGCCTGTCGGAAACCCGATCAATTTAACGATCTGTACGCTAACTTCTTTCCCGATGAAGAGATGCTGAGTGGCTTCCTTCGACTGAAACGTCCGCAGAATCCCCCATCCGGCCAATTCAACGGTGACCTCAGCGTAATGACCGAGGACCATCACCTGCTTGATCTTCCCTTCCAACCTCTCGCCATTCTCGATAACATCACTTAAGACTACGTCCTCCGGCCGGATTGCCGCGGTGATTTTACCGCTGAGCCGCTTCTCGTTCGGAAAATGAAGCGCGCCGATCCGGATGCACCCTTCATCCGCCACCCCCTCCAAAAAGTTCATTTTGCCGATGAATCCGGCAACATATAAAGACTCGGGCGCATCATAAATCTGTTGTGGACCGGCAATCTGTTCAATACGCCCGTGATTCATAACAACGATCCGGTCAGAGAGCGACAAGGCCTCCTCCTGATCATGCGTAACGAATACCATCGTAAGTCCGGTTTGCATCTGGATTTCGCGAAGCTCCTCGCGCATCTCATGACGCAGCTTCGCGTCCAGCGCTGAGAAAGGCTCGTCCAACAACAGCACGGACGGCTTGAGCAGCAAAGACCGAGCCAAAGCAACGCGTTGCTGTTGACCGCCCGACAATTCGGCCGGATACTTCTTCTCATAACCCGAGAGTCGGACCAGCTTAAGCGCATCGGCGACCGCTGCACGAATTTCCGCTTTGGGAACTTTGCGGATCTTAAGGCCAAAAGCTAAATTATCGTACACGGACATATGCGACCATAAATTGTAGCTCTGAAAGACCATCGAGGTCGGCCGTTTTTCGGGCGGCAGCCCGATGACACTTTGACCTTCAATCCGAATGTCGCCCGAATCCGGCTCGAGAAAACCGCCAATGCTCCGCAACACCGTCGTTTTACCGCAACCCGAAGGACCTAACAACGTCACCAACTCGCCTTGTTCCACCGTTAAGTTGATATCGCTGACCCCGTCTCCTGTCTTGTAGCGTTTTGTCAAACCGCGTACCGCTAATATCATGTTAGATACTGCCCCTTTCTCGTGTGGTCGGCTTATTTCGTTTGGAACCCGCTTGCCAGCACATCGGCGCTAACCAACCGCTGCGCGGCGAGAAGCAAGAGGATCGTAGGTAAGGTCAAAATGATGGAGAAGACCGCACCGGCGCTGCTAGGAAAGTCCGAAATAATGGAATACATGACGATCGGCATTGTCTTGAAATCGGGAATGCCGACAAGAAACGTCCCTTGCGCTTCATCCAACGAGTTCAGAAACGTAAAGACCGAAGCAACCATAATCCCAGGCATCGCCATCGGTAACGTGATGCTGCGGAACACCCGGAACGGACTAGCTCCGACATCCCGTGCCGATTCCTCCTGGGCTCGATGCACGTTGCGGAAGGATGCCGTCGGAATCCAGGTCATGAACATCAGCACGTTGATCATGTGAATCAATACGACCCCCAGCAAGGTGTTCATTAATCCAATCCGGTAGAACAATACCGCAATCGAGACATACAACCCCATCTTTGGGAACGCATGCGTCAGCAGGAACGAGAACAGGAACATTCGCTTTAGCGGAAACTGGATTCTTGCAAATGCGTAAGCTGCGGGAATACAGATCACAATGGATAAGGCCGTCACGATTGCCGCGATGAAGAACGACAACGAGATCGAGGAGACGATATCATCCTTAGCCAGGACGAAGTTCCACCACTTGAATCCCCAGGCTTCCGGCAGCACGTCCGGGTAGTTCCATTTCTCACAAAACGCGAGCACAAGCAAATTCAAGAGCGGCCCGGCAAAAAATATCGCAAACACCGTCAGCAACACAAACTCGATGATTCTCTTTACCCCGACCTTTTTCCAATACCAGAGCATTTCAATCACTCCCTTCTTTCTGTAGACTGGCGTATGACGACATTGCTGTTGTATTCCACCAGCTTCGGCAAATCCATTTCACCTCGAATCAGCTTATCGAGCAACTCCACAGCGTCTCTGCCGATCCCAGATGCATCGACGCTGACCGTGGACAGTGACGGCGAATACATACTCCCGAGCTCGATGTCGTCGTAGCCCATCACCGCCGTCTCTTGTGGAATACGAACCCCGCGGTCCAGCAGCAGCTTCATGGCCCCCAGCGCCAGCATATCGTTGGTTGTAAATAAAGCGGTATAACCTTGATTCCGAAACGTCGCGTAGTGCTCTTCCATCAGCTTCATCCCGTATGCAAAACTGGACTCCGGAGAAGGGACGATTTGCACGGCCCCGGATTGCGGGGAGATGCCGAGTTGCTCCAGCCGCCGGGTGAACCCCGCTAAGCGAAGGGAATGGCTGCGGTGCTCGACTGGACCAGCAATGACGAAAAATTTACGATGCCCCAATCCGTGCAAATAATCGGCAGCCCGGGCACCTCCGGTCTCATCGTTGCTGACCAAATGAATGACATCGGGATCATCGGTCGAACCGTTGACCATCAGGTATGGCAGATTGAATTTCTTGACGTAATCGATCACATTCTTCTGCAGACGGCTGACCAGAATCAATCCGTCTACCCGCTGTTCCAGCAAATAATCCGTAGAACGCAAGCTCATCTCCCGATCCGTCTTCAGGAAAACGGAATATCCGCGAGCTTCGGAGGCAACTAGAATTTCGTCAATGATCTTGCCATACAGCGGATGCGAGACGATCGGCGGATTCTCGCGGAATACGATCACCCCTAGGTTATTTGTTCGTTTCGTGACCATAGCCCGGGCTACGGCGTTCGGCTTGTAGCGGAGTGCCTCCGCTGCTTGCAGAACGCGTTCCTTCACCTCAGGACTGGCATATCCGTTGCCGGAGATGACCCGGGACGCCGTGGATTTCGACACCCCGGCCAGCTGGGCTAACTCCCGAAGGCCATGGTTTGGCTTATTCGTCAACGTACGTTCTCTCCTTCTCCGTTTATCGCTTCCGCTTTCACCGCTAGAAGCGCAGCAACGTCACGTGTCGTGATCGAATCCACACCCATATCGGCCATTCGCTGCATATCTGCCGGTTCCGAAACAGTCCATACATATATGGCTAGCCCTGCTCGTTTCGCTGCATCCATGAACTCTGGTCGAATGAGTTGGTACGGGACGTTCAAACCGAAACATCCAGCCGCGCGGCCTTCTTCACAGGCTCTGGCAACGGCTTCGGCATAAGAGCTAGTCAGGAAGCTGTCGACGTTCACGTTCAACAGCTTGCGGATATGTGGGGCGCTGCGATCGGCTTCCAGCGCAACTTGGTACTCGCAACCGCTAAAGAAGGCTTGATCGGTCATCTCCATTCTGGTGAGCAACGCAGTTGTAGGTTCCAGACAAGCCGCAGATTTAATGTCTAGGTTCATCGTGATACCGGCTTCCTTGATCCGCCATAGAACCGACTCTAAGGGAAGCCGCGCTTCAACCGTTAGTTCATCCAACTCCGCTACGGTCATGTCTGATAATCTCCCGGAGAGCCCGCCCGCCAAAGATACTTCATCGTCGTGAGCTAGTACAAGTCCCCCATCGCGGGTCACCCGGATGTCATCTTCATAAACGTCCGCCCCTAGCGTCAACGCGGCGCGCAAGGAGGCCAGGGAATGATCCGGATGGCCCATGCATCCGGTATGGGCTGTTACGAATGGAAATTGCTTCATACTGTAAAGGACCTCCTTAATCAAAATAAACCGGATTGGTAAAAGCGATTAAAGCGTGAACCCCATGCACGATGCCCCAAAGCTCGGCTCGCAGCCATTTTCTGGGCTCAGGTGTAAGCGGCAATCCGGATAGACGGATCGGATCCTTCGGATTGCTTCGGCTCCACATGACCTCCCTCTCTAATTCCTGGCCCCGATCGGAGCAGAGAATTAGCTTGAAGGCTTGATCGGGCAAGATCCATAATCCGGATCTCACCGTAAAGTCGAGGGTTACGCTGGCTTTCAACGCACCCAGATCCTTCGCATGTAACTGTGACGAGACCACAGAGCCCAGCTCGAAATTGTGGCCGTTGGCACTGATCGCAAGGGTTAGCAGCGGCCCGATTGTAACGGTGGCCTGCCCTTTCCGCAGCGAATCAATGAGATGTTCCTCTGTCGTCTCCTCGCCTTCCGGGATACCGAGATACGTGATCGACAGCGGTTCATCCGTTGTCTTCTGCGCGTGCCAATCTCGTCCCGAAGTAGCGGATATCCGCAAACCTTCGTTCAGCTTGTCGGTCCAGAGAGCATAAGCTCGCCGGTTGTTAGTGTGGATGGAAGCGAACGTGCCGGACCAGACCTCGATATAATCAACGACGGACCAATCCTTCACCTCATATTCCCAATAACATCCCGTACAAGCCGGACTCCCGATCCGAAACGGATGGGCCAAGCCAGCAATACCGCCAAGGCGATGCACCGCCTGAATCCCTTCCACGATTCGGCTTCGATCGGCTCTTCGCCAATCGGCATACTCGCTTAACCCTAATGTGACCATATGCCCGTAAAACGTCGTCCACTCCATACCAGGGAGAATGAAGAGCCCGTATTTATTAGAGATGGATTCCTTCCCGGCGAGTCCAGACATCGTATTATGGTCCGTCAGGGCGATCGCATCAAAGCCAAGTTCGGCAGCGCCTGCCGCCAATTCTTCCAGCGTTTGGACGCCGTCGCTATGCAGTGTATGCGTATGCAGCTCGCAAGCTAACCATCTCACCTCACCCTCAGCTCCTTTCCACCCCAATTTGTAACCGATATTCACACGAGTCCATCACGATACAGTGAATGCTCAATGTGACTTGCCAGTCTCCGGCAGGCAGCCGGCCAGGCATCAACCCTGGTGAGGCCTGCTCCGCCGACAGCTGGAGTTCTAACGACGCGTCATGGCGATGACATGCCCCTCGGTAACCGTTCGGATCGTCCAGCGAGAGCGTAATAAGGTTATTCAGAGGGAAGTAACTGTCTACTTGGTTTAACGCCCGTTCTCTTTGTTCCGGCAGTAGGTAGGTCTCGAAGCTTTGCGTAAGCAGCATGAGCGACCGGTCACGGTCCTCCAACACTTTCGGTGCATACTCAAACCGCACTTGCAGCAGACTGCAGTCCTGATCTATTTGAAACGGAATGCGGATATGCGTCTTCGAATCCTCCGGCGTGACGCGTCCCTTCACATCTAGAACCGGTAAATGCAAATTGGCTCACCGTCCTCTTATTTAGTAACTGCATTAGGATATCTTCCCGACTGGGAACGGTCCCACATGTCTCTTATGGTATATTCCAAACATCAAGCCGGTATCATCCGCATGTTAATCTTCTGTAAAGCAGAGAAAGCCGCTTCTTATTCCATACAAAAAAAGTCGATCAGGATTTCTCTCTCCTGATCGACCTTGATCTTAGCGCCCCTGCATCAATTTTTTGAAAGCAGGATACTGATGAATCGCAACTCCGCCAAATCCTTCGTGCCGGGCATAATAGGCGTTGATCGCTTTGATCTGCTTGTTCATGTAGACCGAACCTTTGTTATAATACGTAATCTCGTTCGGAATTGTAGACCCGTTTGGCGCACTGGTTTCCGCACCGACGTACACCTTCTTCCCCAATTTGGCAGCGTAATCCGCTTCCGCCAGCGATGCGCGAATTTGCCGCTCGGCCGTATCACGATAGGCCATCAAGGATGCGGTATCCACGATATCCAACACGAAGTAACTGAGCGGCTTTCGTTGTCCACCGGTTTCAACAATCACGGGTTTCTCCCCCGACGCATACCAACAGGGAATCGCTGCGTTAAATTCCAATGGATCGCCGCTTGCTTTGATTTCATGTGCAATTTTCTTTAACACCTGGATGTATTGATAGTTGACCGAACCTCGCTTCGTTTTGTATTCCGCCAAAGTGTGAGGTTCGATATCATATTGAATCCCGTCAAAGACGCTAGCCGGATGGGTTTCATTAAACGACAGCACCTGCTCTAGCTCCGCTAACGCCTCACGATGGCGTCCCTCCAAGGCCCATTCCGCTCTTCCAACCAGCGCAAAGACACGGATTCCTTCTTCATGCGCTCTGAGGATCAACTCTTCGTAAGTAGCGGGTTGATCGGGCAAAGTCTTGCTCGTTCCGATAAACAACAGATTGATGTCCTGTTCCTTCAAGAACTTCAATAACACCGTAATTTTGTTCGAGTTCGAAGCTGCTTCATAAAAATCCCATGCCCAAATCGCCTTGGTTTTCTGCTCCTCCGCGTGGACGGGAGAGGAAACTCCGCTTGCCAACGTCAGACAGATCGCCAGTAACAGCAGCACCGCCTTGTTCTTCACTCGGTTCATCTCGTTCCTCTACACTCCATTCCTTCTCGTATTTCTCCCACTCTGGTTAAGGGAGTTTACATCCCTCTCACAGGATTATTCGATTCAGAATGAGATTAACACAAAAAGGAAGGCCAACGAATGATCAATTTGACCCAAAGTGGAGGGAGTCAGGGCCTGATTATTGGGCTATTCAGCCATTCATTTGGCCGACAGCCCTTCATTGAATCGGTCCAAGGAACGCTGCTGGATTTGGAGCGCCCGGTCAATCCCCAGGGTATGAATTTGCTCCACATAACCTTCAAACGCATCGAGCGGTTCGATTCCATAGATGATCTTAAGCGACATCTCATCCACGATTCGGTTCACGTCCTGCATAATCAAAGAGAATTCCGTGCTCTCCTCCTCGGTTTTAGGCAGGGATGGCAAAGTATGGAGCGCGGCATCCGTATCGGACCAGATCCGGGTCGCCTCCTGCTGTTCCCGCAGCGTATAATACTGCTCCATATAACGCACATCCTGCACGAATGGACCGAAATAACTGGCTCGGGTGTACATCGCCAGGGCTTGTGACGGAGCCCATTGGTTCGGATTTTTCAAGATGAGCTCCGTATAGGTGGGATACCCGTCCTTCATTTCGTAGCTGACTCCCTCCACCCCGAAGTTGAACAACAGATGACCTTCCTGACTATAGCCGTAATCCAGCATCCGAGCCGCTTCCTCCACATGCGGGTTGCTTGTCGAGATCGCAACGCCGCCGCTAGCGCCAACGGCGGGGGCGAACTGGCCGAATTTCGGACGATCGCCTTTGTTCAGTACCGGATACGGCGCCGGCGCCAGCTCTACAGAGGGGTCCTTCGCTTGCATCAGAGGCAGCCAGGTCCCGATCCCCGCCCCGGCATTCCAAATACTTGCGCCGCTGCGTCCGAGAATCATGCTGGTGTCCTGGGTTTCCGAATCAACGGCTGCGAGATTGGGATCGATCAGCCCTTCCTGGAACCAGTCGCGGAACAAGGCTAGAAACGTCTTATACTCCGGCTCGACCGCCCCGAATTTCACCTTCCCCTGCTCCTGATAGAAGTCCTTCTTGATTCCAAAAGCGCCAACAAATCCGCCACCTTCTATGCCGAACAGTGGATTTGGTACGCCAAGAAAGGTCAGCGGTGCTTGGGCCCCCTTATGATCCTTGAACGCTTTCAACACGTCATGCCATTCCGCAATCGTCTCCGGCACCGCAAGTCCAAGCTCATCCAGCCAATCCTTACGAATAATGGGCCCCTGGTAAGTGCGGAGCCGTCTATCGCCTTGAATGAATGGGAAAGCGTAATAACTTCCGTTGGCCGTGCGAACCTGCAGATCGATGTCGGGATGCTCGCTGAGGTATTTTTTCAGATGAGGAGCGTATTGATCCATGACCTCGTTCAGTCTCAGGATATATCCATCGTTGATCGCTTTCTCAGGACCGCCCGGATAATGGATCCATTCATATTCGATCAAATCCGGCAGCTCGCCGGAAGCCAGCAACACGCTGAGCGCTTCCTTCCCTTGATTGCCAGGGGGCTGGATGAAATCCAAATTGACCCCGGTTCTCTGCTGCCATTCTTGGAAGAAGGGCACTTCCTCGAATTTGGATTTAATGCTGGCCGCATTTCCGTTCAGTTCTGCCCAGTAGGTAAACGAGAGCTGTGGTTTGTCGCGAGCTTTGTCCTCGCTTGGCCACAACATCCGCGAATTTCCTTCGGAGGCGGTTGAGTTCACACGAGGTAACCTTTCGTAAGATTCGTAGGCCCCTAGCAGAACGATTAGCATCGTCAACATCAGCGTCACTGCTAACCCCCGGTTTCGCTTACCCGTCCGATTCATCCCGTAGCCTCCTTCCCATTCATTCCGCTGATCTCTTTATATCTGCCGGGCGTGATCCCTTCATATTTCTTGAACACCCGAATAAATGTGGCCGCATCATTATAACCCACGACCTTGGAGAGCTCGCTGATCGAATCGGTTTGAGACCGCATAAGCTCCTTCGCCTTCTCGATCCGGCATCGATGGATGCTGTCCAGCAACCCTTCGCCCGTCTGATTCTTATAAAGCTTAGACAGATAACTCCCCTTCATGCCAAAATGGTCCCCAATCGCATTCACATTCAAATTCACGTCGCTGTAACGAGCCGCAATATAAGTGGTCACTTGCTCAGTCAGGCTACGGAGCGAATCCTCTCGCTCCCTTGAGAGATGGCTAACGCGTTTAGCGGCGGCAAACGCACAGACCTCTTCCAACAAGCGATGCAATGCGCTTTGCATTTCTTGAACAGTATCGCTGGCCAGCACATCGTCGATCCAGAGCGGATAACCGGCCAGACGGTAATCATCATCGTGACCGCCTAATTCATGAATGACTTTGATCATGGTGCTCACCAGATTAAACATGAGGCATTTCGCAACGTTGAGCGACATCACCGGCTGTTCCAAATTACGTTTCATAATCTCGTTCATGTAGCCGCCGGCCTGCTCAGCATCGCCGGCTTTGATGAAATTGATAAGCTGCTGCTCGGCTTGCAGCGGATAATCGTACCCGTACGGACCTTCCGCTGACTCTTGACGGATATCTCCATAGGCAATGATGCCTTTTTTGCCCAAAACCATCTTGTACTCCATCGCGTCCACCGCTTCTTGAAACGCTTCGTGAATGCCGATCCAGGATGGATGACGACCGCTGATCGAGATGGTCAACTCCATCTCATACCGTTCCAGAAACCTCTGTGCTTCCGTCGCGATCTCGCTTAATTCCTGACTCCATCGGGAGGAATCCGCCCTCAGATTCACCAGGCACACCATCATCTCATCCGCCTCTGCAACGTATCCGGCATGCCCGCGACTTACGACGAGCTCCTCCACTACGTTGGAAATGATGAGCTGAATCAGTTTACTCCGTTCGTTCAGGCCCACACCGGGCAGCTTGTCATAGAGACGATCCTCATTCTCGATAACAAACAAAATGACGGCAAAATCCCGGGAATGCAGCGGCATTTGAAACGATCGAAACGACTCTTCGTAAGGAACCAGGGGATCGGTTTTGCCTTTGAGCAGCCGGTAAATCAGGTTGGACCGAAGCACCTGCTGGTGCTTCTGGAGCTGCTGGGCGATCTCGTTCTTCTCCGTCCGCGCACGTTGGATCATGTTTTGGATGAACCGCAGCTCGTTAGGCTCGCCTGGTAAGGTTGGGGTAGATTTATCTGTCAGTGATTCCACCAGTTGCTGAATTGGCGAGTAATTACGCCGCATGAAGAACCATGTCAGCACGCCGGCACCAACCAGGCTAACCAAGATGCTGACATACGTGAAATTACGAACGTTGACAGCCTTCTCCCAATACAATCCGCTTGGGATAATCAAAGCATATTTAAGATCAGATATCGCGGAATCCATGTAAAACAACTCGGAATCCCCCGTCCGTGCTTGCTCCAGCCTAACACGGTTCCCATCCATAAATGGGAGCAACACGTCGGCATTATTCCGGTTGGTCATCAGCACTTCGTTATTCTGATTCAGAATCAGCAGCAGACCATCACTGAAACCCGAGATCCCCTCGATCGCTTGCTGGAATCGGCTTGTGTCCGTCATAACCACGACGGCCCCCGTCTCTTGACCATTTAGATTCGGCGGCAACTGCGTAACATAAGCGATGGAGGATTCCGCCGGCCCCGCATTCAGATGAGGAAGCACCACAAATCGGTTTGTATCCGCTTCCATAACAATGCGTTGCCAGGCCTCCATGCTCATCGCACCCGTCTGGTGGATCGTATGAAAAGCGGTTGGCAAATCCCGGATATTTCCCGCCCGAAGGACCGCATCGCCTTTCTTCCAAACCACATAAAACTCATCAATCGTTGCATACGACGTCTTGAACAAGCGAAACTCTTTGACCAGCTGATAAGCGGTATAAGGAGCTTCGGCCTTCGATTGGCTGGAGTACATGAGCGTCTGAAGGTTCGGGCTCCAGGTCATCTCCATATTCAGCCGTTTCATCAGATCGATCTGCGTATCGATCGTATAGCGCATTTGCTTCAGCAGCGAATCGTTCGCGCGGTGAATTTCGCTCTTAAGGGCCGCATTGGCTTGAGCATAAATGACGAGACTGATCAGAATTGGCACGAACAACACTGCACTATACGAAACGAGCCAGGTTACAATCACACTTTCCCGCTTCCGCCACAAGGATTGAATGTTCAGCATCCGTTTCTCCCCCGTATCTTTCCGGTTTGTCGGTGCATCGGATCAAGTCCTAATTATAACGTGATTCCCCGGCATAAGCCTATAGATAAAAAGTTCAATTCGATTGACAATTACGGCACGCGAGTAGGACTTCTCCCTTACCAACGCCAATAGCCCGAAGAAACCATATGGTTCTTCGGGCCAATCTATTAAAGCTGCTCTTTAGAAAATACGCCGATTCCAGCCTCTAAGCTTGGCAAAGGCCTCAACAAAGAAATAATCGCCGTAAATCAGCGAAACGTTCACATTCTGATTGGCCGGCTTGTGGCCGGTCCCCTGCAGTAGGATCGCCTCATGCTGCAGCTCATCCCAGGTGGCATACTTTGCTGTCAGAGAGCCAAGGATGCGCTCGGCCGCTGACCTGTAAGGTCGGCCAACCGGCTCATCCAGCAAGCCCGCCAGCTCCAGCAAGCCGGATGCGGCGATTGCTCCAGCGGAGGTGTCGCGAGGGATTCCCTCATCGCCGTCCTCCAGTGAAGCCCGAAAATCCCACGGCGGAACACTGTCCTCCGGCAATCCGGCGATAAAGAAGTTCGCTACGCGCTGGGCCGCGCTTAAGTAAGCAGCGTCGCCGGTGAAGCGGTACGTATTCGCCAGTCCGTAAAGCGCCCAAGCGTTTCCCCGGCTCCAGGCGGAGTCGGGACCCGCGCCTTGCCCGCCAAGCGCTTCAATGCGTTCCCCCGTTTCCGGGTCGAAAGCAACGATGTGATGAGTGGAACCGTCCGCTCGCACGAACTCCCTCATGACCATATCCGCATGTGCTCTGGCGATATGGGCGAACCGCGGATCCCCGCTTTCCCCGGAAGCCCAGAACAACAGCGATACGTTCATCATCGTGTCGATAATGGACCAGCCAGCCTTATCCACGCCGTTCCAGGCCCGAATATAACCGCCCCGCGGGTTGAAGCGCCCGGCCAAGTAATTCGCCGCAAATAAGCCCCTGCGAAGAGCGTCTTTGTCGCCCGTCAGCTTATATTTGAAGACCGCCGTTGGCAAGTAGTGGAACCCTACGTCATGATCAAAGGCGTTCTCCTCCTGGAACAACTTGAACAAGCGATCATCCCAAGACCAAGCCGCGTCCTTCAGGGATTCTTCCCCCGTCATGTCGTACATCAGCCACAGGATGCCCGGCCAGAATCCGGAGGTCCACCAGTCCAGCCTTGTATTGTCATAGATTCCGTCCGATCCCGCAACATGGGGGCACTTGTTCCCCAGAGATGCCAGCATGCGGGTCACCTTCGCTTCCAACCGCGACCAAACCTCTTGACTGATCATTTCCGTGGTCGTTGTCATGCTTCTCCTCCTACACGTTTCTTATTGGATTTGTCTTTCCATCCATTCCACCTTACCCCTTCAACGATCCCACCATAACGCCTTTCACAAAATAACGCTGTAAAAAGGGATACACGCACATGATCGGGAAGGTAGCCACAATAATCGTCGCGTATTTGATCGTCTCCCCAATCTGGAACCGATCGCCGGCCGAGGCACCGATGGACATGCTATCCGTTGAGTTGGAGATCAGAATTTCGCGAAGCACGAGCTGCAGCGGGAACAGCTCCCGGCTCTTGATGAACACCGAGGCATAAAACCAACCATTCCATTTGTCCACCGCATAATACAAAATCATCACCGCGATCACAGGCATCGAGAGCGGTAAAATGATCCGAAACAGGATTGTAAAATGGTTCGCCCCGTCAATCTTCGCCGATTCCTCCAAACTGTCCGGAATCCCCATAAACGAGGTCCGCATGATAATCAGATTAAACGTGCCAATTGCAAACGGGATAATCGTCGACCATAACGAGTCTAGGAGGCCAACGCCTTTGACGACCAAGTACATGGGGATCAGGCCGCCGCCGAAGAACATCGTGAACACAATGAGGAACATAAAGACTTTGTTCCACATCACGTTCTTGCGGGATAACACATAAGCCCCTAAGGCGGTCATAAAGATATTGACGGTTACCCCAAACACGACGATAAATAACGTATTGCGAAACCCGACCCCAATCCCCGGGTTGGCCAGCACGCTCCGATAAGCTTCCAGACTGAAGCCAACCGGCTTCCATAACAGGCCTTTATAGGCTAACAGACGCGCCGGGTCGCTGAAGGATGCAAACAAGACATACAACAGCGGATATAAGGTAGCCATGACAAGCAACAGTAATAGCGTATAATTCATGAGATTAAATAACCGATCCAACCAACTGCTTTCCGTCTTCATCGCTTTCACCTCACCATAAGCTGTTTTCATTCACTTTGCGGCTGATGTAGTTCGCGGAGACGAGCAGCGCGAGATTGATCACCGAATTAAATAACCCAACGGCGGAGCTGTAGCTCCAGCCGAATTCCAGCAGACCCTTGCGGTACACGAACGACGATATGACGTCTGCCGTCTCGTACGTGACCGGGTTGTAGAGCAAGATGATCTTTTCGAAACCAACGTTAAGCAGATTCCCCATCCGCAGAATGAACATGATGGTGATCACAGGCAACAAACCCGGCAATGTTATATAGATCATCTGCTTCAGCCGACTGGCTCCGTCCATTCGCGCCGCCTCGTATTGTTCCAGATCGATGCTCATCAAAGCTGCGATATAAATAATCGACTCCCAACCGATGCGCTGCCAGATCTCAGACAACACATAAATCGGCCGGAACAGCTCCGGCTTCTGCAGCATCGCTTGCCCGTCGTACCCCAATAACATGAACAAACGGTTTATCAAGCCGTCTGCATTCGTAAAATCCGTAATGATGCCGCAAATCACCACCAGCGAGATAAAATACGGCATGTACGTAACGGTTTGTACGACTCGTTTAAAGTAGCGGCGGCGCACTTCGTTGATCAGCAGGGCCAGGATGATCGGTGCCGGAAACTCAAAGATCAGCGTATATAAGCTGATGAGAATCGTGTTTTTGAGCACCCGCAAGAAATAGTAGCTTCCGAAGAAATCTTCGAAATGCTTCAGTCCAACCCAGTCGCTCCCGAGAATCCCCTTGATCGGGGTGAAGTCCTTAAAGGCTATGATTGCGCCGTACATCGGGCCGTAATGAAAAATAACATAATAGGCGATGACAGGAATCATCATGAGATACAGGTATTTGTTCATCCGGAAGTCGCGGACGAACCGACGTTTGAAGGTGGTTGGTTTGCTCATGCGTGTTCGGATTCACCTCATTTCTATTCGGGAGGGCGATCGAACCCTCCCGCATTGCGATTACCGGCTGTTGTAACGCTCCAGTGCCGCCGTCTGGATCTCGATCGCCCGGTCCAGGCGAAGCGACTTCATCTTCTCCACATAACTTTCGAATTGGTCGACGGACTCTTCACCTAGAATGATCTTGATCGTCATCTCATCCACCAGCGTGTTGATATCGTTCATAATCGCCGCATACTCCGAGCTTTCTTCAGGCGTTGGCGTGATCGGCGGCAGCTGGTACTTCGCGGCGTCAGTATTTTTCCAGATTTCAATGGCATCCCGTTGCGTTTGCAGAGCAAAGAATTGCTCCGCATAACGTTTGTCTTGCACGAACGGCCCGTTGTAGCTGCCACGGGCGTGTAACGAGATCGCTTGCGCTGGCGCGAGTTTATCGGGGTTTTTCAGGAGCAGATCCGTGTATTTCGGGTACCCGTCCACCATCTCGTAGCTTACGCCTTCTTCCCCAAAGTTGAAGAACATATGCCCTTCCTCGCTGTAACCATAATCCAGCAGCCGTACCGCGAGCTCCGGATCCTTGGACGCCGTCGTTATCGCGACCGTTCCTTCGGACGAATACGCCTGGTTCCGCTGTCCGAATTTCGGCTTGTCGCCTTTGTTCAGCACCGGATAAGGGGCCGCCACCAGCACCGCCTTCGGATCGTTCGCTTCCACCAGCGGCTGCCACTTCCCGATCCCGCCGCCGGCGTTGCCGATCGTCGCACCCGTGGCGCCGGCAGCAAGGTTGCTATCCATCGCTTTACCATCGACCGTAGCGATATTTTTATCAAGTAACCCTTCCTTGTACCAACCTTGGAACAGTCTTAAATATTCCTTGAAGCCGGATTCCGCGGGTCCGAACTTGATTACGCCGTCTTCTTGGTAGAAACCAAGCGTCACTCCATAAGCGCCAAGGAACGCCCCGTTGTAGGATTCATTAAAGAATCGCGGCTTGCTGACCATCGAAAGCGGAGCGGCGGCTCCCTTCTTCTCTTTAAACGCTCTTAACGTCGCGGTCCACTCGTCGATCGTTTCCGGCACCGGAAGTCCTAAGTCATCCAGCCAGTCCTTACGGATGATGGGTCCTTGGAATACCTGAAGATATTCATCCCCCCGGATGAACGGGAACACGTAATAGCTGCCGCTATCGGTTTTTACCATTTTATCGATATCCGGATTCTCCTCCAGATACTTCTTCAGATTTGGCGCGTGCTGATCGATGAGATCATTCAGGCGAAGGATATAACCGTCACTGATCGCTTTCTCGGGTCCGCCGGGAAAACTCATGAAATTGTATTCGATCATATCCGGCAAATCTCCGGATGCCAGCATCACATTTAACGCCTCGCGAGCCTGACCAGCCGGTGGAGACGTAAATTCGAGTTGAACCCCCGTTTTCTCCTGCCACTTCTGAAAGAAAGACACGTCGTTCAGCGAGTTCACAACTCCGATCAGGTTCCCTGTCAAATCCCCCCAATACGTTAGCGACTTATCGGTTTGGATGGGATAGGTCGTCGCCTCCGTCACAGACGTATTTCCTCCTGAATTGGCTCCTTCTTCGTTCTGAGTTCCCCGATTCACCTGTCCTCCATTTGCGCAAGCCAGCAGCGTGGTTCCAAGCAAGCCGATGACCATACCGGTTGATATCCATCGGGTGATCAATCTTGTGTTCATGAACCTTCCCCTTCCATAATGAGTGATAGTCATAACTCATCCTCAGCATAAGGGTGGTGATCAGGGCGAGCCTATGGGCAAAACCTCCAAAGCAATATTGATTTCGTTCGGGGCCAATTGATCATTAATGTAATGCGGTTGATAATATATAAAAAATGCCCACCGAACGCTTAGGTTCAGTGAGCATATGGGGTACCAGATCGGGATTAATCCAGATGAGCAACGGCGCTGATTTCGATCATTTGCTCCGGTGATGCTAGGTAGGTCACACCTAGCAAGCTGCCGGCCGGCCGATGTTCTCCGACATAGTCCTTAAACAAGCCCAGGACGGATTCAAAATGCGCTTGGGGGTTCGTCAAGTAAACCTCTACGTAAGCAAGGTTCGATCTTTTTGCCCCAAAACGCTCCAGCACGTTGTCGAGATTGTCCAACGTCTGTCGGGTTTGGGCCTCGATATCCCCCGCACCCACAAATGCGCCTTGCGCATCGTGGGAGAATTGTCCGGACATGTAGAGCGTACCGTTCACCGCATAACCCTGAGAAATGCCATGATCCCATAGATCATGGTTGTACGTTTGAATATGAGCCATTGTTTTCTCTCCTTTACATCAAAGTAAGGATAGTATAAACTGGGCAGAAAATAATAAGTAGTACGCACTATTTGGATAGGTACTACCCGAAAGGATAGTGTAATGATGGGAATGGCGGATTACCAGGGCGAAGGTAACATTCACGAAACGCCGTTTGGGTACACCCTGTCCGTGATCGGCGGGAAGTGGAAAATGTTAATTTTATACCTCCTGGCGGAAAATCAGCCGATTCGCTTCAATGAGTTGAAAAGACGGATCGGCCCAATTACTTATAAGATGCTGAGCTCCCAGCTCAAAGAACTGGAGGCGGATGGTCTGGTGGATCGGAAGGAATATCCGCAAGTCCCTCCTAAAGTCGAGTACCGGCTTACTCCTAAAGCGGAAACGCTAATCCCCGTGATGGAACAATTATGTGATTGGGGAAGGAGCAACTCATGAAATTGGAGCGATTGATCTCCATCATTTATAAGCTGCTGAATCACGATGTTTTGTCGGCCGCGATACTGGCCGAAGAGTTTCAGGTTTCCCAAAGAACCATCTATCGGGATATCGATGTGCTCTGCGCGGCTGGTTTCCCGGTTGTTGCGTATCAGGGAACCAAAGGCGGATACGGCATCATGGACGGTTACAAAATGGACAAAAGCCTGCTTGGTTCCTATGACGTCACCTCTCTCATTACCGTGCTGAATAGTCTCTCCACCGTATTTGAAGACGAACGCGCACAAGGAACCATCGAGCGTCTGCAAACGATTGAACCGGAATATCGGACACCAAGTTTGGCGGTGGATTTGGAGACACGACGGACGGCGCTTGGTGTTCTCCCTCTCCTACGCTCCGCGATCACGCAGCGAAATCTCGTTCGTTTCGAATACATCAATGCTCAGAATGAACGTCGGACTCGGGAACTGGAACCGTTGCGTCTTCATTTCAAATTTGGCAATTGGTACGTTTACGGATATTGCCGTTCCCGTCAAGATTATCGGGAGTTTCGTTTATCTCGAATGTTGAATGTATGGTTGACGCAGGAGACGTTTGAGCCTCATCCTGAAGCCTTGGAATCGAACGATTCCGGTCAAAAAGCTGGGGACGAGAAAATGGAAGAGGTTGTGATTCGGGTCCTTCCTGAGGCGTTGGCGGATGTGATGGATCAGTTTCAATTGGCGGAGAAGCAATTTCACGACGATGGGAGTATGACGGTACGAATTCCGGTGTACCAGCCTGTTCGCGCGCGCTGGCTTTGGTCCATTCTGCTTAGCTTCGGCAGCGGCGCTGAAGTCCTGGAACCCGTGGAGCTTCGTGACATCCTCAAAGAACAACTTCAAAAGGCGCTTAAACTTTATGAAGAAGTATGACAGTCTGTTGTCATACTTCTTTTTTTATAATCAAGATATAAACCACTAAAGGAGAGATTCGAATATGACAGCTATTCCAGAAGAAATGTACAAATATCACACTTGGGCGAATCAAACGATCCTCGGAAGAATCCGGGAGCTCCCCGCTTCCGTATTAAGCCAAGAAGTTAATACCTCGTTCCCCACTTTGGCCCATGCCCTGAGTCATATTTATGCCGTAGATCAAATGTGGTATCTGGTGCTAACCGGGATGGAGATGCCGGAAGCCTTTCAAGCCACTCGTCCGTTAAATGAACGTATCCTGGAGTCCCTGGATGATTACGCCCATGCTTATAACGAGTTAGCCGAACAGTTCAGCACCTGGTTCCAAGGCCAACCCGATTTGGAGCAAAGCATGTTGTTAAATAATCCGTTTGCGGGTCCCCGCCAAACTCGTCTGTCGGAAATGCTGCTGCATCTTGTCAATCACGGGTCGTATCACAGGGGCAACGTATCGACCATGCTGCGTCAGCTCGGCCACGCTTCCACCATGAACGACTATGCGCTGTATTGGTATCAAGAACCAGCAGCAACCCTGGGTTAAAACGATGGACATCCATCATTTGCTTCCGATGAAATCAAGAGAAGAACTAAGAGCATGGCTGAAGGAGTATAGTCGGACCGCGAAGTCATGTTGGGTCGCGGTGAGTATGAAACCGGCTCCGAATACCCTGTTATATTTGGATGTGGTCGAAGAAGCGTTGTGCTTCGGCTGGATCGACAGTACCAAGAAGAAAATCTCTTCAACAGAGACAGCCCAACGGCTGTCTCCTCGCAGGTTAAAGAGCTCATGGACGGAATTAAATAAAGCGCGGGTTCGTCGCCAGGAGAAGCTGGGGTTCATGACGGATGAAGGACGCAGGGTTCTTCCTGAGATGGATCCCGATTCCTTTCAGATCGACAGTGTCATCGAACAAAGGTTGCAGGAAGATCCGCAATTATACGAAAACTTCTTGGCTTTCCCGGCGCTCTATCAAAGAGTTCGGATCGATACGATCCAAAGCGTCATGAATCAACCTGAGCTTTTTCGGAGCAGGTTGGATAAATTCATCACTTACACAAGGAATAATCAAATGTATGGACAGTGGAATGACCATGGACGATTGCTGGAGGAGTAGCTAAGTCGCCAAACCCTAGAATTTCACTCAGCGGTAACCAAAATCACTTCTTTAGCTTGGGATGTCCCATCGCTGCCTAAGGCTTGGACAACAATACGGTCATGCATGCTGCGACTACCGAAGTCCCACGTCAATGACCATTTCCTCATCCTAACCTCCCTAAACGACTTGATCGGTTACTACTGAACATTAGAAAACTTGCGAGAGTTGTTCCGATACGTCGTTGGAGATATCCCCTTCTTGGACGTAAACTGTTTGATGAAATAGGTGTCATATTCAAACCCGGTTGCTCGCGCAATATCGTTGAGGTTCATATCGGTGTGGGTTAAAAGTTCACTGGCCACTTTCAATCGATAAGAGAGCAAGTAGCCCATCGCGGTCGAACCGCATCGCTCCTGAAACTGCTTATTTAACGTTACTCGGTTCAAATGTGCGGTCTCCGACAAGTCCTCCAGCGTTATCTTCCTGGAATAATTCGTGTGGATATACTCTAACACTTGGTCCACTGGGGACGGTTCGCGATATTGATTCAACTCCTCCAGCAAGCCTAGAATCTGAATGAGATATTTCTTAATGCGACATGCCCACCGCTCATCGCTTTGCGCCATCACTTCCATGCCAAGCACAAAAAACCATTCAAAAATATGCGGATAGGCGCTTGCGGTGAGTCGGGGGATGCCTGGATAAGGATCCACTCTGTGAAACAGCGAAAGCCCGGTTTGGATGCTGGGGGCCGACGTTAGCTTATGGCCTGTCCGACTCCCCCGTCGGATTAGCCAGCTGGATCCTTGAGAAGCTTCGGGCCTGGAGCGATTGCAACGGAGATCTCCGGCAGCGATTCACAGAGGACGAACTTCTCACACATGTCATGATTTATTGGGTCACGAATACGGTTGGATCGGCAGCCCAGATCTATTATGAAAATACCCATGCGCTGCCGCCTCTCGGCTACATCGCGGTTCCGACCGCACTTGCCTTGTTCAAGGCGGATATCTTACCCCCGCCCAGAGAATGGGCTACGCGTCATTTGAATGTAACCCGTTGGACTTCCATGCCCCGAGGCGGTCACTTTACCGCCATGGAAGAACCGGAGCTGATGGCCGAGGATATCCGAGAGTTCTTCAGGCCGTTCCGAACAATACGTCCTGCCCAATTCCATTGATAACCCAAATTCAAAGAGGCTAACCGCTTGGTTAGCCTCTTTGGTGTGGAACTTCCTATGTTTAACCCTTTTTGCATACCACCAACCGGTCTTCTTCCGAACATTAGGGTTCACCCCAGATCTTGCGCGGCCCATCCGGGCTCATCTATGCGAATGGCCCCGTCTCCAATGAGCGTCTTCAACCTTGCCTCTAGCGTTGCGAGTTCAGCGACGCCAATTTGCTCTTCCCAATTCTTACGCAGGTCATCGAAGATCGCTTCCCCCTGCCGCATCACTTCAAAACCGAGAGACGTCACTTGCAGCCGTTTGCGACGTGCATCATGAGGGTCCGATTCACGCGAGATGTAACCTCGGTCGAGGAGAACGGCGATGGTCTTCGATGCCGCCTGCTTCGAGACAGACATCCGACGACCCAAATCCGAGGCGCTATCGGCACCTGCTACAATCGCTCGCATCGCAAAGTCATGAACAGGACGAAAATCGTCATACCCGCGAGCGGCCATTTCAACCATAGCAGCATCAACGAGCGTACGGTAGCCTCCCAGGAGGAGGAGGGCAAGATCAGCTCCAGATCGAGACATTAGGGTTCCTTCTTTTGTAAGCGTGTTTCTATTTACTTTACCCCATCGTACCCTCGTTTTCCAGCCTTTTTTGCTTGTTCATTAACTAAAGCTCAAGCCCTGTCGACACTCTCAAGGAAGTCGAGGATCGCCGTCGAAAGAGCCTCCGGTGCTTCCATAGCAACGTAATGACCGACGCCCTCAAGTTGCACAGATTGAATCCTACCGGACGTGATCTGCCTCAAGGTTCTCTCGGTAAACGTTCCACCGCCAGCACCTATAGCAAGAACTGGCATGGTCAATGGATTGGTTTGGGCGATTTCCTTAATGTTGTTGTCACCTTCCGTGAGCATGGACTGGTAGAGACCGATCGCTCCACGCCAGCCGCCCGGACGAGAGTATGTACGGACGAACTCATCAATGTCGGTATCCGTGATCGCTCCCTGAACTGCGATCATGGAAGGGAAAGCCCATTCCCCCAGGAACTCCCGTTCGTGGTTGGCAAGGAGCATTTCGGCGATACCGGGTGCTGCCAAAACGCCAATATGCCATGAGCCGCCATGCGTGATATCGCCCAAGCTTTCAAGGCCGAATCCGGCAAGCCCCATCTCGATAGCGGTAAAGCTGCGAACATCTTCCGGGTGCATGGCAGCGAGTCGGAAGACCGTTGCTCCGCTAATATCTTGCCCCGTGAGGTGCACCGGACCTATGCCGAGCAGCCCGATGAGTTGATGTAAATCCTCAGCAGAAGTCGCACTGTCATAATCCCCCTCGTCATGGCTGGAATTGTCTATGTCAAGTGGTTTTTCAACTTTGAAGAGCAACACAAAAAAGGCTAACCGCTTGGTTAGCCCTCCTGTGGGGTGCTTTCTATGTTCAACCCTTGTGGCAAGATTCAAAAATATCATCAATCAGCTTCAGGACCTTGCGAACTTCCTCATTCTTTACGATGGGCTCTGCGCCTTCGCGTACGACCTCATAGAAGTTTTGATAGAACGGGACGAAATCCGCTTTGGGTTCCGGGAAAGCCAATTTTTCGGTAGCTTCTTCCGAAGGAGGCGCCATGGTCTTGGTAAGTCCCACACCCGCTTGGATTGGGGTCGGAGCCGCTACATCCTTGCGACCGGTCGCCGCGATGATCTCGCCGGATAAATCCCAATCGTTAATTTTCGCGGTTCCTTCAAGACCCTTCACATACCAACGAGGAAGCTTGGTATAGTTGGTGGTCCCTACCTCGACTAGTGCTCTCACGCCATTTTCGAAGGTGATGTAGCTCATAAATCCGTCATCCACTTCATCACCCAAAATATAACTCAAGTCGGAGTGCACGCTTTGAACAGGGCTATCGACCAGCCAAAGCAGTTGATCCAGCAAATGGACCCCCCAATCAAGCAGCATGCCGCCCCCGTGCTTCTCCAAGTGACGCCAATCGCCTGGAATGCCATTAGCTCCTTGAACACGGGTTTCAATTTGGAAAATATCCCCGATCGTCTTGTTCTGATACAACTGACGTATGATCAGGAAATCCGGGTCCCACCGACGATTCTGGTGAACCATAAAGACGTTTCCTGTCTCTTTCACAACCGCCAGAATCTCGTCGAGCTCATCGGTATTCATCGCTACAGGCTTTTCGCAGACCACATGCTTACCCGCCCGCAGAGCTCTGATCGCGATTTCTTTATGCGAATCATTAGGTGTCGCAATCAGAATCGCTTCGATGTTGCCATCCTTTAAGACTTCATCCAGGCTTTCATAAATGTGAAGGCCTTTCCCTTTGGAGATCTGCTGTCTTTCTCCGGAGATATCATAGGTCCCCACCACATGAAAACGAGTGCTCTCCGCAGGGATCAAGTTGTGGGCATGGTAAGAACCCATACCGCCATAGCCGATTACGGCGAAATTGATGATTGACATCGTGCTAGCTCCTTTACGCCCACCACATAGCTGAGGGTTGTTCATGAATCATGATCGATTTCAAGTTGGTAATGGCACGAGTTAAACCTTCGTCAACCGACATAATCGGATCCTCGTGCTCAATGCTTAACACATAATCGTAACCATATACGCGCAAGGCGGAAATGATATCCGACCATACCTTCAGGTCATGGCCGCAACCTACCGAACGGAAGGTCCAGGCCCGGGTCTTCACATTACCGTATGGCTGCATGTCGGTTAAGCCGTACATATTGATGTTGTCCTGATCCAAGTAAGTATCCTTCGCGTGGAAATGGTGGATCGCTCCGGCCTCCCCAAGAATTTTGACAGCAGCAACCGGGTCAATCCCTTGCCACCACAAATGACTTGGATCCAGGTTGCAGCCGATGGCTTTGCCGGTCGTTTCCCGCAACTTCAACATCGTATAAGGTGTATGCGCCAGGAAGCCGCCATGGAGCTCAATCCCGATCTTCACGCCTGCCGCTTCGGCTTCGGTGTTGATCCCTTTCCAATATGGAATCAATTTATGTTCCCATTGGTATGTGTAGCTGTCATCATATTCGGTTGGCCAAGGCAATACCGGCCAGTTCACTTGAGTATCCGCTGCATTCCCACCCGATACGCCGGAGAAGCCATTAACAACCGGAACGTTCAGCAAGCTTGCCAGCTTGATGGTCTTGCGCAGTAATTCGTCCGCTTCTGCAGCCACTTCTTTGACCGGAGAGATCGGGTTGTTATGGCAGCTGAGCGCGGAGATCTCCAAGCCCTTATCGGCTAATTTGGCGAGATATTCTGTTCTAGCTTCACTGCTTGCCAATAACTTATCGATATCCAAGTGCGCGTTGCCCGGATAGCCGCCGGTGCCAATTTCCACCGTCTGCAATCCCTTCTTGGCAACCTCCTCGATCATCTCATCAAAGCTTAATGCGTTAAACAATGGCGTAAATACACCCAGTTTCATCGACAATCACTCCTTATTTTTCGCGTGCTTCATAGTGGCCATAAACAGGATACCCATTTTGGGTTGGAGCGCACCAACGAATTCCGTTCTTGATGACTTTCTGCACTTTCTCGTGATAATAACTTGGATAGGTTTCATGTCCAGGTTGGAAATAGAAGATCTTCCCGTTTCCACGGCGGTAAGTACAACCGCTGCGGAAGACTTCGCCCCCAGGAAACCAACTGATAAAGACCAATTCATCCGGTGCTGGAATATCGAAATGCTCGCCGTACATCTCTTCTTTGTCCAATTCAATGAAATCGCCAATTCCCTCCGCGATCGGGTGGCTTGGGTTCACGTTCCAAATGCGGCAGTGTTTACCGTCTTCCCGCCATTTGAGGTCACAGGAAGTACCCATGAGTTTCTTGAAAATTTTCGAGAAATGTCCCGAGTGCAGCACGACAAGGCCCATACCTTCAAGAACCCGTTTATGCACACGTTCGACGATTTCATCTTGTACTTCATCATGCGCCATATGTCCCCACCAGATGAGGACATCGGTATCTTCCAATACTTCTTCCGTCAAGCCATGCTCCGGTTCATCCAAAGTCGCTGTCTTCACCTTGAACTGATCTTCGCTCAAGAACTTCGCCAATTGCCCATGAATGCCCTCCGGATACATGTCCTGAACGGCTTGGTCGGTTTTCTCATGCCGAAATTCGTTCCATACGGTTACTTGAATCATGGATATCTCTCCTTGATCTTATAAGTACACGGGTTCGCCGGTCTTCGAGGATTTATATATCGCTTCTAGGATTTCCGTAACCACTAAAGCCTCCTCCGGCTTCACGACAGGTTCCGTATCATTTAGGATGGCCTGAATCCAAGAATGAGCTTCAAGCACCTCCGGTCTCTCCCCTGCACCATCGTAGAAAGCGACGCCCCCGGTTTGCAGTTCAATCTTCTTCTCATACAACAAGCTGTGATCTTCACCGTTGATAGTCAAGCCGTTGTTCATGTCAGCGCCTGCTTTGGTTCCGCACAACGTCGTTTTTGCTTCTTTCACATCCAGGCTGTTCAGGGCCCAGCTGGACTCTAGGAAGATCGTTGCTCCGTTCTCCATCACCACGAATCCAAACGCGGAGTCTTCTACGGTGAATTTCTCAGGATCCCAAGGTCCCCAAGCATTCGCCGCATTAGGCGTTTGAGATAAAGCATGATACGTTTTCCCAACCACGTATTTCGGCTTGTAGTTGTTCATCATCCAGAGCGTCAGGTCCAATGCGTGCGTGCCGATATCGATCAAGGGTCCCCCGCCTTGAGCTTCCTCATCCAGGAACACGCCCCAGGTTGGAACGGCACGGCGACGAATCGCATGGGCTTTTCCAAAATATATTTCTCCCAATCCGCCCTCTTCGCAAACTTGATGCAAATATCTCGAATCGGTCCGGAACCGGTTCTGATAACCAATCGTTAGCTTCTTGCCGGTACGCTTGGACGCTTCAATCATGCTTCTAGCTTCTTCGGACGTCTTTGCCATCGGCTTCTCGCACATCACATGACAACCAGCTTCCATCGCAGCAATCGAAAGGACGGCATGCGAAGAGTTTGGCGTACATACGTGTACAACATCCAAATCCGTATTGGCTAACATGGTCTTGTAATCATCAAACACCTTGGCATCCGGAGTACCGAATTTCCCCTTCGCTTCTTCGGCGCGTTCAACGATGATATCGCAAAACGCCACCATTTCCACTTCTTCAACCTTAGAAAGAGCTGGCATATGCTTGCCGCCTGCGATCCCGCCACATCCGATAATTCCGACTTTTAATTTCATCATTTACCTCCTGAAAGCGTTTCTATTGTTGAATTCATTATAGCCAAATCGGAAGCCGCTTTCTTCCCGCTTTTCTCGCAAAAAACTCCTGAATATTGCGCTTCCTTCGCCCAAAAAACAAAGGGCTTAAACGAGATCCACTCGTTCAAACCCTTGTTTTCAAGGCTTATTCAGATTTTTGCGATACTGCAGCGGCGATTGCCCCACCTCATCCTTAAATACATGATGAAAAGTTTTCACGCTGGCAAACCCAGCTTTCTCGGCGACCTCGATCATCGGAATATTTTCATTGGCCAAAATGAACTTTGCTTGATTTACCCGATACTCCGTCAGGAACTGCATGAACGTTTGTCCCGTATTAGTTTTGAAGAAACGCGTGAAATAATACGGGCTGAAGCCCACGAATTTCGCAACGTCTTCCAGCGTAATGATTTCCCGATAACGATTCTCCACATATTCAAAAACCTGATTTAGCATATCCAACGTGTCTTTGTGTTGAATGGCGGATCGTTTCGTAGACACTGCAGGGGTCGACCGCCTTGGCAGATGCAAATAGAATTCCCCTATCAATTGATACAGATACCCGAGTGTCAAGTAATTCATCCCCACGGGTTTACTCTCTTCGACCTCATACAGATGAACCAGCAGCTCCGTAGCTTTCTGAGCAAGCGACTGGGGCCAGTTACGGCTCAGCGGCTCTCCCGATTCAAAGAGACTCAACAAGGAATCTTCGGAAACCCGTAAGATTCTCTCATCGAACAGCATCAGGTTAAACTGATAAACATATCGTTCGCTATCCGGCGAAGCCAAGAAATAGTGGGCTTTTCCGCTGGGAAAGAAGAAGATCTCCCCTTCCTCTAACTGAACGATATCTTCATCAACGCCGATGTTCACCTTGCCTTTGCGCGAATAAATGATTTCGATTTCTTTATGCCAATGCGGATAGACAATCGTCATCCCGTCATTCAAAAACGTTCGAAACGGAATGGAATCCTCGAATTCCGGGATTTCCAAATAGTCGCTCATACACCCGTTGACTCCCTATGCGTTGTATTTTACATATTCAGATTGATTATAAGGGAGAGCCCTCCACGGGACAACCTAGTTCCTTGAATATCTGACGTGCTGCGGCGTCAACAGGCAAGAAGACCTGGATTTGCGGATACGCCTGGTTCTTTACGGAGGCTATCGTCATTTGCTTCCACCAAACGGCTAACGCTTGCCACAGTTCTTATATCGCCTAAAACTACCGTTTTACGATTCTAACGCTTACTACAAGGCTTATCCCCCTGCTTTGCTGCCATTTCCCTCGGTTTTTGCTCAAATAGCGTGTTTCAACGTCGTAAGATATTCGGGAGAACGAATTTTGCTAAAATAGCATCGCTCACCAGCGTTAGCACCAAGTCATGTACGGATTACGACTATCGTTAAAACAAAAAGGCCGACTCGCTCTGATCTCAGAGGAATCGGCTTGTTCTTAGTTGGTCTTGAGCCTGACCGGGATGAAGGTTTCCATTTGAGCATAACCCGTTGCCTTAATCAATTCAGGTGGAGTAATGATATGTCCCATGGCATAGTGATCCGTCCTCTGGTCCAGCTCGAAGAATTCGGATTGCTCGATCCAAGCCAAAGCCTCGTGATACAACCGGTTATTTGCTTCATGGTCACCGTCTCTGTAATGATAAGTGAGGTAGTTACCGCCTTCAAAATCCCTCACCTCAAAACCTTCGGCGTCCATCTCATCGGTCAAAGCGTACATCCACACGAGGCCTTCCATCTCCGCGTCATAATACAAGAAGTCCCGGGGCATGAAGCGGTCGCCTGGCCCTGGTTCCAGCTTGGAGAAGTAGGTATCGAACTTTCCAAGGACTCCATTTTCCGAAAAGTCAGCACTCTTATCCACACCAGAAGATACTGCCTTGAACGGTGGGATCGAAATGATTCGAAATGGCATCGTTCGCCCTCCTTAACTTAAATAGATGCTCTGCTCATATTGCAATCCACCAAAATACGCCAAACCGATCGATCACATTCGAGCAATAGGCGTTCCAATCGCACGGCCCCGGTGGGTCAATGACCGTACCACCTTCTTGTAGAATATCAAACGCCTGCCGGACCGCTTCCTCGCTCCCCATGTCATAGACATTGAAAGCCATGGTCTGCCAGGACGTTTTGGGGCTGGTATCGCAATCCTTCGGCGCTTCGCTGACGGCCATGAACAGTTGACCGTTTCTCACCAATTCGCAGTGCATGTACTCATTTCCCGCTTCATTCTTGATTTCAAGAACTTTCTCTAACCCAAATGCCCGACAATACCGATCGACCGCATCCAAGCTGCCTTTAACATAGACCTGTGAACTGATTTTCAGAATAAGCCCTCCTCTGCTTGAGCAAGTGCTTTGGGACTGACTCATCGATAGCTCATCTTGCTTCTCCTGATCGTAGCCCATCGTTCCAGCATCTACCATATCATTTTTCACTCGGTGTATAATGACGGGAGAAGGTGGTTCGCCCATGCCAATCCTAATGAAGCAAGACCTTACAAGACACGATGTGTTTGAATGGATGCGAGGGCCATTGGAACATACTCATTGGCTTGAGGACTCCATTTATATGACGGAAGAAACACTGGCTGAGAGTAAGCTGTTGGAGGTATTGACGGTAACATTACCGGAGTTTAATTACTACGGACCTACTGAGGTTACCAAAGAAATGTGGGAGATCATCAAACAACATGCGAGTGTCTACGACTCAAAGAGTCTGCAGGAGTTGGTTGGTGAGATAGATTTGTGGGCTGTAGAGTGCTTTAAGGATCAGGAATGCTTTACGATTTGTGGAGTGTAATAACGACTGAATTCTGATTCTACGTATTCTTGTCGATCAGTTCCTTGTATGTTATTATTTGTGTAACAAGACCAAGTGCGGCTAACACTTGGCCTCGACAATTGGCTTGGATGGGCTCCCTTCTAAGTCTATCATGTGGAAAAACCCACCTTCGGCTCTAACCTTGGGGTGGGTTTTTACTTTCTCCTGTTGTTATTATTAATGTATGTTAAAAGTGCTATGATGAACGTCCCGAACATGAGCATGATCGTTAGTGCATCTTTCACTTCCATGGCTCACCTCCTTTCGAAGGGAAACCATGCCCACCCAAGATTCAATTGTATTTCCATTTTATCCTATTATAGGAATGCGTACAAGCGTTCTTGTTCCTCTGATAAACTATGACTTCGAATAAACCTCGTCAACCATCGCTCGAAGTTGCTGGCAATCGATCGCTGTTGCTTCCAGTGGCGGATAGTTCTGAAACTCCTCTTGTTCCACAATTAACCATGGGATATCCAATCGTTTCGCCATTTGGACATACTCTATCATCGGCAGAATGCCGGAGCCAATCTCCGTGCTTTCTCGGGGAGTATCCTGCATATCTTTCATGTGGAAAAGACCAATCCGATCCTTATGTGCCTCTAACCAAGGAAATGCGTCAACGCCGGAGTCAGCCAGCCAATACAGATCCACTTCCAGGTTGATATGTTTCGTACGTTGCACCATCTCATGCAGGATGTCACAACCGGGGATCTCCGTAAGTTCATTGGCGTGATTATGGTAGAAAAACTCAAAGCCTTCCTCAGCCGCCTTCTTCGCAATCTCCTCCATCTCGGCAATGAAGGCTTGCCAAGCCTCAATGGTTTGGAAGGTCGCATACGGAATGACAATCCGAGAAGTTCCAATCTCCTTTTCGAAAGCCAGCGTTTTCTCGAAATCATTTTGCAGAACCTCGAAAGATAGATGAGAAGCTGCAACCTGCAGTCCCAATTCCTCCAGGTAACTTTTCACTTCCGCAGCACTTCTCCCATGATAGCCGGCAAATTCGACGCCATCATAGCCGCTCCGTTTCACTTCTTTTAACGCCTCATAGAAGTTGTCTTTGCATGTATCCTGAATGCTCCATAGTTGCAAGGCAATTTGGGGTTTCATTAAACTCCTCCTTTCTCGAGATTATTATAGCGAAATCAGATCCCACAATCTTCCCGCTTTTCTCCCGAAAGCTCCTGAATCATGCGCTTTCACATGGTGTCAGAAGCATACTAAACAAACAAAGCAACCAGCCTCTAACTTGAAATATGGTAAAGAGATTGGAAACATGACGCCTTAAGGAAAGCTACGTGCAGTAAAATATTACTGATTCTTATCTTTCTTTAATATCAATTCCAACTTTTTAATAATTTCTTTACTATAAAGATTTTGCCTATGCATGCTTCGATCGATACTTATTAGTAGGGCAACAATAAAAACAACTATAACTATAATTATGATTTCCATAAAAGCCTCCGTCTGCTCATAATAAGAAATACATTATCTAATTAAAAAATGATCGGTGATTGGGTTCCTTCTATTGCTTCTTCCAACATTATACCTACTAAAGTATTTAATAAATCAGGTTTTTCACCAATAACTAAAGAATATCCACCATTTCTATATTTATATTTATTTAATTCAGAAAGAAATTCCTCAGTATTCCAATGTATAAGATTTAGATTCAAATTGTCATTGATAATTCGATACGATAACGTTGACAAGGTATTTTTAACTCCATCTTTTTCATAAAATAAACCGTTGCCTCTCTTACTATTTGATTCTATTATCGTTTTTTTTATTTTCTCATTTAATCTATTATTTGCCGGCATATCCTGATTCCGAACTAATTCACTGTAATAAATATACAACAAATGTGATTGTTCCAAATCAGTTGTGACTAACTTATTTCCAAGCATGGCCGTATACTGTTCAAGCCATTGATCGGGCACCATATCCTTGAGCTTAAATACCTTATAAAAATAATATCCCTGGTTCAGTGATAATTCTACAATTTCATTTTTGCTAAGATTCTTTTCTAAGTTATTTATAATTGAATCATTATAGCTTTTTGTTGTATTTAACATCAAAAAACTATAAACCTCCCTCCAATCAACTTCATTAAGGGTATTGCTCTTTAAGTTATTAGTAATCTTAGTGTATAACTCTTTAAAAGTCTCATCTGTAACTTCTTCACCCAAATAGTTCATGATATATATGGAAAAGTACGAAAAAACACTAGGGATTTCGGAATAAATTCGGTAAGCTGAGTACCCTCCCGATACTGTTTCACAATTTTTGAGCCTTTTTATAACTGTCTCTCGATAAGGTTCAATATCATTACCCACTAGAAAGTTAGCTTTGAGTAAATAATATAATTGCATATTAGATAGATTATCTATATTACCTAATAACTCAGCCAGAGCTATATTCACATTACTATCATTACTATACTCACAAAATATTTCTATCAGTTGATACATTTCCCATAAATCGCCTTTTTCGTTTAAAATACTAATAATTTTCTTTCGTATTATTTCTAGAAATTCGACAGAGACTTGATAAGTATAGTTATTCAAGTAAAGAATAGGATTGCCAACATGAATTCTATCGATCCTTACCGCCTTAAATCTTTCCTCTATATTAGATCCAATATAATTTCTCAGTGTAGGTTCAATATTTATTGTTTCGATTTTAGATAATTCTTTGTAAAGAAATAATCCATCTTCATATTTTTCTTCTGTTGTTGAAACCATACTCTCGATACTTAGATCTAACATATCAAGTTCTTTCTGTATTTTATCCGATATACTTTCTGTATTAGCATGAACTACTTTTGCTGCCTTGTATAGGTTTATTAATCCCCAAATATCATTGGTTTTTTCTATTTCGCTCTGAATAAATTTTTCTGTATTTCTGTTCACTATTTTTAAGTTGTACATATTCGAGATTTCTAACAAATAGGTTGTTTCGTAAATATCAGCAGTGCTAAAATATGTATCTGAAAAATCCACATAAACTTCGCCATCTCGATGTCCCATGCTGACTAGATCTAGAGTCTTTTGTTTCCATTCATTGTCATTAATTCTAGCTGTTTTTACAGTACTACAACCTACTAACACTAGGATAAGCATAATAATTACCGTTAGTTTGCATTTGATCAAAACCATTCACTCCTCCGATCAATCTCCCAGGTCATAAAAAGGTGCAAGTTTAGTGGATTAAGTTTACCGTGTTCCACTTGACTTGCACCTTTTATATTTACTTAATTAGCATTTCCCTATTCAGAATGAAGGATCATAGAAAGTAATAGTCGCAAGAGTGGTATCAGGTGAGGAGTAACTGTATTTTTTCATCGTGCTAGAAGATGAAAAAGCGGCTCTGATGGTACTTCCACTTGAATTAGCATCCCAGGTTTGTGTTGTAATCCAAGTGTCACTACCCTCAGTACTAATGGAAGCAGAGCCACTAGCAGCACCTGAAAAAGATGCCCCTTTTAGATTCCCACTGATTGCTATCCCTGTTGCGGTAAAGGTTAAACTGTTTTTAAGATTATTAACCGAATATGGGGTGCTTGCTGTCCAATAAGATCCCGACTCCCCACTCCAATCAAAACCGCTCCCGAATGTGACATTTGCAAGTTCAACAGTTAAATTTGCAATATGTCCTGTCTCGTGAGAACTCTCGTTCATATGAAAGATTTCGTCACCTTCATGCGCAAACCAGACCGACTTGTTAACATCGAAAGTTCCTATAGTATCATTAGGCGCAATCACTAAGTGTTCTCTTGTTCTCACAAGAGATTGTTTCATTTCTTTCAGCACCTGCTTCTTGTCTTCATAATTGGCTGCTTCTATTTTCTCATCAAGAGATCTAATAGTTTCGTTAATTTGATTAAGATTTGCTTGAATTTTAAAGTGAGCATCCTCATTTTCAACATCCTGTGCATTCGAAACAAGTGGGAAAGCTAAGACTAATGATAGAATAACTAGTAGAGATACGAATCTTTTCTGAGATTTCATTTGAAATTACCTCCATATTTTTATTGGTTTTACCACTTTCTACCTTAACATCCCATATAAAGTTATATATTGTCAATATTTTATTTTTTTAGTATGTTGTGCTATTTGAAATAAATAGTATATTAATAAACCCGAGGTGTTGAAATGTTTACAATCAGACCGCTCGAACCCCATGAGTTCGACTTTTTCACGGATATGCACTATGAGTCTATCCACATCCCGCAGGGAAAGCCACCTAAACATGAGCTTTTGAACGCGCCGCATCTTAGGAAGTATCATGAAGATTGGGGGCGAAAAGGAGATCGAGCGTTAGTCGCACTGAAAGAGAATCATCTTGCGGGGGCGGCATGGTACAGATTGTTCGAAGAGACGAATCCTGGTTATGGTTACGTCGATAGCGAAACGCCGGAGTTAGGCATTGCGATCCATCCGGATTTTCGGGGAATGGGGATCGGGCGAACCTTAATGAATGAAATCATCAACCAGGCAGCGAGCGACGGATACCGATCCCTTTCCCTGAGCGTCGATCCCGAGAATACTTCCGCCGTGAAGCTATATCAGCATTTAGGATTTTCCTATTACGGCATCTCAGGTACTTCCTGGACCATGACCATCGATATCCTTTCACTTGATTCATGAGGCAATTTACGGAAGCGATCCCCGCATCAACGACGATACAAATTAGCTAATTTCATATTGATTCCAACAAAATATTTAGCTAAAATATAACTATAATTAGCTAATCGGAGGTGGAGATCATGCAAGTATCTTCGACGGATATGCAAAATAACTTCGGGAAATATTTAAAGTTTGCAGAAGCTGGGGAGGAAATCATCGTTACGCGAAATGGGAAGGACGTTGCTAAGCTCAACGCACTCGCTGCAGCCGGTGAGTCCGTGTTAAGAGAGAGAGCAGCGAGTTATCATGCCGGGGGCGAGTGGGTATCGTACCAAGATTTCCTCGAGTTGACGGAGACGTCGGAACAACGTTACGAGTTGATCGATGGTGTCGTGTATAATCTCGCTTCTCCTTCCTTCAACCACCAACTTGCCGTTCAAGAACTGCTGGGTACTTTTTACGCTTGGTTTAAGGGAAAGCCATGCATACCTCTAACTTCTCCATTGGATATCACACTAGAAAAGGAGGAAAACAACACTTGCGTCGTACAACCCGATCTCGTAGTCATTTGCGACAAAGATCGAATCGACGCCAAAGGTAAATACATGGGAACGCCTCAATTGGTCGTAGAAGTATTGTCCCCCTCCACGCGGAGCAAAGACCTGGTTAAGAAACTCGACTTGTACAGCGTATGTGGCGTGAAGGAATATTGGATTGTGGATCCGATGAAAGCACACGTATTCGTCTACTCACTGGAGGACAGCAATATTGCGGACATGACTGTATTTTCAAACACCGCGGATACATATGTAACCTCCCAGCTATACCCGGGTTTACAAGTATCGATCCAAGACTTATTCGCTAAATAGGACAACCCAAGTCGATAGTTCTCCACCGAAATCCCCTCCCGTTTGCGATCCACGCGATTTGCATAAGCTATAACCACGACGACTACGCCGGATGGCGGTAAACGGGAGATCGACGCACCATGACATGGTTTGAAACGAAGGGAACTATTACCTACTTTGAGACTTGGGCCATCGCCGAATGCCCGAAAGACATTATGAACTACTATGGGCATTGGGTGTATCGGACCCATCATGTGAAGTTGAACAAGCCCAAGTTTGGCAGCCACATTTCGATTATTCGCGGCGAAGACGTGGATCCCGAACGCAAAATAAGGTTCTGGGGCAAATACGCACATCAACCCCTCACCTTTGCTTACTCCAACGAAATGGGCCATAATGCCGAGCATTATTGGCTTCCGGTCTACTCGCGCGAAATGGAGCGATTACGGACCGAACTTGGCTTGCCCAAGGACCCTCCGTTTGGGTTCCATCTTACCCTCGGGCGAATTCCTCACTGACCTTCCCCTTCGGTCCTTACTCCTTCTCCCCCGCCGGCATCTGAAAATGTCGAAGGAGCAACGCAAAGAGCTGATCTACCATCTCAGCCGGAGAATACGGCATCCCCTCCTCGACCCACCATTCCATCAAACTTACAGCGCCGGAGGTTAGAAACTGTACCTCAACCTCTCGGCTTACACCAGAAGGGATGCCATTAGTGCTCAGATAATCCGTGATTCCTTGCCGCATGAAGACCATCATCCGTTCGCGGAACACAGGGTTCCCCTTGCCGGTGATTAAAATGGAATAAATCGGCGCATGGGCCCCCAAAAATTCGAACGTTTGAAGCAGCAGTTCTCTGGCTGATCCCGGTGTCATCTCCCCTGCCGGCTGACAGCTCTCAATCAGTTGCTGTAAATAAGTCTCAATGCATTGCTCCTGCAGGTCGAATTTATCCGTAAAATGCAAATACACCGTACCCCGATTCACATTCGCACGTTCGGCGATATCGTTAATCGTCACTTTGTCAAAACCCTTCTCGCCGAGCAATGCGACGAATGCTTCCATAACGGCCTGACGTGACTTCATAATTCTGCGGTCCATGTAATTTTCTTACCTCCTCGTTCCCCCAAATGAACAAAACCTCACCCATCTGTTGATTTATCAACAAATCCGAAGCAAATTAACGATTGATGCCCAACAAATGACAATGCTAAGGTTATTCTATTAAATCATCGTTGATTATTCAACATTTGTTGATTAACAAGAGAGGATGAGATCACAACATGAAGGTATTAGTCTATGGAGCAGGAGTCTTAGGCAGCTATCTGGCACATGTCTTGATTCGAGGAGGGAATGACGTCTCTGTGCTGGCCCGGGGCGCTCGGGCAGATGAATTGGAGCGGAATGGAATCGTTTTGCGCCATTATTTTCAACGAAAAACAACGGTAGATCCGGTTCGCGTCATTCGGACGTTGGAGAAGGATGAACTCTATGACCTGATCTTTGTCGTGATGAAATATACGGATTTTCGAGCGGTGTTGCCCATCCTGGCCGGCAACCTAAGCCGCAACCTCGTATTGGTTGGTAATAATGCAGAAGCAGAGGAAATGCAATCGGAGCTGTTGGAACAAAGCGAGATAGAGAAAAACATCGCTTTCGGCTTCCAATTATCCGGCGGTCGCCGGGAACCGGGCCGAACCGTGATTATCCGCAATCGGGGCCAGATGGTGCTTGGCGGGTTGGACGGACCGGTTTCTTTTCAAACTGAACTTAAGCAAGCCTTCGCCAATACCAATTACAAACTTACGACCCACGAGGACATGGACGCCTGGTTAAAAAATCATGTCATCCCGATTTTGATGCTTTGCTATCTACCGCAAATCCACGACGGCCAAATGAACAAGATTGCCCGTGACGGCAAGCTCATTCACCATGCGGTGGCTGCCATGGGTGAAGGCTTCCACGTGTTGGAGACGCTTGGCTACCCTCTGACACCGGCCGGCCAAGCTTCGGTGATTCGCAAACACAGATGGCTCGTTCAAGAAATCTTGAAACTCTATCACCTGCTTCCGGTCAGCCGGATGATCGACGGCAACTTTGCCGAAATCGAAGCTTTGGCCCACAAGTTTCAAGACTGGTTGAAGCAGGCCAAGGTGAAGACGCCCCATTGGGATGAATTAGAGAGACAGCTCCGCATAAAAAAGGCTGGCGAATAATCGCCAGCCCTTCACTTTTAATCCAAACTTGCCGTGTCCACGAGAGGGAGCTCTTCTCCCCTGCGTTTCTTGGCGTAGTCCGCGGTGGCTGTAAACAACACATCGGAAGACGAGTTCAGCGCCGTTTCGCACGAATCCTGTACAACTCCGATAATGAAGCCGACTCCCACGACTTGCATGGCGATATCATTAGAAATTCCGAACAAGCTGCAGGCTAATGGGATGAGCAAGAGCGAGCCGCCGGCCACCCCGGAAGCACCTGCCGCAGAAATCGCCGACAATACGCTAAGCATCAGCGCCGTACCGAAGTCCACTTGAATCCCTAGTGTATTCACGGCTGCCAGCGTGAGGACCGAAATCGTTACAGCTGCCCCCGCCATATTAATCGTCGCACCTAATGGAATGGAGACCGAGTAAGTATCCTTGTTCAACTCTAATTTTTCGCACAAACGCATATTCACCGGGATATTCGCCGCCGAGCTTCGGGTGAAGAACGCCGTAATCCCACTCTCTCGCAAACAAGTGAACACCAGCGGATACGGATTCCGGCGAAGGTTGACGTAAACGATCAACGGATTCACAACCAACCCAATGAACAACATACATCCGACCAGGACAAGCAGCAGCTTACCGTAATCCAGTAAGGAGGCTAGGCCGCTCACGGTAATGGATTCGTACACGAGTCCCAGAATCCCAAACGGCGCCAACTGAATCACCCACTTGACGATTAGGGATACCGCGTCTGACGCTTGCGTGAGCAGGTTTTTCGTGTGATCGCCTGCCCCTTTCAAAGCGAACCCAAGCAGGATCGCCCAAGCTAAGATCCCAATATAATTAGCATTCATTAGCGCACTAACCGGATTGTCCACTACATTAAGAAGCAGTCCTTTGAGGACCTCGACGATGCCTCCGGGCGGTGTCAAACCCTCGGTTGCCCCTGCCAACGATAAGCGGACGGGGAACAGATAACTGAATGCCACGGCGCTTGCCCCAGCCAGGAACGTACTGATCCCATATAAAATCAGAATCGACTTCATATTGGTTTGGCGCCCTTTTTGATGATTGGCGATCGCGGCCATCACCAGCAGCAGCACCAGGATCGGGGCAACAGCCTTAAGAGCTGATACGAACAGCGTACCCAGCAATGCGATTCCGCTGGCCTTCGGGACGAGGATTGCCAAGAGAATTCCGACGGCCAACCCCGCTAAAATCCGTTTCACTAGACTGATTTCATTCCATTTGAGTAGAATTGCCTTCATGTTTCTCCCCCGTTTGTATAAATGTCGCCTAGAAGCATAGCGACAGTATACCACGGTACATGGACATCTGTCCTCCAATTGGAAACATTTGTGCATTACTGTTCACATATGCACTCAGTTTTTAGGGGCTAACGCCGACTCTAGGTCGTAATCCTCCCAACGTACTTCGGTCTTTCTTCCTAACATCCATTGAGCTAATTGCGCTCCGATAAACGGACCCATCGTGAGTCCCGAAGCCCCTAAGCCATTAGCTGCAAAAATCCCGCTCCATCCGGGAACCGCCCCAAAAACCGGAAGGAATCCCGGTGTAAACGGACGAAAGCCAACTCTCGCTTCCAAGAAGCTGGCTTCCGCCAGTCCAGGCGCAACGGTCAGCGCCTTCTGAGTCACCTCTTGCAGACCGCCGGCCGTTACACGAGTATCATAACCGGAAGGGTTGTTTTCGTGGGTAGCGCCGATCACGATGCGACGATCGTCAAACGCCAGGATGTACTGATCCCCCGGCGGGATGACGACAGGCCAGCGTTCGGTCGGGACGTCTGGCAGCGCCAAGTGAACGATCTGCGCTTTCTGGAAAGTCATATCAAATTCCAATCCTAGCGGGGTGAACAGCTGAGGGGCCCAAGCTCCGGCGCATACGACAAGCGCATCGGCGTACATCTCCTCCGCACCAACGCGCACCCCGGTCACAGCCAAGCCGTCGTGTAAGAGCACAGCTTCGCCGCGCACCAAGGTCGCGCCGTGCCGGACTGCCGCCCTCAGGAGAGACTCACGAAGCGCGCGCCCGTCAACGCGGGCGGCACCGCTCACATAGATCCCATAGTACCCCTCATCCAGCGGAGGGAACCGTCTCTTGACTTCATCCGGTTCGAGCAAGAGGATCTCCCCCATTTCCGGGGCTTCTCGTTTTCGCTCAAGGGCCAGCTTCTCCAAAGCGACGAGCTTCTCGCGTTCCCGGTGAAGACGAATCGCTCCTACACGAGCATAGCCAGTATCACGCTCTCCTTCCTTCTCCAGCTCCTTGATCAACGGGCCGTAGTACCGTGCCCCCGCTATAGCCAGCCGGTACCAGACTTGATTACGCCGTTGTGAGATCCACGGGCAGATGATTCCCGCCGCGGCGTCGGTAGCTTGTCCCGGAACGCCGCGATCGACAACCGTCACGTCCGCCCCAAGCTTGGCTAAATGATAAGCCGTCGATGCGCCAAGAATTCCGGAGCCGATCACGATAAACTTTTGCAAATGAAGCGCCCCCTTTTCACACATCATAGTTTAAGTTGAAACCCGCAGGGCAAACCTGCGTAACACCCAGTAATGCTTCAAAAAATGAGGAGGATTCTCGAATGATAATGACAACAACCACAACGATTGAAGGCTCACCGGTAAGACAGTACATCGGCATCGTCACTGGCGAAGTCATCATGGGCGCCAACGTTGTGCGCGATTTTCTGGCTTCGATTACCGATATCGTTGGCGGACGTTCGGGCGCTTATGAGAACAAGCTCCAAGAGGCCCGGGACACTGCGTTCGCAGAAATGAACGAGAAAGCTTCGCGTCTCGGTGCCAACGCCATCATTGGCGTCGACATTGATTATGAGGTGATTCGCGAAGGGATGCTGATGGTTTCGGTCAGCGGAACGGCCGTCATCGTCTAATCTCTAGTTTCACCCCGAAGAAAAACCAAAAACCCGCGGATTTCGCGGGTTTTTTTTGGGGTTCTCTGGAATGATTCATCCCGATTAGATCCTCTTGGTCATAAACACACTGTTAGGGTCCTCAACATAATCCGCAAAGGGCTCGCAATACGTAAACCCGAAGCTTTCATACAACCGGCGAGCCGGGATGAACGCCTCCATAGAACCTGTCTCTAGGCTGACTTGACGGTACCCTCTCCGCGCCGCCTCCTCGAGGAGATGCGCCAGCACTTGCTTCGCGACGCCCTTTCCCCGATAAGGAATGGCGGTGCGCATCGATTTCACCTCGCCATGCTGGTCATCCAGCTCCTTAAGGGCACCGCATCCCGCGAGCTCGACGTTGATCCAGGCACTCCAGAACGTAACGTCCGGCCGCTTCAAACCGTCCAGATTCAGCGCATGAATACTCTCAGGTGGGGAGTTCTCGGCCATATTCGCCAAATGTTCACCAATTAAAGCTGCGATCTCAGGTCCGCTTAAATCATCCAATTTAATCGTTAACAACCGGCTCTCTCCCTATCCTTACGTAATCTCATTTACTTTGCTTGAATATATCCTTCCGCTTTCAGCAGTTCGGCAATGAGAACCGCACCGCCTGCAGCTCCGCGCAAGGTATTATGGGAAAGTCCAACGAATTTATAGTCGTAAAGCGAATCCTCGCGCAATCGACCCA
Source organism: Paenibacillus mellifer (assembly GCF_023195895.1). GTDB lineage: Bacteria > Bacillota > Bacilli > Paenibacillales > Paenibacillaceae > Fontibacillus > Fontibacillus mellifer. The sequence continues at coordinate 202,568 of NZ_JALPRK010000004.1, forward strand.
CCGAAACCCCCATCCCATGTTCAAGATCACGGTCGAGTTTCGTCTGCGGACGGTTTTCTTCCTCAAAATAAGTGATAAACTGCTTCGGCGCGCTTGGCAATCCCAACTCTTGGGGTCTGCCCTGGAACCCGCGCCAGCGTCCAAGGATTTCTTCCTTCGACGGCTTGTTCTTAAACGATACGAACACGGTAGCCAAGTGGCCGTCCGTAACGGGAACGCGTATACACTGCGTTGTTATAATGGGGGAGTTGGCTTTGACGATCTGCCCGCCATCCACATGGCCCCAGATGCGCAGCGGTTCCTGCTCACTCTTCTCTTCCTCGCCGCCGATATAAGGGATCACGTTATCCAGCATATCCGGCCAATCGGTAAAGTTCTTCCCGGCACCGGAAATCGCCTGATACGTCGAAGCAACCACGGTGGTGGGTTCAAAATCCAGCAGCGCGTTTAATGCAGGTACGTAACTCTGAATCGAGCAGTTCGGCTTCACGGCAATGAACCCTGTGCTCGTTCCGAGGCGTTTGCGCTGTGCGGCAATCACTTCGATATGCTGCGGGTTGACTTCCGGAATCACCATCGGAACGTCCGGCGTCCAGCGGTGAGCCGAGTTGTTGGAGATGACCGGGGTACCGGTTTTCGCGTACGCTTCCTCCAACGCTTGAATTTCCGCCTTCTTCATATCGACCGCACAGAAGACGAAGTCCACGTCTGCCGTCACTTGTTCAACCTTGGCCGCGTCCTGAACAACGATAGATTTAACGGCTTCCGGGATCGGCGTGGCCATTTTCCAACGTCCCTGCACGGACTCCTCATACGTTTTGCCAGCGGAATTCGCGCTGGCCGCTATGCCTGTTACCTCGAACCAAGGGTGCTGATCCAGCAGCTGTACGAAGCGCTGACCCACCATTCCTGTCCCACCAACGATGCCTACTTTCAATCTCTCACCCATTTGTTTGATCCTATCCTTTCCATGTAAGTATTCTACCTATCGCCAAAATAAAAAATCCCACCTCCAAGACGAGTCTTCCGTCTTGGGGGCGAGATTGGTATGCCCGCGGTACCACCCCAGTTTCGTTAATATGTCGCCATATTAACCTCTTCAAGTACAGCCTGGCCTAGCCAAGCGTATACCCTAGCTCTATAACAGGAGCTCCTGTCACACCATCCCGTCAGTTGAACGTTCCGGTGTGCTGCTCAGAGGCTTTATTCGATAAAGAAACGCATTGCTCCTTTGCAGCTTACCGGAGCTCTCTGGGAAAGGTTCCATTTACCTACTCATCTCGTCATCGCATTTCATGTTGCGATAATATTACCAGATTCGCGCCGGATCGTAAACCGGTTTGAAGAAATTTTCAGAGCCCAAATGTTCCCTTAGTCCATCCGAATGATGCGGTATCTTCTCCGGTACGCTCCCGGTGTGAAGGTGGTCTCCCGTTTGAACAGCCTGACGAAATAATTCGGGTCCGGAAACCCGCATTGCTCCCCAATCTGCTTCAGCGGCTCGTTAGTATGCGCAAGCAATCGCTTAGCCCTCTCGATTTGCTGATGATGGCGGTATTGCAGCGGGCTCATTCCCGTATGTTGCTTCAAGCACCGCGCCAAATAATCGAAATGATAATGCAGATCGCGTTCCATTTGCCCCGCATCAAACGGGTTATCCAATCGCAATTCCAGATAAGAGGCGACTCGCTCGCTGAGCTCATACGACCGCGACTGCGGACCGCCTTGCCACATCCCGTGCTGCAGCTGCAAGAGCAACTGACTGAACCGTAGCTGCAGCTCGAAGGAGCGATACGGCGTAAGCGACCGATGCAGCGCGATCATCTCGTCCAGCAAAGGCCGTAGCGTCCGGAGATCCACGTCAGCAAACTTCGGAACGTCGATCATCGCCGGACGCGGCTCCGTGTCCTGGTCGGTTCTTGCGAGCGGCGGCTGCTGCCACCCTTGCTTCTCCGCCAGCTTATGCAGAGACGCGGAAGGGTGCTGGAAATGGATCCAGTACACCTCGGTTTCCTCCTCGGTCGGGCGGTAACCGCGATGACGTAATCCCGGTTCCAACACCAGGAGCTTCCCAGGCCCTATCTCGTAAGGGGTCCCCTCTTCTTCCATGAATAAAGCCCCTTTCGCGCAGAGAATCAGATCGTACGCGTCGAAGACCCGTTCGGCATGCGTAACTCCCGGCTTCCATAACGCGTAGCCTACCGTTGCCAGCAGCGGAAATGGCGGTGCCTCAAACTTCAGCATGAGCATGTTATCGCCCCCCATGTTATGTAGAAATTGTACTATATTTAGTCGCATTTAGCAGCTGTATCAAGTGGTGAATCAATCTACAATGGTAGGTATCGTACGATAAACAATCCATTACGGGAGGAATACCCATGCGATTCCGTCAGGTTCATCTCGATTTCCATACTTCCGAAGCGATCGAAGGTATTGGCAGCCGCTTCTCCAAGCCGCAATTTCAGGAGATGCTCAAGCTGGGGCATGTCGATTCGATTACCGTGTTCGCCAAATGCCATCATGGCTGGGCCTACCATCCAACAACCGCCAACGAAATGCATCCACAGCTATCCTTCGACCTGCTTGGCGCGCAAATCGATGCGGCGCACGAAATCAGCGTCAAAACGCCGGTTTATCTCTCCGCTGGACTGGATGAGAAGCTCGCGCGTCGCCATCCGGAATGGCTCATCCGCGATCCGCACGAGAAGCTCAGCTGGTCGCCCGATTTCATGACGCCGGGATATCATCAGTTTTGCATGAACACCCCTTACCTGGACATCCTGGCTGCTCAAGTCCGTGAGGTCGTAACCCATTACGACGCGGACGGAATCTTCCTCGATATCGTTGGAGTCCGCGAATGTTATTGCCAATCTTGCGTTGCTGAAATCCGTAAACGCGGCTCGGATCCACGCAACCTGGAGGAGATGAGACTCCTTTGGGAGGAGACCTATTTCCGCTACGCCGATGCTATGGATAATGCCGTACATACCGTGAAGCCTGGCCTGCCGATCTTTCATAACGGCGGTCATGTCAAGCGCGGACGGCGTGACCTCGCGAAGCTGAACTCCCATCTGGAGCTGGAGTCCCTGCCGACGGGCGGTTGGGGGTATGACCACTTTCCGCTCTCCGCGCGATACGCTCAAGGACTGGGGATGAACTTCCTGGGGATGACGGGAAAATTTCACACCTCATGGGGCGAATTTGGCGGTTACAAGCATCCGAACGCGCTGAAATACGAGACGGCGCTTAGCTTGGCGAACGGGGCACGGATCTCGATCGGCGACCAGTTGCATCCGACCGGGTTGATGGACCCAGCAACTTATGCGCTGATCGGAGATGCTTATAGCGAAGTTGAAGCGAAGGAGGAATGGTGCCGGGACGTAACCTCCGTCGCCGACGTAGCGTTGCTGTCTGCCGAGGCATCGGGGTATCCGGGCGCTTCGGTGCAGGACGCCGATTCGGGGGCCGTACGAATTCTGCTGGAAGGGAATTACCTGTTTGATGTCGTGGATACGGAAACCGACCTAACTTCTTATCAAGTCGTCATTCTGCCGGACGTCATTACCCTCGATGAACCGCTCAAGACGAAGCTTGAAGCATTTGTCACCAAAGGCGGCAAAATCCTGGCCACCGGACGCTCTGCACTGTCATCGGACGGTACGCGGTTCGAACTTGATTTCGGTGCGAAACCGCTTAAGGCCTCCGCGTTCAAGCCGTCTTATTTTCGACCGGACTTCGAGCTGCCTTCCTTAAGCAACGCTTCATTTGTCATTTACGCCGATGGTCAGGACATCAAGCTGGATACAAACGGTCACAAGCTGGGCAGCCGAGAAAATTCCTACTTCAACCGCGATCTGTTCACCTTTTGCTCGCATCAGCACACCCCATCCAATTTGCAGGATGCCGGCCCCGGCATGGTGGAGGGCCCTTCCGGTATCTACGCAGCCTGGTATCTGTTCGAGGACTACGCCTTGAAGGGCAGCTTGCCCGTCAAGGAGATTCTGCACTACGCCTTGGACCGCTTGCTAAAACGTAAGACGATGAGCACAAATCTCCCTGCACAAGGGGTAACAACGCTTCAGGCACAACAGGCCAACAACCGCTGGATTCACCATCTGTTGTATGCCTCTCCGGTACGCCGGGGCCAAAACGTTGAGGTCATCGAAGACCTCCCGATCCTTAGTGGCATCGAATCCACGATCGCTGTGCCGGCGCCGGTCCGGGAAGTTTATCTGGTGCCTCAGCGGACGGCGCTTCCATTCCGCCAAGAGCATGGGTGCATCACATACACTCTGCCCCTTTGGACCTGCCACCAGATGGTTGTGCTACAGTTTTAGTACACGATCAATCGGGTGGAAGAGGATACCCCGGATTGCCCGGCCAAGCTGCTTCCCGTTCCATGGCCGGTCGGGAGGCGCTCGCAACCCCCGCTCGGGATTTTCACCCTATCGATGTCGCCCATGCTGGGCGTATACCCAAAGAGCCTTGAACCCAAATGTCCAAGGCTCTTTCACATCAAAACGACCGTTTACCGCAGCGCCGCCAAAATCTCTTCCGTCGGTCGTATCTTGCCGATGCGCGGGAAGATGAATCGGCATACGTACTCGTGCTCCTCCGTCGTCGAAGCAGACATGGCATCCTCGACGAATATCTGCTGGTACCCATGCTGGAACGCTTCACGCGCAGTCATGTCAACCCCGATGGAGGTTGAGATGCCGCAGAGCACGATCGTATCGATGCCGCGCCGCCGCAGTTGCAGATCGAGATCCGTGCCGAAGAAAGCTCCCCACTGGCGTTTCGTCACAACATGTGCCCCTTTAACCTCCGCCAATTCAGGCACGATTTCATCCCAACCTGCAGGGTACGCCGTTGGGCTCGGATGCATGTCCGTTTCTGGATTCAACATGTCCTTTCCATCAAAAGAGGATACCCGGACAAGCACCACGAACCCGCCTTCTTCGGCAAACGCCTGTGCCAGCCGGCTTGCGTTTCCTACCACTACAGAGCTCTCGTAAGGAGCCCCTTTGCGGGAGGGATGCGCAATTCCTTGCTGTAAATCGATCACAACCAAGGCTGTCTTTTCCGCTATGATCCTCTTCTTCATGTCAGATGGACCCATTTCCATCATCATCTCTCCTTCACTCCATTCTTGGTTATCTTTGGATAAGCGCCGATTGGCCAGGTTCCTTCATCTTCTTATACACCTTCGTATAAACCCAGACCGCATTGATTAACAGCAAAACGCTGGTCGTCAAGAATACGTATGGAACGCCGAGCCAAGCCGCGACTTGACCACCTAGCACGGAACCGGCAAATACCCCCAGATACCCGGCTGCCATGCTAAACCCATACACCCGCCCTGTCAGATGCTCCGGAGTAATCTTCTTGATGAGTGTGTTGACCGAGGGACTGAGTCCTCCCGCTGCCAATCCCAGCAAAAAACGCAGCCCCATCAGCTCCCAAGGATTCTGTGCGAGTGCCTGCGGGATAAACAAGATCCCGGCCAACAGCGCCACATGGCCGCTGTTCCGAGAAATTTCATTTACATACACCGTTAGCACCGGTTCCACCGAATACATGGCGACACTCAGCATAAAAAAGGTGGCGAACAGCGTCAAGGTTAAGCTTTTTTCAGGAACTGCCTCCCATACCTCTTTCATTCCCGCCACTTTCTCATCCGTCCGTACGAACGTTTCCTTAACGAATAACCATGTCGTTATGAAAGCGATCAGCATCAACACACCGGTCAGGAAAAAGGTGTTTGGAATCCCGGCGTTTTCGGCAATGAACCCGCCGATCGACGGTCCTAACAGCGATCCCGCGATATTGGACGTGGATAACAGACCTAACGCCCCACCCGCATGAGCCTTGTCCGTTTGCGTCGCGATCAGCGTTGTGCATACTGTGCTGTAGCCAGTAATGATGCCTTGCAACAGACGAAGGGCGATCAACACATACACATGGGTAGCGAACCCCATACATCCGATAATGATCGCCATTCCGAGGCTAGCCCGGAGGAGCATCGGTTTCCGCCCATATTTATCGGCCGCGAGCCCCCAAATCGGAGAGAAAATCGCCGAGACGATAAACGTAATGCCAAATGCGAGTCCGGAATAACGGGCCACCGCATCGGCCTGATCGACCCCCAGCTGCTTGATGTAGAGCGGCAAAATCGGGGCGATCTGGCTCATGCCTACTCCTGTCACGAACATGCCAAACCAGCAGACGATCAAATTTCTTTTCCAAATCGGCATAACCCAAAGCCTTCTTCCTTCTGTAAGAGCACCCTGTCCACTGCGCGACAATTGAACATTCTTGCAGAATGATCTTAACGCGAATAACAGCTATGAACCATGCATTATCCTAAACTCCATGGACGATTTTGCTGTAAAACATGGACTGATCCCTTCCGTACGCTTGAAAATTCGGCTGAAGTAAAATTCGTCGGCGAAACCAAGCTCTAATGCAACGTCCTTGATTTTTTTGTCACTGTCCAAGATGAGTTCTTTGGCTTTATCCATTTTAAGTTTGTTGAAGTACTCGATAACCGTATAGCCGGTAGCCTGCTTGAACACTCGCGTCAGATAATACGTTGACAGTTGCACCAAATCAGACAACTCCGCCAAAGTGAGCCGCTCAGTAAGATGCTCACGCATATGCTGGATCTTTCCGATAGACCACGCGCCTTCGTCATATCCGATGCTCGTATAGCTGAAGTGGACAGAATAGAAACAAATCGGCTCCTCTTCATCAACTTCAATCGTCTCCACCGGGTCTTCCGCTGCGGAACGCAGCTACTGCGATTAGAACATACGGCCGGACAAACCGCAACCTCCCGCCCTCTGAAGACGTAGAACTATGATCTGAACGTGGGAGGATAAACGGATATATGTATTCGTAAAAATCTTTTTTGATATAAAAACAAGGCCAACCTGATCGGTTGGCCTTCGTTATGATTTGGACTAAACTTACTTCACTTCTGTTGCGCCCGTTACTTTACCGTCGATTTTCGCGCTGGCTTGCACGTCCGCGTTGGCGAAGTACAGATTGCCGTCGATTGTAGCGGTTTTATCCAAGTTGAACCCGTTTGCTTCTACATAGACGTCGCCTTTCACGGTACCGCCTTGAATTCTCAGGTTTTCACTTTGTACCGTCAGTTTAGGAACCGTCAATGTAAACGAAGCGGTGATGTTGTGATCTTCGTCTTGGGTGTACAACGCGATTTTACGATAGATGTCTTTTGCAGCATCGTTCTTGTCATGGAATTCACCAGCAACAACAACATCCTTATCAACTGTCAAGTCGTTCAGAATCGCGACGATCCAAGTTCCTTTTTCGCTGACTGCATTCGTGAACGCATCCGCTTGGTTTACGATCGATGCCGTCGTTGTTACGTCGGTTTGTTCAGCGGGTTTATCTGTATTTGCCGTCGTATCCCCGTTATTCGAACCGCAACCTGCCAACAAAGCCGCTGCAATCCCTGCTACTACCAAACCTTTGACCATTTTCATTTGATTTCCCTCCTGTTTTTATCTTCAGTTTGAATTATAAAAAAAAGTGGAATCATATAATGTGATTTATTTCACTTTTGATGTGCTTTTTTTCACATGCCAAGTCACAGCTTGTTCATCATTTTTCCACCTTCCTCCTGTTCGAGCAAACAAGCCGTTCGGAAACCGACCGGCTTTGATATATATGAACCCCCTAACGGGAGGAGTTGTTAACGTTGGACATGAAGCGGCGTTCCCATCGGTGAAGAGCCCGAACCCCCATCTACGCTAATCTCTGCCCCGTTCACAAAGGATGAATCATCGGAAGCCAAGAATAAGACGGTATTTGCCAGTTCAATTGGTTCGCCCATACGGTTCAGCGGGATGCTTCTCTTCAAATAATCTTCCAGCTGATTAAAAGCCGGCGCAGCGGTATCTCCCCAAATTGGTGTTCTCGTAGCGCCTGGAACGACTGTGTTGACGCGAATGCCGCGTGGTGCCAACTCCGATACCAGAACCCGCGCCATGCTTGTGACCGCCCCTTTGCTTGCAGCATAAGCGGCATACCCCGGACTGCCGGCTTTGGCTAGAACGGAACCGTTCAGGATCACGGATCCCCCCTCTCTCAAATGGGGCGAAGCCGCTTGAATCGTGAAGAATACACCGGCGACGTTGATATCGAGAATGCGCTTAAACAGAGACGGGTCCGTGCTGCCGAGTGGCGTACTTCCGCTGATCCCGGCATTGGCGAACACGATGTCTAACCCGCCGAAGGCTTCCACTGCTGCTGCGGCGGCTTTCTCCGCGCTCCCCGGATCAGATGCATCCGACACCACGCCGATACTATTAGCTGGATCCAGCGCTTCCACCGCTTTCTTCAAATTGTCCGGGTTCCGACCCGTAATGACAACTTTTGCCCCTTCATCTAGAAACAATTGAGCCGTGGAGAATCCAATCCCGCTGCTCCCTCCAGTAATCAACGCTACTTTACCTGCTAGTTTTCCCATCGTACTCGCTCCTTTAGATAAGTGTTTTTTTGAGAACGATCATTCTCTTTTATGCAAAAAAAGGACTACCTCAACAAAGACAACGTCGTATCGACGATCCGGACGAGCTTCTCTTTATCTTCAACGGTGTTCACCATCAGGCAGCCCGCCCGGAATCCCTTTTCCGGATAGATCACCATTTCGAATAAGGCACGGATCGCATCCTTTGTGGAAAGGGCTCCGTTCATCGCCTCCGCCATCCGTTTCGCAATCACTTCCTGATACCGGTTCAACGCTCGGACATACAGAGAATGCTTATCGCCGAATGTGTCATACATGCTGCGCTTATGAACGCCCATTTGCTCGACCAAATCCTGCATCGACGTTCTCTCATAGCCTTGTTCCCAAAATAGCTTCTTCGCTTTCAGCAACACTGTATCCTCGTCAAATTGTTTGGCTCTGGCCAATGGGCGGTCCCTCCTTTCATCTTGAGTTTATCATATTGAGAATGTTCGGTAAATAATTATTTTAGAATTTCCATTCTCATATTATTTTTATGACATAAACAGCTCCCTGCATCAGAAAATTCCGTCCGGGAGCTGCATTCATTCAACTATCTGATCTTGAGTGTATTCCCTTCGTTTCAAAAAATAGCGAAATAGCACTACGTACGATTCGGAAAGTACTTCGCTAGTCGCACAATGGACAACTCAGCCATCATTTTGAATTTTCCGTATTGACTTAATATATGCTTACGCAATATACTGTTTACATTATATACAGTTCAAGATAGAAAGGAGTCCTTGATATGAATCATGCCATCGAAGTCAGCGGGTTGTATAAAAGCTTTGGCGGCCATACCGTACTTAACGGGGTTGATCTGGTCGTACCAAGAGGCACGGTCTACGCCTTGCTGGGACCCAATGGCGCCGGTAAAACAACTCTTCTTCGCATCCTGTCGACCCTTACTACGCCAGATGCGGGAACGGTTCGGGTTGCTGGGTACGAGGTGGTCAGTCAAAAAAACGAAGTCAAACGCTCGATCAGCCTGACCGGACAATTTACCGCGGTCGATGAGGTGCTGACTGGGGAGGAAAATTTAGTGATGATGGGCCGTCTCTCGGGCCTAGCCTCCAAAACGGCACGTACACGCGCTGCGGAGTTGTTGGAACGATTTGACTTAACCGAGGCCGCCCGTAAACGGGTTAAGACCTATTCCGGCGGTATGCGTCGACGTCTCGATCTTGCAATCAGTTTAATCGTCAGCCGCCCGGTACTGTTCTTGGACGAACCGACAACCGGTCTGGACACGCTCAGCCGCCGTGTACTTTGGGAAGGTATTAAGGAATTAGCACGGCAGGGCCATACGATTTTTCTAACGACGCAATATTTGGAGGAAGCGGATCAATTGGCCGATACGATCGCCGTTCTCAAGGACGGACAAATCGTTGCGACCGGTACGGCGGAGCAATTGAAGGCTCAAGTCCGCACCGATCGGGTCGAACTCCGGGACGCCGAAGATCAGCTGGTTTCCCGAGTGACGACAGACGGCACCATCCGTGATTTGCTGGGAATCTTAAATGACCTTCAATCCCGGGTAGCCGCGGATGTACGTGTCAGCATCCAGCGTCCGACGATGGATGAGGTGTTCATTTCTCTGACTTCCGGCGATAAGGAGGTATCCGCTTAATGGAAGCCCCATTTTCAACCAAAGTGCCTTCGTCCTGGATGACCAATTGGGTATTCATTGGCCGCGGCATCCGCCATAGTCTGAGAGATGTGGATGCGATGGTCATGGCGATCGTACTTCCGGTGATGCTGATGCTGTTGTTCACCTATGTGTTCGGCGGAGCCCTTGACCCCTCCGGCAATTACGTTGAGTATGTAGTTCCCGGGATCATCCTGCTGTGTGCCGGATTTGGTGCCTCAGGGACGGCAGTGAGAGTCGCCGAGGACCTTTCCAACGGCGTGATCGAGCGATTCCGCACCATGCCGATTCAAAGCCTGGGCGTAATAACTGGTCATGTCGTAGCCAGCTTGTTCCGCAATCTTATCGCCACGGTGATCGTGATTAGCGTTGCCTTGCTAGTCGGCTTCAGTCCTGCCGCCAGTTTCGGAGAATGGCTAGGGGCTATGGGCATGATCATCCTGTTTATCCTGGCCATCACCTGGTTATTCGCAGCCATCGGCCTCGTCGCCGGGAGCGCTTCTGCCGCTAGCGGTTACGGGTTCATTCTGCTGTTCCTCCCCTATCTTTCCAGCGCCTTCGTGCCCACGCAATCGATGCCGCGATGGCTTCAGGGCTTCGCGGCTAATCAGCCGATCACCCCATCGATTGAAACGATCCGCGGTTTGCTCACCAACGTACCGATCGGCGACAATGCCGGGTGGGCAGTCGGATGGTGTCTGCTCCTCATCGCCGGTGCTTTCATTTGGTGTCGCGTCGTATTTCATGGGCGGTCAGGTCAACGATAACGGCAACGCTCATCCGATAATCACACAATTAAAAAGCAGGGAATCACGAATCGCTTCGTATTCCCTGCTTTACGTTTATCTTTTCGCAGCGCTCACTAGATAATGCTCTACCCCGTCAAGAATCCGCTCCAGACCGAATTCAATGTCATTCCCCACGTCATTGTCGGCTTCATCTTCTCCGGTGTATTCTCCCGACAGAATTAATGGATGCAAATACGGAAACTGTTCCGGGGTGACGAGCTCCTTCAAAGCAGCACTGTAGCTTAAACCGCTAAATTCGCCCGGGCTAGTTCCCGAACTGAAAGCCCGGTCCATGTCACGCTGGAGGATTCCGCATGCGCGTGCATAGCTGCTTAGGAGCAAAATGATGGACATCTTCACATACCCACTGATTGGAAAGTCTCGCATTCCCTTCAGTGCCCAATCGACAAACCTTAAACTGTGGGGTGTGATTGGCGCGCCATAAATCGGAAGATCGGCAAACCACGGATGCTTCTTATAAATTTGGATCGTGCTCCAAACGAAGGTGCGCATCATGCCACGCCAATCATCCGGATCTTGGTCCTCAGGGAGCGGGATGTCACCAATTGCCTCCTGCATCAGAAGCAGCAGATCATCCTTGCTTGGAATATATCGATACAGTGACATCGCCGTATAACCCAAAGCTCCGGCGACTCGGCTCATCGATACGGCAGCCAACCCGTCCTTGTCCGCAAGAGCTACCGCAGTACTAACAATTTCCGGAATACTCAGCTCCCGTTTGGGCCCCCGTTTCGGCTCCGGAATCAATCCCCAGGTTAATGCGATCCCGTGAGGAAGCCCCTTCGTATAGTTACGATCATCCGTCTTATTTCCATTCTCGTTCATGCGTCTGTCTCCTGTCCAAACAGCAAAAGTTGCATGGTTCAAACTGCTTATTATATAAGCAATATACCACAAAACAGAGGACAACATCCATGAACGTGTGCGTCAAAAATCCGTTTCATTTCATCCGAACGGTGTACCCGATAACTCGTCCTGCACGCGGAACTTCAATCGTCCGATACCGGCTGCAGTCAATTCTACCGGGTAGAATTGGGCTGTTTTCCGGTTGGAGAAATACCATTCCCGTTTATCCCTGACGACAATCAGCAGCCCATATTCATCACCAACTGGGGTCAGCCCCTCGTTGTCCTCTCTCCAATTCGGTATCCCTGCCTCGTTCAAACGATGAACCAAGGGGAGGACCTCGGATGTAACGATACCTATCTCACTAACCCCCATGATGTCATCGACGGTAAAATCATGGCTGATCCCGCTGGGTAAATGATGCCGAGCAATCCATTCGACAATGTTGCCGGACGGATCTTCAAAATAAACCGCATGCGCGTTCCAAGAGGTGAAAAACACTTCATCCTCTCCCTGTTCGCGGATCAGAGGAACTCTCAACGCCAACCACTGCTTGGCTTCCGCAAACTTATTCTCCGGGATGTTTAACGCAAAATGGTAAAACGGCGAGACGTTCTCCTGGGCCAAACGAAATGTGAGCAGCGTGGTTCCGGCTTGAATCGTGAAGTGCTCCAGTCCTTGTTCAATCAAGGCAAATCCCAGGGTTTCGGTATAGAAGGCTTCCGTCTCCTGCAACTGCCCCGACCATAAAGTTATTTCCGTAAACTTCATGTTCCTCTCTCCCCAAGATGGACGATGAGCGCCCTTTTGCCGGATTAAGCCAAGCTATCCAGGTACTCGCGAATTTGCCCTGGAGTTTTGGCGAATTTACTGTGCAGATGGGCCAGCTTCTCCCCGTTTTTATAAACGAGCAGACTCGGAATGCCCCGCACCTCGTTAGCTTCGGCCAACGGTTGGAATTCCTCGGCATCCATCGCGTAGAACTCCTTGTCCTTATGCTCGGCAATGATATCTCCAATGAACCGGTCGAGGTTCTTGCAGTCCGGGCACCAGGTTGTATCGAATTTAATGACGGTATATTGGTCTCTTTGAATCAATTGTTCGAATTGCGTTTCCGATTGGACTCTTTCCATCCGGATCCACTCCTTTAATTGTAGATTTGATAGTTTAAATTTGAAGATATACCTTAGATCGATTATAACGCATTCGCGCGAACACGCCATAGTCTTCATCAAGGTTTCATCTTTACGGATCCATGATACAATCATGGGTAAAAATAGATCGAAAGGGTTGGCTTCATCATGCTCCTCGCGATTCTCTTGTTTCTTGTTGCCGGACTCGCCGAAATCGGCGGCGGCTATTTGATCTGGCTCTGGCTCCGGGAATCTCGGCCGCTCTGGTACGGCATCACTGGCGGGTTGATTCTCATCGTCTACGGCATCGTTCCGACACTGCAGAAATTCCCTTCTTTCGGGCGCGTATATGCGGCATACGGCGGCGTGTTCATCGCCTTGGCTGTGCTATGGGGCTGGTGGGTGGACAAGAAGACGCCCGACCTTTACGATTGGCTTGGCGCCGCAATCTGTTTGATCGGCGTTTCGATTATCCTATGGGCCCCACGACACTAGAAAGGACATCTTAGCAATGAATCTCTCTTCTATTTCTGCGGCCATTCAGCCGCTTCAATTACGAAGCTGTCTCATCAACCGTGAGGGCCATCTTGTCCTCGAGCATTATCGTAACACGCAGGTGGCCGACCAAATCGCCAAAACCAATTCCTGCACAAAAAGCTTCCTATCGGCTCTAATCTGCATCGCCTTCGACCTCGGTATGCTGCCGCCACCCGATACGAGAATCCGCACCTTCTTCCCACACTTGGATGCGGACTCCGACGAACGGAAGCGGGAGATCACCTTGCGGCATCTCCTTACGATGTCGGGCGGGTGGAATTGGACGGAATTCGGCGAGCATAACTCATTTCCACGGATGACCCGCTCGCGCGATTGGGTTCGGTTCGCCCTTGAGCAGCCGATGGTTGATCGCCCCGGTGACCGGATGGAATACAACTCCGGCGGCTCTCAGTTGTTATCGGCAATTTTGTTCCAAGCTGCCGGCATGCCGACTGCCCGGTTTGCCGAGGAGAACCTGTTCGGCCCGCTCGGCATCGAAACCTACCGCTGGGAGCTAGACCCGCAGGGCATTCATACCGGCGGATTCGGATTGTGGCTCCGGCCAACAGATATGATGAAGTTCGGTTTATTGTATTTGCAGCAAGGGGCCTGGAACGGACGACAACTGATCAGCCAGGAACGCCTGAAGGAGTCCGTCCATCCCGCGATCGACGTCGAAGCCCCCAATCGCGGCTGCTATGCCTGGCATTGGTGGACGGACGTGTACACGGGGGAGCGTGATACGTCTTTTGAATTTTTCTATGCCCGCGGCTATGGAGGACAGTTCATCTACGTGATCCCAAGCCTGGAGACCGTCGTCGTTCTGACCGATGATAAGCGCAAAAGAGACCGCCCACCGGCCGAAGTATTTCGTTTGTACATCGCTCCCCATCTTTAAGCGAAGAGCCTTCCCTTGTCGGGAAGGCTCTTCGGGTATTAACAATAGGAAAGCATCACAGCGTTGGAATCGTCCCTCCATCGATGACATATTCGCTGCCGGTAATGGCGGCTGCCCGGTCGGAAACAAGGAAGGCCACGAGTTCGGCCACATCCTCCGGCCGTCCCGGATGTCCTAGCGGGATGCCGCCCAGCGACTGCATCAACTGCTCCAGAGCGCTCTCCCGGCTTCCGGTTTCCGTCGCCATCCGGTCGATCAAAGCATCGGCCGCTTCCGTCTGAATGAACCCGGGAGAAACCGTGTTAACGCGGATGCCCTGCGGTGCAAATTCTTTGGACAATCCTTTGCTGTAGTTCGTTAACGCCGCTTTCGCCGATGCATAGGCCAAAGTCGTTTCGAACAGCGGTAGCTTTCGTTGGATCGAAGAAATGTGCACGATCGCCCCTTCCCCCTTCTCCAGCATCGATGGCAGCAGTCCCCGGTCCAAGCGAACGGCGCTAAGCAGGTTCCAGTTCAGGGCGTAGACCCAATCCTCTTCGCAAAGTGCTAAGGCTCCGCCCGGAGGTGTGATGGATCCGCCCACGCAGTGAATGAGGATATCCACGCCGCCCATACGGTCCAGTACCGCACGGATCACCTTCTCCGCCCCTTCAGGGGTAGCCAGGTCTGCGGCTACGAACAGCTTCGGATCGCCCGGCGATTCCGGCATTGATCTGGCCGTCGTCATCACTACGGCCCCCGCAGCCTTAAGTCTCGCCGTAATAGCCTGTCCCATCCCTTTGGTTCCCCCGGTCACGAGCACTTTTTTATCGGTAAACTCCGTATGAATCTGATTTAAATCGAATTTCATTCTTACCCCTCCGTAATTATCAATTTGCGGCTCCACCCTTGATCACCCTATTTGGTGGAACCGGGCCCAAATCTATTTTACGATTGACCCCTTATATCGTCTAATTTATAATATTCATGTAAATGATAAATTAAATTTATGTATAGAGGTGACGCTTATGGAACTCACGCAACTCGAGTATTTCCTGACGGTTGCCCGTTTGCAGCATATGACCCAAGCCTCCAAGGCGTTAAATTTAACCCAACCAGCCTTAAGCCACGCCATTTCCAAGCTCGAACTTGAGCTCGGCGTTCCGCTCTTCGAGCGAAGCGGCCGTAATCTGGAGCTTAACCGGTATGGACAGATGTTCATGATCTGGGTCGAACAAGCGATGCAGGATTTGACCAAAGGAACTCGGGAATTACAGGAATGGACGAATCCGGATACCGGTGTTATTGCCTTGTCGTACCTGAATATTCTGGGCGTTGATCTCGTGCCGACACTGATCCGCGATTACCAGCGGACCCATCCGCAGGTCCGATTCGAATTAACGCAAGGAAGTCTCGGAGATATCGACGAGCACTTAAACAAAGGGCTTTCAGATCTCATGATCACTTCCCGGGAATCGTTTATGGAGCTCCATGAATGGATCGTGATCCAAACGCTTCCGCTCTTTATCGTTGTTTCGGCACAGCATCCCTTTGCGGACAGGCCATCGCTAAGCTTGACGGAATTGTCCGGAGAACCGTTTGTGGGGTTGAAGAATAATTGCGGCCTCAAAGCAACCATTCTCGCCCGCTTTCAAAGCACCGGATTTACGCTGACCTCCACGTATGATGCGGAGGATTTGATCACAGTCGCAGGATTTATTAATGCCGGTTTAGGCGTATCCGTCCTGCCGAGGACGATGGGGCTGGAACTCGACGGGCTCGTATGGATTCCGATTCAGGAAGAAGGCTGGCAATGGGAGCTTGGTCTGAAGTGGAGAAAGGACCGGTACGTGTCCCCTGCGGCCAAGCGGTTTATCGAGTATGTTCAAAGTCTGTGCTATGATGGAACAAGCTGCTAACAAAAAAATCCAAGGAACGAAAAGGTGACAGAGATGAAAGCACTTATCCTCCCCAAGCCAGGGAAACCTGACACGCTGGAAATCGCCGAATTGCCTTTGCCGATTCCAGGCCCGGGTGAAATCCGGGTGCGTGTTCATGCCGCTGGCTTGAATCCGATCGATTACAAGGTATCGCCAAACGGGAATCCGGCCTGGGTGTATCCGTTCGTGCTTGGCATCGACGTTGCCGGTGTCGTTGATGCCGTTGGCGAAGGTGTCACCACCTGGAAAACTGGGGACCGGGTTGCTTACATGGCCGATTTCACCCGGCCTGGCGGGTTCGCCGAGTATACCGTGACCGTCGCTCATACGGTGGCGGCAATTCCGGACGGCGTATCCTTTACGGACGCGGCGGCGTTCCCTTGCGCCGGGCTGACGGCTTACCAGATTTTGACGCGCAAAATGCAGATTCGTTCAGGGCAATCCCTGCTCGTCCATGCCGGAGCGGGCGGAGTTGGCGGATATGCCATTCAACTTGCAAAGATCTACGGTGCCTCCCCCATCCTCGCAACGGCTTCGCCGCAGAATGCGGACTATGTCCGAAGCCTTGGTGCGGATGAAGTCATCGACTACAATTCGGAGAACGTTCAAGAGCGCGTCATGGACATCACGAACGGAGTTGGCGTGGATCTGATCATCAACTCAGTGAACCGAGCAACGGCTCAGCAAGATTTGAGTATGCTGGCCTTCGGCGGGCAACTGGCCTGCATCGCCGGAGCACCAGAGACTGTGGCCGACTTCCAGCCATCTAGCAAGTCGTTTACGCTGCACAAGCTGATGATCGCCGGCGCTTATGGCTCCGGGAGCCGGAAGGCCGAGGAAGAGCTCGCTATCATGGCCGGGGAATTTATGGCTCTGTTGCAACAGAACAAAATGAACGCGATGGTGCAGGAAGTCATCAAGCTGGACAAAGTGCCGGATGCCTTGATCCGCCTGTCGCAGCGGCATGTCCGCGGCAAAATCGTCGCCGAGCTGTAACGATTCGCTTATGCGTGAAGCGTAAAGCCCATTCCAATTCTTAGGAATGGGCTTCTTCTTTAACTCCTTGTTCAGGCGCCTTCTCCGTGTTCCAGCGCTTCCTGCGTAATTCGCTTGATGTCAATCGGTGAGCTCGTCCCTTCGTTGACCATGTCCGTTAGAATTTCACGAAGGAAGTAGTCGACGCAATGAAGCTGAATATTCTTGATTTTTACCAGCGCATCGCGGTACATCTTGACGAATTCCTTCTCAGTATTCCCCCGCTGCAGCTCGGCGAACGCTTCGTAGACCTGATCCATCTTATCGGCGACCTCGAGGATCAGCCCTTCGACAGTATGGTCCTTCCCTTCGCGAAGTTGGTTGCGGAAGATCGTTTTGAACTCCTCCGGGATGTGCTCATCAATGAAATTGTGCACCATGCCCTCTTCAACCTGCTGAATCAAGTTCCGCAGCTCGATCGAAGCGTGTTTGACCGGCGTTTTGATATCCCCGATAAAGATCTCACCGTAATCATGACTGCTCGTAATTTCGTACAACTTCTTCCAGTCGATGGAAACCCCATGTTGTTCTTCGATATCAGCTAAGGTTTTCGCGTATTGCACGACTTTCCAGGAGTGCGCCGCCACGCTATGTTCTTCGAACTTGAACCTTCCGGGACAGCGATAGATGCGTTCCAGTTCATTTAAGGAGCGAAAATAAGCATGAATGCCCATCAGATCATCCATCTTTCTGTTGGTTTTTACCTCCAGTATAGATGCTGATTGTTAGGAGCACGTCAAATCCAACGATTCCCTTCGTCCTCCATCTCCCCTTCCTCCCCGCCTTCACGGACAAGTGAGGCGAACTTTCCCTTAACTTGCGCGGCAAGATGCTGAGGCGTTAGCTCCATCTGCAAGCCGATTCTTCCGGCAGATACGAGAATCGTATCCAAGCTTTCGGCTTGACTGTCGATCCAGGTCGGGAACAGCTTCTTCATACCGACCGGGGAGCAACCGCCTCGAATATATCCGGTGTGCTGCAGCAAATCCTTGAGCGGGAGCATCTCGATTTTTTTGACCCCGGCTGCTTTGGCCGCCTTCTTCAGGTCAAGCTCTTCGGCTACTGGAATAATAAACACGAATAACGCATGGCCTTGATGAGCCACCAGCGTCTTGTACACCTTCTCCATCGGTTTGCCAATCTTCTCCGCCACTGCAGTTCCGTGAATTTGCCCGTCCTCGACCTCGTACGCGAAGGTATGGTAGGGCGTTTTGGATTTCTCCAGCATCCGTATGGCATTCGTTTTGGTCTCTGCCATTGATCCCACTCCTTTGATATTCCAGGTTTCTTATGGAAATATCCTAGCACTTCCGGTGCGTGGGGGACAGGCCCGGATCGGTTTAAATTGTTTTTTCTAAGCGAGCTTTTCAAGTCAGCTGACTTCATTTATTTACGGTAATGTATGAAATTAATTAAATGATTAACTTATTTTTCAATACTTATTTACATCTTTAAACGCTCCTCCTAATATAGGGGTAATACATCAACCATGAGAGAAGGGTTATCCATGGACATGACTGATCAACAAATTCTTGCATCCCTCAAGAATAACAGCCGCATGACCGCCTCTGATATTGGCAAACGAGTTGCGTTGTCCGTCCCCGCCGTATCCGAACGCATTCGCAAGCTGGAGGAAGCCGGGATCATCGAGGCGTATACGGTGAAGATCAACCGGGTGAAAACCGGGCACAAGCTGCTGGCCTTCGTGTTTGTTGGCATTGAGCACAGCAAGCATATTGAAACCTTTCGCACCAGGATCGTAGCCTGTGAACCGGTTCTGGAATGTCATCACCTTGCCGGCGAATACGATTATTTGCTTAAAGTGCTGGTTGAAGATACCTCCCAGTTAGAGCGTTTCTTGTCAGACACGTTGAAGAAGCTTCCCGGCGTCGTGAAGAGCAACACCATGATCTCCTTATCCACCTTGAAGGAAAATATCAACCTATGAGAGGAAACGCAAGCCTGCTCCTGCGCGGGTTCAAATTCGGAATGCTTCTGCAGCTGGCCGTTGGCCCGGTCTGCCTTTTTATTTTTCAAACCGGTTCCCGGCAGGGGTACGGTGCGGCAGCAACCGGCGTTCTTGGGGTAACTTTGGTCGATGCGATGTTTATGGGGGCAGCGATGCTGGGAGTCTCCACCCTGCTTGGCAGGGGGCGCATTCGTTCGATATTGAAATGGTGCAGTGTGATCGTCGTGGGCTTATTCGGGTTCAGTACGGTGCTAAGCGCTTTTCCGATGGAGATGGAGATGGAGATGGAGATGGAGACGGAGGCGCTGCCGTTCCTTAGCCTGCCGAAATTAGACTTTGACGGAAGCTACGGGGTTTACGCCTTCCTGCTAACCGCCTCCAACCCGTTGACGATCCTGTTCTGGGCGGGGGTGTTCGGCTCCAAAATCACCGAGCCAGGTTTAGATCTAAGCCGCTCTCGGTTGCGCTGGTTTGCGCTGGGCGCTTTGCTGGCTACCTTCGGCTTTTTGAACCTGATTGCGCTGATCGGCAGCCTGGCGAACGCCTACATTCCCCCCCACTTAACGGGAGGTTTGAACCTCATCGTGGGTCTCGTCCTGATTGCTTATGCACTTCGCATGGCCATCACGCGGCACAAACCTTAATGCTTAGACCGTCACCGGGGGCTTCGCTCCGGCATCGGGACCCCCGCCTGCTTCCCGCAAGGCGTCCGCCTTGCCTCGGTCCAGTTTCAGCTTCGCCACGACGGCTATGCCTATAGCGAAGAACAGCAGCAGCGACAAGATCCCGAGACGCGGATTGCCAGTCCATTGTCCGATGAGCCCAAACGCAAACGGCCCGAAGATCGAGGAGAATTTACTCGTAATGTTGACGAAACCAAAAAATTCCCCCGTCCGGTTCGGCGGCATCAGATCGCTAAGGATCGAACGGGAAATCGACTGACTTCCCCCTTGTACCAACCCAACCATCACGGCCAGGATATAAAAATGCAAGGCACTGCTCATCCCAAAACCCAAGAGAACGATCAGCACATAGATGCCTAACGAGGCGATCAGCACCCGTTTAGGGCCTAGTCGCGCAGCCGCTTTTCCAAGCAGAATGGTACTGGGGAACCCGACGAATTGCGTGATGAGTAATGCCAGGATCAGGTCGCTGGTGCCTATTCCAAGCGTTGTTCCATAAATGGTCGCCATCAAGATGATGGTGTTGATCCCGTCGTTGTAGAACCAGAATGCCGCGATCATTCGAAATAGCTGCGGATAACGCCGGATGTCCCGAAACGTACCGCCGATTCGCTGACCGGCAGCCCGTACATATCCCCCCATTTTTAACCCGGACACTTGCTTGGGTAGATTCGGCACCTTCCGCATGATCGGCAGCGAGAAGACAAGCCACCATAAGCCTACGCTGAGAAAAGAAAGCCGAGTTCCCGCCAGCTCATCGCTAAGGCCAAACCACTGCGGCTGCTGAATCATCATGAGATTGATGGCCAACAGAATTCCGCCGCCGACATACCCGGCTGCATATCCTTTGGCGGAAACGTTATCCCGATCCTGGGAAGGTACCAGATCAGGGAGCATCGAGTCATAAAACGTCAGGCTTCCGGAGAATCCAACCGTCGTGATGACAAGCAGCGCCGAGGCGAACAACCAATCTCCCGGTCCGACGAGCGCAAATCCGGTAGTCCCGGCGATGCCTAGCAGAGCAAACCAGGTTAGGAACGTCGTTTTACGCCCTGATAAGTCCGCGATGGATCCCAACAAGGGCGAGATGACAGCCACCAGCGCCATACCAATAGCATGCGTATAAGCTAAATAGGATGCCGCTGTGTTTTCGCTTAAACCTTGCGCGGCCACGCCGGCGTAGAAGATAGGAAGTACCGCCGCCAACACCGTGGTGGAGTAAGCCGAATTCGCCCAATCATACAGGATCCACGCACGTATCTTCGACTTGTTCATTCTTTTGTTCCCCTTCCCTATGAATGTTTAGATTATAGTAGAATAGGATTAACGCCGTGTTTCTCTGGTGTTTGCGCTGAATAAAACCGTCATAGTAAAATAGAACCCAAAATCTCTCGATCACAGTTGGGTATAGAACGGAGAATGGACATGGCCGATACGTTAAAATCGATGTATAACGAGGCATTCTTACGCAGCTTCGGCAGCAAAGTGAAGGACGCCTACCCGGCGTTTGAGCCTGATGCATTTGTCGCCGCAGTGATGGATGAAACCTGGGACAAGCTGGAGCTCAAAGCTCGGATGCGGCAAATCACATTGAAACTGGGTGCATGGCTTCCGCCAAGCTTTGCAGAGGCGCTGGACGTCCTGTTCGCAATAGACGAATCTTGTATTGGATTCCCTTACCTGTTCTTCCCCGACTTCGTTGAGGTGTTTGGCTGTGCCGAAGCGGACTGGGCGCTTGCCATGCAGGCGTTCGAGCGCTTTACGCCGAAGTCATCCGCCGAGTTTGCCGTCCGTTCATTCATCGAACGCGATCCAGAACGGATGATGCGTCAGATGGCGATTTGGGCGGATCACGACAACGAGCATGTTCGCCGCTTGGCGAGCGAAGGCTGCAGGCCGCGCCTCCCCTGGGGTCAAGCGCTGCCGATGTTCAAACGAGACCCTTCTCCCATCCTTCCGATTCTTGAGCGGTTGAAGGCCGATCCCAGCTTGTACGTCCGCAAGAGTGTGGCCAATAACCTGAATGATATCGCCAAGGATCACCCGGACCTTGTTCTGGACATCGCTCGGCGCTGGAAGGGCACCCACGCCCACACCGATTGGATTGTGCGCCACGGCTGCCGCACCTTGATCCGGCGCGGCGGTCCCGAGGCGCTGGAGCTGTTCGGATACGCCTCCGGTGAGGATGGCGAACCGCTCACGACCACGGCGACGCTGGCAATCGTGCCGGCCGCACTTCGGATCGGCGACAGCAGCGAGCTCCGCTACGAGCTGACGGTCCGAGAAGGCGAACCGGCTAAAGTACGCATCGAATACGGTATCGATTTCGTCAAAGCCGGCGGCCGTACCTCGCGCAAGCTGTTCCTGCTCTCGGACAAAACCGTCCCCGGCGGTTCACGACTCAGCGGCAAACGGCGGCACAGCTGGGCCGACCTGACAACTCGTCGCCATTACCCCGGCGAACACCGTATCGTGTTGCTGGTCAACGGCGCAGAAGTGGCTGAAACCGCATTAACGCTGCAAGTCAGCGAATAACAAGCAAGACCTGAACAGGGTTGGCCAGGTAGGTCTTTTTTTCCTCGGAATTGGATTGGGTACGACCCATTCTGGTTAAGCTGGTGAAGGAGTCACCCATGTAGGACAAGATATGACTAGGAGGTAGAGATCATGCCTATTGACGCTTATTTGTATTTCAACGGAAACTGCCGCGAGGCGGTTGAATTTTATGCCCAGGCGTTTGGCGTAGAGCGGCCGCAAATCCTCACCTACGGTGAAGCGCATTCCGCCGAGCCGGATTATACGCTTCCCGAAGAAGCGAAGGATCGGGTCATGCACGCTAACCTTAAGGTGAGTGGCAGTAACCTGATGTTCTCCGATGTGTTCCCTGGTTCCCCCTATACCGTTGGAACCCATATCAGTTTGGCACTGGTCAGTCCAAACCGGGAGGAGATCACCTCCGCATTTGAACGGCTTAAGGAAGGCGGTTCGGTTCAAATGGAATTGCAGGCGACCTTCTGGAGTCCTTGTTACGGTAATTTGAAGGACAAGTACGGCATCGAATGGCAGCTTAGTTATGACGACGGAAGAAACGGCATGTAAGCATGCCGTTTCTTCCGTCCTTATTTCCTGAAGTATTCCTCCAAAGCCTCCACAATCGCCTGCGCAGCCTTGTCCTGCCCTGCTTCGCTATAAAGAAAAGACTCATTCTCTGCATTCGTCAGAAACCCAATTTCCGCCAGGACTGCCGGCACTTCGCTTGTTCGCAGCACCTTCCAGTCCTCTTGACGAACCCCTCGATCACGGAAATCCAAGGCTTCGATTAAATGCTGATGAATATCTTCTGCCAGTTCACGACTGCCGTCTCCCTCGGCGTAATAATACGTTTCCGTACCGGACACGTTCTCCGGCCCTTCATAGGTGTTGCCGTGAAGGGATACTAATGCATCGGCATGCAGATCGCTGGCGACCTTGGAACGATCCTCCAATTCGATAAACTCGTCACTTGTTCGAGTTAAATACGGTTCGAACCTCGAATCCTGCCGAAGTAGATCAACCACTTTCTGGGCGAGGGCAAGCGTAAACTCTTTCTCTTCCCTGCCGCTCACACTGCTGGCCCCCGGGTCTTTCCCCCCGTGACCGGGGTCGATGATGATCCGGTATTTCCCATCGGATCTGCTGGGTACGGGCACTTCCTCCCCAGTCGCCGGTGCGGACGACAAGAACCGATGACCGGAACCTAAGGTATCCTCACCACCGAAGGTGATCAACCCACCAAAGGATAACAAAACGATAACGATACCTAAGAAGGTAATGAAATACGCAACTTTCCCACTTCTCCCCATGTTGCTCTCCTCCCGATTTTCTCCTCTTCTCCCTCTCCATCCCCGTCTATCTCCACTCAAAAACGAACGCGACTGCCCTCCAAAATGGGATCCGTGCTCTCCACAATCACCTGCTGCCCCTCAAACACCCCTCCGGTAACAGCGCTGTTGTAACCATTGCTTCCAGCAACTTCGACATTAGCACGAGCAACATAGTAAGCATTGCCAAGCGGGCCTTCTCTGGGCTCGACGGTGTAGACGAACGTACCGGCATCATCCTCATGAATCGCCGCTTTAGGCACTAGAAGCGTCCCCGCGCTTCCGGTTTTCGTCATAACGACTCGAGCCTTGATTCCACTTCGCAAATGATCTCCTTGGAGCGAAATCGTCAAGAGTTGACTTGGTGTTGGTGCTAGGTCCGTCTTATCGGTTCCGCTGCCGGTCAAATCGCTTCCTACATTTGCTTCCAAGCTTGAGACCTGCCCCTGAACGATCGAATTGTCCTGATCCGGTAGCAGAACGTCCAGCTCATCACCGATCCGCACAAGCTCTGCGACATCGTTTGGGATCGGCAGTTCAAGGCGAAACCCTTTGGAACTGTCGGATAAGCGGATATCCGGCCCTCCGACGGAAGCTTGTCCTTCAACCGCTGAAATCTCGATGATCGTGCCGTCGAACGGGGCGACCAGTTGGCGGTTGTTCTCTATTTTGGTGTGTAAAGTCGCCAGATGCCGACCCTGCGTGGCGATATCGATCTTCGCATTTTGGATGGCACCACGGGCGCTTTGAAGTGCCGCCTCATCTCCCACCTGTGCCGCCTGCTTGTACGCTTCTTCCCCATCGGCAAGTAACAACTTGAGCTTCTCAAGGTTTGCCTTCATATCGGCCACCTCTTGAGTTGCTTCACTGTCGTCATACTCGATCAGAAGATCCCCCTTGTGAACCACATCCCCTTCTTTCACATGCACCTGACTAACTTTCCAGCCGGCCGGGTTCATGAAAGCCTGAGTGGCTCCGTATTTTAATAGCGCTGAACCTTCATAAGAATGTTCCAGCTCGCCGGGACTCGCAGCGGCTACCCGCACTTTAGGCAGCATCAGGTTCTGCAGCGTGTTGCCAAGAAGCGTACAAACCAGCAGTAAGCCGATAAACCCTCCGGCAAGCCATCTGATTTTCCGCTGCCTAACTCGCAGCCGCGACTCCTCATTCCTTTGCGCTTCCAATGCCATTCCTCCGTCCTGCTAACCTTTAATTCCCGACATTTGCACCCCTTGGATGAAATACGACTCTGCGTAGAAGAACAGCAGCAGCATCGGCGTCATGTACAAAACGGAGGCTGCAAAACCGACTCCTCGCTCCTCCGAGGCGATGCGTGCCAGATAAAGCGATAATGGCTGCTTAAATGAATCCTCTAGGAAGAGGAGCGGCTGTTCGATCATATTCCAATAATCCACGAACAGCAGCACCGCCAGCGCCGCCAATCCAGGCTTGGCTAACGGGATGGCGATATGCCGGAACACCGTCCACTCTCCAGCTCCATCCATTTTGGCTGCTTCCGCGTAAGCGCCAGGGATATGCGCCATAAATTGACGCAGCATAAACACCCCAAATGCGCCAAATACCCCAGGCAAAATAATAGCCGCCTCCTTGTTCATCAACCCCAACGTACTAGCCACCAAATAATTCGGCACCAGCGTTACTTGAAACGGCATCAGCATGGTTAAGAGATAGACCAGAAACAGCTTGTCCCTTCCGCGAAAACGCAGCTTCGCGAAAGCATAGGCGGCCAGAGAAGCAACCAACGTCTGGCCGGCGATAATTGGCACCACCATCCCGACCGAATTCCAGAACATCCGCAAGAACTTGGAATTCAGGATCAAGACCTCCCGATATTGCCCGAAACTCAGCCAATCCGGAAGCAACTTCAGATTGACGAAGCGGGTATTGCCTCCCGCCGCAACATCCGTCATCTGTCCGATAAGCCCGTAATTCATTCCGATCTCCGTCTCCGTCATCAACGAATTCGTAAACGTCAGGAGCAGTGGAACGGACATCAATAGGGCAAAGAAGCCAAGTATTGCGGTTAAAGCAATCTGAGGGAGCAGCTTCGATCTTTTCATCGCGTTTTCCCTCCTTCAGTCCAGAACATCTCGAAACCGCCGCTCCACCGAGAGAAGGGCCATGACTAGGACGGAAATACAGAGAACCATCAGGGTAGCCGCCGCCGTCAGTTTCTGAATCTCCAGCGCCGCGAACATGTTATTCATGTAGTGCTGCAGCATATAAATCCGGTCATAGGGATAATCCCCGGCCAGCAAATACGTTTCGCGGAACACTTTAAACGAGTTGATGATCGAGATCAGCACTACGAAGAACAGCGTTGGCGTCAAATAGACCAGCGTAATTCGTGAAAACTGATGCCACCGTCCCGCTCCCTCAATCCGTGCAGTTTCATAATAATCCCGCGGGATTTGCCGCAAGCCCGCCAGAAACAAGATCAGGTTGTAGCCGAGGTTTTTCCACAGATACAACACCACCAGCACGCCCATAGACCCATTCGATTGCAGCCAGTCGACTCGGCTATGCCCCCCATGATAAAGCCAGGCGTTCAACGTCCCGTTCCAGTCGAAGAAGATTTGCCAGACCAGGACAACCGATGCCACTGGAACGACCAGCGGAAGAATCAGAGCGGTCTGCAAGCCTTGACGAAAGAAGGGCCCTTTATTGATCAAGAGCGCCAAGCTTAACGACAAAGCGAGTAGAAGCGGAACGCTGACCCCTGTGAATAACAACGTATTAGCAGCCGCTTTGCGGAAAGAACCGCTGGCCAGCAGTTCCGAATAGTTGGACAATCCGGTAAATCTTCCGCCAAGGGTGCGGTTGGTCAAGGATTGAGAGATGCCCATCACGAACGGAATCATGTAGAACACCGCAAAACCAAGCATGCTCGGCGTCAAGAACAACAGTACTGCTGCGGTTTCCCGCCGGAACCGTCTCGATCGCCAACGGCTATTCATTGAGATACGTCGTGACCTTGTTTTGGATCAGGCCGGCGACGTCCTCGGTGGATTTCTGCCCGCTGAAGAAAGCCTGGGATTGTTCCACGATAATGTCCGCCAGTTGATCCGGTTGGAATTTAGACACCAGATGGGTAGCACCTGTCAGTTCGTTCTCCAGCGCGTCTAGTTCGTCCGGATTCACCTGGATCGGAACCCCCTTCAAAGGACCCTCTTTGGCTGTCGGTACGGAGCCGTCCTTCTTCAACTGTTCGACTTCCTGGGCGTACAACCGTTTATTGAGCGGGAAGCCGGCATGGTTCGGATCCACCGGCACTTGATCGGAGATCATGAACTTCACGAAATCCCAGGCTTGTTCCTTCGCCTTGGAACTTTGATTCAAGCCGATGCTTCGGTAGGGTTGGAAATACCCGCCGGCGCCAACGTCCTGCGCGTGAGGTTTAACGTACAGCTTCATGTTAGAACTCAGGAAGCTGTTCAACGATTCGAAATAATCGCCGGGCGAATTGATCTGTACAGGGAAGAAATAAGGGATTCCCTCAGCGCCGATCACCCCGTCTTCGGACATTTTCTGGACCTGCTTCATTAAGCCGGTAAACGTGGCCGTGTTGAATTTGGCCGTCCCTTTCGACTCATCTACGAACAGCGATAAATTGTCGGAGACCATCCAGTTCAGCATATATTCGGGTTCGGTGTGGATGACATGCGGGTACGTTTTATTGACCAGTTTTTGGGATAACACCGCGAAATCGTTCCAGGACCAGGAATCGTCGTTGATTTCAACCCCTGCCTGGGCAAGCGCTTCTTCGTCGCCGGCCAGTCCGTGCAGGAAGAACGAAATCGGCATGGCATACAGGCCGCCGCCGATCTTGGCATGGTCCAAGATATTCGTGAAATAGTCCTCTCTCTTAAAGGCAGAATCCTGCGCAATTAGCTCATCGAAATTGACGAGAAGACCGTTCTTCACATAACTTGCCGCCGGCAAATCGTCCAGCACCAGCAAATCCGGCCCCTTTCCTGCCAGCATGGCTGTGTTGGTTTGGGTCATGAATTTCTCCATTTCCGCTTCTAGATGGGCATCATCTGTCTGTACGCTTTGGAGTTGAATGTCCACCTCCGGATGCAAGGCCTCATATTGGGTGACGAGCTCCTGTAAATGGGGATCTGGAAAAAATGTTGAAAAGGTCAATGTGGTCTTCCCCGCATTTGCCGGGGCCTCGACCGGTTGTTCGGATCCTTTATCGCCGGATTTGCCGGTATGGATCTGGGGGGATTCTCCTCCCCCGCCGCTGCATGCAGCAAGTGCGAACAACAGGAAGATACCGGTGGCCGCAGTTGCTCTTGCTCTCTTTCGGTTTGTGGTTTTCACCGTCTTTTTCCTCCTTTCGGCGCTCTTGTGAAAGATACACTACTGTTTAACTGGCCTACTTCATCGTAAAAAGCAGATGTCACCATCGTTTGACCGAATTGTCAACAAAATGTCTCTAAATGATTGCAACACAAAAAAGACAGGAACGTCATCGTTCACGTTCCTGTCCATTGAAAGAGAAGTTATTTAAATTCGATGATGAAGGGCAGCCATTCGGGGCTCTGAATGGAGGTTTCTGGATTTTGCACCTCTACGGGCTCCGGTTTCCCTTTCAGTAGACTTCTTCCGCCGAAGATCAGCAGTCTTCGGTTGTCCGGGCTCCAGGCCATCTCAGATGGCAGAATTCCCTGATAAATCGGTTTGGCGTTCAGAACGTTGTTCCCCTGTAACTTGCCGGCGAACAATGTTCCGTCCACCTTGCTGTAGGCGACGTATTGGTGATCCCCGGACAGCTTGAAGCTAAAAGCGCTGTCCAGCAAGACCGTCACCGCTTCATTCCGCAGGTCGTACGTGTATAATGTCCCATCGCTCCCCAGGAAAGCGACCTGATCGTCATTCATCCACGCCGCTTGACCGTCTCCGATCAGCTCATGTTCATATTGAGCGGTAAACTCTCCGTCTATCAAGGTTCCGACGATAATCCAGATTTCATCCATCCGTTGATTGAGAAGAAACGCGCTATTCCCGTCATCTGCAACATGGACGGAGGAATACAGCGCCGCCCGGCTGCCCTCAGGGATCGAGATCAAGTAGTTCACTTGCGTTCCATTCTGCGTATCGTATACCACGATATCGGATTGACCTTTACTAGCGGGTTGAGTGGTGTAGCTCGCGAAAGAGAGATAACGGCTATTATCTGACCAGGTGAACCATTTCGAGTTGAGTTGGGGAGGATCAAAGGTGCTTATCTTTTGCTCCTTTCCATCAGCAAGAGACAGCAGTTTGAGATCAAACTTGCCATTGTTCTCCTCCATCGCTGTAATTCGCTGTCCATCCGGGGATAAATCAAATACAAACTGTTTATAACCCACTTCGAGGACTTGCAGCAGATTGTCATAAGGAGGTTTGATTTCCTGAAGACTCTGCGATCCTCCAGCTCCTCCAAAATACCCTAACAACGTATCCGCTCCGGACCAGCCGATCAACCCGCCCTTGGCGGCCAGTTTCATTCGGTAGATCTTCTGCACCTCGAACGGGCCGGTTTGCCCGCCCGAATTCTGACCTTCGTCCGTGTCCGGAATGATGATCGTTTGGGTTTGCGGTCTCCCGCCGCAACCCGATAACATCATGACGCAGATCATCAACCAGACGAGGGTACGTAATATTCTATGTTTCATGACCGCTCCCTTTCCGCCATCACCAAGGGCAACTCCACCTCAACGGTCGTCATTTCGTGTTCGCTGCTCATCCGAATGTTCCCTCCATGATCGTCGACGATGGACTTCACGATGCCCAGCCCCAAACCAACGCTTCCCGTCTCCTTAGCCCCCTGTCGGTCCGGGACATAATACGGCTCGAATATTTCAGTCAATTGATTTGGCGGGATCGTCTCCCCCTGATTGGTAAAGAGGAAACAAGCCATTCCCCCCGCGCGTATCGCCTGGACGTGGATCTCCGAACGGGCTTCACTGTATTTGATGGCATTGTCCAGCAAATTGATAAACATTTGCCGGATGCGGTCTTCCTGCCCGTAAACATCAAGCTGTTCGGCGATTTCGCAACGGAATGTTTTTTGGAAGCGCTTGGCTTTAAACGCTAAAGCTTCGCAGGTGTCGTGTAAAATCCGTCCTGTCTCAACTCGACTGAACTCTTCACGTCCGGCCGTTTCCTTCGATAACTCCAGCAACCGCAACACCATGCCGTGTAATCGTTCGCTTTCTTGGACGACATGGTTCATGCCTTTATCAAAAAAAGCCCGATCCGACTCCCCTTGTTGACGGATGATCTCAGCATAACCGAGGATCGAGGTCAGCGGGGTCTTGAGCTCATGGGTCACGTTGTCGAAGAACGTTTTCCGCTGCTGATTCAACCGCTCCAGACGATCGCGGTCGCGTTCAATACGGGCGATCTGCTGCTTGATTTGGCCAATCATTTCGTTGAAGTTCGCGGCTAACCGGCCGATTTCGTCTCGCCGCTTCTGTTTAACGTCGATACTTACGTCCAAGTTCCCGTTCATGACCTCATTGGAGGCATTGCTGAGCTTGACCAGGGGGATGGTGATATTACGTGACAGGATATAGGAGAACAGAAACGCCGCAGCCATAATTCCGAATGCCAAATAGGTGATGGTATCCAGAATCGTTCCGCTTTGTTCGTACAGCAATGTAAAGTCCTTGGCAAAGCGCAGGATCCCAACTTTAGCTCCGTCAATGATCACCGGGTAGGAGTAACGTACAGCCGCAGCACCTTGTTCATAGGATATGGTATAAGCGGTTTTGCCTGCTAGCGCCTGTTTTAAATCATCATCGGCCGCCCGGGTAAACGCCGCCTCCGAAGACGAATGAAGCAACACCCCATCCACGGTATAAGCGCTAACCTCGCTGGAGGTTGCCCTCTTCAGGTCATTTACGATCTCTTCGGACATTTGCCCGAAATAGAGATCATCGTTTGTGAAGTGATTGATCAGAAATGCCTGACGTACATAGACATTGCTGTTCTTCTTCAACCCGATCAAATCATCGGTGATAATGTTCCGGTTGCTCTTCTGGATGATGTGGTCCACGGTTTGATTCAACAGTACGAAGGACAAAGCAAAGATCAAAAAGAAACCGACGAGAAACTTTCCCCGAATCGTACGGATCATCGCCTAGTCCGCCTGCTTCTCGAATTTATACCCGATTCCGAATACCGTGGTGATCTGGTCACCGGCATCCAGCTTTTTGCGTAATCGCTGAATATGGGTGTCGACGGTGCGCGTATCTCCGGGAAAATCATAACCCCACACAAGGTCAAGCAGGTCTGTGCGTGTATATATTTTGCCCTGATGACGATAAAGCCTCAGCAGAAGATCGAATTCTTTCGGTGTCAAATCTACGGTCTCGCCGTCCTTTCGAACGAGCCTTTCGCTTTCGATAATTTCAATATTTTTGAAGCGAACCCGCCCCTCCTCTTGGGATGACCCATGATCGCCTCCAGTCGGCTGAAACCGGCGAAGAATCGTGCGTATTCGGGCAACCACTTCGCGAAGGTCGAAGGGCTTCGTAATATAATCGTCGGCGCCGAATTCCAATCCGAGGATTTTGTCGGTAATATCCGATTTCGCCGTAATCATCAGGATGGGAAGGTTGTACGCCGCCGTCACTTTTTTGCAAATGTCCAGCCCGCTTTGGTCCGGCAGCATCCAGTCTAGTAACAACAAGTCCGGACGGAATGATTTCATCAGCTCCAGCCCTTCCGCTCCATTCCCCGCCGTCTGCGTGTCGAACCCTTCCTTGGACAACCCGTAAGCCAATAAATCGGCGATAGCCGCTTCGTCGTCGATGATCAGGATTTTCGTTTTCTCCATAAGTGCCTCCATTTTACTTTCCTCGACACCTATTGTACCTGTCTGCGGACGCGCAGGAAAGTTTACGGGTTTTTCGTAGTTACCGTTCCCCTCTTTCCATTGCTATTCTCAGCGTCATTACCGTTGTCATGTCCGCTACCGTTACCGTTATCGCTATCGTTACTTTTACCGTTGCTATTACCGTTACTATTGTTCTTATGATTGCCGTCTCCGTTGCCTTCTCTCTGGTTTTCCCCTACCGGGTTCACTGTCTGCGATGGAGCCGTGTTACGAGATTGGGGATCATCCAGTACCTCTTTCTCCGGCCGTTTGTTGTCATTCTCCTTCTTACTTCCGTCCGCAGCAGATTCATTCCCAGGGACCTTAACCGGATCCGGTTTTGTCATTTCTGGCAGCTGCGGATCAGTGGCACTGTCATGAGATGGTTCCTCCCGAGACTCCACCGCCGGTTTCTCAGAAGGTTGTCGTTCTTTCCCCGAGGACGAAGTTTGGGTGCGTTTGGTCCTCTCCTCCTCCTCCTTGGCAGGCGGTTGATTACGCGCAGAGTTGTTCCCCTTCTGCTCGGTTGGCTCCTGCCCATCTGGTGCGTTCGGACCCGATTGCTGCTCGTTCATGTCCTCGTCCGTCTTCTGCGAAGGCGCCGGTTTAGTAGAAAAGTCGCCCCCTGCAGCGGCAGGCTTCTCCTTATTTACCTCTCGGTCAAATAGGCTGGCGGGCGTTATCCCTTCCGCCTGAAGCACAGATACAATAGAGTGAGTCCGCAGCTCCGCAATATCCAACTTTACACCTTGTGCCTGCGCTTGCTCGTACACCCTATATTTATTCACGGATACATGGGCTTCTTCCGCCTTTTCTACCTGTACAGGTGTTGCTGTAAATAACTCCAGCTTGTAGCTATCAGAGATCGGAAGTGAGGAGAGGTCGATCGAATAAGCAGGAGCATCGGAATTCTCTGGTGGAATAAGCGTCATCCAGATCCACGTTTTAGCTGTTCCGGCCTCTAAATAACCGTCTCTCTTCGCCTGAGCAATAATCTGACCAACCGCCTCGCTAAAGGTCTTCCCCTTCAGCTGACGAGGGGTGATGAGCAACTTAGCCTCATCATTAACCAGATTCACTTCCCTAACCTTACCGGTTGATGTAACGCCAAGTTGGATGCTCGGATTGATGTCTATGGCCACTCGAGTAAGGGGTTCCGTGGTTTGCCTCATCCAATGGAATAGGAAAACAATACCGATCAGCAACAGAACTGAAGCGGCTGCAGAGCCTACAGTCCTTGTCAGTCTGATGTTTCGCCGGTTAACGTTACCGTTCCTAGCGGATGAAGTCACTGAAATTTGCTCTCCTAACCCCGGCAGCACCTCCGGCTTCGGTAGATTGCGGAAGGTTCCGTCTTCGCAGAGGACGACAATGTTATCTTTTGTGATTTTCATGACGGTTGCCTGCATCCACTTCCACACCTCCTTCCGCAAACGATACCGTAGTCTTAATTCGCTTAAACTCTTCGCTGGCATAAATCAAAATTAACGCGATCAAATACTTCCGGTTGCGTTCGATCGTCTTGGAGCTGACTTTAAAGACGGCCATCATTTCCTTGGCTGGGAGCCTTTTGGTCGACCTTAACGTATTCAGCCATTGCGGATGCTCACTAAAGGTTCGGGCGATCCGAATCAACTGCGCTCGGGTATCCCGATGCTTGGGAGAGCCTTCCTCTAACTCTTCCAAATTTATCCCGTACTGCTGCAGAGTCACATCGTACAGTCGAAGCTCTTCCGCGAGCGCTTCAGCCGCTTGTTCCCGCTCGAATATTTCCAATGAACTAGCAATTTCAAGCGGCGACGAGTCTAACTCGGCGTGTCTCCCGTCCCAAATGGCGCTTTCCATTTGCATGTATTTTCCTTGCCTGCGAAATTCATCAATAAGCCGATGGTGGATCACCATATAAGCAAAATTATTAAATGATTTATCGGATGCGAAGAGATATCGGTCAATCGCCTCATTGAACGCAATGATTCCGATGCTGGCTTCATCCTGATTCCAACTAACCTGCCTCTTGCAGATATGGGTTACCGTACGCAGAATAAACGGACGGTAATCGTCGATCAAACGCTCCCTGTCGACATTATTCCCCGCTTGCGCTTGATGTAAGATTTCATCGATCGGTCTGTCCAACACTGCGGATCACTTCCTATTACGTATAAATGTCGTTGTTTTAGGGGGAAACCCTCCATCTTTTTTATCGTGATTACATAAGAAAATTTTGAATGTACAACGCATAAACCCAACCTGAGAACCATAAAGCCAACCCAAAAGCCGCTTTCCGCATAATCACCGTAACGAAGGAGACACTACATGCGGAATTGACAAGCGAACGGTCCCATTACCAATCCAATTAGATAAAACGGTGAATCCATGAAGATCAAAGACAACCGATGTAAAGTCATGATGCGGACCTTAGCGGTATTTGCGTTGCTTCTATGCGTTCTATTACCTACCCTTGCTTTTCCTGCAACTACAGGAGCCTCCCCTTCGCTGCCCATTGTCTCGGAGGAGAGTATTTTTTCGATTGAAGTCTCCCCCCGGCAACACCGGCTGATCGTAAAAATCCAAGGACAAACCTACAAATCCTACCCGGTTGCGGTAGGGAACCCATTGACGCCTACTCCTGTCGGAGAGTACCTGGTGACGTATAAAGGCAAAGACTGGGGGCCTTCCTATGGTCCACGGTGGCTGGGCCTCAATGTGCCGTGGGGCTATTACGGGATCCATGGCACCAACCGACCCGATTCTATTGGAAGCCACAAGAGCCACGGCTGTATCCGAATGAGGAATTACGATGTTATGGAGCTATATGATCTGATCCCCTTGGGAACCAAGGTAACGATCTTTGGCCATCTTCTCGGGGATGTTGACCACGATCCACGCGATTTGGCGGAAGGCGATGTGGGGGGTGACGTACAGTTGATACAATCCCGATTGAAGAGCGCAGGTTATTTCAAGGGCGAATGCAACGGCAAGTTCAACCGGGAAACCGCCAACGCCTTAACCCAATACCAACGCGATCAGGGGTTGATTCCCAACGGCGTTGTATCCTATCGGATCTACCGGTCTCTAGGGTTATCCGAATAAAGTGAAACCAAAAACAACCCGTTCTCATCGGAATGAGATGCGGGTTGTTTATCTATGATTCTAGAAGTCCTAGACAAATACTTGCACTAATTCGATATCTCGTTCTCTCGATAAATCCCGGAACTGCCACTCGTCAATTTGCACCAGAGGCTTGAAGATATCGGACGGGTTATTCCATACGATCGTCGCCGTTTCGCCATTGCTTAGTTTGACTTTCTTCCCGATAAAATTCGGGAGGAGATTCGAAGTCAGCGCCTGCACCGCTTTCTCGTTCAGCATGCCGAACCCCATCATATAAATGTTTCTTAATACGGTTAAGAGATCCTGCCGCGTTCCCGAAGCGTCGGGAGAAGTCATCGCGATGTATTCGTTGGCTACCGCTACAATTTCAGCATAGGGATGAATCTTCTCCTTCCGGAGTCTGGCCGGATAACCGGAACCGTCTTCACGTTCATGATGTTGAAGTGCAACAAGGGCCGTCACTTCTTCCCCTGTGGATCTGCGTATAATTTCATAACCATAAGAGGTATGGCGGTTCATTTCTTCCCGCTCTTCCCCAATTAACTCGTGTTCACGATTTCGTAGAGATTGGCGAACTCGACTCTTGCCGATATCATGCAGATATCCCGCCTTGCTAATTTCATAACACTCATCCGGCGAATGTCCAAGCCAAGTGGCAATATAATAGGACAATAGGCCCACTTGTAATGAATGGTTGTAAATATTTACGTCTTCTTCAGAGAAGGCGATCAGGAGTGAGACGACATCCTTACTCTGATCGAGTGCCTCAAGCATGGGCACCAATTGCTGCTCAACCATGGATTGGTTGAATTTCCCTGTCGTGAGCGCTTCAAGAAATAACGCCTGATAACCTTTTACCGTAAAATAAAAGTTATCGCGCAAACGCTGCGTGAAGCTAGGGTTTTTATCGGAATTCAGGTCATCTTCCCCTGTGCGTAGTTCGATATCAACATAATCGATACTTTGCCGGATCAGCAGGGCAATTTCCTCCGTATGTATGCTTGTCCCCTTTGGAAGAACGTGCAACCCGGCCCGGTTAAACACATCGGTTCTCAGACGATCCCCTTCCTGAAGCTCCATGACGTGAGTTTTCATAGGACCCCTCCCTTCTTCCTCTGTACGTAAACCGCTGGAAAATAGTTCTTTACCTATAAATATCGCGCAAAATTAATCTGTCCTGAATAGTCCTAAAGGTGTGTTTTGTACGAGCGGGGTGCTGCCTTATTCTCATCTCACACAGGTCCAAAGGCCCCTACTTCTCGGTTTTTTTCCAAGAGGGATCTCCGTACCGATGCAGGGCCTGATTAATCAAATAGAGGGTCCAGGGAATCACGGCTGACAATACAGCGCAAATGAGCGTCCTCATCGTTGGAATCCGGTCCAACAATAGATTCCACATAGCAATCACCTCACAGCGTTCAATTATTTGGTTTCCACCGTCGAACCGACATTCCGAACCTCTGCCCGTGCCTCGACAACGATTTCGCTTTGAGCGAAAATATTATCCCCTCGGTCCCAATTGTCTTTGATCTTCTTCCATACCGAGTAGTGTTGCTGCTTTAAATAATCTCCCAAGCCGATGACATCCACCTTGAAGTTTTGTTGAACTCTCTCGATCGTGGAGGTGGTCAATTTGAACAATTCGTCGGCGGTTTTCTGTTCGATTTCCGACACTTCATATTGCTTTAACAGATTGATCCGATCCTGAGTTTCGCCAATATTCCCCTCCATCTCGAGAAATAGAGTGAACCGGATATGCTCGGGATCGGAAACATCTGCTCGAATCTTACGCTTCAGCCCTTTGATTTCGTAGGCTAGATAATCGTCATTCATCTTGAATTCCAACACGCCCTCCATAGCGGTTCCCCGCAGGATGTTAAGCCCTGACGTTTCTTGATCATTCAGGAATCCTTTCAGCGTTTGAGAGGCGCCGTCAAATACCGCCGATCCGGAAACGGACACTTCATCCTCCAATTTGCTAAGTTTCGGGAGTGCGAAGCTTGTTTTGGATAGAATAAAGGATTGTACGTCTCCAATATTCGTCGGGGGATAAATTCTAGAGCTTTTGGGAGGATTCTCCGCCGTCGATTCAAAATACATAATCGGAATCTTCTCATTTTTGGGTTTAACCTTGAGCAGTTCGCTTGCTTTCCCCTCAGCCACCATCACTTTGGTGGCTCGTCTCATTTCATGATCCCGAAGAAACAAATCCAGCGTTTTGACAAATTCACCTCGCAAAGCGAGTTCTTCAGAAATGAGGATCAAACGGTTATGTTGTAAATAGGGGCTTCGGCTCGTCCGATAGGACATATTCCGAGCTGCGGTGAACATGGTATTTCCCGCAGAAGACAAATTGAAATACGCTTCTCCTTTGCTCCCTCCTTTACCTCCGCTTACCTTGGACTGCAATCCGCCGGGGTCGACAAATTGAAACGTCAATAAATATTTTCCATTCTCCGCTTGCTCCTCCTCAGCGACATCGATCCCGGCGCCTACCACGAATCCCCTTTCTTCGATCTCAACCCGATCCCAACAGCCGGTCGCGAGAATCGGTAAGGTTAACAAGACCAGCATACCGGCACGGTACCTACGCACGCCCTTTCACCCCCCGCAGCAATGACAATAGAAGTAGAATAGTCGGCAATAACATGCCTAACCCAATTCCGGCATAACTGATCCATTCTCCGAATCGTTGAATCTCGATCAGATTTTGCGGCTGCATGACGATCAAGAATACGATCGGACTCAACCAGATCGCAAGTGTAATGCGCTTTGCTTTTTTGAAAACAGCTTCGAGCGCTTGGATCGTGACGTCAAAGGCCATCGCCGCCGTGCTGAACAAGGTAAGCACCCATACGGAAAAAAAGATCGATTCGAACCGCTCGAAAAATCCGCCGGGGACCTCCACCTGCTTGGCTAACTCGGCAGTAGGATAAAGTGCGCTGGCCGTAACCTCGGGTCCGAAGACACCGATTGTAAAGAAAAACACCAGTAAATACATCGCGAACGGAACTAACATGCCTAGTAACGAGGCCTTGACGATTTTTTTAGGCCGATTGATGACCGTATTATAGAATAACAAAGTCTCAAAGCCGAAAAATGAAAAAAGCGATTCCTTTGAAGCGAACACGATATCTCGCCAATCGGTAATGAAGAGAGGTTTGAGATTGCGCATATCAAAGAAACTGATGTTCATCAGTATCAAAACCACCAACAACAAGATCACGATCGGGAGAAATACAATGTTCAATCGGAACAAAGCCACGCTGGGTCCTGCAACAGCATAAACAAGCACAAGCAGGAAAACCAGGCAGATCACTTCAATTGGAGTACGATCAAACAAGTAGATTCGGGAGATACTGGCTACTCCTCGAGTTTCGTAACTCACGAAGGTCAGCATGTATACGGCAAACAGCAAAGTAAAGAAAACCGCCAAAGG
The DNA here is from genome assembly GCF_023195895.1 of Paenibacillus mellifer. Taxonomy (GTDB): domain Bacteria; phylum Bacillota; class Bacilli; order Paenibacillales; family Paenibacillaceae; genus Fontibacillus; species Fontibacillus mellifer. Next base: position 240,882 of record NZ_JALPRK010000004.1, read on the forward strand.
TTTACCGATCACCTTGCCGGCGATTTCGTAGAGGTTTTGCTTCGGAAAGCGCGAAATCAGCTTGCTAACCATCCAAGTAAACAGGATCGCGCCCATTCCGCCAATGAAAATGGACATCCATCCGTCAATCGATCCAGTCAATTTAACGGTTGTACGGGGAAGCGTGAGCACGCCAAAGCCAATGACCATGTTGGCAACCGATGCGAATACTTCAGTGGTACCTACTTCTCTATCACCGTACTCAAAAGATTTCATTGGCCGCCCCTTTCATCACTTATTCGTTGCTCATCTTGTGTCTGCATAAATTCCGGCCGTTTGGCCAACATCGTTAACGGCGCCCGGATCAACATATCTCGCCAATCTCTCGAGAAAAAGGGGGCCATCGGCGTAAAGTAAGGTACGCCGAAGCTTTGCAGCCTGGACATGTGAATGCAGATCATGATAATCGTCATGATGATCCCGTAGAGGCCGAACATGGAGGCGGCAAGCATGGTACAAAAACGCAGCATTCGGAAGGTGATTCCCGCGCTATAGGACGGAATTGCAAAGGAAGCTACCGCCGTTACTGCTACGACTATCACCATAATAGGACTGACGATTCCCGCCTGTACCGCAGCTTCTCCAATGACTAGCCCCCCCACGATCCCGATCGTTTGACCGATCGGCTTCGGCAAGCGAACCCCGGCTTCCCGAAGCAGCTCCAGCGTAAATTCCATTAGAAAAGCCTCGACCACGGCCGGGAACGGGACGCCTTCCCGTGCGGCAGCAATGGAAAAAGCCAATTTCGACGGAATCATCCCCTGATGAAAGGAGACCAGTGCAATATAAAGCGAAGGAAATGTTAATGAAATCACCACCGCAAAATACCTCAACATACGGATCAAAGACCCGATATGCCAACGTTCGTAATAATCCTCCGGAGATTGGATTAACGAGGCGAACGTGGTTGGCATAATGAGCGCAAACGGAGTACCGTCAAGCAGGATCACAACCTTGCCCTGCAGAACCGCAGAGGCGACTTTATCCGGGCGCTCCGTATGCAAAATCAGAGGGAACGGGGATAGGAAGCTGTCCTGAATCAGCTGTTCGATCGTTCCGCTCTCCGGCGCATCGTCAATATCGATCGTCTCCACTCTCCGCTTGACCTCTTGAATGAGGTCTGGATGCACGATGTTGTCGATATAGGCGATAACCATCTCTTTCTTCCCTCTTGCTCCGACCCGGTAAGTGTCGAATCGCAGCTTCGGGTCGCGGATCGCTCGTCGCAAGAGAATGATATTCGTCTCAATGCTCTCATTGAAGCCTTCGCGCGGGCCGCGGACCAACGCTTCCGTTTGCGGCTCCTCCACGCTCCGCCCCGTCCATTTCTTGCTGCCGATCAACAGCACCTGGTCCAAGCCGTCGATAAACAACGCCGTATCCCCCGACAACACGGAGACCAGAATATCGTCGAGCGATTGGGTTGTTTTATATTTTTGAACGGATAAAAATTGCTTGTTTAATAGACTAAACAGTTCCTTTCCGGACATCTTCCCGGTATGCCCAATTGCGGAGAATGCCTGTTGCAAGGAGGGCACGATTTGTTCGTTGATCATATTCAAATCCGACAACCCCGCGATGCAAAGGATCGCGCATGGAGGGATTCCGTCTCCGCCGCTGACAAATCGGGTAACCAGATCGTCCGGAGCATCCAGGATGCGGACGATTCTCGCAATCGCTTCATGAACACTGCCGCCGAATTCGGCCGAATTCATGGTCTCTCCCCGCGATGCTCCGTCCTTTCGGAGAAGAATTCGTTTGATTTGATGATTCCGGAACATAAATCTTGGCATAATGGCTCATCCCCAATAGTCTGATTATCTCTGATGTCGTTACCCTTTATTACCAACTTGCTCCGAAAATAATCCCCATTCCTTTTTCATAGACCTCCCCCTGTATGGGGAAAAAGAATAAATTTCCTGCAACTGGTGCATCTTAACTGGGAATCATCGGACGAGGAAGGAGGAGGTTCCATGCCTTTCATCAGAAAGCTGCAGCGCCGGAAGCTCTCCGGAGGGGGAACGTCCAGAAAGACTCCGGCAAATCCCCCAAGCCATACGGATTCGAGCGGCCCCGTTTCAGGCGAAAGCTTGTCGGCGCGGCTGAATTGGATGAAGCAGGAGCTCAAGGACAGCTCGGATATCATATATCGGGAATTTACGATCAGCTCCGGGCAGCGCTGTGCTTTGGTCTATGTGCGCGGCATGATAGCGCAGGAAACGACCCAGCAATTTATCGTCCGAAGCCTCCAGCGGGAATCCGCGCAGCTGGAAGAGAAAGATATTTATCAATTCCTGTTTGAGGACAAAGCTTTGAGCGTGTCCCAAGCCGAAGTCATCGATGAAATGAATCAAGCGGTCCAGGCCGTGCTCAACGCCGGAGCGTTGCTGTTGATCGACGGGGACAAGCGGATGTTGACTTTCTCCATTTCGGCTTACCCGACCCGCGGAATCGACGAAGCACCTAACGAATCCGTCATTCGAGGATCGAGGGAAGCTTTTATTGAGGATCTCGAGAAAAACCTGACGATGCTTCGCCGCCGAATCAAATCGAAGCACTTCAAGACACCCTCGATCAACAAAGGCCGGGAAACACGAACCAGTGTCGTGCTGGCTTACGTCGAGAACGTTTGCAAGCCGGAATTGCTGGAAGAAATAAAGCGGCGACTATCCCACATCGATATGGACGGAGTTCTCGGATCAGCCTACTTGGAAGAAACCATCGAAGATAACCCGTATTCGCCGTTTCCGCAGATTCAATACACGGAACGCCCCGACGTCGTCAGTGCTGCGCTCTTGGAGGGGCGAATTGCCATCCTCGTGGATGGTACACCGATTGTGTTGCTCGTACCGGTGACGCTGCCCATGCTGCTTCAATCGGCCGAAGATTATTACCAGCGTTATATCGCGGCGAACTGGATCCGCTGGATCCGTTACTTTTTCGTACTGGCTTCCTTAACGCTTCCATCGATTTATATTGCAGTGACTACGTTTCATCCGGAGATGATTCCGGCGCAGCTGCTTATTACGGTTGCCGCCTCCCGAGAAATCGTCCCTTTTCCGGCATTATGGGAAGCGTTTGCCATGGAGCTGGCTTTTGAAGCGCTCCGCGAAGCCTCGATCCGGATCCCCAAGTCGATCGGGCAAGCCGTGTCCATTATCGGGGCATTAATCATTGGCACGGCTGCGGTCCAAGCAGGCATCGTCTCGGCGGCAATGGTTATTATCGTGTCCTTGACGGGGATTGCTTCGTTTATCATCCCCCATTTCGATTTAGGATTGGCTTTACGGCTGCTGCGTTTTCCGATCATGATCTTAGCTTCGATGTTCGGCCTATACGGCGTGACCTGCGGGATGATTCTGATCTACATTCATTTGGTGAATTTGAGATCCTTTGGGGTGCCTTACCTCTCCCCGATCGCCCCGCTCGTTACCGAAGATTTGGGCGATACGTTTCTTCGGGCTCCCTGGTGGAAGATGAACAAACGCCCGGTACAGCTCACGAACAACCAAGTCCGCCAAACCGATGATCCACGGGCTTGGGTAAAGGAGAAAGGTGATCTGGAGTGACGAGAAACCATCGTGCAATCGTAACGGCAACGCTGGTGTTCTTGCTCTTCATTGGCGTAGGCGGATGTTGGTCTGCCGAGGAGCTAAACAACCGCGCGTTCGTAAATACCGTACTGATCGATCTGACGGAAGATGGGCAGACGGAGCTGACCGTCGGAGTACCGCTGCCTAACCGCATGATTCCGGGACAGGCCGGAGGCACGGGACAACCCCAGGGGGATCCGTTCAGCTTCGTGACGAAACGTGCGGATAACCTAAGCCAGGCTTTAAATTTGATTCAAGTCGACTTGCCCCGCGACATCTCTTTCGGGCAAACCCGCATCATCGTGGTTGGCCGAAGACAGGCAGAGCAAGGCTTGGACAAGGTCGTCGAATTCGTATTTCGCCAACCTTCGTTCCGACTCAGCGCGAGTCTGTTCATAACGCCTCGCAATGTTAAAGAAATTACGCGTTCCCCGATGGTATTTGAGCGAATCCTTAGCGATATCCTGCGCAAATACGTCAACAACCACTATACCTTGGACACGACCGTAAAGGATTACAAACTGGCGCTGTACCAGGGCGGGGATATCCTCATTCCCCTGCTTAATTTCGGGGAACTGCCGGGGGTGGCGATGGAAGACCCCAAGAAAAACCGCTGGATGGGTTCCGGCGGCGCGGCGATATTCAGCGGGGGAAAGATGGCGAAGATTGAGCTATCCCCAACCGAGCATCGGACCGCGCTTTGGATCAGCTCCCAGCTCAAAAATACGACGATCACCATTGCCTCACCCAGCGACGAGAAGGAAATGAGTTTCTTCATCGAAGGGATCAAGACGAGCATCGATCCGGTTGTGCGAGGCGATCAACTCTCGTTTCGAATCAAGAGCAGCGCCAAAGCTTTCGTGGAAACTTCGCTCTCTTACATCGATTTGAAGGACCCGGAAGTCCTTCAACAATTGGAGGAGATCCTCAATAAAAAGGTGGAGGAAGAATTCATCGGCGTGCTTGACAAGACCCGCCAAGCCCGATCCGACGCTTTTATCATGAGCCAATACCTGGATTGGAGATATCCGAAAATCTGGCATTCGATGCGGGATCAATGGAAAAATTTCTACGCCAAAGAACTCCCGATTGAAGTTGACGTTGAAATTCAACTCAACCGTACGGGCGGCGTATATCGTTCGGTGGTCCACGAAACCAATAGATAGCGAGGGATAGGCGTGTTATGGATTGGTATCCTGTTTACGCTGATAATGCTGGCGGACTGGTTTATGCAGAAAAATGAGGGGGTCAAGCTGAGAACCCGAATTACCGTACTACTCGTCTCAATCGGTTTTTTCTTGATCTCAGAGGTCGTGTTTAAACTGAAGGACCGGTGGAATCTCCCCGTCTTGTTCCGCTATTTAAGTGAGACGATGCTAGGCAGATTGTTTTGATACGGGACAATAGGAGGCGGAAAGCATGCTCAAAAACATTACATCCAATCAGATATTCACGCTTTACAGCTTACAACTCTTCACCACGGTCATCGCCTTTTACTCGGGGATGCTGATCGGGGGAAGCAAATACTCCACGCCGGTCGCCATCTTGCTGGGCGGCATGCTCGGCTTGCTGTTAGCCTATCCAGCATACAAGGTCGGCTCCTCCCGCCCTGACGAGTTCCTCGTGCAATATGGGAGCAAGCTGGTGGGCCGCCCCCTTCATATCTTTTTCATCCTCTACCTCCTGCTGACCCATCTCTTCCTCGCCGCTCTCGATTTAAGAGAGCTCACCGACTTTTTACTCTCGGAGTATTTGATCGGTACGCCGGGATGGGCCGTCGTAGCCATCTTCGGAGTTTGCGTCTCCTATGCCGTACGCTGCGGCATCTCGACGATATTCCGGACGGCGGAGGGCTTCTTTCTCCTCTTTGCGGTCGCCTTCTTCTTTATTCCGTTCATCGGGTTCCAGGAGATGGAGTTGGATATGTTCAACGCTTTGTTCACTCACTTATCGATGCAAGAAATGTGGCCCAGCATTTTTGAAACCATGGCTATTTTTGGGGAGATGGCCTTCTTGTTCCTTCTTTTCCCGTATTTAAAAGCGCCGAAAAGGGTCTATCGCACACTCTTTTGGGCCGCAGGCACTTCGCTTCTGTTCATCTTGTTGCATCTTATTCCGATTCTGCTGACCTTTGGGCCAAACCTGGGAGCCAATCTGATGTACCCTGACATGGAACTGGTACGATTCATTCGCGTCGGTTCGTTTATCGAAACGATGGATCCGATCTTAATCATCCTGTGGTTGACCAGCATCTTCGTGAAGATTTCGTTTATTGTTTTTACGGCGGTCATTTGCCTCGCCCAGCTGACCGGCGTTAAGGATCATAAGCCTTTCACCTTGCCGGTTGTCGCCTTTGTTTCCATATACGCCATATCCATTGCCAGAACCCCGCCGGAAATCTACCAATTTCTGTCCCGGGACTGTTCGCCGCTTTTGTATATCGCCGAATTTCTCATTCCGGCCATTTATTGGCTGATGGGAGCCATACGCACCAAGTCACCAAGGCCAAAAACAACGAAACCCGCCGAGAGAACCCCGGCGGGTTAAGGCTTATTTCGTCGACAACCAAGCCCGTTCCTGATTCCACCGCAAGGCGACCGGCGTTTCGAAGAAGTCGGACAACCCTGTCTCGTTTAGGACTTCGGCCGTTTTTCCTTGCGAATACACCTCGCCTCGCCGAAGCAGCAAGGTACGGCTGAATATCGGCAAGATTTCTTCGGTATGATGCGTCACATACAGCATATGCGGCGTGTCGGGGGCGGCAGCCAGTTGCGCGATGCTTTCCAACAGCCCTTCCCGGGAGATGAAATCCAGCCCGTTGGTCGCCTCGTCCAAAATGAGCAGCTTCGGGGAAGCCATCAACGCCCGGGCGATCAACAGCTTTTGCTGCTCGCCTTGGGAGCAGGTCTGGTAGGTGCGGCCATGCAGATGGCTGCAGCGCAGCTGGTTCATCAAGGTGGCGGCCCGGTCATAATCCTCAGAACTCGGCTTCTCGTAGAGTCCGATCGTTGCGAACTTGCCGCTCACGACGAGATCCTCGGCCTTCTGCTCCCCGTGCAGCCTGGACTGCATCGAAGAACTGACCCACCCGATCGTTTTGCGCAGCTCCCGCAAATCTACTTCGCCAAATCGGTTCCCCAGCACGCTGATCTCGCCGGACGTCGGCCAGAGATAGCCGCTAATCATGTTCAGCAGCGTCGTTTTGCCGGAACCGTTTAAGCCCAGCATCGCCCAATGCTCGCCCTCCCGGACCGACCAATCGATGCCGTTCAAAACCGCTTTTCCTTCTCGGAACCAAGTCACCTGGTTCATCTCAATGATGTTCATCACGATTACCTCCGAAAAAAGTAGGTTTGCAGTACTCTCAAGCTACCCCCGTCTCTACGGTTTGTCAAGCACGCCGGTGATGATTATGCGTGCCAATTCACTACCGATCAGCTAGAATACTAGTGAAAGGAAGTGAGGCATCATGCATCCAACTTGGACTTGGGCTGACGTGGAAGCCCTCCAACGCCTCGTCGAGCAGCACGACGGCATTGCTTTGAAGTTGAATTGGGATACGCTCCACGCCCGTAAGGAAGAAAGCGCGGCAGAACTGGTGGAGTTCCGCGAGGGTCAGTTGATTGCCTTCCTGGGGCTGTATCCGTTCGGCAACACACTGGAGGTTTGCGGCATGGTTCATCCGGATTATCGCAGACAAGGTCTATTCACCGCATTACTCCGTCGCGGACTCCATTCGGATACCGTGGTTTCGTATTCGACCATTTTGTTGAATGCTCCCGGCAACTCTGAAACAGCCAGGCAGTTTCTAGCGGGTTACCCTTGCCGTTTTGACTTCAGCGAATACCAGATGAATTATGACTTGGAGGCAGTTTCGGCGAACCTGCCGCCTGTTGCCGCCCCTGTCACACTCTGTCAAGCCAAGGAAGCAGATCGGCCGTTGCTTGCTCGCCTCGATCAAGAAGGGTTTGGCCTTACCGCAGAGGAAACCCGGCAGTTTTACGAAACTTTGACCGAACATGAAATCAGCCAGAATGTACTGATTATTCATGAGGGCGAAGCTGTCGGCAAAATCCGCGTTTCCCGGCGCGATCAAGAGGCTTGGATTTACGGTTTTGTTGTATCTGCTTCCCGCCGGGGACAAGGCATCGGCAGCTCCGCCCTGCGTCAGGTCGTAGATCGCGAAAAGGCCGGCGCTTACGACATTTGGCTTGAGGTGGCGCTAAATAACCCCCAAGCCATGAAACTGTATCAACAAGTCGGATTTCAAGTCCGCCGGTCTCAGGACTACTATGCTTATATGCGATAACGAGCGATATTACATAGAGTGTTCCAAGAAGGTAGCATGCGAATAGAAAAATAAGGTACAATAACTACCGAATCAATAGAACAATGGATATGCCCGAAGGGGCTGGCCGCATGAGGCGGCGGAAGGAAGGATCAACGCATGTACGTAGCAAACGATTGGCAGGATTATGAAATCATGGATACCGGAAACGGAGAAAAGCTGGAGCGCTGGGGCGACGTCATTTTGCGCCGCCCCGACCCGCAGATCATTTGGCCGATTGCCGATGAGGATCACAAGTGGCGCGAGGTGCACGGTCATTATCACCGCAGCTCCTCCGGCGGCGGACAGTGGGAAATGAAGAAGCAAATTCCCGACCGCTGGACGATTTCTTATGACCGGCTGAAATTTTACATTCACCCGACCAATTTTAAGCATACCGGATTGTTTCCGGAACAAGCGGCCAACTGGCGCTGGATGATGGACAAGATCGCCGGTGCTGGACGTCCGATCCAGGTGCTGAACCTGTTCGCTTATACCGGCGGCGCAACCGTGGCGGCGGCTTCAGCAGGCGCTTCCGTCGTCCACGTTGACGCCGCCAAAGGGATGGTCCAGTGGGCCAAAGAGAACCTGGCGCTCTCCGGGTTGGCCGATCGTCCCGTTCGCTTCATCACGGACGACGTGTTCAAATTCGTGCAGCGGGAGCAACGGCGCGGCAACCGCTACGACGCGATCATCATGGACCCACCGTCCTACGGGCGCGGCCCCGGCGGTGAGATGTGGAAGCTGGAGACCAGCCTCTACCCCTTTGTGGAGTCTTGTTTGTCCATTCTGTCGGACAAGCCGCTCTTCTTCCTGATCAACTCGTATACGACCGGCATTTCTCCGACCGTACTGAACAACATGCTTTCGATGACGGTCAAGAAGCAGTACGGCGGACGAATCTCCGCAGGCGAATTGGGACTGCCGATCACCCGCTCGGGGCTTCATCTCCCCTGCGGCATTCTCGGTCGCTGGGAGGAATAACCATGGACTCCGAAGCCAAGCGGACCTCGGGACAGCCGGCGATGGCGATCCTTTATGAGGATAATCACCTGCTCGGCATTGAGAAACCGGTGAACGTCCCGACTCAGGAGGATGCCAGCGGCGACCCCGATCTGCTGAATTTACTGAAGGCGGATATCAAGGAGCGGTATGGCAAGCCCGGCAACGTGTATCTCGGGCTAGTGCATCGACTGGACCGCCCTGTCGGCGGCGCAATGATCTTCGCCAAGACGTCGAAAGCCGCATCGCGGTTGGCCGAGACGGTACGCAGCCGCCGGTTCAGCAAAACGTATGTCGCCGTCGTGCACGGAACACCGCCGCAGCCGCAGGGCCGATTGACCGATACGCTGCTCAAGGATGAGCGCACCAACACGGTGTCGGTTGTCCCTGCCGGGACGCCGGGCGCTAAGGAGGCTCGGTTAGATTACCGAGTGCTTGGCAGCTCTGCAGCGGAGCGGTTGAGCCTCGTGCAGGTGGAGTTGCACACCGGCCGACCGCACCAGATCCGTGTGCAAATGAACCGGATCGGTTGTCCCTTGTATGGCGACCAGAAATATGGCGTGGCAAAGAACAAGCCGGGGCAACAAATTGCACTTTGGTCGCTGTATGTCGGTTTTCCACACCCTGTAACGAAGGAGCCTGTCGATTTGGTCTCCCTCCCGCCGCATGCATACCCTTGGGAACTATGGGAGGATGGAATGTATACTCAGCTAGCTGCCCTGCTGCAGGCCGGGGAGAACGGAATGGAAATATAAAAGGCGGGATGCCTAGGATGGATTCAATCACCCTAGCGTCCCGCCTTTATTGACACCATTTCTTATTTCGTTCCGGAGATTTTGCCCAGTAAAAAAACAAGCAATTGTTGATTATGGGTGGAGATGCGGTCCAATACGCCGCTTAAATAAGCGTTGCGGACAGCGATGCCTCGTTCTACTTCCGATTGTCCTTTATCAGTAATCGACACCCATACGTTGCGGCGGTCGTTTTCGTCCCGATCGCGGCGGATCAACTCGCCCCTCTCCATCCGGTCAAGCAGCATCGTCACTGCGGCCGGCGTTGTGGAGAGAAACGGGATCAAATCGGACGGCTTCAGATTGCCCTGCTGCTCCAGCAGCTCCAGAACGGTCAATTGCGACGTCGTCAGCGTTGGAGCCAGCTCCTCTTCCATGTGGGCCTGATAATCCTTCACGATGAGATCAAGCAATCTGGCAAATTCAGCGGTATGCAATCTTATCCCTCCTTGCCTTACATCACCTTTTAGATCATTCGCTGCTTCCTTGGCAAATTCCTGCTGGCTTTGCGCAATAATCCAATGGTTGATGGCCGGTAGGAGATTCCCGTGCATGTTTTAACGGACGGAATACCGCCAGCCGAACGAATCTTCACGTTCTCCGCGTTGAATTCCCGTCAGCGTATCGTAAAGTTTCGCGGACAACTCCCCGGTTTCGCCTCCGGCAATTTCGATATCATGATCATCCCATTTCATGCTGCCGATCGGAGAAATAACCGCTGCGGTGCCGGTGCCGAATGCTTCCTCAAGCCGACCATCCTGATGGGCTTCAAACAACTCTGTAACGGAGATCCGGCGTTCCTTCACCGGTACGCCCCATTCGCGAAGCAAACGGATCACCGAATCGCGCGTCACCCCGGCCAGAATGCTGCCATTGAGCTCAGGGGTAACAACCTCTCCGTCGATTTTAAAGAACACGTTCATGCTGCCAACTTCCTCGATATACCGTTTCTCGATTCCATCAAGCCAAAGCACCTGGGAGAAGCCAAGCGACTTGACGTCTTCCTGCGCCTTGATTCCTGCCGCATAATTCCCGGAGGTTTTCGCTTCCCCGGTCCCGCCGCGAACGGCCCGAACATAACGATCCTCTACATAAATGCGGACCGGGTGAATGCCTTCCGGGTAATAAGCCCCAACCGGAGATAAAATGACAATCAACCGGTACTCTTGGGCTGCCCGCACACCAAGCCCTGATTCGGTAGCGATGATAAAGGGACGGATGTACATAGAATTGCCTTCGCCTTCCGGCATCCACTCCTCCTCCAGCAAGAGAAGACGGCTGATGCCCTCAAGCACTTCCTCTGGATCGACCTGAGGAATGCCGATGCGGGCGCATGACTGGTTCAACCGGCGTAGATTCATGTCCGGACGGAATAACACAAGCTCTCCCTGCGGCGTCCGGTACGCCTTCATTCCTTCAAAGACTTCTTGCCCGTAATGGAACACCATCGCCGATGGATCCAGCGAAATCGGACCATACGGAACGATACGCGGATCATGCCATCCTTGGCCTGCCGAGTAATCCATGAGCAGCATATGATCGGTAAAATACTTCCCAAAGCCCAGACGATCGGCATCTGGTTTCACTTTCTTGGTACTTGTTAACGTGATGGGCCATTTTTCCATGGTTCATTTCCTCTTTTCCAATATCGGTTTTTACGAATCGTACGAATCATTAGATTCCCTGTCTTTCACTATACCGATTCCATGTTCATTGATCAATAACATAGTTTCGATTATAATCATTGACAATATCTATGAAAAGAAACGGAGGGATCCAGAATGGAGCATCGTCTGCTGGAATACTTCATTGCGGTCGGTGAGGATTTGCATTTCACCAAAGCCGCAGAACGACTGGGGATTACCCAGCCCACACTTAGCCACCAGATCCGCTTGCTGGAGCAGGAGCTCGGGACCGCATTGATCAGCCGCGTCGGCAAAAAAAACTATCTGACCCAAGCGGGTTCCATTCTCCTGGAGCATGCCCGCCGAGTCGTCTATGAAGTGGAGCAGGCGAAGCTGGAAATCGGGCAGATCAGCGGCGTCCAGCGGGGCCAGCTCCGCATTGGCTGCTCCGGCAATCACTTGCTGGAAAGCAAGCTGATCTCCTTCCATCGCCAACACCCCGGCATAGCGTTGACGGTGCTCGAGCTGGCCACCGAGGAAACGCGGGCAGGACTGCTTGCCAACCAGCTGGATCTTGGCGTCGTATTTCTGCCGCTTCAAGACGAGCAAATCATCAGCCGTCCGCTCTATGACGAGGAGCTGGTGTTGGCTGTCTCCGCCCTGCACGCGTACGCCGAGCTGCCAGAGGTCACGCTGGAGCAATTGGCCCGGCTGCCGCTTGTCCTGTTCCCGCCGAAGTTTTACGTTCGGCAGCTGCTCGATACGGCCTGCGCCGAACAAGGCATTGAGATCCGACCCGTTATGGAACTATCAACGATGGAATCGCAGGTGCAGATGGTCCTCCATCATGTCGGGGGTACCGTGCTACCTGCCTCCTATGCCCAGACGTTGACGGGTGCGAACCGCCGCAGTGAGATCACCGTGATCCCGCTGGCAGAACCAGTTCCGCGCAAGAACGTTGGATTGGTGTACCGCAGCAGTACGTTTATGGACCCCACGCTCCAGGCGTTTATCCGGCACCTGACAAATGATGACGCCCATCCATCCGCCTCTGCTTCTAAACTGTAATCCACTCGGGTGTAAAAAACTCCGGGCAAGCCTGTTGCGCTCCCCGGAGTTATATCACTTATTCTTTGACGAAAAGATCAACGACCTCATCGTTTTTGTCCACCGGCATCAGCGCTTTCCCGATCGATTTCCGATCGGCTAACGGAGCCTCCTCCGAGCTGAACGCGTGCATCTTCCCTTCCTTCGTGACCGCCTGCAAGAGCACCGGCTCTTTGCAGTGAATCCCGCCGATGAGACGGTTGCCGTTCGGCTTGACGCGTTTGCCTTCCTTAAACTCAAAGGTCTGTACGCCTTTTCCGCCTCGGCTTTGGAGCGGATAATCCAGCAGCAGGCTGCGTTTGCCGTAAGCCAGCTCCGACACAACGAGAACCTCGCCTTCTTCCCCTTCCACCCATAGTGCGGCGACAACCTCGTCGTCATCCTTCAAGTTAATCCCGCGTACCCCTGCGGATACGCGACCCATCGGGTTCACTTCGCTTTCAGCAAACCGGATCGCCATCCCCTGCTTCGTCAGCATCAGGATCTCTTGGTTGCTCCGGCTGACGGTAACGCTCAGCACCTCATCGCCGTCGCCGACTTTGCAAGCAGCGATCGCGCCGGAACGTTTCGTCTCATATTCTTTCAATTCCGTCCGCTTCACTTGACCGTGTTTCGTAACGAACACGAGACTCAGTTCCGGATTCTCATCGAAGCCCTTCACCGGAATAACGCTGATGATCCGGTCCTCCTTGGCAAGCGGGATCACGTTGACGATCGCCGTCCCGTTTTCCTTCCACTTGAACTCCGGAATCTGGTGCACCGGCAAGAGGAAGTACTGTCCCCGCTGCGTAAAGATCAGCAGATTCTGCAGCGTATCCAGCTCCAGCAGATGCTTGATGTAGTCGCCTTCCTTGACCCCGGAGCTGTCCCGCTCCCCGCCGGATCTAGTAAACGACAACATGCTCGTGCGTTTGATGTACCCTTCATGCGAGATCGTGACCAGCACATCCTCTTGGGCAACCAGAACCTCAAGATTCACTTTAAGCTCTTCAACCTCATCCTGGATGTGCGAGCGGCGATCGATTCCGTATTTATCGCGGATTTCGATCAGCTCTTTTTTGATCAAAGCAATCAGTTTCTTATCGCTTTCCAGTATGCCGCGCAGAACCGTGATTTTCTTCTGGATATCCTCCAGTTCTTTCTGCAGCGTCGTGATTTCAAGATTGGTCAACCGATACAGTTGCAACGTCAAGATAGCATCTGCCTGGCGTTCCGTGAACCCAAACATCCATTGCAGGTTGTTTTGCGCGTCCTGGCGGTTCTTGGAGGCTTTGATTGCCGCAATGACCTCATCCAAAATATTGAGCGCTTTGACAAGGCCCTCCAATACGTGTGCACGGTCCTCCAGCTTCTCCAGCTCATATTGCGTCCGATACGTGACAACCTCACGCTGGTGGGCAATGTAGGCTTCGAGCATCGCTTTGAGACCCAGAAGGCGCGGCGCTTTGTTGACGATCGCCACCATATTGAAGTTGTAAGTGACTTGAAGATCGGTTTTTTTCAGCAAATACGCCAAAATCCCCTGCGCATCCGCATCCTTCTTCAGCTCGACAACGATACGCAGCCCGTTCCGGCCGCTTTCGTCTCGGACTTCTGCGATCCCGTCCACTTTCTTCTCCAGACGGATATTTTCCATCGCCGTAACGAGCCGGGATTTCACCACCTGATAAGGAATTTCGGTGATGACGATCTGCTGCTTCCCGCCGCGAAGTGTCTCGATTTCCGTCTTCGAACGCAGATAAATGCGGCCTTTGCCCGACTGATAAGCTTCCTGAATGCCTTCCTCGCCCATGATGATACCGCCTGTCGGGAAATCCGGTCCTTTCACGAACAACCGAATTTCCTCTAGGGTCATTTCGGGTTTCTCCATCAAGGCGATACAAGCATCGATGACCTCACGCAGGTTATGCGGTGGTATTTCTGTAGCAAATCCGGCCGATATCCCGCTGGCTCCGTTGACCAACAAGTTCGGAAAACGTGCCGGCAGCACTACAGGCTCCTTCGCCGTGTTGTCGAAGTTGTCCTTGAACGGCACGGTACGTTTCTCAATGTCACGCAGCAGCTCCAGCGCGATCGCCGACAAGCGCGCTTCGGTATACCGCATCGCCGCCGCCGGGTCATCGTCCTGCGAACCCCAGTTGCCGTGGCCGTCGATCAGCGTATGGCCCATTTTCCATGGTTGCGCCATCCGCACCATGCCCTCGTAAATCGAAGAGTCCCCGTGCGGATGATAGTTCCCCATGACGTCTCCGACCGTTTTGGCCGACTTCCGGTACGGCTTGTCCGGCGTATTGCCGGAATCATACATCGCGTACAAAATCCGCCGTTGCACCGGCTTCAACCCGTCCCGTATATCGGGAATTGCCCGGTCCTGAATAATGTATTTGGAATAACGGCCAAAGCGGTCGCCTACAACCTCTTCCAGAAACGCCGGCAAAAAGTTTTCCAGCATGCTCACATCAATTCACCTTCTATTCCTCAAACTCCGTGAAATCCACGTTTTCCACGATCCAGCGCTTGCGCGGATCGACCTTATCCCCCATCAGCGTAGACACGCGGCGTTCCGCTTTGGCGGCGTCTTCGATCTGCACCTGCAGCATGGTCCGCGTTTCCGGGTTCATCGTCGTTTCCCATAACTGATCGGGGTTCATTTCCCCTAAACCTTTGTAGCGCTGCAACTCGAAATTCTTACCGAATTCCTTCAGGTAGTTTTGCAGCTGCTCGTCACTCCAGGCATACCTTACCGTCTCGAGTTTACCGGAACGACGCGTGATTTTATACAAAGGCGGCTGGGCGATATAAACCCGTCCCGCATCAATCAATGGCTTCATGTAACGGTAGAAGAACGTTAGCAGCAGCACCTGAATGTGCGCCCCGTCCGTATCGGCGTCAGTCATAATGATAATTTTGGAAAAATTGCTGTCCTCGACGGCGAATTCCGGCCCAATGCCGGCACCGATGGCCGAAATGATGGCCCGATACTCGTCGTTCTTCAGGATATCGGCGAGCTTCGCCTTCTCCGGATTCATTGGCTTACCCTTCAGCGGCAGAATCGCTTGAATCTTCGAATCACGCCCCTGCTTTGCCGACCCTCCGGCGGAATCGCCTTCCACGATAAACAGCTCGGTACGCGTATAATCCTTCGATTGCGCAGGCGTCAGCTTACCGCCTAGGTTTGAGCTTTCGCTCCGTTTCTTGCCCGAACGCATCTCGTCACGAGCCTTACGCGCAGCTTCACGCGCTTTAGAGGCTTGTACCGCCTTCTTAATCAACGTTTGGGCGACCTGCGGGTTCTCTTCCAGGAACACCGCCATCTTCTCGCCAACGACCGATTCCACGGCGCTGCGCGCGGACGCGCTCCCCAGCTGGTCCTTCGTTTGACCCACAAACTCGACCTCGGACATCTTGACGCTGATGACGGCCATCATCCCTTCGCGCAAATCGTTGCCTTCCAGGTTCTTCTCCTTCTCCTTGAGGATACCGTTCTTCCGGGCATATTCATTCATCACCCGGGTATACGCCGTTTTGAATCCGGTTTCATGCGTTCCCCCGCCCCGAGTAGGGATAGAGTTAACGAAGGAAACCAAGGTTTCGGTATAGCCTGCATTGTACTGCAGCGCGACCTCTACCTCGGTATCCTCCCGCTCTGCATAGAAATGGACGACGTCATGCAGTACGTCCTTCCCGTCATTGAGAAATTGAACGAACTGGCTGGCTCCGCCCTCGTAAAAAAACTCGTCGGAACGGTCGGACCGCTCGTCCTTCAAGGTCACCTTCAGGCCCGAATTCAGAAAAGCGATCTCCTGTAAACGTTCCGCGAGCGTATCATAATTTAATCCGATGCCACCGGAAAATACGCGAATATCCGGCTTAAACGTGACCTTCGTGCCGGTCTTGTTCGTATTGCCAAGAACCTCCAGCCCCGTAACCGGTTCGCCGACATGTTCAATACCTTGATCGTCAACCCAATATTCGAAGCGCATCCGGTGAATCTTACCGTCCCGGTAAATATGCACTTCCAGCCATTCCGACAAGGCGTTGGTGACCGAAGCCCCGACCCCATGAAGACCGCCGGATTTCTTGTAGCCTGCTCCCCCGAACTTGCCGCCGGCGTGCAGAATCGTGTACACGACCTGCGGTGTTGGAACACCGGTTTTGTGCATGCCGGTGGGAATCCCCCGGCCGTTATCGATTACGGTGACCGATCCGTCCTTATTCAGCGTAATGTCGATTTTGGAGCAGTACTTTGCCAGATGCTCGTCGACGGCATTATCAACGATCTCCCATACCAGATGATGAAGTCCCGACGAGCTCGTACTGCCAATATACATCCCTGGCCGTTTGCGTACCGCGACAAGCCCTTCGAGCACTTGAATGTCGTCCGCGTCGTATCCCGAAGACGAGCTTCCGGATCTTGTGCCGGGTACGTCCTCGAACAAATCGATTTGTTCGGCCATTCATGCTCCCCCTTTATTTCTTGTAGTAAACCTCTGTATGTAAACGAACAGATGTTTTGGTGCCTTTGTCCATTTTAATTCAAAATATCTTGTTTCGTAAAGACAAGGAATGAAACGACGAGCGAGCAAGCCCCCCAAACTGCCAGCACAACCAGCGAAAAACCTAGTGTCATCCCCTCGATCGGTGCCGGCGTACCCGCCAAATAATTCGTTAAACCGAGATTCACCATGAACAGGTATTTGGCACTCGTCCATGAAGAAGCCATGTTCGTCAGTATGTTTCCGGCGATCAGCGTCGCCATCATGATGACAATGCTTGCCGAGGTGCTGCGCACGAGCACAGACACCATAAACGCCAAAGCCGCCACCACCATGCTGACAAACCAAATCAGTCCCGCCTGCATGAAGATATACTGCCACTGGGGCACCGCATGTACACCTGAGATATCCACCTCGGCCCCTCTTAGCTGAAAACCGGTAAATACCGGCATATTCCATCCGCGGTAACCGAAAAACAGTCCTGAAATCAAATAACAAATCAAACAGGTTGATACGATAATTAAGGACACGAACATCAGCAAGGTTAACAGCTTGCTCAGCAGGATTTTCCACCGTCTTATCGGCCGAGTGAGCAGCATTTTAACCGTTCCGCCCGTCCGCTCCGAAGATACGATATCCGAGCCCACGCCCATAATTAACAACGGAATGAACAACGTGGCCGCGTTATCTAGGAACTCCCGGGTAAACGATACACCGCCCGGCTCTCTGGGATTCACGTCATGCTCCAAATAATATTTCATCTGCTGAATATAAATTTGGCGGTACTTCTTCCATTCTTCCGGTACCCGGTCGCTACCCAGCGAATTCTGGTTGTCGGTGATTGCCTGCTGGACCTCGCGGCGCCAGTCCGTCCCGAATTTTTCCCGTTTATCCTCGGCCTGCCGCAGTTGTGCGTAAGCAAACATTGGGACCAGCACAATCAGAACAAGCAAGATAACATAAAAGCGTTTCTTTTTGATCATCTTGATCGTTTCATTTTTTACTAAAGGAAAAATGTTATTCAATGCTTTCACCTTCCGTCATCTCGAGGAACAGCTGCTCCAGCGTCGGATTAACCTTCTGGACGGCTTTAACCTGAACCCCCTCCTGAATCAGCCGCCCCACTAGACCAGGGATGAATTCCGGCTGCATTTGAGTTACAATCGCTTGCCTCTGGATCCCGGCCATGATCGTATCGTCCAGCACGTTTCCGGCTTCGTTTACTACGCCGACCCCAGCTGTTGAACGAAGCAGCCGCTCGCCAAGCTCCCGGGGTTCCAATTCCCAAATCACAAAACTTCGATTCGCCTGAATCAATTCGTCAACTTTGCCGACAGCCAGCACGCGCCCCCGCCCGATAATCGCTACCCGGTCGCATAACAACTGTATTTCACTAAGCAAATGGCTCGATACAAATACGGCCATGCCCTCCTCCGCCAACCTGCGGATAAACCCGCGCATCTCCTTGATCCCCTTGGGATCGAGACCGTTCGTTGGTTCGTCCAGGATCAGCAGCTTCGGTCGTCCTAACAGCGCCTGGGCAATTCCCAGCCGCTGCCGCATGCCAAGCGAATAGGTTTTCACCTTATCGTCAATCCGGCCCGTTAGCCCCACCATACGCACGACTTCCTCGATCCGATTCGCATCGATGCCTGGAATCATTCGAGCGAAATGCTCGAGGTTTTCCCTTCCGGTCAAATAGCTGTAGACTTCGGGATTCTCCACGATCGATCCCACGAAGCGCAGCGCCAACTCCGGTTCTCGCTGCACATCATATCCACAAATGTCCACTTGGCCTGCGGTTGGCCGGATCAAGTCGACGAGCATGCGGATCGTTGTCGTTTTGCCGGCCCCATTGGGTCCGAGAAACCCGAAGATCTCCCCGGCATACACCTCGAAATTCACTTCATGCACGATCCATTTACGGCCGATTTTTTTCTTGAGCCCCTGTACCTTTAATACAGGTTGGTGCTGCTCGGCATTGATCGGCTGCCGCGTTCCCATCGCCGTCCACTCCTTCATTTTTACTCCAGAAAAAGTCCGCTATTCGCGCGCGATGCCCTGCGCCATCCGTTCAGCAATGGCTTGATAGCCATCCCCGTTGGGGTGGAAATGGTCGCTCGACAGATAACGGGACGAGTTTTGTGTAAACAAATCATAAGTCGGCACCACTAACGTGCCTTCATAATCGCCAAGCGCATTCATCGCCATCGCATTCCACCGCGCCACCGCATCGTTGCCGATTTCCCGCATCCCTTCCAGGTCGCTGAACGGATTATATAAAGAAACATAGACGAGCAATGCCTGCACGTTGATTTTCTTGATTTGAGCAACGACCTCCCCAAAATGCTTAGAGCTTTCGTCAATCGCCGCATCGATTTCCGCTTGGGTGGGTACATGCTCGCCAGCGGTTAACGTATCCGTGCCATTAAACAAATCGTTGCCTCCGATGGACAACAGGATGATTCCCGCATGCTGCAAGGCATACTTCACCCCTGGATCCTCCAGCATCGGCAAGAGTTCCTCCGTTGTTAACCCGTTAATCCCGAGGTTGTTGACCAGTTTGGAGGTTTCGCCTTCTTTATTCAATAAATCGACCGTCCGCCTTGCAAATCCACGGCCCGTATCGTCCCCGGTGCCTTTCGCCAAGGAATCCCCGATCGCCGTTACATCCCACGCGCCGGCCTTCACATTCTTTTCTGTATGGGTCGAAGATCCGCCCTGCAGTCTGGCTTCTGCCGATGGATTGGCAATATCCGACACCGCATAGATGAAGCCCGCTAGCAACAGTAAGGTCGACATGGCGGAGGAGATTCCTGCCCATCTCCAGATTCGGGACGTTCTGTTCATGCCACTTCCCCCTGTTCGGTCATAGTCCCTTAAGATCGCTTACTTCCATAAATTCACCAACTGATGTAAATAACATAAAACTTCTTCTGAAGAGATGCAAATTTTCACGGAAAAAGGACTAGCTTTTTGTAACTTACAGAGTTATAATAATCGATGTTCTAAAAAAACTTCACATTACGGGTTATTAGCTTAGCTGGTAGAGCAGCCGACTCTTAATCGGCAGGTCGCAGGTTCGACCCCTGCATAACCCATTTATAGCATCCTCCACTGCATTGGCAGCTTGGGGGATGTTATTTTTTGTCCGCTCACAGCGAAAAAAGCGCGAGAATCGAGGTTGTCGCCCCGTTCTCGCGCTTCTCGTCATGACCCAGTTAACAATGCCGCTTAGTTGGCACGAATGACTTTGACATCGGCTGGAATTACCTTGACGCCTTCGTACAACATAAACCGTCCATTTTGCCACTCGATTCGCAACAGCTTGCCATCGTCCGACTGGTATTGCCACACATGCTGCTCCCCGCCTTGCAGAAACGGCGTCTTGCCCACGACAGACACGTAACCTCCGTACTCTTCTTCCAAAAAGTACTCCGTACCGTCGAGCTCCATATGCGTCGGTACTTCCGTTGGATCGTCCAGCCTTCCGTCAATCGGCTGATATAACTGATATTGCAGCATCTCGCGTTCCTCAACCAGCAAATAGCTGATACGGCTGCCGTCCTGCAGCGTCAGCACGACCGCATTACGGCTGCGATTGCCTACCCGGCCGGTCACCTCGTAGGAAACGAGCGAGACCTCGCAGATGTCACCAGGAGCTAATGCAAGCATGCTCTTCTCCACGATCGGCGGTGCCGGTTTGGCAAATAGGTTACCGATTCTTTTCCATACGCTCATGTTCGGTCTAGCCTCACTTTAGGGTTCGATTCGACTATTTTTTATCCTCGTATTGCTTCATCAACTCGGCCAATTCCGCTTTCACTGCGGCGTCCTTGTTCAAGTTTTCGAATTCCTCGTCCAGAGACTTGCCCTTGGCGTTCAGCTCATTGCTCGCTTCAGCCTGGGCTTCCATCTGCAGCATTTTCTCTTCCATACGTTTCAGACCGCTTGACGCGGAATCCGCGTTAAAACCGGACATCGTCTTGTTGATTTCGTTCTGCGCTTTCGCCGCGTTGTAACGAGCTACCAGCGTTTCGCGTTTGTTCTTCATTTCCGTGAGCTGCTTGCGCATTTCCTCAAGCTTGCCCCGAAGATTGTCGGCTGCTGCTTTGTTCTGATCATAGCTGGTCTTGTATTCCGCCATTTTCGTTTCAGCCGCTTTCTTCTCTTCCAGGGCACGGCGAGCGAGATCCACGTTTTGAGCTTGGGCCGCATGGTGCGCCTGCTGTGTGCGACGCTCAACCAAAGCTTCTTGCTCTTCATACAGTCCCTTGAACTTCTTCTCAATGGCGATCTGAGCGGCAACCGCCTTCTCAGCGTCTTCAAGATCTTCTTGCATATCGCGGATATATTGGTCGGTCAACTTGATCGGATCTTCCGCTTTGTCGATCAAAGCATTGATATTAGACATCGTCAAATCGCGCAATCTCTTGAACATAGACATTTGTTAATTCCTCCCGATTGAATTATCAGATTATGCATATGTTTACGCTACAGAATTCAGGAGGTTTCATGAAAATATCTCGGATTAGGCGATCAGGCTTGAAAGATTGATCAAACGAGCCTTGGAGCCCGCCGGGTGAAATGTTCTTACGTTCGCTGTTGGTCTTTGCCATCGCCGTACGCACTCCGCCTCATGAGCTCTAGCGGACCGTAGAGGCGTTATTTGAACATTTCCCGGTTATTTCCCGGTTTAACGGACCCAGAAGCCGTTATTCGCCTCAAAATGAGGCTGCTGGAGCCAATTTGGAGGAAATAAGGTCTCCTCGGTCCGTTAGAATTCTTAGCCTTGTGCTTCTAGTCAAATAACGTCTCTCAGGTCCGTTAAAATTCAGCATGCCCGCCGATCGCGCTTCTCCACTAACTACAACATAGAGTCCAGCGAATTGTATTTAACAAATTCGCCGGCTCCTATCTCCCCCAAAGCTCGCGGATGAAGAACGGGCTACTTGCCAGCTCCAAAAGAAGCGAATAACGAACCTAAGGGAGTTTACGTCCGCATTGGGGAGCCGCTTGTCTTCCTTCTATCTCATCGTTGGACAAGCGGCGGACAAGAGCGGCCCGTGGTCGTTATTCGCTTCCGCTGATTCCGCTAACAACAACAAAGAGCCCGGCAACACGCCAGGCTCCTCTCTAATCTTCATCCTCGCACGAAAGCGCGAGCACTCATTTCCCGATAAACTCCTGCACCCAATACCCATTATAATACCCGACGCCGATCAGTTTGTATTTTGAATTCAGAATATTTGCCTTGTGGCCGGGGCTGTCCATCCAGTCCTTGACTACTTCCTCGGCGGAACGTTGGCCTTTGCCGATATTCTCGCCTGCATACAGATACGTAATATTGGACGAATCCATCATATCGAAGGGAGAGCCGTAATTCGGTGACGTATGGCTGAAATATCCGGTTTTGAACATATCGATCGCTTTGGTTTTGGCCATTTTCGTTAAGTTGGTATGGACCATGAGCGGCTTCAGTCCCGCGTTCTTGCGTTCCTTATTCACCAGTGCGACCACCTTGGACGCGTTTTGGGTCTGGATTTGCGCATAGACCGCCGCGAGTGATTTCGTTTTGCCACCAGCCGCGGCTGCCGCATGTGCGGTGTCCGTGCCGATTCCGCCGCCCAGCGTTGTCGTCATTACCAAAGCCAAGGCTGTAACCCACAGCCCGGCCAAACCGATTTGGTTGCTCCACTTCTTCATGATGGTTAGCTCCTCCTAGCCGTTTTCCCCGTTTTGCCGTTTCTTGTCACATTTTAACATATTTTAATGCCCTCTGCTTGCTTAAAAAATGGAAAAAGAGCGACTCATTAGCCGCTCTAATCCCGTGCCAAACCTTATCTTATTTCTTGTTAGCGTATTTGCGCATATCGAACGCTACCGCAGCAACGATAATCGCACCTTTGATGATTTGTTGCCAGTAAGGGCCAACACCTACGAAGGTCAAGCCGTAGTTGATAACCGTAAAGATCAGCACGCCGGCCATGATGCCCGGAACGGTACCGATACCCCCTGTAGTGGAAACGCCGCCTACGACGCAAGCTGCGATCGCGTCAAGCTCATACATGTTACCATAGTTGTTGGTTGCACCGCCGGTTCTGGCGGCCTCCATCACACCTGCCAAGCCATACAAAGCGCCTGCGATGGAATAAATGAGGATCAGGTTTTTGGAAACGTTGATACCGGACACTTTAGCGGCTTGCTCATTGCCGCCAATCGCGTACATGTTTTTACCGAGACGTGTTTTGTTAAACATCACCCAAACAATGGCACAGACCACAATGGCAATAATAACGATGTAAGGGATGGAGAAATCTCCTTTACCAATACTTCCCGAGCCCAGCAGATTCGTAAAGTCGCTGCGCAGACCGCCGATAGGCTGGGATTGGTTAGGATCGGTATCGAAGTACAGCGAGTTGATTCCGTAAATGGCAACCATGGTACCCAAAGTAGCGATAAACGGCGGAACCTTAAATTTGGCAACGATAACCCCGTTAATCAGACCAAAGAGCAAGCCCACGGCAATGGCGATTAGAACCGGAACAAACATCGGAAGCTCCGGCAAATTAGGGAAGAAACGACGCGCATAATCTACTTCTTGCAGCATGGAAGCGGACACCACCGCCGTTAGACCAACCATCCGACCCGCGGACAAGTCGGTACCGCCGGTGATGAGAATAAAGGCCACGCCTAGGGCGATGATCACCCGTGTCGACGACTGGATCAAAATATCGCGAAGCGTATTCAATCCGATAAAGCTAGGCTCATATACAGCGATGCCGATTAACAGCACAGCCAAAACGATATAAATGGCATTTTCACTAACAAAACTTTGTAATTTCTTTGTATTCATGATTTTCTCCTCCTTCTCTAACCTTAGTGCTGGGCAGCCAAACGCATAATTTCTTCTTCCGTAGCCTTGTCTCCATCCACAATCCCTGTAAGACGGCCTTCGGACATTACCATAACACGGTCGGACATCCCAAGCAGTTCAGGCATCTCGGATGAAATCATGATGATGCTTTTGCCTTGTTGTGCCAAATCCGCAATAATGGAGTAAATCTCGTATTTTGCCCCAACGTCGATCCCGCGCGTCGGTTCGTCCAAGAGCAGAATATCCGGCTCAGTCAAAAGCCAGCGAGCAAGCAGTACCTTTTGCTGATTCCCGCCCGAAAGGTTCATGATCAGCGTTTTCGGGGACGGCGTTTTGGTCCGCAGCTTCTCAACCATTTGGTTGACCTCGGCTTTTTTCTTGCGATCATTCAAGAGCCCAATCGACGTCACGTAACGGGACATATTCGCGATCGCCCCATTCTCGTGCACGGACAATACCGGGAAAATACCGGTCGTGCGGCGTTCCTCCGTCAGCAGAGCTAACCCATGCTTCTTCGCTTCGCCGGCACTGCGAATCTTGACCTCTTTGCCCCCGATCGAGATCGTCCCCGACTGGATTTCCCGGAGGCCAAACAGCGCTTCGATCAATTCCGTACGCTGTGCCCCGACCAGGCCGCCCACGCCAAGGATCTCCCCTTTACGCAGCTCAAACGATACATCTTTAAACGATTTCGGGTTACTGGACGTCAATTTATCCACCTTCAAAATGACGCCGTTCGGCACATTGTGCCGGTCCGGAAACCGCTGTGTTAAATCGCGGCCGACCATTTTAGAGATAATGAGGTCCGTGGTCATTTCCGCCGCAGGCCAAGTGCCAATCTTCTTGCCGTCGCGCATGATGGTGACATCGTCGGAGATCCGCAGAATTTCCTCCATTTTGTGCGAGATATAAATAATCGACACGCCGCGTTTCTTCAAATCATTGATGATCCGGAACAGATGCTCGACCTCTACGCTCGTCAATGAGGAGGTTGGTTCGTCCATGACGATAATCTGCGAGTTGAAGGATACTGCTTTGGCAATCTCGATCGACTGGATCTTCGAAACGGACAGCTTGCCCACAATCGTTTCCGGGTTTAAATCGATATCTAACTGTTTAAACAGCTCTTCCGTGTCCTTGTACATCTTCTTATGGTCAACGAAGCGGAGAGGACCCCAACCTTGCATAGGGAAACGTCCGAGCCATATATTTTCCATAACATTGCGGAAAGGCACCGGATGCAGCTCCTGGTGAATCATCGAAACCCCGAGCTTCAGCGCATCGCTGGAATTGTTAATTTCCGCTTTCTGACCATTCAGCACAATTTCGCCATCGTCCGGCTTATAAATCCCGAACAGGCATTTCATCAGCGTAGATTTACCTGCTCCGTTCTCGCCCATGAGCGCATGAACGGTACCGGGTCTGACCTGCAGCGTTACGCCATCCAGCGCTTTAACGCCGGGAAATTCCTTGGTGATCCCCTTCATTTCAAGCATAAATTCAGACATTATTTTTCGCCCCCTGATCATTTCTTTCGCTTTAGAGGCACAGCATGGTTTCCTCCGGTTCCTATCCCTACGAAAAAACCGGGAGGTCCGTACCCTTCGGCATCGAACCTCCCATTTTGTCCTTGCGAATGTTGAGAAGTCCTGCTGATTACCTGCTTGCCGTGCTCTTATTTAAATTCAGCAGCGTTTTCCTTCGTTACTTTTTGGTAAGGAATCCAAACATATTGATTGTCAGTAATGTCGAACCCAATGCTGTCTTTGCTGATCGCTTCGCCTTTAGCCAACAAGGAAGCCAGAGTAACCGCCGCTTTACCTTGGTTTTCAGCGTCATTCAATACCGTACCCAGCATTGTGCCTTGTTCCAGCGCTTGAAGGGCTGGTGCCGTAGCGTCAACGCCTACTACTGGCATGTATTTGTCGCCTGTGAAGTATCCAGCCGCTTTCAATGCTTCAATTGCGCCTAGAGCCATGTCATCATTGTTTGCAAGCACGGCTTCGATTTTGTCGCCGTTTGCAGCCAGGAAGGCCGCCATTTTCTCTTGACCTTTTACGCGATCCCACATCGCTGTGTCTTCAGCTACTTTTTCGACTTTGATGCCAGCTTCTTCAATCGCTTGGATCGAATATTGCGTACGCAGCTCAGCATCTTGGTGTCCTGGTTCGCCTTTCAGCATCACGTATTGCAATACGCCGTCGCCGTTCTTGTCCGCTTCTGGATTTGCTTTCCAGTAGTCAACTACGATTTGTCCGGACAGTGTACCGGATTCTTCGGCTTTCGCACCAACGTAGTATACTTTATCCCATTTCTTCATATCTTCCGGCAGCGGTTCGCGGTTCAGGAACACAACCGGTGTTTCTTTGGCTTGCGCTTTGTCGATAATGACGCCTGCTGCCGTCCGGTCAACCGGGTTCACGATCAGCGCGTTGGTTTTCTTCGTCAAGAACAAGTCGATTTTATCGTTTTGGGTCGGTTGGGAGTTTTGGCTGTCTACGACGTCAACCTTAGCGATCCCGTCCGCATTCTTCTCGATCGAGTTCCGTACGCCCGTCATGAACGTATCGTCGAATTTGTAAATGGCCACGCCTACACTAGGAGTAGATCCGCCATTTCCTCCACTGCTCTCTTTGTCGCCGCTGTTGGAGCAACCTACCACTGTCGCTCCGAGCATGGCCGCGGCCAGCATGACTGTTGTCAACTTCTTCATATCTTTGACCTCCTGAATAATGTTTTTCTATGAGTTATCCTCTTGGATACGTTTTCATTATGCATGGTTTTCGACAGAATGCGAATCCAAAATTCTAAGGTGTTTCTATCAAAATTCTGATGATGTCCAATTGAGAATTTATCGTTAGTTTCTCCGACACGTTAGCAAAACGGCAAAACAGCAAGCGGTCCGGGCGATCCGATCCCACTTGCTGTTTACTGATTCGAAATTCAAATAAGAAAGTATTCGGCCAGCCGCTGCCTTTACTTCACGAACGGAAACAGCAGCTTCTGGTTTTCCGGCCACAGCATGTTATTCAAGTCGATGAGCTTCGTATCCGTTGGAATCCGATCCTGCAGCTTCTCTCCCCTGGCAGCCTGGACGGCGGCAGCTACGGCCATGTAGCCGTTGTTAAACGGGTTCTGTACGACCATCGCCTGCACCTTCTCCTCTTGCAAGAGCTCCAGCATTTCCGGCGGATTGTCAAATGCGATCATCTTCACTTTCCCGCCGTAACCGAGCTCGTCGACGGCGCGTCCTGCACCAATCGAGGATTCGGCACTGAGCGACACAATACCGTCCAAATCCGGGAAACGCTCCAGCATATCCGCCGTCAGGTTATAAGCGAGGTTCTCGTCCGAACCGCAATATTGAATATCAACAACCTGGACACCGGGAAACCGGGCGATATAGTCTAGGAATCCTTCCTCGCGTTGGTTTGCATTTCGGGCGCCTTTAACGAAATTCATGATCCCGATTTCACTATCCGGTCCGGTTAGCTCAACCAATCGTTCCGCCGCCTTCTGACCGGCTTCGTAGTTATTGGTGCCAACAAAGGTCTTCACCTTGGTCGAAGCCACTTCCGAATCCATCGATACGACCGGAATGTCGGAATAGGAAGTTCGGTCCGTCACCTGCCCCAGTGCTTCATAATCGGTGGCCGCCAGGATGATGGCATCGGGGCGACGCTTAATCGCTTCCTCCATCAGCCGGATTTGGCCTTCGACGTCGTTTTCGTTCTCCGGTGCGAGGAAATTCAACCGCACGTTATACTCCTTGGCTGCCACCTCCGCTCCCAGCTTCGTGGTCTTCCAATAATCGCCGCGATCCATCTTGACGATCATGTCCACGTCGGTGACCTGCTTATCGTCCCCTCCTCCTCCGGAGCCCCCGCAGGAGGATAGTAAAGTAATCAGCAGCACGGAGGTGAACAGCAAGCCCATCCAATACGCGTTCCTTGGCAATCGCTTCATGGCTCCATCCCGCCTTGTTCCAGACTTTCCGGCCGCACGGCCGGGATCGTAATCGTCACCGTTGTCCCTTCCTCCGGTTCGCTGTCAAAATGAAGACCAAAGTCGGCGCCGTAATACAACGTGATTCGTTCCTGCACGTTACGAACGCCCACTCCCGATCCGTTTTCGCTTCGGATGGCCCCGCTGATCAGCTTTTCGACCGTCTCCGGGGTCATCCCGATACCGTTATCACGGATACGGAAAACGAGGTTATCCCCTTCCAATCGGGCCTCCACGCGAATGAATCCCTCTTCGGCCGACTTTTCGATTCCGTGATGAATCGCGTTCTCGACCAGCGGCTGCAAGATCAGCTTCAAAGTCGAACACTTCAATGCGGCATCATCGGCGCTGATGTCGTAGCGGAATTTGTTCTTGAACCGGATCGTTTGGATGATCAAGTAATGACGTACATGCTCCAACTCGTCCTGAACGCTGATAATATGGTTGCCTTTGCTTAAGCTGATCCGGAAAAACCGTGACAATGACGTAATCGTTGTAACAACTTCTTCATTCCGTCCGAGCTCAGCCAGCCTTGTGACCGAGTTCAATGTGTTGTAGAGGAAATGTGGGTTGATCTGCGACTGCAACACGTCAAGCTCGCTCTTGCGCTTGGCCTCCTGCTCCTGGATGATTTGATCCATCAACTCACGAATCCGGCGCAACATCAGGTTGAACCGCTTAGATAACTGTTCGACTTCATAAGCGCCGCTCACATAGACATTTGTCCCGAAGTCCCCGCGTTCCACCATTTGAACGGAGCGCTCAAGCTTGCGAATCGGCTGTGAGATCCGGGCTGATACATAAATGCTGATGACCAGAATGATCGCGATCACCAGGGGCAAGAACCAGGACAGAAAGTCGCCGACTTCCCTTTTGGTCGTCAAGAATTCATCTGCGTAAGCAACCCCAACGATTTTCCACTCGGCCGGTTTCACCGTCTGGATTGTAATGATTCGCTGCTCCCCATCCGACTCGTCAAAATAACGACCGTAGGCGTAATTCAGCACCGGCTCCAAATTTTCGTATTTCAATCCGGCATAAATCAGCTGTTGCTGCGGGTGATAAACGATGTTCCCCACCGAATCAATGATGTACACGTATCCCTTTTTGCCCAGGCTGATTCGACCGCTAAGCTCGTCAATGGTGCGGAAGTTGATGTCAATAACCAGCACGCCTTGCTTCAGCTTCCCTTGATCCCGATAGGTCACGGTCTTGCTCATCGAGACAACCCAGCGGTACTGCCACTTGAACAGATTCTGAATATGAGGCGGGGTAAACTGCAGTTTCCCGGAATTTTCCATCGCGGATTCGAACCATAACTGCTCCTGCAGCCGGGTATTTTGCCGCATCGGGATGGACGGCATATTGCGCACCAGCTTCCCGTCCTCCGTAAACAACGCCATCGAAACCAGATCTTCGCGCGTACTGAGCACGGTCTCCAGCTGTTCCCCCAATTGATCATTCGTGGGAAGATCGGGAACTACGGCAATTTTTTGCTCTACTAGGTCAAAAATGTCCTGCATTCCGCTGACATACAGCTCCAGGTTGGAATGAACCTGTTCAATGATCTGCTCTAAGCTTAAGTAGGCATTCTCTTCAGCGGCCTGGGAGAAGCGATTGTACAGCAAGGTGCTGACCAGTACAACCGCTAGTACCGTAACGGCTATTGAAGATAATGAAATAAGGACCTGGATGTTGCGGACATGGAATCCTTGAAGCAGTCGTTTGACGGAACGCCACAACCTCATGAGCTTCTTGCTCCGGTGCGGTATTCTTTCGGGGAAATGCCGTATTTCTTACGGAAGCAAAAGCTGAAATAATTCGGATCCGCAAACCCAACGCGCTCGGCGATTTCAAAAGCTTTCAGGTCTGTCGTTGCCAGCAAGTCCTGTGCCGCATCCATGCGAACGCCCATCAGGTAATTCACGAAGGTCGTTTTCGTCTCCTTCTTAAAAATGTTGCTGAAGTATCCGGTACTGATATGGAGGTGTTGGCATACTTTGGCGATGGAGATGTCATTCTCCCCGTAATGCGCCAGGATGTAATCCTTTGCTTCATCTACCAGTTTGTTGTAGCTGGATTGCCGATCGGAGGCGATGGAGTGCTTCAGCTTCATACAGACATCCAGGAACCAGGCCTTCGCTTCATCGGCATGCGAGAACTTGATGAATTGACCTAAGAACCCCGCTCCCTCACCAAATAATTTATCAAGATCCACGTGAATGTCCTTGGCAACCTTAATGACCGAGGTCAACATCTCCAGCAGATATACCTGGAAATCCTGATACGAAGCCTTACTATCCGCTAAAGCCGAGAACAGTTCTTCCAGCAGGTTGGTCAGCTCTTGATCGCTGCCAACTTTCAGGCAACGAACCAACTCCTTCTCCCTCAGCTCGTCCATCGATAACGGTACGTACTGCCGAGATTCCACGTCATCGATCCAGATCACTTTATTTCCGCCCAGAATCACGCGATAATCCAGCGCCTTGACGGCCTCCTCATAGGATCCGGCGAGCTCGCTGAGCTGCTCCCCCACCGAACCGGCGCCAATCGTCACCGTTAGTTTGAGGAATCGCTCCACGCTAAAACGGATTTCTTCCAATAACTGCAGCGCCCGGTCGGCGAGTTGACCCTCCAAGCCAGGTTCCTCTATGCTAAGCACCACAACTTCATCATGATGGATAAATACCCGGTCTCCTGGATGAAGCCGAACGATCTCCTCGGCAATGTTAAACACGGCAAACAACTGCAGTTGCGTGTCGTTCGTATCC
The DNA here is from genome assembly GCF_023195895.1 of Paenibacillus mellifer. Taxonomy (GTDB): domain Bacteria; phylum Bacillota; class Bacilli; order Paenibacillales; family Paenibacillaceae; genus Fontibacillus; species Fontibacillus mellifer. The sequence continues at coordinate 271,515 of NZ_JALPRK010000004.1, forward strand.
TTTAAGGAGACCGACATCTGCCCTTTCCCGGTTTCGCTGCTTCCACTTGATTCTCGGCGAGCCGCCGCAGAATCAATACGAATCACAGAGACTTGATAACGATCGCCGCTCAGATCCAGGTCATAATGCTCGCATTTCTCACGGATTTCTGCTTCCTGCAACCGTCGAGACACTAAAGAAGACAAAAACAGGCTTTGCAGGATCGGCAGATTTTTACGGTAATGCTCCGTCAAGATCTGCACATTTTCCTTCGCGGCCATTTCTTCATCCATTTGCATTTTCACATTGCTTAAAATCTCAGCCAATTCTCCCGCCGAAAACGGTTTCAACACATATTCGTCAATCCCCAGTCGGATGGCTTTCTGAGCATATTCGAACTCCTCGTATCCGGTCAAAATAATGATCTTCGTGGCCGGATACTGTTCGCGAATCCATTCGGAGAGCTGTAGGCCGCTCATAAACGGCATTTGAATATCCGTCACTACTACGTCCGGCGTATGCTTCTCCACCAGTTCGGCCGCTTCCTTGCCGTTCTCTGCCGTCTCCATGACGGTGTAACCGAGACTTTCCCAGTCGATCAGGCTCAGCAAGCCCTCCCGTACGTCCTCTTCGTCATCGGCCAATATCAACTTATACATCGATGGACCATCCTCTTCTATACCCTGATTTCCCCCCGATTTTAACGTATCGGTTCACAAAAGTAAATTGATTATCATTCGGGTCTGGTGGAAGGAACCACGACCTTAGTCCAGTTTGTTTTCCGTCTTCGGTCCGTTTTGGGATTCCCATAAACCAAGTACCATGATATTATCCTAAAGAACTATCATCAACTCTAAATGGTGGTCGAAATGATGAACAATGAGATGAAAATCTATATTCTACTAAGCAATCCGAAGACATTGGTCGCCAAAGCGATCGGATTATATACCCGCGCGCCTTACAACCATGCCTCTGTCGCCTTTGATCCTGAGCTGCGAGAAGTGTATAGCTTCGGGCGCAAACACCCTGTGATTCCAATCTTCGGCGGCTTTGTCAAAGAGGACATTCACTGCGGTGTATTCGAAAAAGCGACTTGCGCTGTGTACAGCTGCAAGGTTAGTGCGGAGAACTACATGCGCATGAGAAATTTCGTAAAAACTTTTGAGGACAACGGCGAACTTTATAAATATAACTTCTTAGGCCTGTTGGGCGTTATCTTAAACATGGAGCTTGGCGGAGAGAACTCTTACTTCTGCTCCCAGTTCGTCAGTCGGGTGTTTCAAGAAGCCGGGGTGAAGCTGCTGGATAAATCCGCTGGATTAACCACCCCGTCCGATCTGTGCGGATGCCCGCAACTCCAACTCGAGTTCCGCGGACGTCTGGAAACCTACCGCGAATTGTATTGTTATTCACGCCGGTCCGCAGTGGCGTATGAGCAAAGCCGTTATTATGCGGCGAATTAACTTTGACTAATCACTGTCGGATATGAGCATGACCCAATAGCGCTATGTTTTCACCTTATTTGGTGGGAATAGCGCTATTTTGATGAATAGAGTGAGTAAATCACCTTATTTGCATCTAGAGCGCTTGTAAAGGCTGTTTTTGCATGAAATAAGACTGAAAATTCACTCTACTCTACTGTTGGTCGTAATTTCTAGGCAGATAGAGTGATTTTGTAACGCTAAGCTTGGAGTCGAGGACTATTCGATAAAAAAAGTTTGGGCGCACCATATTGCTGCAGCCACTGATTCATTTCTTGATTTCTCTGATCAATGTACTTATCCTCTAATCCATGCTGACCCTCCGGGTACACTACAAGCTTTACGGTTTTACCCGCCTTCTCCATTTCATCCGCAAATAATTGAACGGTTTGCCAAATTAAGTTCTGATCGCCAGTACCCTGCAGCAGTAGAACAGGGGCTTGGATTTCAGGAATCCGATCCAGAATCGCATAGTCCCCTTTGGATTCCTCATGACCATTAATATATCTAAATCTTACATAATACGACAGTTCCCTATGCTCCTCTACTATCGCCGGGGAGGTCACGTCCGGATGCTCATCTAACCAGCGTATCGTTGCATCCCAGCCTACAAAAGGACTGATCGCGACAACCGCCTTTACGTCCTGCCGTTCAGAAGCTAATCTTAAAGCCACACCGCCTCCCATGGATGAACCGAGCAGGTAGATCGAATTCGGTTTCGCTCTTCCCGTAGATTTCGCCGCTTTCCGCGTGCCTTGGGGACAGTCAGGTAAGCTAGAACTTTGATATTGTCACTCCTATAAAAAAGCTTATAGATATTGATATTTGGATTTTGACCGGGCAACTCTATTAATTCTTTGGATAAGACTTCTACTTTATTCACCTGTGTCCCTCGAGCATTACATCCGGACATGGCGACAAGGATAAGAATCAATACAAACGCAAACAAAACTCGCAAAACTCCCCTTCTTCTACGTATTTCAAATTTCTTCACTTTTCAGAACCCCACGATTTCCTAAATACAGACAACAGCATCAAAAATGGTTATATCTGTATCTTAACCCACAAAAATAGGATAGGCATAGGCCTATCCTGTAAACGGAACTTCCTCCGGAATGGGTACCTTCTTTTGAGATAAAAGACTATGTAGGACCATCCCACCGATAACCAGAGCCATGCCGAGCATGGACACAGCTGAAGGTCTCGGAACAGGCAATAACAGTAGCTCGCCGATCGTTGCAAAGACGACTTCTCCGGCTTGCGTTGCTTCTACCGCTGCCAGACGATGCGGGGAGCCTTTGGCCATATCCGTAGCGGCAAAAAACAGCACCGTCGCGATCAAGCCGGAACAAACGGCCACCGCCAGCGCTTGGCTGGCCTGACCCGCGCTAGGCGGGCCACTACGCCATAAGGCGATAGCCGCCAGCAGCAACCATAGCGGCAGAGAAGCCAAAGCCATCCCGAGAACGCGCTGGTACGCGTCCAGCCGTCCTTCACAAATCGCCATCATTTTACGATTGCCGAGCGGGTAGGCAAAGGCTGCAATAACCACAGGCAGCGCGCCAAGCAGAAGATCCCGCCCCGATAGGGCGTGAGCCTGACTAAACTGCATAATAAAAACGCCTAGCAGGATGAGGCTGGACAACCCTACCCCTTTCCATTGGATCCGTTCCCGGATCTTGACCGGGCCTGCCGGTGTTATACGAGTTGTACGAAAAGCCGGCGCTACCAACAGGCCGGCCACAATTGTGGTTTGCCATGTGCCGGCGATCAGCCAGCCTGGCTCATATTCAGCAGCAAAGCAAACGGGAACGTACATCACCCCAAAACCGATGAAGCTCCATCCGATCCAGGCCCAGGGACGCCTGCGCATCTCCGCCCACAACGGCCTCCACTTCCCCCGAATCGCAACGACGCCAAGCAACAGCGGAATCATAAACAAGAAACGCAGGGAAGCTGTGTACAACCAGTCTCCCCCGGACCATTTCATCGTCTGATTTAATACAAACGTTGACGAGAAGAACAAAGAAGCCAACAAACCATACAATATCGGGCGCATGGGTTAAGCTAAATAAGCTTCCTTGACCTGCTCGTTGACGAGCAGCAATTCAGCCGCATCTTCCATCAAGATTTCCCCGGTTTGCATCACATAACCGCGGTGAGCGATTTGCAACGCTTGGAAGGCGTTCTGCTCGACGAGCAACACGGTCATTCCCTCCCGATTCAACTGCTGGATGATGTCAAAAATCTGTTCAACGATGATCGGGGCGAGCCCCATCGACGGTTCGTCCAGCAGCAGTATTCTCGGTTGCATCATCAACGCCCGACCGATGGCCAGCATTTGCTGCTCCCCGCCGCTCATCGTTCCGCCCGTTTGCGTCAGCCGTTCCCGCAGCCGCGGAAAATGGTCGAACACCATCTCCATCCGCTGCTTGATCGTCTTCTTGTCTCTCATGGAAAAAGCACCCATCTCCAGGTTTTCCTTCACCGTCAGCCGCGGGAAGATCCGCCGTCCTTCCGGCACATGTGCGATCCCTTCCAAGGCCGCCCGATGCGGCGGTAAGCTTGACATCTCGGTGCCGTGAAAACGGATGGACCCGGTCGTGTTGATCTGTCCGCAAATCGCCTTGAGTGTGGTGGACTTGCCCGCCCCATTCGAGCCAATCAACGAAACGATTTCCCCTTCCTCGACGGTTAGGGTAACCCCTTTTAGCGCTTCGATCGCTCCGTAATACGCGTGTACCCCCTTTAGCTCCAATAAGCTCATGTCACCACCTCAAGACGAACGTTATCGCCTTCCACCGCGCTTTTGCCCAGGTAGGCTTCAATGACCTTTGGATGAGAGCGAATATGGTCCGGCCCGCCTTCGGCAATTTTCGTGCCATAATCCAGGACGAGAATATGTTCGGATAACTCCATCACCAGCTTCATGTCATGCTCGATCAGGATGACCGACATCCCGGTTTCCTCTTGAATCCGCCGTATCAACCCGATCAACTCGGCCGTCTCGCGCGGATTCATCCCGGCAGCCGGTTCGTCCAGCAGCAGCACCTTCGGTTTCGTCGCGAGCGCCCGAGCGATCTCAAGCCGACGCTGAGCGCCGTAAGGCAAGTTCGCTGCCTGTTCGTTTAATAGCTCCTGCAAGCCGACAAACTCCAGCAGGCGGTAAGCCTCCAGGTACACCGATTCCTCTTCGTGCCGAGCGGCAGGCAGCGAGAGTAGTGTACCCACGATCCCTGCCTTCAGATGAATGTGCATGCCTACCATGACATTCTCCAGTACGGTCATACTACCGAATAGGCGGATGTTCTGAAACGTCCGGGCGATTCCCATACTAACGATTTGATGGGGCTTGACTCCAACGATAGACGCTCCGTCCAGTTCAATCACACCTTCGTCCGGGGTATAAATGCCGGTGATCATGTTAAAAAAAGTCGTTTTCCCGGCCCCGTTCGGACCGATCACCGCAGAGATTTTGCCGCGAGGGAATGCAAAGTCAACGCCTCCCACCGCCGTTAATCCGCCGAAGCGTTTCACCAGCTTGCTGACCCTCAGAATCGTCATTGACCTACACCTCCGCTATGTTGTTTCGCCGGCGATGTCACGGATAAGGAGCGTCCCGTACTCAATGTCTTTAACCGTTCGGCATCCACCTTCTTGTTCTTGGCGGTGATCAGACCGTTAGGCCTAAAGATCGCAACGAGCACCAGGATCGCACCGAAAATAAGGCGCTGCATCTTGGACGGCGAGATCGAGTTGGGAATATGAATAATTCCCTGTAACGTCAACTGATTGATCCAATTGGTAAGCTCGGTGAGCACCTGGAGGTTCAGGATCGTCACCAAAGCCGCGCCTAGAATGACGCCAGGCACGCTGCCCATGCCGCCCAGCAGCACCATAACCAGAATCGTGATCGATTCGAGCAGCGTAAAGCTTGTTGGATCGATAAACGTTTGCTTCGCCGCAAAAACGACTCCCATCATGCCGGAAAAAGAAGCGCCAATGGCAAAGGCGGTCAATTTGGTACGGATCAGCGGAATGCCCATGGATTGCGCGGCAATCTCATTCTCCCGGATCGCCTTCCACGCCCTTCCGAGCCGGGAATGCTCCAATCGTTTAACGCTGAAGATCACGATAGCCAAGATGAGAATGACGATAAAATAAAACTGGTTCGGAAACGTAAAGGAGAAACCAAACAAGCTCGGCGGTTGAATCGAAGACAATCCCATCGCCCCGTTTGTAATATTCACGGGTCTATCCAGGTTGTTAAAGATAATCCGGATAATTTCCCCAAATCCCAGCGTGACGATCGCCAGATAGTCGCCCTTGACCCGAAGCACAGGCAACCCGAGCAAGAGCCCAAACAACGCAGCCATAAAGCCGCCGAGTACGATAAAAATCCAGAACGCGCCTCCGGGCAGCGGGAACAGCTGTCCGGAGATAAACTCGTTCGCCTGCGGTGTGGCAAAGATCGCGTACGTATAAGCGCCAACCGCGAAGAACGCAACAAAGCCAAGATCAAGCAGTCCGGCGAATCCGACCACGATGTTAAGCCCTAACGCCATGGCGATATATATGCCACACTGTGTAGCCACCTCCATATAGGATTGATGGGCCGGGCCGCCGGAGGTAGCAAACGGAATCACCACTACCAACAGCACCGCGCCGATCCCCCATTTGATCGAGGTTCGGAAGGTCGTCAAATACAGCAGCAGCAAGGATCCGAGTAAGAGCAGAAAGGCAACGACTGACTTATCCGAGAAATACACACTGGCCGCCGTGAACAGAACAAACAATGTCAATAACAAGGCTTGGGCGGGTTGGCTTCGCCCCAGCCAGAGCTTCAGATGATTCATGGAGATCACCTACACTTTCTCTTTCACGGCTTTGCCGAACAATCCTTCCGGCTTGAAAATCAACACCGCGATCAGGATCAGAAAAGCGACAACGTCTTTATACTCCCCACCCAGCGCGCCGCCTGTCATCACCGACAAGTTGGCTGACGAGAACATTTCCAGCACGCCAATGAACAACCCGCCAAACATGGCGCCCCGAATATTGCCGATGCCGCCGAGAACCGCGGCGGTGAATGCTTTCATCCCCAGGATAAACCCGATATACGGATCGATGGTTCCATACTGCTGGGCGAACAGGACACCGGTCCCTCCGCCCAACGCCGATCCGATAAAGAAAGTGAGCGCGATCACCTTGTTTACATTTATCGACATCAGCGACGCCGTCTCCCGGTCCTGGGCTACGGCCCGCATGGCGGTACCCCATTTCGTGCGATTCACAAAGAAATCAAGCCCCATCATAAGAACGACCGCCACTGCCACAACGATGATCGTATTCGTCTTCAAAAACGCGTCATCAAACCCGCTCCATAAGGAAGAAACACCTAGTTTCAAGTTATCGCCATACAGCGAGATACCGGTGACAATAAAATTACCTGTTCGAATATCCGCGATAAATCGGACGATATCCTGCAACAGGAAGGACACCCCGATCGCCGAGATCAATGAGATGAGCTTCGGAGCCCGGCGGAGCGGCCGATAGGCCACCCGCTCGATTCCGATCCCGAGCATCCCGGTTGCCAGCATCGCCGTCGCCAGGATGAGGAAGTAAGCAAGCCCGGCGGGCAACCCGTTCAACCACCCTGCCGAGTTCATCGTCAACAAGGCTGCGGTACCCACAAACGCGCCGGTCATAAAGATTTCTCCGTGTGCAAAATTAATGAATTCGAGGATACCGTATACCATCGTATAACCAATCGCCACCACCGCGTAGACAGCACCCAAGGTTAATCCGTCCACCAAAACCTGGGGGAGTGTTTGCAGGATCATATCCATAAGTCCTAACCCCTTCTACGTTATTGCCGAAACGCATCATTCCTTCGGCTGTTCAATTTCCGATACCATCGTGCCAGGGTAGGTGGGTGACTCGAATTTATAGATGAAGACCTTGGCGAACTCGTTGTCGCCTTTGTCGTCGAAGCTGACTTTGGTCGCAATGCCCTCGAAGTCCGTCGTAGCCCGAACAGCGTCGCGGACCTGCTCGCGAGTCGGCAGTTTGCCGCCGTTGTCTTCGATCGCTTTTTTCACCGCGTTTAAGATGACATTCATCGAATCATAGGCATATGCCGAATAATTCTCGACGGATTTACCGAACTTCTCCTGATATTGGTCCGCCCATTCCTTGTTGGACTTGGTTACATCCGTAGACACGGAACTGTAAGCAACTTCCGTCAGCTTGTCGCCGGCGATATCCACCATTCCCGAGGAATCCAGCGCATCCCCGCCCATGATCGGCACCGTGATGCCTTTCTCGCGAGCCTGTTTGACGATCAGTCCCGCCTCTGCATACATCCCGCCAAAGAAGATAAAGTCCGGCTTCTTGCTAAGCACCTGGTTCAGCACGCCGTTAAAGTCCTTTTCACCAACGGTGATCCCTTCATACCCGGCGATGGTTGCCCCCAACTCTTCGGCTGCGCTGCGGAAAGCGTCGGCCAGCCCTTGTCCGTAAGCCGTTTTGTCTTGAATCACGAAAATATTTTTGGCTCCTACCGTTTTCACCGCATATTCGGCACCCGCCGGCCCCTGGAAGTCATCACGGGCAACAATACGGTTGGCCGCCTTCAATTTCCGATCGGTGAAGTCAGTAGCCGTGCTGGCCGGGGAGACCATCGGAATCCCGTACTTCTCGTACACCACCGAGCTCGGAATCGATACCCCGGAATTCAAATGCCCAAGAACCGCTAATACCGCTTGATCGGCGCCGATCAATTCGGAGTTCGCGACACCTTTCTTCGAATCTCCCTGGTCGTCATACGGTACGAATTGCAGGTCAAACCCAAGTTCCTTGAATTCCGCTTGTCGCTCCTCTAGAGCCATCTGCCCCCCAAGCTTGATCGATTCTCCTTGAATGGCCGATCCCCCGGATAAGGGGGATTGCGAAGCAATCTTGATCACTTCGGTTTTGCCCCCGGGATCAGCAGTATTTCCCTCCGCAGGTTTGGCTTCGTTTCCAGATGAACTGCATGCCGAGAGCAACCCGATCATCAGACAAGCGCCGGCAAGAATAGCAAAGCTTTTTTTCCCCTTCATACACATCCTCCTAATATGATTCTTTTCTAGGGCTAAACCCCGATCCGCGTCACCTATATGTCATATAATCCAACAATTAAAAGCAGATACCTCTGTTAAATGTTAGTATTCATGACATTTGTGAATAAGATTAATTCATCAACTACGCCAAACTACGTTTTCCTACTCAACTCATCAAAATGAATGTTATTTTATTTTACATATCCCTTTCACTCCCCATCGTCGAACACAAAAAAGCCCCACCCTCTAAAGGGCGGAGCCAAATTCACGAATCGTGATAAAAGATCAATTTAGATTTGATTTACGGGCTTATTCATCCGGTAGCCGGTGCAGCTGAAGCCGCAATGCTCATAGAATGCTTTAGCGGACTGATGATTCTCGCGGGCGGTGGAAAGAACCAAATCCGTGCTGCCACGTTCGCTCGCCCACTTCTCCGCCTCCAGGATCAGCCTTCTTCCGATCCCTGTACCGCGGTGTTTCTCTTCAACGACTAAAGCGGTAATTCGGGTGACTGGTTTACTCATATCATGCGTCTGATGCTGCTGGAGAAAAGCCGTTCCAACGACCACACCGTCAAGTTCAGCAACCAGATTGCCCAGCAGGAACTGGCCTTCCAGCATCGCTAAACGTTCTTTCAACACGCTTGTCGTCATCGGATAACGCAACTGACGCATTAAAGGAAGCATGTGTTGAACATCGTCGCAACAACCGTTGCGAATGACCAAAGCCGGAGCTAACGCCTCAATACTCAATTGGACCAAACCACCTTCAATAAATTTGCCGATTCATAATCCTATTCTATTTTCCGGCTTTATGCCTAAGATTGCAATAGTTCTAATTAAAAATGCACCTATTTTTCGATAAAAAGTTACAAATACCGAAATTGGGCTTCCACTAAGCCGTAATAGATTCCTTTTTGTTCCATCAGCTCCCGGTGCGTGCCTGTTTCTTTGATCTCGCCATGGTCCAAGACGATGATTTTATCGGCACTGCGAATGGTAGAGAGTCGGTGGGCGACGATAAACGATGTTCTCCCCTTGAGCAGCACCTTTAAGGCTTCCTGGATCTTCAGTTCCGTCTCCGTATCAATGCTCGCGGTCGCTTCGTCGAGGATCAGAATTCGCGGATTCGCCAGCAGTGCACGGGCAAATGACAATAGCTGACGTTGCCCCATCGAGAGTACGTTGCCGCGTTCCTCTACCTCTGTATTATAGGCGGCTGGCAGCTTCATGATAAAATCATGGGCGTCCACCGCTCTGGCTGCAGCCTCCACTTCCTCGTCCGTCGCGTCCAAGCGACCGAACCGGATGTTATCCCGAATCGTTCCTGAGAAAATAAACGTATCCTGCAGCACTACTCCAATTTGGCTGCGGAGGCTCTGGACGGTGACCTCACGGATGTCCTGACCGTCAATCACCACCGAACCGCGGCTTGGGTCGTAGAATCGGCTGAGCAGGTTGATGATTGTGCTTTTTCCCGAACCCGTATGACCGACAAGCGCGATCGACTGTCCGGGACGTACATCCAAGTCGATGCCTTTCAGGGCCGGGCGCCCTTTCTCATATTCAAACACAACCTGATTAAAGCGAATTCCGCCTGTAATCGCCGGGATCGGCTTCGCCCCTAGCTTATCCGCGATATTCGGCTCCTCGTCGATAAATTCGAAGATCCGTTCGGAGGAGGCCATCGCCACCAGCAACTGGTTATACATTTGTCCGAGGCGATTGATCGGGTCCCAGAAATTACCCACATAGTTGCTGAATGCCACCAGCAGACCAATCGTCAGTTCTCCGGTCTGGATCAGGTAAACGCCCAACACAAACAGCACAAACGTGCCAATGCCACCGGTGATTTCAATTAAAGGACCAAACCCCTGGTTCATGGCCGACGCTTTATCCCAAGACTTCTTACTGCTCAGGTTCATCGAATCGAAATAACGCATGTTCTCCCGTTCCTGGGTGTAGGCTTGGGTGACGCGAATGCCTTGAATCGATTCGTTCAAATGTGAGTTGATCCGCGAGTTTTTCATGCGGACTTCCTGCCAGGCGATCCGGATTTTTTGCCGCAGTTTGGTGGAGATCAGGAACATAATCGGTACCGTGATCATCACCGCAAGTCCCAGCTTCCAATTGATCAGCAATAAAATCACGACGATCCCGGCCAGTTGCACGCAGTCGATCATCAGGTTGACAACCCCGTTGGTGAACAGCTCCTGCAACGAATTGACATCATTGGTGACCCGCACCAGCACGGAGCCGGCCGGACGTTTGTCGAAGAAGTTAAAGGACAGCTTCTGGATATGCTTAAATAAATCAGCGCGCAGGTCATAAATGACCTTCTGTCCAATAATGTTCGTGTATTTAATGCGATATACGCCAGAGGCCCACTGGATCAGATACAACACGAGGACCGCGGCAGTAATACCATACAGCAGCGTTAAGCTGGTCTGGCCGTTCTCGGGTACGATCGCCCGGTCAATGGCCAAGCTTGTCAAATAAGGCACAGCCAGCTTCGTCACCGTACCCAGCACCGTCATCAGGATGATCAAGGGCAACATCTGTTTCGCGTACGGGATCATGTAGGCAAAGAGCCGGCGGAATTGCCGCCAATCAAAGGCCTTATCAATCACTTCGTCGTCTTGGTAGACAAACCTCTCTTCGATTTTGCCACGGACACTTTCCTTACTAGACTTAGGCTTTCGTTCGGTTGCCATTTGGGTATTCACGCATTCCCCTCCCCTTCACGCCGGCCCGCTCCGTCCAGATGGTCCGCGTATTGGATTCGGTACACGTCCCGGTACGGACCGGGAACATCAATCAGTTCCTCGTGTTTCCCGCGTTGCACAACCCGTCCTTCGTTCAAGACCAGAATCTCGTCCGCATGCCGCAGCGATGAAATCCGGTGAGCGATGATAAACGTTGTTCGCCCTCGCATCACTTCTTGAAAGCCGGATTGGATCTCCTGCTCGGTCTCCATGTCCACCGCGCTGGTGGCATCGTCCAAAATGAGGATTTTCGGATTTTTGAGCAGAGCACGGGCGATAGCGATACGTTGTTTCTGCCCGCCAGACAATCCGAGCCCCCGTTCACCCACCACGGTATCGTATCCGTCCGGCAACTCCATGATAAAATCATGCGCCTTGGCCAATTGAGCAGCGCGAATGATTTGCTCCATAGATACGTTGTTCATGCCGTAAGCGATATTCCCCTTAATGGTCGATGAGAATAAAAAAGTCTCTTGGAACACGGTGGCGATCTGGCTTCGCAAACTGCGTACGCTGATCTCCCGGATGTCCTTGCCGTCCAGGCGGATATGGCCTTTGTTCACGTCATAGGCGCGCATTAACAGCTGGATCACCGTTGATTTCCCGGATCCGGTGCCACCGAGAAAACCGATAACAGAACCAGGTGAGGAATGGAAATCAATGTCGACCACCGCCGGCATTTTATTGCCGTATGCGAACGTAACCTGTTCAAACCGGACATCGCCGTGTACCTCCTCCGGATCAAGCTCCACCGCTGCCTCTTTATCCTTGACATCGATCGGTTGATTCAATATTTCAAGCACCCGTTCCCCGGACGCCTTCGATTGCGTATAGTTGTTAATATGGAACCCCAGGCCCCACATCGGGCCGATGATAAACCAGATCAAACTAAAGAAAGCGACCAAATCGCCTAGCGTTAGCTGCTCCTTGATCACCAAGGTGCCGCCGGCCGCCAGTAGCACCGCTACGCTGATCGAAGCCAGCAGCTCCATCACCGGAAAGAACTTGCTCCATAAGGTAGCCGCAAAGATTTGGTTATCCTTATATCGCTCGTTACGGTGCGAGAACTTCTCCACCTCATGCGGCTCCCGAGCAAACGATTTGACGGTGCGTACGCCGGTGACGTTCTCCTGTACCGCGGTCGTCAAGGAACTGAGCGCCTGGCGCATTTCCTGGAACGCCGGATGAATTTTCGATTCAAATTTCAGCGCCACACCGGCCAGAAATGGAATTGTGATCATCGTGAGCAGAGTCAGCTGCCAGTGAATGGACAACATCACCGCTGAACCGAACGTCACCATTAGGATGAGATTCAACAGCTGGGCGAAGCCAAACCCGACGAAGTTGCGGATCGCTTCCAAATCCCCCGTTAATCGGGACATTAAATCCCCGGTCTTCGCTGTGTCGTAATAACGGAACGAGAGAAACTGCAACTTTTCGTAGCAGGCGTTACGCAACCGATAAGCGAGATAATTCCCCAATCTTCCGCCGAAAAATCCGTGCAGGAACTGCAGCAGCGCCTTGACAGCCACAACAGAAACCGCCATGGCGGCAATCCATACCACTTCCCCATAATTCCCCGGCCGAATCACATCGTCGATCAGCTTGCGCAGCAGCATCGGGTAAACTAAGCCAAGCCCGGTCGCAGCCGCCAAACATAAAATCGACAATACCAAGTAATTCAACCTTGCCTGATAATATCCCCGAAGTTGCCTGAGAACCTCCATGTCTCTCCTCCTACATCCGTTTGTTGGAATAAACTGAACAACCGTCATAAACCAACGATTCCGGGCGTCATGGATGAAATAGCAGAGGGAGCTGTCTGAACGCCGCGAAACCTGTCATAGCCTGGAAGCATGCGCTTTCATGGCCTTAGCTCCTTGCAGTGTATCATCCGAACTTTTCCGCGGCAAAGCGAAGAAAAGCCTAATATCCCTTAAATTCGGAATATTAGGCCTTGATCTCGAGTTAAACCGGCTTATTAATCATAAAAAGCTTCCATTTCCTCCACATCCCGCCCGATTTGAACGAGGATGCTCTTCCAATGCGACAGCTCCTCCGGCGTGGTTTTGGAGCCTTGAATGCTTTGCTCCCATTCCGCCCACAGTCCGCGGAACGTTTCGGCGGTTTGTTCCTTCCGAATGGCGATTTCACGTTCGTAGTGCTCCCGGAAATTCGCTTCCATCCCCTCCACGATCTCCTTCAGCTTGGCAAGAAGCGGTTCTTCGAGCCTCGCCCGCAGCTGCAAGCGCCCGCCGCCTTCAAAAAACACCTTCGGATTTTTGAAGGAAGGCCAATACGTTTCCGGCTCCAGCGTTCCGCCGTCCAACAAACCTTCGGGAATCACTGGCGTATTCCAGTTCGACTCGCTCTTTGAGTAGCTAAGCGGCATATCCAGTGTCGTCTCATGCCGGCGACACCATGCTTCCGCCTCGCGACGAAGCAACGCCTCTGCTTTGCGTTCCAGGCGCAGGGTTGTCGCGAGCAGTTCGCGCTCCAATTCGCCTGAAATTTGGTCCAGCCAACCGCGCATGGCGACGGTGAAATTGCGTTTGAGCGGACCGTTATGCTCCTGCAACAGCGAAGGGTGGAAGAATTCGGCGAACAGCTCCAGCGCCTGTAACCTCACCCGTTGCACGACATGGAATAACAGCTCGGCGTTCTCCTGCTCCCATTCCCTGCCGATATCGACCCGGACAAACTCGGCAACCGCCTGCTCGAAGGCGTCCCGGCGTCCGCGCAGAGCGGTGAGCCGCTGTTCGGCGTTTTCTGTATTTTGCCCGGCGGCTTCCGTCCATTTGAATAACCGTTCGTGCATCTGCTTCATCATTGCGGCAGCGGAGGATACGGCCAAATTCCCCAGATCCTGTTCCAGGAAAGCGGAGAACCTCTGACGGAAGAGAGAGAACCCCGGATCGTCCGCGGCGTTCTCCCGGCCTGCGGCCATGGCTTGCATACTGGATACGGCAAACACGTTGGGTTGTTGAATCCCCGCCGTGCGAAGGCCATCCCGTACATGCTCCACAACGGCGGTTAGCTCTTCCTCGGAGGCTGCAAGATCGGCGGCGTTGACGACGAAGAACATTTTATCCAGGGCAAAGCTGCCTTTCATCCGCCCCAATTGACTTAACAGCTGCTTGTCGGCACGTGAGAACGCGTGATTGTAGTAGGTCACGAAGATGATCGCATCGGAATCCTTCATATATTGGAACGTGACCCCCGTATGACGGGCATGGATTGAATCCGCCCCCGGGGTGTCCACCAACACAATTCCTTGTTCGGTTAACGAACAACTATAATAAAAATCTATTTCGGCTACGAAGCAGGCTTTCGTCTCATTTGCGGCATAGCTGCGGAACAACTCCGCCTCCACGACCTCCACCTGACCGAGTCGCTCTGCTGACTCCGCCCATCCGGCGGCCGCCGCTTGGAGGAAGCTGTAGTGAGAGCGACCGGCCGCCGGAATATCTTCTGGTTTCAAGCGCCGAACCGCTTCCAGCCAGGACGCTTCCGACCAAGCTCCCAAGCCGAGAGCTTGGAAGGAATGGGCCAGGTCTTCGCGGATCGCCTCGGCGCTCTTGAATTTGACGGCGGCCGTGTTATGGCGCTGCCCGCTGGCTGGCGCCATCACACGGATGATCGCCGCGGTGGTCGGATGCGGCGATACGGGCAACACGGCTTCGCCCAGCAAAGCGCTGGCGAAGGATGATTTCCCGGCGCTGAACGCCCCGAACAGCGCCACAGTGAAGACGCCGCCGCGCAGCTCGGCGGCTCGCCGGGTCAGCTCCCGCACCCCGGTGCCGAAGGCCGGGTGGGGAGCCAGCCGCTCCGCCGCGGCCGTCAGCCGCGCGGCGGCGGCAAGCGCGC
>NZ_JALPRK010000040.1 GCF_023195895.1 Paenibacillus mellifer
CGCAATTTGTCTTAGAAGCACGTGAACGAGCGAATCTGATTTAAATCGATACCGAAGTATCCCCAGAAGAAACCAAACCACCTGAACCCTGCTATCGAATTCCGCCCGACGAATACCGGGAAGAACCAGAACTGCTCGCCATTGTTCAGCCAAACATAGGTGTTGCGGAACAGGCAACGTCTGATCCCGCCGGGGTCGATGGCAAAGGTGCCTTGCAATTGCGGTACGAATTGCGGTGGAGGAGACGTTGGCGCTTGAACGCCTCCTGGTGCACCTCCCGGCCCTCCCGGGAATCCTCCCGGCCCTCCGCCAGGAAACCCTCCAGGCCCCCCTCCTGGAAACCCGGGCCCTCCCGGTACGCCGGGTCCGCCTGGAAATCCCGGAAATCCTCCGCCGGGTCCAGGTGTTGGAAAAAATCCCATATATGATCGCTCCTTTTTCGATGAATAGGCATTATCATCATATGCATTCGCGGAGAGGGCGGTTGGGCGGATGTCTATATGCCACCTACGAATTGGGATTGAAATTATCGGATGAAGTTTAAAAGAGGTAAGTTCTTCCTAGGAGCGGGATTTTTCCGGTTGTGCGAAAAAGTACTTCATCATTGGCGGAGTAACAATCGTTGTTACCAGTACGACTATCACGATTACGGCAAACATGTCGTCTTGGAGTAGACCGGCATCCTGACCGATGGCAGCGATGATTAAGGCAACCTCGCCACGTGAAACCATAGCCGATCCGATCCCTAATGCGCTGCGCCAGCCGAATCCGGCCAATCGAGCTCCATAAGCCGAACCTACGAGCTTGGTGGCTACGGCCAGCACGCTTAAACCAAGGATCAACGGAATCTGGGAGGCCAGCCCAGTGAAATCGACCTTCACGCCAATTGTGGTAAAGAAAACGGGAACGAAGACGGCATAACCAATCGTTTCGATCTTTTCTGTGACTTCATGCTTGTAATCCGTCAGACTGAGAGCGACACCCGCGATATAAGCACCGATAATGGCTGCGACGCCGGCATATTCGGCCATGTAAGCATACAGGAAGCAGATGATCAATCCGGCGGAGATCACCGATTCGGATACCCGCAGCGGAGCGAATTTGCGCATGACCCACGGAACGACTTTCCAACTCAAAACGATGACGACTGCAAAGAATAAGAACTTCTTCAAGATCACCAACCCCAGGTTGACATCCCCGCCCGCAAAACTCATGACGAAGGCCAACAGGATGATGACGAGGACGTCATCAATGACGGCCGCCCCGAGAATGGTTGTGCCTTCTCTGGATTTCAACCGGCCCATTTCCTTTAATGCTTGTACAGAAATGCTAACACTTGTTGCCGAGAGTAGCAGCCCTAGAAAAATCGCTTCAAAAAGGGGCATGCCCAACAGTATGGCCGCCAAATAACCAAATCCGAAGGGGAGGGCAATCCCTGCGAGTCCTACGTAAGTCGAGGCTTTCCCAGTTCGTTTAAACTCGTCGACGTCCGTTTCAAGACCTGCCAGGAACATTAATAAAATCACGCCGATTTGGCTGATCTCTTCCAGTACATCGGTTTCGTTAATCCAGCCCAGAAGGGCAGGTCCCAGGACAATCCCGATCAACAATTTACCTAAAACCGCCGGTTGTTTAAGCCGTACACTTAAGTCGCCCGCTAGTTTGGAAGCAATCAAAATAATGGCCAGTTCTAAAATCAACATCTTATCATCCTCCATTTTCAATTAATTTGCGGAATTCACAACAAATAAATACAAAAAGAGCCTGCAAACCACGGGCGGAAAATACCGATAAACGGCATAGTCCTCCCTTGGTGACAGGCTCCTCCGGGCGAAACATATCAAATTTAAACTAACGAAAGCAATTATAACAAATATAACTGAAAGGCACCAGATTTTTTTGGATCTACTATTAAGGACAGTGTATTTCGATTACTCGCTGCGGCCAATAAGACGGTATACTCTTGATTTATATTCTTCCAGACCTTCGCAGCAACCGTACATCCGATTTGCGATTGTCTTCCCATTGCCGAAGAAGAAACGCTCGAACTGGTTCTGCCTGCCGCCGAATGCACCGCCGCCCAGCTCCCAGGCTAGCCTGAAGAGGACAATGCGATCCTTGGCGGGGCTGGATAATCCCTGTAAATAGACCTCGAGAGAAGATTGATTCTCCGTGTTGAAGTCCGCTTCAAAGGGATTCATAATCAGCTGGCTTGCACTTATCGAGCGGATCATGCGCAGCACTTCCTCATGCAAGTCAGGAAACTGGATCCCCGCTGCAGTTAGTGGAGCAAGCGCAGGTACATAGTGGCCAAATTCCGTTATTGTCCCGCCGATTTCGGCGGTGAGTCGCAACGCTTTCAGGTTTTCCAGCATCGCCATGACTTTGACGATTTGACCAACGAACGAGTTCTCGGTATCCGCATTTTGTTCCTCTGCTAACGCCTGCAGGAGCCCCAACAAGAATTTGATCTTGGCGATGTACCGGGTAATGATGTGATGGCCTGCGTAAGCGTGGAAATGCCCCTCTTGAAAGAGCTGATCGTATAGGCGCTCCTCCCCAACAAAGAATACCCGCTCATGAGGAATGAGGACCCGATCGAAGATGACCATCGTGTCCATTTCTTCATATCGACTCGAGAGCGGATGGTCATAACTCGAATCATGCGCATGGCTCTCGCGGCAAATAAAGGTGATTCCCTCCAGATCATTGGGTACGGCAAAAGCGAATGCGCTGGGGTTCACTTGCCCGTCCCCCATCATAAAGGTTGGCGTAGGAAGGACGAGAATTTCTTCACAGGTGGGTCCCTGGGTCGCCATGAGGAAAGCGCCGCTCACGACCAGTCCTTCCGGACGGGTCTCGATCACCTTGGCGGCAAGGGATTCTTCCGCATCCGCGGGTCCCGACCATTTGCTGGCCATGGGCTGCACAAAGGCGTGAGACAATGTAATATCGTGGTCCCGGCAATATTCGTAATAGTTACGCAGATTTTGGGCGTGCTCTGTCGATGCTTTCTCCAAAACAGGGGCAGCAGTATAAAAGGACATCAAAGCGGTGTTCATATAGTCGGGAGAACGGCCGAGAAAACCATGATGGTAGTTGGCCCAGATCTCGGACATCCTCCTTCTACGGATTAAGTCCTCGGCATTGACCGGGGGGAGAAACGAAAGCCCGACGCGTTCGCCGGTTGCCGGAGACGCATACGACATGTCTTCCTTCCGGCTTGCTTCACACTGCATCTCATACATCGCGGCCTGTGTCCGGATAAGCCCGCGAAAGGCGGGGTGCTCGGATAACGGTCCTTTTACACGTTCGCCGTTGTGCCATAACTGAAGTCGCTGTCGATCGATCCGTTCGATATATTGCTTTCCGTTTTTTATTGGCATGGATCCCCTAATCCCCCTTATGTTGCTCTTTTATATATAGTGCTTAGACGAATGGGGTGTGTATCGGCGAACTTCACGATTTTGCTTTCCGGAATGCCCATTTTTGAGGATAATCTAGATAAAACCCGTTATCCGAAAAAAAAGGGGGGGTCCTGGAACAACTATCTGCTCCCTTTGTTCACGATCAACAACTCGAAGTGGTTTACGTTACCGTTGTTTGTCTCAACGCTGGGGATCGGCCACCGGACGGATTACGGGGCGCGGATGGCGGCGCTCTGCATGGCGACGATCCCGGTGCTGCTGATCTTCCTCACAAGATGTGGCGTGGCAACCAAGGTTGAATCAACGGATCGTCGAAGAGGCTTAAGCATGAAGCCGGATAAACCAAATAAAACGTGGAGTATCTTGGGATAAGACACTCCACGTTTATTTTATCTATT
Organism: Paenibacillus mellifer; assembly: GCF_023195895.1. Lineage (GTDB taxonomy): Bacteria > Bacillota > Bacilli > Paenibacillales > Paenibacillaceae > Fontibacillus > Fontibacillus mellifer. The sequence continues at coordinate 3,827 of NZ_JALPRK010000040.1, forward strand.
GAGGGATCGCTAACCAGCTAGCTGGAACTGTGCCTTCTGGATTTATAATACCCTTGGCCCATATGGCCATGACGGCGCTTGTAATCGGAGGAAGAGCCCATGGGCCGCGCATAACCATGGCTGCTGCTGTATCGTTTGCCGTTGTAGGATCCTTGTCCATATCGTCTGGCAGAGCTGCTGTAATGCCTTCGATGACTATGCGATGCAGAGTGAAGGATCTTATTGATCAGTTTCCGTAACATGTCATAAACCCACCTTTCTGATTTGAAATGCTTCCATTTCTATTGTATTCGGAGTTGGACATAAAAGAAACCCGGCGTTCAACGATGCAGACTCCGCAAAGCTTTCAGATCTGCGATCGCTTCCGATACATGGGCATAAGGCTCCCGAAGTTGAAGGAGTCTTTCGATCCGGGTCTTCAGCTCAACAGTCAGGTTTAATTCGTCTTTCCAGCTTGACTTTGGATGTTCATTGCTCGCATTCGTTGGGCGAGAGGACTGCCGTTTCGCATCAAAGGTGGAATAGAGCAGAAACAACAAGAAATGGCCAACATCTTCCAAATCCGTTTGCGGTTCCGCGGGAATGAATGCGCGGGAGGCGGCCTGCTCCAGGTGACGCCAGCGCCTCTGAGGAGGCAGGGCAAGCGGCGACGCCCCAATTCCCCGTGCCAAGCCAAAATCAATGAGATATAGCTCTTCCTCCTGAAATATGACGTTGGGGATGCGTAAATCCAGATGAACGAAACCCTGTCGGTGAATATAGTCAACCCGTTCCAGCAACTGAAGGGTGATTCTGACGGATTCCGCTTCGTCGTATCTTCGCCCTTGTCCGAAAATCAAATCCTCCAACGTGTCTCCCTTTATATAAGACATGACCAGGTAGCTGTTGCGACCTTCCTCAAATTGATCTCTATAGCCAGGGATGCGCGGATGGTGCAGCGTTTTTAAGATGCGAGCTTCTTGGGACAGCAACTGTTTGGCGTACTCTCCCTTGCTGGGCCGGGCTTGCTTGACCGCCACGATACTGCCATCGGCTTCGTTCGTACATTTGTAGGTCAACCCGTAGCTGCCCTCACCGATCAATTCCCGTACCGTGTATCGATTTGCCAGTTGCATGCCAGAATCAGCCCGATAATCCCGCCATGCTTCTGCAAAGGAACTGAAGAATGATATCAATCGCATCTCCCTTCGACGACTCCTCTCATGATCCCAGACTTAGGTCTAGGAGAAACACCGACCCTTGCCGTTTTCGTTTCTGGTTGTTTTATACTATGATTATAATGAATTCTTGAGCCGAGGTATAATGATATGACGATGATCCATATAAGTACAGAGGCGGCAGCGGACCGCGGGTATCGACAGGCCCTGAATAAGGCGGAGGGATATTTGGCGTCGCTTGAAGCAAACATTCGCAATAAGGGTTATACGGTTTCATTGCTTAATGATTTCGGCGAATGGAAGAAAAGGCATCTTCCACGACCCCTGCAGGTAACGCGTTGGTTTCGTCGTTTCGCTTCACCCGATCCCGCCGATTCTACCCGATATCTTACCTGGTTAACCCGTACCGGGAAGCTGAACGACTATTTGGAGCGAAGCGTCTCCTACATGTTCTTGCGCGACTTAGGCCATGATCTGTCATCTCCGCGCACCTTGGCGAGAATCGAACGGTTTACGGCTGAACTGAAACGCCGCTTGGAACGTCGAGATGATGATCCCTCAGAACCCGCTTCCGATTTTCTCAGTATGGTTACGTTGTATCGGTGGGCCCAGCGTGAAGCGATTGAACCGGAGATGATATGGGTCATCGATAAGCTGAAGCGGGTTTCCTCCCATTTGCCCGAAGCAATGAATGCCGAGGAAGCCGAACGCAAGCTGATCAAAATCATATTTGGTGTCGTCCTACACGTGATTGACGAGATGGAGGAGGGAATATCCTCCGTTGAACGTTCCCGCAGATTAGGGGAAGCGTTGAAGCTGGGTTATTATTATGGGCTGACGTATCCATTCATCGATGATCTTCTCGACTCTGAAGTGCTGAATAACGGGGAGAAGGAGCAATACTCCCGAATGATCCGCACGACGATTCGTACAGGGATCGTACTGGAGCTGGGGGAGTGGACCGGAAATCATTCCGAAATGATCCGGTTTATCCATGCCGAGCTGCGAGAGGCTTATGAATATATTCGCCAGGTGCAGAACCGGGAAACCCAAGCGATCTTCTTTGAGCAGTCTTTTGTCTTTTTTGAGTCTCAGGATGAGGACCGGACCAAGAATCTGGCGCATGCGCATTATACCAACAAGGAATTGTATTTACCGATCATATTAAAGTCGGCATCCTCGCGATTAATCGTTCGCTCCGTGATCGGGGCTTCGAGGGACGAGGGTTTTGAGCAGCGCGTCTTTTATTATGGTCTGTATAATCAGCTTGCCGACGACCTTGCTGACATGTTCGCGGATATGAAAGCCGGGGCAGTGACGCCGTTCACTTATTACTACAAGTACCGGGACAAACGTTCCGATTTGATCAACCCTTTCGAGCTCTATTGGGCGGTGATCTCCCACTTGATTCATGAAGTATACCGTTCGGAACCGAAGACGCGGGAAATTATTCTTGATCGTGCGATCAACGGACTCAAGCGGTATCGACAGCGCGTGGGTCAAGAAGAGTTTGACCGCATCATGGAGGTTTTGGCGTTTGGGCAGCCGGAGTTGGAACGATTAATCCAGCGGTTGGTGCGTCAAGCGGAGGACGTGGCGTTTTATGATAAAATGCTGCGGGATCAATTGCTAAGTACGATGCGAAACAACCGGCGCGAGCAGGAGGAATTCCTCGACATCGTCAAAAAAGCACGTACCGAAATCAACAAGCAGTTGCCGATTCAACCGCCGACTGAAGAGGGAGGGAAGGAGACCGGACTGCTGTTCGAAACGGCGAACTACAGTCTTGAGGGCAGCGGGAAGCGGCTCCGGCCGGTTCTCACCTGGGTGATGGGTGTACAGGAATACGGGTTGGATGCCGCAGCCATGGCTCCACTATTCCGCGCGTTGGAGTACATGCATACGGCTTCCTTGATCTTTGACGATCTGCCGTCCCAGGACAACTCCGCTACTCGCCGGGGCCGACCGACACTGCATGAGCTGCATGGCAGCGGCATCGCCGAGCTTACCGGTATCTTCCTTATCCAGAAGGCAATCGAAGAGCAGGCCTCCTTGAAGGAGTTCGATAGCGAATCTGTGCTTGCGTTGCTGCAATACTTATCCCGGAAGGCCGCGGAAATTTGCATGGGGCAGGCCATGGATTTGAACGCCAAGGGCAAAGTGCTGAACGTTGAGGAGCTTGATCGAATCTGTTTCTACAAAACGGGGATTGCATTTGAAGCCTGTCTGGTGGCTCCGGCCATTTTAGCTCGGATTTCGGAGAAGGAAATGGAGATGCTGAGGAAAATCGCCTATCACATGGGCATCGCCTTCCAAATCAAAGACGATCTGCTGGATGGGGAAGGGGATCCGCGTTTACTGGGCAAACCTGCCGGAAAGGATGTCGAAAACGATAGCTCGACCTATGTGACGGTACTGGGGCCGGCCGCAGCGAGCAAGGCGATGTGGGAGCATTATTGCCTGGCGATGGAAGCGTTAATGGAACTCCCGCGCCCTCCCGTTTTTCTGAGACATTTGCTCAATTACATCATCAACAGAGAAAACTAAACCGGACACGATCCTGATTGACTTGCTGTGATGCTGCTTGATCGGCCAAAGGGACTATGTTCGAATTTTATTATCTAAATTGAGGGAGCTGAAACGGATGGATATTTCTTGCTAAGAAGATGGAACCAAATCGCGAATATGATTCGCATGGTTTATTTCTTATGCAAGAAAGTTACTTCATCCCTTCACTCCAATCGTATATTCTAAATCCATACCCGCCATTTGGGTTGGATTTGTTTTTATATTTTTGGGCTGCAGGAAAGGTATCTTTCTTGCAGCCCATTCTTTTTTTTGTAGGAGGGATGTTGTTCATGTCATTAATTAATGTGAACCATCTGACGTTTGCCTATGAAGGCAGTTACGATCATATTTTTGAAGATGTGAGCTTTCAAATCGATACCGACTGGAAGCTTGGCTTCACTGGAAGAAACGGGCGAGGGAAAACGACCTTTCTGAATCTGCTGTTGGGCAAATACGAATACAGCGGTCAAATCTCCGCGGATGTAAGCTTCGATTACTTTCCTTTTGAGGTGAAGCATAGGGATCATAATACGTTGGAAGTCGTTGAGGAAATCTATCCGGACTATGTGTTTTGGGAGTTCATACGGGAGCTTTCCTTGCTGCAGGTGTCCGACGATGTGTTATACCGGCCTTATGCGTCTCTCTCGAACGGGGAACAGACGAAGGTCATGCTGGCAGCCTTATTCCTGAAGGAAAACAGCTTCCTTCTGATCGATGAGCCCACCAACCATTTGGACATGGAGGCACGGGAGCTCGTGGGTGATTATTTAAACCGCAAAAGCGGGTTTATTCTTGTGTCTCATGACCGAGCATTTCTGGATCGCTCAGTAGATCACGTCCTGTCCATCAACAAGACGAACATCGAGATCCAGAAGGGCAGTTTCTCCGATTGGTGGGAAAATAAACAGCGCCAGGACAACTATGAGATGGCCGAAAACGAAAGGCTGCGGAAGAATGTCAAACGCTTATCGGAAGCAGCAAAGCGGACAAGTAACTGGTCCCATGATTCAAGAACGAAACCGGCGAGGTGAGTGTGGAAACACTGATTGGGGCCGACCCGGACGTTCTGATCGTCCCGGACTGGAAAACCTATGACGGCTCGGATGCCAACACACTCAAAGAAGCGCTATATGCCAATCCCAAATTATCCAGCATGAAAGCGATCAAGAACAAGCAAATCTATGCGGTCGACTATAACTATATGTTTGGTTATGGTTACAACACGATCGACGGGATGGAGCAGTTGGCGAAAGAGATGTATCCGGATTTGTTTAAATAAACGGAGGGATATATAAAACAAGGCAATCCGCATTTACGGCTTGCCTTGTTTTAGTTCGCGAGCTATTTTAATTTTCTTACGCCTCAACGTTATTTGCCGTTTTGGCTGCTTGTTTAACGTGGATCGTTTTTAAAACGAACCGGGCGATCGGTTGGGCCAGCAAGGTTTCAATCCAGAAAGCGATGAAGAAGTTCTTTGGCCAATGATAGAAGAATTCACGAATCGGGTCCAGGCTGATTTGCCGCTGGCCAACCCAAGCGCCAATCACGGTAAGGCAGATCGACAAAATCGTAACGCTAAAGAAGATATTAAACAAGGTTTTGGCATTAAAGCTATCTGTTGGTTTCGTAAATTTTGCCACGAGTTTTCCGACAAGCGGTCTAGCAACAAAGTTAACTAAAAACAGCACGATCACCCACATGAACGGGATCACTCGCAGCGTGTTCAGGTAATTCTCCTTGCTGAAGCCAAATTCATACCCCATAATCAGCGGGGCGATGGTGTTAACCGAGATGATGGACACGATTAACATAAAAATCAAACCTTCTTTGGCATTTCGTGGTAATCTCATTTCGTTGGTCATGGTTTCATCTCCCAAATTTAGTGTTTCAGATGGCAGACGAGCCGATTAGCACAAAAAAACGCACAACCATTTCAGATGGCCCTGCGTTTTTGCTGCACACTGATGTTATTAGATTAACATTTATTTATCTTGAAAATCAATCCATTTCCGAAGGACGCAATCAGAGAGAGTGGAGCATATACATATACATAAGTAACCCAGAAAGGGGTGGCCCCATGAGATTTACGGTGCAATATATCCCTCTGAACAAGCTTAAAACCGGTATTTCCATTCCACTTACGCAGCGAATCAAGAATCTTCGGAAAGCCGCGCAGGATTGTATGCATCTGATGATTGTTCGCAAAAGCCGGAAGGACGGAGGTTACGTGATCGTCAGCGGCAGTCACCATTACGAATTTTTAAGAAAACATACCAAAAATGTGGTGGCTCCTTGTCTTGTCGATGAAAGCAGAGCTTCGTCCCGTTTCAATTCCCTGGTCCATCGTTTGCGCAAGCCTAACCTTCCTTATGAAGCGCCACGTCTTCAGCGGGAGCGGACTTCGGCGAACAGCTGGTCGATCATTCGCAAATTTATGCGGCAAGAACCAAGGTTCAAACAGTTATCCCGGACGCAGCAACTCAAAGTCCTGCGACTAGCGCTGCAATACCGCAAGACCACGATCCTATCGATGAAAACGAAGGTAGATGGGTACCTGAAATCTTCCCCAAAGACGGGTTAACCCTCGAAATTCAAGAACGCGCGGGTTTCAGCGCGTTTTTATTTTGTCTCACTGAAATTCCCATACCTCTGTTCGGCCAACACCGGATCATTATAAACGGCGATTTTTGAATCGATGAGATCCAGATTCTTTTGCAGGGCTTCCATTTGCTTGAGGATTTGCAAACGATGCTCCGCCAGCATGGATTTCCGTTCCTCCAGTGTTTCCATCCCTTTCGAACACCAATCCGCGTATTGCTTGATTTCTTTGATCGGCATCCCCGTGTCCTTCAGACAGCAGATCATGGTTAACCAGTCGAGATCCTTCTCCGTAAATACCCGGTTACCGGAGGGATCCCGCCCGATAAAAGGTAGGAGACCTTCTTTATCGTAGTATCGAAGCGTATGCGCCGTTAATCCAAACATCCTCGCAATTTTATTAATGGAATATTTCATATTCTCCCCCTTGACTTAGAGTTAACTCGAAGCAATATACTCACTATAGTCCACAGCAATCCCCTGATCAAGTGTGGATGGAAATGACCAAAGGAGAAGTGATGAAAGAATGGATTCCATAAAGAAAATTGCACTGGTTACCGGCGGCAGCCGCGGTCTTGGAAGAAATGGCGCGTTAGCGTTCGCTCGCAAAGGAATTGACGTAATTATTACGTATCATACTCGTAAGGAGGAGGCGGAGAAGGTTGTCCAGGATATCGAAGCTCTTGGGCAAAAGGGAGCGATGCTCCAGCTGGATACCGGGAATGTATCCACGTTTGATGCCTTCGTTGCGCAACTGACGGACGTGTTGAGCGAGGGATGGAACCGTGATACCTTTGATTTCCTTGTGAATAATGCAGGATTCGGAATTCATACTCCCATTACAGAAACGACGGAGGAGCAATTCGACGCTCTCATGAATGTACAGTTTAAAGGGGTCTTTTTCCTCTCGCAGAAGCTGTACCCACTGATTGCCGACCATGGCCGTGTGGTGAATCTCTCAACAGGTCTTACTCGTTTCGTGATTGAAGGGTTTGGAGCGTATTCGGCGATGAAGAGCGCCATTGAGGTGTTGACAAAATATATGGCGAAGGAATGGGGCAAACGCGGGATTCGCGTTAACGTGGTCGCCCCCGGGGCCATTGCGACGGATTTCGGCGGGGGTTCTGTCCGGGATAATAAGCAGATGAGAGGCTTTATCGCTAATAATATTGCCCTTGGCAGAGTAGGCGAGGCCGACGATATTGGAGGGGTTATTGCATCCCTATGTACGGAGGAGTTCGGCTGGGTTAACGGGACGCGTATCGAGGTCTCGGGCGGACAGATGCTCTAAACAGTAGGGCCGGTTTGCGCTGCAAAAAGAGGATTAGTATAATGTTCATAATCTATCATCGTGGGTCGACTTATACTATTCTCTTGAAAGGGCAGGTGCATGCCAATGAAGTTTAGCGAATACCCCTATGAACGCCCAGATGTCCAAGTTTTCCAACAGAGATTCATGGAGCTTCTTGACGCGTTTAAGGCGGTGGATACTTATGAAGAGCAGGACCGGATCATGAGGGAAATCAATCAACTGCGAAGTGGCTTCGATACCATGCAGGAGACCGCGAGCACCCGGCACACCATCGATACCAATGACGAATTCTATCAAGCAGAGCAGGACTTTTACGATGAGAACGGCCCGATCGTTCAGGAGTCGATTACGAATTACTACCGGGCGTTAGTTGGGTCGAAATTTCGAGCTGAATTGGAGGAGAAGTGGGGGAGGCAGTTGTTCCGTCTTGCAGAACTTTCGTTGAAGACATTCAGCCCTGAAGTGATCGAAGATCTGCAGCGGGAGAACAAATTGACGACCGAATACGCCAAGCTGATCGCTTCTGCGAAGATTTGGTTTGAAGGCGAAGAGCGTAACTTGACTCAACTGATCCCGTTCCAGCAATCGACGGATCGGGAGGTTCGCAAGCATGCGGCCGAAGCGGCATATGGTTTCTTAGCCGAGCATGAGGGTGACCTCGATCGAATCTACGATGAGCTGGTCCAAGTGCGTACGAAGATCGCCAAGAAGCTTGGTTTCAGTAACTTCGTAGAGCTGGGTTATGCCCGGTTGTCGCGTACGGATTACGATGCTGAGAAGGTAGCCAACTTTCGGAGCCAGGTGCTGAAGCATATTGTGCCGGTTGCCACGAAGCTAAAGGATCGGCAGAAGAACCGGATCGGCGTGGATCAACTGCGATATTACGACGAGAGCTTTGCCTTCAAGTCAGGAAATGCGGCGCCTAAGGGCGATCCGGAATGGATCGTGAAGAACGGGGAGAAGATGTACGCAGAACTGTCTTCCGAGACGAATCAATTTTTTACTTTCATGACGGAAAATGAACTGATGGATCTTGTCGCCAAACCAGGCAAACGGGCTGGAGGGTACTGCACCTTTATCAGTGATTACAAGGCGCCGTTTATCTTCTCGAACTTTAACGGCACATCTGGCGATATCGATGTGTTGACACATGAAGCCGGGCATGCTTTTCAGATGTATGAGAGTCGGAGGTTCGAAGTACCGGAATACCAATTTCCGACGCTGGAAGCCTGCGAGATCCATTCCATGAGTATGGAATTCTTCACCTGGCCCTGGATGGATTTATTCTTTGAAGAACAGGCGGATAAATACCGTTTTGACCACTTGGCCAGCGCAATGATATTTATTCCTTACGGTGTGGCGGTTGATGAATTCCAGCATTACGTTTATGCGCATCCAGAGGCGACACCGGCGGAGCGGAAGCAGACTTGGCGGGATATTGAACGCAAATATGTGCCCTACCGGAACTATGCGGATAACGATTATTTGGAACGGGGCGGGTTCTGGCAAAGGCAAGGTCATATTTACAACTCCCCATTCTACTATATCGATTATACTTTGGCGCAAATCTGTGCGTTTCAGTTCTGGAAGAAGATGCATGAGGACCGCGATGCGGCTTGGGCCGATTATTTGCACTTATGTCAGCAGGGGGGAAGTCGATCGTTCACGGAGTTGGTCAAAACGGCCGGCTTGATCTCCCCGTTCGAAGACGGCTGCGTCACTTCGGTGATCGGAAGCATAGAAGCCTGGCTTGAGGGCGTAGACGACACTGTGCTATAAAAAGAATAAAGGACGTTTGCAAAGGACTACATTTGCAAACGTCTTTTTTCGTGGAGTGTCTTCTTGGAGGTCCCGCGGAACATAAAGTAGTACAAAAGCGAAGCGGCAGTATATAAGCAACCGGTCATGCTAAAGGTGATGGCGTAACCCCAATAGGTTCCGTAGGCGGTGACCAAATGGGATTGAACCGGGCCCATTGTAGCCCAGCCTAACATGAACGCCGTTTGGGTCAGTGAATTGGCGATCCCTCGCCGCTTGTCGGCAACGCGATCGATCATGATGGCGGACTGGATCGGATTGGCGGCATTCATCAGCGCCTGCCGGAACAGGAAGCTCACAGCGGCGATGAGGAATCCATTCGTAAAGCCGGTCAGCAGTAGAAATGGCAGGGACAACATTTGAAAAATGACGACCGCTCTCACTTGTCCCACCCGGCTTGCCAAAGAGGGGCCGATCAGCATGGAGACGATCGTCATGACCTGGCCCAGCGAGATGAGTAGACTCATCAGAGAGAGCGAGATGGAGAAGCGATTGGTGAAATACAGGTTAAGATAAGGCACAACAAGACCAGATCCCAAGCCGATCAATAGCTGTGCGGCAACGAATTTGGCAATCATCCGATATTCGGCGGCGGGCGAAGTTTCCGGCTTCCTTGACAGTTGCTTCTCCGCTTCAGTGTTCATTTGCGATAGTGAAGTCCTGTTGTTCTCGCGAACGAACAGCATCGGAATGAAGGCGGCCAAGGTTGCGGCACCGCCGATGACCAATACGGTTCTTAGGCTAAGCAAGTTTGCGAAGCCAAGAGACTTAAGGACGTCAGCAAACACGCCGCCGCCTAAGCTGCCTATCACTTGAGAAGCCAGGCCCAGGGAGGAGAAAAAACTAAACATTTTCAACCGGTTCGCGGGGGTGACATTTTCGGCTAGGAACGGAATCGAGAGGACTTGAAAGAAAGAAGCAAATAGTCCGGTAAACACGGCAAATCCAAGCAACGCCGATTCTCCGGAGGAGAAGGAGCGGAGAATGAAAGCTATACCGCTAAACAAGGCACCAAGTATGAGGATTTTCTTACGGCTGGTCCGGTCGCCCCAGATGCCAATCGGCACGAACATCAGAGCCGTAGCAAAGGACTGAATGCTGACCACGCGTCCGTTCATAGCGTCATCATAACCCAGTCCTTGAATGTATAAATTATAGAGCACCCCAAACATGCCGGTGCCGATTTGATAGAGGATGTTCGCCAGGAAAAATAGTTTAATGTTTCTGGACCATCCCTGCATTTCTTGTGTTAGAGCTCGTAAATAACCCACTTGGTTCATCCTCCGGTTGCTTGTTGTCAGCTAAAAGTTAATTCTAGCACTTTACTACAAGCGAAGGAAGAGGAGAGGTCGCTATAGATATGAGAATCAGAGACCTATTGGGTCTCTGATTCGGAGGCTTTGGCTGGGCGTTTTGCCTGCTGTTTGATTCGCTGATCGATTCCAGCTTCGCCTTGAATTTCGGCAGCTGCTTCCATCTGATGGTTTAATTGCTTCTCAATTTGGCCAATGCCATGGGCTCCCTGATGATTTCTGCTAGATGCCATCGTTGATGCAGTCCCTCCTTAACTTGTGTGTGGAGTGTCGGGTTCAGACCTTACGATACGTCAGAATGGACATAAATATGCACTGAAAAATTTTTGTGGGGTGACCTATAATAAGGGAGTGTTCGAGGGGCAAATCAATGACAGACAGGAGTGCAAGGAGATGCATGGGAAAGGAAGTTAAGTAGTCACTTAAATTGGAGGGGATATCGAGTCGTCATTCGACACGATATCCTTTTTTTGACTAGGAGTCGGTTATGTCGTAACGGGCACGTTCGGTCTCAACCGTTATCGTTGCACCATTAACCCGGGCCTGCTTCATTTCATCCATTGGAATGAGGAACGTATCCTGAGGAAGGGGGAGCTCCGTTCCATTGGACTGAATAACACAGCCTTCTCCTCGCAAAAACAAAACAGGTCCGCCAGTAGTATAATCATCTAATACATGACTATGATCCTCGTGGATGCCTCTCTGCTCCAGCTTCAATCTGACCTCGTCGGCATCCCTTGCTCCTCTTTACGGATATGCAATTGACCGCCGATGTGGGCATCGAGCCAGTCCATCACGGGATGCAGTTGTTCATTCATTAGCCCCGGCTTCCTTTCGCTTGCTATGTGTGTTTGGCGATCCAGTGCTGCAGGAACCTTGAAATCCTTCATTCATTTTCAGCTCGTTAAGGTGTTCGCGCATCTGTTCATCCCCAGGTAGATCAGCCGTGAGCTTGACCGCAGGCGGGTGAAATTCCACGTGACCTCGTTGGCCCGTGCTGCTCATCTTCAGCACTCCTTTCCGGATGTAGATAGATTATGGACATGAAACTGAATGATCGTTAGTATGACCGTTGGTTTGCTGGCTTATCCTTTCTCAAACCCTGGAGATGGAAGGATTTACTTCTTGTTACAAGGCTTGCGAGAGTGATATATTCGTACTCTGGCCGGTTACGCGGTTGGCGGTAAGCGCATTGGCAGGATTTACTTCTTGCAACGGAGCTTGCTGAAATGATATATTAGTCTTCCGGCGCTTGAATGGCCGGCAGCAAACGATAGTTGATCTTTGAAAACTGAACAACGAGTGAGTAATAAATGAGATTTTAAAGGATGAATTTCAAACCGGTTCACTCCGGACTTGAAATTCGATCCAATCTCGTCAGTTTGTTTTAAATGAGCAAGTCAAACACTTTTGATGGAAGACCTCGACGCCTTCGGGTTCGAGATTTCTTCCATCTTTATTGGAGAGTTTGATCCTGGCTCAGGACGAACGCTGGCGGCGTGCCTAATACATGCAAGTCGAGCGGGCTAATAGGTTCTTCGGAACCTGTTGGTTAGCGGCGGACGGGTGAGTAACAC
>NZ_JALPRK010000041.1 GCF_023195895.1 Paenibacillus mellifer
TGGCTCATTGGGCCTCCTAGTGTGAGAATGTTGTAGTTTTTACAACAATATCGGCTTGAACTCCATGGATCCTGTTAGATTGTTGTACAGAATACAACATTTCACCCAACAACCTAAAAAAGCGCCCCCTCCGGCCAAACCAGAACAGGGCGCTTCTCCTTTTGCATCGTCTATTCGGTTACGCGTCCAGCGCCGCCTTCAACTCTTCCGGCGAGCGATCCCACCATTCGGCGTTGGTCTCGATCAGCAGCCGCTTCAACCCCGCCTTCTGCTCATCGCCCAGCCCATCCAAGACAACTCTACGCTTCAGGGCGTAATCCATTTTGTTTACATGGTCGGCGAGAATCTTCCAACCGCGGCGGGCTTCGGTGTCGATCCACATCTCGCAGGCTGTCATTCCGCCGTAGAATTGCCCTTCCGGTCCGCGATCCACAGCCACCCAAACGATCCAGACCTGCCGGCCGTTCGGAACGTCCTCCCGGTTGGTTGAGAATTTAATACCTTTCTCGACCTTACTTTTGGCGTGCATCGCCCCAACATCAATGTACACCTCATCCCCATCGATAATAACCGGGGACATGCTGTTCAAATCGATCGAACCTGCGCCAAATCCTTTATGTTTGCTCTTCTCATCGTTGCTGATAATATTGAGGGCAAAAATCTTTTTACCCGTTTTCGGTGTCTGATCCATAATTCCCTCCATTTTCCCGCGAACCTGCCGCCTCGTGATCCAGGGCCCGGTTGAGTCCAAGATTCGATGTCGAATAAGCTTCTAGGTCATACATCGTGATCAAAAGTCTTCTTTTTGAACTACCTCTCAATTTTAGCTAATAATCTTCCAATTGCAAACATATACATGCTGTAGATGCTTGTCAACGGGAGGTATCCATTGTATGACCCGACGTACTATTGTCTACAGCATTTCCATCCTTGCCTTGTGCCTCACCCTCGGAGCCGCCTGGCTGACCCTGCGGGGAGGCGGAGATTCGCTGACTTCGTTCGTTCCGGCCAAGGCGGGGCCCAAAGCGGTCCAAAAAACCGGACAAACCCCAGTGCCGCCGCAGGCCGAAAGCATTCAGCAGCCGACCGCCGAAGTGCTCAGCAATCGGGTCGCCGAATATCACATTGACGTCACGCTAAACGAGCAGGACGGTACATTGACCGGCTCGGAGACGCTGACCTGGACCCATCCCGGCAAGAAAACGATCAACGAAGTGTATTTGCATTTGTACCCGAACGCGTTCTCTTCCGAAGATACGACCTTTATGAAGGAATCGGGCGGAAAGCTGCGGGGCGACATCATGCCTAAGGACGGTTGGGGAGCCATGGAGATCACCGAGCTGCGGACCACCGATGGCATCTCCCTGCTGCATCGGATTCAATATGTCCAACCCGACGATGGCAATACAAAGGACAAAACCTTGGCCAAGGTTCGCTTGCCCGTATCGGTTCAAGGCGGCGAAAGCCTGACGTTGCGGATGAAATTCACCGTGAAGATGCCGAAAATTTTTGCCCGAATGGGCGTGGCCGACGATTTTGTCATGGCAGGGCAATGGTTTCCGAAAATCAGCGTGTACGAGCCGGTGGGAACCCGGGGACGGACGTCGGAGGGCTGGAATCTTCACCAGTATCACGGGAATTCGGAATTTTACTCCGACTTCGGGATTTTTAGCGTAAGAATCAATGTCCCTGAGACGTACAACGTGGCCGCCACCGGTTTTCAGACCAAAAAGGCGGTGCTAAAGGACGGGCGGAAGACGGTACAGTTCTACGCCGACGATGTTCACGATTTCGCCTGGTCGGCTTCACCGAATTTCATCTATGCGGAAGAGCCGTTCTCCTCTGCAGAGGTTCCGGGTGTACGCATCAAGCTTTATCTTGATCCCACCCACAAAGATCTGAAGGAACGTTACTTTTATGCCGCCAAGGTGGCGCTGGCCAACTACAGCAAATGGTATGGGCGCTACCCTTACTCCACGCTGTCCGTCGTCGTTCCGCCGGCCAGCGGTAACGGTGCAGGCGGTATGGAATACCCCACCTTGGTGACAGCGTTCGGAGCGGCTAGTGATTCTCCCAGCTACGATGAGTTGGAGCGGACGGTTATCCATGAAATCGCCCACCAGTTTTTCTACGGGATGGTCGCCAACAATGAGTTTGAGGAAGCCTGGCTGGACGAGGCCTTTGCCTCCTACGCGGAGGATAAGCTCATGGAACAGGAATTCGGGATCGCGCCGAACCTTCCGATCCAGTCCGCCTTAATTACCTCTCCGGCTTCGCTGACCCAGAACGCCTGGAAGTTCGGTTCCGGAGACGGTTACGCCAAAAATGCCTATTACCGCGGCAAACTGATTCTGCTCGATATCGAACGGCAGGTCGGCAGCAAAACGATGAAACGGATTCTGAGCACCTACAGCCATAAATACCGGTTCAAGCACCCGACAACAGCCGACTTCCAACGTGTCGTTGAGCAGGTGACGAGCCGGAGCTGGAAGGCTTATTTTCAACAATACGTGTATGACGGAAAAATGGCTGATTTTGCGGTAGACCGAATTCAAGTTACTCCGGTCGGCCAAGAGGGGAACCGCCTGTACGAATCGAGCGTGGTCTTCACCCGCAAAGGCGCAACGCACCCGAAGGTTCCGCTGTTATTCACCTTCACCGATGGACACACGGTGCGCAAGCAATGGAACGGAGAAGATGCGCGTATCGAAATCAAGCTGCAGTATAAAACGCCATTGGCTTGGGTTCAAATCGATCCGGACTACACCTTAACGGTGGAGAATATGCACATCAACAACTACTTAAAAGCAGAAATTCCGGAGACCACGTTGTCTCGCTCCAACATGAGCGTCACCAAGCTGCTTGAAGCAATCCTCGGGATGTTTCTGTGGTAAAACGGCTCGATGAGGGCAACTTTGTTAATTCACCTCTAAAGGAGGGAAAGTAATGAGTTTCGTTCGTTTGGGGTGGACCACCCTAAAAAGTCAATTTCCCTCGGTCATTATCTTGTTCTTATACCAGCTGCTATGGGGATTGTTCTTGTATCGACTGGTCGATACGGCCGTGACGGCACTGTTACAAAGATATCCTGACCCGCCGCCCACCGCGCTGTCTCGAATTCTGTTCCTGCTGGAGGGGCAGATCAATCTCTGGAGTAATCCGGATGTCCGGCTATATTGCTGGTTGCTGGTGGGGATGGCAGTGCTGCGCCTGATTCTAACGCCTTTGATTCAGGCCGGAATCTTCTACGGATTTACCCCGGCTGAAAGTCGGAGCCCTGGTTTCCCTCTATTCCGGGGAATGAAAGAATTCGGCAAGCCGGTACTCCTGTTTTATGGGTTGGAGCTTATATTAGCGTTGCTGCCAGCCTTTTGGATTGTGCCCAGACTCCTGTCCCTTTGGCCGGGACTGGCCGGCGTAGAAACACCGATTACGACCTGGCTGGCCGGGTTCGGTTGGGTTCTTGGCTGGTTGATCTATGGCTGGCTAATCCGGCAATGCCTGCTATTTGCCCAATTCGGCTATCTGTTCAAAGCCGGCGTCTGGAACTCCTTGCTGCTGTGCTTCCGCAGCCTCCTGCAGGCCATTTCAATCTCTGCGATTCTCGGGGCTTTTGGACTACTTCTCTTCCTGCTGTTCGGGACCGCCTCCTGGGTTTGGACCGGTATGCTGGCCCTCATTCTGCAGCAGACCTATCCCTTCTTTCGCAACACGTTTAGGGTCTGGCGGATCGCCTCTCAATTTCATCTTTGGCAGTCAAAAACACAAAAAAGTTAAAATTTTTTTCACCCCTCTGAATCCCAACAAACTCAAGGTCTTCGCCAAATGGCGGAGGCCTTGAGTCCTATTTCCCCTCTTAATCTTGTGAATTAACCATTGCCAAAAGATACCTGGTTTTGTTACAATAACAGCAACGCAATTTCAGTAACAGTTTTGTAATTATTTTTGTCATCTTTGGCAGGAGAATGGCGCCGGATGTCGAATATGTAAATTCAGGTGTGAAATCAAAGCCGAATTCCCTTCGCCAGGGAAACGGGGGAACCACTTTGGGTGAATTGATCTCGCTTTAGAGGGATCATAGGGAACCTTCAACCGAATCCTTAAGCTAACCTCGTAGGCATTGGAAGGAGCATAACTTCTTGAAAAAGCGTTTGACGGTAGCAGCAGTAAGTTTTGCATTGCTTTTCACCATTGGAACTGGTAGCGTTTTCGCCGATTCCAAACTGGACACTGCAATTGACGGCGCGCTTGGAAGCGACTACGTTTCCGGCGGAACCACCACAGCCGGCTTCGATTGTTCCGGATTTACCATGTACGTCTTCTCTAAAATCGGCATCAAGCTGCCTCACCAATCCGGCTCTCAATACAAAATGGGAACCGCGGTTGAGAAGAGCGAATTGATCGCCGGTGATCTGGTCTTCTTCAATACTTCCGGTAAAGGCGTTTCTCATGTCGGCATCTACGTCGGCGACGGCAAATTTGCTCATGCCTCCTCTTCCAAAGGCGTAGTCATCAGCAAATTGAGCGAGAAGTATTATGTCCAGCGTTACGTTGGAGCCAAACGGATCATGAGCACCGACAAGTATGAAGATGTAACCGGTGATGTAGCTGAACACGATGATGTTCAATAAGAACCGCCACGAAGCCCGTGGGGATGTTGATACCAACATCTCTGCGGGTTTTTTCTATTCTCTCGCCTCTGCCTCTTAGGAACCATTACCCACGAAGTCCTTCGTCAAAACAGGCCAAAAGAAGCCTTTTTCCCTACAAACTTGTCAACTCTGGACGCCTTTGGTAAAATGAACAACGTAAATAGTAACAACTTTGTAATGATTGTTTGTAATTATTCCTGTGCAGCATCTTGGGTGCAAACTACAATGAAATGCCGAATTCCCAGGCACCCGGGAAACGGGGGACCCACTAAAGGGTGAATTAATTTCACCATCGAGGAAGCATCGATGAGTAAAATTATAGGGAACCTTCAACCGAATCCATAAGCTAACCTCGTAGGCCTTGGAAGGAGTATGACATCTTGAGAAAGACTGTGACAGCAGCGGTAACGAGTTTAGCCCTATTATTCACCTTGGGGGCAGGGAGCGTCTTTGCCGACGCCGAGACCGCGGAACCAACGCCGCTGGCCGGCATCGTCGATTCCGTGTATGGGACACCTTACAAATTTGGAGGCACCACAACGTCGGGATTCGATTGCTCCGGGTTTACCCGGTACGTGTTCAGTCAAATGGGCATCAAGCTTGCGCGCGTGTCGGCCGCCCAGTATAAGCAAGGGACGCCGGTACCGAAGAGCGGTCTCCAAGCAGGAGACCTCGTCTTCTTCAAAACCACCGGGGCCGGCAAGGTATCGCATGTCGGCGTTTACGTTGGCGAAGGCGAATTCGCCCACGCATCCTCATCCAAAGGCATCCGCATCGACAAACTGAGTAACAGCTACTACCAGAACCGCTACGTTGGCGCGAAGCGAGTTCTCAGTAAATACGGTTATTCCGTTTACGCTGCGGAATCTTAATCTACCCTGGTTTCATCAAGTTCATTGTCTCTCGCCGCAAGCCGCGTTTCCGACCTGGATCCGCTTGCGGCCTTTTTTTATCTACAGCCTTATCTATATAACGAGACATCTCGCAAAAAGGTTACCGGAAACTTGATAATCCGGCGAAAATCCCATGAATTCTCTCCCGTAGGCAAAGGCCTTTACAAGCTACGTAAATCCGGCTATTGTGAGGGTAATGGAACATTTTACGACGGATATACCTCTAGAGAAGGAGGGGCAATATGGATCAAACGATGTCTTCGTTTCGTATCGTACCGATGGAAGAACCGCATGGCGCGGAAATTTGCACCTGGCGTTACGACTCCCCTTACGATATCTACAGTTGGCTGCCCTGGGACCAAATGAAAGCGCTCGATGTTGAATTTGGGAATCTGGCGATCCGCGCTGAGCAGTACGTTTCCGTGCTCAATGAAGCCGACGAGTTGGCCGGCTTTGCCCAATACTTTCCGATGGAGGGTGTAACCCGGCTTGGCATCGGCATGAAGCCCGATCTTTGTGGTCATGGTCTGGGAGAGCGGTTTGTACGTACCATCGTGGAGGAAGCCCGTCACCGTAAGCCGGACAATCAAATCGACCTTGAGGTACTAACCTGGAACACCCGAGCGATTCGGGCCTATCAGAAAGCCGGATTCGTCATTACCGACCTGTACGAGAAGATGACGCCAGGCGGGGTGTCCAAACCGTTTTACTGCATGGTCCACAAGGGACTGCCCGAATAAGGGTAGGCCCTTTTTTACACCCCTCCCCAATCATCACAATGATATAATGCACAAATTTCCGGCGAATGCGATTATTTTTGTTCCTATTTTTGACACAAAGACTATGATCGGACCGCGTGTTCCGTTATAATGGATAGGTAGCATACATAGGAGGGGCGATTGGAATGCAAAAGTGGATCATGAGCGGTTTGTTCGTCATCGCAGGCGCTTTAGCCCTTGTATTGATGTTCACTTTGCCGAGCCGGGAACAGGCCGAGCAAGAAGCCAAACCGCAACTGCCTGAAATTACAATGAATGCCGAACAAGCCGAAGCCATCGTCAAAGCGAATTGCATCTCCTGCCATGGGGATACGCTGCAAGGCGGAGCAGGTCCGAATCTGCAGAAGATCGGCTCGCAATTGTCCGCTGACCAACTCTACTCGATCATCACCAAAGGAAAAGGCGGCATGATGCCTTCCTTCAAGGATCGCCTGAAGGAAGAAGAAATCGCCAACGTCGCCATGTGGCTTGCGGAGAAAAAATAAAGGCATTCGAAAAAGCACACCCGCCGGGACACTTATGTTCCCGGCGGGCGTTTTTTTTGACTATAACTATCCGTTCTTATGTCCAGTCGATTACTCTCCTGAACGCATCTTCTCGAAAGCCTCGTTGTATTGCTGGGCCTCTTTGATGTCAACGGCCGTAATGCCGCCTTCCTCCCAAGAGGTTAGACGAAGTGTTACCGTTTTATAGTCAATCGTGATAAAGGGATGGTGGTTAAACGCTTCCGAGATCGCAGCGACCTCATCGACAAACGCAATCCCCTTCATAAAGTTGGTGAACGTGTATTTGCGGAAAATCCATCGTCCTTCCTCAAGCTCCCAACCATCCAGCTTTTCCAAATGCGCTTCTACTTCTTGCGGTGTAAACGGCATTCTTCTTCCTCCCCGTTCTCTTCAAGAACTCCTGTATATGTAAGCATCCTCGTCACGCACCAGGATCTGAAGTTGATTTGTCCTAGCCCCGTCTCCATTTATTGTATTCTCCAACCCATACCTTCATGCGTACCGGCCGCGGATGGACCTGGCAGCGTTGGAACTAGGGATCAAATCAAGGAAACGGATGTCAGTTCTTCATCTCCGATAAGGAAATTAATGCGATGGCCTTCAGGATCATGGATCACGATCGCACTTCCTACCTCAATCATGGGCTCTGTACCGAGTCCAAAGAACAAATCCTCCGCCAGCGCTTCGAGCACCTCATTCCGATCTGCGTCGGATAATACTTCCCATTCCGAAGGCTCCATTTCGAAGAAAAGATAACTATCTTGAATCCGGCCAACCGCTTTCGTCAAATCAGCCAAAATAAATTCATAATCTCTGCCGTGTTTTACGCCCACCGCGATATCCTCCCTTTCGGCCTCTCCATTCCGGCCGTATTCTTATTATACCGGAAAAAACCACTTAAAAAAAAAGGGAATTCTGTCGATAAAATAGTTAATCGTTTTAAACAGTGCAGGCACGCCTCTTTCCGCAAGGATGCGGGGAGGGCAAGAATGGATTCAATTTCTCTCAAGGACGAGGTGTATAATGGAAATTTCAACAATTATTGGTTTGATTCTCGGATTTGTTTCCCTTATTTTGGGGATGTTCCTGAAAGGCGCGCCAATCGAAAGTCTAGTCTCTAACCCCGCGGCCTTTGTCATTATATTTGTCGGGACGGCGGCCACGCTCTTCATGGCCTTCCCCATGTCGGAAATGAAGAAATTCCCGACATTGCTCAAATTGACGGTCTCTAAGCCGAAAATGATTAGCAAAGCCGAATTGATCACCCTATTCATGGAATGGGCTACAATTACCCGCCGCGAGGGCCTGCTTGCTCTGGAAGCGAAGGTCGAAGAGATCAATGATGATTTCTTGCGCGGCGGCATGCGGATGATCATCGACGGCAACGACCAGGAGTTCGTGCAAGACGTGCTGACCGAGGATATTGCAGCTACGGAAGAACGGCATAAAGCCGGTGCGTTGATGTTCTCCCAAGCAGGGATGTACGCGCCAACGCTAGGGGTACTCGGTGCAGTGGTCGGCTTGATTGCCGCCCTCTCCGATATGAGTGATATCGAGAAGCTGTCACACGCGATTTCGGGCGCTTTTATTGCCACCGTATTTGGTATCTTCACCGGTTATGTATTATGGCATCCGATCTCTAATAAACTGAAACGTCTCTCGAAGAAAGAAATGGAGATCCGTTTGATGATGGTGGAAGGCCTGTTGTCGATTCAATCCGGCGTATCCACGATTGCGATTCAACAGAAGCTCGCTGTATTCTTAACCCCTGCCGAACGAGCTGAAATCCTAGAAAAGGGGGCGGGTGAAGGTGAGCAAAAAGAATAAGCATAACGATCACGAAGAACATAACGACGAGAGCTGGCTGCTTCCCTATTCCGACTTAATGACGCTCCTGCTCGCCTTGTTCATCGTCTTGTTCGGTATGAGTACGGTCGACGCCCAGAAATTCCAGGAGATGAGCGAGGCGTTTCAAAGCGTGTTGACCGGCGGCTCCGGGGTTCTGGATCAGAATGCCATGACCAGCAACTCCAAGACTTCGAACAGCGACAGCGAGTTACCCAAGCCCTCCTCGGACGGCTTAATGACGAAGAAAAATGAACTGAAGCGCCAAGAACAGGAAAACCTGGAGGCACTGAAGAAGCAGCTTGATACTTATATCAAAAATAACGGGTTGACCGACGACCTGGAAACGAAGCTGAATCAATCTCAGTTAATGATCACGATCAGCGACAAGGCGCTCTTCGCTTCCGGGGAAGCCGAGGTGAAGCCGGAAGCCCGTCAGTTGGCCAAAGCGATCTCAACAATGCTGCAGAAGTTC
The DNA here is from genome assembly GCF_023195895.1 of Paenibacillus mellifer. Classification (GTDB taxonomy): domain Bacteria; phylum Bacillota; class Bacilli; order Paenibacillales; family Paenibacillaceae; genus Fontibacillus; species Fontibacillus mellifer. The sequence continues at coordinate 9,151 of NZ_JALPRK010000041.1, forward strand.
CCAGATTACGAGATTATCGTATCCGGTCATACGGACAACGTACCGATCTCGACCTACGAATATCCGTCCAACTGGGATCTGAGCTCGGTTCGCGCCTTGAACTTCATGAAAATTTTACTGATTAACACGAATCTTGATCCGAAAAAATTTAGCGCCATCGGGTATGGCGAATACCACCCCGTTGCCGGCAATGATACCGCGGTCGGTCGGGCGCAGAATCGCCGGGTCGAAGTCTCGATCATCCGCAAATATGCGGACAGCAGCGAGCAACTGGGCGTAACGGCGGCCCACGAATAAAATGATAAAGGACAGGTTCCTCTTCCGAGGTGTACCTGTCCTTCTTTATTCTCGAGCGTTAGGTAAGTTCATAATTCAGCGACAAGCCCAATTCTTGCTTCTCTTGCACGGTTAAGTCACGCCAGGTACCGATCTTCTGCTGGCCGAGATGAATGTTCATGATCCGGATCCGCTGCAGCTTCCGCACATCATACCCTAGGGCGCTGCACATACGGCGGATTTGCCGGTTCTTCCCCTCGGTCAGAATGATCCGGAACACACGGTCCGAAATCCGCGTCACTTTGCACGGAAGCGTCATTTCACCGAGAATTTTGACCCCTTCGCTCATCGCTTTCACAAAGCTGGGAGTAATCGGCCGATCCACCGTCACGATGTATTCCTTTTCATGCTTGCCTTCCGCTCGTAAAATCTTGTTGACGATGTCGCCATCGCTCGTCAGCAGGATGAGTCCTTCCGAGTCTTTATCCAACCGTCCGATCGGAAAAATCCGCTCCGTGTGCCCCACAAAATCGACGATATTGCCTTTCACATGGGCTTCCGTCGTACTGGTGATCCCCACCGGCTTATTTAAGGCGATGTACACGTGTTTGGAGCGCTGGGTCTCGATGGACCGCCCATTTACCTTTACGTCGTCCCCCGGCTCCGCCTGGCTGCCCAGAACCGCCTTGACGCCGTTAATGGTCACTTGGCCCGACTCGACCAGCTTGTCCGCTTCTCTCCGGGAACAAAATCCCGTTTCACTGATAAATTTATTGATCCTCATGATGGTGCCTTCGGTCCCTCCGTCTGGCCCAGCAGTCCGCTTCATTTCGCGACATCTGCTTGCCCTTCGTTATGATCTTCTTCCTCCTGCACGCGCGGGAGGGTAATGGTTACGGCCGTTCCTAGCCCGAGCTCGCTGTCAATTCTCAGCGTTCCATGATGTCCCTCAATGATTCGCTGGCTGATCATCAGGCCAAGTCCGGTTCCTTTCTCCTTATTCGTGTAGAAAGGCTCTCCAAGCTTCTGAAGCCGATCCTTGGCAATCCCCTCGCCCTCGTCGTTCACGCGCAGCACGGCCTGCCCTTGGTCGTCCTCCTCCACTTGCAGAAAGATCTTCCCTCCTTTGGGCATAGCCTCCATCGCATTCTTTAACAAATTGATGAATACCTGCTTCAACTGGTTCTCTTCACAGTGTACCAGAATTGGGTTAGGGGAGAAATGAACCTCGAATTCGATATTATGTAAGTGGGCTTCGCTATCCAGGAGGGACACTACATCGCCCATCGTAAATCGAACGTCTTTCGTCTGGAACTGCACCGCTTGCGGCTTGGCTAAGATGAGAAACTCACTGACGATCAGATTAATCCGTTCCAGCTCGGCGAGCATCACATCGGTATGCATGGCGTTAACCACTCGGGCTCGTTGCTGCATTTGAAGAAAACCTCGCAACGTTGTCAGCGGGTTCCGGATTTCGTGGGCCACCCCGGCGGCTAGCTGACCGACGGTAGTCAGTTTCTCTGAACGCCGGAGCAGTTCCTCCATTTTATTGTGCTCCGTCATGTCCCGGGAAATGCTGATCAAAGCGGTGATTTTGCCTCCCTGGTCAAAGATTGGGGATACGCTAATGCTCACTTCCATCGGGCTGCCGTCCTTGCGTAATCGGACTGTTTCGGCTAATACCGATTCGGCGGTTGCGATTACGTCGGTTTCCGGACGCCAGATCGACCTTCCGTCCATTTCGGAAGCCGGGAGAAATTCCAGATAGGTGCCGACGATTTCGTCACTGCGCCAGCCGTATAACCTTTCAAAGGCGGCATTCACCTGAAGCACCTGCCCCTTGATATCCGTGATATGGATGGCATCCGCGGTCTGGCTTATAATTGACTCCAAATACTCCTTCATCGATCGGTTCTCTTCGTTCTTTCGCTTTAGCTCAGTCGTATAGCGGCCCAGATTATCCGCCATGATGTTAATTTTATGAGCCAGAAGACCAAGCTCATCAAAACTACCGACTTTCAGCCGGGTCTCGAGCTTTCCCGAGGCGAGTACATTGACCTGGTCCAAAATATGACGTATCGGACGGATCAGTCCCCCGGCCATCCCATAGCTCCCTATGATCATCAATACAAGCAAGCTAAGAGAGACGATCAGTTGGCTGATCATCTGTTTGGAAATCTCCTCGGTGATCGGCGTATAACTGGAGATGATGCGAATGACGTAGGGTTTCTCGCCCCCGTTCGTAATCGGAACATAGCTCTCCAGAACGCGTTCGCCGTTGATCCATGTATCCACCATCAGACTCCGGTTTAAAGAGATCGCCTCTGCGACGGAGCGTCTTAACCCTTCATTGTTTCTATAATGATATGTCCCGAACAGCAAATGTCTCTCATCAAAACGTTCCGGATCAATACCCGTGATCTCCAGTAGACTTGGATTGGTACTTCTCGATTTTTGAGATACCCGCTCCGGACTGGTCATGGTCAGAATGGCATCCGTCATATCGCTGCTCATTTTGCCGCCTAACGTGAGTTTGACATAATTGTATACCGAACGACTTTGTTCGACAGCAATCGCGATTTGATTGGCCGTTAGCAGCATATTCGCTTCGCTATCCTTACGCAAATTGTCTCGTACCGTAAAATAACTTAAGACGATATTCAGAGACAGGATAATCAGCGCAAAACAAGATATAATCAAAGCAAGCTTTGTTTTTATAGTCAAGCGTATTTCCCACCTCTGGAGCTCATTTTATGGATATAAATGGGATTCCAAAATTTCTACATCCATCATACCTTTTACGACATGTTTTGCAAAGACGTTGAAATTCCCAGATCATTTCCCTACAATATGTAGAAATGCCTACCCGACTGGTTCTTAAGTCTCAAAAGTGTCGAACTTAGTTATCCACAGAATATCAACATATTCACAACGCTTTTGGATAATATGTGTATAATAATGGGGATAATCCTGCGGTTATGCACAACGTTACCCACAACATGTTAACAACGAATGCTTGTTCGTTGGACAAGGCTTGTGGATACGCTGATAAGGAGTTGATTTGCTCACATGCCATCCTCATTTTCTATGATTCCCGAACCGCCACCCTCCACTTATCCCCATGAGCATTGGATGGCAGAGGCCATCCGTGAAGCGCGCAAAGCCGAGGCCATCGGCGAAGTGCCGATTGGCGCGGTCATCGTCCGGGGTGACGAGATTGTTGGACGTGGCTATAATCTCCGGGAGAGCTCACTCGACGGCACCGCCCATGCAGAGATGATTGCAATCCGCGAGGCCAGCCAACGCCTTGGGGCCTGGCGGCTGCTTCACTGCCGACTCTACGTCACGCTGGAGCCTTGTCCGATGTGTGCAGGAGCAATCGTACAATGCCGCGTTCCTCACGTGATTTATGGCGCTCCGGATCCGAAAGCAGGTTGCGCCGGAACCTTGATGAACCTACTGCAGGAAACGCGCTTTAACCACCGTACCGACATTACCTTCGGCGTCTTGCAGGAAGATTGCGCCTCGTTGTTAACTGAGTTTTTCCGTCGACTTCGCAAGAAGTAAAGATCCTCCGTAACACCAAGAACCTCCAGCCCCATGAGATCATGGAACTGGAGGTTCTTATTAATTTATACACGATTGGATGAGTGCTTAATAGCCAAACTGGCCCATTTCTTCTTGCAACTGCTCCATAGTCAGAGTATCTGTCGGAATGCCGATTTCAAAGGCCGGCTTCTCGTTGATTTGCGTAAAGCGGCTGGTCATTTGCAAGGCTACCTTGATATTGGTTTGCGTATCCGGATCGTTCACAGCGACATCTGCCTGAACGTTATAATACGCTGGGTAATTGTTCTCGTCGATTGCAGTATCGACCGTGAACTTGTTAATTTGCAGGTTGTTCTTCATTTCGTCCAATGCCTTACCCAGTTCATCCTGGTTGCCTTCTTGCAGTTCTTTCTTCGCCTGCTCAAGTTCTTCCGGCGTCAGCTGCAGCATCGAACGGTATTCTTCCTTAGCTAATATATCCAGCATTTTCGGCAGCGCCTGATTCACCAGAATCGTCACCGCTTCTTTTACATTCTCATTCGTAATGGCGAATTGAACCACCTGCTTCGCTTTGAAGCCTTCCGGCAGCGATGCCTCTTTGGGATCGATGTTGGTGAAATAAGCTCCGGATTCATATTCGGCAAACAAGGCCCCCATCAATTCCGTACCGAGCTTTTGACTCTTCTCTGGATTGAACAGGTCCGGATTAAACTCCTCGCCGCTTTGCTCCGCCAGCTCTTTCATGTCGAGAACCAGGAATTTCCCGGTCACCGACTCCGGCATCGGCAGGAACGGAATGCTTGGTACCTTAACGTATAGCTTCTCCGGTGTCATGACGAGTGGAATCGTGATTGTCGTTGTCATATCCCCTGTCAATTTGACTTCCAGCGTTGCCTCGGTTTGCATCGGATCCTTCTGGTACACTTGCTTGATGTTAATCTCGGCGTTCTTCAACATGGATAGCACTGCGCCAACTTCCGGCGATTCCGCTTCCGGTGTCCCTTCAACGGAGAAATCCAAGATCTTCATTTGATTCTCCAATACGTACGAGTTCATCTCAAGCGCCTTCACAGCTGCGCTGCTCAAGGCTTCCTTCGGTTCCTTCTTGCTGCTGCAGCCGGACAAGACCAGCACAACGGACAGCATCACCAGCAAGCAGGACGTCAATAACTTTTTAGACATACAGTCTCCTCTCTCCTACCCATTCGTTCTCAGTAAAAGCAAAATTTTTCTAAACACAACATATCATAAACCATTCGCAAGGATTTCGGAATACGTTTCGCCAAACTAATGGATTGCCTTTTTCTTGAAACGTCCGCCCTTGACGTCATGAATATTTCCGACTGCCAAAAATGCATTTTCATCGTAATGATTGACGATTTCCTTCAGCTTGGCTTCTTCCAAGCGGGTGATGACGCAGAAGATGACCTTTTTCGGGTCGCCGGAAAAGCCGCCTTCCCCTGATAAATACGTAACGCCACGTCCTAACCGGCTTAAGATCGCGTCGCCGATTTCATCGATCTGGTCGCTAATAATCCACACCGATTTCGATTCGTTCAAACCGTCCACGACGATGTCGATCGTCTTATAGGCAATATAATAAGCTAATAGAGAGAACAACGCGCGCTCCCAGCCAAATACGAATCCCGCGCTCAGCAGGATGAAGAAGTTGAAGAACATAATGATCTCGCCAACCGAGAATGGAGTTCTTCGCGAAATGAGAATGGCCACGATTTCGGTCCCGTCCAGCGAGCCGCCAAACCGAATCACTAAACCGGTGCCTAAGCCAAGTAAAATGCCGCCAAACACAAAGGCCAGCAAAGTATCGCTTACAAAGGCATCAACTGGATGTAACAACGCCGTGCCAATCGACATGACGGTGATGCCCAGCAGGGTAGATACGGCAAACGTCTTACCGATTTGTTTGTAGCCGACAATGAGAAAAGGGAGGTTGAAAAGGAAGAGGAAAACCCCGAGCGGAAAGCCCGACAAGTAGGAAGTCATTACGGAAATACCAGTTATGCCGCCGTCCGTGATTTTGTTCGGTACTAAGAATAACTCCAGTGCAACGGAGACAATAATCGCCCCAATCACGATAAACAGGGATCTGAATAAAATACTTTTCAGGGTACGCTGTTTATGTTGGCGAATTTGGGTTGCTGTAGGTGGAATCAATTGGTTTGGATTAACCGCGTTCAAATGGCATCACGATCCTTTCAGTATGTTTTTAGTTCTTCCCTCTCACCATTCTTTCAAGAAAATTCATGTTCCCGTATAAGAACACGCCCTATCATTATTATGACATTTCCTCCGCTTGTTGTCTTGCTCTAATTCAGATGAGCACTACCGTCTTAACGCCAAAAAGCCCCAGCCGAGGCTAGGGCAAGGATGGCGGTACCCTCCCGAAAAGGTCTAGCCTTCCGGGTTGAAGTTACCGTCTTGTTTTCTGATTTTCGCCTTCTTCGAACCGGACAGCGGTTCAGGTCCACCTTTGCCTTCGTTCCGCTGGCGGTCACGATTCTGCCCGTTGCCGGAACCCGAGGTTTGATAGGTTTGCGGTTTCGTCATAATGAATGAAGCCTCCCTTGATTTTGGTCAACAGGATTAATTTGCGAAGATCTGGCTTCCCTTATACATGAAAAGAGAACATGCCTTAGGGCATGTCCGCTTCACGGCCCGTTCGAATCCCACCTTTCGCCAT
>NZ_JALPRK010000042.1 GCF_023195895.1 Paenibacillus mellifer
CAAAAAACCGACTCCTTTTCAGGAATCGGTTTAATATTCTCGTATGGCGGAGAGGGTGGGATTCGAACCCACGTGGGCTTGCACCCTAACGGTTTTCAAGACCGCCCCGTTATGACCGCTTCGGTACCTCTCCAAAGGTGAATCCGATTTAGCGTAACAAATCAGATTCTACCATATCGCTTGCTGTCGCGCAAGTTAATTACGCTTGGTAATCTTCTGCAAATTACCCATATAAGGGCGCAGCGCCTCCGGAACCTCCACGCTGCCGTCTTCCTGCTGGTAATTCTCCAGGATCGCAGCCACGGTGCGTCCAACCGCCAGCCCCGAGCCGTTTAGCGTATGCACGAACTCCGGTTTCGCCTTTGGCTCCGGACGGAATCGAATATTCGCCCGGCGAGCCTGGAAGTCCTCGACGTTGGAGCAAGAGGAAATTTCGCGGTATAGACCACTCTCCGGCAACCATACCTCCAGGTCGTACGTTTTGGCTGCGGTGAAGCCCATATCGCCCGTACAGAGCGAGAGCACACGATAAGGCAGGTTTAACAGCTGAAGCACGCGCTCAGCGTTAGACGTCATCTTCTCCAGCTCCTCATAAGAGGAGTCCGGATGGACAATCTTGATCATTTCCACCTTGTTGAACTGGTGCTGCCGAATCAAGCCACGGGTATCGCGGCCCGCTGCACCGGCCTCTGAACGAAAACAGGAACTATAAGCGACATAATTACGCGGCAAGTCTTCCGCATTCAGGATTTCATCCCGATGATAGTTAGTCACCGGAACCTCAGCCGTTGGAATCAAATAGTATTCGCTGGCTCCGGAGAGCTTGAACAGATCCTCTTCGAACTTGGGAAGCTGACCGGTACCGTATAAGCTGTCGCGGTTTACGATGTAAGGCGGCAGCATTTCCTCGTAGCCATGCTCGTTGCTGTGCAGATCCATCATAAAGTTAATGAGCGCGCGTTCAAGACGAGCTCCCATGCCTTTATAGAACGTGAATCTTGATCCCGTAACCTTCGCTGCAGCCTCAAAATCCAGGATCCCCAAGTCAGCAGCAATGTCCCAATGCGCTTTCGGTGTAAACTCAAATTTCCGCGGCTCGCTCCAACGGCGAACTTCGACGTTCTCTACTTCCGAAGCGCCTACCGGTACGCTCGCATGAGGGATATTCGGAATGGAGAGCATCAGCTCGTCAATCTTCACCTCAAGCGCCCGAACCTCTTCGTCCAGCTCCTTGATGCGATCTCCGACTTCGCGCATTTCCACGATCAACTCGTCGGCGTTTTCCTTGTTTTTCTTGCGTTGTGCAACTTCTGCGGAAACGGTGTTCCGGCGGTTCTTGAGCGCTTCGCTCTCTTGAAGCAGCACCCGACGTTTCTCATCCAGCGGTGCAAAACCGGAGATGAGCTCCAGCGATTTCCCCCGATTCTTCAGCGCTTCCTCAACGCGCGCATATTCGTTTCGCATGATTTTCACATCTAACATGAATAGTCCCTCCTAGAATGATCCCGCACAGACCTGCCGACCTTCATCTGGGGAGACCCGCGGACGGAAAGGCTGCTATCGGAAGTTCAAAACGCCGTAAAACAGATAAAACCTTAACCCGCAAAGGAGTCAAGGCCTGCTTACGGCTGCTTGGTTTGCTTGATCATCTCTACAAAATAAGTATGTAATGAGAAGTCATCGGTCAATTCCGGATGGAACGACGATACGAGCAAATGCCCCTGACGTGCCGTCACGATTTCATCCTTATAGGTCGACAACACCTCGACTCCTTCTCCAACCCCCGTGATCAGCGGAGCGCGAATAAATACCGCCCGCAGCGGAACCTCAAGTCCCTTCACGTCCAGATCAGTTTCGAAGCTTTCGCGCTGACGTCCAAACGCATTACGCGACACCTTGATATCCATCAGTCCGAGATGAGCTTCCTCGCCGCCCTCGATCTCCTTAGCCATCACGATCAATCCTGCACAGGTCCCAAATACCGGTTTACCTTGTCCAGAAAAGTCACGAATCGCTTCCATAAAGTCGTATTTACGCATCAGTTTGCCGATCGTCGTGCTTTCGCCGCCGGGGATGATCAGTCCATCCAGCTCAGCAAGCTGTTCGGCGTGCTTCACAGTTACCACCTCAACGCCGGTCTTCTCCAAGCTGCGGATATGCTCCGCAACCGCGCCTTGCAGCGCCAACACCCCTACTCTCATGACAAACCTTCTTTCTCTATAAAGGTACTATGATGTACCCCGGCCATCGTCATAAGACGGCCGGGGTGGGTGAATTGCCTTTAATACCTTCGATAACTTCGTGAATCGACGATTACCAACCGCGATCCGACATCCGCTCTGCCGCGGACAACTTGGAGATTTCGATCCCTTTCATCGGCGCACCCAAGTTCTTGGATACTTCGGCAATCAATTTGTAATCCGTGTAATGCGTCGTCGCTTCGACGATCGCACGGGCGAATTTCTCGGGGCTATCCGATTTGAAGATACCAGAGCCGACAAACACCCCGTCCGCACCCAAATGCATCATCAAAGCAGCATCCGCCGGCGTTGCTACGCCGCCAGCTGCGAAGTTAACGACTGGCAGCTTGCCGTTCTCGTGAACTTCGAGAAGCAAGTCGTACGCTACGCCAAGATTTTTCGCTTCGGCATACAGCTCATCCTTAGACATGTTCTGCACCTTGCGGATTTGGCTGTTGATCAAACGCATGTGACGCACCGCTTCCACAATGTTACCCGTTCCCGGTTCACCTTTCGTCCGGATCATCGATGCGCCTTCACTGATGCGGCGAAGCGCTTCGCCCAGATCCTTCGCGCCGCACACGAACGGCACGGTGAAATCCCGTTTATCGATATGGAACACTTCATCCGCTGGAGTCAGCACTTCACTCTCGTCCAAATAGTCTACCCCAAGCGATTCCAGAACTTTCGCTTCCACGTAATGACCAATACGCGCTTTCGCCATCACCGGGATGGAGACAACCTTCATCACTTCTTCGACGATTGTCGGATCCGCCATGCGGGCTACGCCGCCAGCCGCCCGGATATCGGAAGGCACACGTTCCAATGCCATAACGGCGGTTGCTCCAGCCGCTTCGGCAATCTTGGCTTGTTCGGCATTCATGACGTCCATAATGACGCCGCCTTTTTGCATCTCAGCCATACCTCTTTTTACACGCGATGTTCCTGTTTCCATGTCCAATCCTCCCGATAATAATCTAACTAAATATTTTACAAGATCCAGTACAAATACACAACCCGTTTACTCGGATATGAAAGGACGCTTAGAAAAGATTTTTGATGCCATTAAACAGATCGCTGAAGAATTCACCGATTGCCCGCATCATTAGCTTAAACCAGCCGGCTTTCTCCGCATCCTCCGCCGTGATCAGGTTCACCGTCTTCTCAAGCGTTTGGTCCATGCCTGGAGCCTTAAACGAGTAGGTTACGGTTCCGACCTTCGTCCCCTGCTTCAGCGGCGCAGTCAACGTGCCCTCATCGGCCAGCGTTACAGTAGGTTGTACCGCACTAGTGTCCGCGCCTTTCGGCACGACGAAGCTAACCGCTTGATCCGTTACGACCGGAATCTCCGTGTTTTTTGCTTTCTTCACCGTCACGGTCTCCGTCCCCGCTACCGTTGTCTTCGGTGGTACGATTTGTTTCGTTTCAAAGTTATTGAAGCCGAAGTCCAGGACTTTTCGGGTTTCCACAAAACGGGCTTTATCCGAAGCCGTACCCATAACTACGCTGATCAAACGCATCCCGTTCCGCTCCGCAGTACCGGTAAAGCAGTTGCCGGCATTGGAGGTGTGTCCCGTCTTGAGACCATCCAGGCCTTCATATGCAAACTGCTTAAAGTTGGTTACTTCTTTGTTCGCTTCCAGCATCCAGTTCAGGTTGACCATTGGCGAAGTATCACGCTCGCGGAACTTCTTGCTTTGAATAGTCGTAAAGCGGGTAAAGTCTGGGTGGTCCGTTACAATATATTTCGCCAAAATCGCCGCATCGAGCGCTGACATGACGGTTTCTTGCCCGTCGGCCGGCCGGAATCCTTCCGGCATATCAGCGATATCCAAACCAGTGGAATTCGCGAAATGAGCCGTGTTCATTCCCATCCGCTTCGCTTCGTCATTCATCATTTTTACAAAAGCTTGCTCGGACCCGGCAACATGCTCCGCCAGAGCAACTGTAGCATCATTGGCAGAGGCGATCGCCATCGCCGTATAAAGTTCTTCTATGGTATGTTGGTCTCCTTCGGCCAGAAAAATCCGCGAACCGATCGTTTGGGCGGCATTTTTCCCTACCGTCACCACGTCGTCCCAACTGAACTTCCCTTGCTTCACCAGCTCAGCCACAATATACTCCGTCATCATTTTGGTCATGCTAGCCGGAGGCAACGGTTGATCTCCGTTCACATTTAATAGAATTTGGCCAGAGACGGGTTCCAGCAGGATTGCGGAACTAACCTCCAAACCTAAAGAATTCACAGAAGGAATCGAGGTGGCCGTTGTTTGCACTGTCGTCGTTTCGGTTGTCGTAGATTCAGTAGAAGTAGATTCCGTTTGTTCTCCCTCCGCCAGCGCCATCACCGGTGCTAGAGAGAAACATAGTAGATTTAGAAGGAGTACAGAAGCTACGCTTTTGCGCAGGAAACGCCGTTTGGTTGTCGATTTACGTTGTGGTTGTTTGTGTTTCAATGCCTTAAAGCTCCCCTCATATTCTTTCATTTGCTTTATCTATTCTATCACAGGGGTACCCGCAAAAAAAGACAAGCAGGACGGAAAACGCCCTGCCTGCGGTGGAAAATTATGGTGAGCCCTTTTTTTAATAGTACCTCTTACAGCGAGTAGTTTGGAGCCTCTTTGGTGATTTGCACATCATGTGGATGGCTTTCGCGCAAGCCGGCGCCTGTGATGCGGATAAACTGCGTATCGTTCCGAAGCTCATCCAACGACTTCGTACCGCAATATCCCATCCCGGAACGCAACCCGCCAATCAACTGATGAATCGTATCGGAGATCGGCCCTTTATAAGCTACACGGCCTTCGATCCCTTCCGGTACCAGCTTCTTGTCGTCGTCTTGGAAGTAACGGTCTTTACTGCCTTGCTTCATCGCGCCTAACGAACCCATGCCTCTGTACACTTTATACCGGCGGCCTTGGTAGATTTCCGAATCGCCTGGGCTTTCTTCCGTACCGGCAAACAAGCTACCCAACATCACGGCATGTGCACCGGCCGCGATTGATTTCGTAATCTCGCCGGAGTACTTGATACCGCCGTCCGCGATGATCGGAATCCCGTATTCACGAGCTACCGTCGCACAATCGTACACCGCCGTAACCTGCGGCACGCCGATGCCGGCGATCACGCGAGTCGTACAGATCGATCCGGGTCCGATCCCGACCTTCACCACGGAAGCTCCCGCTTCGATCAAGGCTCTCGTCGCTTCGCCCGTAGCCACGTTGCCTGCGATAATCGTTAGATCCGGATACCGTTTACGAAGCTCGGCTACCGCTTCAATAATATTGATATGATGACCATGCGCCGAATCCACCGTAATCACGTCAACACCGGCTTTCACCAGCGCGTCAGTCCGGTCAAAGGTATCCTTGGAGATTCCTACGGCAGCACCTACGAGCAAGCGTCCCTGCGCATCCTTGGCTGCGTTAGGGAATTGAATCGCTTTTTCGATATCCTTGATCGTAATTAGGCCCTTTAATGTATTGTGTTCATCTACCAGTGGGAGTTTCTCGATTTTATGTTTTTGCAAAATGACTTCGGCTTCCTGCAAAGAAGTTCCTACCGGTGCGGTAATTAAGTCATCGCGCGTCATGACGTCGCTAATCTTGATGCTGTAATCATGAACGAAACGCAAATCGCGGTTCGTCAGAATCCCCACCAGCTTATGCTCCTCATTCACGATTGGCACGCCGGAAATCCGGAATTTGCCCATGACCTGCTCCGCGTCGGACACGAGATGATCCGGAGTCAACGAGAAAGGATTTGTAATAACGCCGCTCTCGGAACGTTTCACTCGGTCGACCTCTTCGGCTTGCTGTTCAATCGGCATATTCTTATGAATGATTCCGATGCCGCCTTCCCGTGCGATCGCGATGGCGAGTGCCGATTCCGTGACCGTATCCATTCCTGCGCTCATGAGCGGAATATTCAGCTTTACCTTGTCGCTGAGCCGAGTGGACACATCCACCTCTTTCGGCAAGACCTCCGATTTACGGGGAACCAGAAGCACATCGTCAAACGTTAAGCCTTCCTTGTCAAATTTACTTTCCCACACCGTGATGAATCCTCCTTCGATTTGTTGTTTTGATGGGCCCTTTCCTGAAATCCGGGTATAAAAAAAACGACTACCGCTGTAATCCCTTAGAAGACATAACCCTTATATATCAAGACAGAATAGGCACTTACGAAAATATATTGTTCCCATCTTAGCAAAGCCCCCCTAGGCTGTCAAGGACAACCGCAGGCAAAAAAACAGTCGGCCGCCCAGTAAATACGAGTGTCTATTTGACGCGTACATTGGTTCGGTTTCATCATGGATTCTGATGCTAATCCTGCCCCATTCCCCCTGTTTTGATTCTGTAAAAAGAAAAAGGACGGAGGGCCGCTTTCACCCTTCTCCGTCCTTTCATTCCAAATCCATCGCTTCGTTACCGCTTGTCGTGGGTAATGACCTGGTCGATGATTCCGTACTCGCGAGCTTCGTCTGCGCTCATGAAATAATCCCGATCCATATCCTTTTCAATTCGCTCCAGCGGTTGCCCAGTGCACTCCGCCGCAATGGCGTTGAGACGTTCCCGGATCCCCAGGATCCGTTTGGCACTAATCGCAATATCGCTGGCTTGCCCCTGCGCGCCTCCATGCGGCTGATGAATCATGATTTCGCTGTTGGGCAAGGCAAAGCGTTTCCCTTTAGCCCCGGCCAATAACAGTATCGCGGCAAAAGACGCCGCCATCCCGGAGCAGATTGTTTGCACGTCCGGCTTCACATATTGCATCGTATCGTAAATGGCAAACCCTGCTGACGTCGAGCCGCCCGGACTGTTGATATAGAAGTAAATATCCTTCTCCGGATCCTCCGCTGCCAAGAACAGCATTTGCGCGGTAATACTATTGGCGACCTGATCGTCAATCGCCGAACCGAGGAACACAATCCGATCCTTCAGCAAACGCGAATAAATGTCATACGATCGTTCACCCCGTCCGGTTTGTTCGATAACATAAGGAATTACTGAACTCATGAGCTTACCCTCCTTAGAATCAGGCGGCGAGACCGAAGGACATGAACATGTGACGGCTCTGTACCGGGTCGGAGGCTGGAGAACCTGATCTGCTCTGCAGAGAGTTGCGACGATACGATTGGAGTGTTAAGACCGGAACCACATCCTGAGGCCGGACGTCGTTATACAGCAGCGCAAGCGCAGCGGCATCTTCTCGGCGGACCGCATCCAGATACGCAAGAACTATTACGTCATACCGACCTTCTGGAGAAGTGTCTTCCTTCATGAAGGGAACTTCACCTGAGGTGTTTTTTTCTCCCCCTCCGGAATCCTCCACTGCCTTTCGCAACCGGACTCTCGCTCTGTGCAAGGCGGCTTTTACGGCCCCTTCCGTCGATTGAATTAATTGTGCAGCTTCAACAGCCGTGTACTGTAAAATATCCATCAGCAGCAGCGCGGTTCGTTGAAGGGGTGATAGCTCGGAGACCAACGTCTCCATCGCGGCCCACACGTCAGCAGAATCGATCTGTCCCGGCGCTTGCAGAAGCTCATCCACGGGAAGCGAGTCCGCCTTAAGCCGCTTTCTCCGATTACGGTCAATCCAAGCATGCTGGGCCGTACGATACAAGTACGTTCGTGTGATTTGAACGTCGTCTCCTTTACCTAGCGTCGCCGACCAAATCTTGAGCCACGTATCCTGCGCTAAGTCGTCGCCTTCCCATGCGGAGCCGGCTAAAGATCGGCAATAATTACGTAGCTCCGTATTATGCAATTGCACCCATGTTCGAAAGTTGCCCCTTTCTGAGTGGGGCCGAGTACGCACGGTTTTCCGCAGATCCCGCTCTTTAGCTGCCATGGGCATCCGGAACACCTCCATCTGTAGTGTAAGATCTCGCCTTCCCCGCTTATCCATCCCAGTTTTATGCCCTCACGTCACGATCAGTCGTTGACCAACCTGGAGTAAATTAATTCTTTACTCACCGGTATAAACGTAGTTTTCAAAAGAATCGATACGCGGGATGACCCAAAGTTTTTAACGAAAGGCAAAATACGAGTACTTTGTTTCATATCATACACCATTTGAACGCAGCAGATGCAAGTTCACCACCGAGTCACGGTAGTACTCTTTCCTTCGCCTGACAATACCCGGGCTAAATAGTTGCACCTGTACAGTTAATTCGGACGATTCAAGGAATATCAGGCCAATTAACTCCAAATATGCAGTTAAATTTGCGCATTGGACCAGATATCACGGATATCACCCAAAATAACTGCAACCCGGCAACTAATCCTTCAACACCCATCTTCCTGAAATAACTGTATTCCCCCA
>NZ_JALPRK010000043.1 GCF_023195895.1 Paenibacillus mellifer
TATATAAGGGGAGGGGTAGGGGGATGGCGAAACCATTGAAACTCGACGAAATCTGGCTGGAACGGATCGCGGAACTGCTGGGCGGCATGGAATTCGGTTCGCTAAACATCGTCGTTCATGAAGGCCAAATCGTGCAAATGGAACGCACGGAGCGCAAACGTTACGAGTTAAATTCGGGCAGCGCCTCCAGGGCTTCCGGTATTTCCCGTCATACAGCCAAACCTTTGCGCGAATCCGGACAGCGGTAAATCGCTGAACGGATTCCATAAAACAACCCCGATTCCGGGCGGTCAGGCAACAAAGCCTGCCCCGCCTACAAGGAATCGGGGTTGTTTGTGTTTATTGTGGCGTTTCGCCTTCTCCTAGTCGGCCTTCCGCCTGCACGGCTCCAGGAAGGGGAATTTCGCCAACCCCCGGTGCCATCGGCAGCGGGTCGTGGCCGACGTACGGACGCGCCTTCCTCGGCTTGCGGCTGTTTAAGCGGAATCCGCCGAGAAACAGAAGCAGTTGGGCGCCCAATATATAAGGGGTGAACTGGCTCCCAGCTAAATGGCCTGCGGCCAACACGGCGATCAAGGCGGCCAGCAGACGGGCGGGTACTGCGTTGTCATGCCGATTTCGTCCACCCATGATGGCCATGTACAGCAGCAGCAATGCAAACCAGCAGGAGGTTAATTGTATCCAGCCGGTCGCCAGTTCCCATACGCTTTCGGTTTGCGTCTCGCTGGAGAAGCTCGTACCCAGCAAACGCCATAACCAAAGCAACGTTAGAAAGAAAGCGGCGGCGAACAACACCGGCAAAAGAGGCCGGAGAACGCGCCAGAGCCAACTTCCCCAGCCGGGCCGTTCTATCAGGCGAAGCAACTTGTCCCGCTCGGCGATGAGAGCCTCGCTTTCCCGCTCGATCGTTCTCAGCAGCAGGGGGAGGCGGGCTGCATCGCCATCCTCGACGAAGGCGGCGATTTGCGCCAACAGATTCTCGCTGGTATAAGGCGCGGCTCGGCAAGCGAGCAGCTTGTCTCGTAGGAGGCCTAGGTCCGGGTCCAGGGAAGTTTGCGATGACAGATCCATAGCCGTCATTAAAGACCCGGCAGCCGAAGCATAACGATCCAAAGTGGAGTTAACGTATTCCAGCCGTCTGTGTTCATCCCGGTCGATTTTGCGGCGTGTCGCACCGTAAAGCGCGAGAAACGCAGATAACGCCAGAAAGGCAGCAATTGCGGAATGTTCAGTCGTCTGCATCCAGGTAACCCATTCCGATAGTGACACGGTGATCACCCTTTCCATATTCCTCCTATCACTATTGCACACGTGCCGTTTGGATTCAAGCTTGGTTCAAGAGATTTGCAAATATGGTATACTTGGAAACTGATGAAAACTTGTGAAAATAAACGGCAGACGGAGGGAACAACATGAATGAACGACAACCTGGTGGTGAGGTTAAAATCATTCGCGTAGCGCCTGAGGTTAGCGATTATCTGCGGCTTCGAGAGCAAGCTGGAATGAGCCCGCGCAGCGCAGAAGGAGCAGCCACCGGCTTAGCCAACTCTTTATTTGCTATTTCTTTACATGATGTATCGGGGTTGGCGGGAATGGGAAGAGTTGTCGGCGACGGCGGGTGCTTTATGCAAGTTGTCGATATTATCGTACGTCCGGATCTTCAGGGAAGAGGCCTGGGTAAAATGATCATGAAAGAAATCATGAGATATCTGGAGGGGCATGCGGCGCCGCTAACTTACGTCAGCCTGATCGCCGACGTCCCGGCGGATGCATTGTACCGGCCCTTCGGCTTCGAGTACACCTCTCCCGGCGGCCTCGGGATGTATTGGAGAAAGCATTGACATGGGGGCGGCCTTAGGGGCAGGCCATCATGATCGTAAAGGACAAAGGAGATGCCGTCGGATTGACTTCTACAGTAATTGAAATTTTCATGATCGCCATTCTGGCAGGAATCGTCGGCTCCGTTCTCGGATTGGGCGGAGGAATCATCGTAACACCGGCGCTGACCCTGCTGTTTGGCGTTGACATCAACCACGCGATTGGGGCGAGTATCATCTCCGTCATCGCAACATCAAGCGGCTCAGCGGTGGCGTATATCCGTGACCGAATCACCAATCTGCGGGTCGGCATGTTTCTGGAGATCGCCACGACCGTCGGGGCGATCACCGGCGCGTTTATCGGGGCATTAATCGCCCCGCGGTTTCTGTATATTATTTTCGCGCTGCTGCTGCTGTACTCCGCGTATGCCATGATCAAAAAGGGCAAGCAAGAAGTTCCAGAGAACGTCCCGCTGCATCCGGTAGCCCAAAAGCTCGGATTGCAGGGCGAGTATTACGATAAGGCGCTGAGCCAAACCGTCGCATATAACGTGGATCGGGTATACGAGGGCTTCGGGGTGATGTACGGCGCGGGCGTCATTTCCGGACTGCTGGGCATCGGGAGCGGAAGCTTCAAGGTCATGGCCATGGACGTATTTATGAAAATGCCGCTCAAGGTGTCGTCCGCGACCAGCAACTTTATGATGGGCGTGACGGCGGCGGCCAGTGCAGGTATTTATTTGCTCCGCGGCGACATTATACCGATCATTTCGGCGCCGGTAGCGCTGGGTGTCCTGATTGGTGCAACCGTAGGGTCGCGCCTGATGCAGCGGATGAAGAGCAAGACGATTCGCAAGCTTTTTATCCCAGTCATGGTGTACGTGGCCTTTCAAATGATCTACCAAGGATGGAGGGGTTGATATGGGTGGCCCTAACGATGCGGCGCAAAGCCGCACCTTCGAAATTGAGACGGCAATCAGCAAAATGCTGCGAATCGGTGTTATGCTAGCCGCAATCGTCATCGTAACTGGACTCGTCCAGTATTTAGTCACCGGCGACAGCGGGTATCCGGGGGATACGTACCCGACCAGTTTTGGCGCCATGATGTCCGGCTTGGTGGCTTTCAAAGCTGCAGCAGTGATTCAGACCGGCCTTTTGCTGCTTATTTTGACGCCGGTGTTCCGTGTCTTCATCTCTTTGTTTCTGTTTTGGGCGGAGCGGGATTACCGGTATGTGATCATTACCGCGGTGGTGTTCGTCATTTTGATTTTGAGCTTTGCGTTAGGAAAAGCAGGATAATGGAGGACGATTGTATGTGGGGTACGACGTAAAAGCGAGCAATCCCCGATTTGTTGCAAATTAGGCAACATATCCGTGCGCCCCGAACCAGTTTAGGTGAAAATGCTGCAAAAGGTGCAACCTTTCCGGGCACATCCGCCAACTTTGGCTGAAAATGTTGCAACAATGACAACAAATTAGATCCATCCCGGCACGGACCGACCCAAATGTTGCACAAACAGCAACAATCGGTCAGTTACGGGCGACATTGGGCTTCTCTGGCTGCGTGGCGGCGGGGAGGCCCTGTTCTTTTGGACTTGCCGGGGCAGGATGATTATAATGAAAACAGCAAAACCTGGGAATGCCATCCAATGCGAGGAAAGGGCGAAACGATAGATGAAGATTGTATTATTTGGTGCGACGGGTTCGATTGGAAAAAAAATTGCGGAGGAAGCGTTACGGCGCGGACATGAAGTTACGGCAGTGGTTAGAGATCAGGCGAGAGCGGCCGAGATGGGGTTGCTAAGTCTCGTCCCTGCGGACACCAAGAAGGCCGGGCATTTGGCCCTAGAAGAAGGGGATATCCTGGTCCCCGACTCCATCGCCCGGCTGGTCCAGGGACAGGACCTCGTGATCAGCGCGTATGGGCCGCGCTTCGGGGAAGAGGACGAACTGCAGGAAGCGACGCGTTCACTGATTGAAGGAGTTAAGCGCGGCGGGGTTCGCCGGTTAATCGCCGTTGGCGGGGCGGGCGGCCTTGAGGTCGCACCGGGAGTAAAACTGATGGATACGTCGGAGTTCCCGGAGGAAGTACGGCCGCTGGCCCGGGCTCATGAAGAGGCGCTGAGCATCTACCAGGCGTCGAATCTGGAATGGACCGTGTTGAGCCCGCCGGCGCTCATCGAGCCGGGGAAACGCACGGGCATGTTCCGCTTGGGCCTGGACCGCTTGGTCACCGACGAGCGCGACAATAGCCGGATTACGGCGGAGGATTATGCGGCAGCCCTGCTTGATGAAGCGGAGGACCCGTATTATGTCGGCACCCGATTTACGGTGGGGTATTAGGAGAGAGCTGTTTGGTGTGTAAGTAAGATCAGGGGGAGGGGAGAAGCGATGAGAATGGTGACGTCGGAGCAAATGCGCGCCATTGACCGCCATGCCATCGAGCAGATCGGGATCCCGGCGGTCGCCTTGATGGAGAACGCCGGACGGGCGATTGCCGAGGAGGTGCTGGCCTTTTGTCGGCTGCGGCGGGAAGGTCGGCTGCCGGAGCACCCGGCGGAGACGATTCGCGAGCGTCAAGCCGGGACGAACGGCGAGGAGCGGGACTCGGCGCAGGAGCACCCGGCGGAGCATTGGTTGATCCTCGTCGGCAAGGGGAACAACGGCGGCGACGGTCTGGTGTGCGCACGCCATCTGGCGGATGCAGACGTGCAGGTGAGTCTGCTGTACGCCGAGGAGCCGGAGCGACTCGGCGGCGAAGCCGGGCTGCAGCACAACATCGCTGCAGCCCTGGGGCTGCCGGGCGAGGTGTACACGCCCGGCGCGGTGGCCGCGGCCCGATCCCGCGGGGTGACGGGGATCGTGGACGCGCTGCTGGGCACCGGGGCGAAGGGCGCGCCCCGGGGAGACTACGCCTCCCTCATCCGGGAGGCGAACGAAAGCCGGCTGCCGATCGTGGCAGCCGACATCCCCAGCGGGCTGGACGCCGATACCGGCATGGTCCACGACCCGTGCATCCAGGCCCGGATCACCGTGTGCCTCGCCTTCCTGAAGACGGGGCTGACGCAATATCCGGGGGCGAAGGCCGCAGGGGACGTGATCGTCCGCTATATCGGCATCCCCCGCGCGCTTCCGCCGGGCTTTGCGGCGGAAGTGGGGGTGCTGCTCACCGAGGAGTCGCTGCGCGGCGAGCTCGGGGTGGACCCCGGCCGGCGGCGCGAGGCCGACGGCCATAAGGGCACGTACGGGCACGTGCTGCTGGCGGCAGGCAGCCTCACGATGAGCGGCGCCGGCCTGCTGGCCGCCAAAGCCGCGCTCCGCGCCGGCAGCGGCCTCGTCACGTGGGCGCTGCCGGAGGCGCTGCTGCCGCATGTGCTCGGGGCCGTGCCCGAGCTGATGCTTGCGCCGGCTACCGGCGATCCCGGCGCCGGCGCATGGAACGCAGCCGCAGCGCCCGAGCTGCTGCGGCTGCTGGCGGCGCGTGACGTGCTCGCCGTTGGCCCGGGGCTGGGCCGCTTCCTGGGCGAGGACGGCTTCCTGCGCGCCGTGTGGGAGGGCGCCCCGCGTCCCCTCGTGGTGGACGCGGACGCCCTGAACGTCCTCGCCGCCGCGAACGGCTTAGCGGCGTGGCAGCGCCGGGAGGCGGCGACGATTCTGACGCCGCATCCCGGCGAGATGGCCCGGCTGGCCGGCCTCTCTACGGCCGAGGTGCAGCGGGACCGCATCGGCCTGGCGCGGCACTTTGCCTTGCAGCACGGCGTGACGCTCGTGCTCAAGGGCGCGCGCACCGTGGTGGCGGCCCCGGACGGCCGTGTGTTCGTCAACGTCACCGGGCACCCCGGTATGGCGACCGGGGGCTCGGGGGACGTGTTAACCGGCCTGATTGCCGGGCTGCTGGCCCAAGGCCTGAACGCCGTTCAAGCGGCGGCGTTCGGCGTCTATCTGCACGGCCTGGCCGGCGAACGCGCAGCCGCCGCCCGCACGGGCAACCCGGCGTCGCTGCTCGCCGGAGACATCATCGAGGCACTGTAACTCGCCCCGGGTTAAGATAGTCCTGCTGTCAATCGGGGCATTTGACGCCCCGTCTGCATTGACTTTTCAGGCAAATCTTGATAGCATCGTTTTAAAATTTAGGGAATTCGTCAGGGATTCGAGGGAAGGCGAACGTCCGAATGAGACAAGGGGAGACTCCATATGAAAGTTACGGTGATTAACGGCAATCCAACACTGGGATCTCGGTTGGGGGCGGTGATTTCGCTGACCGAGGAGCTGCTGCGCGGCGAAGGTTTCGAAGTCAGTCACTTGAACGTGGGCGAATTGCCGCCGGAGGATTTGATCCATACCAAATTTGAAAGCGAAGCGATCGTTAAAGCGAATGCACTGGTGGCCGGAGCGGACGCGGTGATTGTGGCCAGCCCGGTCTATCAAGCGTCGTATACCGGCGTATTGAAGACATTCCTGGACCTGGTGCCGCAAAAGGGCCTGGCCGGGAAAGTGATCCTGCCGCTCTTTATCGGGGGCAGTCTTGCGCACTTGCTGACGATCGATTACGCGTTGAAGCCAGTCTTGTCCGTGCTGGGCGCACGATATATTTTAGGCGGCGTGTATGCGGTGGACACTCAGGTGGCGCGTACCGATGCCGGTGGTTTCGAAATCGCCGAGGAGCTGCGCAGCCGGCTCGAGGATAACGTTAAGGAGCTCGCCCGGGAGACACGGCTGCGGCAGCAGCAAACTTAAGCCATCACAATGGCGCGTGGAACATGAGCTTAAGTCGCCGGTTGCCGGGAACTTCCCGGGCCGGTTTTTTTTGTGGCGGCAGCCAGCGGCGCAAACAGGTGAAAAGATGATACAATAGGACAAAATACATAACTGCTCGTAATTGCCGAAGGAGGATATTTAGACATCATGTTGAAATTGGTCTTTTTCGTAGGCGTCGCCGGAACGGGGAAAACGACGGTGGCCCGCAAGCTGGCAAGACGGATGCCGGCGGCCTTTTTGGACCGCGATACCGTTGGGGGGCGCTGTGTGGAAAAAATGTTGGAGATGAATGGTCTGGATGTGAACGACCGGGACTCTGAATTTTACAAGAAACACCTGCGTGACCTGGAATACGATACGACGCGGGACATCTGCATTGAGAATTTGGCGGCCGGCCAAAACGTATTTATGATCTCTCCGTTCACGGCGGAGCTGAAGAACAAAACGTGGCTCGAAACACTCCTTCAAGAGGCGGGATTGTCCAAGAGAGAAGTGGATGTCAAGGTCGTGGTCGTCGCGCTGAAGGACATGGAAACCCAAAAGGAAAGAATCATCGATCGCCGCACAGACCGCGATACCTGGAAGCTGGAGCACTGGGATGATTTCAAGCACCGCGTGCAGTTCGTGCCGGAGATCAATTGGGATATTCCGGCTTCCTCTATCCTAGTGTTTGACAACAGCGGGGATCTGACGGAGGAGAAGGTGGACAGCGTATATCGTTTTGTCCTGGGAGAAGAAGGACAAGGTTAATCCATGAAAGAGAAGCCCTTTCTGCGTTAAATCGCAGAAAGG
>NZ_JALPRK010000044.1 GCF_023195895.1 Paenibacillus mellifer
GTGAAACCAGTGCTAACCAGTATCAATAGGAGACTAAAATATGATGATTCTAAAATTCACTCAAAAGCTCTTTAAAGATATGAAAATTGCTCCTTTAGAAGCAAATGGAGCTGACCCATTATTCAGTTGGCACGTGAATATATTGCAGCTGAAGAAAAAACACATAATCTTTGTAAACGATTTGAGCCGATTATGTTTAATTCTTGATGGTATACGTAGTTCGCAATTAAACAAACTTCAAGTCAAATTTAAAGTGGACCTCAGAGAATACTTGCAATTAGAAGGAGTCAGGAGGGCACTGATTGATCAGTATTACTTTGAAGCAGGTGATATACACATAGAAAAAACAAACGATAAGAGTGTTCTAGGAACAATGAAAGAGATGTCTCTATACTGTAGGGATATGGGATTTGATCACCCCTATGATTTAAGTGCTTGGCTAAATTCGTTGATTTACAAACCAATTGACTATGAGAAACCTATAGATGTCTTCAAGAAAGCATTAGAAGATAGATATTCAAAGCGCTAATGCGAGTATCTCAGGTGGGGCACTGGCATCACATAACACCGCATCCACGCTTCAGGCCTAACGGCCTTCGGTCCCCGAGTAGTATTCGGCCGGGATGTGATTCAGGGGACAACCCTGCACCGGCTAAGTCTTCGACCCGGCAGGCCGATCGCTGCGCTTGATTGACGAGCTGTCTTAAGCCGGTGAGGGTTCGTGAATGCAAGAACGTTATACGACAGAACGAAGATTGTTTATTAATAACCAAAAACCATTCCAATTTGAGGGGATTCAAAATGAAATTATTTCGATTCGATGAGTCAGTTGGAAGAAAGATAGATAAATTCGGAAGTAAGAACATCATAATAACCCCTATCATAAAAATACTTGAACGTCATATAGACATTATTCAAGTATCGTCAATGCATATGAACCCTGAAGGACTTATTTGGGGGCATGAGGCACCTGTACCACAGCTATTTATTGTAGTAGCTGGAGAAGGATTTATTAGTGGGAGAGATAAAGTTCGAGTACCAATACAAGCAGGGCAAGTAGCATTTTGGGAATCTGGGGAATGGCATGAAGTAGTAACTGACAAAGGAATGAATGCAATTGTTATTGAATCGGATCAATTAATGCCGGAAGAACTATTATTAAAAGAAGTAATACAGTAACAAAATTTTCGTGGGCATATTCAAGGTTCCGTCGTATAACAATATGTTCACGCATCGGCGGACAAGCCGCCTCGGTCGCCAGGAGATAATTCGAGGAAGTAGATTCAGGCGACACATCCGCACCACCTAACCGCATCGCGGCCGCTCACTACGTTCGCTTAAGGTGGTGGGACGTCGTGAACACGGAACCGTTATATGAAACCGGTGTAAACCATTAAGAATAAAAGAGACACTTGATGATCAAGTGCCTGGTTATTTCTTATAGACATCTCCTCGCGAGCCAACTCTGATGACAATGATAAGTAATTTGTCGTTGAATATCGAGTAAACAACTCGGTATGGTCCTACTCGTAGTCTAAATTGATTTTCAGTACCTTGCATTTTCTTAATATCTAATTCGTCGGATTTCGGGTTTTCCGACAAAATTTTGATATGATCAAGTATTCTGTTTCGACTAATCTTATCGAGTCGTTGAATATTCTTCAATGCGTCCTTGTAAAACTTAACTTCGTAATTCATCTTCGATATCCTGTAGATCAATGAGTTCGCCTTTTTTAAGTGCTTCATGGGCTGCGTGGATTGCATCTAAGTCATCTTGTGTGGTTGGTTCGTCGTCGATTGGAATTTCTCTATAGAAATTATTTTGGGCCAGTCTTTCCAGTAATTCAGTAACTAGCTCTAGGTCTCTCTCCGATAGTCGATTAATCAAGTCGGTGACCTTCTCTTTACTAACTGCCATTAAGGTCATCTCCTTTCAAGGAATGCTCAAAGCTAACTACAGTATAACATTTTAAATAAGCACTATACAAAGACTTAAAAACGGGAATAGAATATTTGCAAGTAACTCAAGATGACACCGGCATCAGATAACAATGTGTTCACGCATCGGTGGACAAGCCGCCTCGGTCCCGGAAGATAAGTCGAAGAAGAAGTTGCCGGGACACATCCGCACCACCTAACCGCATCGCGGCCGGTCACTACGTGACCTTAAGGTGGTGGGACGTCGTGAACACGGAAACGTTATCTGCCATCGTCTAATCGAAGAAGCGGGAAAGATAGAAGAGCTATATATCACGAAGCGGTTCAAACGTACTTAGATAACTACGAGAAGAGGGTTAAAGAAGAAAGCAGGAGCGGGGACTTAGTTTAGGAATGAGCATTAAGTAATTTATCGGCGCATCATCATGAAGAACATACATAGAAGTAATAAAAT
>NZ_JALPRK010000045.1 GCF_023195895.1 Paenibacillus mellifer
AAACATCTAAAACAGCAAATACGTTTCGTATCCAGTTTTCAAGGATTAAACCTTGAAAAGTTCATAATGTTCCCTGATAGCTCAGTTGGTAGAGCACTCGACTGTTAATCGAGTTGTCACAGGTTCGAGTCCTGTTCGGGGAGCCACTATATGGAGAGGTGTCCGAGTTGGCCGAAGGAGCACGATTGGAAATCGTGTAGGCGTCACAAGCGTCTCGAGGGTTCGAATCCCTCTCTCTCCGCCATAATCTTTCAGCTCTAAAGCATGGCCCGTTGGTCAAGGGGTTAAGACACCTCCCTTTCACGGAGGTAACAGGGGTTCGAATCCCCTACGGGTCATTTTATTCCTTTAGCAGTTACTTCATTGATTCACTTGATTTATAGTGGAGTTATCTGGTACAATAAAACTTGTCTTTTCCCATGGAGGCTTAGCTCAGCTGGGAGAGCATCTGCCTTACAAGCAGAGGGTCGGGGGTTCGATCCCCTCAGCCTCCACCATATAACATCTTATTACTGACGCGGGGTGGAGCAGCCCGGTAGCTCGTCGGGCTCATAACCCGAAGGCCGCAGGTTCAAATCCTGCCCCCGCAATTATCCTCGCAAGAGGATGGCATTATCCAAGTGTGGAGCCGTGGTGTAGAGGCCTAACATGCCTGCCTGTCACGCAGGAGACCGCGGGTTCGAATCCCGTCGGCTCCGCCATTTAACTTAATATGTAAGGCTCGGTAGCTCAGTCGGTAGAGCAGAGGACTGAAAATCCTCGTGTCGGCGGTTCGATTCCGTCCCGAGCCACCATTCAACTTTTTGTTGAAGGGCCGGTGTAGCTCAACTGGTAGAGCAACTGACTTGTAATCAGTAGGTTGGGGGTTCAAGTCCTCTCGCCGGCACCACATGGAGGCTTAGCGAAGTGGCCAAACGCAGCAGACTGTAAATCTGTTCTCTGACGAGTTCGGTGGTTCGAATCCATCAGCCTCCACCAGTTTTATAGGGGCATAGTTTAAAGGTAGAACAAAGGTCTCCAAAACCTTTGGTGTGGGTTCAATTCCTGCTGCCCCTGCCACATTTTTTAGAAGTAGTGAATTTCATATTATGGCGGTCGTGGCGAAGGGGTTAACGCACCGGATTGTGGCTCCGGCATTCGTGGGTTCAAGTCCCATCGATCGCCCCATTTACTTTAACAATCAAATATAGTGGGGATTAGCCAAGCGGTAAGGCAACGGACTTTGACTCCGTCATGCATAGGTTCGAATCCTATATCCCCAGTATAAGCGGACGTGGCTCAGCGGTAGAGCATCGCCTTGCCAAGGCGAGGGTCGCGGGTTCGATTCCCGTCGTCCGCTCCATTTTTATATTTGGCGCCATAGCCAAGTGGTAAGGCACAGCTCTGCAAAAGCTTTATCCCCAGTTCGAGTCTGGGTGGCGCCTCCATTCATGTTTCGCGGGAGTGGCGGAATCGGCAGACGCACAGGACTTAAAATCCTGCGGTAGGTGACTACCGTACCAGTTCAAGTCTGGTCTTCCGCACTTTTGAACAATTTTATATATGCCGGTGTGGCGGAATTGGCAGACGCGCGCGACTCAAAATCGTGAGGGAAACCGTGGGGGTTCGAGTCCCTTCACCGGCATCATCATTACAATCAGAGAGCTTCAAGGACAATTGTCCTTGAAGCTTTTTTGTGGTACGCCCAGCATGAGCGTCATCTCTAGGGTGAAAGTCCCGAACGGGGGCTGGCAAGCGCCTACCGTTAGCCAAAGGCAAGGGTGTTCATT
>NZ_JALPRK010000046.1 GCF_023195895.1 Paenibacillus mellifer
TCATTTTATTTAACACGACACCGCGTTAATATGGTATAATAAGGTAACTAATGAGGAACGGACGGTGTCGCTATGTTACGCCCTAATCGTGAGAAACAACAGAGTTATGAATTGGTCTCTATTGAAGACTTGGTTCCCGCAGATCACATGCTCCGTAAAATCGATAAGTACATCGATTTTACGTTTATCAACGAGAAAGTGCGTCCCCTGTACTGTGAAGATAACGGCCGGCCAGCAGTCGATCCGGTTGTGCTGTTCAAAATGATTTTTCTGGGCTATTTCTACAGCATCCGCTCAGAACGGCAACTGGAAAAGGAGATTCAGACTAATCTGGCGTACCGCTGGTTTCTTGGCTTCGGCCTAACTGACCGGATTCCTGATCATTCCACGATCAGTTGGAATCGGCGGACTCGGTTCAAGGACACGACCATCTTTCAGGACATTTTCGACGAGATTGTATTGCAGGCCATTTCGCACCGTATGGTTGGCGGACGGGTGCTGATCTCCGATTCGACCCACGTCAAAGCGAACGCCAACAAGCACAAATACACTCGTCAGCAGGTGGAGGAGAACACAAAAGCTTATCTGGAAGAACTGAACGCAGCGGTGGAGGCGGACCGGCGGGCGAACGGAAAAAAGCCCTGAAACCAAGAGAGGAGGTGAACGAGGACAAGGAAGTGAAGGTCAGTACGACCGACCCGGACAGCGGCTACATGGTACGGGAGGGCAAGCCGGAAGGTTTCTTCTACCTGGACCACCGTACGGTCGATGCGAAGTACAACCTTATTACCGATGTCTTTGTCACCCCCGGCAATGTGCATGACTCTGTTCCGTATCTAGATCGTCTAGACCGGCAGGCTGAACGTTTTGGTTTCAAGGTTGAAGCGGTTGCACTGGATTCTGGTTATCTGACAGCACCGATTTGCAATGGACTAGAGAAGCGTAAGATTTTTGGCGTGATCGCCCACCGTCGTTTTCATCCCACACAGGGGTTGTACCACAAGCATGAATTCAAGTACGATGCCGAGCGGAATCTTTATGTCTGCCCACAAGGGCAGGAACTCCCCTACAAGACCACCGACCGGGAAGGGTACCGGCATTATGCATCTGATCCCAAGCAATGTGCAGCTTGCCCGATGCTGGACAAGTGTACCCGTTCGCGGAACCACCGCAAGGTGGTGACCCGGCATGTATGGGAAGGCAGCAAGGAACGCGTGCGGCTGAACCGGCTGAGCAAGTCGGGCAAGAAGCTGTACCGGAAACGAAAAGAGACCATTGAGCGAAGCTTCGCGGATGCCAAACAACTCCACGGGTTTCGCTATTGCCGTTTGCGGGGGCTGCGCAATGCGACGGAGCAGGCGTTGATGACGGCAACCGTGCAGAACATGAAGAAGATTGCCCTCCATCTAGAAAGGAAG
The DNA here is from genome assembly GCF_023195895.1 of Paenibacillus mellifer. Taxonomy (GTDB): domain Bacteria; phylum Bacillota; class Bacilli; order Paenibacillales; family Paenibacillaceae; genus Fontibacillus; species Fontibacillus mellifer. The sequence goes on from NZ_JALPRK010000046.1 coordinate 1,419, forward strand.
GTTATACAGGGGTAAATCCCCCTCTACAACCCTTTTCTACCCCTAAACAACAGAGAAACCCAGGCGTCTTGGTACAAGACACTGGGTTTCTCGACAATCTGA
>NZ_JALPRK010000047.1 GCF_023195895.1 Paenibacillus mellifer
AGGGTAGTGACGCGAGCTGATGGATGCTCGTCCAAGCAGTGAGGCTGATGTGTAGGCAAATCCGCACATCGTTAAGGCTGGGCTGTGATGGGGAGGGAAAATTTACAGTACCGAAGGTCATGATCTCACACTGCCAAGAAAAGCCTCTAGTCAGGAGAAGGTGCCCGTACCGCAAACCGACACAGGTAGGCGAGAAGAGAATTCTAAGGCGCGCGGAAGAACTCTCGTTAAGGAACTCGGCAAAATGACCCCGTAACTTCGGGAGAAGGGGTGCCCCGGTAGAGTGAATAGCTCGAGGGGGCCGCAGTGAAAAGGCCCAAGCGACTGTTTAGCAAAAACACAGGTCTGTGCGAAGCCGCAAGGCGAAGTATACGGGCTGACGCCTGCCCGGTGCTGGAAGGTTAAGGGGAGTGGTTAGGGAGCAATCCCGAAGCTATGAACCGAAGCCCCAGTAAACGGCGGCCGTAACTATAACGGTCCTAAGGTAGCGAAATTCCTTGTCAGGTAAATTCTGACCCGCACGAATGGCGTAACGACTTGGGCGCTGTCTCAACGAGAGATCCGGTGAAATTTTAATACCTGTGAAGATGCAGGTTACCCGCGACAAGACGGAAAGACCCCATGGAGCTTTACTGCAGCTTGATATTGGACTTTGATACGATTTGTACAGGATAGGTGGGAGCCTAGGAAGCCGGAGCGCCAGCTTCGGTGGAGGCGCCGTTGGGATACCACCCTGATCGTATCGGAGTTCTAACCTGGTACCGTGAACCGGTACGGGGACAGTGTCAGGTGGGCAGTTTGACTGGGGCGGTCGCCTCCTAAAGAGTAACGGAGGCGCCCCAAGGTTCCCTCAGAATGGTTGGAAATCATTCGAAGAGTGCAAAGGCAAAAGGGAGCTTGACTGCGAGACTGACAAGTCGAGCAGGGACGAAAGTCGGGCTTAGTGATCCGGTGGTACCGCATGGAAGGGCCATCGCTCAACGGATAAAAGCTACCCTGGGGATAACAGGCTTATCTCCCCCAAGAGTCCACATCGACGGGGAGGTTTGGCACCTCGATGTCGGCTCATCGCATCCTGGGGCTGAAGTAGGTCCCAAGGGTTGGGCTGTTCGCCCATTAAAGCGGTACGCGAGCTGGGTTCAGAACGTCGTGAGACAGTTCGGTCCCTATCTGTCGTGGGCGTAGGAAATTTGAGAGGAGCTGTCCTTAGTACGAGAGGACCGGGATGGACGCACCGCTGGTGCACCAGTTGTTCCGCCAGGAGCACAGCTGGGTAGCTAAGTGCGGACGGGATAAGCGCTGAAAGCATCTAAGCGTGAAGCCCCCCTCAAGATGAGATTTCCCAACTAGTAAGACCCCTTGAAGACGACGAGGTTGATAGGCCTGAGGTGGAAGTGCAGCAATGTATGGAGCTGACAGGTACTAATCGGTCGAGGGCTTATCCAAA
>NZ_JALPRK010000048.1 GCF_023195895.1 Paenibacillus mellifer
TGGTCAAGACCCCATTTAGTGGACATTGTAAAAACACCTAGGCTACAAGCTGTCGTCGGTATTGTACTGGCGGCAGCTTATTTAGCTTTCGTTGCGGTCGGTTATGGTTATAAAAATGAATGTATTCTTCAATTCGCCTTTGTGCCTCGCTCATAGTTCGGATATCATAGGGATAGAGCCCTTCCGTTTTGAGATGCGAGAAGTAGCTCTCCATCGAGGCGTTGTCCAAACAATTGCCTCTTCGCGACATGCTGATTTGGGCGCCAACCTGTTGCAGCATGTCATGATAAGCGTAGGACGTGTACTGGAAGCCTTGATCGCTATGAACGATCAATCCAGTCACGTCTTTCGTCTTTTCAAAGGCCTTAGCAAACGTCTCCAGGACGAGTTGGTTGTCGTTGCGTAAGCCCATGTGGTTGGAAACGATCTCATTGTTGAATAGATCCTTAATCACGGAGAGGTACATCCATGTATCCAAGACTCGAAACTGGGTAATATCTGTCACCCATTTTTGGTTAGGCGCTTGGGTGTTGAAATCGCGCTTTAAGATGTTCTCCGCAACGCGGCCCTGAACGGATGAGGAGTAGTTGCAGCGATGCTTGCGCCGAATCTTTGAGCGTAATCCCAAGGCTTGCATAAGGCGCAATACTTTCTTGTGATTCCACCATACGTGATGGTCTTGGAGTAAGAAGAGTTGAATTTGCCTGTACCCGTATTTGCCCTCATACCGGTCATATACGGCCTTCACCAACTTTTTGGAGGCCTGATCCCGATCTATGTCCATTCGTTTCAGGTAGGCGTAATATCCGCTACGAGAAACGTTGAATAACCCGCAGAGATAGCGAATATTGGAGCCATCCGCTAACTCGCGAATGATTACATACCTTTCCTTTGCACCTCCCGCATCCAGATTTCCAAACACTTTTTTAGCATTCGGTTCTCCCGTTCCAATTGCTTTACATACCGATCCTGGTCTATGTAGTTCTTCCGTCTTCCCCTTTGATCTAAGAGGCCAAACTGCCCTTTCTCCCTGTATTGCCGCATCCACACTTTCATTCGATCTTTATCTTGTATCCCCAAATATTCATTGATCTGACGGTACGTCCACTTATCCTCTATGTGAAGGCGGATCGCTTCCATTTTCAGTTCCTCCGTGTATGACTTGAACTTTTGACCTTTAATCGCCATAAAAAATGCACCCCTTAGAATTCATCGGAATACCCAGGGGTTTTTCCAATGTCCATTCTAAGGGGTGCACTTCAA
>NZ_JALPRK010000005.1 GCF_023195895.1 Paenibacillus mellifer
CCATATGCTCTCATAGCTCAGTAGGTAGAGTGCATCCATGGTAAGGATGAGGTCACCGGTTCGATCCCGGTTGAGAGCTTCTCTACATAAGGCCCGTTGGTCAAGGGGTTAAGACACCTCCCTTTCACGGAGGTAACAGGGGTTCGAATCCCCTACGGGTCACCATCTTCGTATATGTAGATCTCAGATATGGAGGCTTAGCTCAGCTGGGAGAGCATCTGCCTTACAAGCAGAGGGTCGGGGGTTCGATCCCCTCAGCCTCCACCATCTTATTGGGGATTAGCCAAGCGGTAAGGCAACGGACTTTGACTCCGTCATGCATAGGTTCGAATCCTATATCCCCAGCCATCTTTCTTAGTGAGAGCCATTAGCTCAGTTGGTAGAGCACCTGACTTTTAATCAGGGTGTCGAAGGTTCGAGTCCTTCATGGCTCACCAGTTTTAATAATGTGCGCGTGTGGCGGAATTGGCAGACGCACTAGACTTAGGATCTAGCGTCTTTGACGTGGGGGTTCAAGTCCCTCCACGCGCACCATCTTTAATGCGGACGTGGCTCAGCGGTAGAGCATCGCCTTGCCAAGGCGAGGGTCGCGGGTTCGATTCCCGTCGTCCGCTCCATCTAAATACGCGCCCTTAGCTCAGCTGGATAGAGCGTTTGACTACGAATCAAAAGGTCAGGAGTTCGAATCTCTTAGGGCGCGCCATTTTTTCAATCAATACCACCTTATTGACGGGATGTAGCTCAGCTTGGTAGAGCACCTGGTTTGGGACCAGGGGGTCGCATGTTCGAATCGTGTCATCCCGACCATTTCTTTAAGGTGCGGGTGTAGTTCAATGGTAGAACTCCAGCCTTCCAAGCTGGTAGCGTGGGTTCGATTCCCATCACCCGCTCCATACATAACAGCAACATCATCGGATAAGATGATGTTTTTTGTTATAATTTTAACATTACCTCATACCCGGGTATAAAAGTTTTCTATCATTAACTTATACCCTTGCATTTTACTGCTTTACCGTGTTAGGGTAAGTGGAGTTGAAATGAATAGCTCTCGCGGCTCGTGCACAGTAGTCTTCGACCATATTTCTTACAAATTAAGTGAAGATTTTCAGGGAAGTTTATTGTATGATGTTAAGAAACGCCTTGCGAACGCCATTTGGTCTAAACGACAAAGATGATGACTATGCGGAAGGAAGCTTGCTGCATTAGGGATGAAATGGGGGAGAAACATGACAGAGTTAACGGTTACCGCAGGAAAAGGCAACTCGAATAACTTGCTTCGGCGCGACATTCGTTTTTTGGGCAATATTCTAGGAGAGGTCCTGGTACATCAGGGCGGCAATGAGCTCTTGGATATTGTCGAGAAGATACGTGAAGCCAGTAAATCCCTGCGGGCTGTATTTTTGCCGGAATTGCATGAAGAATTTAAGGAAATGATCAATTCTTTGGAGCCCGGAATCCGTCATCAAGTGATCCGTGCATTTGCGATCTACTTCCAACTGGTGAATATTGCAGAGCAGAACCACCGGATTCGCCGCAAACGTGACTATGAGCTGTCAGCCGGGGAGACCGTTCAGACCGGTACGATCGAAGCAGCTGTCCGCGATCTGAAAGAACAAGGCTTCAACTATGCTGAAGCCCAGGAAATCCTGGGAGGCATGTCTCTGGAATTGGTCATGACGGCCCATCCGACGGAAGCGATGCGTCGTGCGATTCTGGACATCCACAAGCGTATCGCAGACGATGTCATGCAGCTGGATAACCCGACGCTCACGTTCCGTGAACGCGAGCAGCTGCGGGAGAAACTGCTCAACGAGGTAATTACGCTTTGGCAAACCGATGAGTTGCGCGATCGTAAGCCCACCGTTCTGGATGAAGTCAGAAACGGCATGTACTATTTTCATGAAACCTTATTCCATGTCTTGCCTGAAGTGTATCAGGAGCTGGAACGCTGTTTGACTAAATACTATCCGGAACATTATTGGCACGTACCCGCGTATTTGCGGTTCGGTTCTTGGATCGGCGGCGACCGGGACGGTAATCCATCTGTTACCTCAGATGTTACGTGGGAGACGTTGCGGATGCAGCGTAAACTGTCGGTACGCGAATATCAGCGGATTTTGTCTGAGTTGTTTAAGCACCTCAGCTTCAGCACCAGCATCGTAGACGTTACGGACGAACTGATGGCCTCGATCCAACGGGATCGCCTTCAAGTCACTTTGCGCAAAACGCAGCAATGGAATAACGACAAAGAACCGTATCGTATTAAGCTGACGTACTTGACGGAGAAGCTGCACAATGTGCTGGACGACAGCACGAAGGACACGCCGGAACGTTACCCGAGTGTTGAAGCGTTTATCCAGGATCTGAAAATCATCGACCGCAGCTTGCGTCATCACTATGCTGACTATGTCGCCGATACCCACATTAAGAAGCTAATTCGCCAGGCAGAGCTGTTTGGCTTCCATACAGCTACGCTGGATATCCGCCAGCACAGCAAAGAGCATGAGAACGCTATGACGGAAATTTTGGCGAAGATGAACATCGTAGACAACTATGCCGAGCTGGAGGAGCAAGACAAGATCGAGTTGCTGGAACGTTTGTTAAACGACCCGCGGCCACTCACTTCTCCTTATCAGGATTACAGTGAGAATACGAGAGAATGCTTGGATGTTTACCGGACCGTCTATCTCGCGCAAAAAGAATACGGTCAGCAGTGTATCACCAGCTATCTCATCAGTATGACAGAAGCGGCTAGCGATATTCTTGAGGTGATGGTCTTCTCGAAAGAGGTAGGCTTATTCCGCAAAGACGCCGATGGTACGGTCGTTTGCACGCTGCAATCGGTCCCGCTGTTTGAGACGATCGACGATTTGCATGCAGCGCCAGGGATCATGCGTCAGTTGTTCAATATGCCGATCTACCGCGAGTCGGTCGCGGCAATGAACGACCTCCAGGAGATTATGCTGGGCTACTCCGATAGTAATAAAGACGGCGGTGTGGTTACGGCAAACTGGGAACTGCGGGTGGCGCTGAAACAAATTACGGCGGCGGCCAATGAATTTGGTGTCAAGCTAAAGTTCTTCCACGGACGCGGCGGCGCGCTTGGACGCGGTGGGATGCCGCTGAACCGCAGCATCCTGGTACAACCGCCAGAAACGATTGGCGGGGGGATCAAGATCACCGAGCAAGGCGAAGTGATTTCTTCGCGTTATTCCTTACGCGGCATCGCGTACCGCAGCTTGGAACAAGCGACCTCGGCGCTGATCACCGCAGCGATTCAAGCGAAGCTGCATCAAGGCCCAAGTCCGGAAGAGCAACGCTGGGAAGAAATTATGGCGGGTATTTCCGAGAAGTCGCTTGAGAAGTATCAGGACCTTGTTTTCCGAGAACCGGATTTCTTGAAATTCTTCCGCGAATCGACGCCACTTGTCGAAGTGGGCGAGCTGAACATCGGCTCCCGTCCTTCCAAGCGTAAGAACAGTGACCGGTTTGAGGATTTACGGGCGATTCCATGGGTATTCGCTTGGACGCAAAGCCGGTACTTATTCCCGGCTTGGTACGCAGCGGGTACCGGACTACTGGACTTCTACCAAAACAACGAAGAGAACCTCAAGGTTCTTCAAGATATGTACCAGCATTTCTCTTTCTTCAGGACGGTGGTTGATACACTGCAGTTCGCGCTGATCAAGGCGGACCTGGTGATCGCTAAAGAGTACGCGAAAATGTGCTCAGATGACGAGGTGAAGAATCGCATCCTCAGTCAAATCGAAGAGGAGTTCCGCTTGACACGGGACATGGTGTTGAAAATCTCGGGGATTACCGAGATTCTCGATAACATTCCAGGGCTGCAAGAATCGATCCGCTTGCGTAACCCTTATGTCGATCCGCTTAGCTATCTGCAGGTTCAGCTCTTAACGGAACTGCGCACGGTGCGAGACCAAGGACAGGATGATGCCGAGCTGCTGCGTGAAGTTTTGCTTACGATTAACGGAATTGCTGCCGGTCTTCGTAATACAGGCTGATACCTTTAGGTTGATCAACAGGATAACCAAGCCGGGCCTTCTCCATGAGAAGGTCCGGCTTTTTTGCAAGCTGCTTTTGCTGAATGTATTGCATTTTGTGAAAAGTTGCTTTAACATTTGAATGAAGTGCCGACGACTGGAAGTACCCTTTTGGGGACGAATAGCCGGACAGGCAGGGTATAATATTTGGATATCATGTACCTGAGCCCTTCCAACCGATTTGGGGGAAAATATGGTGGTGGAACATTTTGATGCAAGACTGGTGAAGCTGGCCCGCAAAGGAGACCAGGGAGCCTTCGCCGAACTTGTTGATTTATATAAGGATAAGCTTTATCATCTCGCATACCGGATGTTGTCCAATCGTCACGAGGCGGAGGATGTCGTGCAGGAGACGTTCTTAAGGGTGCACAAAAATTGGAGCCGGTACGACGATAAACAGAAGTTCTCAACATGGATTTACCGGATCGCGACGAACTTGTGCATTGATCGGCTGCGCAAGCGGAAGCCGAGTTATTATCTGGACGCCGAAATGAACGATCAGGAAGGCATGGACGGATATACCTTGATTCCCGGGGATGAACGGACGCCGGAATCGGAATACTTGCTGTCGGAAACGCAGCAGACCATCCACCAAGCCATCGACGGCTTACCTGCCAAATACAAGTCGGTGATCGTGCTCCGTTATCTGCAGGAAATGTCGCTGCAAGAGATTAGCGACGTGTTGGATATGCCGGTGACGACGGTCAAGACACGCGTTCATCGCGGGCGGGAATTTTTGCGTAAGAAGCTGGAACATAAAATGCTATAAAATGAGGACTCCTCTGACGATATTATTTTTTGAAACGAAATGTGAACCGTTACGTATGTTAAGGTAGGACGACTATGATCTCTAGCCGTGCCCTCCGCTTTTCGCATAGATTAGTACTACTGAAAGGATTGGCTGATATGGAATGCAAACATGCCTCATCCATGATGCATGATTACCTGGACGGCGAATTGAGCCGCGACCATGTCGAACAGCTGAAGCTGCATCTAGATCAGTGTCCGGATTGCCTAAAGGAATTCAGGGAATTGGAACGAACCGAAATGATGCTGTTTGCGACGATTAAGCAGCATACGAACATGTCGGCTCCTGATGAACTGGTGAACCGGATCATCAGCCAGATCCCGAGTCAGCCCAAGCAACAGGCATGGATCCAATGGATCAGACGCCATCCGGCGTTGACGGCGGCAGCGATGTTTCTGCTGGTCATGCTGTTCAGTACGGTATCTCTTTGGGATAGCGACGATCAACTCGTCGTTAAAGGAGCGGACCTGGATCAGGTCATTATTCAAGGCGACACGGTCACCGTACCAAGCGAGTCCAAAATTGTCGGGAACTTAACAATCGAGAATGGCAAGGCCGAAATTTACGGCGAGGTACAAGGCAATTTGACGGTGATTGACGGCTCCTATTACCAAGCCTCCACGGCGCATGTCTCGGGTGAAGTCAAGCAGATTGATCAAGCGCTGGACTGGATCTGGTACAGGATCATCAATACGTTTACGGAAGTCGCTTATAGGTGATGTAGAACAATGTTGAATAAATTGGCGCCTCTCCCTTCGGGATGGGGCGCTTTTTTATTTGGCCGGGGCAGGAAGAAATTAACAGTTGATACGGAATGAACCTATTTTTACTGAACGCTTGCATCTAACTTGTGAACGTTATAACCTAGTACTTAGGGGAAACTTATAGAGACAAGCTTGTATAGCTGTACATATCGTTTCCTAGTCGGCGGGCGTAACGTCCGCAAGGAACATTCCGGGGGTCGCAGCATGAACTATTTTGTGAATCTGACTTGGCAGGATACCATTAAGGATGTTATCGATATCCTCATCGTTACCTATATCATCTATCACCTGATTCTGCTCGTACGGGGAACACGTGCCGTTCAGCTGCTCAAGGGGATTCTGGTCCTGGTGTTTATTTGGGCCGTGAGTACCTGGTTTGACTTATACACGCTGAAATGGCTGATGAATCAGATGTTTACATTTGGGGTGCTGGCGATCTTCATCATTTTTCAGCCAGAACTTCGACGTGCGTTGGAGCAGCTCGGCCGGGGCAAGTTGTTCGGGAGGAACAGTGCGGACGAAGAGGAATTTGGCAAAGAGATCGGCGAAATAATTAAGGCCGTGAATTATTTATCACGTAGAAAGATAGGGGCCCTTATCGTTTTTGAACGCGATACGGGCTTAAATGAATATACCGAATCGGGGATTCCGATGCAGTCCATCATTTCTTCGCAGCTGCTGATCAACATCTTCATCCCGAATACGCCGCTGCATGACGGGGCGGTGATTATCCAGGGACATCGGATTTCAGCTGCCGCCTGCTATTTGCCGCTGTCGGAGAATCCTTTCATCAGTAAGGAATTGGGTACAAGGCACCGGGCGGCGATTGGCATTAGTGAGGTCGGTGATGCCGTATCTATCGTCGTATCTGAGGAGACGGGGCAAATATCGCTGGCGATTGACGGTCAAGTCGTTCGGGATATCAACGAGGAGTCGCTGATTTCCAAGCTGTATGCGGAATTAGGTCCCAACTCGAACACGAAAGAGAAACGCAGCCCGTTCCGCAGACGGAAGGAGGCCGGCAAAAATGGATAAATGGCTGACTCATAACAATTTTGCCAAGGTCCTCGCACTTGTCTTTAGCATTATTCTGTGGGCCATGGTGCATCTGGACAGCGGGACCCCCGTTGACTCTACGACCCTGGCGCAGCCGCGATTCATCGACAACGTCAAAATCGAAGTGACCGGATTTGACGAGGACAAATATATTTTGTATGACCTTGAGCCTAGCACGGTACGTATGGAAGTCAAAGGAAAGCGAATTGATTTGACGACGAACTTCTCCGATTATAAGGCAAGGTTGAATCTTGAAAATCTGGGACCCGGAACGTTTACGCTCCCGTTGACCCATGAGCTTCCACCTGGAGTTGAATTAATCTCGATGGACCCCTCCATCGTGAAAGTGACGATCGAAGCTAAAGAGACTCGGACGATCCCCGTGACCATTGTCACAAAAGGGGAGCCGGCCGATGGATTAGTGCTTGGGACTCCAATTGTTGCCGGAGCTGGAACCGTTGATGTGACGCTGCCGGCGAGTGAAGTCCAAGAGTTGAGTAAAGTGGAGGGCACAGTTGACGTCAGCGGTCTCAAGGATTCGGTTAAAGGCAAAAGCGTCAAACTGACGGCATATGATAAGCAAGGGCAACCGATGGAAAATGCGAAAATTTCGCCTAGTTCCGTGGATGTGGAAGTACCGATCAATAAACTGTACAAAAATGTGCCGCTCGAAGTACGCAAAGCGGGGCAGCTGCCTTCCGGATATGTCTTAACCGGTGTCGAAACCGATGTGGAAGGCGTTGTTCTGTACGGCTCCAAAGAAGCATTGGAGGGTATATCCTCCTATCCGGTGACGGTCGATCTGAGCCGTTCTGACGGGTCGACTGAGACTAAATACTCGGTGGACTTGACTCCTCCGGAAGGTTTTGAGAAAATCGAGCCGAGCTCTGTCACGATCACATTGCATGTCAAGCCCGGCGGGCAAAAGCAGCTTGACGGTGTCCCGGTCACGTTAAAGAACGCTGGATCTTCGTACGACGTCAAATGGATCCTACCGGCTGATGCGAAGCTGAGCTTGACGGTGGTCGGGCCCAGCGGGACGTTGGATGCTCTTCAGCCGGAGGACATTCAGATTACAGCTGACCTGGCGCATCTTGGGGCGGGAACCCACACGGTACCGATCGAAGTGAAACTGCCAGAAGGTGTGGAATTGGCCGACACGGCAACTTCAATGACCGTTGACGTGGAGCTGACGGAGAAAGGGAACCCGACCTCCGGTGAACCTGTGGAGCATCCGGACCCGGCGGACGGTACACAAAACCCGGCTGGAAACGGAACGCCAACCCATCAGGAGGAAGGCGGCAATGCGACAGAGGACGTTACCTCGGGCAACGGTACGTAACAAGAATATTAGCGGACAACCAAGAATATAGACCGGACAGTCGCCACCCGGGAGATGTGGAGAATAGTGCGGTGCTGGCAAAATATTGAGGGAGTGAAACCATGGGGAAGTATTTTGGAACGGATGGCGTAAGAGGAATTGCGAATCAAGAGCTGACAGCTGAGCTGGCTTACCAGATCGGACGCTGCGGCGGTTATGTGTTGACTGGGCAGTCTTCCAAACCGAAAGTTGTTATCGGCATGGACACGCGGATTTCGGGCGTCATGCTGGAGTCTGCGCTGGTGGCGGGGATGCTGTCGATCGGCGCCGATGTCATTCGTCTGGGTGTTGTAACGACTCCGGCGGTGGCCTATTTGACCCGCTTGCTTCAAGCGGATGCGGGCGTCATGATTTCCGCCTCCCATAATCCGGTGGAGGATAACGGGATTAAATTCTTTGGCAGCGACGGATTTAAGCTGTCAGATGATACGGAATTGCAAATCGAAGAGCTGCTCGATAAAGCTGTCGACGAGTTGCCACGACCGATCGGCGGCGGTTTGGGTACGGTAACCGTCGATAACGAATCGAAGCTGAAATACCTTGATCACCTGAAAACGACGATTAGTTCTTCGTTCAAAGGGCTAAAGGTTGTGCTGGATTGTGCGAACGGGGCGGCTTATGAGCTTGCACCGAAGCTGTTCCGCGAGCTGGGCGCCGAAGTGCATACGTTGGCCGCCGAGCCGAACGGCCTCAACATTAACGACCATTGCGGATCCACGCATCCAGAGCGGCTCAAGGAAGAAGTCGTGCGTCTGGGTGCGCATCTTGGACTTGCTTTCGACGGTGATGCGGACCGGTTAATCGCCATCGACGAGTTAGGCGAAGAAGTGGATGGCGACTACATCCTATGTATCTGCGGCGACGCCATGAATAAAGCGGGTAAGCTGAAAGACAATACGGTCGTATCGACCGTGATGAGTAATTTCGGCTTCTACAAGGCGACTAAGAAACTGGGGCTGGCTACCCAACAAACTGCGGTGGGTGACCGTTACGTAATGGCAGAGATGCTGCGAGGCGGTTACAATCTAGGCGGAGAGCAATCCGGGCATGTGATTTTCCTGGACTACAATACGACCGGGGACGGGATTCTGACGGCGATTCAGCTGGTTGACACGCTGCTGACTTCCGGTAAGCCGCTTAGCGAGCTGAAGAAGGTGATGAAGCAGTATCCGCAGGTGCTGGTAAACGTTCGTGTACAGGACAAGAGCAAGTTTGCCGGAAACGCTCAGATTGCCGAAGCGATTGCCGAGGTCGAGCAAGAGCTGGGCGATAACGGACGGGTGCTGGTTCGTCCGTCGGGGACGGAATCGCTTATCCGCGTCATGGCTGAAGGGCCGGAGAAGGCGGAGCTGGAGCAACTGGTCGCGCAAATCGTGGAGGTCGTGGAGAAGCAGCTGGTATAACGAACTGGACCTGGTTTCATCGTTATTCTTATAGGACCTCAAGGCCGTCAGATGGGAGAGTTTTCCTGTCTGGCGGTTTTTGCGTTTGGGTCGTAAGGACAAAAGGCATGATTTACTGAAACAGGACAAGTTGATCATTGCCAAATCGGGTGAAGGTGCATATAATTAAGAATATTCGAGCAAAGAAAGCGAGGGTTGTCAGGTTTACCGGAAGTTAAGCGCCAGAACTTCATTGTGCGCGTACGTTGGGATCGTAGAGGGCAACCAGGCGCTCTTAGGAGATGTAGTCGCTAAGGCAGAGGCGGAAGGCCATTCTGCCGGTGACCACAGAGAATCTTGAGGCGTTAGCGAACCCAAGCGTATGGCAAAGCGAAGTTGACGAGGTGGAGGTGTTCGGAATGTTCGGCGGGGGCCTCCCGGTGCTTCATCGCACCGTAACCGCATCGGCAAAAGGAATGGGCGACCGTTCCCACAAACCGTGCGGGCAGATGGAACATCACATTCATTGGACTTTCATGAATGTACGTAAGCAAGCAGCGCGGAAGAAATCCGCGGTGGACGGAGCAATCTGGGCATTCGTGAAAAAGTGGTTGAAAATTGCAGAATCGTCTGCTTTTTACCGAGGTGTTTTTTTGACAATTGAATAGTTCTGTCTCAGTACACTGCGTGATTCTTCTTCCGTGTTCCGCTTCTTACGGCCAATAACCATCTTGTAAGAATGAAACGGAGGATAAAATATTATGTGTGGTATTGTTGGATATATTGGGAATCGGGATACGCAGTCGGTGTTGCTTGACGGATTGAAGAAGCTGGAGTACCGCGGGTACGACTCGGCCGGGATCGCGGTATTTACGTCGAACGGCTTGAAAATCGCGAAATCGTTGGGACGTCTGGCCAATCTGGAGTCGAAATTGGAAGGTGCACCGCTCAAAGGATCGGCCGGGATCGGTCATACCCGCTGGGCTACGCATGGCAAACCGTCTGACGTGAATTCCCATCCGCATACCGACCATACTCAGAAGTTTTCGGTCGTGCATAACGGGATTGTCGAAAACTATCTGGAGTTGAAGGAAGAACTGATTGAGCAAGGGTATGTCTTCGTCTCGGAAACGGATACCGAGGTCATTTCCCATCTGGTGGCTCGCGAATATCAAGGCGACATCGTGAAAGCCGTTCAGAAAGCAATCAGTTTTATGCGCGGCGCTTTTGCACTTGGTGTTCTGACCGAGTATGAACCTGAGAAGCTGGTTGCCGTTCGTCAAGCTAGCCCGCTCATTATCGGTCTCGGTGAAGGTGAAAACTTTATCGGCTCCGACATTCCGGCTTTGTTGAATTATACGCGGAACGTGTATATCTTGAACGACGGTGAGATGGCAGTATTGACGAAGGATGCTGTCGAATTGATGACGATCGAAGGGAATTTTATTTCTCGGGAAATGATTCGTGTCGATTGGGACGCCGTGACCGCGGAAAAAGGCGGTTTCGATCATTTCATGCTGAAAGAGATCCACGAGCAACCGAAGGCTTACCGCGACACGATGCTGGGACGCATCGACGAAAGTGGACGGAAGGTCGTGCTTCCAGGCCTTAAACTGTCGGACGAAAAAATCCGCAGCTTGAACTCGGTTCATGTTATCGCCTGCGGTACGGCTTATAATGCCGGTCTGGTCGGCGGGACGGCGATCGAGCAACTGGTACGCATTCCGGTGATGAACGACGTTGCTTCGGAATATCGTTATCGCTCGCCGCTGATCACGCCAGAGACGCTTGTGATCGTGGTCAGCCAATCCGGTGAAACAGCGGATACGTTGGCGGCACTGCGTGAAGCGCAAGCGAACGGCGCGCATGTACTGGCGATCACCAACGTGGTTGGCAGCTCGATCGCCCGCGACGCGGACGATGTGATTGCTACGCTGGCCGGTCCGGAAATTGCCGTCGCTTCGACGAAGGCATATACGTCGCAGCTGATCGCGTTCTATCTGCTTGGCCTGTACATGGCTCAAGTACGCGGTACGCAAAGCGCGGACGATGTAGCCCATGTCATCGCCGCGATGCATTCGCTGCCGGAGCAGGTAGAGAGCATGTTGGCTCAAGCCGATACGGTGAAAGCTTACGCTGAGCAAATCGCCAGCCACGAGCATCTGTTCTTTATCGGCCGGGGCCTTGACTATTCCGTCGTGCAGGAAGGCTCGTTGAAGCTGAAAGAGATTTCCTACATCCACTCCGAAGCGTACGCCGCTGGCGAGTTGAAGCACGGCACACTGGCCTTGATCGAAGAAGGGGTTCCGGTCATCGCGCTTGCGACCCAGGAAACCGTGCTTGAGAAAACCGTCAGCAACATCAAGGAAGTGAAAGCCCGCGGGGCGGACGTCATGGCGATTACGCACGAAGAGAACGTGCCTGACCTGCTGAAGTCCGTTGACCAAGCGCTGGCCATTCCGAAGACGTTGCCGCTGCTGACGCCGGCCTTGTCCGTCGTACCGCTGCAACTGCTCGCGTACTACGCAGCGCTGGCTCGCGGGAACGATGTCGACAAGCCGCGGAATTTGGCGAAGAGCGTGACGGTGGAGTAAGCGGGAGTAACGTTGCGGAACTTTTGGAATTTGGTATTAGTGTTGTGTACTAAATGTAAATATGTTGTGTACTAACTTAAAAATCGAGTACTAATTGTATTAAAGTTGGGTACTAGGAAAATAAGTTGTGTACTGATGGTATTAATGTTATGTACTGAAGATTATAAGTGGCAAGTGGAGAACCTGGTTTGACCAGGGTCTCCAAGTTACATATTGAGTTGATAAATGTCAGTGATATTAATGTGTGGAACCAGTTAAAAAAGTATGGAACTACATGTTTGGCTCATGTTTGGCTTAATTTAATAAACATCTAGAGGGGGTCCTGATGAGAAATATTGAAGGTTCCCCCTCTTTTTTTACAATTAGACATATTACGTCGCAGCATAATCTCAAGAGATTCTATTATTGTCAAATAACTAAATTCACATAAGTGAACAGTGAGGGATTGGGATGAAAGATATTGGTTATAGAATAAAATGTATTAGGAAAGAAAACAATCTTAACCAAACACAATTTGCTAAGACTATTGGGATTTCTCAAGGTAATTTAAGTGAAATAGAAATGGGCAATATTAATCCATCTTCGGAAACATTAGTATCACTTAGACAACAATATAATGTAAATCTTAACTGGCTATTGACTGGTAGCGAAGCAGAAGATGGAACTACATATAATGACGATAGTGAGAAGCAGTTATTAGAGGGGTATAGAAGATTGAATGATTATGATAAGTTTGAGATTATTGAAATAGTTGAACTAAAAAATAGGTTAAGATCAACAATATGATTATACCTCCACCCTAATACGAGGTAATCTCGTCGGTATTTTGTAGACGAGATTTATGCTTGCCGATTGTGTTTTATTTCCCATACCTCTTTAATGCATTTTGATACGCTATCTCACGTTCTTTTTCCTCCCAATCTAATCGTTGGAGTAACCGTTGCCAATATACATTACCTGACGTGGCATATGATTTTGCTGTTTCTCTCCACAAGAAGGCTTCAGCCTCCTCCATTACAATATAAAACCTACTTTGAATTTTAAGATGTGGCATTCCATCTTCTTTGACCAAGCTGTATATTGTTGAAGTGCTTGTACGGAAGTATTCTGCAGCTTCTTTTATAGTTAATATTGTTCTCCCATAATAGCTTTCTTTACTTTTCTTCGTTTGTTTAAGGATATCTTCAGAAAAAGCAGCTAACTCTTCTTTAATGATATTACGGATAATTTCATCGATCATGGGTTGTTGATTCTCCTTTTTAGACGAAAAGTTTCTTATATCCTCCTGAACCTTTTTTACATCCCACATTTTATCAGGATCACTCCAACCTTCTTCTATAAATTTCGCAATAGTATCTGCGATGCTGGAGTGGTCAAAAATGATCCTGGACTTTACTAAAAGATGTGGCATAGCTCTGGCATAGGTTAGTTGTCGTAAGGTATAAGTACCGATTCCTGTTAAATCTGATATTTCTTTTATGGTCAAATATGATTTACGAGAGGTGCTTTCGTTTCTGTCCTTCTCTTTGAGGAATGTCATCCAAAGGTCAAATTCCTCTTTAATAATATTTTTAATTAAAAGCTCAAAGGATAAAGCATCATTGTTTTGCATACGATCACGATCCCATTTAAGTTTTATCCATTAGAGAAAGAGCAACTGCCCTCTCAATGTGATTGCAATTATTAGCGTTCACCGATGATTTAATGGCCATAGTGTTTCGTGAACAAATAAATTAACCTGCTCGTTCGCTTGGTCCATTTTCCAAACTCATTTAATCGCATAAGTATTTCTTCTATCGTCTATACCTATTGTAATGGATGTTCATAGAAAATTGGCTTTTATTTTGAAAAATTGAAAATATGAAGAATGGTCGACGTATTGCGTCATCCCCTAGCATCCTGCAGATATCTGTTTATTCCGAACGCAAATAACCTATACTTATGAGGTTAGAGCTAAAAATAAAATTACCGAAATGCAGAATGTTCATTTAACCCCGATACTTCTTATCAATAACCTTATTTTCATGTGCATTTATGGAGAATTGAGGTAGCCCATGTCATTATTAAGTGATTCTGAAAAAGTGAAGTTACTAATTTCAATTCTGGATGATCATATTGATAAACTTCCTCGCGAAGACAATTTTGCAAATTATCTCGAAACAATCCGATTTTTTCTGAAAACTAAGGACCCAATTATTCAAAAGGCGGCTGTTTCCACTAGCGGCATACTTATTGAAAATGCAGCTAATAATTTGCGAGTTCAAATCAGCATAAAACAAGCGGTTGGAACATTAATAGGCGCCTTCGACAAGGTAGGATATCCAGAAGCAATAGATGCAGCTGCTGTCATTCTTAAGTTTGAAGAGCTTCTTGAGAGAATGTCTCCAAAGG
The DNA here is from genome assembly GCF_023195895.1 of Paenibacillus mellifer. GTDB lineage: Bacteria > Bacillota > Bacilli > Paenibacillales > Paenibacillaceae > Fontibacillus > Fontibacillus mellifer. The sequence goes on from NZ_JALPRK010000005.1 coordinate 14,438, forward strand.
AAGCAAAGGGTGTGTATGACGAACGCTGGACAACCAATAAAGAAGAGCCTTCTTTGGGGGATCTTATTGAGCATTTAGAATCTTATTTTGATGAGCTTTACCTGGAGTTCCAAAATGATTCGATCAATGAAGTCATTCAAGGAAAAATGGAGGGCCTGGAGATTGCCTTAAAAATCGCTAGAATGCACATGTATGGAAATAATGGGCCAAAGATAACGGAGTAGAATGTATTTTGGAAGGCAGGTTTATTATGAAAAGTCGAACGCTAAGATATACAGAATCTAAACATCCGTTATCGAAAATACCGTTCGAGCGATTAGCAGAAATGCAAAGTATTCTACATGATCGGCAGACAATAAGTGTTTATTGTGATTGTTCAACTATACCAGACCAAGAGGTGGCGGGCGTAGGAGTTTGTTTTGTTGGAGACGGGGAAACAAAGGTGGAGTCTAAGAAATTATATATGGGCTATGTGAATGTTCCAATGTACGCAGAACTGAAAGCGGTATCCTTCGCGGTGTCAACACTACCTAAAATTTTGGGATTTTACTCAAGGAGACTGGTAAGGCCGGAACGAATAATTATTTACTCGGACTGCGATCATATAGAACGTTTACTGTATACAGACAGCATGCCAAGAAGAGCATTCATGCGAGAAGCTGTTTCAGATCTCCGGCAATTATTGGCGGAGATTAGCAAAGAACTCAAGGGATATGATTTAATGGTTAGTTATATCGGTACGGAGAAGAAACACAATGTATATTTTAGTGCAGCTCATAATTCAGCCAGACGGGTGCTCGGCAAAAAATGAACGTTGTTTACGAAGGGGGAACTGAAGAGTTTGACCAAGTTCAAGTTTTTTACGACAGGCTGAGTTACCTCGTTTCATCAGGAGACGTTCCAGGAGTGCCAAATAGACGGAAGTCCAATTCAGCCTTTAGAAATAAGGCTGTTTTTGTTACTTGGGGGATCCTCTCCCCAAGTGGTGTTGGATTATGATGAAAGAGGGTAAAACTATTAATTTCGGAGGAGGTTGATTTGTAGCATTTGATCTCCATTTTAAAGAGTAGTTCATTAGTCTTAGCTCAATTCATTATATACGACTTTACTCTAGCCCAGTCTGCATATCAGTCCGGGTTTACTGCATTTTTAATAGTTTTGGAGAAATTCCACTGATTTTGATGCATATCAGTATTTTTTGTTCACCCGAAAAGGTAAGAGTGTGTTTTGCTCGAATAAATACTTAATAAAAAATATGTAGGAGCAGATAAGCATGATCCTTCAAACCGAAGACAGGTTAACTACGATTGCCACTAAGACGATGGGTGAACTGCAAGTTTTTCTGAATCAGGTATTGAACGACAATCAGACTTACAGGAGCTTGTCAAATGTTATCGATCACATGAAGCACGAATATGCAAATCGATTTGTTATCGAGCTACTCCAGAATGGATATGATGCCATATGTAGTGGACGATTGGATGATCCGTCGTGTAACGGCAAAATAAAAATGGTTCTTTCAGAGAACAGTGGTCGTCATTCCGTATTCTATTTTGCCAACACAGGTAGACCCATTACGGAAAATAATTTCAAATCTCTGTCTAGTCTCGCGTTAAGCGACAAGAAACCTTCAGAGTCTGTCGGTAACAAGGGAGTAGGGTTTAAAAGTGTGTTGCAGGTCTGCATGTCACCGCAAGTCTATTCGGGTAAGTGGGAAGACGAAGAGGGTTTCTCCGGATTCTGCTTCGAATTTACGCCGGATAAGATTGAATTACTGACTGAAAAAATCATCGAAATGGTGGAAAGGAAACAAGTTCCCGATTTCGGCGATATCTTCGGCGTACCTGTCACTATGAAGCATTGGCCACATCAACAAATTGAAGAGTTAGAGCAGATTGTACATCGGTTGTATCCGAACAGGGAGAATGCTATCAGACATTTTTTCTACTCGGAAATGAAGCATCTGTCTCCATATTCGCTTCCGTTTCCCTTAAGTCCGAATGACGCAGATCCTATCCTTAAACAACTCGGAGAGGAAGGGTATGTCACAATCATCCGTTTAGAGCTCAATCAACCCGATGCGTTAGACCTTACCAAGAAAGCCATGTTCGATCTCAACGAACAGTCATGGCTCTTTCTGGATCATATCACAGAACTACAAATAGAGCATCGGGCAGAAGATGGTCTTCTAGTGCAAGAGAAGAAGATGTACAAAAAGGAGACCACCTTGATAGATCGCGACAGCAAACTCTCGGAGGTCCTGATTTGGTCGGAAGAACAAGAGCCGGCATTGTATTGGCGTTGGACGAAGACGATCGGAGGCATTGGTGACCCTCAAATGAGAAACAAAATCCTCCAGGCAGTGAGCGAGCTGCATCAGAGCTGGGCGGATTTAGATGAAGCACGAATTGAAGTGGCAGTTCGCAAAGGAGGGCGTCGTGAAACAGGTCTTATCTATATTTATTTGCCTACAAGGCAGTCAACTGGACTCGCTGCGCATTTAAATGCTCCGTTCTTTGGACAGATCAATCGCGGCGGAATTGACCACGGGAAGAGATGGAACGGATTGCTTCTGTCGGAATTGGCAAGCTTCCTCCTGGAAGCAGTCCGGCAGGTACTGGATCTCCAACCGCCAGAATCAGGGGATATGGTCATCGATTTGCTTAGCTTCCGCTCGAACCTTGGTGAGAGTGAGCCCGGCCGCATCCTCGCCTCGCACGTAGACCGTATTCTGAAAGAGGATCAGATCGAGTTGGCGCATTGGCCGATTCTACCCTTTCGCAACGTGGACAATCAGCAAGAATTCGGCACCATGGCAGATTTGATCTGTCTTCCGAAAATGTGGTCCTATCGTCTGTTTTCGAGAGAAGATCTATCTGGAAAGTTAGGAATCGGCATTGTCTGCGATGTCAGTGATGATCGGTATCCGGCTCTCGATATGCTCGCCAAACATGCGAATATCAACATGTATCCAGACGATAATCATAAAGCGGAATGGATCGAGACGTACGCCCGGTTACTACGAAGTCTAGATAGTTCTATCGCCGTTTGGCAACTGTTCTACGACGAAGTGATGCTGCTGATTCCCGATCCCGAGCGATTGCAACGCCGTTATGTACTTCTAGGGCAGGACGGTGAACTTCACTTAGCCGGAGATGAGGAGCAATTGGGCGAAGTGTTCTTATCCCCCTCTCAGTCTACGGATGCCAATGGGGAAGAAGCAACATCGCATGATCCGGACAAAATCCCCTCTTTTATGCGGTACAAAATCGCATATTTAAATGAAGAACTGGACAAGCATCGTGAGAAAGGGGGCAAGAGAACTGGCGATTTGTTGAAGTATCTGCGAAATGGCAATCTCGTCGAGGATTTCCGTGTGCAGACGTTTCTGGATAAGATCATCCTCCCGGAAATGCCAAGCAGACGGGTTCCATACGGGACAACCAAATCTGATCAACTGTTCGAGTTGTTGGATTGGGCGATGCATCTATGTTTTGGTTCGAGAGCGACAGATTCCTATCAGAATCGTTTCTTACGGCTCTGGCTTCCGTCACGATCAGGATGGATACCGGCAATCGAATCATACTTCTCCGCCGACTGGGACCGTACTGGTGTGACAAACCACGCCGGAATGCTCTCGCGATTCTTCGAAGCAACAGCTTATTATGGTGGTTTGGGCCGGCAGTTGTTAAACATGAGTGAACTGCCTCATTCTTTTCAGAAGTTTGGAGAAAGTAGGGTTGCACGATTCTTTAAAATTTGTGGGGCTACGGACTATTTAAAGCTGGTTCCTGCTGTACCTGGGGGAACGATATCATTTAGAGGGTGGGGGAATCGTTACCGATTCAACACCCCTACGGAAGGTTATTTTGAAAAGGGGCAAATGTTAGATTTCAAGAAAGCAGTAGAGGCGGCCCGCTGCAATTATGAAGGTGATTTTGAGTATGAGCTAAGGGAAGTCATGAATATAGATGGCATTAAAGGGTATGAGCATTTCTCAGATGATGTAAAGCGATTGTTCGCCAGCTTGGTCGTGTACTCCGCTACATACTGGGAGACAGGGGAATGGCGGTGGCTTCGTATTCACAAAATGCGGGGTGCAACTCCTTATCTAACTGCACCTTCTCTCGTCTATGTGACGCTACAGCAGCTTGCCTGGGTTCCTGTTCCAGCTGACAAGTTGGAGGATTTCACTTTCCGACGCATAGCTGATACATGGTATGTCCCCGCGGCCGATTTAACTGCATCCAGGGCAAACTTCTCCTTTGTCCCCTATATGGACAGATTTGTCGTTTCGGAGCTCGAGCAGGACGGGCGATTGGAGTTGTTTTGCAAGTTGGGTCTGAACAAATTCAGAGCCACGAGCGCAAAGGAAGCTGTCAAGCTGCTCGATTTGCTAGCTACATTACACTTTGAAGACAAAGTGAATCCAAATCAGATGAATTACCTGAAAGGCCATTATCGGACAGCCTGGGATACTTTGCTACAGCAGATGGGCGATCAACACCGGCATGCGGACATCACGCCTCCGTCCAAAATTCTGTACACCAAAGCTAGAAAAGTTCACGTGGCGGACTTGGGTGAAACGTCGGAAAGAATCTACATCCCTGATGACAAGAAATTAGTCGTCCGTTTAGAGCGAAACCCACTTGTGTCCATCCTTTTGATCGACGGACGGCCAGGTTATGCGGAACTGCTCAAGTCGATGTATGGTGAAGCGCTACCTCTGCTTTCTGACCTGACACAGTTGGTTCGAATCGACGACAGTGACTGGAACAGCGACATACCGTCAGAGTCGGACGAAATGTTTATCGAAGGCGATCGCCAATGGTTACTGCCTTTCCTATTGACAGTAGCTATATTCCGCGAGGATAGTTACATCAACGTTTCATCCCCCGCTTATAACCGATTGTTATCCGAGCTGCAGGGGATAAGGATCGTTTTCTGTGAAAGTATTGTAATTTCGCTGGAAGATAAGCACTCCGGTTCACTTGAACAGACGCGTCATCTGATCCATGCTAGTAAGGAACATAAAACGATTTTTATCGAAAAAGCAACCCGCGGAAATGAAGAAGAGCTTGCGACGGCATTAGCGGAATATCTAGAGAATGTGCCAATGGAAATGTATTTAAAGCATGCATTTTCCAAGCTTGATTTCGATTTACGCAGCGTCGTTCCGGACCGACAGGCACTGATCAGGGCGCTTCAATCCATCAAGATCTCGGAAGAAAATTTTGAGTCGGTCGAGCATGCGTTAAATCACAACCTTGGCTGGGTGATCGATAGGCTAGCTCCTGTACTTAGGCTGTATGGGGATGGAGAAATTCTTCTAGACAAACAGCTAACAGAAGAGGGCGATTTGAAAGAGTTGTTGGATGAAGTCCTTCCTGATACTATAAAATCTACGAATCTGCTTAGGTTTGCTAAAGAGTCCGCAAATGATTTCCAAATGGGACAACGTTTGTTTGACGAATTCGATGTCCCATTGTCAGTCTGGAATGAAGCGCTCGCAGGGATGACAGTGCCGAGAAGAATCATCGAAAATGGTGAACTCATACAGGAGTTCAACAGTCTGAAAGGGCTGTTCAGGGATTTAGTGTACGGCATTCTTCGATATGAAGTCCGCTCAGGTCGGCAGGGCATTGATGAATATGTTGCTAGCAAAGCTGAATACGAGAGTTGGAAGCTTCCAAATGGTTGGTGCACTTTGTATTGGCAGTTGCCGGAAGAGGTATTTGTGGGGAGCCTGATGGAGGTTTTGCACGAGATGAGAGTTGATTTCAATCTGTTGGCCTCAATCCGTGGGGTGTCGTACTTCACGGATATTAAGGACTTATTATCACAAACGATTCCCGATATCAATGTGTCCGCATATGAGATAAAACAGAGCAATCAAATCCTGGTTCGCAACACAATTAAGGTCATGCTATCCGCCTTTCTTGCGCATTATCAAGTAAAGGGCTTGAATACGCCAAGCGTGCTTCATGTCCCCGAAACGACTCTGTTCCAAAATATATTGCGTGAAGGTCTCGAGGAGCGAATGGAACTTGTGCATTGGGAAGATAAAGATGCTTATACATTTATCCTAGCGAGTCCCTCAATGGGGCAGTTAGGTCACTTCTTGCCGGAAGGAATCGTATCGGTAAAGTCACGGCATGAGTTATTGACCTTGCTTCAAGTCCAAGATGGCGACCTAGAACAGGCTGAAGAGAAATTGGAGCAGGAGAAAGAGAAAGCGAACAAGGCAAAACGAACGGCTACAATTTTTGGCCGACCATTTGATACTGAAGAATCCAATTTATATCAATTGGCGAACCTGGTCGATTCCATGACCTTGCCGGAAGATACTGTATATGGTGACATTCTTAATCCTATAGAATTAGGAAAGATGGGTCCACGAAGACAAAGAAACGGAAGCGGTAGGGGCATACAAACAAAAGGTACGATTGTGAGAGAGAACAAGCAAATTGAAATGACGGTTGGCATTGTCGGCGAGTTGTGGGCTTACCGGTATTTGCAGAAACGATTCCCAAACGCTTGCAGCACGGATAGCTGGAAGTCCGAAAACCGTATGTACCGTTTCGGAGGGGAGACTGGTGACGACCGGTTGGGATATGACTTTGAAATCACGCAAAATAGAAAAACGTATCATATTGAGGTCAAAGCGACGAGAGGCAGAGAGCCTTATTTTGAACTCGGTTCCACGGAACAGCGCAGGGCAATCGAAGACGCTAGCAAGCGGACGAAGGAGTTTGTCGTTCTATTCATAACAAACGTGTTCGATAAACCCGAGTTCCACTGGCTTTCCAATCCATATGCCGGCGCGAACAAGGAACTGTACCGAATTGTAGAGGCCGGTGCGCGGGTGTTTTTCCGATGGTCTGAGAAAGGCAAAGAATAATGAAGAGACGTGGGGTTGCATATTCATTTCGTACCCATGGGTAATACAGTATAAACGGTCTCGGTAATCTATAGGAGAAAGGTCAAGCATGTCCTCTGACAATAAATGTCGGAGGACATGAACATATATTTACCATTTAACTGCCACAAACTCCGCGATTTTTAGTTTGTGGGTGTGTCCTGATTATTCCTAAAAAGTTGCAATCGTTTCAATTCATAATCCCGATCAGAAGCGTATTTCCACTGAGCATCAAGAATCATTTCTGACCATTCTTGCGAAGTTAGATCAACCGATTTGTAAAGTTTTGTAAGCATTTGTTTTAATTGTTGGTCTGTATAAAGACCATCATAGTAATCAATATAAAGGGCTTCTAGGTGAGTTTGTACTTCACTTTTTTTCAAAGGGCACACCTCTCTATTTTTTAAAAGATGAACGTATTTACTGAAATTTTGAACAAGCTTTCATTGTAGTAAGTATAGCACTGTATAGTTATCGACGGAATATGACGGATTAGTATGAGAAAAATTTTGAAAGAGATCCTAGTAATAGGATTTCTATTTAAATAGACCCTTGTTACGTAATAACCGCAATATCTTTGATGTTCAAAATGTGGTATACTCATTTCTGGAAGGTAGTCTCCAGCGGAAAGGGTTTTGGGTATGGGATATGGTCAGCACCAAAGTTTTTATTTGCGGATTAATTGGCTGAGGAAAGCCATCAAAAATATCGAAAATGATAATAAATTTCTTTACAGAGAGGAAGCAGCAGAAAAGATTGGACTTGGTAAAAACATGGTTCAGTCATTGCGGCATTGGGTGGTCGCAACCGGGATTGCCGAGGTCAATAACAAGGCTGAACAGGAAATATCAGCATTTGGGAAATTAATGAACGACTATGATCCTTATGTCGAATTAATTGATACAGCAAGCATTATACATTACCATTTGGTTGATGCGGTGGAACCAAGTACGGCATGGTATTGGTATTTTAATCATTATGCTAAGAAATCATCGACGAAAGAAGAAATTATCGATGATTTCTTGTTTTGGTTAGATAAAAATGAGCCTAAAAAACCCTCAGTAAACTCAATTAAACGGGATATTGACTGTTTGGTTCGACTTTATTGTGACAAGGGAAAGAATGAAGATCCCGAAGAAGTGATCCAAAGCCCTTTAAGTGGCATAGGTCTGTTAATAGAAGAAAAGTCGGTTATTACGAAAAAAAATCTAAAGTATTCCGATATAGGACTTGGCGCACTTATGTACACATTATTAGATTACCAAATTAAAACCGGTATAAATCAGATATCGGTTGAGGATATTCAGAAACAAGATTTTCTTTGGGGCAAAGTATTTCATCTCCCTAGAAATGAAATCATTAAAGCCCTCGACTCGTTAACTCACCATCCATACAGGCCTATCAGATTTGATCGTACAAACAGACTAGATACTATATTATTACCAAAAATTAGTCCACTTGAATATTTGGAAGAAGAATATAAGCGTTATGTGAGGGAACGGATATGATTAAGGAGAAGGTATTTTTTCAGCCAAGTATAAACATTCGGTTCGATTATGGGCGACAGATTTTGTATGAGAGATATTTGCCAACTCCTTCACATGCTGATGCTTTGAAGGGGCTGCTTAAAGGATTTTTAGGAGAAGGAACTCGGGCGCATATCATTGTAGGTCCATATGGCTCGGGTAAGTCGTTGGTAGGAACTATTTTGGCTGGTATTGTTTCTAAGAATGTCAGTAACGAGTTGTTTCAACAAGTTTTGAAAAAATTTCAGTCTGTAGATGATCAGATACATAGTCTTTTACTTGATGTTAAGCAAACAAACAAAACGTTTATCCCCGTGTTTCTAAATGGTAACGAAGGTAACTTTAGAAGGAGTCTTTTATCAGCTTTATATAATACATTGCGGGAACAAGATCTTAATTTTTCAGAACCAATTATAGTTGCGGATATTTTAAGGATCGTTGACACTTGGAAAGATAAGTATGAATCAACCTACAATCAATTTATCGTTTTGTTGGAGGAAATGAAGTGGACTGTTGACACATGGCGCAAAGACATAGAGAAAGTAAATGTTAGCGCTATTGAATGGTTCAAAAAAATCTACCCGGTACTTACGTCGGGGTCTCATTTAAGCATCAACTTTGATAAAGATATTATTAACCAATTAAAATATATTCTTAGTGAATTACGGGCGAAAAATCTTGGTTTGTTTATTATTTATGATGAGTTTGGTCGATTCTTACAGACACTACCGCCTACTGAAGTGCATGAAACAATGCAGGAATTGCAGGATTTAGCCGAATTTTCAAACTCAGATCAAGGCAACAATTTAAACATGTTGCTGATCACTCATCGTAATTTAGGACAGTATGCTTTACGTTATAATGAAGAATTACAAAAAGAATTTCAAAGAATTGAAAAACGTTATAATACTTATTATACAAAAGCAGATCCATCGACATTTATTCGTTTATCAAGCTTACTAACACAAGACTATAGAAACGATAAAATTAAAGTTGATGACTTTGTCCAAGAACTTCGGTATTTTAATTTGTTTCCTGATTTAAATGTATTTGAAATTGATTCACTCGTAATAAAAAAATCATATCCTTTACATCCCGTTTCGTTATTTGTACTTCCACAACTAGCGAATCTTGTTGCTCAAAATGAGAGAACGTTATTCACTTTTCTAGAAAGTGATGAACGTGGGGGCTTAAAGTCTTATTACGAACGAAAGAAAGATTGGTACAGAATTGACAGTGTTTTTGACTATTTTGAACCATCATTTGGCGAATTCGAGTTGGATTCTCTAACAGGTCAGGCCTATTCATTGTACCACCGATTGCAAAAGAGATTGCCTGAATCGCCAACTTATTCTGATCAGTTAAAGGTCCTTAAATTACTTGCAATCTGGAACATTTCGGGCTTATATCCTCAGCAAGATCCAAATGAGGAGTTTATTTCATTTGCTTTTGCATGGGAGATTTCGTGGACAAGGCTCATACTAGAACAGCTACATTCCAAAAAAGTAATTCGTTTTAACAGTGCATTTGATTATTGGGAATTATTTGAGGGTAGTAGTGTTGATATTGAAGCTTCAATCGACGAAAGACTTCAGTCACACCCTTTAAAAAAACGGCAAAGAATGGATTTGCTGCGATCGGTACTTATTCATAAATACGTCCTTCCAAAACAGTATAACGATGAGAAAAGTATCACTAGATTTGCACCAGTAGTTCCGATTTATCAATCAGAACTAAATGACGAAGGCTCTTTCCAATCAGTTTTTGCTGACTACGATAACGTAGATGCAGCGATAGTTTACGTATTCAATGACACGGATACAGATAACGAATCTTTAAGAAAATTCATTAAAGAGTGGAGTGTGAAAAAAGAAAAAATACTATTTGTCACTGCGAATGAGGGTATCTCAATTGATAGAGATATAGAAAGGCTAGCGATGTTGCATTTGATGCGTGATGATAAATATTTCATTAGCCAAGACAAATATCTTTTGGACGAAATTGAGACAATCATTAGCCATACTATTTTTAAATTAAACCAGGCACTTGAACCTATTACAAAATTTCAACATTGTTCTTGGATTTATAAGGGAGAGCACCATACCGTAAAGAGTGGTATGGCATTGAGTCAATTCTTATCAGATGTTATGGAGAAAATTTATTCCGACACGCCCGAAATTCGTAATGAAGCCTTTAACAGGAATACAATAACAAAGGTCCAGAGAAAGGCTGCAATTCAGGTACTGGATAAGATCATACAAATTCATAAAACAAAAAATATAGAAATTCAAGGGTATGGACCGGATTATTTGATTTTTGCTACGGTAATTAAAAATAATCGTATCAATTTTGATCACCCGGAAATTACCGACAATGAAAGTTTGAAGAAGCTAAGAAATGAGCTGCTGGATATCATAGAGCAAGGCAGTGGAAAGGTTTCAGATTTAATTAAAATCATTTCGAATCCACCGTATGGCGTTAGGAAACCAGTAGTTCCCATACTATTCGCGGCACTGTTACATCATGAATGGAATTATTTAATGTTTTATCACAATGGCATGTTCAATGCTAAAGTTGATGGTGATTTACTTTACTATGTAGTAGACAATCCAGAGCAATATACCTTTAAGTATCTACCATTCAATTCAAAGTACAATGGTTTATTACAAATTATCAAGGGTTTATTTGAAGATTTTATTCAAATTGAAGATGATTACCTTCACCCTGCCGTATTTGTTAATCAGGTGTTATTAAGATGGTTGCGGTCATTACCGCGGATTACGCAAAACACAGGCCAGTTATCAGAACTCGCGAACCAAATAAAAGAATGTATTCGTCAAGGCGAGGTTCAACCGGAGACTTCTATAGAGCGGATTCATCAATTATGTAAAAGTATTAATAAGATGGAGGTTTTAAGTAGTGTACGCTCCGAGTGCGAGGATTATAATGAAACACATAAAAACCATATCGGTAAATGCATTCTTCAAGCAGCAAATGCATTATCGTTTGATGAGTTAAAGGGATGGGCTGAAAAACAAGAAGCGATAGTTAAAGCTAGCAATCCTTTCGTACAATCGATTCTAACAGCTCAAGTATCGAACTGGGTCGATCACTTGTGCGAAAAGGTAGTAGGGGTAAAAAGAGAAAACTGGTCCGATACAACAGACCAACTTTTTATTTCACAAGTAAATACCTATCTAGAAAATCTAAAGAGTGAAATAAACGTAGCATCGTATATTGAAATAAAAGTTGGTAATAGTTCGATTGCAATCCCTAAAGTTAGTTTGTCGGAGAAATCACAAGCTATATTTAATTCAACAAGGGCAAATATGGTACAAATGAAGAGGAAGGTCCCTAAGGCTGAGATACAGATTTTACTTTTGGAATTATTGAAAGAAATCTCAGAGGATTAATTGAGAGGAGTTGCCAATATGAACAGAAAAATAAAGCATGTCGCAATGTTTAGCGGGGGTGCCGCAAGTGCATATGTTGCTTACTTAATGGTGCAAAAGCATGGAAAAGAAAACAGCGTGCTGTTTTTTACTGACACTCTGTGGGAACACCCTGATAATTATAGATTTATGTATGATGTGGCTGATTATATTGGCATAGATTTCAACCACGTACAAGATGAGGATTTAAGGACACCAGAAGATGTTTTTATTGAAACAAGGTTTTTAGGCAATTCTAGGCTTGCTAAATGTTCCTCGGAATTGAAGGTGAAGCAGACAGTTGTTTATATTGAAAAGCTACGTGATGAGGGGTACGAGCCCATTCTATATTTTGGCATCGGGCCACACGAAAAACATCGGCAACAAAACTTGACTGAGCTCTATGCTCATCATGCCCTTGAACCGGTAGAAACAAGATTTCCACTCATTGATGCCAATATTAAAGATATTAACTTAAAAGAGGTTATCGAAAATGAATGGAAAATCAAGCTACCAGAAATGTACTATTTAGGTTTTTCACATGCGAACTGTGGTGGACGCTGTGTCCGCGGCGGTTTAAATCATTACGAACATTTGTTTAAAACATGGCCCGAAGTTTATAAAAAGCAAGAGGAGATGGAAGAAAAGCTTCGGGAAATGCTAGGCAATGTTACTATACTGAAACGGAATAGCCAACCATTGGCTTTGAAAGAGTTTAGAGAAGAAATTGAGTCTGGTCAACGATTAAGAAGTAGCGATATAACAGAAGAAGATGAAGTGCCTTGTGTTTGTGTGTTTAGCTAATGAAGCCCCAAGCCCTGAATAAGGGCTTTTTTTATTGGAATTTCTTGAAAATTAAAGGATAAGCGCAGTTTAAGTAGAAATCATATATAGTAGCTTTATTTTTTACCGGAAAACAGATACACGGTGAGGTGAAGTTTAAATGACCACATCAACTCCAAATTCATCATGGGTTAATTTTTTGCGTCAATATGGACCCATTCCAAGTAACGACAATATGTATGACGAGACTATTCAACGTATTGTTAAAAAAAAGGGAATTGAACCAATTCTTATAGAGGCTCCATATTTAGCTGAGTTAATTGAGAACTTTAATTCAGAGAACCCAAAGTCGATTATACTTACGGGAACAGCGGGCGATGGGAAAACGTATCATAGTCGAGAAACATGGTATGAACTTGGTGGCACATTTGAACAATGGGAAGAATCGGGCAATATAAAAAAAATATCAATTCATTACGGTAAAACTTTATACGTTATAAAAGATTTAAGTGAGCTAGCACCTGAAGAACGAGATATCCTTATATTATTTGCACAATGTATTAAGGGTAAGAGGGCAGATGTGTTGTTCCTGATCGCTGCGAATGATGGTCAACTTTTGGAAGCATTAAAACAAGTAGACGAAGATGATGATGCTAAGGGAATACTAAATATCATCGAAGATATGATGGTTACGGACCTTCCGGAGCACCCCCGGTTTGATTTACGCCTGTATAATTTAAGCCGTATTAGTGCTGCTTGGGCGTTACCGCGGGTGATTGAAGCAGTGACGGCACATGATGGATGGAGAGAATGTGACCATTGCGTCTTTCGTGATCACCATGATGTAGAACTTCGTTGTCCGATTTGGGAAAATAAGAAAAGGCTTGAAGGGGAGCAGGCTAATAGCGTTCTCCGAACAAGATTGATTGATTTGTTGGAGTTATGCGAAATCAACGGAGTTCATCTACCTATTCGTCAATTATTATTGCTTGTTTCCAATATGATCTTAGGTCATCCCGAAGCCAGAGATAGATTACTTAGGTGCCAGGAGATTCCTAATATCATTGAAAAAAGAACAACTGCAAAAGCAAGCATCTACCGAAATATATTCGGTGAAAATCTGCCGGAGCGTCGACGTGAATCAACTGCCGTGTTTGAAACGTTAGGTCGATTTGGAATCGGCAACGAAACGAGTAATAAAATCGATAATATTTTGATTTTTGGCGAAGACGATCCGGAATTGAAAAATAACTACCAAGAATTAATGCTTTCAGATACGTATTATGGAGCCGATTATACATATAAAATTCATCAGAAGGAGTACTTAGAGGGCATTTCAGAAGATGAGGGAGCGAATTTCCTACAACTAGTCCGTTCTCAACGCCAACGGCTGTTTTTTAGCATACCAGAAGGAAGAGTGGATGAATTTAAACTTTGGGAACTCACAACATTCCATTATGCTGGAGAGTTTTTAACGAAAGTATATCGAACAATTCAGCAAGGGGGAAGAGCCTCTTCACAAGTTATTTCCCGTTTAGTGAAAGGTCTTAATCGGATATCGACTGGTTTGCTTACAAAAACGCTGGATAAATTGATTTTAGCTACTTCGGGTAGTCATTCCCAAGCAAGGTTAAGCAAAATATTCGAAAGCTCAATATCAGTCATGAGAGATCGTGGCGAAAGCGTTCAGATAAAAGCTGATAGCAATGGTAAGATCAATATAGAAGTTAGTCTATCGTCAAGTCCTTCCATCCCAGCTGTGAAGTTGTATTTACATCTCATACGTTATGAGTTTTTGTCTCGTGTTGCTGAAGGAGCTCTCCCAGGTAGTTTTTCACGAGAATGCTATGAAGACATTTTGGCGTTTAAGAGCCGGCTGTTAAAGCAACTTGAGCGAAGAAAAGTGGAAGATGGAGAAAACGAATATTTTGACGATAGTATGTCGTTACACATTTTGAAGCTCAACGCAGAAGGTAATATAGATAAAAAGACAGTGGAGGTACTTTACTAATGCGTGCTGTCTTGGAACGTCCGGCAAAAATTGATTCGGATATGTGGGTAGACGAAGCTATATGGGGACATCGACTTTACGATGAGCAAACCCCCTGGCTTTGCTTCATGGAGTTTTTAAATGTGCTAAATGCAGAAATGCATGCCGCTAGAGCGTTAAAGGAAACATCTCCAAATACTTTATCATATTCACCTCAACAGAGACTATATCTTCGAAATATACTTTTCAATAATCCTCGTATGAGGGTTATTGAACGAGAATTTAGAAACGACAATCATGCCCAGTGGGAAAAGTGGATAGAGACAATGGGGGCCGACAGCGCTGGTATCCAAACCCCTAATTTTTCTTATCTACAATCCCGATTTTCCTCATTCGAAGATTTTATTGATGTCGTGGAGTTTTTGTCTTCATCCACGATTGAAGGTGAAAATAATAAACGATGGAGTTCATTATTCATATTTCCATTTGGACCCGACTGTCTTTATGAAGATTTGAATGTGAAAGGAACTAATATTTCGCAGGATAGGAGATTTTTTGCGAGAACTGGTGAGTTATTATATTTAATGTTGGCCCGAAGTGGGAAAGGTGAGGAACTTCTTAAACACTTTGAAGATCGAATTCTAAACAATGACTCCAAGTTTAACCGCTTAGTGTCAGCTATACAACCCGACGTAGAGTTGTCACATTCCTCATCGATAAAAAGGGAAGGGGCTTATCTTCCTTATTTAGATTTGCCTGAATATAAAGCTATAGCGGAAGATTGGATAAGATTATTTGAATGTAATATTCCTACTTACGACGTGATTCCACATTTAATTAATGTTATGGGAATTCATATGCTCATATATAGTCTAAACCGTGCAAAGGAAGTATTAGGGCAGTCCGATAAAGCGACATTTGTATTGGAAATTGTATCGCCTAAGAAAACGGTAGTTCGTGAACTTTCTGCAGATTCGTTTTATGAAAATAATCTTTTGTCTCGTTCCGCTGTTGAACGATATATACGCCAGGTAAGTGAAACTAATGAATGGCAATCTGCAATAAATTCTAATGAGCTATTGGAATGTCGGGATATTTTAAAGAAGAAATTTGAATGGCCGAAGAAAAGTAAAGAAGATGATTACGATTTTGATTCTCCGCAGGAACTATTAAACGCATTACTTGAAAATGCAATCAATCGACATAATCAACACTTAAATAAATTCCATAATGTTTGGAGCAGGGAAATCGGCCTTTCATCTCGTAGAGGTAGCCGACGTTATAGGTATGCACCGCAGGATCTATTAATCAAGTCATTAGTTTTATGCGTAGTGCCTTCCCGAATGGAGTTTCAAGATTTTTTGGAGGAGTTATTCTTGAAGTACGGATTTATTATTGGGGATAAGCAGGCCTCGTCTTATATAAATTCAGGTCGAGCTGATCAGGAGGCATTCTCGGAAAATGCATCGAGACTTGAGCAACGGTTGTCAAGCATGGGGCTTCTAAAAAGACTTTCAGATGGCTGCGCCTATGTGGAGAATCCTTTTGCATCTCGGGAGGAATTAAACAATGACTGATGAAATTCAACTCATAGGCCAGGTGGCGAAAGAATTTTTTAGAAGGCAACTCCAAAATGAGTCATCGGATAACCCTGATGGAGTGGCAAGGTTCCTTCTTGATCGATTAACCGGCGAAGTTGTATCGGCTATTTGTCTGAACATTCTTCAGGACACGCAGTTGAACCCTAGAGTAGAAATCAAAGTTCCCAAATCTCTAGTTGAGGGAATGGGGTTACCAGATGACGTAGTGACAAATCTCAGAACAACTCAATGGCGACATGCTGCGTGTAACAAGGATGCACTTATTCTTGCTAATACAAACGACGATCAAGGTACTTCTTTGCGGGACATTTCGACGATAGGAGCAGGGGATCTAAAAGCTGTTCCGGATATTTGGGTTGAAACTGCAGGTAGAGAATTATTAATATCTGAAGAGCAAAAGGGACATTGGAAACAAGCACTGAAGGGATTACAAGAGGCATATGAGTGTAGCTTAGAGCAATTTAGTAACTACGTGGTATTGACACGTGATGTTATGGCCAGAGAAGCTATACCGCTTATTAATGCTCTTGGCTGGGCTTTACCTGCGCTTCGGATCCCAAGAGACTCCATTTATTTCGAAGCGATCCCTGACAAGGCTCTTAATCATGTTTCAAAATGGAAGAAGTTATTTCAGGATGCTATTAATAAGAGGGCCTGCTATTTAGTTAAGCAAAATCCATCGCGTCAAACATACGAAAATGAGCATCTGAATGCATTCTATTTAGAAAAAAGAGATCAAATCCCATCAGAACACCATCCAGTGATTGAGGCATTTATCGAGGCTGCACCAGGATGGACCGAGGCTTCGGAGGCATTAGCCAGCATCGAATGGGAAAGGGACAAGATTCATCTACTGTTTCTAGATATTAAAGTTTTAAAGCCACATCTTGCAATAAGAACGCTTCGATTTTTCGATGACGAATATCCTGATGTGCTGACTGACGAAGAGAAAAGCTATCTAACGGCATTGGAAAAACGTAAAGACAAAACAGCGAACGAAGAAGATAAGGATTTTTATGAACGACATCGTCAGGAGTTAGAAATAGAACGTCCACTAAAATCAGATTGGGATAAATTTGTATTCGGGAAGCCCATTGAATGCGATGACTTTAATGTGGGTTTATTAGAGGCTGTAGAACGTTTGTTTTCCCAATGCGAAAATATGCATGGGGCGAAAACTCTAAAGATTAGAACTATTCGGGGAAATGGAAAAAAAAGATGGTTAGAGTTAAATGAAGACGTAGGCATGTATTTCTGTATGACTTACCGTGGAATTGAAAAGTTAACGAATCGCCTTGTTGAGTGGGAAACCCAAAAATTATTTGAATATGATGAGTTAATTGAAAGTAAAACAGATCCTAAAAAGAACACATCGACATCTAAAGCGGCAACACAAATTATATTCGACATTGAGTTGACATATTCAGATTTTACAGGGAGTAGAAAAAAGAATTCGATTCGGCTTGTCTGGCAAGGGAAGCCTCTTGCAATTGGAATGGAGCTTTCTGATGATTTAAAACGCCTTTCGGAACGTCCATTTTCGTATTCAACAGTCAGCAAAAATCCTATTAGTAAAAAGGGAAAACTACAAAGCCTTTCCTTGAATGACGTAGGGACGTTCCAAGCAGTTTACGGGCAAGATCGTGGCTCATTAATTGGTCCGTCTTCAAGATCGGAAGACCTAAGCAAAATTTTTGTGAAAAACTTGAAAATAGCATTTTCTGAGGAACGAATTTCTTCAGATGGATTTCAGGTTATTTTATCGAGATGGGAAGTTTTTTCGGCACTTTACACCAAGGCAATAGAAGATTGGAGGTCGAAAGGTGTTTCGGCCGATTCCTTACTGGATCAGAGTGATGCCTACAATGAGTTGTTGAAATGCCTTCAGCTTTATGCTCAAGGCGACCTTAATCGGATTGAACTCTGGCATCCTATAATGAAAATCGGAAATGTACAAGTGGAAGGAAGGACTCCCGCCGCTATTATTGCTCCATGGCATCCAATGAGGATGGCAGCGAAAGCAATTAAAGCACGGCAATTAACCGGAATTATTAATTATATTTTGGAATCCAACCAAGTAGATTTTGGCGATTCAGGGCTATTTTTTTCCGATCATCGAGAAGAAATCAGACACCCTTATTATCCAGAAGTAGCTGTCGGTTATAAGGGTAAGCAAACTCAATTGTTGACAACTTCTGATTCTGTCAATGATTACAGTTTAATGGAATCACCCGTGAAAGAAGAAGAGAATCAGGGTACGAATGAAGACCCGCGTGATGCAAGTGCAAAGGTACTTTCGGTAATTAAAAAATATTTAAATTTGCAACCGCATGAACGGACCAATCTCAGTGTAGTGTTGTTTAACTGCGATTCAAAACGATTGCCCGAGACTATTGTTGGAGCTTTAACTTCTCTCCATGAAAATGAAGAAGAAGTAAGGTGCCAAGTCATTTTAAGACATCGGGATACGGAAAAGCTAAACGATCTATACATGAAAATGGTTGAAGGCGACGACAATGATCCCGATACGTTTGTTGCAAGCGAAATCTCGCGGGATTTTATGGCAAGGCTTCGCGTTGAAGTTATGGCAGACGCAGCACCTATATCGGCAACAAAGGACGATAAACCGGCTGATATTGTCTTTTTACAAGATGTCATCTCACGTCAAGCAAGATTAGTTTGGGTACAGGAACCGGTTGTGAACACTCCTAACATATTAATGCATTACCCGCCTAGGTGGGCTAGAAGACGTTCTGCAGCTAGAGATGATCTGAAATCAACCGTTTATCTAACCTGCCCTAGCCAACCTGATATTGGCGTGACTTACTTAAGTTCGTTATATTCGATGATAAATGCGGTAGAATCTAATGACGCAACACTTTATCTACCAGCAAGACAAATAACATTTCAAAATGAAGATGTCCGAGGAATCTTTGATGAGGCTCATACCCTTGGTGAATGGGTTGTTAACTATGACGATCTCCTAGATAGGAGGCAATTGAAAAATCAGGGTGTTAAGGTAATTAAGTATCAACATGGCCGAACCCAAGGACCTAATCTTATTGTTTCATCAAAATCTAAGCTAAATTTACTGCAAGTACTTGTCAAGAGAAGGCTGGAATCACTAAATTTGGGTTTGGATGATCAGGGGTTATTTAATTTAACCCAAAAGTTCATTGAAGAAGCGAATGGGATTTCTGGTGATATTGTCTTACGTGCCGCTAAGCGTGGGGTTTTTGCAGGTGAATTAATCGGGGTAGTTTTAAGTAAACTTCTTATTCTTTCAGAATTAAAATCTTCTTTAGTAGGTTGGTACTTCCTAGATGATTATGCTTCATGGTTAGGGCAAAAAGAAGAGCAGATCGCCGATATTTTAGCACTCTGTCCAAAAGAAAAAGATGGACAACCTTACTTGCAAGTATTGATTACAGAAGCGAAATATGTGGATGTCAAAGGTGCGGCTGAAGCTAAGAAAAATTCGCAGAAACAATTGCGAGACACTATCTCTCGAATGAATAACGCCATCTTTGGAAGTCCTGGTAGACTGGATAGAGATCTATGGTTATCTCGCTTGGGAGATATGTTTAATGACGGATTAGAATTCACCCAAAACTCTTCATTATCAATTGAACAGTGGCGTGAGGGGATTCGAAACGGATCGGTCCCAATAGAATTAAAGGGTTATTCTCATGTGTTCTTATCTACAGCTGTAGACATGCAAATGGAGAGCGAGCAAATACCGATTACTAATACTAAGCATTGTTACCAAGAAATATATTCAAGGGAGATGGTAAAAGAGCTTGTTTTAGCCTTTCATCGTGGTGAATCGGTCATTAATAATCGGGAACAAATCGGGGATTTACGTCCATGGGAAGCTTATCATGCTCATCTACCAGCAAAAAGAGTGAACTTATTTGGTCTTGATGATGAAACCGAATCTGACATTCCACATAATACGCATGAAGCTGAAATGGACTCAAATGAACAGGGACAATCAACAGATGAAGTTGGTTCTGGAAGTGAGCACGAAGATGATGTAATGGAGCAAATCGTCGAGGTAAACGAACTTTCAGATATCCCTTGGGCAAAACCATTATTAAGTGCGTGGATTTATAATCATTTGTCTGCGGAGGATGATAATACAGCAGCGGATGAATGGGTTAATCATACTGTTACTGTATTAAAGGGAGCATTGATCAGCTACAATTTACAAGCAAAGGTTCTGGATTATCGATTAACACCGAACGCAGTAGTCATTAAGTTAAAAGGCTCTGATCAGCTACGGGTTGAGGATATTGAGAAGAAAAAATCGCAATTGTTGACCACACATGCCCTCGATATTATTAACATCATTGCACTACCGGGTGAAATCGTGGTTTCGATAGCGCGGCCACAACGACAAACCATTTCACTCGGGGATGTTTGGAGGACACGCAGTATTCAATCCAATCGTTCCGGAATGAATATGAGTTTTGTTATTGGAGTAAAAGAGGTTGATGGAGAGATTTTATATTTAAATCTTGGAGGGCCTTTTGAAGGGTTAGAACAACACTCACCACATTCATTGATCGCTGGAGCGACAGGGAGCGGAAAGTCAGTACTTTTGCAAAATTTAATTTTAGATATTTGTGTTACCAATTCACCACAATTAGCAAAAATTTATTTGATTGATCCAAAGTTTGGGGTTGATTATCAGCAGCTCGAAGACCTGCCCCATTTAACGGAAGGTATTATTATTGATCAGCAACGAGCAGTAAATATACTAGAGTTCTTGGCTGAGGAAATGGATAGAAGGTATCTGGCATTTCGGGAACAACGGGTAAACAACTTGAAGGATTATAATGAGAAGGTTTCAGAAGAAGAAAAACTTCCGTTATTGTTTCTCGTTCATGACGAATTTGCAGAATGGATGTTAATCGATACTTATAGAAACTCGGTTTCGTCTATCGTTCAACGTCTTGGAGTAAAGGCAAGGGCCGCGGGTATTCATTTAATTTTCGCCGCACAGCGTCCTGATGCTAATGTATTACCCGTCCAACTACGTGATAACCTTGGTAACCGGTTGATCTTACGCGTAGAAAGTGTGGGGACATCTGAGATCGCTCTTGGCGAAAAGGGTGCTGAGAGATTGTTAGGAAAAGGACATCTGGCAGCACGACTGCAAGGAGAATCGGGTTTAATTTTTGGTCAAGTGCCCTTTATCTCAAATGATGAAATTGCTGAAGTAACCGAGATAATTAAAAGTATATGGCAATGAGCAAAAAAAGTAGCGGGTTACTTCGGTAATTCGCTACTTTTTGATTTATCTGATGGGTAATCGGAAGAGAAGGATTTATTTTAGATGACGATGTTAATGACAAATGAATCGTTCTAAGATGCTTATTGAAGGAGACGATTAAGAGACAGATGAAAACTGAGTCTGAACTGGATATTCCGGAAGAAAACAAATTGCAGCCATCTATTTTAGCATAAATTCATTAATGGTTTTTAAGAAAAAGAGATGCCAGTTTAAACAGTTGGCATCTCATTAACATTTTGGGGCATGATCTCGAGCGGATTCAGACTAATGCAACAATCCTAGAAACCTTAGCTTTTTTAAGGACGATCATTTACTCTAACCACTTCATCGATACCGACTTCCTGCCTAATTTGGACTACGTAGCCCTCAAAACGCTCGTTGTTATACAAAGTTTTCCGGTAGCCAGAAATAAAGGATCCGCGTTGGGTTCTTCTGAGTGCAATCACACCGCAAAGCTTGTCTGCATTCTGGGGTTGATAAAAATAGCCATCCGTATCACGCGCCGTTCTCAAAGCAGCTACGCCTGGATTCACAGTATAGATTTCCTCACCGAATACAGCTTGCGAAATGTCCGTATCGTCATACCGATCCGCTTCCATGATAATCAGATTTACATGCTGCGTATCGTTATTCCATGTAAAAGCACCGATAGCTTTATCAAGACTTGAGCGGATTTGGGCTTCGGCTTCGCCAGTAAGATCCCGCCAATCCATGTCCGCGGTGCTGCCGAGCGTCAAATGAGCCAGTGGAGTGTTTCGCGGGTCAAACAAGAAAAAAGTGGCTTTCGGATCACATTCATCCGGGTATGAAATCTCCGACGCGTCATCAGCCTGGGCGGCAGTTTCGATTAAACGGACAAGCGGATTCACATCTTGCTCCGTAAAATCTTCCGCTAATTTGCCAAAGGGAATCGTTCGTAGTTGATCTTGAATTCGCCGTAGCATATGATCTCTGCGATTTTCAAATTCACCATGATTAAGCCTTTTCATCTGCAAATAAAAGGTTGTATTGCCCCGTGGCAGCACAAAATCAGGCGGTCGGACGTATCCGGGAGGCTCATACAAATGTACGCCTTGCGGGTCATGACGGATCAGATCAGCACCAAAGTTATGCTCTGCAATAAAATCGGGGATATTTCGAGTACTTCCTCTTGCGTTTAGCAGCAGCGTTTGATTGAGATTACTCATTCCATGCTGATCTAGCAACTCCATTTGTCTTGTCAGATTTTCTATCTCTGTCTCGCTGTTATGAAGCATTGTCCTATGTAATGCTTCTTCCGCCATTTGCCGGAATGATATCGCCATATTTTTTCACCTCATGCTTCATCCCATTATAATACCATGCCCTTGGGCGTATGTCATAGTTTGGAAATCCCATGGATCTCTATATCGCCCGGTTGAACTGATAAATGGTGGCCCCGGGTATTGGAGAAATGAATTATTTTTCCCAATGGGCAGCCCAATACCTATCGGAATGGCTCTTTTAAACAAAATATTCATCAATACGATCGTCAAAGCAAATAGGTTGAATTAACTGATTATGAATTTTCCGGACGCTATTTAGGCACTGGCGGCCCCTCTCATTAACATAATAGGTCTATTTAACGACATTCAGTTTAACAAAGAAATCTAATATTAGATATTTGTTTAAGTTTATAGTTTATTGGATATATTAGGATTAAAATATATTGTTGGGGAGTTGATCGGTGATATGTACAAAAACGGCTGCGGTATAGTAACCGCCAGAGGCATTTATTTTAGAGGTAATCGATTTACATGTCCTAGGGCAATTCGTGAACAGTGGTTTGAGAGGGCCGTGCTAGGAAAGAGTTGGAGAGTCAAGGTCGCCTATAAGCATGAGATTGAATCCGTTATTTACCTAGTCAATGATGTTGAGGAACTCGAGAAATGCTATTTAATCGGTAATAGCAATAATCCGTCAGAAATCAAACTTCAGCGCTATTTCCAAAGTATTCAGAGACTGAAGACATTACGGGAGAAATTTAAGGCTAATAAGAATTATAAAAGTCGAAATAAAGGAGAACTGCTACGTGGATGAACTAATCGAAGAGGTGGAACAAGTAATTCTTCAATACAAACTAAATATAGAACGGCAAAAGAAGTACTATGACTACCCATTTACTAATAACCCGGATCACTACTACAAACTCATGATGCTTCAGAAGACATTTGAGGTTTGGACAAACTGTTTGGAAAAAATTATGAAGTATCGAAAAGAACGCTGGGGGCCAATTGAACCGAGGAGAAGCAAGGAATTTGATGACAGGATTAAGAATGAAAAGAATGGCGTGCCAGGATTTGTGACTCCTAGAACTCTCGATGCAATGTTGACCTATATAAAGTGCTTAGAGAGCAGGATCGAACAACTTGAAGGCATTTCTGCTTAAAGGTAGATGGGGGTGAACCATGATTTTCACGATTACAGAAAAAATATTTCAAAAGATAAAGGATTGGGATTCGTGTAAACCAATTGATGCTACTGGTGCGAAATTCGCTTATACCTTCATTCCCACGGGAGTGGGAATTGTCATCAAGGTGCAATGTGATATCTGCAAGAGGGTTTTAGATTTAACAGAAGATTGGTAATTGGTTTAGCATTACATAAACATAGCAGGGAATCTTGTTCATATTGGGGTAGGGACTCGAAGGTCCCTCTTCTAAATCTCACGTTGAGCTTCTTTAATTCTTTCAAGAGTGAGTTCAATGATGGTGGTAATCAATTTCTTGTCTTTAGGAGCAATTTCAGTACCATTTACAGTTAGTGTAATGCCTGAATTGATCAATCTGGGGAGGTCCCATGCCATTCCTTGGACAAAAGAGTAATCAATCACAGGCATTATAGACAGCTGACCAAATGGGTCCCAGAAGTGGGGTTGAGGAAAGTTTGATAACCCAAGCAAGTAGTCAGTCGAAACTTCAAAAACATCAGCTAATGCAACAATTTGGGCTGGATCGGGGTTAGCTTTGTCACGTTCCCAATTCGAAATAACGTGTTTAGTTGTGCCGATTTTCTTAGCTAGTTCTTCTTGAGTCCACTCTCTTGATATACGTGAACTTTTTATTCTTTCCCCTAGTACTAACATAAATCCACCTACCTATGAACTTTCACTTTTCTACATATAAAACTGAATACAAAACTGAACATTTTAGTTAAAGGTAGCATATTGCCACGAAAGTTGCAAACGGTTTAACAAAGGTGTTGACAAGTGTATTATTAATCGTCTATCATCATTGTAAATTATTATTACATAACTAATTTAATTAGTAGATTAAAAATTGATAAACTCAGATAAATTGTGGAACTTAGAATTATACCCTAGAAGGGAGCTTAACTACTATGGCTAAGCGTAAACGGGCAACTACTCGAAGTTCTATTATAAGGAAAATCAAAGAGAAACGGGGACAGGGGCAAGGTATACATTATAAACCTTGGCTTACTATTCATGATGTTCCGTCAATCGGGCTTGCAAGCCGAATTAAGGGATGGAAGACGGGAAGAATTCATCATTTATTTTCAGAGCATTTGGAGACAGCATACTTCTATATGTGTGAGTGGTCCCAAAGCACGACAGATATCCGTGAACAATTCCCTCTTCTTCCGCTGGAGAAAACTTTGCATATTGCTGAAACTCTAGGAATTAGACATCCAAAAGACCCGAATACAAGAGAACCAATTGTTATGACTACAGATTTCATGCTAACTGTAAAGACAGAACAGGGCATGGAATATTGGGCACATACCGTCAAGCCGAAGTCGAAATTGACCAAGCGAACGCTGGAAAAGTTTGAAATCGAAAGAAGGTTTTTTGCAGATGAAGGAGTGAAATGGAGATTAATTACGGAAGACGATATTCAATATAATTTGGTTAAAAACGTCATGTGGATTCATTCCGCCCGCCGGCTTATTGGCATGAACCATCTTAATGAGAACATTATTAACGAAATCGAGGAGGAGCTATTTGTAGCATTTATGAATCGGGTTAAACCATGCGCAAAAGTAGCAGCTGAATGTGACCGAAAATTTGGTTTACCGATTGGGTCTTGTCTATTTATACTAAGGCATCTCTTAGCCAACAAAAGATGGTTAGTGGACATGAATATTAGAATCAATCCTGCTTTAGAGCCAATTCAAATTAGTTGGGCTAATAACAATATTCTGGGAGCAGTGATGAAAAACAATGAGCAGCGAGCGGGAAATTAATGTTAATACTTTGCTTAAATATAAAGTTGATGATAAGGAGGTTATCGAGAGGGTTCTTTATATATACCCGGATAAAAGCCGCGTATTTACCATATCCCTTACAGAAAAAAAGCCATTTCCAGAACTGAGGAAATTTAGTGAGATAAAAGAGGGATTACAGAATGGTATCTACTCGAAGGATGTGGCTGACCCTTACGCAATACTAATGAATCCAAATTCAGAATATTTGAATAAGTACGGGGGCGACCTCGAAGAAAAGTGGAACTTGATAAAAGACCTGGTTGAGAATGAGCCAGCTGCGTATGACCGTGCCTTTCGGGGGGAGTTTATTGCGGATCTAATTTCAAGAAGTAAAAAGAGTAAAAGCTTAATATATAAGTATTTGAGATTTTATTGGACGGGTGGAAAGATAAAGTATGCTTTATTGCCTCACTATTTTAAATGCGGCAAACTGGATGACCCCGATAAAAAGAGGAAGAATGACGTTAAAGTTGGCAAGCGTAACATAAGGGCAAAAAGAAATAAGGATGATCCTAAACTGGTGGGTATAGTCATAACCGATGAGATCAAAAGAAAAATGACAGCATCCCTATCACAGTGGTATAAAAAGACGAATAAAAATAGTTTAGAATTTGTGCACGAACAAATGTGGCACACCTATTTTCTTGAGGAAGTAATAGTTGATGGTGTAACGCAAATAGTACCGATGCCCAGTTACAAAGTACCGACAATTGATCAACTTAGGTACCACTATGAACAAACAGAGGAATATAAAGAAATATTAATCGCAAGAGAAGGGCTGCGTAATTTTAATCTAAAGTATCGTCCGGTTTTAGGAAATGCCACTAGAAGGGCAGCCGGTCCAGGAAGCATTTATGAGATAGATGCAACTATTGGGGATATTTATCTTGTTAGCCATAAAGATCGTACTAAAGTCATTGGAAGACCGGTAATCTATCTCGTCATCGATGTCTTTAGTAGAATGATTGTCGGTTTTTATGTCGGCCTAGAGGGACCTTCTTGGCAAGGGGCTATGATGGCATTAGAAAATGCAACAACTAATAAAGTTGAGTTTTGCGCAGAGTACGATATACATATCGAAGAATCACAGTGGCCTGTTCATCACTTACCTGAAGTTATAATTGGTGATAGAGGTGAGTTAGAAAGTAAGAATGCAGATTCGTTAACTGCTAGTCTAGGTATTGTAATTAAAAATGAACCACCTTATCGGGCAGATTGGAAAGGAATTGTGGAGTCAAGTTTTAAGACTGTGAATACAACAATTAAGAAATGGGCCCCTGGAGCGGTACAACCTGATTTTAAAAAGCGTGGCGGTAAAGATTATGTACTGGACGCAAAGATGTCCCTCCGAGGGTTCATTAAGCTAATGATCCATTATATCCTTTTCCATAATAACAGCAAAATAATAAATAATTATCCGTTGGATACAAGTATGATTCCTGACTCTGTAATGGCGGTACCTATACATTTATGGAATTGGGGTATCGAGAATCGGGCAGGGCATTTGAGAACATTGAGCCGGGATATTATCCGATTAAATATCCTACCTAGTAGAAATGTAACAGCAAATCGACTAGGAATTACTTTAGAAGGTATTCATTATAGAAGCGATGAGTTAATTGACGCAGGATATTTTATTAAAGGAGATTCTCGGTCTGTAGCAGTTGCTTATGATAGAAGATGTATGAATCATGTGTATGTGAAAAAACCAGACGGCTTGGGTTTCTACAAATGTGATCTCGCAGAAGTCTCAGATCGATTTACGGATCTAAGTCTCGAGGAAATTAAGTTGCTGCAGGAAGAAGAGAAGCTCGCAATTGCTGAACATAAGGATATTCAAAATCAAGCTAAGTTTAAAATGAACGAGGAAATCAAGCGAATTAAAAATGAGGAAATTACTTTATCGAAACTGGCGAGAGCAAATACTGATATTACAAATACAGAATTTAAAGCTAACATTCAAGAAAAACGAGCCGATGTCAGAAGAGAGTTACAGGCCAATCAAGCATTTGTTTTGGGAGTAGAAACCAATCCAATCAGAGATGCCGAGAATAGTTTATATGTTGAAGATAATTCAACTGCTGAAGATAACCACGACCAGAGTGATGTAGAGCAAGAACTAAAAGGAATGTCTTTGCTTGAAAAACTAAGGAGAAAGAAAAGTGAGGAGATAGAAGATGAAGATTAACTCAGAATATTTTAACCAATTATTTGAAGGCGCTGTAAATAACCGAACGGTTATTATTGATTGTGTTCTCGATCAATATGTTGTATCTAATCATGATCGGAGTAAGGTCATTGGTAGACCTACATTATATTTTGCTATTGATAAAAGTATCAGAATGATCAGGGCGTTCCATTTATCAATAGATGGTAATTTAGAAGAGGCACATAAAGCATTATTGGAAGCCATCATTTTAAATAAAGAGGAGCAAATCCCTGCTTGCTTTGAGATTTCAAAGAGTTCAATAAAGCCAGGAATTGAACAACTACTTACCAAGTACAACTTTGCATTTTCATTAGTGCCTGAAAGAAATAAGTTTAACGCAGAACGTGAAATAAGAGATATACAGCAAAATATTGATAATAGTAACGAAGGGAATGCATCCGAACAGAGATTCTTAACCCTTGATGAGTTAAATACAATCATCAATAACTGGGCAACGACAAAAAAAGAAAAAATGACTTCTAACAGCTAACGAGAACTACACGACAAATTTTCTGCCAATTAAGATGGCAAATTTCAAAATGGATTATTGGTGGGGGACCAACTGATGGTAACTAACGAGCAATATACTTTAAATCCTGTCCTTAAAGGGAAGATAGTCAGCGCACAGTACAATCATGAACAAGTAATTAAGACGTATTTCGGAAATCCGCTAATTGAATCGTTACCGCATATTCTTGAGGAGGATGAACTATTAAATGCAATTCCTTGTTATCCCGATTATGATCAATCGCAGCGTAGTTTAGGCAGAAAGCTGAGGCTTCACTGCGTTCAGCAATTAAGTGATTATGTTGAAATCCTCCCTATTCACCTCTTCATAGAACAGCGGTTTTCTAGAATGATCAGACACGGATATGTGGCGCGAAGTCCACTTAGTAAGGAGTACGCACAACAGTTTCATATTGGCTTCGGGAACATATTGGAAGCGGGCGTTAACGAAAATGGGGAGAATACTGCAGGAATTCGATCGACTGCCGCTGGATTTAACATTATCGGAGTAAGCGGGCAGGGGAAAAGTACAGCTGTGGATCTGAACCTGCTCCTCTATCCTCAAGTTATTCAGCATTCAGAATATAAGGGTAAGCCTTTAATATTGGATCAGTTGGTTTGGCTAAAGCTCAATTGTCCGTTTGATGGATCAATAAAGGGACTTTGCATTAATTTCTTTCAAGCCGTAGATGCTGTATTGAGAACTAATTACTTCAAAAAATTTGTTTCAAGAGGTTCGACTGTAGATACACTAATTCCCCAAATGGCACAAATAGCATCGCTTCATTGTCTTGGCACTTTAGTTATTGATGAAATACAAAATTTAAGCCATGCCAAGAGTGGCGGGTCAGAAAAAATGTTGAATTTTTTCACACAGTTGATTAATACAATTGGGGTTCCCGTTGTCTTAGTAGGAACCTATAAAGCTCTTAAACTGTTTGGTGGTTCATTCAGTCAAGCTCGAAGGGGATGCGGACAAGGGGACGTAATAATTGATCGCATGTCGGAAGGCGAAGATTGGGACTATTTCGTATCAAGTTTATGGAGATATCAATGGACGGCAACAAAGACAAAATTGTCCGATCCTATTAGAAGAACCATATATGAATTAACCCAAGGTATCGTCGATATTGCGGTCAAGTTGTACATGTTGGTTCAATGGGATGCGATAGCATTTGGAGAAAGCGAAGGAAATGAGCGTATCACAGTTTCCAGACTCAAAAAAGTTGCGGCTGAACATCTTCAGTTGGTACAACCCATGATTAAAGCATTGAAAACAAACAACAGATCGACGCTGTACGATATAGATGACTTATATCCGAAGTGGAACGATTTTTCCCGTTACCTTTCGGAAGTTGGAGAAAAGGTAAGTATCCATGGCGTTCTTCGAACAAAAACAATGCCAGAAAGCAATATTGACCATGATCGAAACAAATATCTTGAGCTTGTTAAACTAGCCATGAATCTAGGGGCCTCACCCGATAAAGCAGAAGAAATCTCATTACATACGATAAAACAGCATGAAGGGCATGTTGATATAACCGTCCTGCGAATGCAAGTGGCCAAACATTTGATGGCTGGTTTTGTAGAAGCTGATCCGGCGGATCTCCGCAATCACGTACCCAAATCTGCAGGAACAACTCCGGAGGAGTTTCATCAGTCTCTTGTTGATGCAGGTTACACTGGATCGGGAGATATCCTTTTTCCGGCTGGGAAATCACAATAAATTGAGGGATTTTGTTATAAACCTATAAAGAAGGGGAAAACTATTAGTATAAACCTCAATAGGATGTGGTTATACTGAGTAGTTTCTTCCCTTCAATTTTCCCTGATGAATTGCTTTATAGCATTCTAGCAAGATACCATCTTTTTGTCGGGAATACTAGTACCAAGGCGACAATATTAGACCTTTATGATCGATCAAGTGTTTGTGCAGTTACTGGTCTGCCCGCTCATATAGAAAAGATCAGTCTTCTCATGAAAGGAAAAGTCACGGCTCAAGAATTAATAGTTAACCATACATTATTTCCTTACTTCGCTTGTTTTCTCCCTGACAACCGTATCCATTTTATGGAGCAAACCATGACCGGGGACTCGGGGGGATCTGTTCATGCAAGATTAGGATTGTTGGCTAGTGCGGTTAAAATACCACCAAATCTTAAATACTGTGGCCAATGCTTGAAAGATGATATTGAAGAGTATGGAGTCCCTTATTGGCATAGGTCGCACCAAATCCCTGGTGTTCACTTTTGCCACAAGCATAAGTGTGAATTGCTAGAATCAACTATCTCAACTACTATGAGACGAAATAGACATGAGTTTGTAGCACTTAATGAAAAGCAAGTGGGAGAGATGATACTAGATGAAGCAGTAGCTCGACAATATAAAGAGCTTTTTATTTATATAGCGAAACAGTCGTATAAGCTGTTGCACACGGATTATGAGCGGGTCAGTTTGGAATCGCTGCACGATTTTTATTTAAGCAAATTATATGAGAATGCTATGATTACGCCCAGTGGAAGTATTCGATTCGAAAAACTTAGGGATAGATTCCTAGAAGTAATTGACCCAAATGTACTCGAGATATTGTTCTCTACAATAAACACGAACTCAGATGATACTTGGTTACATAAGTTGATACGCAAAGATAATTCAGGGCATCCATTAAGGCATCTACTGATGCTCTTTTTTCTCAATGAAACTTTTGAAACAGTTGCCCGAGGAGGGTTTGAATCCTACCATCCGTTTGGAATGGGTCCGTGGCCTTGTTTGAACAATGTTTGTGAACACTTCAGGAGAGATGTTATTAACCATTGTGAAGTAACTTCTTGTACGAATACACGATTGCCGGTAGGGACGTTCAAATGCTCTTGCGGTTTTGTATACAGCCGGCGTGGTCCAGATTCCGAATTCAATGATAGATTTAAAGTCGGACGAATTAAACAGTTTGGCGATGTATGGGAAGCTAGATTCAATGAGCTTAAGGTTACAAAAGACATTTCACTAAGGCAGATGGCAAATATCCTAGGTGTTCATTTTTCAACCATCGGGAAAAAATTTCAAGCCTCTGATGAGCCGAAGAATTTAAAATGTATGGATACCGATACTCTACAGTTGGAGTCATATAGAGAACGATGGACAGCATTATCAACTGATTTTCCAGAATCAACGGTTACTGAACTTAGGCATAAAGCCGCTCACGTTTATGCATGGCTATATAGACATGATTCGGAATGGCTGCAGTCCTTCAAAAGGGATAAGAAGTCAATCAATTCATCAAGGGTTGATTGGGAGGAAAGGGATACAAAATTAATCCCCCTTATCCTCAAGGCTACCCATGAGATTAAATCAATCGTTGATCACCCTATGAGGGTGACAATATCGGAAATTGGCAGACGCATTGGTAGACGTTCTTGGCTGGAGAAGAAGATTGCATGTTTGCCGCTGTCTAGAAAACTCATATTAGAAGAAATAGAAACTTCTGAGCAATTTCAAATTAGACGAATAAAAATTGCCGCTGAAAAAATATATAGAGAAGAACCGGTAGTCTTGGGCTGGAGAGTGATACGAGAAGCGGGTTTAAGAAAGGAAGCAGCCCAGAGGCTGCGTGCTCAAGTCCAGAATCAAGTTGATTATTACAACGATTTAAAAACGAGGAATTCCAAAAGTTCATGACTGAAGGTGGACCATGACTAACAATATTACAACCTTTCCTACTCCATATCCTGATGAAGAGTTAAGAAGTATTATTTACCGATATGTCCTTCGAAAAGGATGCTCTTTTCTTGAGGGAGTGCAGGACCTATTTGGGATTAACTCAAGGAGGATACCATTTTTACCCCATAACATGTTGCATTTGTATGAAAAGCTTCCACGTTCGTTGTTTCCATCGGTCAATGCATTAATTGAGAAACATACATTTTATCCTTTGTACTCCCCGTTTCTTTCTGGTCGTAATCGGGCGCATTTATATGAGAGAATGACGGAATACCGGAAAGGTGAAACGAGAGCCGCTTCTTTGGTTACCTCTATAATATCGAAAGAAATTAGGTATTGCCCAATGTGCATGGAAGAGGACAAAGAGAAGTTTGGGGAAGTGTACATTCACCGATCTCATCAAGTGTCTGGAGTAGATGTTTGCCATATCCATCATTCCCAGTTAATCAGCAGGTGCCGAACATGTAATGTGGTTCTAGGACAACTATACGGAGATAGTTATTTAGGGACCACTAAGTGTATAAATGGACATTCGCTATCGGAGCCGATAAAGATAGATAAAGACGAAGAGTTTAGCCAGATAAAGTTGTTGTTAGCCAAAGAAATTCATCTTCTTTTAAACGGGGACCTAAGGTTGGAGAACCTTTTTGATGTTTACGGCTATTTAGCCAAGGAAAAAGGATATCAACATAAAGGCGGAAGGTATATCAACCATAAGTTTCGCAATGAAGTCATTGACATTTATTCAAAAGAAATATTAGAAAGGTTGAATGCGCCTGTTGAGCAGCTAGAATCACGCAGTGCATTAAGGATATTTGATGAGAGAAATGCATTGAAAAACCCCATGGTCCATATGCTGGTTATTCAAAAATTGATAGGGGGATTACAGAGATTAATTGAGTTTGCCGATTTTGAAAGGCTGAATGAGGAGCGAATTCCCTTTGGTAAGGGAGCGTGGCCATGCATTAACAAGACTTGCCATAAATATTTATCTCAAACGATTCATTTTTGTGACTGGCATTACTCGAGGGAATTAAAGAAGTATATAGGTTTATTCAAATGTAAGGAATGTGGGATGAGTTATCAGTCAAACTGTACAGATGAATCGTTAGAATTTGATATTCAAAAAACGAAAGTGGTTGAGTATGGGGCAACATGGCATGATAGATTGAAATATTTATATAAACAAAAGAAAAGCATAAAAGCAATTTCGGAAATTCTGAGAGCTGATAGAAGCACTATAAAAAAATACATCCATTTTCATTTTGACGAGGACATTTATAATACCAATACGGTTAAAAACCTCAAAGGCAGTCCAGAGTGGCTTGAAAAGCTATATCAGGTCTATGATCAGACAAAAAGTGTGTACGAGACCGCACTACATTTAAATACTGACAAAAGGGTAGTGTATAAATACATAAATCAAAGAGAAGCTTATGAAGCAGCAATTATACCTTCCTTGAAAGAGTCTGCCGCGGCGATTGATATTGCAGAGCCGGCTTTGGAACCGAGGGATCAATTATTGTCCCTTGTTAGGGATAATCCCAATTTGAGCAGATCGGAACTAAGAAAGCTTATGGGACGGAGAAAATATTATACTCTCATGAAGCAGGAACGAGACTGGATGGAAAGTGTCTTACCTCCAGCCGATCATAATTTTAAAAGTCCTAACTGGATTGAAGAGGATATGAAATTATCAACTGAACTAATACGAGAATGCAAAAACATTTACGAAAATCCCCCTACTATGCAGATAAAGCGATATACAATTTTAAATAATATGTCAGTAAAAGACAAAGCACGAATTTTAACAAAGGGTGATAAATTTCCAAGATCCGTTGCGGTTCTGGAGAGTTATTTAGAAACAGAGGAAGATTTTCAGCTCAGAGTAATCCCACAAACAGTTAAGATGTTCCAAAGGCATTATAGCAATGTCACTATTGGTATGCTGCTTGGATCTCATAGATTCAAAAATTGTTCCGAAAAAGTAAAAGAGAAGATACGGGCTTATCTTGAAGGAGAGGGAAGTTAAAGTGTTGAAGAAAGCAAAATCACTGGATTCAAAAAAGTATTAGGGTTTCATTGCGTTTTTGAGTAAGGAACTGATGGAGGAATGGGGTTTTTAAATCATGTTTTTTAGGAAGGACACAAGCAAAATGAACTACAAGAAAGTAACGGGAATCGGGTTGGGTAAGGTCGGATTAACTTTGCACGATGACATTCACTCTACAATTAAGGGTAACTAAGGATTCTTTTGCTAACACCCTCCACATTTCAGCACAATTCGGAAATTGCAAAAGAGGTAATTCCTTCCTTTATGTCGAATCATTGACTTTGGAGGGGATTATCATGGACATAAACCATAATGATAATTTGATTTATAAACTCAGCAATATGTCCGATGAGCAATTAAAGGATGTAGATTTGTCGTTTCATCTGGTTAGACTGCAAAAAGAAGCTGACCAACTATACCAATCTGCAGAGATTCAACTGGCACCTGATGTAATAACTTGGCTTAAGAAGAATGTAGTGAAAAGTTTGAATGGTTTAAAGCAAGCAGATGAAACCGAGAATAAGGTTTTTCTTGTGGGGGACTACAATCACGAGATTTCTATAAACGATCAAATTGCCAAATTTACAGTTAATGAAGAGTATAAGGAACTTTCTGATAAAGTTGGAAAACTGACCACATCCTTAAGCAATCCAGACCCCGAGTATCCCGAGAAGGATACAAAGTTTCAAATTGTTAAATTAACATTCAATAATGAGACTGCTTATTTCTGTTATTACAGAAGTATTAAGAAAAACAGCATGAAAGCTTCCTCGAAAAAGATTTTGGTGTACAAGAATGCTAGTCAGTATGAGTTCGTGGATGACACTATGATTGATCTCGGGGGAAGTATTGATTTCTTTATTGTCAACAATTACATCTATATCGTGAGTGCTCAAAGGTTTGAAAATGCATTTGTTTATAGTGATCATATGATTGAACGCCGAGACCAAAATATTGAACAGATTATCTCAATGCCATTTTTCGATAGTGAAGCTTCTAACAGCAAGATGTTTCAAGAGTCTTGTAAGAAATATGCTTATTCGAGAACACTAGCGAATATTAATTCTGAAACGATGGCAGCTGTTCAGAAGAATTTTGATGCGAGATGTAAGGAATTGTCTCAAATTAAAGAGAATGAACCCAAAGACCAGACTGCAAAAGAACGATATATCGCGAAGTACGGTATATTGTGGGGGTTATTTGAGTATATAGACTTGAAGAACCGTAAAGTCATTTTCACTGAGGATGCCTCACCAAAACCACTGATACATTTTTTTGCAAATAAGATTGTCAAATCATTTGTAACTGAAGACTACAAGGTGGCAGTTGCCTATGAGTAATCCTTAGGGGGGATGGTTCTCCTCTTTGGGAGGGAGATCGAAAATGTGGGGCAAACGAGAACAGGTTATTTTATGGGCGGCAGCATACCTTCCCTTAATCCTGATAATGGTCTACCGTTTTATCGACAGTAAAGATTACTTTAAGAAAACCGAATGGGCAACATGGTTCGCAAAGTATCTGGATAAGACTGTCTTTGACATACTTATTATGGCCGTGATTATCCTGATTTCGCTAGTAATATACCGCTTGGTCGCAGTTTGGCTTTTCAGTGACTATGATCGTCAATTAAAGACTAAACAATTAGGTAAGAATGTTTCGGTCAGGAAGTATGAGCGTTTAAGTGTAAATGACTATTCTTTTTTCTTAATGACTTTACTGGTTCCATTAGTATCTATAGATCAAGCTTCAGCTGTAAATTTGATGGTGACACTCGCCATTATAGTGATTGTTATTGCAATTTACGTTAAGACGGACTCTATCAGTGTTTGTCCAGTTTTCTTTTTGTCCGGTCGACAAGTATTTAAGGCAATCACCTCAGACCAAAGTAAAGAGGCGGAAGCAGCTAATCCCTCGGCTCGAAAAGATGTAATTATAATAACTCGAGAGAAATCACTAAATTTAAACTATAGGTTTCGGACTGTGAACCTAATAGGTAACATTTATTATCTGGTCAGCAACAGTAAGGATGACGATGCTGATGATGAATAACTTCCGGGGCAGCTTGCAAGGTGGCTGTCCCTTATTATGTGAATAAAGGTTAAGCAAATGGAGATTGACCTACCTGACTTTGAAAATAATATTGGTAAGAAGATCCACCATGTAAGATGGCTCAAACGCCTCACTAAATGGGGGGGGGGGTATTTTCATAATTCAATTCATTGGTTATCTATTGTAAAATTTATCCTTCCTTTGTAAAATGGTGAAATAACAGCGTAGGTCATTTTGACTACTATGGACGATTCTATGAGCTTAAATTCTCCGTAAACAGAGGTCTCATTTACTAACTACACTATTGTGGTTGTAGAAATAAACAAGTCTAACCGGGTTTATCAAAGGGACAAATGACTGGAGAGCAGATGAATATTTTGACATGGCATACGAATATATTTTAGAGATTACCGGAATTCAGTTAAGGGTTATTTATAGCCAATAGTTAGGATGGCATTTTATGCTTAATGGACATACACCGCGGTGTGATGCTGTATAGTCTACCTCTCAGAAGCAATAGATATGTTAAGAGTGCACAACATACTATGAGTCTTGAATAATGTAGCATAAAAGTTTTCAAGCGGAAGCCACTACGGCAATTTCTACAGCAAACTCTAAGGGTTTCCAATTACTAAGAAAATGTTGCCTTAACAAGTTGAAGCACTTCTATGTATAATAACGAAATAAATTGGAGGGGATTTCGTTTGATTCCAGGAAAACATGCTAATAGATATTTTTATCATTTTACACACATGGAGAATGTAGAATCAATTATTGATAACGGTTTAATTTCAACAAATGAAAAAAAATTAAGAGGGATAGATCATGTAAACATAGCCAATAAAAATATTCAAAATAGGAGAAGTGGTACCCAAGTTCCTTGTCATCCACATGGCAGTATACATGATTATGTCCCCTTCTATTTCGCAGGGACTAATCCAATGCTACTCTCTGTATTAAATAATAAAAATATAGACC
The DNA here is from genome assembly GCF_023195895.1 of Paenibacillus mellifer. GTDB lineage: Bacteria > Bacillota > Bacilli > Paenibacillales > Paenibacillaceae > Fontibacillus > Fontibacillus mellifer. Next base: position 51,742 of record NZ_JALPRK010000005.1, read on the forward strand.
AGCCGTACGTAGTGTATATAGCTGTATCAATAAATAAGTTAAAAGAAAAACATGTTATATACACGGATGCTTCGGCGAACACAATTACCCCTCCTAATTTCTATAGTGATCCACAATACTTGGATAATTTGAATTGGACACAAATAGATTCCAAAAGATGGGGAACCCCAAAAGGTGAATTGAATGCAAGAATGGCCGAGGTTCTGGTCTATAACAATGTACCGTTAGATTGGATAGAATGTTTTATTGTTTTTAATGAGTTATGCAAAAAAAGAATTAAAGAGCTCTTCAAGGAAAAGGGCTTAGATGCACCAAAAATTACTTATGAACCATTTAATGATACAAATTTTTATTTCACAAAGTTCTTTTTTAGGGATACCAAAGACTTTAAGGACAGAGGAAATGAGTCCCTTGTTACAGGTCCAAAAATGTTGAAAGCTCTGTATAATGAAATAACTAAAGAAATACTAGATAAAAGATCTAAGGTAAAACCTTCAAACCCATCATTTCTTAATGTGAAAGATGCTATTGTTAAAATTAAGAATAATTTTTGTATTATTGATGAATTGAAAGGGATCAACAAATTAGAGACAAAAAACGATGTTCATAGTAATACAGTTTGTGAACATACAAAGGATGTAGTGAAAAATTTAAGTTCAAATGATTACTATATTGGACTTGATGCTGAGGATAAATCAATTGTAAAACTTGCGGCATATTTCCATGATATAGGTAAGGGACCGAAATCAAAATGGAAGGATGGAGTGCAACCATCATACGCAGATCACCCGGTTGATTCTTTAAAGATGATGGAAAGAATACTTGTTGAGGAATTTGAGGAATTATCAGAATACGAGATAAATTTAATTTGCCTTCTAGTAGGTTATCATGACTTAATTGGTGAAATACTAGGAAAGGGAAGAAGTGAAAAAGAAATAAGAGACCTTGAACTATGTAGTAATGAATTAGATATTTTGGCAGCAATAACACTAGCTGATATTAAATCAATTAATAGTGATTGGTTTGATACTATAGAGGAGAAGATTCCTGATCTTCTTGAAGAAATACTAGACAATTAAACGAACAGGAAAAGTAAAAATGAAAATTGATCATTTTCGTAGCGAAGGGAGTGTGAAAAGTGTTAGAGTTTGTAACAGGCGATTTTTTTGATTATAAAGCAAACATTCGAGTTAACACCGTAAATTGTGTAGGGGTAATGGGTGCTGGGGTTGCACTGGCATTTAAAAATAAATACCCCCGAATGTTTAATGATTACGTCCTGGCTTGTAAGAATAAAGAAGTTGCTCCGGGCAAGCCGCACGTTTGGATAGAGTCGGATCTACTAACGACTTGTACTATTATAAATTTCCCGACAAAAATTCATTGGAAAAACCCTTCAGAATACGAATATATCGAAAAGGGTCTAGTTTGGTTGCGAGACTATCTTGTTGAACACAAGGAAGCTACAGTAACGCTACCCGCATTAGGTTGTGGTCATGGTGGTCTCAATTGGGATAAAGTTAAAGAAATGATTATTAACTTTTTAGGTGGCCTTGATGCAAAAATTCTTGTATTTAATCCCACAAGCTCAGTAAGTAACAAAAAAAATGAGGAATGGCTTGAACAACTTGCTAAACATAATGTAATTACTATCTTTCCTAACGACGAGTTGTATCCAAGGGAAATTGCCGGACGTGCAGGTTTTAACTTGTATTGTATTGGAAATACAGCTTTATTGAGGGAGAAGAAACTCTCAATTTTAGCTAATGCAAAATCCTCCGAAAAAGAAATAGAATCCTTGTTAACTGTAATAAATGAAATTCCTATAGACAGCGCGGTACTACTACTTGGTTTGAAAAATAATAAGGATTATGAATTAGCAAAAACTGTGCTTTTAAAAGGATTTAGAGCTATTTTTGTAATACCTTACGGTATTCTAAATTTTGAAGTTCAGAAGAGATTTCAAAATATTTGGAATGAAGATAAAATCCTTGTAATCTCAATAGCAATTCCGAATCAAACTTGGAAAATTTACGAAAATTCGAATGCCTTAAGGTTTCGGCAGAAGCTTGCGGATGTAACATTAATCAATTCGATAGATTTGAAATCACTAGACTCATTATTGAAATATCTCAAAAAACCCTTTAAAAATATATTTTATATTAATTATTGGTACAACGAAAATGAGATATTCAAAATTATAAACGCAAAAAAAATTGGTATTAGTAACAATACTGGTAAAGTAAAAATAGCCCCTTTCTTAAGTGAGTTGGAAAATTGTTAGTGGTACAGTTCGATTTTTTTCAATAGGGCTGCGTAATTCTTGACCCCTAAGGAGTAGTTGGGAAACATGTAAGAAGGTTTTGAATATATTTAATTGTAAGATGCCTATGCCTTGCACGGAATAGCCTCCCGTCCTGGATGTTTTCAGCGATCAAAAATTGTAATGCGGTGTAACATGCAAAACAGATAAAAAAACCTAAAATGCTTGTTAGTAATGCAGTTTTTAAGAATTTAATTATTATTTCACTAAACAATCTTAATTGAAAGAGTACACAACTTAAAATTAATCAATTTTAAGAAAGTCAGCAAATATAACACTTTCAGTACACAACTTTAATACCAAATAACAAGCACGCCTGTAGCCCACAAATTCAGTCTGCCACTAACCACTAAAGATTTACCATTGAGCCGACCGATTTTCGGGATTTCCTCCTGATTATCCTTCGGCTTTTCTTTCACTCTTTTCCCCAGACTCCATTCTTTTCTCAATCCTTTGCGTAAGAGAAGAGCGCGAGGAAGCAAGCTTCCTTTCAAGAAAGAGCTGCCGAGAGGCAGCTCTTTCGATTGTGTGGAATAACGAGATAGTTCTTTAAGGGCGCGATTAATGCCCGATCCCCGCCAAGGGGAGATGGACGGGGAGCGCGGAAGGCTCGTTCGAACCCTTATTTAAGTTCCTGCTCCTCCAATGTAATTTCCACAACCGTGGCCCGATCATCCGGCAGCGGGTATGAAAAATGCTCCGGCGTGCCGAAATTGATGAAAGCATCCGCTCGGAATTCTGCCGTGTTCCAAGGCCTGACGAGTGTCAGCTCGGAGCCGTCGGCGAGAAGCCTCACGCTTTTTATTACTCCGGCCAGCCCATTCAGATTGACGGGACCGACGCTTTCTTCGAAAATATGGGCATACAGCCGATTTCCCTTCCTGGTATAACGTCCCCATTCCGGCTTTTCAAGCGGCGCCGCACCGCAGCCATAGATGCTGTCGCCATTTGCGGTCAGCCAATCGCCGATTTCGGCAAGAATCCGCCTCGACTCCGCCGGAATTTCGCCCTTCGCATTCGGCCCCACGTTGAGCAGTAAGTTACCGTTCTTGCTGACGCATTCAATTAATTTCCGAATGACCGTTTTCGGTGATTTGTACATAGGGTCGTTCGCGTGATAGCCCCAATTGTTATTCAACGTGATACACGCCTCCCAAGGCACCGGGCATCCCCTTGCATCGACGACGCCCGCTGGCGGAATAATCTGCTCCGGTGACGCGAAATCTCCCGAGTACTCAAGAGGGTCGGCGGACTTGATGCTGCCGCCGTACTCTCCGCTCGCATCCAGGCGGTTATCGATCAGGACGTGCGGCTGCAGCGAACGGATCATTCGAATAAGCTCCGTTGCCCGCCAGGTCTCGCCCGTCATCCCGTCATAGGAAAAGTCGAACCACATCAAGTCCAGCCTGCCGTAATCCGTCAGCAGCTCCTTAACTTGCCCGTGCATATAGGCCAAATAGTTCTCGAAGTCAGGTGTTCGGTTTTTGTAGGCCTCATTCTCTCTCATCGGATGATGCCGGTCTCCATAAGCCGGGTAGTCCGGGTGATGCCAGTCGAGGAGGGAGTAGTACAAGCCGACCTTGATGCCCTCATGACGGAAAGCATCCAGAAACTCTCTTACCAGATCTCTGCCGCAAGGGGTTTTCGTAGATTTATAATCAGTCAGCTTGCTGTCGTAGAGACAGAAGCCGTCATGATGCTTGGCTGTGAGCACCGCATATTTCATGCCGGAGGCCTTTGCCGTTTTCGCCCAAGCTTGCGGATCGTAACGTTCCGGATGAAACGCTTCGAAGTAGGCTTGATACGTCTGCGAATCCATCTTCTCGACACTCCGCACCCATTCCCCGCGCGCGGGGATGGCATACAGTCCCCAGTGAATAAACATCCCGAAGCGGTCTCGCAGGAACCACTCCGTCCGTTCTGTTCTTGCCAGCCGTATTTCATCGGAAGTCATCATGTTCGAAACCACCCTTTTCGATAGAGTATAGCTTGCAGCTTGACTGTAGCCGGCAGCATCGGGAAGGATCAATTGAAGAGCAGCTATTGCTTTAAAAGTACAACGAATCGTGAAATAGAACAACCCGAGCCCAAAACGAAACTTCCAGAATCTATTAAATCATGTATACTATTAACGAACTTAATAAATTTTTCGCTCATAATGGAGGACTATTGCCGATGAAACGTTCTTTTCGCGCTTTCGCTTGGCTGTTCGCGTTATTGCTCGTTCTGCCGCCGGGCTTGCATGCGCCTGTAGCCTATGCTGCCGTGACCGATCCGCCGCCCGTCGCCGACGGTTGGGTAGAGGTATCGACAGCTGAGCAGCTGTTGTATATCAGCGGCCATCAGGCGGACTATTTGGCCGCCCAGATTCGATTAATGAATGACATTGCTCTTACCGGAGTCGACAATTGGAGACCGTTAGGCGGCAATGGCCATGCGCCCTTCAGCGGTACGTTCGACGGCGGCGGTCATCGCGTTACCGGCATCTCGATTGTCGATGACGCAGCCGACGACGGGGACAACTACGATTATGCCGGTTTTTTTGGCGAGTCGACGGGCATCGTGAAGAACGTCGGTGTGTCGGTCGACATCCATGCCGGCATTTATGCCGGCGGCTTGATCGGACTGCAGGAAGGCGGCAGCGTCGACCGGTCGTTCTCGACAGGCACCGTTCGTGCGAAGCCGCCAAGCGGCAAACTTTCGGTAGCCGGGGGATTGATCGGTTCGGCGAACGCCAACATTACGCGCTCCTACTCGATCGCCTCCGCGTTTAGCGCTTCGACGCCCAATCAATACGCCGCAGGTCTTATCGGGAGCAAAGGAGTGGGGCGCGTCGAAGACGCCTATGCGCGCGGTACAGCGACGTTCGAGTCGGACTATCATACGGTTTACTCAGGCGGATTTGCAGGCTTCTTGATCACAGGCTCGATCGTACGCGGCTATACCACCTGGGACGTGTCCTCCGAACAGGTGAGCTATGTGAAACGCTTCCTCGGTTTCCAAGCCGACTCAGGTGCCGTCTCCGGCTCCTATTTCCTTATTCCCTCAAGCGAACATACAGAAGGAGGAGCAAGCGGGGCGGTTGGACTGAGCGACGCCTCGATGAAGGAGGCCTCCAGCTATTCCGGCTGGGACTTTACGAATAGGTGGGCGATCCACTCGAACGTGAACGACGGATATCCTTATTTGCGGCATGAGATTGTCACGGAAGCGCTGCCTGCCGCGATGAAGGATGAACCTTATGCATTTACGCTCGGGGCTTTTGCCGGCGCGGACGTGGAGCTTGATTGGAGCGCTGCCGGACTTCCGGGTGGCTTAACGCTGAGCGAATCCGGCAAGCTCGAAGGAACGCCGACCGAGAGCGGTACGTTCGATATCGTAGTGACGGCTGTCGATGCCGGGAACCTCACCGCCCAGAAGACGTTCGAGCTGATTGTCTTCGCGTACGCGCCGGAGCCGGCAGACTTCGCGATCGAACCAGGGACGGCATACGGAACGGCGAAGGTTTCCGCGACGCTCGGTTCCTCGGGACATGCATTCTACTATACGCTTACCGATTCCATCGACGCCAGGCCGCAAATTGGCGACTCCCTCCCTGCTGGGGCGATCGCGTATACGCCGGGCGACGATATCGGGGCGGTGAGCGTTGGCCGTTATCTGACCCTGTACGAAGCCGGAGCCGCGGGCATTCAGGCTTGGCGGAGCGTGCTGCTGGACGCAAGCCATATCCAATCGTCCGTCGGGGCGGTAACGGGATCGGTGTACAATGCGAGCGGCGATCCTCTCGCCGGGGCGATCGTCTCGATCGATACAGCGCAAGCGACGACCGATGCGGAGGGCGGCTTCACGCTTGCGAACGTCGCGCAGGGCGCTAAGACGCTGCGCGCGGAGGCATCGGGCTACATCGCGAAGGAAGCCGCGGTCACCGTCATTGCTGGAACATCCATTGACGTCGGAGAAATCGCGTTGACGGCCGTCGGCTCGGGAAGCGGTGACTATAGCCCGATCGTGACGCTGCCGGTGCCCGATAAGCTGAGGGTCGATTGGAACGGCGAGACGCTTGAGCTTTCCTTCAAGAAAGAGACGGCCCCCGACGGCCGAAGCGTCCTGCGCCTGATCGCGGATGCGTCAGCGGTCAGCACCTTGTTCGATAGCCGCGATCTCGCTATCCTTACGGTCGATAACGAGGATCCGGTAGTGAAGCTAGATTTGCCGGCGGCTGCGCTTCGCGACGTGCAGCAGAATCGTCCCGAGGCTGAGCTGGAGCTTAAGATCAACGGGGCAAGCTACCGGCTTCCGCTTCGCTACTGGCCGGCGTTGCCGGAGAACGGCGTGGTTACGATCGCGATCTCGGCCTCTTCTGAAGCGGACGCAAGCGCCGTGAAGGACGCCTTGGCCGGACAAGGGCTGGAGATGCTTGCCGCGCCCGTCGAATTCGCGATTTATCTGAACGGGCAGGAGCAGACGGAGCCGGGAGGGGCATACACGAAACGTACGATTGCGCTCAGCGGCGAGACCGACCCGTACACGGCGACCGTCATCCGCTTGAGCGGCGAAGGATCGCCGCGGTCCATGCCTTCGGTGTTCCAGACCGCCGCGAACGGGGATTCCGAGGCTGCGTTCTATGCGATGCATAACAGCCTTTATACCGTTATTCGCTCGGAACGGTCGTTCTCCGACGTGCAAGGGCATTGGGCGAAGCCTGATATCGAGCGGCTTGCAAGCAAGCTGATTGTGGACGGCAAGTCGGATAAGACGTTCGATCCGGAAGGTCTAGTAACGCGTGCCGAATTCGCGGCATTGCTGACCCGGTCGCTCGGCATCGCCGATACGTCCGGCGGTGCAGGCTTTGCCGACGTAACGCCGGACGTCTGGTATGCCGGAGCGGCTGGAGCAGCGCTCGATGCGGGGCTCGTTACCGGCTACGAGGACGGAACGTTCCGTCCGAACGAAGCGATTACGCGCGAGCAAATGGCGGTCATGATCGACCGGGCGATCGCCTTCGCGGGCGAGAGTCCGACCGAAGCAGCCGCCTTCGCGGCGGCGTTCGAAGATGCCGAGGCCATATCCGGTTGGGCGAGGCCTGCGGTCGGCAGACTCCTTGAATTACATGTAATCCTCGGCGTCTCGGAGAATAGCTTCGCGCCAGAAGCCGCCGCGACACGCGCACAGTGCGTCGTCATGCTTCGCCACATGCTGGAGCATCTAAGCTTCATTAACGAATAGACATAAGGGAAGCCGCTCCGATTGAACGGAGCGGCTTCTTATATTCCGGCACAGCAGCTTGTGACCCTCTCACTTAATGACCCCTGTATCGACTAACCTCATGTCAACCGCTACATCGAACTTCGCGCGGGGGTAAAGCTCAAGCCAATGCTCCCAATCACGCTCCTCGATGTAGCCCATCGCACGGTACCGGAGACCGAAGCCTATCGGATCCACCTTCTTTTTTTGCAGATTGGTTAGCACGTTCAGGAACCGCCGCTCCATTTGCTCCGCGGCCATTTGCTCGAGCTTGCTCCAATTTTCATAGAATAGAGGCGATGTCGACTCTTCAACCTGGCCTTCGGCTCTAATGCTGAATTTGATGGTCGGCTCGTCCGTATCAAGGTTCAGCAATTTATATTTGATCCTATATCTTGGGACCGATATATTGTATCTGAATTTCGGCGTTACCGTCTTGAATTCAAACTTGATCTTGCTCTCGATGAGCTCATTAAACACCCTGGTTTGATCCGGAGTGAGCATCCCCACCATCTTTTCTTTGTCGAACAGGGCCGCCTTATCGATAATAAAAGAGCTGTCGCGGCGCCGAATGACAGGCAGATAGGGATCCTTGCCCCTTTCCTTCAAACGGCGATGAAAATCGGACAGGCTTTCTGTCACGATATAAGACGATTCCGTTCCTTCTTGAGCAAAGCTGAGCATAAGCGAATTGGCGGGGAGCCGCTCCGACTTTGGGCTCACGCTCAGCAGTTCCTTGGCGCTTGGATCGCCGACGCCCATGAAGCCGATCAGCTGGATATCCCTTCTTCGAAGAAACCAATCAAGCGGCTCGCGGATCGAACGGCTCACAAGCGACTTGCCGAACAGCAGTATTTTGGCATGTCCGAAGTCCAATTCCTTGTCCACCTTCGACTTGATAAGCCGAATGGCCTCTTGAATAGACGCCGCGTCTTCCGAGACAAGCTCGAACTTATTGGTCTCTCCGGGTTCGATTTTCGGCGAAGGTATGCTCAGCTTGAGCGTGACGCGGTACGGCTTTTTTTTATTTTCGGTTTGATCCAGGCCAACGGCTACAACAAAAAAACGCTTATCAATATCCTTGAAGCCGCTGCAGCCGCCGATCATGAGAACCAACGCGCAGAGGATCAGCCTTCGAATCATTTGGCAGCCTTCCTTCCCAGCCAGAATACGATTATAACGAGAGCTATCTCGCTCAGATAACGCAGATTGAGCCATTCCCGAATCAATTCGAAAAATTGCTTCTCATCCAGAAACTTGACCATGAACAGGTAGGGGGTGCTGAACAGGATGATGATGATCCAAAGCTTCCAGCCGAATTTTTGTTCGACGCCCGGCGTCCACCGTTTTTTGGCGAATGCATCCTTCAACAGCTCGGCTCCGACATGCCACGTTACCGTAATGAACAATAAAGATAAGCTTAAATAGACTAGCAGTATTATGTAGATAACCCTCTCGACGAAGCCGAATTCCATCCGCATCGAATCGGCTGTGCTGATCCATACATAGATGAAAGACTCAACGCCTTCCGTGCCATGAAAGCCGATGGGGATAAAGAACGTAGAGAACATTACGGCACTGCCGAGAATCGGGATAAGCCACAGTCCTGGAATTTTATCCTTTTTGCCAAAATAGCGGTTAAAGACGGCCATATTAATGTAGCCCGTGAAGAGATAGGAAGCTACGGAGACAGATTCGGGATCCGGAGGCTTGCGGACATACTGGATACGCGCGAAAGATTTCGGGAAGTCCCAGATTCGGAAACCGTTTCAGCGACTTGATAAATACAATCGTGCACAAGCCTCCGGATAGGATGGCCGCAATTATGGCCATAACGGCGCCGTCGAACCTCTTCTCTATGAGGATTGTGGGCACGTTAAGCATGACATTGATCATCATGCACATGATGACCATGTAATAGAAATATCGCATCATGGTATGATTCACCTGCTTTTATCCGGGCGGCTGGATCGATGCTCCCCAATGAATAATTTGAGATAGGGCTCGCCGAAGCTGCGTATATTCGCCAAATATCCAATCAGGAAGAACATGCCGGCAATGGTTCCAATAAAGCCGAATAGGATCGCGAGTATAATGAGCGGATATTTGACAAAGCGCATGGCCGCGCTCATCGTATTGATCGGAATGACGAAATTGGATATGGCCACAGCCGAAGTGATAATAATCATGATACTGCTCACGAGACCGGCCTGCTGCGCGGCTTGTCCAAGGATCAGTCCTCCCACGGTAGTAGCGGTCGAGCCGATAAATTTGGGCAGGCGAAGGCTGGCCTCCACCAAGGCTTCAATGAGAAAGAGCATGAAGATGACTTCGAAATAAGAGGGATAAGGCACGGCTGCGCGGCTTCCCGCAATCGACATCGTCAGCTGCACTCTCGTCACCTCCGGGTTGTAGGAGATCAGAGAAATATACAAAGCCGGCAGCGTCAGAGCAATGGCCAATGCGATATAACGAATGACAATAAGCCCTCTCGATATCCAATACGCTTGATACAAATCATCCATCGCCGACATGAAATCAAAGAATATAGCAGGCAAGACAAGGGCAAAAGGAGAGCCTTGCAGCAGAATGACGATTTTCCCTTGCGAAATATTCAAGACGATCCGATCCGGACGTTCCGTGATGATCATCGTCGGGAATAGGGAAAGCCTGCGATTGTTCATTAATATTTCGAGCTGCCCCGTTGACTGCAAGACGTCCACGTCAATGGAGAGCAGCTTGGCCTTCACGCGGTCCAGAATATCCTTTTTTGCTAGACGGGCATCGTACAGCAGGGCAACATCTGTCCTGGAGGAGCGACCCAGCACATATTGCTCCAGATGCAGCTCTTGTTTCTTGTAGCGTGAACGAATCATATTGACATTCGCCGACAAATCCTCGGATAACGCTTTCTGGGGCCCCATGAGGGCATGCTCGATCTTTACATCTTCGCTTTGATCATTCAGCGATTTCTTGACGTTAATCGAATACACGCATCCCATGTGCTGTATAACGGCGTTCCCATCGGTGACTCGGTCGTGGAGCTTCGAATCGGCGGTTTGTTTCACGGCTCCGAAGGCAAGCAAGGAAACAGTAAAATCTTCAGGCGTCCGACTCGCAAGAAAAGGCTTCTCTATCATGCTATGAAGCAGATTGTCATCGCACAGGGACGACAGATAATAGTACTGGAGAGTCCATTGGTCCTTGGCCAGATGCCGGATTCGAAAATCGCCTGAAGCGTTGAACCTCTCCTTTAGCAGGGCAGCTTCCTTGTTATTGATCTCCATGAGGGCTCCCTCCCAACGATTTGATATTGACCGGTTACCGCGGTATGATTCCGCTTTTTATTGTCCACCCATATTCATCCATTTATACAGATCAATTTGATAGATGTCATGACAATTTGTCATGCCCTTCTCGGCCAATGAAAGATTACGATTAGGAATAAAGCATTTAAAATGATGGGGACACCGAGACCCATTCCATCCGCATTCCATCCTGGAGGCAATGCAGAAGATCTCTGCTTTGCTGGAAGAGACACATATGGAGTCAAGCCAGATGACGGGGAGCCGGTTATCCGGTTCTGCAACGGGGAATAATAGTCCAATTCGTTTTCTGTTCGGCGCTGTCCTGATAGTCAGGGCAGCCTTTTTTATTCAAAAATTTTTTTGAAATCACAAGAGCAAACGCTATTGACATTCTTGGTACTACGTGTTACTTTATAGCTGTAGTAAGTAATACAAAATACCAGTGATACAGAATACCAGTCATACAGAATAGCGAAAGAGGTGATTGTGCTGGAAAACTTAACGGAAATGCTCAAAGGCGTGCTTGAGGGCTGTGTCCTCGAAATCATTAGCCGCAATGAAACCTACGGCTACGAAATCACGCGGCAGCTGAATGCCCTCGGCTTCTCGGATGTTGTGGAAGGAACGGTATACACCATCATGATTCGGCTTGAAAAAAACAAGTTAGTAGAAGTCACCAAAAAGCCCTCCGACATGGGTCCGCCGCGAAAGTTTTTTACGCTCAACGACGATGGGCGTGAGGCGCTGCGGAAGTTTTGGGAGAAATGGGAGTTCGTATCATCAAAAATGAATGAGTTAAAGGAGAGAAAACAATGAATTTTTGGGAAAAAGTGACTGGCAGCGACATGAAGAGAGAAATGAAAGTTTTTGAATCGCGTGTCAATAAGCTGCCGGCTGAATATCAAGCGGCATGGGAGGAAATTGATGCCAATCTTTGGCATTACTCGAATTTCTCCGGTCGCAACCTCATGCCGATTCTTGACGGCGTGCTCTGCCTTCTCGAAGAAACGGCGGCGGACGGTCAGAGCGTCCAAGAGGTTTTGGGCGACGATATCGAAGGCTTCTGTTCGGCGCTGGCCGGCGAAGAAGGGGCAAAGTCTTATCGCGACAAGTGGCGCGAGCAGCTCAACCATAATATCGCAAAGAAAATAGGAGGGTAAAAAAGATGAGCATACGGGATATGATCGAAGGCAAAAAACAGTGGAGAGCGCATGTGGCGCGCGTCAAAGCGCTCCCGCAGGATTATCAAGTGGTGTATAAAGAGATTCAAAAATATCTCTTTAAGGTCGGCCCTGTGGAACTAGCCGAAGGGACGGGGCTGCTCTCGGGAATCGTCGATCTGTTTGAAGAAGGTGCAGCCTCGGGAAAAGGCGTGCTCGATGTGACGGGCAGAGACGTAGCGGCCTTCTGCGACGATCTCATCAAAGATTCCAAAACGTTCGTTGACATCTATCAAGAATCTAACCAAAAAAGGGGGAAATAAGGATGGAAAATGCAATCGCAGTGAAGGGACTGCAAAAGTCCTACAAGCAGCATCAAGTGCTGAAGGGCGTTGATTTCGAGGTGGAGAAGGGCAGCATTTTCGCGCTGCTCGGCTCCAACGGTGCGGGCAAGACAACAACGGTCCGAATCCTTGCGACGCTGCTCAAGCAAGACGGCGGAACGGCGACCGTTAACGGATACGATGTTGCGGCGCAGGCTGACCATGTACGGCAGTCGATCAGTCTGACCGGGCAATTCGCCGCCGTGGACGAAATATTGACCGGACGGGAAAATCTGATCATGATCGCCAAGCTGCGTCACCTCAAGGACCCTCGCCAGGTGGCGGACGACATGCTGAAGCGCTTCGGCTTGACAGAAGCCGCCGACCGCAAGGCAGCCACTTATTCGGGCGGCATGCGCCGCAGGCTCGACATCGCCTTGAGCCTTGTGGGCAATCCGAAGATCATCTTCCTCGACGAGCCGACTACCGGGCTGGACCCCGAGGCGCGCATCGAGGTGTGGAAGATCGTCAAGGAGCTGTCGGATGGCGGCACGACGATCCTGCTGACGACGCAGTACTTGGAGGAAGCCGAGCAGCTTGCCGACCGAATTGCCATTCTGCACGAGGGCAGAATTATTGCCAGCGGCACGCTTGCCGAGCTGAAGAAGCTGTTCCCATCCGCGAAGGTGGAGTATGTTGAAAAACAGCCGACATTAGAGGAAATATTCCTCTCGATCATCGGCAACAAGGAGGCTATGTAAATGGAAACTGTAAAAAACCACTTTTTCAGCGATATGGGCGTGATGCTTGGACGTTCCATGCGCCATATTTTCCGCAGTATGGACACGATCTTCACCGTCTGCATCACCCCGATCGCGATGATGCTGCTGTTCGTCTACGTGTTTGGCGGCGCCATCCAGACCGGCACCGATAACTATGTGAACTACCTGCTGCCTGGCATCCTGCTGATTGCGATTGCCAGCGGGATATCCTACACGGCTTACCGGCTGTTCCTGGATAAGCAACGGGGCATCATTGAGCGATTTCACTCCATGCCGATTGCGCGTTCCGCCGTACTGTGGGGGCATGTGATGACCTCGGTCGTATCCAACGTTCTCTCTCTTATCGTCATCGTTGCCGTAGCGTTAATGATGGGCTTTCGTTCGTCGGTAGGCATATTGCCATGGCTTGCCGTAGCCGGCATTCTCGTGCTGTTCACCTTAGCGTTGACTTGGGTCGCTGTTATTCCCGGACTGACCGCCAAATCGGTGGAAGGCGCAAGCGCATTTAGTTATCCGCTTATCTTCCTGCCGTTCATCAGCTCGGCGTTTGTGCCGACCGATTCGATGCCCCGGGTCGTTCGCGCCTTTGCCGAGAACCAGCCCGTAACCGCGATCGTGGATGCCATTCGGGCGCTCCTGGCAGGTCAGCCGGTAGGCAATGATATTTGGGTCGCGCTTGCGTGGTGCTTGGGGATACTGATCGTCGCCTATCTATTTGCGGTGCGAGCATACAATCGGAAAGCAGCTTAAGCAGGGAAACGGCCTCGGAGCTGGACTAAGGTCCGGCTCCGATTCCGTTCGCCAGGAGGAGGATGAGGGCTGGCAGAAAGGGCTACAATGAGAGCAACAATACGAGAAAGCGTGGTTATGTTCATGAAGAAACAAAGTGCTTTGCAAGCGTGGAATATGCTCGTCCTGTCGCTTCCTAAGGGGATCGCGGCATTTGTTATTGCGGTTGTGGGATTGTCTGTAAGCCTTCCGCTGTCAGTATTTCTTATCGGCGTGCCCCTGCTGGCTGCGACACTTGTCCTGTGCCGGATGATCATGGCTGGAGAAGTGAGAGATGTGACGGCCTGGCTTTTAGGAAGGGAGCATCCTAGCGTTTCCGCTCCTTCGGAGTCGGGGCAGGCTGCCGGAGAACAGCAGGGGTGGCGGTCTTGGCTGCTGTCCGTTCTGAAGGATGGCAGATCGTATCGCGGCATCTTGTTCGGGATAATGCAGCTTCCGATCAGCATCGCAGCGTTTACCTTCGCTATCGTGCTGCCCGTAACGACATTTGCGCTTCTGCTGTCGCCGATTGCTTACGAGGTAGGTATGCAGGCGTTTGATTTCAACTTGTTTTCAAGCGAATGGGGGTTGTTGGACCGGCTGCTTGACTGGGATCTGACGTCTGCCCAGCGCTCCTGGATCTCTTGTGGAGTCGGTGTCCTATTGACGTTGCTGCTGCCATTGTTTCTTAAAGGCCTTGGCCGCTGGTACGCGGCATGGATTTTGAGCGTTTCAGGCCCCGAGCCTGCGCAGCATCCTGCCCCGGAGCCGGGACGAGGTACTCCGCATTTCGTTGAAACGATCAGCGGCGCAGAGCTTTCAACCTTAAGTAAGCTAACGAGTTAGTTAGCGACTTCGCGACAAGGGCAGTCGGCCGATAGGCCGGCTGCTTTTATTGTGCTTTATGCTGCATTATATTGTTTTTTTATAACCGGAATCTGGGTTGCCCATGGTAAACTAAAACTAATTCAATTTAGTCCATATAAAGAGGTGAGAGGATGAACGTTGTGTTCATAAAGCGGTTTGCACTCCTAGCAGCCATTCTTTTCGCCTGGTTTATCATACATACTGCTTTCGTGATCATAGATGGGTTGAATGACGAACTGAAGCCTGTGGACGCAGCTGTCGTGCTCGGGAATAAGGTGGAAGTTAACGGTCAGCCTTCTGCGCGGTTAGAAGCAAGATTAGATAAATCCGCAGAGCTTTATGCTGAGGGCTATTTTACTTTTATCATTGTAAGCGGCGGTTTAGGCAAGGAAGGTTTCGATGAGGCAAAGGTCATGAAATCATACTTAGTTGATAAGGGGATACCGGAAGAAATCATTTTAGAGGATAATAACGGATACAACTCCTATATGACCGCCCAGAATTCCAGCAGGTTAATGAAAGAATTGGATTTGGACTCCGTTATGGTTATAACGCAATATTTCCATGTGCCACGAACAAAATTAGCATTTAGAAAAATGGATATGGATGAAGTATATTCAGCTCATGCGGAGTTCTTTGAGTGGAGAGATATGTACTCCATCATACGAGAATTCCCGGCTTATTATAAATATCTCTTTAGGTAATTAGGAGGAAACGATGTTACGGATCCAACAATTAAAAGATATCGAACAATTGCAGCAAGAGTGCGAGACGCATGACCGCTTGCAGCTGAAGCTGAACTGGGAAATGCTCAGAGGACGCGAGTCGGATAATCTGGATTTTTTTCACTATGAAAATAACGAGCTTATCGCGTTTTTAGGGTTGTATCCATTTGGTTCAACCGTTGAAGTATGCGGCATGGTGAAGCCAAGCGAACGGCGAAAGGGACATTTCCAGCGCTTATTCCATCAAGGAATGGAAGCAATCAAGCAATACGGATACAAGAAAATATTATTGAACGCGCCTGCGAGCTCGGAAGCGGGAAAAGCTTTTTTGATGAAACAAGGCGCGGAGTACGCCTTTTCGGAGCATCAGATGGAGTGGCAGGCTAAGGCTGTTGGAGAATCGGACGATATTGTTTTGAGGAAAGCAACATCAGAGGATTACGAAATGCGCGTACGTTTATCCGTTACAGGGTTTGGAATAGACGAAGAAGACGCAAAGGCGATGGAAGGTAAGGAGTACGGGGATAACACCGAAGTCCTCATGATTGTAGGGGACGTAGGAACGGTTGGGAAAATTCGGGTGAGCAGGGATGAGGGGCAAGCGTGGATTTATGGATTTGCTGTTTTGCCAGAGTACCGCGGAAAAGGAATTGGCAGAAAAGCGCTAAGCCGAGTCGTTCAAGAGCAGCGCGCAGCCGGGTATTCAATTCACTTAGAGGTTGAAACGAAAAACGACCATGCTCTAGGGTTATACGAATCCGTTGGGTTCAAAGCGGTGCATGCACAGGACTACTATAATTTCGACATGTCAATGTAGATTTGCACAGACCTGGCCTGATATTTTTGTGTATGATAAAGAAAATATTAGGGGGTGCTATGATGCAAGCCTACGAGATTATGATTCGCCAAGTGCATAAGGTTAAGGAAGGCGATACGGTCAGGACGGTGATCGAGAAGTTTATCGACCACCAAATTAGCGGCCTTCCTGTCGTTAATGACCGCAACGAAATTGTCGCATACATCAGCGACGGTGATATCATGCGTTATATCGGCAAGCATCAGGACAGGATCATTACCTCCGTCTACTTCTCCTATTTATTTAAAGGCGATGATGAAGAATTCGATCAGCGCTTACAAAGCATCTTAAAATTAAATGTTATGGCGATTGCCAAAAAACAAGTTATAAAAGCGCAATGGAGCGATGAGCTGGAGACGATTGCTGCCGTTCTGGGGGAAAAGCATATTAAAAAACTTCCGGTAGAACGGAACGGCGTGCTCGTAGGGATCATTAGCCGTGGTGATGTGATTCGGCATTCATTCAAGTCGGTGTTATAGCGATACCAGCGGCAGTCTGGAACTCTGGGCTGCCGCTTGGTATGCCATCATTACTTCGAATTTTTTTGCAGGTTGCCTTTTCCTTGGTCGTTCGGATCGTTAGATCGTGACGTCGTATGCTTTGGGTTGTTTTTATCGGGATTTTTGAATTTTGTAATGATCGCTCACCTCCAGTCTCACTCCATAAAAAGTATTTCTCCAAACAGCCCCTCTTATTAATTATTGAATAAGATGGTTACGCTCGGCGAACCCTACATTTATTACCAGAAAAAGGGCGCGAGTATATGCTGAATAAGATTGTTTTATGGATCCTCTTCATTGGACCATGGTTGAGCTTATTTTTCATGAAGAAAGAAGATATTAAACGCTTCATGCCTGTCGCCATTTTTGCAACCTTCTTAATGATCCTGTATAACGTTTACGCCTTTAATCAAAAGC
Source organism: Paenibacillus mellifer (assembly GCF_023195895.1). Classification (GTDB taxonomy): domain Bacteria; phylum Bacillota; class Bacilli; order Paenibacillales; family Paenibacillaceae; genus Fontibacillus; species Fontibacillus mellifer. Next base: position 69,015 of record NZ_JALPRK010000005.1, read on the forward strand.
ATTGGGAAATTCATACGGTCATTTTTCCAGCGTTACGGCCGTTATTCGCGTCCTTAATTCTTGGCGGCTTTCCCGTTATCGTGTTATGGATATTTCGTTTTACATACCGGAAGTTTTGGGTATATTTGCTGACGAATATTATATTGGATTTCATGTTTGCCGTATTTCCTGTCCACTTCATATTTCAAGATGTACTCGGGATTTACACCTTGATCAATATCGCCTCTTGGGAACGTTGGCTTCTTTTCGTAGCGGAAGCTGTTATTATTTATGGTTATTTCAAGTGGCAGGATCAGATTTACAGGGCTTAGCTGTTCACTTTTTGAATTTTGGCGGGATTGTTGATTTTATACGGAACGGGATGCTTGGTCAGCTTCTTGGCTACGATCTTGGCATCGAAAGTGATCGTATCCCCGATAGCCAGCTCGAGCTTCTTCAGTGTAGCGCTGTGGCTGGACCAGGCAGTGCCGAGCTCCAAAGCGGGGTCAACAATCGATACCGCCTCATAGATCACGACCTCGTCATCATTGTCGGAGAAGTTATTCGGCACGGTGGTGAATTCTTGAACCGTCGCCGTCATGCTAACCTTGCCTTCCGGGAGCTCCAGCTTCTCCTTCTTGGCTTTGCCTTTCTTAGGTGCTTCCTTGACCTCTGGAGCAGCGGACGCGGCGCCGCTAACAGGCTCGGCAGGCTGAGCGGGTTCAGATGCTATCGCCTCGGAAGCCGTATCGGACTGATCGGCAGGGGCAGCAACGTCTCCTGTCTCAGCCGCAGCGGATTTCACGCCGTAATTCGAGGCCTGCATTTCCTTCAGGTAGGACGGATGGATGCAGTGCAGCTGCCCGTTGCTGAAGCGGATGATTGCAGTTGCTTTGTCGACGAAGCCGGCAATTTCGCAGGGCAGGCTCATGCCGTCTCTTTTGTAGTAGAAGCTTTTCATCTTGACCGCTTTCTCGGAGAGCAGCCCCCATTCCTTGCACTTCTCAAGTTGCGCCTGGCTGTCATTCTCGAACGCCTCGAAGGCGAGAGGTTGAATCGTAAATGGATACTCCATCGCTTGTCCGCCTTTCTAAACGGGATGACAATAGTTTACCACATTGCAAAAAAGTGAAAAACGGCAATTATGTACCATCCTTCCGTAGAGCCCCGGGTCCAAAAATGTGCAATAGACGTCCATTTCGTTCGGATGCTAGACTGTGCGTGACGTTGGCTGAGCATTCAACCGACCATCAATGTCGAAGGCGACCTTTTATTCGGGAAGCGCTACCTTCTTTCTTTGCGTTCTCCCAAGCACACCACCAAGCAGAAATGTTCCAAGTGATATCGCTAGACACACAGCGGCGAAGATGCCAATCGATGAATAACCGCCGAGCTGAACATAGATGATACCGGCAATCCATGCGCCGAGCGTATTCGCGCCGTTCATCGTCGAATTGGCAAGACTGGATATCGTTCCCCGAATGGAGGCGTTAAGCGCCGTGAGTGCCTCCATGACTGTAGGGAACAAAACGCCAAGCGTCGTATAAATGATCAGATAACCGACCGTCACAATAAGGAGGTTCGTCAGCTGCGGCATAACCGCATAAAGCATGATGATTAGCAGCATTCCTGTTAGCACCGCATTTACACGGCCGAGCTTTTGAATGACATACGAGCTAATAACGCTACCGAGCAGCGTGCCTAGTCCGAGAACCATCATGACAGTACCGATCTGCCCGATCGGAAGCTCGAAGCTGTCGGCCATCCACTTGCCGGCGAAAGCAAAAGCGGTGCCGCTTCCCAAGTGAAGCATCAGATAAGCAAGAAAGCCGCTTCTGGCTTTGCTGCTCTGGATCAGTGGAACGTACCTTCGAAGAATGGACGTCCGCTCGCTCACTGCAGGCTTCATATCGGGCAGCATGAAGAACACGAAGATGTTCAGCAGCAGTGAAGCGATGCCAACCGTCCAGAATGGAACGGACCAATGAGCGGCTGCGAGCCAGCTCCCGATCGGAACGCCAAGCGCCTGAGCAGCGGCCAGCCCGGAGAAGGCGATGCCCATTGTTTTCGATATTTTGGCAGGAGGCATAACAGCGGGAATGGAAGCCCATACTTGCGGGGCAGTGAACGCTGCGCTGACGCCTGCAAGAAAGCGGAATAGGCACATCGTCCAGAAGCTATCGGCGAAGCCGCATAGAATCGTGGAGATCGAAAATCCCAGCAATCCGCATAGCAGAACCGTTCTTCGGTTCCAGCCATCGGAGAGTGGGCCGGCAATCAGCGCGAAGATAGCCGATCCAAGTGTGTATGCGCCAAGCATCCACCCGGCGATATCCGTGGAGACGCCGAATTCTATCTGGAGAGTCGGGAGCAGAGGCGAGATCAGGAACGTATCGGTTCCAATCATGAACATGATGAGGAAGAATAACGCGGTATAGTTGCGCATGGACAATCACTCCTATTTCGTATAGCGTTGCTTGCATAGTCTATCGTAAGGCATAATGGTGACAGAACTTGTCATGGACCTGTTTTAACAATAAAAAAAAGGGGAAATTCGGATGCACAAGTCCAAAAGGCTGATGGAACTGATGATGACCGTCAATCGAAAGCGGCGATTTAAGGTTCAGGAGCTTGCCGATGAATTCGGGGTTTCGAAACGAACCATCCTTAGGGATTTGCAGGAGCTCAGCGAGCTTGGCGTACCTCTATATTCGGAAGTAGGACCGCATGGAGGTTATCAGGTGATAAGGGAGAGAGTGCTCCCTCCTATTGCGTTTACGGAGGAAGAAGCGGTGGCGATGTTTTTTGCGGTGCATGCCCTGCGTCATTACTCTTCATTGCCGTTTGAAGCGGAATCCGCCTCTGCGCTGAGCAAGTTTTATCTACATATGCCCGGAGATGTTCGGGATCGGATTGACGGCATGAAGGGGAGAGTAGACTTTGTTACTCCGGTTAGGAGCGTCAATGCGCCATTTCTGGCCATCCTTCTCGATGCGGCCGTTCATCAGAAAGTGCTTTCGATCGAATACGATTCGAGGGAGGAGGGGATGAGCTGCCGCCAGATCCAGCCGGTCAGACTCTATGCGAACAATGGTTTATGGTACTGCAAGGCGTACTGCTTCCTGCGGGAGGGGTTTCGCGTGTTTCGGTGCGACAAGATCCGGGAAGCGGCGGCTGATAAGTCCGGAATCGAGCCGCTCGATTTAGGAGACATTAGCCTTTCCAGACAGGAACATGCCAAGCCAAGCGATCCGGTTCGTCTTCGTGCTCGGCTCACCAGATCCGGAGCTCAGCGCTGCGAGGCCGAACTGTGGCTCGCCCCCATGCTGCAAGTGCTTGAAGACGGAAGCGGCGTAATCGATGCCGATGTGTCGCTGCGCGATATGCCTTTTTATACGGATTTTTTTATCGGATTAGGAGATGAAGTTGAACTGGTGGAGCCGCAGGAATTGAAGGAGTCGATTCGACGGGGACTTGCGGCATTGCTAGTTCGTTACCAGTAAGAGGGAATTCCCTTAGGGATTCTGATCGTTTTTCCCCCGGTTTGCGCTTCGTTTCCCTAACGATATTTCAGGCAGATTCTTGCATGTTTTCAGTGATTCTCCCGATAGGAAAGCAACGTGTCAGGGGATATGATGAATACATAAGAAATCACAAGGAGATGGTTGAAATGATGAAATTTGTTAGGGAAAACAAGTATGCTGCAATGCTGTTCACGGTAGTTCGGTTATATCTGGGATGGGAATGGATGACGGCGGGCTGGCACAAAATTACGGGGGGCTTTAACGCAGGCGGGTTCTTGAACGGCGCTGTCGCTAATCCGGTCCTTGATAAAGGAACTAACGAACTGGTGTATCCAACGTTTACAGCCTTCCTGGAAAACTTCGCGATTCCAAATGTGAAGCTGATCAACGTCTTGATTCCGTGGGGAGAATTTCTGGTTGGCATTGGATTGCTGCTTGGAGCGCTGACGACGGCGGCGATGTTCTTCGGACTGATGATGAACTTCATGTTCATGTTTGCCGGTACCGTATCGACGAACCCTTGGATGGTGCTCCTTGGTGCGATCATTCTGGCGGCAGGCGCAAATGCCGGTAAATTCGGTGCGGACTACTATCTTCTTCCGTATTTGAAGCACTTGTTCACGAACCGCCGCAATCGCAAGAAGAATCCGCCAGCAGCGAATCCGAAGGTGAAAATTAAGCATGCTTAACAAGTAAAGCCGGCCAGCATTGCTGCTCGGCTTTTTTGTTGGGATCAGATCGTGTTAAAATCTTAGTAAAAAGATGAAGGAACTAGGCAGCATATCCAAAATATTGTATATCGTACGAAATGGTTGGGCGATTCCAGGTGGGAGCAGGCTGCGGTCCGTCAATTATTGTGCCACACGTCCGGGATTCCGAGCTCAGCAGGATCGGGTGCCGAGCAGCGGATACGCAGTTGACGTGCAATAGCTTTACCCTTACCATTGAGCATGCTTATGAGATTAGTTCGGGAATTATACAATTGACGGAGGCATGAAAATTTATTATTGAGTGAGGCGAGCCTGATGGACAAGAAAAAAGCGCTCATTAACATCGATTACACGAATGATTTTGTCGCGGCTGACGGGGCGCTGACTTGCGGAGAGCCGGGGCAGGCGATTGAGGAACGGATTGCAGCGATAACGGAAACGTTCGTTCAGAGCGGTGGCTTCGTCGTATTCGCGATCGATATGCATAGAGTGAACGATCCTTTCCATCCGGAAACGAAGCTGTTCCCGCCGCATAATATTGAGGGGACGGAAGGCCGCAGGCTTTACGGCAAGCTGGAGGATGTGTATCAGCGCAACAAGAAGGCCGACCATGTCTATTGGTTGGATAAGACGAGGTACAGCGCGTTCGCGGGAACCGACCTCGAGCTTCAGCTGCGGGCAAGAGGAATTACCGAGCTTCATCTCGCAGGGGTTTGTACCGATATTTGCGTGCTCCATACCGCGGTTGACGCCTATAACAAAGGGTTCGAGATCGTAATTCATGAGGATGCTGTCGCCAGCTTTGACCCGGATGGGCATGTATGGGCGCTCAGGCATTTCAAAGGCTCGATCGGGGCAACGGTCGTGAAAAAGGAGTTCATATAAGTTGACCAACAAGATTGCGCTTCCTAAGTTAGATCACCATGATGACAGCTTTGCTCTTCACACGGACAAATATCAAATCAATATGACGCAGGTGTATTGGCAGGACGGCATGCATAACCGCAAAGCGGTGTTTGAGGTGTACTTCCGCAAGCTTCCGTTCCACAACGGCTTCGCGGTTTTTGCCGGGCTGGAGCACGTCATTCGTTTCTTGCATGGCTTCCGCTTTTCGGAGAGCGATTTGGATTATCTCCGCGAAGACGGCTACAGCGATGGGTTTCTCGAATATCTTCGGACGCTCCGCTTCACGGGCACGCTGCGCTCCATGAAGGAAGGCGAAATCGTGTTCGCGAATGAACCGATGATGCGGATCGAGGCTCCGCTTGCCGAAGCTCAGCTGATCGAAACGGCGATTTTGAACATCGTGAACTACCAGACATTGATCGCCACGAAGGCTGCCCGTATCAAACAAGTGGTTGGCGAAGAGCTGAGCATGGAGTTCGGCACGCGACGGGCGCAGGAGATGGATGCCGCGATTTGGGGAACAAGAGCGGCTTATTTGGCCGGCTTCGAGGCGACCTCGAACGTCAGAGCCGGGAAGCTGTTCGGCATTCCTGTGGCGGGGACGCACGCTCACTCGATGGTGCAGGCATACCGCGACGAATACAAGGCCTTCGCCAAATATGCCGAAACCCATAAGGACTGCGTGTTCCTTGTCGATACGTATGACACGCTGAATTCGGGCGTTCCGAATGCCATCAAAGTCGCGAACGAGTTCGGCGGCCGCATCAACTTCTTGGGCATTCGACTAGATAGCGGCGACCTGGCCTTTCTATCGAAGGAAGCGCGCCGGATGCTTGATGCTGCGGGCTATCCGAATGCGAAGATCTACGCTTCGAACGACCTCGACGAGCAAACGATCATTAATCTGAAGGCGCAAGGGGCGAAAATTGATGTGTGGGGCATTGGGACCAAGCTCATCACAGCCTATGATCAGCCTGCTTTGGGCGCTGTTTACAAGCTGATAGCGATTGAAGACGAGAATGGGAGCATGGCGGATACGATCAAAATCAGCTCGAATCCGGAAAAAATTTCGACGCCGGGATTGAAGCGCGTCTACCGGATCGTAAATCAGACGAGCGGCAAGTCGGAAGGCGACTACATCGCATTGGAACACGAAGAGCCGCAAAATGAAGAACGCCTGCATATGTTCCATCCCGTACACACCTATTTGTCCAAGTATGCGACAGGATTCGAAGCGAGGGAGCTGCACCATGCCATTTTTGAAAACGGCAGCCTGGTGTATCAGATCCCTAGCCTTTATGAAATTCGGGAATTCGTGAAGGCCAATCTGAATGTGCTGTGGGATGAATATAAGCGCACGTTAAATCCAGCCGAATATCCGGTGAGCCTAAGCCAAGCTTGCTGGGATAACAAAATGCGGCGGATTGAAGAAGTCCGTACAAAGGTAAAGATCTCGATGGCATGATCATTAAACCGGCTGTTCCTTTTTAATAGGGCGGTCGGTTTTTTTTTCGGAAAAGAAAAAAATACTTTACATAGGGTAGGGGGGTATACTATTATCTTATTAGATCATGATGAAAGGAGGGGAATCCGAATGCAGACAGCAACACTTAAGGTAGCGGGCATGTCCTGCCGTTCCTGCGTTCGTTCGATTGAAGGCGCGCTTGAACAAAGCGGCGTAAACGCGCAGGTCAATTTTGAACAAGGGACTGTAGACGTGCAATTCGATGAAACGAAGCTGCAATTAGCTAACATTATTCAACTCATTCATGATAAGGGATATGTTGTGGCGGAGTAAGGAATAGGAGCGCACTTATGAAAATTTTATTAGTTGGAGCTTCGGGGACGTTAGGAAGCGCGGTCCGCGATGAGTTAGCAACACGGCATGAGGTCATTACGGCGGGCCGCAATGGCGCGGATGTTGAGGTGGACATCGCCTCCGTAGAAAGCATGAAAGCCATGTACGAGACCATAGGTCAAGTGGATGCGGTAATTTGTACCGCGGGAAGCACTTATTTTGGCGCGCTTGAAGAGCTTACGCCGGAGAACAACGAGATTTCGATCCAAAGCAAGCTCAAAGGACAAGTGAACCTCGTTCTGCTTGGACTCGATCACGTTCAGGATAAAGGCAGCTTTACTTTGACAACGGGAATCATCATGGATGATCCCATCAAAGGCGGCGTGTCGTCCGCGATGGCGGGCGGCGCGATCAGAGCCTTTGTCCAGTCAGCCGCATGCGAGATGCCTCGCGGTATACGGATTAACAATGTTAGTCCCAATATGGTGATTGAGTCTATCGAGAAGTACGGCCCGTATTTCCCTGGCTTTGTGCCTGTGCCTGCCGGCAGAGTTGCTCAGGCTTACCGGAAAAGCGTGGAAGGAATTCAAACCGGGCAAACCTACTCGGTCTATTGAGATAGTATGCTAAGTTTAAGGACATAAAATAATATTTCTTATGAACGAACGTTAACTATTGACATGTTAACGTTCGTTCATTTATTATGTGGTTACCAAATTTTATAGGTTAATCGAAAAGGAGTTGAAACAAATGAGTATCGCATTCGTATGGTCTTCCCTCCTGATGCGCACGATCTTTTTCATTCTGTTTGGCCTGTTGATCGTCGGCGCTTCCGCGCTGGCTGGGAATGAACATCCGCTTCAAGCCGCCGAGAGATGGTGGCCCTTCCAGGCGATATTGGCCAACCTCGCGACGTTTATTGTTCTTCGTTCGTTCCTTCGCCGGGAAGGCCAGGCTTACAGCCGTATTTTTGATTTCCAGAAGAAGCGTCTAGGGAAGGATTTGAAACAGTTTGCCTGGCTGCTCGCAGTAGGCTTTGCGCTCGGCGGGATTCCGCTGTACGTCTTCTCGGCTGTCATTCTCGGTTCCTTCGTGCCTCCGGATCTGATGTTCCAGCCTTTGCCGGTATGGGCGGCCGTCATTGCGCTCGTCATCTTCCCGTTATCCAATGGTCTCGTTGAAACGCCGACCTACATCGGTTACGCGCTTCCGCGATTGAAGAAGATTACGGGTAAGCAGTGGCTAGCCATCCTGCTCGCTGGACTTGCTTTAGCCTTCCAACACATCGTCCTCCCGATTGTGGCGGACGTGCCGTATATGCTGTGGCGATTCGTCGCGTTTATCCCGCTTGGCATCGCGATTGGCTTTATTTTCAGCCGCACGCGAAGATTGCTGCCGATCGCCTTGGCGCATTATGTAATGGATTTACAGCTTGCCATTACCTTGTTTATATATTCGATTTAAACGTAATTAGCTAGGAGTTGTGAACGTCATGAATAACGTAAATTTAATGGTTGAACATTTATACGGCTGCAAAGAAGCAGCAATCCAGAACACTTTCGCTAGTATCGGTATCATAGCGGTGACAAACGTACAAGAGGGTCTGGTCAGCTTATCTTATGATTCGCAAACCGTTTATTTTGTAGAGATGATCGAGATGCTCGAAGAGCATGGTTGCGCGGTTAAGCAGCTCATGAAATGAACTCTATTTTTTTGGACCCTAAAGAACGAACGTTAACTATTGTGTTGATAGATCCATTTTAATATAATTCATATACGAAGCTTTATGATGATGCCGGAGGTGGCGGAAATGTATTTTTTGTGCACGACATGCGGTACGCAGTATCCTTCTAGCCCGGTTGCTCCTAAACGCTGTTCCATTTGCGATGAAGAGCGGCAATACGTTAATCCGAATGGGCAGTCCTGGACGACTTTGGAGGAGCTGAGGGAGAGTCAAACATACATGAACGAGTTCATAAGAGAGGAAGACGGTCTTTACAGCCTGACGACAAAGCCAAGATTGGCAATCGGTCAAACGGCGTATGTCGTTCAGGCTGGCGATTTTAAGCTTCTATGGGACTGCGTTGCCTACTTGGATGAACCAACCCTGCAAGCCTTAAAGGACTTGGGCGGCATTAACGCGATCGCGATCTCGCATCCGCATTACTACACGACGCATGTGGAGTGGACGAAGGCCTTGAACGTCCCTGTCTATTTGCATGAAGCCGACAAGGAGTGGGTCGTGAGACAGGATTCCTCCACGCAATTCTGGTCCGGAGAAAAACTGGAGCTCGCGCCGGGTCTTGCCTTACATCGTCTAGGCGGACATTTTGACGGAGGGACCGTCGTGCATTGGGAGCAGGGCAATGACGGCAAAGGCATTCTGCTCACCGGGGATATCATTCAAGTCGTGCAGGACACGAGATGGGTGAGCTTTATGTACAGCTATCCGAATCTTATTCCGCTGCCTGCCTTCAAGGTGAAGCTTATCGCGGACAGAGTGAAGGAATTGAAATTTGACCGGATTTATAACGCGTTCCACCGAGCGGTCAAAGCTCATGCTTCCGAGTCTGTGCAAAGATCCGCCGAACGGTATATTCAAGCTTTGGAAGGTAAACATGGTAATAAGCCGGGATCGTAACGGGCCCCGGAATAAGAGGGGGATCTAGCATGGAGACGATGTTTCCGAGCAGGGAGACGGGCCAGACGAAGCGGCGCATCCTTGAAGTGGCGATCGAATTATTTTCCCGGAACGGGTACTCCGGCGTGTCCGTTCGCGAGATTACGAAGCATGTCGGGATCAAAGAGAGCGCCCTCTATAATCATTTCAAAACAAAAGACGAGATCCTGCAATCCATTTATCAGCTATTCACGAACGCAAGCGAAGGCAATTCGCTTCCCACTCCCGAGCAGCTCGAGTCGATTTTGCAGCATATGGATTTGGACGACTTTTTGCGGCAAGGCTTTGAACAATTTAAGGGAACCATCGAGAATCCGCTTTTAACGCAAATCTGGAGGATCCTGAATATCGAGCAGTATCGCGACCAGCGGGCGCGGGAGGTCATATTGACTTATATTTATAAAGGCACGATTGATTTTTTGGAGTCGGCCTTCCAGTTGCTGCAGCAGCAGAAGAAGATCAAGGACGCGTACAGTCCGAGGATGCTGGCCGTCGAGTATCAATATCCGATCTTCGCGATGATGACGGAATATTTGCTGCTGAAGTTCGACAACAAAGAAACGGACGAGCTTCAGCAGAGAGTGGAAGGGCATATTCAATACTTCAGCGATTATGTAAAGCTGTAGTCGATTACGCAAAGCTGCTGGTTGACCGGCAGCTTTTTGCGTATAGAGGAATATTTTTAATTTACTCATTGACATAGGGTAGGGGGGTATACTATATTATCGATATAAACAGTGAACGAAGGAGAGAAAAGACATGTCGCAGCTTAATTCGAAAGGCTTATCAAGGGGAGCAACCGTTCTAACCTTACTTCTTGGAATCTTTATGGGGGCGCTGGACCATGGCATTGTAGGACCGGCGTTAAGCTCCATTTTGCAGGAGTTTGAACTAAATACCGAGTGGGGGGTATGGAGCTTTACGGTTTATACGCTGCTATTCGCAGTGAGCATTCCTGTGCTCGGCAAGCTGTCGGACCGCTTCGGCCGGAAACAAACCTTTGCCTTCGGCATTACGATGTTCGCCCTGGGCTCTGTTATGGCAGCCCTGGCCCCAAGCTTTACCGTGTTTCTGATCGGACGGGCTATTCAGGCCATAGGCACCGGGGGTATATTCCCGATTACTACCGCGCAGATCGCCATGTCTTACCCGCCTGAACAGAGAGGGCGGATGCTTGGTTTGATCGGAATGGTGTTCGGCTTGGGCACGATATTAGGACCGGTGCTTGGCGGCATGATTATAGAAAATATGGAGTGGCAGTGGATTTTTCTCATTAACGTGCCGATTTCGGCGGTTATTCTGGTCCTTGTCGCTAGAATGAAGCAAGAACAGGCGATCGTGAAGAAAGAGGTTGACGTATCTGGCATTGTCGTCCTGACCCTCATCATTCTATCGATTATGTTAGGGATAACTCTCCAAAGCACGGGATTCCTGGGACTCGGAGTCGTACTCATTCCTCTTCTCGTTATGATCGAACGCAAATCGCGGGATCCAGTTATGAAGCTTGCCTATTTCACGAATGGGAGCACATTAGCCCTGCTGCTAACGTCTATGGTATCCGGCTTTGTCATGGCGTCAGCTACCAATCTGATCCCGTATTTCTCGGAAACCGTGCTTGGCCTTTCCAAAGGCGCAGCCGGCATGAGCGTGACGCCGCTCGCTATCGCTTCCGTACTCGCGTCTCTTGTCGGCGGATATTTAGTCGATAAAGCAGGAGCGAAACGGGTTCTTATCCTTGGATTCGCCTTAACCCTTGCAGCAGGAGCGGCAATGGCAGCCGGGGTTGATACATTAGGCTTGTTCTACCCGCTGATCGCTATTATGGGGTTCGGAATCGGGATCATTATCGGCGCTCCGCTGAATGTGCTTATATTGCAAGTGGTGCCTCCCCAAGAGACGGGTTTGGCCGTAGGATACATTAGTCTGTTCCGTTCCTTAGGCTCCACGATGGGACCGACCATCGCGGGCTTGTTCCTCGCAACCTATGACAACGGCTTCCAGCCTCTGTTTATCGTTAGCGGAGCGGTATCCGCAGTCAGCATCATCCTGCTGATTTTCTTCCGCAGAAGAAATCTGCCGGCCGCCGCTTAATGCGCTTTGCTTAGAGTAGGGGGCTAGGGTATAATTTATACATTAGGAGGGATGAGCCATGGAAAACGAAACGGCAGCGGAAACAGGCAAACATAAGCATCATCACCATCACAGTCCGAACTCCGATAAGAAGAAAGCGACCTTAACGAGCCGTTTAAATCGGATTGAGGGGCAAATTCGCGGCATTAAAGGCATGATCGAGAAGGACGCGTATTGCGACGACGTGCTCAATCAGATTGCTTCCGTGCAATCGGCCTTGAATGGGGTAGGGAAGCTTCTGTTGGAGGAGCACATGAAGAGCTGCGTCGTGGAGAAGATCCAGGAAGGCGATCCTCATATCATTAACGAGCTGCTGGTCACCATTAACAAATTAATGAAGTAACGGCTTTCTGCGCGGTTGCGGCGACAGAGGCGTAAAGAGGTTCGCTCCTAAGGACGAACCTTTTCTTTTTGGGCGATCTTTTTGGGCGGAAAAAAGGAGCGAAAATACGCTTGACATACTATAGGGGGGTATACTATTATGGAGTCAGATGATAAATATTGGAGGAATGAACGATGCAAAACGTACGATTCAATGTGCAAGGAATGAGCTGCGGCCACTGTGTCAATTCCATTGAAGGCGCGGTAGGAAAGCTGGGGGCGGAGGCGAAGGTCGATCTGCAATCCGGCAGCGTAACGGTCTATTTCGACGAAACGAAGCTAACACTGGATAAGATTAAGGAAACGATCGAGGATCAAGGGTACGAAGTAGTTTAACAATATGGCCGTTAAGGCCTTTCGGAAAAGGTGATACAGATGAGTCAGTCTGGAGCAGGCAATGCCGATCAAAACGCTACTTTTCAAATTACAGGAATGACATGCGCGGCTTGCGCTAACCGAATCGAAAAGGGGCTGAGCAAGCTCGAGGGCGTGTCCCAAGCAAATGTCAATTTTGCGCTCGAGCAAGCGTCCGTTCAATTCGATCCGGATAAGGTGAATATGTCCAGCCTAGAGCAGAAGATTAAAGATTTGGGCTATGGCACGGTGAAGGAAACCGTCGACTTCAATATTACGGGCATGACGTGCGCGGCTTGCGCGACTCGCATAGAGAAAGGGCTTAACAAGCTGGAGGGCGTGAAGGCGACAGTGAATCTCGCGCTTGAGACCGCCCATGTGGAATACATGTCCTCTATGGTCAGCCCTTCCGATATGATCAAAAAGGTGGAGCAGCTGGGGTATAAAGCCAAGCTCAAGGCGGAAGCCAAAAACGACGGCGACCACCGGCAGAAGGAAATTCGCCGTCAGCAATGGATGCTGGTCATCTCTGCGATATTAACATTCCCGTTATTATGGGCAATGGTCGGCCACTTCTCCTTCACATCTTGGATATGGTCGCCTGACATATTCATGGAGCCATGGTTCCAGTTTGCCCTGGCAACGCCCGTTCAATTTTTTATCGGAGCCAGATTTTACGTCGGGGCATATAAGGCGCTGCGGAACGGCAGCGCGAACATGGATGTGCTGGTGGCGCTCGGTACGTCGGCAGCTTACTTTTACAGCTTGTATGTTACGGTATGGGAAGTGCCGGAGGCGCTGTACTACGAGACGAGCGCGGTGCTCATTACCTTAATCCTGCTCGGCAAGCTGTTCGAAGCGTTAGCGAAAGGGCGGTCCTCCGAAGCGATCAAGTCGCTGATGGGCCTTCAAGCTAAGACGGCTACCGTCATTCGGAACGGCGAGGAAATGAATGTGCCGGTAGAAGACGTCGTTGTCGGCGATGTGTTCCTGGTGAAGCCGGGCGAGAAGGTTCCGGTCGACGGTGTCGTTGTCGAAGGCGTCTCGGCCGTAGACGAATCGATGTTAACCGGGGAAAGCATCCCCGTGGAGAAGCGGGCGGGCGAACCGGTTATCGGGGCGACGCTGAACAAAAACGGGGTTTTGAAGGTACAGGCAACGAAGGTAGGCAAAGAAACGGCGCTGTCGCAGATCATTAAAGTCGTAGAAGAAGCGCAAGGATCCAAGGCTCCAATCCAGCGGGTCGCGGACGTTATATCCGGGATCTTCGTTCCGATCGTTGTCGGCATCGCGGTGTTAACCTTCTTGATCTGGTATTTCGCCGTAGAACCGGGCGATGTAGCCGCCGCGCTTGAGAAAGCGATCGCCGTGCTCGTTATCGCGTGCCCTTGCGCGCTGGGTCTTGCAACGCCGACGTCGATTATGGCAGGCTCCGGGCGCGCAGCTGAGATGGGCATTTTGTTCAAAGGCGGCGAGCACCTGGAGAATACCCACCGCATTACTACGGTAATACTGGATAAAACAGGTACAGTAACGAAAGGCAAGCCGGAATTGACGGATGTTCGGGTCGAAGACGGTTTTGTAGAGTCGCAGCTGCTCGCTTGGGTTGGCGCAGCGGAGAAAAATTCCGAGCACCCGCTCGCTGAAGCGATCGTAGCAGGCATCCGGGAGAAAGGAATTGCCCTCCCGCAGGCGGAATCGTTCCAAGCGATACCGGGATACGGCATTATGGCCGTGGTAGAAGGCCGGGGCATCATGATCGGCACCCGTAAGCTCATGGCGCAATACAGCGTGAAGGCGGACAAAGCGTTCGAAGAGATGGGCAGACTGGAGTCCGAAGGCAAGACGGCTATGCTGGTTGCCGTCGACGGCCAGTATGCCGGGATGGTAGCCGTGGCGGACACGGTCAAGGAAACATCCGGCGCGGCGGTTGCCCGTATGAAAGAGCTCGGTCTCGAAGTTGTCATGATTACCGGCGACAATGAGCGTACCGCGAAGGCAATCGCAAGTCAGGTTGGAATCGACCATGTACGTGCGGAAGTTCTTCCAGACGGCAAGGCGAATGAAGTGAAAAAGCTCCAAGAGCAAGGCAAGAAGGTAGCGATGGTCGGAGACGGCATCAATGACGCTCCGGCGCTTGCGACCGCGGATATCGGAATGGCGATCGGGACGGGAACGGACGTGGCGATGGAAGCTGCGGATGTGACGTTAATGCGCGGCGATTTGAACAGCATTCCCGACGCGATCTCCATGAGCAAGAAGACGATGATCAACATCAAGCAAAATCTGTTCTGGGCGCTGGCTTACAATGTGATTGGCATTCCGATTGCGGCTATGGGCTACCTGGAGCCTTGGCTCGCTGGAGCGGCAATGGCTTTGAGTTCGGTAAGCGTTGTGCTTAACGCCCTTCGATTACAGCATGTCGATAAAAAAGCAGAGGAGAGAAACGACCGGTTGAGCAGAAGACAGTTTACGATCATATTGTTGTTAGTTGTGATGACGTTCTTTGCCGGCTATGGCTTCGGCAGACAGGCGAATACGCCTGTGGCGGATAATGGAGAGACACCGGCGCAGCAAGAGGAGGCCGGACATGGGCATGGCGCGTCTGACGCGCATGGAAGCGACAGCGACGAGGCGGAGTCCATTGTGACGGAGGCGTTCTGGCAAGCGGATAATGCGAAAGCAGGAGAAGAGACCTCTATCCGTATTCAGATTAAGGATGAAGCGGGAAATCCGGTCGAGGATTTCGACATTGAGCATGAGAAGCTGCTGCACCTGATCGTGGTCAGCAAGGATCTGTCGTATTTCAACCATATTCATCCCGAGTATAACGGCCAAGGCGAATTCGTGATCACGAACAGCTTCCCTGCCGGCGGGGAGTATAAGTTGATTGCCGATTATGTTCCGTCCGGCGGAAGCAAGACGACCCAGACCGAGTGGATCACCATTGACGGAGCTGCTGCCGAGGCAGTGCCTCTAACGCAGGATCAATCCCATTCCAAAGTCGTGGACGGAGTAGAAGTAACGCTTGTGAACGATCATCCGGAAGCGGGCAAGGATTTCGAGTTAGCCTTTAAGCTTGCCGATGCGGAGACGAAAGAGCCGATAACGGATTTGGAGCAGTATTTGGGAGCGGTGGGGCATGTCGTTATTCTGAGCGAGGATACGGAAGAGTATCTCCATGTCCACCCGCTGGAAGAGAAAGCGACGGGACCGGACGCGAAGTTCATGACGAGCTTCCCAAGCTCAGGCACCTATAAAATATGGGGGCAATTCCAAAGAGACGGCAAAGTATTTACAGTACCTTTTGTGGTAGAGGTTCCTTAAAGGATTTTTGCATATTTTCAACCTATAGCCGAGCCGAAATCAGGCATTTGCTCCTGAGATCGCTCGGCTTCTTTTTCGTTATATGCTATAATTTGGAATAGTACGAAATGGGATGTAGTCAAAGGAGAATATCATGAAGGTTGTTCTACTAGATGATGAAAAGCTAGCTTTGAACTACTTGGAGCATCTACTTCGAAAAATTGCGGATATTGAGATTATAGAGAAGTTTATCGATCCACAAGTTTTTTTCGAATTTATTCTTCATCATGAAGCGGATGTCGCTTTTATGGATATTCAACTGCCTGAAATAAATGGAATCGAATTAGCCGAACGGATACTGGAGAGCAAGCCGGAATTAAATATTGTTTTTTGTACAGCATATGATGAATATGCGATCAAAGCGTTTGAATTAAACGCCCTCGACTATCTTATGAAACCGGTTGGCATTGAACGATTAACGGTGACGCTGCAGCGTATTCAAGAACGTTTAAGGGCAGGGGCTGTAAAAGCTGTTCATTTCAACAAGATATCCCCGCTAAACTCGACGATCAATATGAAGATGTTTCAACAAGCCATGATTGAGTCCGATGAGAACCATTTCACGCTGCTTCGTTGGCGAACATCCAAGGCTCAGGAATTGTTTCTTTATTTACTGCAGAACAGGGGGCACTTGGTCCGCAAATCGCTGCTTATCGAGCTGCTGTGGCCGGAGCAAGATCCGAATAAAGCATACTCGCAATTATATACGACAATTTATCATATACGAAAAACGCTGGAGCCCTACCATGATCACTTTCAATTGACAAATGCATCGGATGGCTATTTGCTCCAGATTGAAAATATCCAGTTGGACGTGGATGCGTGGGAGAATTACGTCCAATCACAGCCGCCAGTTAAGGAAGACACCATCGCTGAATATGAGTCCATTATGGCTTTGTAACTTCTGGAATTTGGTATTAGTGTTGTGTACCAGATGTAAATATGTAGTGTACTAACCTAAATGTCGAGTACTAATTGTATTAATGTTGTGTACTAGGCAAGTAAGTTGTGTACTAAGGGTTTAATGTTATGTACTGATGATTATAAGTGGCGAGTGGAGAACCTGGTTTGACCAGGGTCTCCACGTTACATTTTGAATTGGAAAATGCCAGTTAACTAAATGTGTGGGACAAGTAAGTATGGAACTACATGTTTGGAGAAATGTAAGAAGCAACTAGTGGGGGCCCGATGAGAATTATGAAGGGCCCCCTTTTCTACAATTAGACATAGTGCGTCGAAGCATGTTCTAACTAACTTAATTTACATAAGTGAACAGTGAGGGATTTGGATGAAAGACATAGGATACAGAATAAAATGCATTAGGAAAGAAAACAATCTTAACCAAACACAATTTGCGAAGAGTATTGGGATTTCTCAAGGTAATTTAAGCGAAATAGAAATGGGCAATATTAATCCATCTGCGGAAACATTAATATCACTTAGACAACAATATAATGTAAATCTTAACTGGCTATTGACTGGTAGCGAAGCAGATGATGGAACTACATATAAAGACGTTAGTGAGGAGCAATTATTAGAGGGGTATAGAAAATTGAATGATTATGATAAGCTTGAGATTATTGAAATAGTTGAACTAAAAAATAGGTTGAGATCAAACGTGTGATTATATCTCCATCCTACGAGGGACCAGTTAAATCTCATAACTTTTTGTAGACGAAGATTTTTGCTCGGCCATTTGCATTTCATTTCCCGTACCTTTTTAAAGCATTTTGATACGCAATCTCACGTTCTTTTTCCTCCCAATCTAATCGTTGAAGTAACCGTTGCCAATATACGTTACCTGATGTGGCATATGATTTTGCTGTTTCTCTCCACAAGAAGGCTTCAGCCTCCTCCATTACAATATAAAACCTACTTTGAATTTTAAGATGTGGCATTCCATCTTCTTTGATCAAGCTATAAATTGTTGAAGTGCTTGTACGAAAGTAATCTGCAGCTTCTTTTATAGTTAAAATCGTTCTCCCATAATAGCTTTCTTTACTTTTCTTCGTTTGTTTAAGGATATCTTCAGAAAAAGCAGCTAACTCTTCTTTTATGATATTACGGATAATTTCATCGATCATGGGTTGTTGATTCTCCTTTTTTGACGAAAAGTTTCTTATATCCTCCTGGACCCTTTTTACATCCCACATTTTATCAGGATCATTCCAACCTTCTTCTTTAAATTTTGCAATAGTATCTGCGATGCTAGAGTGGTCAAAAATGATCCTGGACTTTACTAAAAGATGTGGCATGGCTCGGGCATAAGTTAGTTGTCGTAGGGTATAAGTACCGATTCCTGTTAATTCCGATATTTCTTTAATGGTCAAATATGATTTGCAAGATGCTGTGCTTCCGTTATTGTCTATCTCCTTGATGGATGTCATCCAGCGAGTAAATTCTTCTTTAAGAATGTTTTTAATAAAAAATTCAAATGATAAAGCAGCTTTGTGTAGCATACGATCACGACCTATTTAAGTTTTATCTTTTAGAGAAAATGCAATTGCCGTTTGCAACTATTAGCGCACAGAGGTGACTAAATGACCGAAGTATATTATTAACCTGCTAATATTCTATTTAGACTATTTTCTGTACTTATTAAAACGCATGAGTTTTCCTCTCGTTTATACATATTATTGTAATGGATTTTCGTAGAGAACTGGGTTGTGTTTTGAAAAGATTGCAAAACGATGATAGTTAATGTGCTACGTCATACCCTAGCGTCCTGCACTTAGTCTTGTTTATTCCGAAGACAAATAACCTATACTTAAAAGGTCGGAGCAAAAATTCATACGAGAAGGTCACCGAAGTGAAAATGTCCTTGTAATCCCAATACTTCTCAATATTCTTATTCTCATGCCATGTTTACACTAGCGGCTATTTGTTGAAAATGCGGCTTATAATTGCAAGTTCAAATCAGCATAAAACAAGCGGACGGAACATTAATATGCGCCTTCGATAAGGCTGGATATTCAGAATCAGTAGATGCAGCTGCTGTCATTCTTAAGTTCGAAGAGCCTCTTGAGAAAATGTCTTCAAATGAAGCAAAGGACGTGTATGACGAACGCTGGACAACCAATAAATAATTGGGGGATCTGGGATCAGAGTATATTTAAAAAAACGCTTGAATATGCACGTGTGTGAAAAATGAAGGCCCACAGATAACGGAGTAGAATGTATTTAGGAAGGCAGGGTTTATGATGAAAAGTCGAATGTTAAGATATACAGAATCAAAACATCCGTTATCGAAAATACCGATCGAGCGAGTAAAGGAAATGCAATGTATTCTACATGATCGGCAGACTATAAGTGTTTATTGTGATTGTTCAACTATACCAGATCAAGAGGTGGCGGGCGTAGGAGTTTGTTTTGTTGGTAAGCGTCAAATCCTCCCCACCTTCTAAGTGGCTTCTAATCATGAGATTATAGGCTCATCTTAGAAAAAGGGTGATCGTCAGATGAAGAAAATTGAGGAGACACGCGAGCACTGGAAGGCTCGAATCTCAGATTATCGTGCCAGTGGTTTAACAATGTCGGCATGGTGCGCGGCCAACGGTTGTAAGACGGACCAGTTAAAGTATTGGCTCTACAAGGCCAAGAACAACTCAACCTGTCGCTTCTCAGCTAATCTGGCGGGTGAGAAATCACCGACAATGACGGAAGAAATATAATGCCAACCCGCCAGCACAGTGAGAGATGAAGCGCCAATCATAGGGTGGTGCAAATGCATCCCTCGGAAATCTCCGGGGATGCATTTGCACGACGTTATGAAGATGACCCGCCAATGCCCCGTTGGCGGTCCATATCGGCCAGAACTCGGGCAATGTGGCTCTCCTCAATCACTTCCAGGTCTTTGTTTGTAACGTCGAGAAGTGTTTGGGTACAAATCTGGTTCGTCACCCGCGGAAGTCCCTGGCTTGCTGCAAAAACCCGTTGCAGGGCACCTTCAGCAAAAAGGGGCTTGTCCATCTGGGCTACCTTCATGTGGTGCCGAATGTAGCCGTAGGTTTCTTCTTTCGTCATGGCCGTCAGGTGGTACTGCATGCCAATGCGCTGGACCGTCGCTTCGTGTTTTTTCAATCGCAGGATCTTCCGCAGCTCCGGCTGCCCAACCAGAATCAACGGAAATAGAGAGCAGGAATCCATGTTGTGGTTCATGACGAAGCGGAGCTCACTCAGCATGGCATCACTCATCTCATGGGCTTCATCCACCACGACCACCATCATGCGCTCACCTTGCGCCGTTCGCGCCTGCAAGGCTTCCTCCCATTGCTGTCGGGCTTTCCCTACGTTGTAGCAAGGCTCTACACCCATGTGAGTGAGCATCGCTCCGTAGAAATCTCTCGGCTTGAGTCCGGCCTTGCAGAGATAGATGGGGGCGTAGGTCATATCATCCAAATCGGCAAACAATCGGCGGATCAATGTGGATTTCCCGCCGCCTACTTCCCCAGTGAGCACACCCAGATAGCGGTTTTGAATCATAAGGTTTAGACGGGCTAACGCTTCTTTGTAGCTGCGAGATTCGAAGCAACAGGACGTATTCAGTTCTTTGCTAAACGGTTGTACAACGGGGGCTGTCAGGGTCGTCATCATGCCTGTCCACCTCCCCCGGCGGCGTAGGATACCGGATCTTGTTCCGCAAGAGCTGCTTGGCGCTTTTGCTCTGCCAATTCGAGAAACGAGAGCTGTCCATCATGTTCTTCTACCAGCTGCACAGCTTCCGGCTTTACTCTCTTGTCGTAACGGCGGGTAAGGTCGATGACGGTGGCATCAGGCCATTGCTTGTCTTGGTGCCACACTTGAATACGGGAGAGATCAAATGGATCGTACCGAAGTTGCACACGCTCCCCGCAGAGCTCCAGATCAACCTCGTAGGCATTACCGGCCAGACTCACGCAGCCGGTCTTGTCTACCTTTCGTGTCTCTTCCCAGAGGAAGATGTCCATGAGCTCCGCCAGCGTGGCCCGGCGTGGCTTCCGGCTGCTGGATTCAGCCCGCACTTTCGGCGGCTGCTTCGTTGAGCCATGCTCCCGGATATGGTAGTACCCCTCGATCCAAGCAGCAAGGCCCTGGTTCAGTTCTTCCAATGTCAGGATGCGCCCTTGCTCGATCTGTTGGTACGCTTCGGGTTTGAAGCTGGTGTCAATGAAATGGAAGAAGCGTTCAATTTTACCGCGTCCCTGAGGACGAAATACGGTACTATGTGAAAGGCGGATGCCCAGCTTCCCGCATATTCGGACCAGGTGCTGAGAGGAGAAAGCAGCTCCATTATCGCAATAGAACTGTTCCGGAATGCCGTGCTTTAGAATCGCCTTCTTCAGGCTGTCCTCCATACGCGGTAGCTTCTCGTCCCAATAAAACTGGGCGTGAGTAATCAGACGCGAGTAGTCATCCAGGATGGCAAACAGAATGGCTTTCTTCTTTTTCTTCGGGTCTGCCGGATCAGGAAGATACAGTGTATGTTGGAAGTCAAATTGCCACAACACATGGACATCCTCCGCCTCGAAGCGCCGAAATCCCTTGGCGGCTTGCGACTGAATCAGGTCTTTGCGGCTTGCTCCTGCCTTCTTCAACTGGCGAGCCAGCGTGCTTGCTGCAATGTCGGTTTGGGCTACAAGGCCACTCTCCTTGAGCATGAAGATAATTTGTTCCACACTGCGCTCCGGCCGTTCCTTTCGCAGCCGGATGGCTTCTTGCAGGACAGATGCAGGAATACCGGTGGCCGTTCTCTTTGACCGCCCTTTCGGCTTGAGGGCCTCCCATTGTCCGCTTCGGTACTGAGACAAGTACCGCTCAAGGGATCGGATGCTGACGCGGGTCTTTGTACTTCCGGGTATGTGGTACGTTTGCTGTGCAGCCTGCTCCAAATAAGCCTTGATCTCACCGGGTGCCATCGGGGTCTGCCGACTGACAATCGGGGCGATTAGGCTGTAACGAAAAGCGGCCATTTGTTCTTTTACTTGTTGTTCCATCGGTTGGGTACGCTCCTTTATCAATGAAAGATGGGGGGGAATCCCGTATCTTCATTGTGAAGGCAGGCGGCTACCGCAGCTATGGACATCTTTTTTGGGATCATGTACCGGTACCGCCAACTCCAATGAACGGACATGCCGATGCAGGATATGAACGAAACGAATATCACTATACTGGCGGAGCTTTGACTGCACCCTGTCCCACAACTCAAAGAAGCCGCCCCAAAGGGAGCGTCTGCGTGCTTGTTCCGACCATAGCTCCATATGAGGGAGCAGGGTCAGAATCCAACTCCATAGATAAAACGATGTTTGAATCAACCGCTCTCTCCAAATGGAGGTCCACCGCCAGAGGGTCTTCTCGGAGTATGGACCGCAGGGGAGGGAATCGCTTTGGGTGGCTATCTGAGCTAGGGAAGTGCCTTGGTCATGCTGGCGAATGACCTCTTCCTTCACGTCAAGAGCTACTTGATGATACTTCTCTACAAAGTCGGGGATTAAGCCAAAGGTCCCCCCGCATTCCGGTAATGGGCAATAGAACTGGTAGATGGGGATCTCACGAGTTTCTTCCAAAGTAATGACGGTTCTCGTGAAGTGACCATGGCGATATAGAAGCTGGTGCTCTTGTCCACAGTGAGGACAACGCCGAGGTCTGTCTTGATGGGGAATGCCCCCATTTACAACTACAATCGAAAAATAGCTCTGGACAGACTCATTCCAATCCATTACGATGATGTTGGCGATAGCCGTTGGGAAGAGGAATACGGGGTTGCAGCCCATAACGTATTCCTCTTTTATTTTAGCTGTGCCGCTCCTTGGACAATGATTGTCGGCGCAGCCTCCGGCTGCACCCGCCAATCATTGTCTACTATCTCCGCCACTCTTGGCAAGAAAAAACCGCTCTTCTCCCGACATGGAAAATGAGCGGCAACATTATACATTTATTCCAACAAGTCTTGGTACTGTCATCTATGTGTTTTGCGATGTTTGTAATAGAAAGTTGGATCTCACAGAAGACTGGGGTTAAACTAAGGATTTTAACTTATAGAAAAAAAGGATCGTCAGTTCACTGTATTCGAAATCGAAATTTAAATCACCTCAAATAAGCGGGGCTGTTGACTAATGAAAATTGAAGTATCAAAAGTTCTTCATAAGTATCAAGTCACACTTCCAAAAGGAGTTCGTGAAAAAATGGATTTAACGGTAGGTGAACAAGTGCTATTTATTAAAACAGAACAGGGTCTTATAATGAAAAAAGTAACTCTTGATCTAATTGAAAAAATAATGATGGAGAAATGATGTTCGGGACATGCGTGGATCGATAGACTGGGAATTCTCACTAACATTAGAATAAATGTAAGCAGACAACAGGGGTGAAATTTTGCATATATTTATTCAAACAGGTATATTGTCATGATATGCTGGTTGGAGTTTTTTGTAGATTGAAAGTGAAGGATAATTTGAATAACCGCTTCTCACCTCGTCTATTGGCGGGGGTTGTTTTTTTTGTAGTCTATTATTTCATTGGGGTAAGGAGTTTCCATCATTCCGAAACAAGTTGAATGAGGAAAAAGTAGGAAAAAGCTAATATGTGTCGAATTGCTAAAATGAAATCAAATAATTGTGATGATGCGGACTTATAAATAAAAATACGTAAGGACTGATCATATTGTATCTCGATACTGTGAGTATATGGAATTGGAGAAAGTTTGGAGAACGTGAAAATGGCCAGCCTGGGGTGAAAGTATCGTTTAATGCTAACTTAAACGTAATTGTTGGTGAAAACGATTCTGGAAAAACAGCAATAATTGATGCAATAAAATTGGGTCTGAATACAAATAGTCAAGATTCATTATGGATCAGAGATACTGATTTTCATGATAATAGTAAATCAATAAAAATAGAATACATTTTCAAAGCTTTAACTGAGGATGAGGAGGCATTTTTCTTTGAATGGATTTATTTCAGAGAAGGTGCTTCGTATTTAAGAATTTTATTGGAAGCAGAGCAAACAGTAGATATAAATATGAAATCTAAAATAATTAGAAGTATATCTGGTGGAGAGGAAGAAAGGGAGCAGCCGTTAAGTGACAGTGTCAAACAACTTTTAACGGTCACATATCTAAAGCCATTAAGAGATGCCGAATTAGAGTTGAGTTCTGGAAGTAGGTCTAGATTTGCTCAGATTCTTAAAAACTTGAGTTACTTCCAAAATGATAGTGGTGCATCAAAAAGCAAAATTGAAGATATTCTTTCAAATGCTTTTAGTGAAATACAGGAAATAATTGATAAACCAGTACTTGAAAAGATGAGTAAGGTTATCGAGGCTTTTTTTGAGAAGAATCGAAAGAAAAGCCCAGAGATAAAGCCGAAAAATATGAAGTTCGAAGAGGCGTTGAAGAAATTAGAATTAAGTTTGGGCGATGTCGGTAGTGGACTAGGCAGTTCAAATTTATTATTTATGGCCGCAGAATTACTTCTTTTAAGTGATAATACTATAGGGGCAAAGATTGCTCTGATTGAAGAAATAGAAGCGCACATACATCCGCAATCGCAATTAAGGTTAATCAAATATTTCGAACGGAAAAGTAAGGAAGAAGGGATTCAATACATTCTTACTTCACATAGTCCTATATTAGCATCATCGATTTCACTCGAACATATTATTCTTATTTACAATAGCGCGGCATTCCCTATGAGGTCTGGTTTAACGCATTTGGAAAGTGACGACTACAAATTCCTAGAGAGATTCTTGGATGCAACAAAATCAAATATGTTTTTTGCGCAAGGGATAATATGTGTCGAAGGGGATGCCGAAAATTTATTAATTCCTACTTTGGCGGAAGTTATCAACAGACCACTTTATGATTATGGAGTTTCGATTATAAATGTAGGAAACTTGGCATTTAAGCGATATGCATCTATTTTTCTTAGAAAAGATGATCTTAAACTTAACTTCCCGGTTTCTATTGTGACGGATTTAGACATGAAACCAGTATCTTATTATGATGAGAACTTGTGCTACTTTGAGATTGACCACGAAGATGAACAGGATATTAAAAAGATCATTTCTCCTGTGCAAGATGAGTCACTTATAGGCCTATTCAGTAATTTCGATAGTCTTATTATTAAAATAAACAAAATTATTGATGGGAAGATGACTACAGAACAAAAGCAAGCAATACATGATATTTTAACGAAGAAAAACACTCTGAAGTATGAAGAAATAATAACAGCTAGAGCAAAGAAAATACAAAGTAGTTATATGCATGAAGTTGAGAAAACAAAAGTATTTATCAGTTCTCCATGGACATTGGAATTCGCAATAGCCGAAAGCGGGTTATCTTCATTATTACAGGACTCTATATTGGAAGCGAATTATAAAGAGGCGAGGAACCGAAATTCGAAAAAGGAAAAATGGGAAATAATACCTGATTCTGAAAAAAGAGCTGTTGAAGTTTATCAATTTATGATTGATCATAATGTATCAAAATCAGTTGTGTCACAATTGTTATCAGCGAAGATCTTGGATAAGAAAAGCGAATTGGCTACAATTCTTGCTAACGACCCAAAGTTAAAATATTTAATTGATGCTATAAAGCATGTAACAGGTGGTGAGTAGATGTACTTTAACCAAGATGATTTTGACTTAGTTGAAAAAACTATACTAGGCAACAAAAGGTTCAATGAAAATCAGCGGGAATTTATCGAGTTAATGGAATCTAAATATATAATCGCTGGGCCGGGTGTTGGGAAGACAACTTGTCTAGCAGCAAAGATAGTTTTACTCTTGATGAAATTAGCTAGTTCGAATTCAAAGGATGCAGTATGTATTATTACACAAACCAATGTTGCGGTTGATGAGATAAATAAAATCTTAAGAAGGCTAGGTCTGGCGCAAATTAATCACCCACATTTTGTGGGGACGGTTCATCAATTCTTCAACACCTTTTTGGCTATTCCTTACATAAAAAAGCATATAAACCCGATTAACTTGCGATTTGCTGAAGACGACGATTATTCATCATTAATTTCCACATTGGTTCATAAAAACTCATATTTCGGGGGCTGGAGTAGTGGTCCTAAAAGTGCTGTGATCAGAAAAATTCAAGATTGTAATCTAATTTATGATAAGAAAACAGATAAAATCATCTTAGAAAACACAGTAAATTGGGATAGGTTTGAAAGGCATCATACTCATATGTTTAATGTTAAATGGGAATTAAAAAGGCTCGGCTTTTTTACTTTTAATGATACTTTTCTTTTCGCTGAAGCAGCTCTGGGATATAGAAAAAACATATCCTTGTTAAGGAAAAGATTTAAATACGTTTTCATTGATGAATTTCAAGATACAAAAGCAAGTAGCCTTGCTATATTAAAAAATATCTTTTCAAATGAGGGTAACGTTCTTCAGGTTGTTGGTGATCCCAACCAAACTCTTGATTTCTATGGACAAATGCCAAGTGTTGACAATAAAAATAAATTTGAATTAAAAATTTGCAATAGATTTGGAGATGAGATTGCTAAACATCTCCCTAATATAATAAATGGGATACAAGTAGAGTGCTTTAAAGAGAAGAAATCCTTTAATCCATTGTTAATTTTATATAATCGAAATGAGCAATTAATTCCTTACTACAAGAAAATATTTACGGAGTATCTTGCTGATGAGAATTTTTCAAGGAGTACGAAAAAAGATAGTATTCTATCAATAAGGAAATTGGCGATTAATGGGTATCAAACTGATGGTAACCACCAAAGTGTCACGAACTATAAGATAAAAAATAGCGAATCGTATACTGGTCATATATCAAAGTTAGTCAATGATCTTATCTATAATAAACTTTCCAATATTGAAGAGTTTGAAATAGATTATAGACAATGGGTAAGAGAGCATCCAAAACAGACTGATATAAAAAAATGTTTAATAAAAGGCATAAAAAGAGGACAACTTGATAAAGACAGTTTGAAAATTGCTATAAATTCCATACTTATCGAGAAGGACTCAGGAGCTATAAATGCTACAAATGCAATTTTTGGAAAAATATCGAGCGTGCTGGAATTAATCAATAACTCTGACGTATCTAAGATTAATGAAGATGACGATCAAACATTGATTTTTGGTACCATTCATTCTGCTAAAGGTGAAACTCATAGATCGGTTTTATTGATAGACTCGGAAGAAGCTGACATGATACATTCGAAAATGCTTAAGTCATTTTATTGTCTTGATAACACTAATTATGATAATGAGTGGGTTGAAAGAAATCTTTTATATGTTGCTATGAGTAGGCCTACCCATTTATTTGCATTTGGTATGAATGCTAGCTACATTAATCAAGATGAAATAAACATATTCAGAGACAAGGGCTGGGATATCAAGTTTGCATTCGATGAATCTGAGCAAGAAAATTCGGAAACGAAGGTTTTAAACATGTATATTTAACATCCTTGAATGCACAAATGAAGCCGCGGCGAACTCTAATGTAAATAATTAATTACTGCACAAGCTTTAAGGAACATTTTTGCATTTGGTGTAGAACGAGAGGTGGAGTTGTGTCCATAAATACTTTGATAAAGGGATTAAAAGATGGGGATGAAATTGTTGGATTCTATTTAATCAAAGAAATAGAAGCAAAACAAACAAATAGTTCGATCCCCAAAGATTACTTAGATCTTGTACTCGCCGACTCAAGTGGAAATATTTCTGCGAAGTATTGGGATGCCAGCAAGACCGATATTGAAACATTCTTTCCGATGTGTCTTGTTAAGGTACAAGGCTTGGTTCAGGTATATCGTGAAAAACTACAAGTTAAAGTAATACGAATTCGTAAAGCAACGGAACAAGACGGGATATCCATAACAGATTTTATTCGTTCAGCTCCTGTAGGATCAGAAGAGCTCATTTCTATTATTGAACAAGCCATCAACAGTTTAAGTAATGATGAAGTTAGAACGATTGTTTCTTTTTGTTTTGAGAAAGTCAAAGATAACATGCATTCATCACCCGCAGCCAAATCTCATCATCATGCATATTATGGGGGGTTGGCATACCATATCGTTCGGATGCTTGAACTGAGTGAATTTATTTGTCGGCAGCGCCCATTTCTCAATTCGGACTTGCTAAAGGCAGGTGTAATTTTACATGATATTGCTAAACCAGTAGAAATGGTTTCGGAGTATGGTATGGTAATCGATTATAGTAACCAAGGAAAATTGATTGGACATATAAGTATGGCTTCGAATTGGATTACAGAAGCCGCAATTAAACTTGGGATCGATCTGCAATCAAATATCGTCCTGGCTTTACATCACTTGGTATTATCCCATCATAATCTAGGTGAATGGGGAAGCCCGGTGCAGCCTCAATTACCAGAAGCGGTAGCTCTACATTATATAGATGCAATGGATGCAAAACTGCAAATGGTTGAAGATATGTTTGGAATAACCCCTGACAACGAGGAATGGACACCGATAATCCGCGGTTTGCAAAACAAACAAATTTTCAAATTAAAGTTATAGTACAAAAATACAATTAGCTCTAACGAGACAATAAGTAATGAGTAGGCCATCTTTCATAAAAGGGCGAAGCATTGATGAATACTCCGGAGCAAATTGAGCCATCGTTCCGGTGAGTGAGAGCCACGTCTCTGGAGTTTTTGTACCACCCTTCGGTAAAGGGTGAGCCCCTGGAGTAACCTCCAGTTAGGCTCTCCTTTAATAAGTTGATTGAGCTGTAAACATAGAAGTAATCATAATTTTTTATTTCTGATCATCCCTTTGGCTCAGAAAGCACTATCCATAAGAACATACGTTTGTTATAATAATAGAAAACGTACGTTCGGGGAGTGTTGGGGATGGCCAAGCATGAAACAATGAATCTTATACAATTTCAAAAGAGATTTGTATCCGATGATGCTTGTCAAGACCACCTATTTTCGATGAAGTGGCCGAATGGCTATGTCTGTGAAAAATGTGGACACAATCAGTATTACACAACCAAAACTAGGAAATTAAACCTTTACGAATGCAAACAATGTCGTTATCAAGCAACGGTTACGGTTGGTACTGTTATGGAGAAAACAAGAACAGATCTGACGAAATGGTTCCTTGCAATCTTTCTGGTTGCCCATGACAAGCGTGGTGTATCTGCAACGATGCTTTCGGAGGAACTTGATATAACCTATAAAACAGCTTGGCTAATCCTCCATAAGATACGAAAAGCGATGGGCAAACGCGATGCTTCCTATAGCCTGGCCGGAATTGTAGAACTCGATGATGCATTTTTCGGTGCCCCGACAGAAGGCGGAAAACGTGGACGCGGCACAGAAAAAGCTACCGTTCTGGTCGGACTTTCTCTAAATGAGCGTGGCCATCCTCAGTATGCAAAAATGGAGGTCATACCAGATGTAAAAGGCAGTACGCTAGTGAAATTTGCGAATGAATCGATCCAACCTGGGAGTACGATTAACAGCGATGCTTATCGATCATACCGAGCGCTAGCGAAAGAGGGATTTCAGCATGAACCGAAGGAATTTAATCCTGTTGAAAACCCGGATCATCTACAGTGGCTTCATACCATCATTTCGAATGTAAAAGCATTTTTAGCAGGGACCTATCACGGATTAGGCGAAAAACATCTACAAGCCTACTTGAATGAATTCTGTTACCGTTTTAATCGCCGCAAATTCAGGGGAGAAGGCTTTAACCGTCTCTTATCTTGTTGTGCTTCCGCTCGTACGATAACCTATTCTGAGCTAGTGGGATGATCAGATTTTTATTTAATAATTCCTTAACGATTCTAATCCCGCGAGATTCGATTTTCTCAAGAACATTCCTTAAATACTCGATAAGTTCAGCTTCAGTAGTTGGCAGAAACCTATTAGGATTTTCAAGAAGAAGTTTATCTTCCTTCAATAATTCTACATGACCCCTAAATAACGGAATAATGTCATATTTATGATCGACATAATCGTTAAGGTAGAATGTGTCAATGTAGGCTTTAAACCCAGTCTCACTGACAGTTTCCTTTATCAATTTAAGTGAAAGATCGAAGTAATCGTAGACAAAATATTCACTTCCATGCCAACCTCTATTCTGATTGAATGACTTGACATCCTGCCGAAAATCAAGTTTGAAAGGTACCAAAGTAAAATTACCAATCGAATGAGTCAGACTAGCAAACTTTTTAAGAGAATAGTTATCTCGAACCTTGTCATGGTCTTGAGAGTAGATTTTACAAGCGTGATTATACGTTGTAAGAAACGAGTTCATCGTATCAGGTCCAAGCCTCTCCCATTTGGTTGCTTCCAGCTTTCCCTTAAGATTATCGGGAATGCTAAATCTATTTCGATAATTCCATCCCCACAGTAGTTTATATATTCGATATGCTAGCTTGGAGCTATCGCAATCAAAATTCGACTTGCTATTTTTATATAACTCGAATTTACGAAAGGGGTCCTTTTCATCTCTAACTTCTTCACAAGGATCTTCATTCTTAAAGTCATAGGTGATAAGGTTTAGGCCTTCGAAACGATCATTACTCATAGTTCGCGCCTCCGTATACTTATTTTTCATTGCAAAATAATGATTATCTCTTTCCCACTTCATAGCTCGCGATTATATTTCTCTGATATTGCATTTGCGGCCTCTCGCAAACGCTCGCGTAGACTTACCGGCGCCACAATCTCTATCGATGTTCCGTATTGAAGCGCCCAGTAGAACATGGCCATCTCATTGACGCTGACAGTCGCTGTTATTGCATCCTCGGTAATGTCGGAGAATTGCACATTCGTCCCGAACCAATCTAGGATATGCCCGACTATATTCCTGTTGGCACGAAGATCGGCACGAAATTTCACCCGCACACTCTTGCCGCCGTACATATAGATATGCTCTTCCATATATTTGGACAAGTCTAACCCATGCTCATAACCCGGGATTTCATCCAAGGAGCGAATTTTTTCGTCTTCAACCTGTTCTATCGCACACATATAATCAAGCCGGTAATTGTATAATGAGTCACCTTTGTCATGGGCGCAAATCAGATAATTTCTCCCGTTGGTAACGACAATTTCGTAAGGACTAACCTTATATATTCGGGGTGCGCCGTCTTTCCCCAATACGACTTGGTGCTTCTTGTCCACTCCGTACTCGATAAATTGAAAAGCCACCTTGTTCCCCTTCGTCATCGCTTCGTTTATAACCTCGGTTGCAAGCAGGAGTTGAATATGCTGGTTTTCCAGTCGCCCTTCTGGAAGCTTTCGCTTGGATCGAAAGTATTTGCTGGATAAGCCTTTCAGTTTCTTAACCAATCCGATGTTTTGTCCGAACGGAATATATTTTGAAAACAGCATACTGTCGATTAACATATGGAGCTCTGCATCGGTGATCTCGCGGTTGAGGTACCAATTCGAATAAAGAACCTCATCCTCACCATTTTTCTTCCTGCGTACCGTTTCTGTATATTCAATGTCGTAGCCAAAATCAATTAGGTTCAGCAAATTTCTCTTCAGAGCATGGCGGTCAACCTTTACCTGATAGCGTTGATGGATCAATTCCGCAATTTCTTGCTGCGAAAGCCGATGCTCGGCATCGCTGTACAGTTTAAGAATTTCAATGATCATTAATACATTCATCTTTTTGGGATGGTCCGTTCCCATACATTCACCTCAATATTGATTTGGGTTTGCACTCCGCCATCAATCAACACATATTGTAACTCATATTCTTCTGCAAACTGATGGCCGTAAGAATTGGCATAGCAATAGATTACGAATTTCAAGGGGTCGCAACCTTCAAATATCATTAGATTGATTCTGTTAACGCTCTTAGGAATAAAAATCTTGTCCGCTTCCTCAGGGATATTAATCAGATAGGTTTGATCTTTATTAAACAAATAACCATTTTTGCTTGAATACGCAGGGTTATTCGTATCTACAAAACAGTGACCCCCGTAGAAAGCATTATCACCAATCTTCGTCACACTGTCAGGAATAAAGATTTGTCTAATATTGGCCCATCCGAACGCACAATCCGCTATTTCAGTGACGCTGCTTGGGATTAAATAGAATGGGCACTTTCGTTGCGAAGGATAGGCAAGCAAGGTCGTTTTATCCTTGTTAAACAGAATCCCTTCTTCGCTTGAGAAATAAGGATTATTCTTGTCGACCTCAATCCATTGCAAACCCTTGTTGCAAAATGCACCCTCGCCTATGCTTGTAATATCGGCGTGAATCGTGATGGTATTTAGTTGATTGCATTTATCAAATGCATTCATGCCGATATGCGTTACACTATTCGGAATATTTACGTATTCGAGGTTATCACAGAAGAGGAATGCTCCATCATCGATGGTTGTTACGCCTTCCGGGATGTGCACAGCAATCATATTCCTACAATAGAAAGCTTTTTGTCCGATATGAGTGTATCCTTCTGGAATGACAACGATATGTTCTCCGAGTTTCCGAGCTTCTTCTTCCGTTAGAACCTTATGTTGTGTTTTGTCCATTCTTCAAGCCACCTCTTCATTTAGTATTTTCTCATTTTCTATACTGCCGCGTTTTCACTAGGCTTTCTTTATCAAGGAACAATGAACCCACTAAAGTTAGTATAAGAAAATCGGTGGTCTATTTTTGCACCATGAAATCAGATAAATTGAAACAAATCAGTGAATCAGCAGTATACTAATACGTACATTCCGTTGAAAGCAGGTGTCGGTTTATGCCAATGATTTATGCAATTTCAGATATTCATGGACATTTGCATCCATTGGAAGAAGCCTTGGCATTGATCGATCTAGAATCCGATAGAGCGAACAAGTTGGTCTTTTGCGGAGACTATATCGATTACGGTCCAGACAGTTGTGGAGTCTTGTATACAATAAAACAGCTGGCTGAGAACTACCCTAATCAAGTCATTGTACTCAAAGGGAATCATGATCAATTGTTTCTTGAGTTCATAAGTGCAAAGGATCGCGATATTTGGAATGTTGAATGGCTAAACTCTGATAATGGATTTGCAACGGTGAATTCATTCATCTCGATATCTACCAGAGAGAAAATATCACAGCTAAAGTCCGAGAAAGGTTATCATGATTTTTTGTTTCGTATCTCGAAAATAATTAAAGAGGACATCTTGAAGAACCATTCAGAACTCGTAAAATGGGTAAAAGGCTTGCCGCTCTATTATGAGACAGAAGCCCAAATCTTCGTTCACGCCGGAATAGATGAAGAAGCGGAGGAATACTGGAGGTATGGAACAACAGATGAGTATTTTTTGAGTAAGTTCCCTGCTACCTTTGGGAAATTTCATAAGGATATTATTGCCGGTCATATAAGCACAAGTTCACTGACGAAAGAAAAAGACTTTCATCAAGTATTTTGGGACAAGAACAGTCATTTTTTTATCGATGGAGAAACGACTAAAAGTGGAGTTGTGCCAGTATTGAAATATAACACACTTACTTCTAGGTATTCATCTTTCATTAAGAATACCGATCACGATGGAAGCTTAAAATGGGTGGAGTACTTCTTAAAATAGATGAAGGTAATCCATCATTTTGTTCCGCTTCGCTCTACTAAATTAGAAAAACATATAAATTTGATTCTTTTAAAGATTTAAGGCCAGTTTGGGCTAATTGTCACTTCGATCATCCCAACAGGATGAGGCGACTCGCCTTTAGGACGGTGATGTCATTAACCTGGACGGCACGCATATTTCCCATCCCTACGCCAAACAACCAGCATTCCGGTGTATTTGGCATGTGGCAGCACGGACCTATGCAAATCAATCGATGGCTTAGCAGCTCTAATGCAGGAGGTTTATGCACACAATCCCTTTCGAGCAGCTTGTTTGTGTTCTGCAACCGTCAGCGAGACAAGCTGAAGATCCTAAATTGGGATGTAAATGGCTTCTGGCTGTTTTATCGCCGTCTCGAACGGGGAACCTTCCAGTAGCCACCCCGTGATCGCTCAAATCTAGCAGATTAACTGGGGAGGCTCAGGACTTGCAAGAAAGCGCGCCATCAAATCGGATCCACCATCTTGCGCTCTCAATTCGCTTCGGGCGGCTAGCAAAGAAAAATAAGTGAAAGCACGCTTGCCGATGCAACTCTCGACCCAATACCCTCGATAACGGTCTAAAGCGTGGATTCCATGGATCTCTCGGGATTGATATCCACATAGGTGGAACCTTCACCGGAGGGATAGCTTATTTTCGACGGAGGCTTGGCTCACCCATGACCGGAATGGTGGCTCTATTTCATCGAAAAAGTCAAGCATTGATTGCGACATGAATTTATTCATAGTGGCCAGTACACGACTTTGCCGACAATCCATAGTATTATATAAAAAAAGCTATTAAAATCAATGAAATGAGTACACAACTTTAATACCGAATAACAACTTTGTGTGAATAGCAAATAAACTGATATTAATGTATCCAAACTCGTATCAAAGCAAATAAAGTCGTATCAAAGCTGAGCAGATCCAGGATTATTTCCTGGCATTTGCTCAGCTTTTCTTTGTTTTAGGGGATAGGGAATAGGGGGGAATGAAGGGGAATGCAGTGTACTTCTCGAATCTAATCTCAGAAGTCGTTCTCAGGCTATTCAAGGCTTCTCAGGCGGTGGGGTTAGTCTACCCAGGCCTTTGCTCAGGCTGTTACCCAAGGTAGTTCTGTGCCTTGTAACCCGATCCTTTTCCTTTCTTTATCCCTACCCTTTGATACCACTTTATTT
Source organism: Paenibacillus mellifer (assembly GCF_023195895.1). Taxonomy (GTDB): domain Bacteria; phylum Bacillota; class Bacilli; order Paenibacillales; family Paenibacillaceae; genus Fontibacillus; species Fontibacillus mellifer. The sequence goes on from NZ_JALPRK010000005.1 coordinate 103,551, forward strand.
TCGAGACATAAAAGTATGTCTGGTGGCAAAAATGTGTGGAACCAGTAAAAGGGTCTGGAACTATTGACAAAAGTGTGGGATTGCTAAAAGAGTCCCGATGATGCCTAATTTGGTCATCGAGATGTTTTTAGAAGGGATTGAAGCCAAGCTCGAGGAGCGAATTCGAGAAGTTGGATAGAACTAACTAGATGAACAAACGGAACTTTCAAACGGGGTAGATATCTCTTAGGGGACTCTAAGTGAATTAGATCACTAGAGACAATATTAGAAAATACACAGATTCATCTATCGCACGGGTTATTGTGAGAGTCGATTAATGAACGAAGAAGGAGAAGCTTCCATGTATGAGTTAACACATATTCAGGCCCAGAGCATTGTCGATCGAATGATGAAAGACATTCCCTATAATATTAACATTATGGATCGAACTGGCATGATCATCGGAAGTGGAAATAAAGATAGAATCGGCACGCTGCACCATGGTGCAGTACAAGCCATACAAAAACGAAGGATCGTGGAAATTTTTGAAGATGAGGAGTTCGTAAAGAAGGGAATTAACTTACCGATTGAGCTGAATGGCAACATTATTGGAGTAGTAGGAATCAGCGGTGAAGTAGAGGTAACGAGACCCTTCGGTAACATTCTGAAGTCAGCCGTGATTTTGTTAATCGACAATAGCATCGCTATGGAAAAGAAGAACGTTCAGAAAAATCTCAAACAAGAGTTTTTTACCCAAGTCATCAATGCGGAAACTGCTTATACGCAGGAAATGATCGATCAGGCGTTGATCTATGGTATTCAGTTGACGAGACCTTTCCAGATCATTTACGTGGAATCTCCCACAGAGATTGACGAGCATTTTGCAATAAGTGTCCCCTTTTTCAAAATGACGCAAACTTCACTTTGTATCGTCGTTCAGGTAGCAGATCAGATCGAAGATCTTCAACAGGCGCTAGAAAAGCACTATCCCAACACCTTGATATCGATGAGTAATTGGAATGATAAGATTGCCGATGGGCTTGCGCAGGCCAAGTCGGCGATGCGCGTGCTGAAGGGGGTCTACACGAACCAAAAGCATATATCCTACGCGAATTGTGATTTAATCGTTGATATGTTGAAATCATTCAAAAATGATGTCAGATTAGAGCGTCTAGCCCATGTGCTTGAACAAAATTATGAATTAATCAAAACGCTACAGATTTATATTAATTGCAACCTTAACTTAAATGAAACTGCCAGTAAACTGATGATCCACAGGAACACGTTAAACTATCGATTAAACAAAATCAATCAAGCTACGGGCAAAGATCCCAAAAATGTCATGGAGCTCATGGAACTCATCCTGATGCTGATTAACCGAGTAGAATAAATGAGGACGGCCGTATAATGCTGAAGCCGTCCTCCAAGTGTTATTTTAACAATCTCGAAATATTTTCCGATGTACGAGCAACATTTTCCTTGCCTTCTGCTAATAAGGTATCAAGATCGGCTGCCTTTGGAACAATACCAAAGATGGCATCAAACCCTTCATCGTATAAAGCCTCTACATCTTGGCCGACAGATCCCGCCAAAGCGATCACCTTGATATCGCTGTTCACGCTTTTTGCTGCCTTAGCGACTCCATAAGGGGTTTTGCCGAATTTCGTCTGAAAGTCGATCCCGCCTTCACCAGTGAAGCAATAATCTACATTCTGGAGTTTTTCTTTAAGTCCCGTATACTCAATGACAATTTCAATTCCTTTTTTCATGGTTGCGTTCGTGAAGGCCAGCAATCCGCCTCCGAGGCCGCCTGCGGCGCCTGCTCCAGGTAAATCTAGAATGTCCGCTCCTAGTTGCTGCTTAATGACGTTGCTATAATGTCTTAAGCTCTCATCCAACAAGGCAACCATTTCCGGAGTGGCCCCCTTTTGGGGCCCGAAGACTACGGAGGCACCTTTTTCACCACAAAGTGGATTGGTCACGTCGGAAGCAACCAGGATATGAATATGTTTTAATTGCGGATGCACGTCAGTGGTATCAACGGTATCCAGTGCAAGGAGGCTTCCTCCGCCAAGCGGCAACTCTTTCCCTTCCTTATCCAGGAATTTATATCCCAGCGCTCTAGCCATACCTGCTCCTCCATCATTCGTAGCGCTGCCACCAATGCCTAGAATGATGTCCGTAATCCCCCTTTCAATACAATCCTTTATTAGTTCACCCGTTCCAAAGGTAGTCGTAATGAGAGGGTTTTTGGTTTCCTTCGTTACATGATGAATTCCACTAGCAGATGCCATCTCGATGACACCTGTCTTGCCGTCTCCCAAAATTCCATAATGCGCGATAACTGGCGTTCCAATAGGCCCTGTCACTTCTTTCCGAATGATGGTACCACCTGTTGCATCCACCAACGACTGAACCGTGCCTTCACCTCCATCCGCCATAGGAACATGAATACATTCTGCATCCGGGATAGCTCTTTTGATGCCGATCTCCATAGCTTCACACACTTCTTTTGCCGTCATGCTTTCTTTAAATGAGTCCGGAGCCAGCATAAATACTTTACTCATTGATGATTCCCCATTCCTTTATAAGATAAATCCGAATAGAACCACGGCTACGATCGTCATTGCTAAACCGACGATGCTTTCATACAAGGCAACCTTCATCCGATCCTTCATGCTCATGCCCATCGCATTCCGTGTCACGTGGAAGTAGGTTCCATGCGGCAGGTGGTCGATGACCGTAGCACCCGCATGGGTCATTACTGCAGCCGATAGAGGAGCAACGCCTGTATTAAGAATCGCATTCGAGAAGGAGCCCGTGGCCAAAATAACCCCTGTTGAAGTCGATGCCGTTGCCCCAGCCATCAACACGCCTGCGATAGGTGCCAAGAAGACTCCGGAGATGCCCAACGATTCAACCAATGCAACAACCTCTGCGGGTAGGGTAGAAGCCGTAATCAATCCACCAATGGCACCTGCCCCAATAATAATCAAGATCGTTGGAGTCATTCGATTCAAACCGGCCGTGCAATAGTTCAGTATATCTTTCGATTTGCCTAAAGCTAAGGCACCGACTACGCCGGCAAACGGTAAAATAAACAATGAATCAATCTTAAGCTTTTCTAAAAAGTCTGCGCCAAGCATCGAGCCAATGGGACTAATCATCAACAGCACAATCGCGATGACTGGAGCTACCAAAGCTTTGGATAAAGGAGGCAGGTTCTTTGAACTGGATTTATCCAATTCAGCTGCTTCTTGATCTGTTACTTTCGTGCCTTTAAATTTATTGAATGATGCGATAATGACAGTAACGGCCAATCCAACAAGCGCAGGAACGACTCCACCAAGCATGACCTGGTTTACATCGAGCTGAAATCCGCCGGCTGCTGCAATAGTGTTTGGGTTCGGTGAGATAATGTTGCCCGCCTTACCTCCACCAGAGAGGGCTACGAGCAAAGCGATTTTGGAGTACCCCATTTTATTACCTACCGATAACGCGATCGGAGCAACAATCAAGACGGCCACAGGAATGAATACCCCTACTGCTGTGATCACCATGGTAGCGAGCGCAAGGGATAGCATCGCTTTCGTTCCACCTAGTTTATCAACGATGAATTCTGCAATGGTTCCGGCTGACCCCGATTCCATCATCACGCCGGCAAAAACACCTGCAGCGATAATTCGTATAACGGTACCTTGTACACTTTGAGTTCCAGAAATCAGGATGTTGATGACTTCCGAAAAATTCGCACCGCCTATAAACGCACCAACAATTGCTCCTAGAATTAGTGCATAAGTGGGCGCTAGTCTCAACAAAATTAATATAATCGCTAGCGCCAAACCCGCTAAAGCGCCAATCCAGGATATATCTAATGCTGCTGTCATCTAAAAAATCCTCCTCAGGTTGATTGTTCTAATTCGGTGACCCTATTATTACAATGCACCGTACTATTAAACCTCATTCACATAGCCTCGGTCTCTATCTATTGTTGTGCAATTGCGATGTGGTAAAGTTATCCCTCCTTAAAAGTTCCTAAATTCACTAACTTGAATACGGTTTCATTATATTAAGAATTAGGTAATCAAACAATTGATATTCCAATGAATATAATTGTGCATATGCACTAAATTTGTTCGCCTCTATGATTTTCCTATTCACTCGGAGAATTGATAATAACCTTTATAAGGAGACTTGAAATCTATTACCTGATTTAGTCGGCAAGGACGGGTTCATTGCTTGAGCTAATGGAATATTATCAACTTTAATAGCTTCACTGACAGCGGATGTCAGTGAAGTCATTTTATTATGATGATAATCATGGATTACCGATGGATGATTGGTATCACTTGATGAATTGTAAAATAAGGAGAACTTGCAAATGAATAATACGGTATATCTTTATGTTTTTGACACAATGGCAGACTGGGAAGTAGGCTACTTAACTGCCGAACTGAACTCGGGAAGATTTTATAAAAAGGGGCTGGCCCCATCAAAAATAGTCACCGTGGGAATTGATAAGACTCCAGTAACTACAATGGGCGGATTGAAATACTGCCTGACATCAATTTGGATGAGTGCAGCATTGAAAGATCGGTGGTGCTACAATGGGACTTGCCCAGACAGGATTGCTGAATTCACGTGGGCATACAAGTAATGATCTGGAATACCTCAAAATGATCTGTCCCACTTATAATGGAGAAAATTATTACAAGATGGAGTCTGCTGTAACTGATGGAAAACTGATCACAGCATCTGGAATAACTCAGTTGGAATTTTCTACACACATCTTGAAAGCTTTGGATGTGTTTTCTCCAAAAACATTAGACGACTGGTATAACCTTAATAAGACTAATGATTCTAAATATTACTATGAGCTGATGAATTCAATACAATGAAGGTCCCAACGACTTTACATTGCGAGTAAATCGATTGACCAATACTGCACGTTGGTTCAATAAAAAAGGCTACTCGATTTTGAAATGCCGATCACGACCCAAAATCGGCCTAAGAACGCTCGCTTCAACGTTTTAAGGCCGTTGCGTTTTTATTCTTAAAGTCTAGTCCCCCCAGTAGCGTCAATAAACTGCCCCGTAACCCATCGTGCTTCCTCAGAAGCTATAAACGCAACGATATCCGCAACGTCCTCGGTAGTTCCCACTCTCCCGAATGCAGACATTGAAGCGGCTTCAGCATGAGCCTCCGGGAGGGCGAGCCAATCCTTGTTCATATCCGTAGCCGTTACTCCCGGTCTTACCGCATTCACTGTAATTCCTTTTGCCGCAAAATGTGGCGCCAAAGCCAAGGTCAGTGTCTCAACAGCGCCTTTGGAAGCCGAATAAATGGTTTGCATTGGACCGGCAACCCGAGTAAAGCCTGTAGAAATGTTAATGATTCGTCCGCCGTTACGTATAAAAGGACTGGCTGCTTGAATAAGAAAATAAGGAGCTTTCAGGTTCACATTAACGACTTCTTCAAACGTTTCAATTGTCGTTTCTTCAAAAGGAATGGCCGGCGCAATTCCTGCATTGTTAACTAAAATGTCCAAGTGCACGGTTCCAATTTCCGAGCGGACCGCCTCCTCAAGTGTATTCCACAGCTGCTTTACACCGGTAAGGCCATCATTTAGTTCTGCCTGGAGGGCTACTGCCTTTGAGCCCAATGCTTGAAGTTCATCAACAACCTTTAAAGCCGCTTCCCGATTGTTGGCGTAATGTACGCCGATCCATTCCGCGCCGCCTGCCGCTAATTTCTTGGCAATTTCAGCACCGATCCCACGACTTGCTCCTGTAACCAAGGCAACTTTACCACTAAACTTTCCTACGCTTTTCGACATATCATCCCTGCTCCTTTATTGAAAATTTTAAGCCATGTCCACGCCCCCGGGGTTTTGGTGAAATATCATAACGGTCGTTATGTTATATCATGTTAACCAATCTGGTGGGAACTGTCAATTACTCAATTACAGAATCTATCATGCTATTTCCAGCGCACGTTTACTGCAGGCTCTTGTCCGATCGAACGGCTGGCAGCAATTCGTAACGTGTGTTATGATAACGTACAGAAAAAATAGAGGTGATCTTACGGATGGGACGTACTCGCGAATTCGATGTGGAACAGGCACTGGACGCGGCACTTTGCGTGTTTTGGCGCAAGGGCTACGAGGGTACATCGTACACCGACCTGACGCAGGCCACGGGTGTCGAACGCCCCGCGCTTTACTCGGCGTTTGGCAATAAAGAAGCGTTGTTCCGCCAAGTTTTGGAACGTTACTACGAGCACTATCATGATTTCTTCCCGGCGGCGATAGCATTGCCGACCTCGAGGGAGGTGGTCGCACACCTCTTCCGCAGCGCGGCCGATTTGCAAACTCGTTACCCGGATCATAGAGGATGTCTATATGTCCACGGCGACTTGGCTGGCTCGGATGAGTCTGAGCCGATCCGCCTGGCCTTAATCGATGCGCGTGCGGAGGGAGAGACGTTGCTGCGGGATCGCCTGGAACGGGCAAAGCAAGAAGGGGATCTGCCGCAGACCGCGAACTGTACTGCACTAGCCGCATTTGTGATGGCTGTACTCCACGGGATGGCGGTCCAAGCCAAGGCCGGCTTCAGTCGCGATATGCTGGAAGCTGTTGCGGAGCAAGCGCTCTCCACATGGCCTACCGGAAGTTCCACGTTTACGAGCAAGTCCTCTTAAGCTTATGGACTTCGTGTTACACGAAGATAGGCGAGATGCATTTATTTTATTGCAAGGAGGATCACGCATGTATACGGTCAAAGAAGCCGCTCAGATCACGGGGCTTACCGAGCACGCCATACGCTTCTACACGGATAAAGGGTTGGTCCCAAGCTTACAACGGAATCAGAACAACATTCGGATGTTCGATGAAGAATCGATCAATTGGCTGCATGGCATCAAATGTCTCAAGCAGTCCGGGATGCCAATTGAAGTGATCAAAACGTACGTTGATCTCTGTCTCGAAGGGGATGCGACGATTCCGCAACGTTTCGCTCTTATGATGGAGCATAAAGAAGCGGCGATCGCTAAGCTCGAAGAAGCCAAACGGCATGTAGCTCATATGGAAGAGAAAACCTTGCTATATCAGGCCATTCTGGAGCACCGCTCTCCAGATACGACGAATCCCGGCAATTGGGACAAAATTCGGCATATGCATCGTGATGTATTTTATTCGGCTTTACCTATGGTTCAGAAGGCTTGAGAGGGTGCGATAAAAAGAAGTAGCTTCCGAATGGAAACTACTTCTTAGATTTCTAGGCTTACAAATCGACCAAATTTAATTAATCACCACCGATGAATTCCGCATTATTCCTTCGTCTACATGTACAGAAGGACCAAATTAATGAGGAAGGTTGTTGATTTAGAATGGGAGCCCAAATTTACGCTTATCTGATGTCGGAGGATGCAAGAAGCCAGGCCAACTTCTACATAGCGGCTTTAGGCGGAGAAATTCAATTTCTGGCTACCTACGGGGAAGCGCCGGGAACACCTGAGGCGATGAAGGAGAAGGTCATGCATCTGGCTTTGACCGTAGCCGGGACGAACACCTTAATGTTTGCGGACTCTCTTGAGCCGGTATCGTACAATCGCAGCACCAGTATCTCGATCGTTTATGATGATTTGGCGGAAGCCACAACGGCCTATGCCAACTTAAGTCAGGGCGGAGAGAGTAAGTATCCGTTCGCCCTTCAACCATGGGGAGCTCATTACGGAGAAGTGATCGATAAATTTGGCGTCACGTGGATGATTACCAAACAGTAAGCTTAGGCTGTCGAGGTCCGTGCCTCGACGGCTTTTTACTTTGCGGCGTTGCTTGAGATTAGCACAACTTGACTCCAACACATCCAGCGGTTATGATTTACTCAACGATCGTTTAGTGAAAGGAAAGAAGGTCTACGAATGCCAACCGAGCGGAGAACCAACCGAATAACCAGCCGGGATCTGCAAGCGGCTGAACGCAGGCAGCAAATCCTTGATATCGCAAAACGGCTGTTTGCGGAGAAGGGATATCATGCGACCTCCATGCGCGAATTAAATAAAGAGATTGGCATGGCGGAGGCGTTAACCTATCATTATTTTCCCGGGGGCAAGCTGGAAATCCTGAAATCAGTACTGCAAACCGCTCAGGAGGAGCGAATCTCCAAGTTTGTGGTCTTCTTCAAGGAACTATTCCAAGGCGGGAAGGTACTGGATGAGGTTTTGCTTCAGCTCACCTACGGAATTGCCCAGCGTATCCAGGAGGATCAACAATACTTCCAGATCTTGATGCGGGAACGGAAATTACTTGGACAAGAGCAGCAAGATGCTTTGGATGAGCTGACCAAACAACCGTTTGCGGCCCTAGCCGATTACCTGTCGAAGCAATCCGCCCAGGGAAATGTCCGGGAGATGGATTTTGAGATGGCCGCCTCGCAATTTCTATCCCATGTTGTAGTATCTGTTGTCCGGGAAATCCTGAATGGCCGGGAGCTGTCCCAGAAAGAGATGCAGCGGATCGCCCGTTTTTATGTACAACTGTGGGCGAAGTAAATTTTTTTGACTATTTTACTCAACGAACGTTCAATCAAATAAGATGTATCTGTAAAAATAGGAGGGCATCTGCGATGGAAGAAATCATCCGCACCGAGCATCTGACCAAACGTTATGGCAGCCGAACCGTCGTTAACGAGGTTTCGATGACAGTAAAGAGAGGGGAAATCTACGGCTTCCTCGGCCTAAATGGCGCCGGTAAGACAACAACGATCCGCTGCTTACTGGGGATGAATAAACCTACCTCAGGAGAGGTCTATTTATTCGGTAGAAAGCTTACCCAAGGGGGAGAAGCGTTTTGGAAACGCGTGGGTTATCTGGTGGAGACCCCGGCTGCCTATCCCACATTTACGGTAAGGGAGAACCTAAAGCTGTTCGCGGGGCTGCGTGGAATTCGGGAGCGGAGTGCCGTGGAGGCGGTGATGGAGCAACTGAATATGAGCGAATATGCCGACACTCAGGCTAAGCATTTATCGCTGGGCAACGCACAAAAGCTCGGATTAGCCAAAGCGCTGCTACATCATCCGGAGATCTTGATTCTCGACGAACCCACTAACGCGCTCGATCCGGCCGGAATCGTTGAAGTCCGCGAACTGCTACGAAATTTAGCTGAACGGCATGGGGTGACCGTATTTATTTCAAGTCATATTTTAGAAGAGATTTCGAAGATCGCCACACGAATCGGAATCATTCATCGCGGAGTACTTCTGCAGGAACTATCGGCGGACGAATTTGAACAACTCCGGCAAAAACGCCTCTATATCGGGGTCAACGATCAGACGGAGGCCGCGCGAACCGTCCTGAGAAGTGGCGGTTATCATGTCCGGGTCACCGATAACGGGGAATTGGAGGTATCCGATGAACACGCCATCCGACAACCGGAGAACGTGGCGAAGCTGCTAACGGATGCGCGTCTTCCACTCGCTCTATTGAAGGTGGAGGAAGAGGATTTGGAGGATTATTTTCTCAAAACAATTGGAGCCAAAGGGGGAACGGAAGAATGAGATCTTTGCTTGCAGCCATTCGGACCGAAAATACGAAGCTATACCGTTCCTATGTATTGTGGGGAACCCTGGTATTCTTCTTGTTCGTTACGGCCATTCGCGTTGGCGAGGGGGATTGGAATACTTATCTTAGTAATGTCGTGTTTATGTTTGCGAGCGTGTTTGGTATTGTCGGCTTTGGCGTGGTTGCGGGTTGGACGTTTGGACGAGAATATGCTGACCGTACCATGAAGGATTTGCTGGCACTTCCCGTATCACGGGGGAAAATCGTTGCCGCCAAATCGATGTCGGCGATTGTCGGGTGTCTGGTGGTCGTTCTGATCACCGTGGGCTTTGCGCTCTTGTTGGGTCTTGTCGTGGGTGTGCCTGGCTTTTCGATGGATAAGGTGCTGCATCTTGTGCTCCAATTGTTGATTATTTCCGCTATACATCTGTTCATGTGCGGCCCGGTGATATGGATCGCCTGTGTATCACGCGGTTACTTGGCTCCGATGGCTTTCGCCTTTTGTACGCTGATGGTTGCCCTAATCGGGGGACCGACGCGTCTAGGCGCCTATCTCCCATGGTCAATCCCGGCTCTTCAGCTGGCGCAGAGCGGCGGGGCTGTATTCCCGTTGGAACCGGTAAGCTATATCATCCCTATCGTTGTGGGCTTTGCGGGTTATCTCGGGACATGGGCATGGTGGCGTTGGGCGGATCAGAAGTAAGGCTTGAAGAAGCGGCCGAGAAGTAGTTAACCCGAACCACGCTGCAGCATTGCAGGATGATTCGGGTTCGTGGGTTTTGAGGCCTTGGTGGACTAAGATTTAGGTTTCAGTTGGAACTGCTTGATCTGATTGTTCAATGATACCGAAATGTCGTTGAGTTGACCCGCGTGGCTGGAGACCTCCTGGGCGCTGGCCAGCATTTCTTCGGACGAGGCGGAGATTTCTTCCGAAGAGGCGGACATTTCTTGGGCAAAGGCCGAAACGGCCGATACTTTATCGACGACGGTGTCTTTGGTTTGAAGCGTGTTTTGGATGTTAAGGTAAGTTTCTTCGATCAATGGAGCAATCGCCGATATCGCTTCAAGAATATCCCGGAAGGAATCAGTCGTGAGCTCAACCGATTGCACCTGGTTACCCATGAGGTCTTCCACTTCGTGAGACGTGTGAAGGACTTCCTTCGTTTCAACGGCAATGGATTCGATCAATGCTTGGATCTGTTCCGTAGCGATTTTGGATTGCTCCGCCAATTTGCGAACTTCTCCGGCGACGACAGCGAAACCTGCCCCTGCCTCCCCGGCTCTGGACGCCTCAATTGCGGCATTTAATGCTAGCAGATTCGTTTGATTGGAGATTCCGTTAATGGTTTGGGTAATCATGCCGATTTGCGAGACGCTGTCTGCGAGCGCCGTCAGTTTGACGTGGACCTCTTGGACGGCTGCCGTCAAGCTTCCGCTGGAGGAAGAGACGATCTCGATGTTTTCTTTGCCTACGCCGGCTTTGTCCTCTGCTCCATCAACATGATGTTTCACCGAAGCCATCTTATCCTGAATTCCATCGAGATGTTCCGCCAATTCCGACATCAACTCGACCATTTGCGTCAGCTCGTCCGCTTGCGAAGCCGTTCCTTCGGCCACGTGCTGAATCGCGGTCGCGACCTCGCTGGAAGCAGAGCTTAACTGGGTGGAGGCCGTAGCCAACTGTGCGGACATGTCGTCCGTTTGATCGGCTTTGCTCTGAATGCCGGATACGACGCCTCGCAAATGGATGACCATGTCTCTGAAACTAAAAGCTAAGGCACCAACTTCGTCTTTGCCTTTTGCCGTAATCTCGTGATATAGTTCGCCGTCAGCCACTTCCTTGGAGGCTTTGGCCAACTGTTGGATCGGCTTGATCACCCGATTGGTAATAAAGAGCAAAATGAGCGAGATTAGAATATAAGCAGCCGCACTGACCACCGTTGTGAGCCACATAATCTGGTTTATGGTTTGTTCCGTATTTTCCATCGAAAGTCCAATGTCGATTGCGCCAAGAACTTTGCCGTCCTTTTTGATTGGGAGAATGATATCGTAGACCTTCGTTTTCTCTTTCTCGTAATAATACGTTGAAGTGTACGTCTTGCCTTGTTGTATTGCCGTCTTACTTCCCTCATCATCCAGGGAAATGCCGATTCTTTCCGGATCTGAATGGGCGGTCGCCTTCAAGTTCGGATCGATGAAGAGGGCATATACGATTTCTTCGTTTTTGCTCAGATTGTTGATTAAATACTGGTACCCAACACTGTCTGTAAACGCCTGGATTTTGTTGGCCAAAATACCGATCTGAATAACTCCGCCGTCGCTTCGTTTCACGTATCCGTATTTATAGTAGTCCCCCGTCTCCTTGCTTTTTCTGATGTCTTCCACATAGAAAGCGGCTCCGCCGCCAAGAACCTGCTGGGCCTTATGTTCTTTGCCGAAAACGGTTCCTATGCTGGTGGGCAGATTGGAGTATTCGATCGTACCGGACGCGTCAGCCAAATTGATCTCGTCGACTTCAAATTGCTTGGCAATGGCAGTCAAATATTCATTATTGGTGGCCGACTGAATGTTTGCATTCAGATAACCGCCTAACGTTCGGATATCAGCTTCTGTAGAGGAATTGATGATTTCGAGTGCTGAGGAGCTCATTTCAAGCTGCGAGACCGCTTGATTTGCGATCAGGAGCCCGTCATTTTTCATTTGGTTTAGTAGACTTCGTTCTGTAATGTTGGTCACGCTAAAAGCAATAACCAGAATCGCAATCAATACGCTTGCGAGGGGAATACCTAACAGTTTTAGCCGGATGGAATGCAGGTTAAACAAATTCTTCATGTTTTACGCCGTCCTTTATGCAGTCTTTTTTGGGTAATAAGGCCTAACCATTATACCTGCCTTTGACATATTAATCTGTGTCATTTGTACTAGTTGCTTTGGTTTTTGTAACGGCGGTCCTGCAGCAACGCAACGCAATAAATATCTAAAATCTTAAATAAAAAATGAGAGCCCCGAATAAATTGTTAATTAACAACACCAATGGGATCATTTATAATGAATGAAACGGTTTGGGAGAGTTGGCTTTATGCGAATGAACTGGTATTACCGTACGATTCTTTCCTATGCTCCGATTCTCTTTGTCATCATTTCCTCCATGATCTTCATGATATTCCTGGCTCTCAACAACGCTTCCGAGCGCAAATACCTGGAGACCAACCAAGCGATCCTGGATCGGATCGTATTTAATGCAGATGCGAATCTGATGCTGATTGAGCGTAATGTTGTCAGCAAATTGTTGATGGATGGCGAGATCCAGGACTACTTCACGAAGGGTTCCAAGGATGCGCTGGATGACTTCCTGCTGCAGAAGAAGATGATCGAATTAAGCTTGGCTTTGCCGTTTGCCAACACCATCTACATTTATAATGAAGCCGAGCAGCGGATTATCTCAGACTTGGGATCGTATTCACTGAATGCGTTTGGTGACGCAGACTTCTTGACGGCGAGCTACGGCAATAAGGAATCCGCAGGTTGGTTTAATCCGCGATCCTTTGCCTATCTGCCCCGAGAGGAAGAAGAACAGCCCGTCGTCTCCCTGATGAAGTTTGCTTTTACCGGGAACGACATGCGGGGAGCCCTTGTCGTAAACGTGTATCAGCGTTCCTTTCTGGAATATCTCAACTCGCTAAGTGAAAGCGATTACAATCGAGTTCGTTTGATCGATGCTGCGACCGATAAATCCCCGGATTCGGAGCCGGCCATGAGTCCAATTCAAGTTCAATCCGATTATACCGGCTGGACTTATGTCTCGGAGGGAGTGCATGATCAAGGCTATAATTGGCTCTCCCTCTTCTCCAACGCATGGATGGTGATTTGGGTCGTCCTGATTCTGCTGGCTTTACTTGGTTTCACGATCGTGACCCATATCCATTACAAACCCATTCAATCGATTATGGAAAAGGTAAGCCAATTTTCATACCGAAAAAGTGAGGAGCTTGGCATCAAGGGGGCGAACAATGAGTTTACCTTCATCGAGATGGCATTAGACCATCTGTTAAAGCGTTCGCTGGATTACGAGAACTTACATAAAGAAGACAGCTTATTGCGGCAGCAGCGGCTTTTTCACGATTTGTTGGCCGGGCATCTCGTTCTGTCCGATGAAGAATTTCAGCAGCAGTTGGCTGAGTTTAATCTGTCCGTCCCCTATGACCGATTAGGTGTGATGGTGGCAGAGTTGGACCGGTATGCTTGGTTTACGGATAAATATAAGGTCAAGGACCAGTACTTGCTTAAGTTTATTATCGAAAGCGCCTTCCGCGATTTGGGACATAGCCATCATTCCTTTGTATGGCATGCCTGGATGGAGCCGCATCGCATCGCTTTCGTGGTGCATCATACGGCGTCCGAACCGCGCAGCAATCTAGCAGCGGCGGAATTTGCGGAGGAATTCAAGAAATGGATTCATCAGCATTTGGAGCTGACGATTTCGATCGGAATCGGGGCGGACTCCAAGTCGATCGAAACCATCGCGGATTCCTATCGAAACGCGCAGGAGAACGTGGAGCTCAAAACCCTCTTCGGCATCCATTCGATTATAGATAATCGCAAAAGCGCGGCTATTATCAATCTGGACCGATACGCTTATCTGCAAGCCTTGGATTATGCCGCCCAGTCTTTCCGCATGAATGATACCGAATGGCGGGAGAAATTATCGCAGATTTTCAACGAGCTTGGCAAAATGCGGTTTCGCAAGCGCGATATGGCGGAGTTTGCCCAGGCGTTTCTCAAACGAATGGATAAGGCGGTTCTGGCTTTATCCTCCTCGATCCAGGAACGCTGGAAAGGCGACTTTCAGGAGCGTTTCGCGGGGATGACGGAGACGGCGGAATCGTTAGGAGAATTTCAGGAACAGTTCATGAGCCTCATGAACCAGTTCGAGGCGTGCGTGGAAGAGGATCGTCAAGCCCGCAGACATCATAGTTTAGCGATGCAGGCTAAACATTACATCGATGCGCATTATACCGATCCCGGCCTCTCCCTGGTCCAAGTCAGCGATTATCTGAACCTCCAGCCCAGCGCGCTAAGTCTTATTTTCAAAGAGGAAATGGGAGAAAAATTCGTGGATTACGTCTTGAAGGTTCGGATGCAGCACGCCAAACAGCTCCTGTTGGAAACCGAGGATTCGATTCAATCGGTTGCGGAGAACATCGGGTACCAGAATGTGAACTCCTTCTACCGCGCCTTCAAGAAATTTCAGGACATCCCGCCGGGAGAGTACCGCAACATGTATCGTACGATTTAGAGCTTAGTCAACCTAACGTGGGAGGAGGAAGCTTTATGCGGCTTGCGAGGTCGTGGTTATCGAGGCTGGCGGTCATCGTCATCCTGAGCTTATTAGCGGCGGGTTGCAGCGGATTTGAGGATACGGATCGACTGGGGTTGGCGTCGGACCCGATCCGTTCCTTCGAAGCGGACGGATTCGCGGCGGCCGATGACGGCTGGGGCACACTTCGAATCGAACTGTTTGAACGAAGCAACAAGCCGATTGGCGCGCCGACCATTACCGATAACGCGATGACGCAGTACATTCAAGAGCATTTCGGAGATCCAGAACGGATCAAGATCGAATTCGTTACAGTCCCCCGTGCGGAGGAGGTCAGGCGCTTGCAGGTGTTGATGGCGGCGAATCAAGCGCCGGATATTGTGTTCACTTACGACTTGCCTACGGTCTACAATTTCTACACGCAAGGCAAATTAACCGATTTGTCGCCTTTGCTGGATCAATACGGCTCCCGGCTGAAGCAGCTTCTGGGGGAGGAAATTTTGAGTTACGGGCGGCTCGAGGGAACCCAGTTTGCGATCCCGGCTAAGCGGGTATTGACGGCTCGAAGCACCACTTTGATCCGGGAGGATTGGCTTCGGGAAGCCGGCTTGCCTTTACCGGAGACGACGGAGGACTTCTACAGGGCGCTTCAGACATTTAAAGAAGACCGGCTGCGAAAGGACGGAGAAATCATCTATCCCTTCGGTCAAATCGATTACTATCATACAGCCCCGCTACAGTACTCATTTTGGGATTGGGACCAGATCACCATGGAGGACTTGTACGCCGAGCCGGGGTGGACGATGCCCGGAAACAAAGAAGCGTTCCGGTTTCTGAATCGTCTGTACCATGAGGGGCTGATCGATCCGGATTTCCACTTGGACCGGTTCGCCCAGCAATCTCAGAAAGACCTGATAAACGGCCGAGTCGGAGCTGCAACACCGAATACGAATGAGCCGGTATATATGGGATATCTCGCCGAATTGTTAAGGAATGATCCGGACGCCATCTTGACGCCAATCGATCCCTTTACGAACGTCAACGGCAAGAAGCCCAAGCCGATCCTGGAAGATACGGGCATGTACATCATGGTTCCGAAAGCGAGCAAAAACGCGGAGGCAGCCATCAAATACTTGAATTGGATGGCGCAGCCGGAGAACATCATCACGCTGCAGAACGGCATACAAGGGGTGACGTACCAGATGGAGAATGGCGTGCCGGTCACCCTGGAGAGCGAGGATGCGGACCGTTTGTTATTTAATTATTTTGACTATTGCATCATCTTGAATGGGAAATATGTCAGCAGCAAGGACGAACGGTTGAATCTGAAAGCCAATGCCTCCAACGCGCGATTCGAGGAGTTTACGCGCAAGAGCGTAGAGTACGCCATGAACGACGGTATTGAGACCCCGCGCATTCATGCGATCCTGCCTTCCGATATTCAGTATGCCGCCATCTTGAATGAGAAGAACGACGAGGTCTTCGTGAAAGTCATTACGGCATCTCCGGAGAAATTCGATGCCGTATACGACGAGGAAGTGGCGGAGTATTTATCCATGGGCGGACAGCAGGTCCGTGAGGAGAAACACCAAGCATATCAAGCGCAGAGCAGCGGAACACCTTAAACTGAATCAGCCAGATGAACGCGTTGAAGTCCAGTCGTCCCAAGGAGGGAGTTTTTCCTTCTTGGGGCGATTTTTCTTTTGACTGAACCGCCCTTCCAGCCCGCTATCTCAACAAAGGTTAGGCATATAAAAAAGGTGAAACGACTTCTTTTAAAAGAGAAGAAGCCCCCAAAAAAGGAGAATTTCCCAATGTTCGTTCCTGC
The DNA here is from genome assembly GCF_023195895.1 of Paenibacillus mellifer. GTDB lineage: Bacteria > Bacillota > Bacilli > Paenibacillales > Paenibacillaceae > Fontibacillus > Fontibacillus mellifer. Next base: position 120,233 of record NZ_JALPRK010000005.1, read on the forward strand.
GGTATAGTAAGCAGCAACCAAGCCATGGACTTACACTCGAAAGGAGGATGCGGATGCAAACGGAAGTCAGGCGGGCGCGTTCTTCGCTCCCCGTCAAGCGGCTTAATGGCATGGCCGCCTTTAAGCGGCAATGGCCTTTGTATCTCCTGATGCTCGCGCCAATGACGTTCTTTCTCGTATTTAAGTACATTCCCATGGCGGGCGTCGTGGTTGCGTTTAAGGACTACAACATTTTTAGGGGGGTCTGGGCCAGCGAGTGGGTTGGATGGGATGTATTTCGGGAGATCTTTGGGATGCCGCAGTTTTATAAAGCGCTGCGCAACACCTTAATGCTGAATGTCATCTCCTTACTTACCTTCCCGATTCCGATCATCCTGGCGATTATGCTGAATGAGCTGCGCGTCAAATGGTACAAACGCGTAAGCCAAACGCTGCTGTATTTACCCCACTTTATCTCATGGGTTATCGTCGGGGGGATGGTCATTCAATTGCTGGCTACCCATACCGGCAGCGTAAATGAGTTCATCAAAAGTGTCGGCGGTCAACCGGTTCCGTTCCTGGAAGACACGGTGCTGTGGATCCTTACGTACACGGGGGCCGGGGTATGGCACTATGCCGGCTGGGGAACGATCCTATACTTGGCAGCGCTTACAGGAATCAATAAGGAGCTGTACGAAGCCGCCGAAGTGGATGGGGCAAGCCGGATGCGAAGAATTTGGCATATTACCCTCCCCGGGATCAAGCCGACGATCGTCGTGTTGTTTATTATCCAGATTGGCCATATGGCGGATATCAGCTTCGAGCAGCCGTATGCTTTGCAGAACGGTTACGTCATGGATGTCGCTCAGGTCATCAGCACCTATGTGTACACGGTCGGAATTCAGTCGGCGCAATTCGCGCTGGCGACGGCCGTTGGATTGTTCCAGTCCGTCATCGGACTGATCTTGCTGCTCACCGCCGAGCTCATTTCCAGAAAAGTGAACCAGCAAGGCATCTTCTAGCAAAGGAGGGAGCTCTCGTGATTCGGAATCCGGTTGATAGAGTGATCGATAGCCTTGTGATCGTATTCATCGGTTTGTTTGCTTTATTTTGCGTCGTGCCGATGATCCATATTTTCGCCTTATCCTTCAGCGGCAACCGGGCCATTATGTCGGGAGAAGTGTTTCTGTGGCCGGTTGAGTGGAACTTCCATGCGTATTCGGCGGTATTTGGGGACATTTCCATGATGCGTTCCCTGGTGCTGACGGTGATTCTGGTCGTCGTCTATACCGCGGTAGCCTTGGTGATGACCATTATGGCTGCGTATGCGTTAAGCCGCAGAAACTTCAAAGGCCGTAACGTGATGTTCGGCCTGATCGTGGTAACGATGTTCTTTAATCCTGGAATTATCCCCAATTATATGCTCGTCAAAGAGGTGGGTTTGCTTAATTCGCCATTGTCACTCATTCTGCCTCTGATGATTAATGCGTTCTTGCTGATTATTATGCGAACGTCCTTCTCCGGCGTGCCTCATGAACTGGAGGACTCGGCCTGGATGGACGGCTGCGGCCATTTCCGGTTTCTGCTGCAGGTCGTGCTCCCGCTTCAATTGCCGATTCTCGCAACCATCGGGTTGTATTCGGCCGTGGACCGTTGGAATATGTTTCAGGACGCTTTGTTCTACATCAATGATAAAAATTTGTACCCGCTCCAGCTCAAGTTATATCAGATGGTCATCAACAGCCAGGTGAATGATGCCACAGCGCAAGAAGGCTTTAATGCCGCGACTCCGATTCCTCAGAGCATTCAGTCGGCCAGCATCATGTTTGCCACCGTGCCGATATTGCTGGTTTATCCTTGGCTGCAGAAATATTTCATTTCCGGCATGCTGCAGGGGGCCGTCAAAGGGTAGGACGGCAGGGATCACATCGATAGCTGTCTTTCGGCGGGGCGAAACCTTCCATATCGACGGCAACGCCGAAGGTCACTATATATAAACAAATTGAAAAGGGAGGCAACACCATGCGCAAACCAATACGCTCCTCGATGTTCGCCCTAGTTGCGTTGGTCCTGGCCGCGAGCTTGGCTTTGGCGGGCTGCGGCGGCGGGGGGAACGGCGGCGGGAATGCCGCGGCGACGAATAATGCCAAGGAATCCGAACCGAAAGGGGAACGGATTACCTTAAAAGTGGAGCTGTTTGACCGCAACAATACGCCGGCGGGGGAGCCGCCAATAACGGATAACTTCATGACCCAGTATATCCAGAAAAATTTCGGCGACCCGAACAATATCGACGTCGAATTCGTCACGGTTCCTCGCGCCGAAGAGGTGGATAAGCTGAACGTCCTGATGGCCTCGGGCTCCGCTCCGGACATCGTGTTCACGTATAATAAGCCCACCGTGCAAAACTACGTGAAAAGCGGAGGTTTAACCGACCTGGGACCGCTCATTGATCAGCATGGGCCGAACTTGAAGAAAGTGCTGGAGCCTTCTCTGCCTTACGGCGTGTTTGACGGGAAGCAATATACCCTTCCTGCGCTGCGCGTGATTCAAGCTCAGACCACTACCTTCATCCGCAAGGACTGGCTGGATCAATTAAATCTCCCGCTCCCGCAAACGACGGAGCAATTCGTGGATGCCATGCGTGCCTTTAAAGAGAAGGATCCTGGCAAAACGGGAGGCAAGGTCGTCCCTTACAGCTACATCGACGTGTTTCATATGATGCCGCTGGTCAATTCCTTCTGGAAATGGGACGAAATTACGGATAAGAATCTGTATTCGGTTCCCCGCTGGCTGCAGCCGGGAAGCAAAGAGGGGTACCGATTGCTGAACCAGATGTACAACGAAGGACTGATCGATCCGGATTTTGCGCTCAGCGACGACTTTAGCCAGGCGTTCGCCCAGCAAGTCGTGAACAGCGTTGCCGGGGCGGGCACGCCGAACACCAATGAACCGGTATATAACGGCTACTATGCCAACCTGAAGGCGAATAATCCGGACGCGGTGCTGGAGGCCATCGATCCGTTCTCCACTCCCGACGGGAAACATCCGAAGCCGATCTATGACCCGACCGGCGCTTACATTATGATCCCGGCGACGAGCAAAAACGCGGAGGCAGCCGTGAAATATCTCAACTGGATGGCTGATCCGAACAACATCCTGGTGCTGCAAAACGGCGAGGAAGGCGTATCTTACGAAATGAGCGAAGAGGGGCTGCCGCTGCTGCTGAATACGCCGGAGGCTCAGAACTTGCTGTACAACTACTATGACTACTGCATTATTTTGAATGGCAAGTACATTTCGACGGAGGACCCGAACAAGAACATTGCGGCCAATGCCTTCGATCCTGACTTTAAGGATTTCACCGTCAAGAGCATTCAAGCAGGCACCAACGACGGGTATACCCTGCCTCGCGTGGATATTGCGGTGGATGCCGAAATCAAATACGCCAAAATCCTGGAGGATTTCGAAAAAGAAATGCTGGCCAAGATCGTCACGGCCAAACCGGATCAATTCGACAAGGTCTATGACCAGAAGGTCGAGGAATATATGTCCATGGGCGGCAAGGCGGTCATGGAAGGGAAACAGGCGGCCTACGACGAGTTTTACAAGAAGTAACAGGAGGGGAGCCGATTGATACAGGTAGCGGTAATCGGCGCCGGCGCGATATCGCCGGCCCATATTCAAGCGTATTTGCAGTTCCCGGAGCAGTGCCGCATTGTGGCAATCTGCGATATTTATCCAGAGAAGGCGCGGCAAAAAGCGGATCAGTTTCAACTGGATGCGGAAATTTACGCCGACTACTCGGAAATGCTCCAACGCAGCGACATCGACCTGGTATCCGTATGCACGCCTCCGTATACCCATGCGGAGACGGCGATCGCTTTTTTGAAAGCAGGTAAGCACGTGATCGTCGAAAAGCCGATGGCTTCTTCGCTGGAGGAATGTGACCGGATGAACGAGGCGGCGGAGCAGAGCGGGAGAATGTTATCCGTCGTGGCGCAAAACCGGTTCACCACCCCCATGATGAAGCTGAAGCGGGTATTGGACACGAAGCTCATGGGGCCGATCGTGCACGCGCAAGTCGACTCTTACTGGTGGAGAGGCCATTGTTACTATGATCTGTGGTGGAGAGGAACTTGGGAGAAGGAAGGCGGCGGTTGCACGCTGAACCATGCGGTGCATCATATCGATATTTTTCAATGGATGAACGGCATGCCAGCCGAGATCACCGCGGTGATGAGCAACACCTCCCATGACAATGCCGAGGTCGAGGACATCTCTGTCGCCATCGCCCGTTACGATAACGGGGCATTAGCCCAACTGACCAGCTCCGTCGTGCATCACGGCCAGGAGCAGCAGTTGATCTTCCAGGGGAAGCACGCGCGAGTGTCCGCACCTTGGAAGGTGGCGGCTTCCGTTTCGAAGCCAAACGGATTCCCCGAGCAGGATGAGGAGCTGGAAGCCCGAATTCAGCAAGCGTACGACGAGCAACCCGAGCTTCCGTATGAAGGTCATCGCGGCCAAATCCACGACGTCCTGAATGCGATCGAACAGGGCTCGCCCGTGCTGGTGGACGGCATTCAAGGCCGAAGAACGCTGGAGCTGATTACGGCAATTTACCAGTCGGCCAGCACCGGGCAAACGGTGAAGCTGCCGCTGGGTCCGGATAGTCCTTTTTATACGCGAGAGGGGATTTTGCAGAACGCGACTTATTTTTACGAGAAGAAGACCAGCGTGGAGAATTTCAGCGACAACAACATCACCTCGGGAGGCAATAGCTAAAGGGGGAAAGGAGCAAACGACATGACGAAGAAGCAGGACGGCATGAACTACGCGCCGAAAGGAAAGCCGAGCCCGGTAGTCGGGGAGGGCGAATTCCGGTTTGCGGCCATCGGATTGGATCATGGACATATCTACGGAATGTGCAACGGATTGATCGAGGCCGGAGCCGAGCTCGCAGCGGTTTACGATCCGGATCCGGAGAAGGTGAAGCGATTCATCGAGACGTTTCCTCAAGCGGAGGCGGCCGCGTCCGAGGAGGAGATTTGGAAGGATCCGCAGATCCGATTGATCGCTGCGGCCTGCATTCCTTCCGAACGCTGCGCGTTGGGGCTTCGGGCGATGGAGCACGGCAAGCATTATTTTGCGGATAAACCGGCCTTTACCACGTTGGAGCAGGTCGATCGGGCGCGCCGGAAAACGGAAGAGACCGGGCTCAAATGGGGAATTTATTACGGTGAACGTCTTCACGTGGAGAGCGCCGTGTTTGCCGGCCAACTGATCGAGGAAGGCGCGATCGGCCGGGTCGTACAGGTGATCGGCACAGGCCCGCATCGCGCCAACCCCAAGGCTCGGCCGGATTGGTTCTTCGACCCTGACTGTTACGGCGGGATCTTATGCGATATCGGGTCCCATCAGATCGAGCAGTTCCTGCATTACGCAGGGGCTAAGGATGCGAAGGTGCTGCACAGCAAGGTCGCCAATTACAAATTCAAGGCCTATCCCAGATTCGAGGATTTCGGCGACGCGACGCTGGTAGCGGATAACGGGGCGACCTTCTACTTTCGGGTGGATTGGCTGACTCCCGACGGTTTGGGGACGTGGGGCGACGGCAGAACCCTCATTTTGGGGACGGAAGGTTATATCGAAATTCGCAAATACATCGACATCGCCCGGGAAGTGTCCGGCAATCATCTTTATTTGGTTAATCACGAAGGCGAATTCCACTATGATTGCTCCGGGAGAGTGGGGTACCCTTATTTTGGCGCATTCCTATTGGATATCCTGAACGGAACGGAAAACGCAATGACACAGGAGCATGCGTTTAAAGCGGCGGCTTTATGCATAGAGGCGCAGACGCAAGCGGTTCGGATCGAAACGGCCTGATCCATTTCCAATGGGGATCTAATGACCAGCCCGCAAACGTTTCGTTTGCGGGCTTTCTGTTTGATTATACACGACTACTTATTTATCGAGCATGGACATCGAGACGTTCGCAATCTGATGGAGTTTCTTTTTATCGGCGGATGTACGTCGTAGGACCCGGATTCCAATCATGGTCGTATGCAAGCTTGACGCAAGCAAGCTAGGTTCTTGATTGGCCGAAATTTCCCCTGCCTGTTGCCCCTGTTGGATGAGCCCTTCCAGCAATTGCTCTTCCTTGCTAAACCCCTCGTTCGTCAATTCGCTTACGGCAGGATCTCTATAGGCCAACTCGGTTGCCGAGTTCACAAAGAAGCAGCCGATCGGTTGCTCGCCTTTGGCTTCGATCAGATAGTCGAAGATCAGGCGGATGGATTCCTTTGCCGTACGACCGCGCTGGGCTTCGGCTTTCAGGGTAGCGTCCGTAAGCTTTGCATACCGCTCCATCGTTTTGATAAAAAGCGTGTGCTTGTCCCCGAACGTGTCGTACAAGCTTCGGCGATGAATCCCCATATGCTCAACCAGATCCTGAAGCGAAGTCTTCTCATACCCTTGTTCCCAGAATAGGTGCAGTGCCTTCAGGAGGACTTCATTTTCCTCAAACTCCTTGCTGCGTGCCATAACGTGTCACCCCTTCCACCCTATCTTAGCATATGAGAACGAACGGTAAAAGAAATCGGGAAATGTAAATTTCAAAACGCGTGTACCAGAACAACTACCCCGTCTGAACAAAAGGGATAAACGTGAAAAGAGCTACAGAAACACCAGAACAGCAACTCAGTTGGGCTGCTGGAAGCTCCCTCCGGTCGTTTCCGCATCCTTTTAATGTGCTATCCAACGATAGCGCCATGGTGGAATTGTGCGAGCGGCACGGTTTGAGCAGCATCAATAATTCTCCGCTGGCGATGGGGCTGTTAAGCGGCAAGTTTACGGCTTCATCGAACCTGCAGGCCGAGGGTGTGCGCGGCAGCAGCCACGGGTGGGTGGGACAGGCGTAACCAGTGCCCCGTAAGCAAAAAGACCTTTTTCGGGAAGAACCGAAAAGGTCTTTTTTGAATTTAGTCCAATACTGCTAAATCAAGCTGAGCGTTTCGACTGGGGTCCGAGATCAGCTCGCCGACGGCTCGGCGATCATCGCGAAGCAAGACGTTGGGATCGAGCCCGGAGATAGCCATCGGCTATGAAACGGCAATCTCACCTAAGACGGTTGCACGGTCGGGCGGATAATGATCTCGTTGACGCCCGTATCCTCGGGCTCGTTGACCGCAAAAGCGATTGCCCGTGCGATACTGTCCGGTGAGATGGCTACCTGGTTCATTTGCCCGACCATCGCTTTGATTTCGGGAGTCGTGATTCCATCCGCCAGTTCCGTTTCCGTCAGGCCGGGGGAAATGAGAGTCGAACGGATGCGGGAAGCCGGAGATTCCTCTTGGCGCAGCCCTTCGGCGATCGCTCTCACTGCCATTTTCGTCGCGCTGTAAACGGAGGAAGTCGGCGAGACCTGATACCCAGCGACGGATGATACATGTACGATATGGCCGAACTGCTGCTGCCGCATCACGGGAAGCACTGCGGCGATGCCGTATAGCCCCCCCTTGATGTTGACGTCGATCATCTGGTCCCATTCGTCGACCTTCAGCTCGTTCAGCATCGAGAGCGGCATGATCCCGGCGTTATTCACCAGCACGTCGATCCGCCCGTAACGGTTCATCGCGAATCGGGCCAGTTCCTGCATCGAGGCATAAGAGGCGACATCGGTTTTCAAAAAGACGGCTTCTCCTCCGGCTTGGACAATTTCGGCCGCTAAATCTCGGAGACGATCCTCCCGCCGGGCGCCTAATACGACTTTGTTTCCTTGAGCGGCCATTAATTGAGCGGTGGCTTTGCCAATTCCGCTGGAAGCTCCGGTTATGATGATGACTTTAGAATTCAAGCCTTGCATGAGTATCTCTCCTCTATAGTTGATCTTGATTGGGTCTGCAGGATCAACTATACGGGAGTGAATATGACAACTGGGTGTCATATTCATAAAAAAAACCTCTTCGAACGTTTCGAAGAGGTCTTCCTATTGTTAAGAAAGTTTCAATTCAGCCCCTCAGCTCAGCGTGGCGAGAGATTCCTTCGTAAAAGGCTTCAGCTCTTCTACGCGGCCGTCGCGGATCTTAGCCGCCCAGGCCGGGTCGGTCAGCAGCGCGCGGCCGACGGCAACGAGGTCGAACTCGCCGCGTTCAAGACGCTCGACCAGTTGCTCAATCCCGGTTGTTTCCCCGCCTTGGCCCGACTCGAACAAGCTGGTGAACTCGGAGTTCAAGCCGACGGAACCGACGGTGATCGTAGGTTTGCCGGTTAGCTTGCGCGTCCAGCCGGCCAGGTTCAGCTCCGAGTCCGCGAACTCCGGCTCCCAGAAGCGGCGAGTGGAGGCGTGGAAAATATCGACGCCGGCAGCACTTAAAGGAGCCAGGAAGCGCTCCAGTTCCTCGGGGGTAGCGGCCAGCTTGGCGCTGTAGTCGACAGGCTTCCATTGCGAGAAACGGAAAATGATTGGGAACTCCGGCCCAACCGCGGCCCGGACCGCTTCAATGACCTCAACGGCAAAGCGGGTACGCCCGACAAGGTCGCCGCCGTACTCATCGGTACGCTTATTGGTGACCTCCCAGAAAAACTGATCGATTAAATAGCCATGTGCCCCGTGGATTTCGACGGCATCAAAGCCGAGGCGCTTCGCATCAGCGGCAGATTGAGCATAACCCTGAACCAGCTCCCGGATTTCCTGCTTCGTCAGCGGTTCGGAGACCGGCTTGCCGGTTAAGCTAAGGCCGGATGGGCCGATGGGATCGACATTCGACTCAGGGAATGTCTCCCGTTGGCGGGCCGTGCCGGTATGCCAAATTTGGGGAGCGATTTTGCCCCCGGCTTCATGCACTTCATGGACGACCTTCTGCCACCCTGCCAATGCCTCTTCACCGTAAAAATGAGGCACGTCCCGATCCGCAGGTGCTGCCGGGTGGTTAATGACCGTGCCTTCCGTAATGATCAGTCCGACGCCGTTCTCCGCTCTGCGGCGGTAATAGCCGGCCACGTCAGGACCGGGAACGCCGTCCGGCGAGAAAGACCGGGTCATGGGGGCCATGACGACCCGGTTTGCAAGCTTTAGACCGCCGCCTTCAAAAGGTTGGAATAGGGCGGTTGTCGTTTTGGAAATGGACATGGTGATCTCTCCTTCTAACGATATTCCATACATATATCTAAATATATAGATAAACTTATAAATAGGCAAGGGAAATTGTAGAATTTTCCTGATTATTTGTTTGGTTTCAACTTGGCGGCGAAATGCTCCAAGAAGGCGTCGATCCCTTCATCATTTATCCGATAATAGGTATATTGCCCATGACGGCGCGATTCTAACAGTCCGCTTTTTTGCATACTGGCTAAGTAGGAAGAAATCACGGATTGTGCCAATCCGAATTTTTCCTGAATGGAGCCGACGCATACGCTTCCTGGAAATTCCTCTTTGATGACATCCGGCAGTTCGTATCTCAATTTCTCCGGTTGCCTCAGCCAACATAGGATGTTAAGCCGAGTCTCATTCGAGAGGACCTTCAGTACGGCCAGCATGTCTTGGTCTTTCATTTCCAGACCCCCGTTCTTGGTTGGTTTGTTCCCAGTATAACAAAACTTTCGCCGATCCATAAAGAGAGGAGATACTGAAATTGGCGATCGAACTATGTTTTTGTTTGAAGTTTCGTTATAATTAACATGCATGATCGAACGAAGATAAGGAGGGGTAGGGAAAATGGTGCATTACATCAGACTGCGTCATTCCGCTTTGAACAAGTAATTTCATATGTTCAAAGGCTCTGTTCGCCGGAACAGGGTAAACGGGATCAGTCTGCCCATTTTCATAACTCTTCATCGGATATATTCAATAGGTGAATGAAGGAAGGCGGCCGTGCTGTCTTTCTTTTTTTGCGCCCATTAGGCCTTATTAGGGCTTTTCGATCGGGCTTCAATGTTCTTGGGCATTTCTTCCCCTTTTACTCTGTACCGCGAGGCAAAGGAAAGGAAGGGAATGCATGAATTTTCCTATCAACGGCGCGAGAAGCGCGAGAAACTATATATCGATCTTAAAATGCCCGGTATGCGGAGGGCGATTTGACGCGAACGGCCCGCAAAGTTTGATCTGCCCCCAAGGGCATGCGTTTGATATGGCGAAGCAAGGTTACTTTAACCTGACGATTCGTCCGGCTCATAGCCATTACGACAAGGAGCTCTTTGACGCCAGACGGAGCATCATTACGGGGAGCCGTCTATACGCCCCATTGCACGAGACGATCGCAGGAATGATCGCGAACCGAGCCGGCAACCCTGCTTCTGGCGGCTTGGTCGTCGACATGGGCTGCGGGGAAGGCTCGCATTTGCAGAAAATTATGCATGGGCTGGGTCCGTCGGGCTGGATTGGCCTGGGAGTCGATTTGTCCAAAGAAGGCATCCGTTTGGCTGCCCGACAGTATGCGGATGGACTTTGGGTCTTTTCGGATTTGGCCCATGCGCCGCTGCAGGACCAATCGGTTCAAGTGGTACTCAACCTGCTGTCCCCGGCCAATTATCGGGAGTTTAAGCGAATCCTTGCTCCGGGGGGCGTTCTCGTCAAAGTCGTTCCGGGTGCGGACTACTTGCGGGAGCTGCGAGAGACGTTGCATGGCGACAGCAACAAAAGGGATTACTCCAACGCCAACATCGTATCGTTGTTCCGCCAACATTTTTCTAAGATGGAAGTGGTGCATTTGAAGTACCGGCAGTGGTTAGATACCGAGGCCTTGCGTGATTTCGTGCGCATGAGCCCGCTCGCCTGGTCCGCGGAGCAGGCGAAAATCGCGGCGTTTACGGATCGAGATGGCGCGGAAATCACCGTGGACGTGGATCTGTTGTTGGGTCGGAACGACTCGCTTAGCTAGACGGCAAATCCGCATTGCGCTATCATTTACTAGACTAAAGATCTTGTACGGATGGGAGCAGGCATATGATCGGGACATTGGTGAACACCGCGGCGATTTTGGCGGGCAGCGTGCTGGGAAGCATTTTCAAGAAAGGGCTAAAGGAAAAGTATCAGACCGCGCTGTTTACCGCGATCGGCTTGGCCGCTACGCTGCTGGGGATTAACGCCGCGGTGACGAATATGAAGGACAGCTCGTTTCCCGTGCTGTTCATTATCAGCTTGGCGGCGGGGAGTCTAATCGGGACGGCGCTGGATATCGACGGTAGTTTCCAGAGGCTGGTCGGGCGTTTCTCCACCTCGAATCTAGGTCAGGGGTTGTCCACGGGAATTCTGCTGTTTTGCATCGGGACCCTGTCGATCCTGGGACCGATCGAAAGCGCAATTCACGGAAATCACACCTACCTGTACATGAACGCAACCCTGGATCTCGTGACCTCCATGGTGTTGGCCTCCTCGTATGGCATCGGGATTGCACTAACCGCCGTCGTGCTCTTTCTTTGGCAGGGAGCGATTTATATGAGCGCCGACTATTTGGCGCCTTTCCTAACGGCCCCGTTGCTGACCGAAATCTCCATCGTCGGCGGCGTGCTGATTGCAAGCTCGGGGTTATCGATTTTGAAAATCATCGAGGCGAAAACCTTGAACATGCTGCCGGCGTTGTTGGTGCCGGTGGTCTGGTTTTTGTTGAAGGGGTTATTGGGTTTGTGAGACGAACCGGTCTCGTTTAACCGCTCCCGATAGCGGAAACCCGCAGAGATAACAGCAAAAAAGCAGGCACAGTATGAGGAACAACTCTGTTCCTGCGCTATGCCTGCATTTTATTTATGTTTTTATTGTTCTAGTATTCGAACCAATAGGGTTACCGCTTCCGACCGGGTCGCAGTACCGTTCGGAACGAATTCGTTATCGCCGCGGCCGCTCATGATCCCCAGCTTGCGAACCAATTGCGCCTTTCGCCCAGTTTGGGATGTTCTTATTACTCATGAGCGCATCCCCCTTGAGTAGCAAGATAGATTAATCCCATTAAGCATCTTTGCATTTGGTTAGCCATCCACATGACCTCCTTTGTTTAACTAAAAACTCAAAAAGTTAATGACAACGCTTTCCGATTCGTTCTCCTTTCCTCGAGACCGGCATCGCAGCCGCGTCCCGTTATTTGTGTCGTAACCTTACCAAGCCCCCGCTGCGACGACAATTCCAGCAAGCTCCAATTTTTTCTGCAAGCGCAGATTTACGAACTTCTCAAAAACAACACGATTTCAAAAATTAACGATTTTTGTGGATGGACAACCTGTATTTCACGTTTATTTCATGTCCTTCTTATGCGATCTCCGATACTGAGCCGGAGTCATTCCGTACACCTTTTTAAAGACGGAGTAGAAGGTATTTAAAGAGGAAAACCCATAGTTTTGGATAATCGGTTCAATCGGCGAATCGGAAGCCAGTAACTCGCGGCAAATCAAATCCAACCGTCTTTCCGAAATCGTGTCCGTGATCGATCGGTTCGTCTCCGCTTTGTATAAGCTACGCAGATAGTTCACGGATAACCCCAGCTCATCGGCCAGCATTTTAGAGGAAAGGTTAGGATCGTTTAGCCGTTCTCCAATCAGACGCTCCACTTGCTCGATCAGCACCGCGTTCCTGGACAGGCTGCGAGCAGCCGTGATGTCCTCCAGCGTTTTGTCCAGCAGCTTTTCCATCCAGAGGGCTACGCTTTCAAGCGTCTCTAGCCGAATGATCTGATTTTCGAGCGAGGTCAATCCCCATGAGCTTGGCAACGGCTGATGCAGCTGATCCTGCATCAACCGGCGCATATCGTTAAACAAAGCGATCAGCGACATTTTACACTCAAAATAGGGCAACTCCCTCAGCGTTTCTACGGCAAAGGCCATAATCTGCAGTACCGTATCCCGGTTCCCTTTCTGGATCGCTTGCGCCATTTGACGCTCCTTCTCCAGCGGAAGATGGAACAGCAGGCCGGGGGCGCCGGACAATTGGCTCATAAGAATCATCGCGCCGTGACCAAACCGGAATCGCTCCTGCGTTAATTCGTAGGTTTCCAAATACACCTCGTGCATGTCGGTCAGGCTATGGAGCGTTCTTCCCCAGGCCACGGTCGTTCCGATCGACAAGTACTGTTGCAGCAATTCCTGGGATCCGCGCAGCTTGTCCGCGAAATCGGGGGACAGTGCTGCTGCAGACAGGACGACGGCGATATGATCGTTCCCCATATCGACCGTTTGCAGCCGGTGATCCGAGGCTTGGAGCGACTCCTGGATAATGTTCGCCATCGCGAAGCGGAGCAGCCGACGGTCTTTCTCCGAATAGATCCCCGTAAATTCCACAAAGCGATCTATCCGAAAAATCGCAACAGACAAATTGGTTTCTGGCAGATCGATCTCCCACTCTTTGAAATGCCTGCGGATTTCAGCAGGGGAGCCGGCCTCGTCACCTAAAAATTCGCGCAGGAACCGTTCCTTGCCGAGAATTTTGTTATGTCGCCAATGCTCGGTCAATTCATCGATCTGTTCTTTTTGGGCTGTAAAGACACTGGATAAATAATCAAGCTCAGTTCCCGATTTACGATCCTCTAGCCGCTCGGCCCGATACTGCCGCATGACACTGCTGACCAATTCCTGAATGGGAGAGTATACTCGCTTGGAGATCAGGATGATGACGGTCAGCGAAGCAACGAACAGGCCTAGAAACAAGAACAGGCTGATGTTGCGGAGCACGGCAATTCGGCCCAGAATGACCGCCTTCGGAATGCTCTCAATGAAGGTCCAGTCTTGAATTCCTTTAATCGAAGTTGTCGAGTAAACCATAAGCTGCTCTTCCTGATCATGGGGCTTAAACAACTCCCAACCGCCTTTTCTTAATTCCCCTTGATGGCTAAGCTCCAAGATTTGCTCGCCGCTAAGGCGGGCGGTGCTGAATACCTCTTCATTCCGGTCATTCAACACGGTAACTTGTCGGTTGGGATAGTTCGAATTATTCTGAAGCAAGTTCATTAATTTATCGGTATCTATATTCATGACGAAGGCGGAAATGGAACTGCCCTTTTCGTACAGTCTGACGATGGTGATCACCTCTTTGGTGGCCTTACCGCTAAGGGGAAGCGTCAGTGTCCTGGGTAAGGGAACGGCCCCGTCCGCCAGTCTCGAATCGCGCAGCCGCTCCAAAATATCCTGGTCGTAGAAAGTGACTGCGTCATTGATACCCAACCGGGAATCGACCACCGTGTCGGTGTAGTCGTTGATCAAGTAGACCGAATCGATCGCGGGGTTGGCATTCTTGATCTTCCCCAGCCGGCTCCATACGTTATAAGTCTCAAAATCCGTGTAATGATCGGAGAGCGCGTACACTTTCAGGTCGCTGTCATTGCTTGAGGCGTAGCTGTAATCCAAGGACCATTCCATGAGTCCGGCTGTATTTCGAGCGCTATTCAGCAGAAGCGATTCGGAATGGTCGCCGATTTCCTTCAGCAGCGTTCTTGATGACTGCCAGTACAGCAACAGGAAGGAGATGGCCAAGACGAGTACGTTCGCGCCGACAAAATAAAAAATGATTTTCATGTAAGTTGGATGTTTCTTGAATGAAGCGAGGAGCGAAAAATTTAATTTCGACATGCCAAAACCCCCGTTACTTCTCTCTCTTTGTTAAAGAGGTAGCATTAAAGCGCAGACTTATTGTAGCATATTGCGAATTTCCGTCAGCAAAATCGTTCCTTTTTGGAAAAGTGATGCTTTTGGGAAAAGGCGAAATCCGCGCTTGCGGGAAGAATCCGAGTTTGCCGGAATTGTCCTCCCGACCTGGGGCTTGATATGGTGACGACATCGGACCGCAGACAACACAACACCGGAACCCGATTTTAGACACATAAGGGAGGACTTGAAACCATGCAGTACGATCGAAACAAAGGGAGAGGATCCAAACTAAAACATATCGCTCGAAATCCTTTCCTTTACGTGATGGCCGTTCCTGGCCTGCTATTTTTCCTCGTATTCAGTTATCTTCCCATCTACGGGATCACGATTGCATTTAAGGATTATGACTTCTCTAAAGGGATAACGGGAAGCGAATGGGTTGGCTTCAAAAACTTCGATTATTTCTTTACCTCGGACGATTTTTGGACTGTCCTACGCAACACATTAGTGCTGAACGCGCTGTTTATCTTCTTTACGACAGTTGCCGCCGTACTTATCGCGCTGATGTTCAATGAAATTCGCAACAAATATTTTAAGAGGATCTCGCAATCTCTCATCTTCCTGCCTTATTTCATGTCCTGGATCGTGGTCGGGATGATCGTTCAGTCCATGTTCGGCGGGGAAGAGCCGATGATTAATACTTGGCTGCAAAATATCGGTATGGAACCAGTCAACTGGATGTTTGAGTCGAGGTTGTGGCCCGCTATTCTTACCGTGATTCGGGTCTGGCAAGGGGCGGGGTATCTATCGATTATCTTCCTGGCGGCGATTACCGGCATTTCGGAGGATTTATATGAGGCGGCCCGAATCGACGGAGCCTCCAAGCTGCAGATTATGTTCCGCATCACCTTGCCGTTGCTGGTGCCAACCATCATGATCATGACGCTGCTCTCCGTAGGCAAGATCTTCAACGGGGATTTTGCGATGATCTACGCCATTATCGGGGACAACTCCCTGCTGTATCCAACAACCGACGTCATCGACACCTTCGTGTTCCGCTCGATGAGACAACTGCACGATTTCGGGATGTCCTCGGCGGTCGGGCTGTTCCAATCGGTGATGGGCCTGATTTTCGTGCTCGTCGCCAACGGGGTGACCCGCAAGGTATCCAAAGAATCCGCACTTTTTTAGTCCTGAAAACCCGACTTTTTAAACGCACACTTTTTTAGGAGGCAAAACGATGAGACAGAGTGTTCCGGACCGGATTTTTTCGGTGACTGCCTATACGATCATTCTATTGTTCACCTTATTCTGTCTGTTCCCCTTTCTGCTGATGGTCATCGGTTCCTTCACCGATGAGGGCGAACTGATCGCGCACGGGTATACCTTATTTCCGCAAAAGTTTTCTTTAGCCGCGTACAAGGCGGTGCTCCAGTCGGATGTCTTGTTCAGCGGCTACCAAGTGACGGTTCTGGTCACCGCCGTCGGGGCGCTAAGTGCCCTTTGCATTTCGGCCATGCTTGCATACTCTTTGGCGAATAAACGGAATGTCCTGCGGACGCCTTTCCTGCTCTTCTGCTATCTGCCGATGTTGTTCTCGGGAGGCATTATTCCATTCTATATCGTAGTCAGCCAGTGGCTGCATTTGCAAAATACCGTATGGGTGCTTATTCTTACAATGTTATGCCAGCCTTTTCTCGTATTTCTGCTGGTCAGCTTCTTCCGCACTGTTCCCGAAGAACTGGAGGAAGCCGCCCGGATCGACGGAGCCAACGAAGTAAGGATTTTCTTCCAGATCATCCTGCCAATCTCGAAACCGATCCTGGCTTCCGTCGGTTTGTTCTATGCCCTGAACTACTGGAATGACTGGTTTATGGGACTCATGTTCGTGGATAATGAAAAATTGTTTCCGCTGCAGTTAATTCTGCGTCGAATGGTATCGAATATGGAGGCCGCCAAAAACCTGATTCCTTCGGGCGCGGCCATCGCGATCACGCCGCCGACTTACGGCGTGCGTATGGCAACGACCGTTCTGACGATCGGCCCGATCATTCTGCTGTACCCGATGCTGCAGAAATACTTTGTCAAAGGTCTCACGGTTGGGGCCGTGAAAGGGTAACCGAAGATTCCGGCATTAACCGGAATCTTCCGGTTAAGCATAGATGATTGATTTAAAAGGTTGTTCAAAAAGTCATCTTTTGATCACGAAGCGGGTCAGGAAGTGGCGTCGACATCGAATCTTGAATTCAGTCGGGACTTCCGTTGCTCACGTACCCAAAACGTACGCTCCGCTACTCAGTCCCTAGCTTCATCCAACCTTCTCGGTGCTAAAAACCTGACTTTTTGAACACACAATTAACAGGGAGGTTAACTAAGTGAAATTCAAAAAAATGTTTGGCACAGCCATGGCTACCGTATTGGCTTCAGCGCTGCTGCTGGCCGGTTGCGGAGGCAACGGCGGGAATGCGGAACCGGGTAATGCGAATGCGGGTGCAGGCGCTGCTACCAATGCCCCAAAAGAAATCGTGGAATTGAAGGCCTATCTTCCGGGGGATAAACCGGTCGGTTTCGATGAGGTGTTGCAGGCTGTCAATGACAAATTAAAAACGGACAACGTCGGCGCCTCGCTGAATATCAACTTTCTCCCGTGGTCGGATTACGGCAATACAGTAGCGGTCAAAATGTCCGCCGGCGAGGATTTCGACATGTACCTGGATGCGCCATGGCTGTCTATGAACCAGATGATCGCCAGCAATTCGCTCCAAACGTTGGACGCTATGGTAGAGGAACGGCCTGAGCTGAAGGCATCCATTCCCGACGAGATGTGGGAATACAACAAGTTCGGCGGCAAAATTATGGGTATTCCGCTCGGAACGACGCAAGGATCGGTATACGGTCTACTGATCCGCAAGGACTTGCGCGAAAAATACGGGTTGCCCGAGCTGAAAACGCTGGCCGATCTGGAGAAGTTTTTGTATGCGGTTAAAGAAAACGAAAAGGACATCAAACCGTTTGTCATCAACGGAATCAAAGCGGACAAATTGCCGTTTATCCTAAGCGATTCCGCCAATATGGCGCAGGATGAAGTGCTTGAAATCGGCGTCAACATGTTCGCTTATTCCACCAAAGACAAGAAAGTCGTCGGACAATGGGAAAGCCCGATGATCGCGGACGCTTTTGAGCGCGTTACCAAGTACTATAAAGACGGTATATTGTCCAAAAACATCGCCCAGGAGCAAAATGCCGAAACCTTGTTCAAACAAGGCAAATACGCGGCTACTTATTATGCGGCTGACGGTGTGGAAGGGCTGAAATATGCGGAAATGCTGAAGGACGGAAGCGATAAGCTGGAGGTTTTCGTGCCGAACGGCGATAAGGCTAAACCGTATACCGCCTTCCAACAATGGAATTTCCTTTGCATTCCCACATCCTCCAAGCATGCCGATTTAGCTATGGATGTTGCCAACTGGCTGTCGATCAAGGAAAACCACGATTTAATGGAATACGGTATCCCAGGGAAGGATTGGGAACCCGTTGGTGATACGAGTTATAAGGTGCTTTCGGGTTATGTTTTCCCAGGCTATACGCTGACCTGGCGTCCGACGCTCAACCGCACGCCGGATACAATGACGGCGGATGACAAGAAGTGGTTCGATTTCTCCGCCGACCCGGCTAATTTTACCCTCAGCCCAACGGCAGGGTTTACCTTTGATGCTGAAAAAGTGAAAACCGAATACGCCAAAATCACGCCGTTCCACGACTCTTTATTCCTGCCGCTGGCCCAAGGCGTACTACCTGCGGATAAAGGCAAAGCGATGTTAGAGGAGAAAATCATGGGCGTAGGCGGGCAGAAAGTCATCGATGAGATTCAAGCGCAAATCGATGCCGTGGTATCCGGTAAATAACAAAACAGAAAGAGGTACATCATCTATGAATTTGAAACGCTGCGCGCAAAATCCCTTGATCCGAACGCAGGATGTCAAGCCCTCGCGCCCTGATTTTAAAGTGTTGGGAGCATTTAACGCCGGTGTTGCCCAATACGAAGACGAAACGATTTTGCTTCTTCGTGTCGCGGAAGCGCCGGTTTCGGTCCGGAACGGCGAAGTGCTTGTACCCCGGTTAAACGAAGCGGGGACCGAGGTGATCGTGGAGCGTTATGAAGATACCGATCCGCGTTACGATTTCTCCGATACGCGCTTTGTGGCGAAGGACGGACGGGTGGTCATGCTTACGTCCCTCTCCCATCTCCGTGTCGCAAGAAGCAGGGACGGCGTTCATTTCGACATCGATCCGCAGCCTGCCCTGTTCCCGGAGAACGCCCTGGAAGCTTGGGGGATTGAAGATCCGCGAGTAACCCAAATCGGGGATACGTATTACATCACCTACAGTTCCGCGTCCGTTCGCGGTGTTGGCGCAGGCCTGGCGGAAACGAAGGACTTCCGCACGTTCAAACGGCACGGGCTTATGCTGGCTCCCGAGAATAAAGACGTCATGCTGTTCCCGGAAAAAATAGGCGGGAAATACTATGCGCTGCACCGTCCGGTTCCGAAATCGTTCGGCGCGCCCGAGATGTGGATCGCCGAATCTCCGGACCTCTTGCATTGGGGCAACCACCGCTTTCTGATGGGCCTAAGCGAGCAAGGCTGGGATTCGGCGAGAATGGGCGGCGGCGCGGTTCCGATCCGTACGGAGCGCGGCTGGCTTGCACTGTACCACGGGGCGGATGCCAACCATCGTTATTGTATGGGGGCGGTGCTGCTTGATCTGGAAGATCCGGGGAAAGTCATCGGGCGATCGATCCGGCCGATTATCGAGCCGGAAGCGGATTATGAGGTGAACGGATTTTTCGGCGGGGTCGTGTTCTCCTGTGGTGCGCTGCTGGTCGGAAATACTGTCCGCATGTATTACGGAGCGGCCGACGAAGTGATGGCGGTCGCGGATATTCCGCTGGACGACATCTTTAGCACGTTATCATAAAATCATAGGGTTAGGAATTTAAGCTAAGCAGATGCAATAAAAAAGCCCCTTTCCATCCGAAAGGGGCTTTTGCTCGCTTAATGGGACATCCCGGCCATGCCGCCGACGATTTCCGGATTGACCATCCCGAAGATCATGGCGATGTGGGCGACGATGAGGAATCCGCTGACGAGGATAAAGTGCAGCTTCAGCTTCTCGTCCTCGGAACGTTTGCGGCCAATGACGCCGAGTTCAAGCAACGCCAGCGGCAGCAGGAAGAACGCCCCGCTCAGGTAGAACCCGACAGCCACGACATCCACCCAGGTGTGCCATTCGCCGTTAACGGTCAAAGGAATGAACGCCGTAGGGAACAAATAGAGGAAAATGCCGGTAAAATAAAGCCCTGCCAAGATGCTGCAGATTTTATTGAAGGTGTTGAGGCCGCCCTGCCGCCCCCGGTTAAACAAGATGATAAATTCGGTGACGGTGATCGTCTCTGCAAAGATAACGGGGATCGCCATGAATAAAATCAAGTTCCACGGCTGGTTATCCGCCAGCAAAGACATGTAGTGCGTCATGCTCATGTTTCGTTTCCTCCAAGTAAGTTATTTGAGTCATAACCCATTCTACAGAGCAATTGTGTGGAAAGTATGGAGAACCCATGTAGATTTTTATTGCCCGGATTCGTTGAAAAATCCGGGAATGTCGACTACACTAGCGGTAGTCTCTCATACTTTTTCGGACATCTACGCTATTACGGACATAGAATACTCATATACGTGATTTCACTTTATTTCCGGCAAGCGGAGAGGTGGGGCAGCGATGGGATTTTGGATCGTATGGGCAATCGGATGGATTGCGGGATGGATATTATTTCGCAGGGTTATGCTTCCCGAACGGGTAACGCCTGCTCCCCGAGGCGAGAAGGTGTCGGTGATCATTCCTGCGAGGAACGAAGCGGGGAATTTGCCGCAACTGCTGGGTTCGCTGCAAAAGCAAACCTATCCGCCCTATGAGATTATCGTGGTGGACGATTTCTCGGAGGATGAAACCTATGACATTGCCGCGAGTTACGGGGTAAAGGTGATCCGGAACGAGGCGCTGCCTCCCGGTTGGACCGGGAAGACTTGGGCGGTATGGAACGGATACCGGCAGTCAACCGGAGATATGATCGCCTTCCTGGATGCCGATATCCGCCTCGCGCCCCGGGCGCTGGAGTCGTTGCTGCGGGCACGGGCTGAGGCGGGAGGCGTCATATCCGCCGTGCCGTTTCATGTCACGGAGAAGTTCTACGAACGCCTGGCGTTGATTACCAACGTCTTGGGCGTATTTGCATTTACATCGCCGTTTGAACGTAACAGCCCGAATAAGGGGTTGTATGGCTCCTGTATCGTAACGACGCGCCGCGATTATGATGCGATCCAAGGCCATGACAGCATCCGTTCGGAGCTGCTGGACGATTTGAACCTTGGAGCCAAATTCCGGGCGGCGGGGATCTCCGTGTCCAATTTTCTCGGCGGCGGCCTCGTCTCCTTCCGCATGTATCCGAACGGGATTCGCAGCGAGCTGGAGGGGTTCGGCAAAGGCGCGGTGCTGAGCACCGCCAAGCTTAGGCCGGCCACCACGCTGCTGGTTGCTGCGTGGCTGATCGGGCTGATCGCTTCCGAAGGCGCGTTGTTCCTTTGGCATACGTCATGGGCTTATCCGCTGCTGTTCGGGTATTTGCTGTATGCGGCGCAGCTTTATTTTCTGGTGCGTTATGTAGGGAAGTTCGGCTTATTCATGCCTTTGCTTCACGTGTTGTCAACGCTCTTCTTTCTGGTGGTGCTGCTCTATTCGGCCTATCAGGTGGCGTTTCGCGGATCGGTCACCTGGAAAGGCCGGGACGTGCAGGTAGGAAGCAGGGGAGACCGATGATTCTATGGCTGGCTGTCGCCGAGTTCCTATGCGGGGCGTTGATGTTTTCCTATTGGCTGGGCAAGGTGGCCCGGAAAGACTTGAAGCACGTCGGGGACGGCAACCCTGGGGCATTCAACTTATGGCGGGCCGCCGGTTACCGCTGGGGGCTGGCGGGCATCGCGCTGGATTTCCTGAAAGGATATGTGCCGCTGGTAGTTCTGATCGAATCGGGAACGCTGGGAGGGGATTACGGAATGGTGATCGTCGCCGCCGCGCCGATTCTTGGCCACGCTTTTTCGCCCTTTCTGAAATTCAAGGGGGGCAAGGCGATTGCGGTAACCTTCGGCGTTTGGAGCGCGTTAACCCGATTTGAGGCTGCTTTGGCCTATGCGGTGATTCTGGCCGTGCTGCTTGCGGGATTTTCATTCTATAAAAAAGGGAAATACGCGTCACGGGAAGCCGACGGCTTCCAGGTCGTGGCCGGCATGGCGCTATTATCGGTTTATCTCCTGGTTTCCGGTGCTCCTCCCGCTTTATGGGGCGTATGGCTGGTGAACCTGCTGGTATTGGCGTACGCCAATCGCCAGGCGATTCGGGTCTTCCTGACCGGGAAGGGCGGCAAGCTCCCTCGTTCCGGCGATGGCGTTACGCTGTGACCGGCAGGTTGTTGGCGGCGATCGAAGCGAGCACGCAACCTTATGAAGAAAAACTAGCAACCAAGGTATATCTGAGGGAAAATATAGAAAACCTAGTAGCAACTTGATACGGAAGGAGCAAAGCTGTATGGATGCTACTCTAGGGGCGGATGAAGTGGTCCGCCGAATCAAACGGTTGCAGAATGATGGGGTCTCACTAAGCAAGAAACAGGTCAAGCAAAACGATCCAGAGTTGATGCGCAACGCTTTGTTTTATTTCCCCAGCTGGGAACATGCCGTAAAGAACGCTGAAATTTTATAAGAACACCCCATAAACCAATTTGGGTTGGCCAAGAGAAGGCCATCAACCCGGATTGGTTATTTTTTTGCTGTTTATTTTCCGGACAAGGGCCGATATGATGGAGATGAGGATTCGTGTAAGCGATTAAATTGATGAGAAAGCCTGGGGCCGATGAAAAAATACATTCCCTTCACCTATAAAATGCTGATTCCCTACCTGCTGCTCGTCTTATTGACGGACGCGATCATCGGTTACGCATCGTACACGATGCTGATCCAATCCCGAACGGAGATGGCCGAGACGAACATCCGCACCGGCATGGAACAAGCCCGAAACAACATCCGCTATCAGATGGACGAAATCCAGCGGATGTCGGACACCCTGTTCGGCGACCTGGCGTTTCAGCGGGCGTTGCAGGCCAAGGGCGAGCCCTATGATATCTATTTGGTGATGCTCGATGAAATCGTTCCGGAAATCACCGCGCCGCTCAAACTGTTCGGCAACGATATCCGGCTGATGCTGTATACGCTGAACAGCGAGCTGAACATCGTTTCGGGCGACAATTTGGAAGAGCCGATCCAGGACAGCGATTATTATATCCTGCCGTTCGAGGATATCCAGGACAGCGCCTGGTATCAGGAATTCAAGGATTCCGAACGGGACAACATCTGGCTGCAGATCGACACCGATCAGCGGCTCGGGAACATCTCCCATATCCGCCGTTTGGTTTCGTACAGCGGGAACATGACCGTGATCGGGTATGTTCGCATCACGGCTTCCCTGGATGATTTATTCGGCGACTTCTCCACGTTTCCCGTCGAACAGGGGATCACGGTGCGCTTGATTAACGCGGCGTCGGACGGCGCCTTGCTCTATCAACGGGGCAACGCCGAAATGGGAGCCAGGCATGACGACTATCTGAGCCTGCACGAACCGATTCCAGGTTCCGATTTCGTGATTGAAGCGCTGGTTCCGAAGGCGTATCTGACCAAGGATGCCGGCAGACTGCAGCGCGTGATTTTTACCGTATGCGGGATCAGCTTCCTCGGTATGGCGTTCATCGGGTATATCGTGGCCCGGTTGTCCGGCCGGAAGATGAAACGGATCGTTTGGCTTGTCCGCTCGTTCCAGGAAGGGAACTTCCAGAAGCGGATCCGCTTCTCGGGCAACGACGAATTCGTGCATATCGCCGATGCGTTTAACGTCATGGCCGCCAATATCCAAGGGCTGATCAACAGCGTGTACGTGCAGGGGATTCAGAAGAAACAAGCCGAGCTGGAGGCGCTTCAAGCGCAGATTAATCCGCATTTTCTGTATAATACATTGTCGACGATCAGCAGTCTGGCTAATCTGGGTGAAACGGCCAAGGTGACGGACATGGTTCAGGGTTTGTCGCGGTTTTACCGGCTAACCTTGAATCAAGGGAACGTATTTACACCGCTGGAGAATGAATTGATGCAGGTGGAGACTTATCTGGATATCCAGCGGGTGAAATACGCTGGCGCTTTTTCCGTCTACATGGATGTGGATCCGGAGCTGCTGCAGGTGCAGGTGATGAAGTTAATCTTACAGCCGTTCGTGGAAAATACGTTTAAACACGCTTGGTTTGGCGAATCCATCGCGATCGTCATTACGGGGGAACGGCAAGGCGATAATCTGGAGTTGAAAGTGATCGACAACGGGATCGGGATGAAACCGGAAACGGTGCAGCGACTGCTTATCGGTCCAAGTCAATCCGGCGGCTACGGGGTGAAGAACGTCAACGAACGGATCAAGCTCCGTTACGGCGACAAGTACGGAATTCGCATCGCCAGCATCTACGGCGGCGGAACGACGGTCCAGATCGTCCTTCCGGCGAACCCTGGGGAGCTTCCATTCATGGAGTAACCTCGGAGATTCGAGCGAATCAATACGGGAAATCGGTGGATTTGTATAGGTTTTCATTGCAAATCGCTATGTTCAGGGCAAAGAACGACAAGTATGCTCGAGTTAAGGAGCAAAAATACCAGAAGGAATGACGGCCATGAATATCAACGTATTGCTTGTCGACGACGAGGCGGTCGATCTCGAGTGGCTGCGGCGCAGAGTGCTGGGCAGCGGGCTGAACCTGCAGGTAGCGGCGACGGCCAATAGCGGCTTTAATGCACTCAAAGCGATGGAGCAGGAGCGGATCGACCTGATTCTCTCCGATATCCGCATGCCGATCATGTCGGGAATCGAATTCGCCCGCAAAGCCAAAGAGATTCATCCCGGCGTCAAAATCGTATTCATCAGCGGGCACGAAGACTTTGAATACGCGAAAGAGGCAATCAAGATCAGCGCCTCGGGTTATTTGCTGAAGCCCGTGGAAGATCAGGAGCTCTATAAGATGCTGGGCGAGCTCTGCGCCGCGATCGAACGGGAACGGGATCAGGACCGCACGTTTACGGAGGCGCTTACGCTCGTGAACGAGGAATTGCTGCTGCGCTGGCTGAACGAGATTTCCCCGGAGCAGGTGGAGGGGCATATCCGCGGGTTTCTGCAGACGCTCTTCAAAACGGGAACGGCGGCAGCCCTCGTCGAAATCGACGACCTGGAGTGGAAGACCGGCGATATGCCGGAGGAGGAGCGGCGCAAGCAAATTCAGAAGGTCATGGCGTTCATCCGGCATTTTTCCATGGAAATGAAACTGGGTACGTTTATCGTCAGCCAACCGACACGGTTTGTCCTGCTTGCGTCCGTACCGGAAACGGCGTTCCTGGAGCTGCTGGAGGAGCTGATCCGGGCGGTTCGGGGGATATCCCCGTTCTCCGTGACGGTTGGGGTCGGAGGTTTCGCGCTGGATGAAGAGGGCCTGCGGGCGTCCTACCGTCAAGCACAGGCCGCGCTCAGCGCCAAGTGGCTGGTCGGCAAGGACCGGCTGATCCGCGAAAGCCGGGTGCACCCGGGCGAAAGCCGCTTTGCCGGGGCCCGGACGGACGAAATCCTTGAACGGATGCTGAAGGCGATTTTGCAATATGACCTTGTCACGATCGACGACTGCTTGCTGGAGCTGTTCTACCAAGGTTCTCCGCTGGCCCAGAAGAACGATGTTTACGATTTGATCATCCGGATCACGACTCAGCTGCATGCCGATCTGCGCGAAATAAATGAGAATCTGTATGAGCTCTTGAAATGGGATTCGCACCAGCCGGTGCTGTTGTTCCAATTCGAGACGATCCATGACATTACGTCCTGGCTGCGGAAGCGGTTCTTTGAATTGTCCGAGCTGTTGTACGTGAAGAAGCAGAAGCAGAAACGCAAGTTGATCCAGGAGATCATGGTGTATGTCGAAAACAATCTCGAGCAAAAAATGACGCTGAAGGATGTCGCAGCCCATTTCGATTTCACTCCGAATTATTTGGGATACTTGTTTAAGGAGGAAACGGGCCGTCATTTCACCGACTATCTGAACGAGCTCAAAACGAAACGCGTCTGCGAACTGCTGACCGATCCAACGCTGAAAATCTATGAAATCGCCGAGCGGATGGGTTATAAGAACATCATTTACTTTAACCGGCAGTTTAAGCAAGCGACCGGGATGACGCCCGGGGAGTACCGGAAAACGAAAAAAATATAAACATGTTCATCAAACTTCACCGACCTCGCCCTCGCCGGTATTTTGCGGAGGCAGGTCTTTTCTATTTCGGCAAACTTCGTCATCGTGGAATTTGTATTAGTTTTTGTTGTTTCGCTGAATCCCGGTCGAAAGCGCTCTCCACTATACTGAAGAATATAGAGACAACCAAGAGGGGAGTTCGAAACATGAAGCAAAGCGGATTTTGGAACGACGTAAAGAAATATAAAGTTCTGCTGCTCATGCTGACGCCGGCCGTCCTGTTCTTCCTGCTATTTGCCTATGTGCCGATGGCGGGGATCGTCCTGGCATTCAAACAATACAACTATACGGGCGGGGTGTTCGGAAGTCCGTGGAACGGGCTCGATAACTTCCGGTTTTTCTTCGATTCCGGAGATGCTTGGCGGGTAACTCGCAACACGGCTTTATACAATATCGCCTTTATCGTGGTCAACAATGTGGTTCAAATTTTTGCGGCGATTCTGCTGTTCGAGGTGGCCGGGAAATGGTTCCGCAAAATTACGCAAACGGTGATGTTCTTGCCTTACTTCATCTCCTGGGTTGTCGTTGGCGCGATCGCCTATAACCTGTTTAACTTCGATTACGGTACGATTAATGTCCTCCTGAATGCGATCGGGCTGGAATCGATCGACATCTATAATACGGCCGCCTATTGGCCGGTCATCCTCGTCATTGTATCGGCGTGGAAAACGCTGGGCTACGGGACGATCATGTACCTGGCAGCCATCACCAGCATTGATACCGAGATGTATGAAGCCGCCGAAATCGACGGCGCCAATGTCTTCCAACGGATTCGCAAAATCACGATTCCGAACCTCTATCCGACGGTCATCATTTTGGTGCTGCTGGCGATCGGGAATATTTTCCGCGGGGATTTCGGAATGTTCTATAACATGGTTGGCAACAACGGCTTATTATTCTCCTCGACCGATGTCATCGACACCTTCGTGTTCCGGATGCTCACGACCTCGAACGAGATCGGGATGTCCGCCGCGGCGGGATTCTACCAGTCCATTCTGGGCTTCGCGACCATTATGCTGGCGAACTATGCCGTACGCAAATACGACAAGGACCGCGCTTTGTTCTAGGTGTGTTAGAGCAACCGGATGAACCATCAACACGATTGAAACGAGTGGAGGTTAACGCTTATGAGTACGATGGCACCAAACTTGCAACCGGCCGCTAAGCCGGAGGCCCGTAAACGCAGATCGATGGACCGACTGCTGCTGCAGATTATCGGATATATTGCACTCACTTTGCTGGCAGTTTTCTGTCTCTTTCCTTTCATCCTGGTCATTTCCTCTTCCCTGACGGAGGAGAGCAAAATCATCGAGAATGGGTTCCAGCTCATCCCAACCGCGTTCTCGCTGGAAGCTTACGGCATCCTGTTCAAGTATCCGCAGGAAATGCTGAAGGCGTACGGCATCACGATTTCCGTCACCTTGCTGGGTACGCTGTTCGGGTTGTTCCTCACCTCGATGACAGCTTATGTGCTGGCACGTAAGGATTTTAAATGGCGCAGCCACTTCTCGTTCTTCTTCTTCTTCACCACGCTGTTTAGTGGCGGGCTCGTGCCGTGGTACCTGCTGATTGTCAATTATCTTGATCTGAAGGATACGCTGATCGTGCTGATTCTGCCGATGCTGATGAACGTTTTCTACATTATCGTCATGAAATCGTTCATGAGCAGTATCCCAGAGGCGATCATTGAGTCGGCCAAAATCGATGGAGCGGGCGATTTCTCGATCTTCCTGCGGTTTGTAATTCCGCTGTCGAAGCCGGCGTTGGCCACCATCGGGTTGTTTATTGCCCTAGGCTACTGGAACGATTGGTATAATGCGCTCTTGTTTATCTCCAACTCCGACCTGATGCCGCTGCAGTACTACCTGTACCGCTTGCTGGGTAACATGGACGGGATGCGCAAGGCCATGATGGCAGCGGGAGCTGTCGTCTCGTCAGATATCCCGACGGAGAGCCTGAAGATGGCTATGACGATCGTGGCGACTGGCCCGATCATGATTGTGTATCCGTTTATCCAACGTTATTTCGTGCAAGGTTTAACGATTGGTGCTGTGAAAGGGTGACCTCGGGGCAACCCGGTTATCACATAAAGGAGGCTCAAAAGAATCATCATAACCTGAATCTTTTGAACTCTCATTCATTCAAAGCTTTCATCCATCACAATTTTAGGGGGAACATCGGTCATGAAACTGAAAAAGAAAGCAACGTTTCTTGTGGCTATGGTACTGGCGTTGACGACCTTACTGTCCGCTTGCGGCGGCGGGAATAACAACGCGGGTAGTGGCAATTCTCCGGACGCGGCGGCTCCGAACAACGCGACGACCAATACCGCAACAACTGACGGAGCTGTGGATACGTCCCAGGAAGTGACGCTGAAGCTGTTGATGGTCGGCAGCAAACCGGCGGATTATGACGAGGTGTACGGCGAGCTTAACAAGCTGCTGAAAGAGAAAATCAACGCAACCGTCGAAACCGAGTTTTTGGATTGGGCCGACTGGACCCAGAAATATCCGCTGAAGTTCGCAGCGAATGAAGATTTTGACATCGCTTACACGGCGAACTGGGCGTTCTATAACGACCAGGTGCTGAAGGGCGGTTTCCTAGAGTTGACGGACGAGATGCTGCAGAAGTACGCTCCGAAGACTTGGGAAGCGATGCCGCAAGCCTCTTGGGATCAATCTAAGGTGAATGGCAAGCAGTATATGGTGCCGAACAACAACCAAGAAGTGACCGACAAAGTCGTTTTGGTTCGGGAGGACCTGCGCAAGAAGTATAACCTGGATCCGGTCAACAGTCCGGAAACCTACGCCGCTTATTTGAAAGCGATCGGGGCCGGCGAGAAAGGCATCAGTCCTTTTGGCGCCAAACCGGCTGACGGATGGAAATGGCATGAGCTGGATCAAATTTTGCTGGAGCAGCAAAACGAATGGAACCTGGTCGACTACAACTTCCCGTTGGCTTACAAATTGGACGATGCAACAGGGAAAGTCTTCAACGTATACGATACGCCGGAATTCACCGCGCTGATTCAATACTATAAGGATTTGGCCGACAACAATGGCTGGTCCAAGAACATCGTGAGCAACAAAAACGACGTTTTCCAAGACATCAAAGCGGGCAAAACTTCCTCTTATGCGCAAAACCTGGGGACCATCTCGAGCAACATCGGCGAAATCCGCCGCGACAAGCCGGAAATGGAAGTGAATATTGCCGATTTGACGCCGGACAAGAAGAAGATCGGTGCGATTTCCACGCAAAACGGGTTGGGGATCCACGCGACTTCCAAAAATGTTGAACGTTCGTTGATGCTGATCGATTTGCTGCAAAACGATAAGGAAATTCATGATTTGACGATGTACGGAGTCGCTGGTAAACACTACGAGCCAATTGGCGACGACAAGTACAGCCCAGGACCAAGCTTCAATAATTACAACCTGTCGGGCTACTCTGTATGGGGCTGGAACTCGCTGCTGAACCGCACCGACTCTTCCTACCCGGAAGAAGGCAACAAAATGTTGGCCGACTGGCAGTCCAAAGTGTACCACTTCCCGCTGGAAACCTTCGTCTTTGACGATTCCAAAGTGAAGAACGAAGTTGCGAACGTAGGCAACGTGATGCTGCGTTACGCTATTCCGCTGGAATACGGTTTGATCAAAGACTTGGAGAAAGGTCAAGCTGACCTGAACAAACAACTGAAAGCGGCCGGTCTGGATAAAATTCAACAAGAACTGCAGAGCCAAATCGACGCATTCCTAGCTGCTCAAGTTCAATAAGATAGGCGACTTGGGTGAAAGGAGGGGACGCCCGTCCCCTCCTTTTCTTTCATGGCAACGTCGAAGGATGTTTGGAGGAAGGACCGTTGGGGAGAGTGTCGAACTGTAAAAGTACATTTGAATTTGAGAAAATCCCCTGATATCAGCGTGTGAAATGCAATTGTACAGCCGGTAGGTGACGTTTGAGGTTAAAAGGGCTGTTTGCCCGGAAATAAACTGCACTTTTGAAATTGAGCAGCCGCAATTGGGGCATTTTACCGGAAATGAACTGCACTTTTGCAGTTGAGCGGATGTAACTAGGGCACTTGCTCGATATCAACTGCACTTTTGCATTTCGGGCGATAAGGTTCGGCCCGGGAGAGACCGTTCAGCCCGAGAAATACAGTTCCGTTCGGGAGGTATAGTTCCCCTGGGAGATGCAGTTCCCCCCGGAAGACGTAGTTCCACTAAAGTCATACAGATCAGAAACGGAGAGGAGATATTCTGATGAGTAGAAGCTCAACACCAAAACCAATGAAATACCCGCCTATCAGCGACAAATTGCCAGTCTTCATGCACGGTGCCGACTATAATCCCGACCAATGGCTACACGATCCGCAAGTGTTGGCGGAGGATATCCGCTTGATGAAGCTGGCCCATTGTAACGTAATGGCCATCGGGATCTTCTCCTGGGCTTCGCTGGAGCCGGAAGAGGGCGTCTACCAGTTTGAATGGCTGGATCGCGTGCTGGATACGTTTGCCGAGAACGGCATTTACGCTTGGTTAGCTACGCCAAGTGGTGCCCGCCCGGCCTGGATGTCGGAGAAATATCCGGAAGTGCTGCGTGTCGAGAAGAATCGAGTCCGCAACCTCCACGGCATGCGTCATAACCACTGCTTTACCTCCCCGGTCTATCGGGAAAAAGTCACGCAGATGAACACCAAGCTGGCGGAGCGCTATTCCAAACATCCGGCGGTAGTCGGCTGGCATGTGTCCAACGAATACGGCGGGGAGTGCCACTGTGACTATTGCCAGGACGCCTTCCGCGACTGGCTTAAGCGGAAATATGGCTCGCTGGACGCGCTCAATCGTGCCTGGTGGACGAACTTCTGGAGTCATACGTACACGTCCTGGTCGCAAGTGGAGTCCCCGGCCCCGCATGGCGAAATGATGGTGCATGGGCAGAATCTCGACTGGCGCCGGTTCGTATCCGACCAGACGATTGATTTCTACAAGCATGAAATTGAACCGCTGAAGCGGATCAGCCCGGAACTGCCGTGCACCGTGAATATGATGGACTTGTTCTACGGGCTGGATTACCGCGAGTTCGCGAAAGTGGTGGACGTTATTTCCTGGGACGCCTACCCGATGTGGCATGAGACCGATTCCGACGCCGGCGTGGGATCCTGGTTTGCTTTTAACCATGACTTGTTCCGTTCGCTGAAGCAAAAGCCGTTTATGCTGATGGAGAGCACCCCGTCCCTCACGAACTGGCAGCCGGTCAGCAAGCTGAAGCGTCCGGGCATGCATAAGTTGTCCTCCCTGCAGGCGGTGGCTCACGGTTCCGATACCGTGCAGTACTTCCAATGGCGGAAAAGCCGCGGTTCCAGCGAGAAATTCCACGGCGCGGTCATCGACCACGTTGGGCATGAGCATACGCGGGTGTTCGAGGACGTTGCATCGCTGGGCCAAACGCTCGCCGGGTTGACGGAAGTGCTGGGCACCACCGTTCCGGCGGAAGCGGCCATTCTGTTCGACTGGGATAACCGCTGGGCGATCCATGATTCACAGGGGCCGCGCAACAAAGGCATCCATTATGAAGAGACCGTCATGCAGCAGTATCGCGCCTTGTGGGAACTGGGTGTGCCGACGGACATCATCGGCTCGTTTGATGACTTTAGCGGCTACAAGCTGCTCGTTGTACCGATGGCTTATCTGCTGCGGGAAGAAACTGGAGCTAAGATGGAGCAGTTCGTGAAAGACGGAGGAACCTTGTTTGTCACGTATTGGTCCGGCATCGTTGATGAGAACGACCTCTGTCATTTAACCGGATTCCCGGGACCGCTGCGCAAGACGTTAGGCGTGTGGGCGGAGGAAATCGACGGCCTGCATGACCATGACCGCAACGCGCTGATTTTGGAAGACGGGAATTCGCTCGGCCTCAGCGGGACGTATGAAATCCATGAGCTGTGCGAGCATATCCATGCGGAAGGTTCCAAGGTACTTGGCGTATACCGTGACGATTTCTACGCAGGGAAGCCGGTCCTGACCGTCAATGAGCTGGGCCAAGGCAAAGCGTATTATTTGGCCGCCCGTGTTAGCGACTTGGCCTTCTACGAGGCGCTTTACGGCAAGCTTGTTCAGGATGCCGGCGTTCACCGGGCGCTGGATACCGAGCTGCCGGCGGGGGTTACCGCAACCCCGCGGACGGACGGTGCGCACGAGTACGTCTTCGTGCAGAACTTCTCCGGCCGCGCCGCCCGCGTCGAGCTCGATCGCCAAAGCTATACCGATGCCGAAACCGGCCGGGCGGTAGAGGGCGCAATCGAGCTGCCGGTCAACGGTATCGTTATCTTGAAACGTGAGGTTTAAGCCGATGACGTTGCCCTTTATCAATGGGATGGATGTGTCGTTTCTGGACGAAATCGAAGTTGCCGGAGGGACGTTCACAGAGGGCGGAGCGAAGGAGGATTTGCTTGTTATCTTGAAGCGCAGCGGAGTCAACTCGATCCGGCTGCGCATCTGGAACGAACCGCCTGGCGGGTTTTGCAATCTGGAACGGACGCTGCTCATGGCGAAACGGATCAAGGCGTTGGGGCTGCATTTTCTCTTGGATTTCCACTATTCCGACAGGTGGGCGGATCCGGCCAAGCAGTTCAAGCCAAAGGCGTGGGAGAAGCTGTCGTTTGACGAACTGGTTCATGCGGTGGGCGATTATACCGCACAGGTGCTGATTGCGCTGCAACAGAAGGAACATTGCCGGACATGGTACAAATCGGCAACGAAATCACACCCGGGATGCTTTGGAATGACGGCAAGGTGGACGGGGAATTCAACACGCCGGAACAATGGGAGAAGTTCACCCGGCTGGTCAAAGCCGGCACCGCCGCAGCCAAAGCGGTCGACTCTTCGATCAACGTCATGATCCATATCGACCGGGGCGGGGATTTGCCAGCCAGCGTGGCTTTCTATGAACGGTTCCAGGAGAACGGGGTCGAGTTCGATACAATCGGACTGTCGTTTTACCCTTGGTGGCACGGGACACTGGACGATTTGCGCGCCAATCTCGCGAAGCTGGCGACCACGTTTGGCAAGGAGATCAACGTGGTTGAAACGGCGTATCCCTGGACATTACAGAAAGGGCCGATCCCCGAACCCATCGTCAACAGCAAAGAGCAGACCCATGCCGGTTATCCGGCTTCGCCGGAGGGCCAAGCCGCCTATCTGCGTGATTTTCTCCAGATTATTCGGGACACGCCGGGCGGATTGGGAACCGGATTCTACTGGTGGGAGCCGGCCTGGATCCCCGCCAAAGCGGAGTGGTCCGTCGGACATGACAATAATTGGGCCA
The DNA here is from genome assembly GCF_023195895.1 of Paenibacillus mellifer. Taxonomy (GTDB): domain Bacteria; phylum Bacillota; class Bacilli; order Paenibacillales; family Paenibacillaceae; genus Fontibacillus; species Fontibacillus mellifer. The sequence goes on from NZ_JALPRK010000005.1 coordinate 153,531, forward strand.
ACCTGACGTTGTTTGATTATGAGGGGAATAGGCTGCCGGCGCTGGATGTGTTAAAACCTATTTAGCTTCTTATAAACTTAAGCATGCAGAAATATATGAAAGACTCATTCCTACTTGACTTGTTGAGTAGAAATGAGTCTTTTTTTGCCATGCCGACAAACCTAGTCGCTCACAAAAAAATAGCCAAAAGGATAGCAGGAATTATTTGAATTCATAGGGAATCCATTCAAGAATATAAAATAATAGTAAATTTGGAATAACGCTGAGGCGAAGGAGTTTACGATTCATGAAAATCTTATATATTCTGATGTTTTTATCCCTTTGGTCATTAGGCCTCGTCTTTTTGCTTCACCGCAGGAGAAGCCAACTATGGATTGCGTTAACGCTGCTGCTCGGCGGGGCCGCCAGCTACGCCTTCGCGATGCATCTGACCATTATGCCGGTCGTTCAAGGAGCCGAATGGCTGCCCGAAACGGTTAGCCGATGGCTTTATATCTCCACCGTGGTGGCCATGAACATTCATTTCTATCTCCTTCCCTTTACGTTCTTCATGGGCGGCTTATGGTTAAACGAGTCGATGGGGCTTCGGTTGAAGCAGGGGCTGTCGATCATCGGTTTTGTTGGCGCGCTGGCCTTACTCCTCGCTCATCTGCGATTTGAACCCTGGAATACGTTTGAGGTAGAGCGATTTCGTTATTGGGACGGGATCTATGTGGGTCTGGGCTGCTATTTCTATTACCGCGCCTATGCACGGGAAAAAGATGTGCAACTGCGGCGCGTCCGGAGAAGAATCCTGCTGTTTCCAGTCATTATGATCTGGGCGTATACCAGCGATTATCTTGGCTTCGAATCGTTAAAGCTGGGGTGGTGGAGCCTTGAATTGGAAAGCAACGGCATGTGGCATGGCAATGTGATCGTTATCTTGGGCGCCGTATCGCTCATCCTGTTCTACACGGTGCGTTACGGATTCCTGGGCATTAAACTGCGCATCGAACGGGAACGTCTGGATTATTCCATTCGCACGCTGACGATGGGGGTATCGATTCTGAACCATACGATTAAGAACGAGATCCAGAAGATCGACTATCTGGCGGAAAAATGCGGTGTACTCCTACAATCGGGACAGACCGGCAAAGCCGTCCATACGATTGAACAGGTTCATGGGTTAACCCGCCATCTGCTGCATATGGTAAATCGAATCAAAGATAAAGCCGAAGATATCGTCCTTGACGAGGGGGAATACGAAGTTGGTTCGTTGATGGATTCCGTGATCCAGTCGGCAGCCACGCTGGTGGAGAATCGTCCGGTATCCTTGTCCGCTGAATATGGGGCCGATGGCCGGCTGGTTTGCGATGCCGTTCATATCAGTGAAACACTGTCGAATCTGATTCGCAATGCTCTGGATGCCATGCCTTCCGGCGGTACGATTACCCTGCGTTCGGCAGCCTCACGCCGAGACTTTCGGATTGAAGTCAGCGATACGGGGAACGGCATTCCCCAGGAGTATATGTCCAAGATTTTCGAACCTTTTTTTACGACGAAAAAAAACGCCTTGAATTACGGTCTCGGTTTATCCTATTGCTCAAGTGTTCTCAGCAAGCATGGAGGTAAGTTGACCGTCTCGAGCGAATCAGGAAAGGGGACAACGTTCATCCTGCACTTTCCGGCGATTCGCTATCGGCCGAGCAATCCATCCCGCAGGCTGAAGGCAACCAGCAAGCTGCGCGCTTGGGCCGATCGGGCTAATCCATCTTGAAATGAGTCAGTTTATTCTTAATGCTGCGCAGCTGGGATTTAATCGTATTGGTCGATTTATGTAAGCGTTCGGAAATTTCCCGTTTACTAAGGCCGTTCTGGCGCAGGTCGAATACCTCGCGTTCCGTTGGCGATAACTCCATCAACTGCATTTCACTGCGCATAATCCCTGCGGCGTCCGAATGGATAGAGGCGCGTCCGATCTGGGCTTCGCGAATCGCTTGCAGGATATCTTGATAACTCGCCTTATTGATGTAATTGATGGCGCCGAGGCGAAACGATTTTAGGATGACTTCCGCCTCCGTGATGGAGGTCAACATAATGATCTTTACCGAATCCTGCAAGGGAAGCCGCAATATTCGCTCCGCTGCTTCAAGGCCGTCCAGCTGGTTGCCCGTCAAATTGATGTCCATCAGCACCACGTCGATCTTCCGTCGACCTGCGGCTTCAAGCGCTTCTTCCTTCGTGGCCGCCACGGCAACCACCTCAATATCTGGCTCATCGCTTAAATCCGCACTGATATGATCCCTCCAGAAGGGATCGTCTTCCACCAGCATGACACGGATCGGCTCCATTTCCCAGCCTCCTCTTACAGAAGTTTACAAGTAAGTCCAGTATAACAAACGATCGGATCCCCGCAACAGGATGATTTATCTTCACCCCCAGGTGAAGAAATTTCATCCTATTCGGCGTGTCGAGGAACGCTCTATAATCCGTAATGCGGCCGAATGGTCAGCTGAAATGATCACGATGCGAAGAAACGGGGGATGAATTTATAAAAGTACTCAGGAAGCGGCAGAAGGGTTTCGACCCAAGGGAGGGATCGTGACGTGCTATTGGCCGATGAAGTTGGCGGTTTAACGGAGTTGATCACGAGAAGGTTTCCCGACTCTACGGTTCATTGGTTCCAGGAGCCTGCCGAACCTGTGGCCGGGGAATTTGTAGTATTGCTGAAGCAGGAAGTCCGCAGAAGCGATTCGAGAAGCCATACGCTGCTCGAACGCCAATATGCGATCGGGTATTATGCGAGCACGGTGGAAACGGCGTTATATGAGATGGAGTCGCTCAGTCGATACGTGATGAACGAAAGTACGGATTCCGGTGAAGCAGGAAGTGCCGGGACGTTATCCATTCGAGTGGACTCATTTACGATCACTTCAGCCGAACCGCTTGAGAACGGCTTACAGAAATGCCAGGGGGCGCTATTGGTTCAATCGCGTGAACCGATTCGTTTCCGATCGCAAGACAAAATCAAACATATGGAATTTCGCACGACAAACAACTGAAAGGTGGCGTGAGGTCATGGGTGGAACATGGGATACAACCAGCTTGCCGGTACGACCTGGTTTGTACATCAATTTCGTGGAGGCGGCAGCAGCGCAAATCAAAGGTGGCGCCCGGGGAACGGTGGCAATGCCGTTGTTCCAGTATGAGGGAGCTGGCGCAGGTCAATTTTTTACCGTGGAAAAAGAATCCGAAGCAGCCCAATGGTTTGGCGACGCGTTTGTGGAACCGATTCGCTTTTCCCTCTTGGGAGGGGCGAAAGAGGTGCTCGTTTATACGGTGCCTGTACCGAGTGGCGGAGGGGATCCAGCTGCTGCTGATTACGCCGCGATTCGCGACGTATTTAGCACCCGGCATTTTAACGTATTTGTTTTTCCAGGTGAAGTACCCGCCAGTGAGCAAAAGGCGACGCTGAAATGGTGCGCGGACAGCCGCGACGATGAAGGCAAGCACTTCCTGACGGTATTCGGCGGTAAAGCTGAAGACGATCTGGATCCTGCGAAGGGTAACCAACGCAGCGTGGACTTGGCAGACGATTATGCGGTGAATTTAATCAGCGGCGTTAATATCGAAGGGACGGTATACAGTTCCGCGAGTTACGCCCCTTATGTCGCCGGATTAATCGCCGGGACCGGAATCAACAAATCGATTACGTATGCTCCGGTGTATGCAGGCGACGTGGCCAAACGGCTGCGGAATACGGAGATCCATGCCGCCTTGCAGAAAGGGTCGCTTGTGCTGGTTCATGACGGAGAGAAGGTTAAGGTGGAACAAGGCCTGGTCACGAGCCGGAAGAAGGTTCGTGCCATGCGGGCGCGTCAAGCGATCTCCACCGATATTACGAAGGCGGCGGCCGATGCTTATATCGGCAAGCTGGATAACAACGCCGATGGGCAGGCTGCACTGATCTCGGCCGTGAAGGCTTATTTGGAACGGCTGGAGCTAAACAACGTGCTGACGGATATCGCGGTAACTCTGGATCCGGACCGGCAGTCGGAAGGCGACACCGTGTATTTGCTGATCGCCTTTACGGAGATCGACAGCATGGAGCGGATTTTCCTGACGATTAAGGTGTAGCAAGAAGAGGAATTCAATCTCATGAGGAGGGGTATCAGTGCTGGATTCAACCCGAGTGATCAATGGAACTTTCGGATATGTGTATTATGATGGCCGCTGGTTGACCAACGTCAAATCGGCCGAAGCCAACGTGGAAATTACCAAGGAGGAAATCAAACGGTCCGGTACGCGCTGGACAGCGCATAAAGTGACCGGGCTCAGCGGATCCGGGACGATAACCGGATATAAAGTAACATCCGAATTCGTCGAGCTCATCGGACAAATCGCCGATGACAAACAAGGTGCATTTACGACGGAGCTGATCTTGAAGCTGGAGGATCCGGAGTCCTACGGAGCTTACCGGGTCCGTCTTAAAGGGGTTACATTTGATAAAATCCCGCTGATGCACTTTGAAGTCGGCTCCATCGTGGAGGAAGAGCTGCCTTTTAATTTTACCGGCTACGAATTGTTGGATAAACTCGTCGCGGAGTAACGAGCGAGGGGATCCGTTGAATTAATGAATGCGATGCAGGCAAGGGAGTAAATTGATTCCGAAGAAGCGGAGCGGTCGCCTTTGGTTCCGGATTTCTCGATCGTAGGAACATTTTACGTACTTGCCCCCATCCATTTTGGCATACACCATTTTAAGGAGATGAAGATCGATGGCGATTACGGATAACCGACAAAACAACGTGCTTCAAGCTTTGCTTGGGGCGGACAGTAAACCGAAAAAGGACGTTCCGATGAAACGGCTGGGCGTGGATTTTCAAATTCAGGCGCTGGACGGCAAAACGATTCATAGAATCCAGGAGCAGTGCACCCACTTTACCGGAAAAGGGCCCAAGCGGGAAAAAGTGCTCGACGATGAACAGTTCGGCGCCTTAGTCATCCAGAAAGCGTGCCTAATCCCGGATTGGTCCGCCAAGGAATTGGTTGAGAAATACGGGACGCCAACCGAAGCAATCCTCGGGTTGCTGCTGGCCGGTGAGATCGCCAAGCTGTCCGCAGAAATTTTGGAGATTAGCGGTTTCGACAGCGATGAAGATGAAATAAAAAACTGATCAAAGCGGGCGGAGAAGCCTTCTTGCTGCATCTGATCTTCCAACGCCATCACCTGCCGCCGGATGAGGTGTACAACAAAGATGAGAACGTGAAACGGTTTATGTACGCCTCGATGATGCTGCAGTTGGAAGAGGAGGAGAAGGCGCGCAAGGAGCAGGAGAGAGCCGCCCGCAGGCTGAAGCCGTAAAGGCTGAACAGGGGAGGCGAGGAGGTTGAGCTCATCGGCAGGCGGGGGTATTCCCGACTTTTCGAAAGCAACGTTAAACGACTTGAACAAGCTCAACAAAATGATGAGCCAGCTGCAAAAAACAACATCCCAGCTTGAGCAGGTCAGCGGATTTGCCCGCATCGGGAAAGAGTTGGAAGCGACGCAGAGCACCAGTGCCAAGGTAGCCAAACAATTTGTTTCGCTCCAGCTCGCCACAGGTGCTACCGCTGGGATCATGCGGAAGAAGCTGGCTGCGATGAAGCCGGCCGTCGACAACTTTATGCTGGATTTGTCTTGGGCAGTTAAGGCCAAAGCGGAAAGTGTCTCCAAAGGGGCGAAGGCGCTTGGCAAGCCGTTTGCCGGGATGTGGCAGAAGGTTCAGGACAAGAGAGCGGCTTCGGCCAAGAAGAAGGCGGACGACGCCTTGGCCGCGAAGCTTGGATTTCCCGTGGGACCCAACGCTCCGCCAAAGTTAAAAGGAATCAAACGGCTGCAAAATATCGCAGGCAACACCGCGATTCAGAACCTGCCGGAAGACCGGAAGAAGATGCTCTCGTCCGCGGCTAGCACGGCAGGCAGCCTACTCGGTCAACTGCAGGATCGTTCGCTTGCGGCAGCCAAGGAATTCAGCACGGCGGTTGGTACGCTGCGGGGGGCTTCGATGGCCGGCCCTGGCCAAATGAAAGGGATGGTCGCGTCGCTGCGAGAGCTAGGCGGGCAGGTGCCACAAAATCTGAACGAGATCGCCAGTGTGATGGGGACGTTGAGCGGCAAAGCCAAACTTACGGGGACAACTTTGACCGCAATGTCCAAAACGGTGCTGGACGCCTCACGGTTAAGTGGAGCAAACAGCGCCGAAGCGGCCAACGCGGCCGCTTCGGTCATGAGCGTTTGGGGCAAGAAGGCCGGCGAAGGAACCTTGATGATGGATCAGTTCTTCGCTGCTAGCCGCGTCAGCGGGGCGGGGATGGGCGATTTGCTCAAAAATATGGGTTCGCTCGGCCTGCCTCTGCAACAGATGGGACTTAGTTTCGAACAGTCAATGGCCTTAATGGCCAAGTGGCAGTCCGCTGGATTAACCCCGATTCAGGATGCGCTCCGGAAGGATGTGAAAGGCGAAGGCCTTGCTGCTATTACCGCTAAGATCAAAGCGGCGGCAACTGAGTCGGAGGCTGCGGCTTTGGCTGCTCAGTATTTTGGTCACAGCGTCAGCGGCGATCTGGTGGCCGCCCTGAAGAACGGGCAGGTTGAATTCGGCGGTGTGGTTGCGGCGATGAGTACGGCCGGCAACGCGATTCGGAACCAAGCCGGCGAGGTCCAAACCTTCGGGGATAAATGGGATATGCTCCAGAACCGGATTACGGTCGCTTTGGCGCCCTTAGGGGAAGCGATGTTGCCCCTCGGCGAAGCCCTGGCCTCCATCGTTGAAGTGTTAACTCGGGACGGGGATATCGTGCTGGCTACGATCGGCTCTATAGCCGCCTTGCTGCTTGGCGTCTTTGCACCGGCCTTATGGGCTTCTGCGGTGGCGGGATGGGCGGCCGTTGCGCCGTTTCTTCCAATAATCGCAGCGGTCCTGCTGGTAGGGGTGGCCGTCGCAGGATTGGCGTACGTGTTCAAGTACCACATGGATTGGATCGTGGAGCAGGTTAACAAAGTGAAGGATAAAATCAGCTCCTTCCTCAGCGTCTTCGATATTTTCAGCGGTGACGAAAATGGGGGGGCCGGCGGAAATACAGCGACATCGAACGGCGGTCCGCCGACGAGCCGTTATCACGGCATGTCTTATGTGCCTTACGACGGAATGATGGCCCGGCTGCACAAGGGTGAACGCATTATGACGGCCGCTGAGAACCGGGAATTCTCAAACGGGGCGAGCGGGGGAGCCGCCATATCGATTACGGGCAATACGTTTCATGTCCGCCAGGAATCCGATATAGATGCAATCGCTAGAGCGTTGGCCCGCGAAATCAAAGCGGCGGGAGGATTGATGGCGTAATGGCATCGCTGGAGTTTTGGCTGAAGACGATCGATGAGAAGGAGTGGCTCTGGCTGCCGGTGAACCCGGAGCAGGTGTCGGTCAAAAGCTCTCACGGCTACGAGGATATCCAGGTTACGCAGTTGGGAGAATACACGGTCATCGGGGAGGCGGTCCTGAAGGAATATTCGTTTGCTTCCTTTTTTCCGCGCGACTACCACCCCGGATATTGCGAATATGAGTCCTTGCCCGATCCCTGGGCAACCGTGGAGAAAATTGAGGGCTGGATGAGAAGCCGACGTCCGGTGCGCCTCGACATTACGGGAACCAAGCTCAAAGGGCTGGTGACCATCCGCTCCTTCCAGTACAGCGAACGCGCGGGGAACCCGGGCGATGTTTTTTTCGAACTGGAGTTGAAGGAATACAAGGAAGTGCAGTTCCGTCAGGTGGAGACATCCGGGTCGGGGAAAGCGATGGTGATTACGGGTGAATATCGCCCTGACACGAAGACGCCTCCGGCCTCCTATGTTGTCATCCCTGGGGATACGTTGTGGAAAATCGCGCAGCGGACGCTCGGCAACGGTGACCGGTGGAGGGAAGTTTACGCGGCAAACAAAACCGTGATCGGGAAAGACCCGAACCGGATCGTTCCCGGCCAGAAGCTGGTGATTCCCTCATGAACTGGAGCGTGACCTATAAAGATCAGGAGCAAGACGTTTTTTTGGATCCGATCGTCAAGTCCGTCAATTGGTCCGGTGATATCAAACAGGCCGCTCGCAAGCTGGTGGTCGAGTTGTCCAATACCGGAGATCTACGCGAGCTGTATATGAAGCTCCAGAAAGGCGGGGAGCTGCGCCTTCTCCTGGACGATCAAGAGCTGTTTCGCGGCGTCCTGTTTGCCGATGAGATCGACTCCAAAGGCCAGATGTCTCTAACGGCTTACGACGAAAACATCTACCTGACCAAAAGTAAGGATACGAAAATCTTTCGCGGGCAAACGGCCTCTGCGGTGGTGAAGCGACTGTGCAACGAGTTCTCCGTTCCGATGGGGGAAATTCAGGATACGGGTTACGTCATCCCGAAGCTGGTCTTACGCGACAAGACCCTGTTTGAAATGATGGTGACGGCCTTAACCGAAACCGAAAAGCAAAACGGACAACGATTCTGGATTACGTCGAAGGAAGGTAAGCTGCAGCTACTGGCGCGTAAGGAACAGAAGGGAAAGTGGGTGCTGGAGAATGGCGTGAACTTGCTAGGAGCCAGTTACTCGCAATCCATTGAAGAAACACGCACCCAAATCAAGGTCGTCGGCAAGGACGGGAAAAAGAAGGAGCTGTCTGCCAGTGCCAAGGATTCAGAACTGATCCGGAAGTTTGGTATCATGCAGCATTTGGAGAAACCGGATCAGGCGATGACCTCTTCGCAGATGGAGCAGCGCGCCAAGCAACTGCTTAAGGATTTGGCGACCATCGAGGATCAAGCCCGCATCGATTGTTTGGGGATCGCCGACGTGGTTTCCGGCTCGTGCGTTTACGTCAAGGAATCCGTAACGGGCATTCTCGGCGGGTATTACGTTTCGGCCGACGAACATCGCTTCGAGCATGGCAAACACACGATGTCTTTAACCTTGTCGGCGACGGACGACATTCCCAAATTGGAATACAAGGAAGAGAAGGGGGCCGGTTAATGGAACGCATCGAAGGTTCGGGGGCGAGCCAGCTTGTGCAATTAATCCGAGCCATCGGCTACAACTCGGACATTACCTTGGAGTTGGCGACAGTGACGGCGCCGCCGCCTGAGCTGAAGATTAAGGTGGATCATATGAACGTGGAGCTGGAGAAGGATGATTTAATCGTGGCTCAGTCGTTAACGAAATACACGCGGAAGGCGAACGTGAAGAGCGAGGGGAAGACGGAGGTGTCTTCCACTTCCATCACTCAGGCATCCGTTTTGGTCGTATCAAGCGGGAGTGGTGAGATCACAAAATTTACTTCCTTCGGCATGTCCTCCGCAAATTTGACGGTGCAAGAAGCCGAACTTGAATTCACGGACGAACTGAAGAAAGACGATCGCGTGATCGTGGCCGGCATTCATCAAGGCCAAACCTATCTTATTTTGGATCGGGCGGTGATGTACTGATGGCGTTGTCTCCGCTGCAAGGAAGGGAGGAGCGTTATGCGGAAGTTAAGCCGGAGAAGCTTCCTTCCCGGACGTATGCTCTCGATTTCGAAACGGGTCAAGTGGTCGAGCGGATCATTGATGGAACGGAGGCCATCCGTCAATTTATCCGCAAGGCGATTCAAACGGCACGTTACCGGTATTTGATTTACAACAGCCAATATGGCTGCGAAATCGAAAGTTTGCTGGGCCAGGACATTTCCCAGCAGCTGCTCAAGAGTGAAATCACGAGGGTGATTACCGAAGCGCTGCAGGAAGATGATCGCGTCGCCTCAGTAGATCAATTTCAAATCGTTAGGGAGAACGATAAGCTGTTCGTGACCTTTACGGTTCATACGACAGAAGGAGACGTTCAGCAGGAGGTGAGGATATAAACGTGTTTGAACATCAAACGAAAGAAGCCATTTTGCAGCGGATGCGGGACGCCTCGCCGAAGGAGATCGATACCCGTCAGGGGTCCATCACCTACGATTTGCTCTCCCCTGCGGCCATTGAGCTGGCACACGCCTACATCGAGCTGGACCATGTTCTGAAATTCGGCTTCGCCGGCCCGGAGCAGCCTTCCGAGTATCTGGATCTCCGCGCTGGAGAACTTGGCTTAACTCGCCGTCCAAGCGTGAAGGCGGAAGGGAAGTTGGTGTTTAGTGGAGATGAGGACACGATCATCCCGGAAGGAACTGCTGTATCGACAGATGAAGAGGAGGCCGTCATTTTTATCACGACCGAACCTGGGATCATCAAGCAGAAGAAGGCGACGGTAAAAGCGGTGGCTGCTGCCGGCGGTAAACGAGGCAACGTGGATAAGGGACGTGTCAAGCTGGTGCTGGGGAACCTGTCCGGGATCGTAACGGTGACCAACCCCGAGGAATTCGTGAACGGTGCGGAAACCGAATCGGATGAGTCGTTGTTGGTTCGTTATTTCGACCGGGTACGCCGGCCCGCAACCAGCGGCAATGCCTGGCATTACCGCCAATGGGCACTGGAAGTGCGCGGGGTGGGCGACGTTAAGGTGTTCCCTGTGTGGAACGGCGGCGGAACCGTGAAGTTGTGTGTATTGTCGGAGGATAAAATTGCTCCTAACTCCACCATCGTACAGGATGTAAGGGAGGCAGTGGATGCCCGGAGGCCTGTAGGAGCCTCAGTCACCGTGGTGCCTGCCCAGGAATTGAAGATTAATGTGACGGCGAACGTGACGCTGGCTTCAGGTGCGGTATTGGCGAACGTCAAGGCGCTCTTCAGCGATAAATTAAAGGCGTTTCTGGCCGACTTGGCCTTCCAAAGCCCAGTTGTCCCTTATAACCGGATTTTTGGTTTGCTTCTCGATATCGAGGCCGTTACGGATTTCAAGAACCTAACCATTAACGGCGTGGCCAATCAAAACTTGAATATTGGCGATGAGCAGGTTGCCGTGGCCGGGACGGTGAATTTTGTTGTCTAGTCCAAGCAAAGCTGTTATGGTTCGAAATATCCAAAATGAGATGATGGATGATTTACCTGATTACTATATGCCGAGGGAAGCCAACGGGAAGCCGGGCCTCGTCGGTAATTTGATCACGCGCGAAGCTCAAGAGTTGGTTGATCTGAACGCCGAGATCCGGGAGGTATTGGATCAATTTTTTATCGATCGGGCAACTTGGGGATTAGCCACTTGGGAAGCCATTTGCGGCATTCCGATTGACGAAGGCAAACCTCAGGAACAACGGCGCTCGGTCATTAAGTCGAAGATTCGGGGAGCTGGAACCGTGACGCTGGCCGTCATCAAAGAGGTGGCGGATTCGTTTGAAAACGGGGAAATCCAGGTTCAAGAAAATTTCAACAAGTACGAAGTGGTGATCACTTTTATCGGTAAGCGCGGGGTTCCGCCAAATTTACCGGATATGCAAAACGCGCTGCGTGAAATCGTTCCAGCCCATCTCCAATTGGTGTTCCAATTTACTTATTTACGTTGGGAAGAGCTGGATGCGGCCGAATTAACATGGGAGAAACTCGACGCACTCGACATGTCTTGGGACGAGTTGGAAGTATGGAAGCCGGGGGCTAAACGATCATGAGGTTACTTAAGAAAGGGGAGTACTTATGCCAAAACTGCCTAGCGGTTTAACTACATTTGAGCCTTCAGATACCGTCAGAAGAACGGCTCAGAACGAAAATATCGAAGCGATCGATGCTTTATTTCGTGCGACTGGAGGTCATCGACATACCGGGAAAGCCGGCGATGCACCGCAAATCGGCACCGAAGGGATCGCTGTCGGGGCGGTTACGTCGGACCGGATCGCTTTATCCGCTGTAACCGGAGATCGGGTCGCACGTGCAACGCTGTGCCGCAGGCATTTGAAATCCGGGCGGCTCAGTGGGAACGTCGCCAAATACAAGCCGTTTACCGTTACAGGAGGTGTGGTCGTTGGCGTACCGACTGCACCGTATCGTCAATACGGTGATAACTATTGGCTGGTCAATCGAAGCTCGGTTCCGTTCCCTCAATCGATAACCGTGAATCTCACAACCGAATATTACGAGATTGAAGGGATCAGCTTTGAAAATAACTGGGTCGCCCCGCCACGAAACTTCTATGTTGAAATCAGCAGTGACAATACCAACTGGACTAGAGCGTACACCTATTCTCATAGCGGCACAGAGCAGCCTCCCCAATACCATCCATTCGATCAGTTGTTTCATGGTTCGTATGTACGGCTGACGCTGACGGAACCTGGGAATCAGACCAATATCGCTTACGTCTCGGGATTTGGCGTATTCAGCCGAGATGTTCAAGAAAGTCCGGATTTTCGAATCCATAAGGGATCGCTGCAATATTCTGAGGGATGGGGGTGGAAGGACGTGGGGATTAAAGGGGTTCAGCGAGGTTCGGCGAGTATTTCCTATTTTTATCCGAATGGAACGGGGTCCACAGTGAGAGAGGTGACGATCTCCGCGGTAAATCCGCAAAAGACATTCGTCAACATCACCACATCAGGGTTGTCTCATTGGTTCCAAACCTCACCCATGATGGACGGTTCGGTTTGTGCAAGGTTGGTCGACGGCAATAAATTGCGATTTAACTTCTATGAGGGATTTTACGAGGCCTATGCCGAGATCTCCTGGGAGGTGATTGAGTTTGCCTAATTATTATGCACAAATTGATGAAGAAGGCCGGGTGTTTGCGGTGAGCGAACTGTCCGGAGAGGTAGAATCGCCGAATCTGGTCCCGATCAGTGAGCAGCAGTACAAAAGAGGAAACCTGCTGTTTACGCGGTACGCCGATGGCGGCTTCACGGGGGATTTCGTCCGCATGGAGGCGGATAAGACTCAAATTCGGGCGGATGGTGAAGATACGGTAACGGTAACAATCACCGTCGTTGATTGGCAAGGACAGGTGCAAAAGGAGTTTAACAACGAAGTGGCTGTTGAATTAAACGGGATACGGCAAACGGTGAAGGCGGCGAAAGGCGTTGCGGAGGTCACGATCAGCAGCGACGAACCAGGGGCTTACGCCTTAAAAACAGTGGGTCTCGATCGCAACGGTGATCTAAAGGTGGTGTTCGTAGATGGCAACTAAGAAGCTGGCCGCTAAGGTTCATTTTCACATTCCAGCCGATCCGCTTCGCGTGAAGGTGGAGGAGATCCAACATAAATCCACTTCTCGCAAACAACAAAACCTCAAATCAACCGAGGTCACTCTAGACACCCTGTTCGAAATGCTAAATGATGTCCTGGAACAGCAGGCGTTGCTCCTAAAGGCACTCCAGCGGTCCCAAAAGTAAAATGAAGCCATCTGCCCCTGCGGGGAAGCGGATGGCTTTTTGTTTTCCCCACCCTCACTCCGAATGAAAACGTTGACAATCATCTGAGATGGGATTATGGTGATGAGAACAAAATAAAATGTTTGTAATAAAACAAATAATTAACCAGTCTGTTAGAGCTATTTCAAAATGAGGAGGAAGAACATGGAGAGATGTACATTTTCTAACCCGATTTTGTCAAACGGTGCCGATCCTTGGGTGATTCGGCATCCCGATGGAAGCTACTATATGTCGGTCACGTTAGGGGACCGGATTGCCCTTTGGCATAGCCAAACGCTGACCGGACTCGGTCAGGTTCACCCGAAGACGGTATGGGTTCCTGAGCCAGACGGCCCCTTTTCCTGGAACCTATGGGCGCCGGAGTTGCACAATATTGAGGGTCGGTGGTACATCTACTATACCGCCAACGACGGTGGCGGGGACGACACAAGACGTATCTGCGTGCTTGAACTTCAGGGTGATGATCCGCTGAACGGCGAGTGGTGTTTTAAGGGCGCGGTAAACACGGAAGTTCCGGGCCTCGATGGAACCGTGCTCCAGCACCAGGGGGAGCTGTACTTCTTTTATTCCGGCTACGGCAACTTTCCCGATTACGGATCGGCGATTTATGCTGCCCGCATGACCAATCCGTGGACGCTGACAGGTCCCAATGTGTTGATTTCGGCCCCGACAGAGCCATGGGAGAAGCAAGGCGGGATGGCGATTAACGAAGGGCCGGTCTTTTTGCGGCGCAATGGGTGGATTTTCCTGATCTTCTCAGCGAGTGCCACGTGGTCGGATGATTACTGCCTTGGGATGACGAGGATTCCGGAATCTGCCGATCTGCTTGACGCCAACTCCTGGATCAAACAGGACGGACCCGTCTTTGCCAAACATCCGTCAGCCGGAGTCTATGCACCGGGGCACAACAGTTTTACCGTTTCTCCGGACGGCTCCGAGGATTGGATCGTTTATCACGCTTATGATTATTCGGAGACGGAACAACCACGCTCAGCAGGTTCTCTTCGCAGCACAAGAATCCAAAGTTTTGGATGGAAAGCAAACGGGCTTCCGGATTTCGGGGTTCCAACGGGTGTGGGCGTACCTGTTTCGCGACCTGCCGGAGAATGAAATTCATGGATACTGTTACAACTTTTATGGAACTAATCTGATGTACTGAGATATCATATGAGTTCATTCATAAAAACCAGAAATCAATTAAATGAAAGCGTTGACATCAGAGCGACAGGGGATTATAATCAACGAAAAGATACAAAATTATTGTAATAAAACAATAATATTATTTCATGGTGGTCGATGTGAATATGGAGGGGGTTGAGCCAATACGACAGAGGTGATGGAGAAAGTGGTGGTCGCGGGGGTTCGTTGAGTTTGAGATTAATATATGGGAGGATCCTATGAATAACAAATCGAAACGTTTCTTTGGTTTTCTTTTCGTTCTTATTCTAGCTATCTCGATGGTAACGGCGTGCAGCGGAGGTGGTGCGAACAAGGCTTCCGAGAATAAGCCCACCGAGAATGTCTCCGAAGAGCAGCCCAAAAATGAAACGACGTTTACGGACATGAGTCAGGACATCCGCGGAAATACGGCACCTACTCAGGAACAAATCAATGAGATCAACACGACGTTGAACGATACGTATCTGGGTGATATTTTCGATGAGAAAATTCCGAATGACTACTCCGCGTATCCCTTCAAAGAGGACGTGACGTTGGATGTCTGGATGCCTGCGAACCGCAACATCCCGGATATGAATAACCATGCGATTCAGAAGCAAGTGGAGAAATTGACGGGAATTAAGGTTAACTTCATCACTCCGCCGGTAGGACAGGAAGCGGATGCGTTCACCTTGATGATCTCTTCCGGTGATTTGCCGGACATCATCATCGAGCCTGGCCGGTATCCCGGGGGCTTCGAGGCGGGTGTTAACGATGGAGCGTATTTGGATCTCACCGATTTGATGGAGAAGAACGCCCCGAACTATAGCGCTTGGCGTAATTCCGATGAGACGAGAAGAAAAACGACGGTCACCGATAGCGGTAAACTACTCGGTTTCTACGGGATCGCTCCTTATTCGGAGTGGATGTGGTTCGGCATGCTGATCAAGCAGGAAGCGCTGGATAAGACTGGGCTGCCCGTGCCAGAAACGATTGACGAGTGGCATACTTTTCTGACTAAAGCCAAGGAAGTGGGTTACAGCGAGCCGCTGAACTACGGATCGAACTACGGTCAAATCTTCACCGGGATCCTGAACGGCGCTTATGGCGTGTGGGATTGGACTTTCCTGGACAGCAACGGTAAGGTAGCTTGGGGCCCTGCTCAACCTAAGGCGAAGGAATACCTGGCCATGATGCAGCAATGGAATAAAGAAGGACTGTTGAACAAAGACTGGGCAACCGCCGACTTCAATCAAAGAATGTCCGGTGCCATTTCCGACAAGACGGCCGTCATGATGGATTCACCCGATACGATGTGGAGTTATTGGAAGGAACAGAATAATATCGATTTTGTTGGCGCCTTGAATCCGGTCCTGAACAAAGGGGATAAAGCCGCAACAACCTACAAGAACTTCAAGCGAACGGGGACTGAGGCGGCGATCACGACGCAAGCCGAGAACGTAGAAGCTGCGATGGCTTGGCTGGATTTTGCCTATACCAAGAAGGGCTGGGAAGTCTATAACTACGGCGAATACGGTACGGTACATCTGATCGATGAAAGCGGCAAACCTTATTATCCGGAAAATAGCTACATGTACAATGATCCCGACGGCCAACCGGTGGCTGTTGCGCTGGATAAATACCGCAGACACAGCTGGCCGGACATCCGCGACGAACATAACTCCAATGCGTTGATTGTGGCCAAGGGCAGCTATTCCGGCGATATCAGAAAGTATTGGACCGAAAACATGGATACGAGTATGGCGATCCCTCCGATTTCGTTTACGAAAGAAGAAGCCTCCCGAGAAGCGGAGCTGGGCAACCAGTTGTCCACCATACGGGGTGAATATTTCGCCAAAATCATCAAAGGCGAGCTGCCGGTGGACGCTTACGACAAGTTCCTGGACGAAGCCAAGAAGATGGGGCTGGACGAATTCCTGAGCATTCATCAGGCTGCGCTGGATCGTTATAACACAAGATAAGAACCAGTCGCACGGCTTGAGATGAATGATGAAAGATAACGAGGGTGACCGAGCTTGGATGAGCTTGGGCCCCTCGTTATTGTTTCAGTGAATTCGGAATAAGAAGGGGTGTGGTTCGTTCATGGAGATCGTCCGTAAATTAAGAAATATCGCGCCTTCCGCCAAGGCGCCTAAGCCCAATCCTACGAGAAAGACGATCAAGAAGGATTTGAAGAAAAACTGGTTTGTCTACTTACTGGCCATTCCGGTGGTCGCTTGGTTCCTTGTTTTCTGTTACGGCCCGATGTGGGGGGTTCTCATCGCCTTTAAGGATTATAAGCCGTTGCTTGGATTTGCCGAAAGCGATTGGGTCGGATTCAAGCACTTTATTGATTTCTTTCAGGGACCGTACTTTTGGAGGGTCATCAAAAACACGCTTCTCCTGAATGTGTGGGGAATCGTGTTTGGGTTTACCGCGCCGATTATTTTGGCGTTAATGCTGAACGAAATTCGCGACGGCAAATTCAAGAAATCCGTCCAAACGATCACGTATATGCCTCACTTTATTTCCTTGGTGGTCGTTTGCGGGATTATCCATATCTTCACAGCGGATGAAGGTGTCGTGACGCAAGTTCTGCAATGGATTACGGGTAAGGACTACACTTCGCTTCTCGGGTATTCCTCTTTCTTCAGGCCGATTTATACGTTCTCCGGCATCTGGCAGAACATCGGCTGGGACAGCATTATTTATCTGGCCGCGATGAGTTCGATCGATCCTGCCTTATATGAAGCAGCAGAGATCGACGGTATCGGCAGAATCAAGAAGATGTGGTACATTACGTTACCGCAAATTACCCCGATTATCGTCATCCTGTTTATTTTTGCGATTGGCGGACTGATGGCTTCCGGATACGAGAAAATTATTTTGCTCTACAACCCTCTCACTTACGATACAGCGGATGTTATTGCCTCTTACGTCTATCGAAGGGGCTTACGAGAGGCCAGTCTCAGCTTTTCGACCGCGGTCGGTTTGTTTAGCGCTGTGATCAACTTTGCGTTGCTGTGGGCAACGAACCGGGTCGCCAGACGTACTTCGGAGGTGAGCTTATGGTAGAGAAGGGGATGGCCTTGTCCGGTCGCAAAAAGCTGAGATCCCGGCATTGGAAGCCGAAAACGACCGGGGATCGTGTTTTTGACGCCATGAACTACACCTTGCTGACTGCCATCACATTGATTTGCTTCTATCCACTACTTCATATCTTGCTTGCCTCCGTCAGCAACCCAAACGCACTTATGGCGCACAGCGGAATCTTATTGAAGCCGCTCGGATTCACGTTGGACGGATATAAACTGGTTTTTAAAGATAACAGTCTGTTGGTCGGTTACAAAAATACGATCATCTACGTGGGGTTGGGTACGCTGATCAATATGGTTATGACAATTATGGGCGCTTTCGTCTTATCGAGAAAGGATCTCTACTTCAAAAACTTCATCATGATTCTGATCACGATCACGATGTTTTTTGGCGGCGGATTGATTCCATGGTTTCTATTGATGAAAGATATCTACTTATACAACAACCTGTGGGCCATGATCTTGCCAACGGCGCTAAGCACCTGGAATATCATCATATTAAGAACGAGTTTCCAGGCGCTGCCGGCTGAGCTGGAGGAAGCGGCAACGATTGACGGTGCGAGCCAGGCGGCTATTTTAGTTCGAGTGATTTTGCCGCTGTCCAAGGCTACCTTGGCGGTAATATTCCTCTACTACTTGGTGGGGAACTGGAACTCCTGGTTTAATGCCATGGTGCTGCTGAAGGATCGGGAGCTGTTCCCGCTGCAGTTATTAATGAAGGAAATTTTGGTCGCCAACGACTCGACGGCAACAACGATCGGCAGCGCGGGCGGCGTCGTCATCGACAGTGCCCAAAGTTCGACCGCTTTCCGGGAGTTGGTGAAATATTGCGCGATTGTCGTATCCACCGTACCGATTCTGGTTGTGTATCCTTTCTTGCAGAAGTATTTTGTTAAAGGTGTCTACGTCGGATCGATTAAAGGATGAGCATAAGGATGGAAAAGAGAAGATTCGGAAAAGCGCTGCTGCCCGCCATTTGTTTATTTCTCATTTCACAGGTGGGATGTACCGGCTCCGGCACCGGCGGTGCGGAGCGGGACGATTTCTATAATGTCTTGATGCAGGATGGGGCGGATCCTTGGGTTTATAAGCATACAGACGGTTATTACTACTTCACGAAGACGACCGGCGGCGATGTGACGGTCTGGAAATCCGCCAGCCTGACTGGCGTGGATGCGGCTCCCCGGAGGGTGATTCCCACGGGCGGTCACGGCATCTGGGCTCCCGAGCTTCATTATATTGAGGGAGCCTGGTATATCTACTACGCGATGGATGACGGGGACAACGTGAACCATCGGATGTACGTAATGGAGAATACCTCGGCCGATCCGACCGAAGGCGTGTGGAAGCAAAAAGGACAAATCACCGACTCAACCAACCGATGGGCGATCGACGGCACGGTTTTACAGTTGGATGGACAGCTATATTTTATTTGGTCCGGTTGGGAAGGGGACGTCAATGTCAGTCAAAATCTATACATCGCCCATATGAGCAACCCTTGGACGATCGACTCGGAACGTGTGGAAATCGCCCGGCCGACCTATGACTGGGAAACCAACCATTCGCCGTATGTGAATGAAGGTCCGCAGGTGGCGATTCGAAACGGAACTATTAATCTCGTCTATTCGGCGAGCGGGAGCTGGACGAACGACTATTGCTTAGGATTGATCACGGCCGAGGTTGGCAGTGATTTGCTGAATCCGGACTCGTGGCACAAGAGGGATGAGCCGATTTTCGTCTCCGGCAACGGGCTGTACGGCCCGGGGCACCATTCCTTCACCACGTCACCTGACGGTACGGAAGATTGGATCGTTTATCATGTGGCCAAATATAAGGATGCCGGCTGGAATCGGGAAGTACGGGCGCAATCTTTTACCTGGAATGAGGATAACACGCCAAATCTCGGTGTTCCCGTTGACCCGAACGTACCGTTGTCCCTGCCTTCAGGAGAGGTGGGGCGTACTCGCTATGAGGCGGATAGTCATGCAGAATACTCCGTCCAAGCGGCGGCGGGAGAATATATCTTGTTCGTAAGAGCTGCGAACGGGAGTCTTGACGGCGAGGTAGCCTATGTTGAATTAAGCGTCAATCGGGGTTCGCCCGTCTCGCTTGCCGTCCTGCCGAAGGGATGGGGAAATTGGGGGTTGGCCACCGCGAGAATTCAGCTGAAGGACGGGGTGAACAAATTGCGGTTCACCAAGGATCGCGGGGAGTTTGAGCTGGATTCCTTCGACATCATGCCGTTGATGATTCCGGAATCGTGATAAAATTTATGAATATTGATTTATTACAGCTTTTTGTAGTAAAGTCAAGAAAGTAAGATCATGATTTGGGAATACGGATACGGAGGTTCCTATGCTGGAAGTCGGTATACACGAACCGGATAAGTTGGTTCAGGTGGCTCACGCTCTCTCCACGCGGTCCCGCGTGGACATTCTTCGCCTGCTTAACACGCGGAGCATGAATATCATTGAACTCGCCGAGACGCTAGAACTGCCGGTGTCAACGGTAGCGAACAACGTCAAGGTGCTGGAAGCGGCCAAACTGATCAATACGGAATTGCTTCCGGCCGTCCGCGGGGCGATGAAGGTATGCAGCCGGAATTATGATGATATTCTGTTCTCCTTGAATACCAGCATCCGGACGTCGAAGGACGGTATGAAGTTTTATGAGGTCGAAATGCCAATTGGTCACTATAGTGATTGCGAGGTTCATCCTACCTGTGGCATGGCGTCCAGCGAAGGGATGCTGGTTCGAGAAGACGAGCCGGCCAGCTTCTACCACCCTAAGCATGTAGGGGCGCAGATTTTGTGGTTTCGCAAAGGGTATGTGGAATACCGGTTCCCGTTGGAGGTTCCGCAAAATGCACGAATTCAGTCGTTGGAGTTGTCGATGGAAATGTGCTCAGAGGCGCCGAACTACGACAATGACTGGCCCTCGGACATCTCCGTTTGGGTCAATGGCGTCGAGATCGGCATGTGGACGAGTCCCGGCGACTTTGGGGACCGACGCGGCGCATTAAATCCTTCTTGGTGGGAAGACTGGACGACGCAATACGGTTTGTTGAAGACATGGCGAGTTGACCACGAACGTACGACATTGGATATGCAGAAGATCTCCGATATCGCTATTAGTGATCTGCAGCTCGATCAACGTCCGAGTTTACGGGTTCGAATCGGCGTCAAACCGGATGCGATCCATAAAGGCGGCGTGAATCTATTTGGGAAGCAGTTCGGCGACTACGATCAGGATTTGGTTCTTCAGGTCGCCTACACGCTTGATGATGATACGCAATCTAATACCTAAGTTCATTCGAACCATCGTTTCTTCTTGGAACGATGGTTCTTTTTGTTCCACGGACAATTAATTACAAAAATACCGTAAAACAAAAACACCCTATTTTACTGATGAAATTGATTGTAAGCGTTGACAAAAGTGAGTTTGGGGGATATATTTAGCTTAAATAATACAAGAAATGTGTATTAAAACAAAAAAACAATATAAGCAGTCAAAGGGAGTGGAAAAATGACAAATCCATATTTGCGTAATGATTATCCCCGTCCTCAGTTTGTTCGCGATACCTGGATGAGCTTGAACGGGGAATGGGAGTTTGAATTTGACGATCAAGGAATCGGCGAAAGAGAGGGCTGGAACAAGGGGCGTGATTTCAGCCGAACCATTAATGTACCGTTCTGTTATCAGAGTAAGCTCAGCGGGATCGGCGATCCGGCTGTGCATGACCAGGTCTGGTACCGGAGAACGTTTATCGTTTCGGAGGCATACAAGACCGGACGCCTGCTGCTGCATTTCGGCGCCGTCGATTACGAGGCTAAGGTTTGGGTGAACGGACAGTTGGTAGCGATGCATGAAGGCGGACATACCCCGTTTACGGCCGACATCACCGATGTGATCAATGAAGGCGAGAATGTCCTTGTCGTGAAGGCGACCGACTACAGCCGCGATGTGTCCCTTCCGCGGGGCAAGCAATACTGGGAGGACCAGTCGGAGGGGATCTTCTACACGCGGACGACCGGGATCTGGCAAAGCGTCTGGCTCGAGCCGGTGCCAGAGACACGCATTGATCGGATTCGGCTAATTCCGGACATCGATAAGAATGATATCGGTCTGGAGGTGTTCTTGGCGGGGCATAACGCATCTATCAAAGCCAGCATGAAAGTCGTCATCACCTTTAACGGCGAATTTGTTGCCGAGGATTGCTTCTCCTTGAGTCACGAGTCGGGCCGCCGGGATATTCACCTAGACGATTTTAACGATCATGGTCTGGGGCGTTGGTGGACACCGGAGCGGCCAAATTTGTACGATTTGGAGCTTACACTGCTGATTAACGGTGAGGCCGTGGATATGGTTCAAAGTTATTTCGGAATGCGCAAAATTTCCGTGGAAGCGGGTAAATTGCACTTAAATAATCGTTTTTATTATATGAAGCTGGTGCTGGATCAAGGTTATTTTCCGGACGGCCTGCTGACCGCGCCAAGCGATGAGGATTTACGCCGGGATGTGGAGCTGGTGAAGGAAATGGGGCTCAACGGAGTCCGAAAACATCAAAAAATCGAAGATCCCCGTTATTTGTACTGGGCGGATAAGCTGGGCTTGTTGGTGTGGGGGGAAATGGCCAATGCCTACCGTTTTACGGAGCCTTACGTAGCCCGGGTGACGCGCGAGTGGATGCAGGCGGTGGAGCGGGACTTCAACCATCCTTGTGTCGTGGCTTGGGTTCCGCTTAACGAAAGCTGGGGCGTGACCAACATTTTGATCGACAAGCAGCAACAACACCATGCATTATCGCTGTATCACCTGACCAAATCACTGGATCCGACGCGGCCGGTCATCTCCAATGACGGATGGGAGCTGGTTGCCACAGATCTGGTCACCATTCATGATTACGAGTGGCGTAAGGAAGTGCTGACGGAGAGGTATGCAACTGTCGAAACCGCTCTGACCGTGCAGCCCGGCAATCGGATGATCCTGGTGCCCGGCTTCCCTTACGAGGGGCAACCGATTCTGGTCACGGAGTTTGGCGGGATTTCCTTTAAGGTGAACGATTGGGAAGGCTGGGGATACTCGGGTGCGGAGAATGAGGAGGATTTTGCGCAGCGGCTGCAGAATGTTATCGTACCGATGCTGCAATCTCCGGTGGTTCAAGGCTTTTGCTATACCCAATTTACGGACGTGGAGCAGGAAATTAACGGCCTGCTGACCTATGACCGCAAGCCGAAGGTCCCTTTGGAAACCATACGTTCGATTGTAGCGGGATCCTAAAGACAAGGAGTACCCCAACCAAATGACAGAACAAGATCGAAAAGGCGCCGCATTCATTCGCGAGATCGCCCGGACAGAAGCTCCTTATGGAACCTTGGCCATATGGTATCTCGGCCAGGAGAGCGTGATCATCAAAGGGGACGGAATCACCATTTACGTGGACCCCTATCTATCGGGCGATCTGGATACCGGCGATTGGCGGCGCGTATTTCCAGCGCCGATCGCGCCGGAAGAGATTCAAGGAGTCAATCTCTGCTTGATTACGCATGAACATGATGATCATATGGATGCGAGGACATTGCCTTGGCTGCATCGGAGCAGTCCGGAAGCGATGATCGTAGCGCCAGCTTGCTGTAAGTCAGCCTTGCTGGAGATGGGCATACCGGCCTCCGGGCTCATTACTGCGGACGACCGTCAGCCGCTGGAGTTATTCTCCAAGCTGCGATTGACGCCCATCGCGGCGGCCCATGAGCAGCTGGAGCGAGATGCGGACGGCTGCCCCCGGTATGTCGGGTACGTCCTGGAGCTAAACGGCGTTACGCTTTACCATGCCGGAGATACGCTCGTTTACCCGGAACTCATCGCGCGCGTTAGCGCCCTGAAGCCGGACATCGCCCTGCTGCCGATTAATGGGCGAGACTACTTCCGCCAACAGCGTGGAATTGTCGGCAACATGGATTACCGGGAGGCGGCGCATTTCGCCCGAGAAATCGGGGCGGACACGGTCATCCCGCTGCATTATGACCTGTTTGCGGTGAATGCGGAGAAACCGGGGCATTTCGTAGAATATATGTATGAGCAGTTTCCCGAGCAGAAAGGTCATGTCATGGCTCGGGGCGAGCGATTCGTCTACGTTTCGCCTCGTGCATTCCTGCAACCGTAAACAGTGGAAATGAATAGCCGATCAGGAGTTTTCATCCTGGCCGGCTATTTTAATATAGCAAGTTTGATATGTGGGGGGGCTCTGGATGGCTGCTTTGCACCATTATCCCTTTCGTTCAGGGGAGCTAGGTTCGAGCTGATGCACTCTTCCTGTATGCTCTCCTTCTACATGTTCTTCCCGAGTGGATTTGATTTTACGCGGTCTGATCCAAAGGGATAATCATGCAAAGCGTCCGGCGGTGAGGTTTTACCTAAGAGTACCTTTCATACAAAGCAAGAATCGCCTGGGCCTCGGCCCTCACTCGCTCTCGCAGCTCCGCTGGTTCCAGCGCCTCGACGTCCCTGCCGCCTGCCAGGATCACGCCGCAAGCCCAGTCCAGCGTCTGGAAGTCGACTTCCGCCAGCAGCCAGCCCTGATTGTCCGGGCCTTCCGTATGATCCACCTTGACGAATCGTTCTCGGCGCAACCGGTTCACCCCGAACTCGGTCGCTCTTATGCGGGCAAGATACCGAGGAAGCTCGGATTTGAAGCGAGTGGTCGATTGCTCCCAGTACGCCGCTAGATCAAATCCATCCGGCCGAATGAACGTTTCTTCGAGGATGCGAGCATCCTCCAGACGGGAGATACGGAACGTGCGCAGCTCGCCGTCCGGCTCTTGTTCGGCGGCCAAGTACCATACGTTACGTTTGGCGATGAGCCCCAGGGGACGTACGATGCGCTGGGCAGCGTTCTCCTCTTTGCGGTAGCGTATCTGCAGCTTCCGCTGGGTCCATACCGCCTCCTGCACGGCGGACAACCATGGGAACGCCTCCTCTGAAGCGTGCCAGCCGGCCCCATCGATATGGATGCGTTCGCGGATGAGCTCGGCATCCTGCCGAATCGGCGCGGGGGCGGCGGCCAACAGCTTTTGGTAGGCGGCCTTAAAATCCCCTTGAATCCCGAGATCCCTCAACAGCTCGTTATGGTTCGTCAACAGCAGTGAGACGATTTCCTCCGGACGCATGCCGGTCAGGTTCGTTCGGTAACTGTCGGACAACACCCAGCCGCCCCGAGAGCCGCGCTCCGCGTACACCGGGATGCCCGCCGCGCTTAACGCCTCGATGTCCCGGGTGATCGTACGCTCCGACACCTCCAGTAGCTCAGCCAGCTGGCGAGAGCTCATTTTTCCACGGTTCTGCAATAACAGCAGTAGATTTAGCAGACGATCCGCACGCACTAAACTTCCCCCTCGACCGCAACAAGTATTTTGGAATGATTATATCACGGATATAAGACAATAGATGACATATATACTTTGTTATTCTACAAGGGCACGTGCGAAATTCGAGCTGGAAAGGGAGCGAATATAACCATGGACAAGAAACCATTAGAGGGAAAAGTGGCCGTAGTTGCCGGGGCAACGCGTGGAGCAGGCCGAGGGATTGCGGTTATGTTAGGAGCGGCCGGGGCGACCGTTTATTGCACGGGACGTAGCGTGCGAGGAGCGGCATCGGACATCGGTCGGACGGAGACGATCGACGAAACGGCGGAGCTGGTGACCTCACGTGGCGGAAACGGGATCGCCGTCCGCACAGATCATACTTCGTCGGAACAGGTTAAAGCTTTGTTCGAGCGAGTGGAGAAGGAGCAGGACGGACGCTTAGATATTCTGGTGAATGATATTTGGGGCGGCGAGAGCCTCACTCACTGGAACACCCCGTTCTGGGAGCAGCCGCTGGCCGACGGGTTGTTGATGCAGGAACGGGCCGTCCGAACCCACCTGATTACGAGTTACTACGGGGTACCGATGATGATCAAGCGGAAGGAAGGGCTGATTATCGAAATCACCGACGGCTCAACCTACAATTATCGAGGCAACGTGTACTACAGTCTGGCGAAAATCTCCCCGATCCACCTGGCCGCTGCCATGGCCGAGGAATTGAAGCCGCATAACGTGACCGCGTTGGCGGTGACCCCCGGATTTTTGCGCTCTGAGCAGATGCTGGATTACTTTGGCGTCCAGGAAGCCAATTGGCGGGACGCTATTGAGAAGGAACCGTTATACGCCGAATCGGAAACGCCATATTTCGTTGGGCAAGCCGTGGCCGCATTGGCCGGAGATCCGAACGTGCGCGACAAGGCCGGCCAAGCGCTGACCAGTTGGGACTTGTCCGACGAATACAGGTTCATCGACATCGATGGCCGGAAACCGCATTGGGGCAACTTTGCACGTGAGCGGGGACTTCCGGTGAATTGAGCAACGCACGAAAAGCGCGGGTGCAAGAGAGAGTTCTCCTGCACCCGCGCTTGTTGTGTTTCACACTACTCGATCCGCGGCCAAAGACGTGCGGAATAATGGGGGATGATCTGGATATCGTGGATTTTGGCAATCTCGGTCCCTTCGAACCGTTCCACATAGGCTTGATTCACGAAGCTATGCACCGTGCCTTGGCGCAGCGGCGTAATCGAAAGCTGCAGCGGATGGTTCTCCAACTCGTGACGGACCTGCTTCAGTCCAATCTCCCAAGGTTGTCCGTAATGGATATGATCCGTCAGCATCCGGTCACCGAGATAGGCGGCCGCCACGTCGCCGCCATAATCCACCTTCAGCCATACGTCAACAACGTCGTCCGGCCAATCAGCGGGAATCTCCAGCAGCACCGATCGATCCGATAGGGAAGTGAGCTTCATCTCAGGCTGATAAGCTGGGAACTCCAAGGTGTACGACCGGAACAGTCCTCCTCCGCTTTCAGATTCCCACAACTCCCCCGTGCTGCTCCGCAATCCGGAGGATGGTGAAGGAGCGGGAAATAGAGATAAGGTCACGTTGTTTTGTCCTGGTGAGGTGCAAATCAACTGCCCGTCCTTCATCGCCGGATGGCTCGTGCTAAGGACGAGCGTATCTTGGCCCCACAGCCCGTCGAAACGATAAGTTTGCAACGCTTCCTCTCGGGTTAAGGTCACAAGTCGTACCGCTCTACCCTCGGTCGTCTTAACGAGGATCTGGTGCTGTTGCCCGGGCGTTGGGCGAACTATCCAATGGGCGTCATCTTCATTTACAACCCCACTACCATTGCTAGCTTCGACTGAGGAACCCGAGGTTTTGCGAAGCACGATCTCAGGGGCCATTCCGTCAAGGGCATAGAACACCAGCACCGTTTCGTTCCCTGCTACAAGCCGGGTCAGCAACTGCGCGGTTGCGCTCGCAATAAACAATCCATCCAGCTTCAGGTTGAACGGCAGGATGACGCCTAGTCCGCTCCGAAGTGTGAGCTCACCGGTATGAGGGAACAACGCCTTCCCCTGAGGCGTATCCAATTCAATTCGCAACCGGCGATCCGGCAGCTCGACATGATCCTGGAAATTGTTCAGGAACACAAATCCGGAGCCGTCCTTCTGCCGAACGCACCAACGAACGCGCTCGGTATCCTCAGGGGCGATTTGCTCTTGACCATCGGGCAGCAGGGTGCCCATCGGAGCCAACCATCGTCCGAAGGAATGCAGAAACAGCGAGATCACACGGATACGATCATACGATTCGCCAACCCGACCAAACTCGCCTAAGGGCGATTGATAATCGTAGGTGATTTTCGGCAAACCGGACTCGTTCAGGAACGTCTTTTGGCCTACGGCATTGGAGCCGCCGTGGTACATGTAATAACCCAGCAGATTGCTGCCGCTTGCCAGCTTCACCAGCGTCATCGCTTCGACGCTGTCAGCCGGCACGTAAGGCCGGGCTTTATAGCTGACCTGCATCCCTCCTGCCATTTCGCAATAGGCCACCGGGTACTCCATACTGTCGTAATTCACCGGCTCGGCAGGTGTAACGTGCAGATCCTGGAACAGATACTCCCGACTCGGCGGTTGGTTGGGGATCCACGGCGTATAGGCGTACCCGGCGAGCATCGGTAACGTGCCCTCCTCGGGGACGGCGGCCCCGCCCCAAGCCGTTGCAGTAAAGAATAACGGGCGGATTCCCACTTCCTCCGCAATCCGGCGCAATTCCGCCAAGTGCTCGTTGCCTCCGGTTCCTGCGGTTACGTATTTGTCGCCGCTGTATCCCCAAGCGTCTAACGGCGCGCCGGCGTGCATATACTCGTTCTCCAGCTGCACGGCGATCACCGGGCCGCCTTCTTGATAATAGGTGCCTTGAACTTGCCGGGAAATTTCGCGGTACAAACGTCTGGAAAGCGTTAAATATCGTTCATCATTGGAACGAACCTCCAAGGGATAGCGAAATACCCAATCGGGGATGCCGCCATTGCGGACTTCGCCGTGGCAGAACGGGCCAATCCGTAGAATCAGCGGAAGCTCATGCTTGGCGCAGAGGTCTATGAAATGCCGTAGATTGCGGTTACCGCTCCAATCGAACACGCCTTCTTCTTCCTCATGGTAATTCCAGAATACGTAGGTCGCGACGAGATGTACGCCGCCGGCTTTCATTTTCAGCAACTCTTCCTCCCAATGCAAATAAGAGAAACGGGAAAAATGAAACTCGCCGACAACGGGAATAAAGGGCTCGCCGTTTCGGGTCATATAGAAGTTCGTAAATCCAAACGATTCTCCTTTGGGGTTGCTTCCCGCCTGCAGGGCAAGCTTGCCGGGACGGATCGTTTTGTTGGCTTGGCTGATTTCGAGTTTTAAGACAGTGTTTGCATTTTTCATGGGAAAACTGCCTCCTGAAGGATATTAGATCCGATGGATCATGTTGCATCTGGATGTGGATGTCCACATCGGTTATATTCATTTTAGATGTTTATTGCCGGATGAAGGAAGAGAGGATATGGCTAAAAAACCGACGAATTATGCTATTAACGAGGAGCGCCCCTACGGAATTCTGATTTCCGGGCATTATGCGGAAACCGCGGGTTATTCGATACACCGCCCACCCGATCCTGTGGGTTGGTTACTGATGTATACGCTGACCGGAGAGGGGCAAGTTCATGTCGCCGGGGAAGTTGCGCCATGCCGTTCAGGTGACGCGGTCATCCTATTGCCCGGTTTGCCTCACCACTACAGCACGGCGGGAGCGAAGTGGGAGTTTATTTGGGTTCATTTTATTCCGGACCCCTCCTTTCGCCCATGGTTGTACCTTCCGCAGCAAACGGAGGGCATCGTCCGTTTACAGGTTGACGGCAGTCCTGGACCTAACGGCTTCGCCGAAGCCCTTCAGCGGATGGTTCGGTACAGCAGCTCGGGCGGTAACTCCGAGCTTCATCATCGATTAGCGGAGCTGGCGTTAGAGGAAGCCTTGTTGTTGCTCCGCGTGGAGGTTGCCAAGGACAGTAACGAAGCTGCTATTGATCCAAGAATAGCCGATGTCGTCGGGTATTTGCGGGAGTCTTATCGCGAGCGGGTAAGCATTCCGGACCTGGCCAAGCGCAGCTGCATGTCGCCTTCCCGACTGTCGCATCTGTTTAAAGAGCAGGTAGGGGATACGATCATCGGCACCGTTAACAAGATCCGTTTGGAAAAAGCAGCCCAGCTGCTGGCCTACACCACGCGGCAAGTGGCGGAGATTGCTGGGGATGTCGGCATCGACAGTCCGGACCATTTTGCGCGAATGTTCAGCCAGGTTTACGGGGAGACCCCGTCCGGATATCGTAAACGCAAGCGAGTTGGTCTTGAGGCTAAATCTTTGAGGAAGGGTTGAAATAGCGTTAAGTTTTCACCTTATCGGGTTCAATTGGTCATCAACAACGCGGCAAAGGAAGTGCCCCAAGATCACACTTGGGACACCTCCTTTTGCTTCCAATTAATACGTGCCGCCGCTTGGGCGCTGCGCCGTATCGCGTTCGAATGCCACGATCCAGTCGCCCTGGACGGCGGCATAACCGACATCGCCTTCGGCGACGAGGCCGTACAGATTCTTCACGTCCAAATATTCCTGACGGCTGCCGTTATCGAACTCCAGCGTGATGTAGTAATACGTTCGGGAAGAAGAGCTGTGCATCGCGTTATTATCGCTCATGTGACTGGAACTGTGCTGCACGTCCATCCGCTTCGAAACGATTCGCGCATATCTCGTGTCTCGCGGAGAGCGGGCGTTCTTTGCATAACGGACCCCACTAGAAACGATCAGCACGATGAAGATCACAAAAAATATAACCATAAATACGGGGACGATCGTAAACATGATGTCGCCACCCCCGAAACCGCCTCCGCCAAACGGAGAGGGATCGAATCCGCCCATAAGTTCCGCCTCCTTTTCTCCCTTATATACGCGAAAAAGGAAGTATTGTTTCAGGCCTACCCCAAAACCTGGGTGGACGGACTTCCCTGGATTGTGAACGAATACGAATTGTGATAAACTGGAATCACTATGAAAAGAACGGAGGGTTCCCCGTGTTGTACATTAAATTCCGTTTTACCACTTTGCGCGGCTAATTGAATACTGCCAAAGGCTCTGCACCTGTGCAGGGCGAACGGGATAGGTGTGCTATGATAAAGGGAACCGCATGGAACCTTAGAATAGAATATGCCTGATTTGGCCGGGAACGCGAACGGGGATCGATATCCTCAGTTTGCTGGTTTCGGGCTGTTTTGGGAACCGTTTGCGTAAACACAGGTGCCGTGCCTGTGTTTATTTTTTTCCTAAAGGGAGGAACTCAGATATGACGGAACAACAAACATTGGAGCAAAAAGCCATCTTGGTTGGCGTAAATTTGAATCATCAGGCGGATTTCGACTATTCCATGGAAGAGTTGGCTAATTTGACGGAGGCTTGTGACATTGAAGTCGTTGGCGTGCTCACGCAAAATTTGCCTAAAGTTACCCCGTCGCATTATATCGGCACGGGCAAAATCGAAGAGGTGCGGGCGCTCATGGAAGCGCACAATGGAAATCTCGTCATCTTCAATGACGAGTTGTCCCCGTCGCAGCTCCGTAACCTGGAGTCCGATCTGCAGTGCAAGGTCATTGACCGGACACTGCTGATCCTGGATATTTTTGCAGAGCGGGCCAAAACCCGCGAGGCCCAGCTTCAAGTCGAAGTGGCCCGGTTAAAGTACATGCTACCGCGGCTGATCGGGCTGCGGGAATCGTTGGGCCGCCAGAGCGGCGGAGTCGGCACGAAGAACCGCGGCGCGGGGGAAACGAAGCTGGAGCTCGACCGTCGGCGGATCGAGGAGAAGATCACCGCGCTCAGCCGTGAGCTGGAGACGCTGGTTGCCCACCGCCAAACGCAGCGCAAGCAGCGCAAGAAGAACGACGTGCCCGTCGTATCGCTTGTCGGCTATACCAACGCCGGGAAGTCGACGATTATGAACGCGCTGCTCGAAACGTACAGCCCGGGGCAGGAGAAGCAGGTGCTTGAGAAGGATATGCTGTTCGCCACGCTGGAGACATCCGTCCGCAATATCCCGCTGGAGGATAACAAGGCGTTCCTCCTGACGGATACCGTTGGATTTGTGAGCAAGCTGCCGCATCATCTGGTCAAGGCGTTCCGATCTACACTGGAAGAGGTCTCCGAAGCCGATCTGCTGATCCATGTCGTTGATTTTTCCAATCCGGAATTTGCAAGGATGATCGAAATCACTCATCAGACGTTAAAAGAAATCGGCATCACCGATATCCCGGCGATTTATGCTTATAATAAGTCCGATCGGACGGAACAAGCGATTCCGGACGTACAGGGAGATATTATCTATCTCGCGGCAAAACCCCGCATTGGGATCGCCGAACTGGTGGGCGAAATCCGCAGTCGGATTTTCAAGGATTACATGAAATGTACGATGCTGATTCCTTTCGATAAAGGATCGCTGGTATCTTATCTGAACGAACACGCCAACGTGCTGGATACGAGTTATGAAGCCGAAGGGACGAAGCTGACTTTGGAGTGCCGGCAAAGCGACTACGGAAGATACCAGGAGTATGTCATAGAAGCGGCGGAGTAACGGGAGACGAAGAGGTGGCCGGGGTGATTGCGCAGGGATGGTTCGAAAAACGGTTGTCGGATGGGAACGTAAGACGTATAATAGCCCACAAAACACGTCTTTCTAACAAAGGAGAGCGATACGCATGTCCGATATGTTAGTGAAGTTATACGATCTGCCCCCATTCGAATCGGTTAAGGACTACGAGGCGCGTACCGGGATTACCATCCGCCGGGCCATTGCCCCGGAGAAGCACGTGGTCTCGAAGTGGGTGGGTGAGCACTTCGATATGCGCTGGGTCAGCGAATGCGAAGTGGGGTTCGCCCGCGCGCCGATCACCTGCATCATCGCCACGGAGAACGACAAACTGCTTGGCTTTGCCTGCTACGACACCACGATGAAAGGGTTCTTTGGCCCGACTGGCGTGGATGAGCAGGAACGGGGCCGGGGTATTGGCAAACAGCTGCTGCTCTATACGCTCTACTTGATGCGGATGGACGGCTATGGTTATGCCGTGATCGGCGGTGCGGGCCCGAAGGATTTCTACGCCAAAGCGGCCGGCGCGATCGTGATCGAGGGCTCGGTGCCCGGAATATACAAAGGGATGCTGCGATAATGCAGCATCCCATTTTTTGTAGCAATTTTAACGGACTCCAGAGACGTTATTAGCCTCAACGACACGGTTTCTTAGATCTAACGGACTGAGATGACGTTATTCTGCAACAATCGGCTGTCAGTCCACTAACTGGAGCTAAATAACGGCATTTGGGTCCGCTACATCGGGAAATGTCCGGGAAATAGGCAAATAACGTCATTACGGTCTGTTAGCCGTTAACTGCAAAGCTCCCGCTATACCGCCGGCAACGTCACCTTAAAGGCCGCGCCTTGGCCCGGCTCGCTGTCGACCTCGATCGTGCCGCCGTGGGCTTCGACGATCGATTGCGTGATCGACAGGCCGAGCCCGGCTCCGCCTTGTTTGCGCGTGCGCGAAGCATCGATGCGGTAAAACCGCTCGAATACATGCGGCAGATGCTCGGCGGCGATGCCCGGCCCGTTGTCCCGCACCTCCAGCTCGGCCCGGCCCGGCAAGCCAGAGAGGCGCACCGCGATCGTCCCCTGCCGCGGGTCCGTGTGCTGTACGGCGTTGTGGAACAGGTTCAGAACCACCTGTTTGATCTTGTCGCAGTCGCACATCGCGATCAGCCCTGGCTGGAGGTCGAACCGCACCTCGCGCTCCCCAGCCAGCATCCGCAGATGCGGTTCCATCTCCGCGACCACCTCGTCCAGCTGCACCTGCGTCCGCTGGACGACCGGGGTGCGGTCAAGCTTAGCCAGCGTCAGCAAATCCTCGACCAGCTTCTTCATTCGCTGCGATTCGCCCAGCATGCTGTTCAGCGCGGTATGCAACTGCTCCGGCCGGTTGGCGGCTCCTCGCAGCAGCACCTCCAAGAAGCCGTGAATCGAGGTGAGCGGCGTTCGCAGCTCATGGGAAGCGTCGGCGACGAACCGGCGCATCTGTTCCTTCGCTTCGCGTTCAGCTTCGAAGGATTCCTCGAGCCGCTCCAACATCCCGTTAAATGAGATCCCCAATCGATCGATTTCCGACTGGCCCGATGCAGTCGTGAAACGGTTGCCAAGATTACCGGCGTTCGTATCTTCCACGGTGTGTACCATTTGGTTAAGCGGCGTTAAGGCCCTGCGCAAAATCGGCAGATACAGCGCTAGTCCGCCGGCCAATGCCAGGAGAGAGAGACCGACGAACGTCAGCAGCTGCCGCATCACGACTTCGCGCAGCGGCGCGGTGTAAGTGCCCATTTGTACAAGCCAGGCGCGTTCGCCTTGTTCGCCCGGCAAACCGATAGAACGGAAGACAACCAGCTGCTCCTTCCCGTCCTCATCCTCGATCACATGGTAACTCTCCGATTCCGGCCGCCCGGGCGTATCCTTTTCGAATAAGGTGGCATATTCGGTATCAGACAGCCGGGGCGCAACTGCGCCGGATTCGGCGTTCAAGTCGATGAACCCGCTATCGTTGTTGATGATCGCAAGCGAGGTGTTGGGGATGAACAATTGCGGAGGACGTCCGCCATTCGTCCCAGTCCCGGCGGCATCCGCCTCCGGCTTCGGCAACCCCGTATGTTCAGCCGGCCGTCCCGCCCGTGTGAAGACGTCCCGGAGCGGGCCGCGCATCTGTGAGGCCATCGATTCGGCTTGGTTCTTATATAGGAAGTCTTTCATGATCACATATTGGAATACACCGATCAGGATCAGGAGCGCGGCTAACAACAGCAGGGATCGGGATAGCAGCTGAAAGCGGAGCGAGCTCGGGGAGAACCGGCTTCGCAGCCCTCCGATCAACCGCTTCCCGGCGTAAACGATCCGCTTTCCGCCAGTCTTTGTCCGGCTTCCGCCGGCAAGGGGCTTCATGGCAGATCGACGCGGTAACCCGCGCCGCGCAGCGTTCGAATTAACCGATGCTCCCGATCATTCAATTTTTCACGGAGAGAGCGGATATAGACCTCCACGATATTCTCCTCGCCACCGAAGTCGTAACCCCAGACTTTATCTAAAATCGTCGTTTTGCTTAAGACGATCCCATGGTTAAGCACTAAATATTTCAACAATTCGTATTCGGTCGGGGATAATTCAAGCACCCGTTCCGAATAAGAAATTTCCTTGCGTCGATCGTCCAGGCGGAACGGGCCGATGGCCACTTCGCCGAACAGCGCCGGAAACTGATTGCGCAGTCGCGCGCCGATTCGAGCCAGCAGCTCTTCGAAGCTGAACGGTTTAACGACGTAGTCGTCAGCGCCGAGGGTCAGTCCCTTAACCCGATCTTCCACCTCGTCCTTTGCCGTCAGCATGATGATCGCTACGTTCTCGCCGTTCTTCCGCAGCAGCCGGCAGACTTCCCAACCGTCCATCCCTGGCATCATCACATCCAGCACGATAACATGCGGTTGAAACTCGGCTGCGATCGCGACCGCGTTCATGCCGTCGCCGGCGGTACGTACCTCAAAGCCTTCATTCTGTAGCCCCAACTCGAGGAACTGTACGATATGAGGTTCATCATCTACTAGCAGCACTTTTGCCCCTTTGACCTGGTTCATTGAAGTCATCCCCCTTGCACCTATCCATTCGTTGTCATTCAAACGCTGATGTCTCCATTATGCGCGATGATGCTGAGCGTTTGCTGAATGTCGACTGAAGGTCGACTGAGCACCAACGGAGAAGGTCCTGCGCGCAAAAGCCATGTGTTGATCGTACCCGGTTTGTCCGGGGATGTAAATCGCAGATATCGCGCGGGGATGCGCTCTTGATTGCTCCTCCGCTAATAAGCTATACTTTTGACATGAATTCATGTTAAAGGGGAGTAATGAGATGGAAAAAGTATTGATTTTCGGTCATAAGAATCCCGATACGGATACGATTTGTTCGGCGATCGCGTACGCGGACCTGAAGTCCAAATTGGGCTGGGATGTGGAGCCCGTGCGCCTGGGAAGCGTCAATGGGGAAACGGCGTTTGCGCTGGAGCGTTTCGGTTTTGAAGCGCCTCGTCTGGTTGAAGCGGTAGCCGGTGAAGTCAAGGAAGTGATCTTAGTCGACCATAACGAACGTCAACAAAGCGTCTCCGACATCGATCAGGTGCGCGTGGCCGAGGTCATCGACCATCACCGGATCGCCAACTTCGAAACGAGCGGACCGTTGTACTATCGGGCTGAACCTGTGGGCTGCACCGCAACCATCCTGAATAAAATGTACAAAGAAAACGGCGTAGCCGTACCGGCCAATATCGCCGGCCTTATGCTGTCTGCCATCATTTCTGATTCCTTGCTGTTCAAATCGCCGACCTGCACGGATCAGGACGTCGCCGCTGCACGTGAGTTGGCCCAAATCGCTGGCGTCAACGCTGAAGAGTACGGGCTGGACATGCTGAAGGCTGGAGCAGACCTCAGTGATAAGACGATTGAGCAGCTTATTTCCTTGGATGCCAAAGAATTCGAAATGGGCGGAGCCAAAGTGGAAATCGCCCAAGTGAATGCGGTGGACGTAAACGATGTCTTGTCCCGTCAAAGCGAAGTCGAGGCAGCTCTAAACGGTATCATCGCCAGCAAAGGTCTGGATCTGTTCTTGTTTGTCGTGACCGATATCTTGAACAATGATTCCGTTGGTTTGGCGCTGGGTAAAGCGGCCGATGCGGTGGAGCAAGCTTATAATGTGAAGCTGGCCGACAACAAAGCGGTGCTGAAGGGCGTCGTGTCCCGTAAATCGCAAATCGTACCGGTGCTGACGGACATCTTCAATAAACGATAATATTCTCTGAATGACCGAGAGCCTTGCCTGACGGCAGGGTTCTTTTTTGTTGCGTGACTAATCAAATTTAAAGTATTCCGGGGCTGCGGGCAGGAAAGCCGAGAAATTACCCCGCTTAAGCGCTTTAATGCAGGGTTGGAGGTTTGAGTGGCGATTCGATCTTTAATATAATCTAGGACGTTGCGCGTTGCACCGGTCCTGTTTGAGAGATATGAAAGAGGGGGGATTTTACTTGCTTCATCGTTTAAATATAAAACGGGTTTGGTTTGCGAATACCCGAAGCGATGTGTTGTCTGGACTGACAGTAGCTTTTGCCTTGATCCCGGAGGCAATCGCGTTTTCGATTCTAGCCGGCGTGAGCCCCATGGTCGGATTGTACGCTTCCTTTAGTATCGCCGTGGTGATTGCCTTCGCCGGCGGGCGACCGGGTATGATCTCTGCGGCTACCGGCGCGATGGCGCTGCTGATGGGCGGACTCGTTCGCGACCATGGCATCGAGTATCTGTTTGCAGCCACCGTTTTGGCCGGAATTTTGCAATTACTCATGGGTTATCTCAAGCTGGGCCGATTTATTAGCTTCTTGCCGCACCCGGTAATGACGGGGTTCGTGAATGCATTAGCTATATTGATTTTTATGGCGCAGCTCACCCATTTCGAAAAACAAGGTTGGTTGATGTACGGGTTAGTGGCGTTAACACTTGCGATCATTTATCTGTTTCCGCGGCTGACCAAAGCGGTACCTTCGGCCTTGGTTGCGATTATTGCGGTCTCCATATTAACCATCTCCCTGCATCTGGATGTGAGGACGGTCGGCGACATGGGCGCAATGACGTCGGCGTTGCCGGCGTTCCATCTTCCCGAAGTCGGATTAACCTGGGACATGTTGAAGACTATCTTCCCGGTGTCGTTATCGCTGGCTTTCGTGGGGCTGTTGGAATCGCTCATGACCGCAACGCTGATCGATGAGATCACGGACACCTCAAGTGACAAGAACCGTGAGATGAAGGGCCAAGGGTTGGCGAATATCGTGACCGGATTCTTTGGGGGGATGGCGGGCTGTGCCATGATCGGCCAGTCGATGATTAATATGAAATCCGGCGGTCGGACGAGGTTGTCGACGTTGGTCTCTGGCGTGGGCCTTCTGTTCCTAGTCATCGTGTTAGGGGACGTAGTTCAACAGATCCCGATGGCGGCGCTTGTTGGCGTCATGGTTATGGTATCGATCGGCACCTTCGATTGGAATTCCCTGAAATCACTTCGCAAGGTTCCCGTGTCGGACGCGCTTGTTATGGTGGTGACGGTGGTGGCCGTGGTCGCCACGGATAATCTGTCCATCGGCGTGGGGATAGGAGTCTTGCTCAGTGCGTTATCCTTTGCCTGGAAAATGGCCCGAATCCGGACTTCCGTCCGTGAGGAGCAAGGAGCCAAAACCTATGTCGTCGCTGGACAGCTCTTCTTCGGAACGGTGAGTCATTTTCTGCTGGAGTTTGATGCGGCCGGCGATCCGCAGCGGGTGGCGGTGGACTTTTCGAAGTCGCATGTCTGGGATCAGTCCGCCGTAAATGCGATTTCGAAGCTGATTCTCAAATATCATCAACTTGGCAAAGAAATCCGCATCATTGGATTAAACGAGGAGAGCACAAGGTTGATTGAACGGGTAGGGTTATCTGCTCCTTCAGGGCACTAAAAGAACAAAAAAAGGCTGTTCGCATGGGTTAACCCCAGCGAGCAGCCTTTGCTTCGTTTATAGGAGGCGAAACCGCTCCAGTTGACCCCAGAGCCCTTCTTCCCGCAGCACTTCCCGTTGTTTCGGTCCAATCAGGTCGAAATGGGGAAATAGCGAACGGTGATGTATATATCGGGCGGGAAGGTCGTGGGATTCGCACCAGGCTTTGAGCCGCTCCAAATCGGAACAGCCGACCTTGGTGACCGTCTTGGCTTCAGGAAATCGTGGATCCAGCCAAAAATGAGTCAAGAAGCCGATTTCTCCTCGGGCCACCGTCTGTTTCCATGCTTCTAATTCCTCTCTCGACACGCCGAATGCCACAGCCTAGTTCTCCTCCTTTGCCCTTTTAATTTAGTTATGAATGCCTCTCCATAAAAAATTAACGATCGCTTCAGCCGCCTGTTCCGCCGAAGGAAACAGCTTGTTCTTGTCGGCATATTGGCGTTCTCCCACCCGCAACATGGATACATACAGATGGGCGACCAGGTTCGGGTCGCTGCAGATGATTTCACCTGACTCGGCGGCTTGGGCAAACCCTTCGCGAAGCGTTTCGTACAAATCGTTTTCATGGCGAATTAAAGTCTCCTGCTGTTCTCCGGACAAATGATGCTGAATGCTGCGGAACATCTCATCCATGTGAACCCGAGGGATTCTTAAATAGTTGATTGTAATTTGTAGGAGTCTTTCCCGAAACGTGCCGGGCTCCACCAGCAGCTTCCGAATTCGCCCGTTTACCCGCGCGAGCGTCGTCGCGACGGAGGCGACAAACAAATCCTGCTTCGTCGGATAATAATAATAGACGCTGGCTTTGGTGATCCCGCACTGCTCGGCGACCTCATTCATGGACACGGACTTATATCCCTTCTCCATAAACAAGAGCGACGCGGTGCGCAGGATCTGCTCGGACGTCGCCAGGGCGTCCGGCTGCTGGACGGGCCGTCCCAAAGATCGTTTATGCGGTGGGGTCAACCTTCATCACCTCGAGCAACTTGTACTG
The DNA here is from genome assembly GCF_023195895.1 of Paenibacillus mellifer. GTDB lineage: Bacteria > Bacillota > Bacilli > Paenibacillales > Paenibacillaceae > Fontibacillus > Fontibacillus mellifer. The sequence continues at coordinate 192,155 of NZ_JALPRK010000005.1, forward strand.
AGCAAACATTATATCATATTTTTCATTTGATAATTAACCTACCGGTATATATAATTAATACTCAGAGTGATTTAAATCACGTGGAACTGCAATAAAGACAAGGAGATGGAATCATAAATGGATCAAATACTAGGTCGACTAGCCCGACTGGTGGCTGGACGAAGAACCAAGTGGATTACGTTGGCCGTCTGGATTCTGCTTGCCGGCGGATTAAGCGCCCTATGGCCCAGCGTCAACTCGATGGAGCGTAATAATGCGGCCAACTTGGATGCGAACCAGCCCTCGGTGATAGCCGAACAGCTGGCAGAGCAGGAATTTCCGAGCGACAGCGGCATTCCCGCTCTAACGGTCTGGACGCGGGAAGGCGGGCTGACGGATGAAGATTACACCCGCCTGCAGGCGCTGACTTCGTATTTCACCGATAATCCGTTAGAAGGGGTGGAACTTGTACTCCCGCTCGAACAAATGCCGTTGCCGGCGCTCAAGCAGCAGGCGTCCGAAGACGGCACAACGTGGGTGTTGCCGTTCTTCTTCGCCAAGGGGACGGAAACCGAGGTGATGAAGACCGGCATGGAAGAGATCCGCAGCCAAGCCGAGACGATTTTTGGGAATGATCCGTTTGCCGTTAAGCTCGGAGACCATGGGCTCATTGCCCGAGTATCCGGACCGGCGGGCATCTCGATCGATGCGGTGGGGCTGTTCTCGAGTGCCGACGTTTCGCTGATGATCGCCACCGTCTTGATCGTGCTGATTCTCCTGCTGCTCATCTACCGTTCGCCAATTCTGGCAATCATTCCGCTGATTGCCGTTGGTTTTGCTTACGGCGTAGCCGGACCGATCCTTGGCAAAATGGCCGAGCAAGGCTGGATCACTGTCGACTCGCAAGCCATTTCAATTATGACTGTGCTGTTATTCGGGGCGGGAACCGATTACTGCTTGTTCTTGATCTCCCATTTCCGGCAGCTGTTGACGGAGGAGAAGGATAAGACGAAAGCCCTGGCATCCGCAGTTAAAGGGTCTTCCGGCGCGATCGCCATGAGCGGATTTACCGTCGTGATCGCCCTGCTGGTGCTGCTGTTAGCTAAATACGGCTCTGTACAACGATTTGGTGTGCCATTTAGCTTGTCGATTCTGATCATGGGGATCGCCAGCTTGACGCTTGTACCGGCGTTATTGGCCATTTTGGGCCGCGCCTCCTTCTTCCCGTTTGTTCCGCGCACGCCGGAAATGCAAGCCGAACGAGTCAAGTTGCGGAAGAAACCGGTACGCCAGCCCAAAGCTAAAGCCTCGACGGGTTGGATCGGCCGAACGGTAACGAAACGGCCATGGACGATTTTTATCGTGACAACGCTGCTTCTAGGAGTATTGGCTTCTCAGGCGACCCGCATTGAATACACCGTGGATCTGCTCTCTTCCTTCCCGGAGGATACGCCTTCTCGGGAAGGATTTGCGGTGATCGCCGATAAATTTACGCCGGGGGAATTAGCTCCGGTTAAGCTGATGGTGGATACGGAAGGTAAAGATATCAACCTGCAAGACATGTTCAGCAACTTGCCTTTTGTCAGTCAGGTATCTGCTCCGGCCGAAGGCAAGACCAACCCCAATATCCGGGCCGTTGAGCTGCAGTTTAATGTCAATCCATATTCAAACGAAGCGATGAAGCATATTCCAGAGCTGCGGAAGACAGCGGAAAGCCTGTTAGCAACCAAAGGCATCGGCGAACCGGAGAATAAGGTGTGGATCAGCGGACAAACCGCTACGCAATACGATACTGAGAACACCAATGCTCGAGACACAAAGGTCATTATCCCTATCGTTATTGGGCTGATCGCTTTGCTGTTGCTTGTATATCTCCGTTCGATTGTCGCAATGATTTACTTGATCCTAACTGTTGTATTATCCTATTTCGCCGCGTTGGGTATCGGTTGGGTTGTCCTTCACGACCTGATGGGCAACGCCGCGATCCAAGGGTTGATTCCGCTGTATGCCTTCGTCTTCCTTGTCGCGCTTGGTGAGGACTACAACATCTTTCTGATCTCGAGCATCTGGAAGAAACGTAAGGTGATGCCGCTGAAGGATGCGATCCGCGAAGGCGTTAATGAAACCGGGAATGTTATTACCTCGGCCGGTCTGATCCTAGCCGGAACGTTTGCCGTACTGGCAACGCTGCCGATTCAAGTGTTGGTGCAATTCGGCATCATTGCCGCTGTTGGAGTGCTGCTTGACACGTTCCTCGTGCGTCCATTCCTTGTGCCGGCCATCACGATGCTGCTTGGCAAGGCGGCCTTCTGGCCGTCCAAGGAATCCGGGCCGGAGCCGGTGAAGGACACGGGGAAATAACAAATTTCTTCAGACGACAACAACTTTTTGAAGCACTTGAGGTGCCGCTGAGTAGGCGGGCTTCGGGTGCTTTTTTTGACAATAGCAAGGTTACATATTTCCTTCTCTCTGACCGCAGAATAGGTGGATGGCAGGGTACTGAATTTCGATGAAACGGGGGAAAGTGGGATGGCGAAGGCGCAAAACGGTGAGGGAAAAAAAGGAGAGTTACGCTGGTGGCAACTCTCCTTGCTGGGGGTGGCGTCGACCATAGGCACCGGGTATTTCCTCGGTTCAGGCATCGGCATTCGTATGGCGGGTCCATCCATCCTGATCGCGTTCCTGTTGGCTGCGGTTGGCACCTACACTGTGTTTGAGGTGTTGGCACGAATGACCGCGGATCGACCGGAGCAAGGCTCCTTCCGTTCGTACGCGAAACGGGCCTTTGGACGCTGGGCGGGGTTTGGCAGCGGCTGGGTGTATTGGAGCTCGGAGCTGCTCATCATGGGCAGCCAGTTGACGGCGTTATCGTTGTTCTCGCGCTTCTGGTTCCCCGGCGTGCCGATGTGGATTTTTGCGATCGGATATGCCGTGCTGGGACTTGGCGTGATTCTGTTGGGCAACAAGGTATTCGATTCGATGGAAAATATTCTGTCGGTTATCAAAATTGCCGCCATTCTAATGTTCTTGGTGGTTGCTGGAGCTGCGCTGATGGGCTGGATTCCCGGGGGCGGCGGTAAAGCACCGGAATTTCCGCATACGGCCAAGACCTTCTTCCCGGCAGGAGGGATGGGGTTGTGGTCGGGATTTATCTTTGCGTTTTATGCCTTCGGCGGCATCGAGGTGATGGGGATGATGGCCATTCGTCTGCGCGACCCGAAGGAAGCCCCAAAAGCAGGAACGATAATGCTGCTGTTGCTCTCAGTGGTGTATTTATTATCGATCGGGCTAGCGGTCACCATGGTTGCCTGGAACGCCATCGACCCCAAGCGAAGTCCGTTCGTTACGGCCTTAGGAAAATATCCGTTGCCCTTTATCCCTCATGTGTTTAACGGCGTGCTGATCGTGGCCGGTTTTTCCACCATGGTGGCCTCCCTATATGCAGTGACGACCATGCTGGTCACACTTGCAAAAGACAAGGATGCGCCTCCGTTGTTTGCTCGGAAGGCCTGGCGGGAGCGTCCGCTCTACGCTATCGGCTTAACTGCCGCCGGACTTGCAGCTTCCGTAGTGCTGTCTTTTGTGATGCCGGGACGCATTTATGAGTACATTACGACGTCGGCCGGATTGCTTCTGCTTTACAACTGGTTTTTTATATTAGTGACCTCCGGTAAGCTCCTGAAACTTAGCGGATTTGGACAGGTCAAACGCTGGGGCGGCATGGCATTGATTGCATTGGCGGTGACAGGAACCTTGTTCCATGACACGAGCCGGCCGGGCTTCTGGGGTAGTTTGGCGTTTGTTGGCGTGATCGGGATTGTGACGCTAATTATGCAGTTTGTCATCTGGAAGCCGAAGAAGCAAGCCAAGCGGCGGGGGCGCCAGGCGAAGTCGCTGGTGCTGCGCCCCAAGCGGACGACGTAAACTTTATAACCGCTGCGCCAGCAGTACGGCGGCCTGATAGCCGAAGTAAAGCCCGAAGCCAATCAAGGACACGCCCGACAAGACCGATATGAGGACCAGGATCCGGTTCGTCAGCAGCTTGCGAAACACGCTGGCAAACCCGGCCATGGTGAAATCCCAGAGCAGCAGCCCGACGATAATGGCGCTGCTGTTGATGATCAGATCTTGGGCTCGTACGTTTGCCGAGGCTTGGGCTAATACGGAACCGTAAATCCCCAACCAGAACAAAATGGACAGCGGGTTGCTGACGGACATGAGAAATCCAGACAGGAACGATTTCCGCAGCGGCTCGCTGCCTCTCATTTCGCCCTCCGGGATTTTGCCGGCTTGCTTCAGACTGTCGATGCCAATATAGGTGAGTACGAAGAAACCAAACAACCAGAGGAAGGTTTTCATGAACGGAGTGTTCAGGAAGTGCACCACGCCAAAATAAACGAGTAGCATGTACACCAGATCGGCGGATAAGGCGCCAAGGCCAACAAACCAGGCGTGAAGGAACCCGCCGCGGATGCCTTTGTCCAACTGAGCCGCATTCACCGGCCCAATAGGGGCGGATAAAGATAAACCGAGTAGCACATAGCTAAGAAAGCTGTTCATGGCGAAACCTCCAACAATAGAAGTAAAATAAAGCTGCTTGTACAGCATATTCAGACAGATACGCTTGTACGACATTTAAATAGATAAAATACCTCTTGTAAAACTAATACCTTTAGTTTAGATTATAACTAAAGGTATTAGTTAATGAAGAGAGGCGATATAATCATGAAAATAACGAAGTACGGACAACTTCAGCAATTGTCGTTTATGCCCCGGTTGTTTCCGGTGAATTGTTACTTGATAGAAGAAGAGGATGGCGTAACACTGATTGACGCGGCTCTGCCGTATAGCGCCAAAGGGATTCTTCAGGCTGTACAAGAAACGGGCAAACCGCTGACGCGCATCGTCCTCACGCATGTGCATGACGATCACGTCGGCGCGCTTGATGCCTTGAAGGCAAGGTTTCCCGAGATTCCGGTGTATGTGTCCGCTCGCGATGCGCGCCTGATGGACGGCGATGTTTCGCTTGATCCGGGCGAGCCGTCCTCCCCCATCCGCGGCGGGGTGCCGAAGAAGCTGGTCACCCGTGCGGACGTCACGTTTATGGATGGGGATCGCATCGGTTCGTTGCAGGCGGTAGCGGCGCCGGGTCATACGCCGGGTACGTTTGCCCTGCTCGACACGCGCAGCGGTGCGCTTATTGCGGGCGACGCTTTCCAGACTCGGGCGGGCATCGCCGTGAGCGGCACTGTGCGACCGCTGTTTCCGTTCCCCGCGCTGGCCACCTGGCATAAGGAAACTGCGTTGACCAGCGCCCGCAAGTTGGCCTCACTGAACCCATCGCTGCTGGCGGTCGGGCACGGGCCGGTGCTGGAGCAGCCAGCCGCCGCCATAGCCAAAGCGATCGCGGCGGCCGAACGCGCGCTAGGGATGGCGCCGTCTGCAACCGCAGCGGCTGATTTCGGCCGGAAGGAGGATGAACATGTCGCCAAGAATCGGGATTGACAGCACGGCGGTGCTGTTAGCTGCCGTAGACGTGGCAAATGCGGAAGGATTAGAAGCTGTGACGATCACCACGGTCGCCAGGAAGCTGGGGATTCGGCCTCCTTCTCTCTATAACCACGTGAGCGGCCTAGAGCAAATCCGCACGGAATTGGCGAAATACGCGCTGGATCGGCTTTATGAGCACATCTCAACGTCTACCGGAGAAGCATCGGGGGAAGCCGCAATCCGCAATTTTGCCAAGGCGTATCTCGAATTCGCACATGCGTATCCCGGGTTGTACGATGCGGCGCAAGCCGCACCCGGTCCGGATGTGGCGTTGCAGGAAGCAAGTGGGCGCATTGTGAGTCTGATCCTGGGTTATCTCGGCAGCTATTCCTTAACGGAGGATCAGGCTTTGCACACCGTGCGCGGGCTGCGAAGTCTGATTCACGGCTTCGCCTCCCTGGACCGCCGCGGAGCGTTTGGCTTGCCGCTCGAGCTTAGGGACAGCCTGGAATTTAATCTTCGCCTGTTCCTCCGTGGATTGGATCAACTCACGCCGTATTGACAACGTTTTTTCGACTATGATACTTTAGGCTTGAACTAAAGAGGATCGTCGGAACCGAGGTGAAGCATCCATGAGCAAGAAGAAGGGACGTTCCGGTCCAGAGGCGCCGGCCAATACCGCGGCAGATAAACCGGCTACGCTGAAGGATCTGCTTGGCGAGGATACGTTGGCCAAGCTGAAGGCGCAGGCCAATGAGTTGAAGAAAGAGGAGGAACGGCGTCAGGAGGAGGCTCGCATCCGCAAGGAAGAAGCGCGCCGCGCCGAGCAGAAGCGACTCGAGAATGATTTCGAACACCTGCTAAATACGAGTGAACAGGACTGGCATAAATATAAATAACAACTTGCATTGAACCCCAAAGTAATTACGGCTCCTGGAAGCGGGAGCTTTTATTTTTGTTTGAACGGCGAAGGAGGGGCAGCGAATGGAGCATATCGGGGCGTGGATCATCTTTTTCCTCATTATTGTGTTGCTGGGTTTGTTTAACCAGAAGTTTAAATATTCCGCCAAGCTCCGGGAATCTTATGAGGAGTTAACCTCGCTCTCGGATCGGACCCGCAAAGGAAGAACCACGAAAGCGGACCTGGCGCGCTGGGATGCCGCATTGGCACGGCTGGAGAAGCATCCAAGTGAATATAACAAGCTGGATCAAGAGATCCGCTTGAGAGAGGCTTATGTTCTTTATTTAGAACAGCATTATCCGGAAGATGAGCGGCTTCCGATGCTGCGCGAAGCGGCCGGATTTCGGAAGGATTCGGTTTGGGGGATCAAGATGAAATCTTGATTTTGACAGGTCTATCGGGTCGTGATACCATGGTGAAGTCCAAAACTTTTGACATTCTGGTGATGCCGATGAACAATAAGATCAAGCAGCTCCGGAAACGCCTGGGCTTAACCCAGAACGAGCTGGCCGCGGAATGCGGCGTGACGCGCCAAACGATCAATAGCGTGGAGAATAACCGGTACGACCCGACGCTTGAGCTTGCATTCAAGCTTGCGCATATTTTGCAGACGAAGGTGGATGAACTGTTTATTTATGAGTAAATTCAACCGCGATTACATCATAACGATGGATGATATTGTTAGAGAAGGGGAACCTATTCTTCGAGTGGTGACGGAGCCCGTCAGCGTTCCTCCGACCGAGGAAGACCGCGAGGAAATGGCAGCGATGCTGCAGTTTCTGAAGAACAGCCAGGACCCGGAGGTGGCGAAGAAATACAAGCTGCGCGCAGGCGTGGGGCTATCGGCGAACCAGATCGGGCTGAACAAGCGGATGTTCGCCGCTTTGCTGACGGACGAGAACGGCAAGGACCGGCCGCTGGCCCTGTATAATCCGAAGATCATCAGCCATTCCCAGGCGATGACGTATTTGCCGGAAAGCGAAGGCTGCCTGTCGGTAGACCGCCTGGTGCAAGGGTTCGTTCCACGCTATGAGAAGGTTCAGATCAAAGCCTGCGATGAGGCGGGCAACGAGGTCAAGCTGCGTTTTAAAGGCTTTGATGCCATCGTGATGCAGCATGAAATCGACCATTTGAACGGCATCATGTTTTATGATCATATCAATGCGGAGCACCCGTTCAAGCTGCCGAGCGGCGTGACGATTTCCAGTTTATATTGAAGATCCGCACAGCCAGAATTCTAGATTTGATAAAACGAACGGAGGAATTCCCTTGTCTACTCATTCCCAATCCATCACTGCCATGATCGATCATACCCTGCTGAAAGCGGACGCCGGACGCGCCGCCATCATCAAGCTGGCTGAAGAAGCCAAGCAATACGGTTTCGCATCGGTTTGCGTTAACCCTACATGGGTGAAAACTGCGGCAGAGATCTTGAAAGAATCTCCTGTGAAAGTCTGCACGGTGATCGGTTTCCCACTTGGCGCTTCGGCGCCGGAAGTGAAGGCATTCGAAGCCGCTCATACTATCTCCGAGGGGGCCGGTGAGGTTGATATGGTCATTAACATCGGTGCGCTTAAAGACGGTGACGACGAACTCGTACGCCGCGATATCGCCGGGGTTGTCCAAGCTGCCGCTGGAAAAGCGCTGGTGAAGGTCATTATTGAAACCTGCCTGCTTACCGACGAGGAGATCGTTCGGGCAAGCAAGTTATCCGTCGAAGCCGGAGCCGATTTCGTGAAAACCTCAACCGGATTTTCGACCGGCGGCGCGACCGTGGAAGCGGTCGAGCTCATGCGCAAAACGGTGGGTCCAAACGTCGGCGTGAAGGCGTCCGGCGGCGTGCGTTCGCTGGCAGATGCCGAAGCGATGATTAAGGCGGGGGCAACGCGCCTGGGCACCAGTGCCGGTGTGGCTATCGCCCAAGGGCAAACCAGTCAAAACAGCTATTAAGACAAGGGCCGGCGAAGGCTGGCGCAAGAAAGCTACATGAGGGAGAAACAGGGTGCTATTCCAGAGCGAATGTGGAAATGGCACCCTTTTTCCGTTTATCCAAACTTTTTATGGACGTCTTCCGTTACAGCTACAGATGTCTCCCGCGGAAGGCGTCACTTGATAAAACGCTTGGAAAAGAGGAACAGTATGATACACATTGATCATTTATCCAAAAAATATACGCGTGGTGGTCTAGCGCTAGATGATGTGACCTTAACGCTAAACGAAGGTATGGTGGGTCTTTTGGGCCCCAATGGTGCCGGGAAATCGTCGCTGATGCGTATATTGGCCACGCTCACGCCACCCACTTCGGGCGAGGCGACGCTGTTTGGCGTCTCGCTGCGCCAGGCGGAGGAAATCCGCCGCATGATCGGTTATCTCCCGCAGCAATTTCAGGTTTACCCGCAGCTAACGGGAGTAGAATACCTCGATTATGTCGCGGTGATGAAAGGGATGACGGACAAGAAGAAACGTAAAGCGGAGATTGAGGCTCTTCTGGAACAAGTAAACTTGCAGGATAAGGCGCGAAAAAGAGTGCAGACCTATTCCGGCGGTATGAAACGCCGTCTCGGCATCGCCCAGGCGCTGCTTGGTTCCCCGCAGGTGCTGATCGTGGATGAACCTACGGCCGGCTTGGATCCCGAGGAACGCGTCCGCTTCCGTAATCTGTTGACCCGCTTCAGTCTGGGACGGATCGTGTTGCTGTCGACACATATCGTCGCCGATATCGAAAGCAATTGCCGTCAAATCGCCGTTCTCGACAAAGGGAAAGTCAAGTTGTCCGGGGATCTGTCCGAACTGCAGGAATTCGGACAAGGCAAGGTGTGGGAGGTTCGCCTCAGCGAGAGCCAATTCGCCCGGCTGGATCCGATGTCCGTCGTGTCCACGCGTCCGACGGAAGGCGGCTTGTTATGCCGAATCATCGGCGAAGTCCCGCTGGAAGGAGCCCAAGAGGCCACGCTCGTTCCGCCGACCCTGGAGGACGGATATCTGGCCCTGCTCCGAAAGGGCCAGACGGAAGGGGCGACTCGGGGATGAACAAATGGAGACGATTGTTTCAATTCGAGCTTCGCATGCTGTTCGGAAACCGGTGGCTGCTGGGTTTGCCGATCGTGTTCGGCCTGCTCGTGTTCTGGAATCTTGAACGGCTGCCAGGACGTGAAATTTTGTTTTTTCAACGTTCGTACACCAGCCTGACGCTGCTGCACACGATGAGCCTGGGGCTGACGATGCTCCTTGGCGTGATGACAATCCGCCGAGACATTCGCCGTACCTCCTATGAATGGAATGCGGCGCTGCCGGTGTCCTATATGTCCAGGATTTCAGCGAAATATACGGCAGCAGTACTGTATTTTACGATATTTTCGGTGCTGGCCGGAGCCGCGTTCGCCTGGAACTCTGCGAGGATGGACGTAGCGTTTTCAATCACCCGGGAATTTGCGGTTTATTATCTGCTAACCTTCGAGGTTTCCTATCTGGTGACCTTGGCGCTGGCGATGCTGCTCGCCATTTGTATCGCCAATCGGGCCGTCTATTTGATTGCATTTTGCGCCTGGATGTTTGGAACGTTCTTTCTGGATATGTTCCTGCTCGATCGCAACAAGTGGTATGTGCTGCGCACGTTTCATTTAAATCAACTGTTCGTGACTGGGGATGCCGATGCTGAAACGTGGGGGATCCGGCTGATCGCGGATGAGTTAGCCGCTTCCCGTTGGTTCGTGTTGGCATTTGCTTTGCTGTTGCTAACGGCCGGCGTGCTCCTGCTCAACCGGATCCGCCCAACTGCCTTTCGGCGAAGTAACTGGGTGGCCGGGGGCTTGGCCTTGGTGTTAGCGGTCGGTGCCTTCGTTCCCTATCTCTCCATTTGGGGTGAACGTTATGCCGAATTGCATGCGAAGCTTAGCGACCCTGGGGTCAAGACCGTAGAGGCACTCCGAGATCATCAAGTCGAAACGTTTCAGATCGAGCGGTATGATATCAACCTGCAACGGGAGCCGGATGATCGCTTGAAAATCAAGGCGGCGCTGGATATTCCGGCAGGCCAGTTAACGGGACGCAGCGAGCTATTGTTCACGCTTAATCGTACGTTCCAGGTGAACCGGTTAACGGTGTCGGGTTCTCCCGTCAAGTTCTCTCATGAAGGGGAGAGGCTTACGGTTCCATTGACCGCTCCTTTAAACGCAGACAAGACGGTCCAAGTCGAAATGGAATATGCCGGTAAAGTCATGGATTATGTAGCCCAGAATTATACCGAAGGTTCGTATCTGGCTTTCGTTAAGGGGGAGAACGTCCTCCTGCCCGGCTATATGGCATGGTATCCACTGCCGGGGGATTTTCCGGTTTATATGAAGAACAGCGGCGGGAGCGACTCTTTGCAGGCAGCGGTTGATTTTGGCGGCTGGCACCTTCCGACCTCCCAATTCCGGATCTCCACGTCCGGGTTCGCTTCTAAGGTATACGGAAACCTGGAACATATGGAACAGACCGGCGAAGGGCAGGTGTTTGAAGGCAAGTCTGCTGCAGTCATCCGCTTTTACAGTGGGGAGTTTGAAGAAGTGAGCAACCCGAAGCTGCCGGTTCGCCTCGTGACTACGCCCTACGACGTCAAAACGGCCGAAAAGTTGTTGGAAGCATGGGCCGGGGAGTACGTATATTTTGCCGGATGGGTCAACCATTTGGATCCTAAACTGGATCAAGTACTGATGCTGTCGATGAACAACAACCACTCCTTCGACATAGAGAATAAAACCTATTACTTGATCTGGTTGGTGAGCGAAGTGGATTACTTCGCAGACCAACTGATGAACTCGATGCTGCTCGGTACGAACGAAGGGGAAATGAACATTCTGAAGGCATCCGAGGATGTGCGTCCGCAGCTTCGCGCCTTGATGTGGTATATGTATTACCGAGAGTATAAAGGGTATACCGCCGATGATTTGAAGCAAGGTTCTGGGGGCGGCCTGTTGTACAACTTGTTTGAGCCTTCGGAAGATGCCGATCCGGATCACGTGGGATTGCGGATGGCGGCACAAGTAGCCGGGGCGCTGGATGAAGGGAAGAACAAACAGGTGAAAGAGGTGTTAAACCATTTCTATGCGCTTGGATTGGAAATCCCTAATCAAGTCGACGCAGAGGGCGGACCTAGACCGATTCCGTATGCCGAATGGGAACAGGAATGGAAGCGGGTGATGCATGATGCAGATGCGAACTGATGCACGAAGCTGGCTACGCGGACTGACCTTGGAGCTAAAAGTACAGAAACAACCGATGGCGTGGCTGGCACTGCTGCTGTTCGTCGTCTATATTCTCAGCATCCTGCTTAGTGATCCCGGTCGACCAAGAAATGTGTATTATTTCTCGGAAATGGCCCTGTTTTCGCTGGCGATCATCATTCCCTTATTGCTGTTCCAGCGGGAAATTAGTGGAGGCGGCATGGAGGTCATCGCCACGTATCCCGTTTCATTAAGAATGCTGGTCTTCCGAAGATGGCTGCTAGCCATCCTGTTGACGGCGGGATTAGGGATGATCCTAATGTCGGTATATGCCTGGCATTTTGGGGGGATATGGACGGCTCAATATCCGTGGAACGGCGCCGAGGTGAACCCTAAAGCTAAGATGACTGCTGGCTCGCTGATTCTTCAGAACCTTCCGGCTTACGTGTTGTTGATCTCCTTAAGTACCACCGGAGTTATTGCGTTTCGCCGAATTTATGGAGGATTAGTGCTCGGCTTTGCCGTTTGGGTGCTCGATACGATGAGCTCGGGAGAATGGTTGGGGCGGTGGACCTTATACGCAAGTTATTTGAAAAAAACGTATTCCTTTCCACACAATCGGATCGGCCTGTTGGTCGCGTCGATGATTTTGCTTATTTTGGCCGTCTGGTTATTTGGGAAGAGGGAACGTTGGATCAGCGTAGAAGAGGAATAAGAGAAGTGCAAAGGGGGAGGAAACTTCATGATATCGGACTCGCTGCTGGCCGAGCGAATGGCCGCCGGTGACCAGGAAGCGTTCGAGCTGCTGGTCACGAGGTACCACGGACCGCTGTTGTCCTATGTCACGAGCCAATTGAAGGATCGGGGCAAAGCGGAGGACATCGTCCAGGAAACGTTTATCCGGCTAATCCGCCATCTCAAGCGACATGGCGGGATGGAGCAGCTTCGCCCCTGGCTATATAAAGTGGCACTCAATTTATGTCGGGATTATTGGCGCAGCGCCTCTTACCGTTCGGAATATACCGGTACCGATAAGATCCCGGAGGATGCCGACCCGGCGCCAAGAGCGGAGGAATTGATCGAACGGCAGGAAACGGTGCAGCAGCTGGCCAAATCGATGACTCAGTTGCCGGAGGTCCAGCAGGAGGTAGTACGCATGCGCTTCTTCCATGACTTGAAGCTGCAGGAGATCGCCGAGTTGCTGGAGCTGCCGCTGAGCTCGGTGAAATCGCATCTGTACGGTGGATTGCGCAAGCTGAAGCGGGCGTTGGCCCGTTCGGTCGATCATCCTCATTTGGACTGGGACACCAAGAACAAAATTCGCGAAGAGGAAAGTGAGGTGCCTACTCATGGAACCATCCATTGACAAAGAACTGGAGCGGCTGGAGCGGGAGTTGCGTGAGCCGCTGCGGCAAGCGCTGCAACCGGGTCCAACCCCGTTGGAAACCGCGGCGTTAATCGAAGCATTGCAGCCGGAGTTCGCCGCCCTGCAGGCACAAAATGCTGCCGCATCCCTTGATTTTAACGCGCGGGTCGAACCGCCGTCCTTAGGCCGGCTGCTGCGCAGCCAATTCCGCATGAATCGCCGTTCGTTGATGATGACCGGGGCGTTTGTGTTTATCATGTTGGTGTTATTGGTTGATCCGGAACAGCCAGTGTCCAATTGGCTGTTGGGGGACCGGATGCCCAACATGTTTTCAATGATCACGCCACTCATGCTGATCGCTTCGATGCTGTACAGCTATCGCACCTGGGACCGGGGGATGCGCGCGATCGAGAGCGTTACGCCTTATCCGCCGGCGCTGGTCATCTACAGCCGTATGCTGATGGTCATGGCGTTGGTGGTTGGTTGGGCGCTGGTTAGCTCTTTTGCGGTGAGCATCCGCGTGGCGTCTGCCGGAGAAGCTGGGTTGCCGTTCATTCCTTTCTTGCTGGAATGGTTGGGGATTTCCTTGCTCACCGGAGGGGCGGCGATGTACGCCTTGTTTCGTTACGGTCATCAAGCGGGGATGTTGTTCGCGGGAGGCGTCTACGCTCTTTGGCTGCTCCTTATCGACCAGACCTCGGCGATCAGCTTAAACGCTGAGACGGGGGCTGGGTTGGGAGTAGGCGCAGGGATCGCGATGAACGTAGGTTTCCTGCTGGTTGGCGCCCTCCTGCTGTTCCGTTCGTATATCCGCAGCCGGAACCTGCAGACAGGCGGTGCGCAGGGCGGTGCGCAGCCATGATTCGCATCGAGGGGCTGCGAGAGCGCCCTGCCGGCGGATTTATCCTGCAAATTGACCGGCTGCAATTGAAGCCGGGGTTAACCCTGCTCGTTGGGGTCAACGGAGCGGGAAAAACCACTTTGCTAGAGCTGCTGGCGACGGTAAACCTGCCGCACAAGGGAGAAATCCTCTACCAAGAGAAGTCGGCCCAGTCGGATTTGCCGCTAGTGCGCAGCCAGATCGGTTATGTGCCTTCAGAAATCGAGCTGTACGAAAACATGACTCCATATAAACTGCTTCTGTACTTGTCTGAGCTGAAGGGGGTATTCGATTCGGAGCGGACCGGCGAGCTGCTTCGTGATTTTCGACTGGAGACTTACAGTCACACGAAGATCAAGCGGTTGTCTGGGGGCGTGCAGCGGCGGGTCACTTTGGCTCAGTCATTGCTGGCCGCCCCGAGATTTCTGTTCCTCGACGAACCGTTGAACGGCATGGATACCGGAGAGCGGAAGCTGGCGATCGCCTACCTGAATCGATATGCGGAAGGGCGGACCGTGATTGCGGCGGTACATGAGCTGAGCGAATGGGAGGAGGCGGCCGATCATGTACTGTGGCTGGATCAGGGAAAAGTACGTTTTTACGGCGGCAGAACGTCCTGGTTGGCGGATCTGCCCTGCCCGCTCTGGGAGGGCGAACTTACGCGAGAGCAATTCGACCTCTGTCCGGAGGCGGGCCTGATCGAGTTTCGGGAAACATCGGGTGGTATTTATGTCAAGCTGGTGGGGGAGAATCCCCCTTTTCCGGGACTCAAAGCGTGCAAGCCCACGTTTGGGGAAGCGTATTTTATCCGCAAATATCAGCCGTAGAGCTCAAACTGGATAATTCATATAAAAATTATCGGATTTCCTATTTTCAAATTCCATGAGATGTGAGAGAATAGGAAAAAAACTCTGTACTGAACGAAGTGCAAGTATTCGAAGGAGGAATTATCCATGTCTGAAGAGCGTCAATATGCCCCGGAAACGCTGGCGATCCACGCCGGTCAGGAGATCGATCCCACTACATACTCTCGGGCGGTCCCGCTGTATCAAACAACGTCCTATGGTTTTCGCGACACGGAGCATGCGGCTAACCTGTTTGGCTTAAAGGAATTCGGCAATATTTATTCTCGTATCATGAATCCGACCAATGACGTATTCGAGAAGCGCGTGGCTGCGCTTGAAGGCGGTGTTGGGGCGCTCGCAACGGCCTCTGGCCAGGCAGCGATCACTTTCTCCATCTTGAATATCGCTGGAGCGGGTGACGAGATCGTCTCTTCCACTACGCTGTACGGCGGCACGTTTAACCTGTTTTCAACAACGCTGCCCAAGCTTGGCATTAACGTAAAGTTCGTGGATTCCTCGAATCCGGAAAACTTCCGCGCCGCGATCACGGACAAGACGAAGGCGCTTTACGCCGAAACGCTGGGCAACCCGAAAGGCGATGTGCTGGACATCGAAGCGGTCGCCGCGATTGCTCATGAGCATGGCATTCCGTTGATCGTCGATAATACGTTCCCAAGCCCGTACTTGCTGCGTCCGATCGACTTCGGTGCCGACATCGTCGTGCATTCGGCAACCAAGTTCATCGGCGGTCACGGCACCTCAATCGGCGGGATCATCGTTGACAGCGGTAAGTTCGATTGGGCTGCCAGCGGGAAATTCCCGGGTCTGACCGAACCCGATCCAAGTTATCACGGTGTCGTTTACACGCAAGCGGTTGGTCCGTTGGCTTACATCATTAAAGCTCGCGTTCAACTGCAGCGTGACCTAGGTGCTTCATTATCGCCGTTTAATGCCTGGTTGCTGCTGCAAGGGCTGGAAACCTTGCACCTGCGCGTGGAACGCCATAGCCAGAACGCCTTGAAAGTGGCGCAGTTCTTGGAAGCGCACGAGCAGGTCGAGTGGGTCAGCTACGCCGGACTGCCGAGTCACGAATCTTACGAATTGGCGCAAAAATATTTGCCGAAAGGCCAAGGCGCCATCCTTACGTTTGAAATCCGCGGCGGCGTGGACGCCGGGCGCAAGCTGATCGAAAACGTGAAGTTGTTCTCGCATTTGGCCAACGTCGGCGATTCCAAGTCGCTGATCATCCATCCGGCCAGCACCACACACCAGCAGTTGGGAGAAGCGGAGCAATTGGCCGCCGGCGTCACACCGGGCTTGATTCGCTTATCCGTAGGGACGGAGTCGATCGACGACATCCTTTATGATTTGGAGCAGGCGATTGCCGCCAGCCAGGCCTAATCCGTTATTTTACAGAAGCCGCTGTATCGGGAGTACGGTATTAATCGTCCCGGTCAGCGGTTTTTTTTGCGCGTGGATGGGGTTTTCGCCGGAATCGGCTGGAATCACACTAAAATGTTGTACTAAATGCAACTTTCGAGGCTAGAGGGAGCTTAAACGGGTTTAAGAGCTTTCAACCGGGTGTTTACACGGCGGGAGAATTGGCATAAAATATAAGTAAAGTTTCACTCAACCAAAATTATTGTCCTAATACAAAAATGATTATCGTTCTCAATTGTGAGCTGCTCCGGGATTTTCCCGGGGCAGCTTGCGCCATTTTTAGGGGGTTAACAATAATTTTCATTCTCAGCGCAAGTCACTTATAAGGAGGAGATCGCTTTGGAAGCTGTGCATAGAAGAACGATACAAGAGGCGCAAAAAACTGCGAATCAACCTAACCCAGGCAGAAAACGCCGGTTCGATTGGCTACGTCTCTTACGCCATCAGGAGATGTTGCTCGCGTTAAGCAGCGGCGGGTTGATGTTGGCCGCTTGGGTCTGGGGGATGCAAGGGGCGATGCCATGGGTATCCATGGCGCTTTATATTGCCGCCTATGCGGTCGGGGGATATGTGAAGGCACGGGAAGGTCTGATCACGTTAGTGAAAGAGCGGGATTTGGACGTTAATCTGTTGATGATCGCTGCAGCCCTAGGCGCGGCTTCGATCGGTTACTGGTACGAAGGGGCGATGCTGATCTTTATCTTCGCTTTGAGCGGCGCTTTGGAATCGTTCGCCAGCGATCGTAGCCGTAAGGACATCTCCGCGCTAATCGCGATGAAACCGGAAACCGCGTTACGTGTCGGCGGAGACGGGATGGAGGAGGTCCCCGTGGAGGCACTGGCCGTCGGCGATCTGCTGCTCGTTAAACCGGGCGAGGTAATTCCGGCGGACGGAACGATCCGGACCGGGAGCTCCGCGGTGAATCAGTCGGCGATCACCGGTGAATCGATTCCAGTTGATAAACAGCCCGGCGATGGCGTGAATGCCGGGACGCTGAACGGAGAAGGGGCGATATACGTCGAGGTGTCCAGTCCGGCGGAAGGCACCTTGTTCTCCAAGATCATCACCCTTGTGGAGCAGGCTCAGCAGGAGGTGCCGGGGACGCAGAGATTCATCAAACGACTCGAAGGGATTTATGCCAAAACGATCGTGGCCGCCACGCTGGCGTTAATCTTGCTCACGCCGTGGTTGGTCGGCTGGAGCTGGTCCTTCGCCTTCTATAAGGCGATGGTATTTCTCGTCGTCGCATCGCCGTGCGCGATCGTCTCGTCGGTCATGCCGGCGATGCTCTCGGCGATGTCGAAGAGTGCCCGCAAAGGCGTGTTGTTTAAAGGCGGGGCCCATATGGATCATCTGGGCAGCATCCGGGTCGTCGCCTTCGACAAAACCGGAACGCTGACGGAGGGCTCGCCGGTCGTGACCGGGCTCTACACCGCGGAGGGCTTTGCCCCGCGGGAGGTACTGGCTGCCTGCGCTGCGGCGGAGAGCCTGTCGGAGCATCCACTGGCTAAGGCGATCGTACGCAAGGCAGAGGCCGAAGGGGTCCCGCTTCGCGGGGCGGAGGAACTGCGGGCGCTGCCCGGCTGGGGCATCGAGGCAGAGGTGTTCGGCGCAACGTGGCGCGTGGGCAAGGTGGACGACGGTGATCCGATGTTGCCACGGCCGCTGGCCGAGCAGCTTCGCGCCTGGATCGCCGAAGGTCACACCGTGTCCGCCATTCAGCGGAACGGCGAATACGCCGGCCTGATCGCGCTCCGCGACGAGGTTCGCCCGCAGGCCAAGGCGGCCATCGACCGGCTGCACGAGATGGGGCTTTCCGTCGCGATGTTGACGGGCGACCGCAGCGTGACCGCAAACGCGCTGGCCGGAGAGATCGGCGTCGACCTCGTGTACGGCGATTTGCTCCCGCAGGAAAAGGTCGAGCACGTGAAGGCGCTTCGGGAGCGTTACGGCAGCGTCGCCATGGTCGGCGACGGGGTAAACGACGCGCCGGCGCTGGCTGCGGCGACCGTGGGCATCGCTATGGGCGGCGGCGGCAGCGGGGCGGCGCTGGAGGTGGCGGACGTTGTGCTGATGAACGACAGCATCGAGCGGATCGCAGAGACGATATCGCTTGCCCGGCGGGCCCGGCGGATCGTGAAGCAGAACCTGATTTTTGCCGGAGCGGTCATCTTGATGCTGATATTAAGCAATTTTGCGGCGGGTATTCCGTTGCCGCTGGGCGTAGTAGGTCATGAGGGCAGCACGCTGTTGGTTATTCTAAACGGGTTACGACTGCTTCGGTAATGGCGTTCTTGCCTGGTCGGCGTAGAGCCCTTCATCATTCCTTCATTTAACCTTCACCGAACCCTTCCGTTACAAAGATTGACAGGGAGCCGCCGTCTTCACATAATTAGAATCAAGCAATAATGATTCTTATTTTATTCGGATAAGTCCATTTGAAGGGGTTTGAGGATATGTACAAATCAATTATTATCGGCACAGGCCCGGCAGGGTTGACCGCCGCAATTTATCTGGCACGCGCCAACATGAATCCGCTGATTATCGAAGGTCCGCAGCCTGGCGGCCAATTGACGACAACGACGGAAGTGGAGAATTTCCCGGGGTTCCCGGAAGGGATCATGGGCCCGGAATTGATGGATAATATGCGCAAGCAAGCCGAACGTTTCGGCGCCGAATTCCGCACCGGTTGGGTGAACAGCGTGGACCTGAGCCAACGTCCGTTCAAGCTGCAAGTGGAGGGGCTCGGCGAGCTCGTTGCCGAGACGCTGGTATTGTCGACAGGGGCTACGGCCAAATACCTGGGCATTCCGGGCGAAGAGACGAATGTAGGGCGCGGCGTAAGCACGTGCGCGACTTGTGACGGATTTTTCTTCCGCGGCAAGGAGATTATCGTGGTGGGCGGCGGCGACTCCGCGTTGGAGGAAGCCGGCTTCTTGACCCGTTTTGCTTCGAAAGTCACGTTGGTACACCGCCGCGACGAGCTGCGCGCATCGAAAATCATGCAGGATCGTGTGCGCACGAATGAGAAAATCGAGATGGCGCTGAATCGTACGCCGCTTGAAGTCATCGCCGGCGAACACGGAGTTACCGGTCTGAAGGTACGTAACAACGAGACTGGCAATGAGGAAGTGATTCCGGCCAGCGGCGTATTCGTGGCGATCGGCCATCACCCGAACACCTCGTTCCTGGGCGGGCAAATCGATCTTGATGCGAATGGCTATATCGTGGTGAAACCCGGCACATCCGAGACCAACGTTCCTGGCGTCTTCGCTTGCGGCGACGTACAGGACACTCGTTACCGCCAAGCGATCACCGCTGCGGGAAGCGGTTGTATGGCCGCCATCGACTGCGAGAAGTTTATCGAGAGCACGGAACATGAAACAGCTGCTGCGGCCGTCAAATAACGGCACAACGAAACGGCGATACAGGTCAAGACCTGTATCGCCGTTTTTTACGTTTATATCGTACGGAGCTTTAGCTGAACAGTCCGGCAACCAGCTGAAAGACGAAATATCCCAACACGCCGCTGCCGATCAACGTAAAGCCGGATCGTTTGCGCCCTTGAAATAGTCTCAGCACACCGAGACTGACCAAGGGGGCGACAATAAGCAAAAAAAACATAACGGCAATAAACAATTCCACGGATATATCCGAAATATTCACGATAGTCATCCGATCCAATTCTCCATTCCTGTGGATGTTAGTATAATTATGCAATGATATAAATCACAAGTTGATATTTTTTATTATACATAAGCCCGGCTTGTATTTGTAGAAGCTGAATGTGAAAATTAGGCGTCAGAATGACGTCGTTTTTGCGAATAATCGTGATTTGGGAATTTGTCCGAAACCTTCCTTTCGTTCGACAAAACTAGAAAGCTTTTGCGGGAACCGCTGTGTTACAATGGGCTTGAAAGACCGGGAGAAGTACACTTTATGCAGCTTGACCGGAAGGTGGGGGAAGCCATTTGGGAAAGAAAATCGGGAAACTTTCGAAGGTTTGGCTCATAACCGGGGTGATCGGTGGTATACTGCTGGGATCTGAACCGCTCGGCTGGGTAGCTGTCCCGGTTCATGCGGCTGCGGAGCCAGCTACGGTCACCACTTCCAAGCAACTTCAAACCAAGTTAGCGGAAGGGATGGAGGCGCGGAGTACAACGATTACTTTGAAATATAAAGGATCGACCAAAAATTTAGAGAAGCAGCTGAAGCAGGCCGTTAACGAGGCGCTTGATGCTGACCCGTATACGAAATATATCGTGGATCGCTATGTGTACTCCTGGCGAGGGACCTCAGGTTCGGCCAAAATTACGCTGCAGGTCCACTACCGCGAAACGGCCCAGCAGACTGCGTACGTGCGCCAAAGGGTAAAGGAAATCCTGAAGCAGCTGATCGAACCGGGCATGAATACGCATCAGAAAATCAAAGCGATTCACGATTATGTCGTAGTGAATTTGAAATATGATACCGATTTGCAAAAATATACGGCTTATGAAGGGCTGAAAACCGGCGAAGCGGTATGTCAAGGTTATGCCTTGCTGACTTACGAGCTATTGAAGGAAGCCGGCATCGAGAACCGTTTGGTCGAAGGTACAGCCGGTGACCAACTTCATGCCTGGAACCTCGTGCGGCTCGATAATCGCTGGTACCATCTGGACACGACTTGGGACGATCCGGTCCCTGATGTACCGCAGCGAGTCAACTATACGTATTATTTGCGAACGGATGAGCAGATGCGGAAGGATCACATCTGGGTCGCAGCGCATTATCCTCTCGCGTCCGTGCCTTATTTAACGACACTCCAGAAGTTGATTGAGGCGGGCGGGGCGAAGATGGAAACTTATCTTGCTCTGAAAACGAGTTTAGGTTATGACCTGTATGACGCCGACGCGGCTGTGTCCAATGCCAAAGGGCTAACGGATCGGGTGAAGAACGGTTTGAAAGCTGGAAAAGGTACGGTAACCGTACGTTACGCCGGTTCGGATGAACAGCTGTTGGAGGACCTAGCCGGGTTATATGACCTGGGTATCCGCAATATCCGTTATCTGATGCAGCCGCTGGAAGGCACGGAGGATTTACGAGTGGAGATCCATTGGGAGTAAAAATAAAACGAGCAGGAGTCGATGACGTTGAAGTCAGGACTCTCGCTCGTTTTTTTAGCAATTATGTCTCGGTATGCACAGGTTGTACCTCGAGATCGCATTCCTGCAGCGGAATGACCTTTGTTTTTTGGGTCCATTTGTAGCCTAACCAGACTAACAGGAACAGCGGGATACTGATGTAGGATACGGCGACGCCATACCAGTCGATGGTTTCACCGGTAAACGCGGACACGTTCTGCCCCAGAATGACCAGAAAGCAAAGGGCAAAAGCAAACAGTGGGCCAAACGGAAACCAACGCGCTTTGTAGGGCAGGTCATTTAGGTCCCGTCCTTGGGCCACATAGGCTCTACGGAAACGATAGTGGCTGATGGCAATACCAAGCCACGTGATAAAGCCGCACATTCCGGAAGCGTTAAGCAGCCAGTTATACACCACGCCGTCGCCGAACAGAGAGGCGAAGAATGCGACCATGCCGACGAGCGTTGTCATAAAGAGCGCGTTCATCGGAATGCCGCGGGAGTTCAGTCTCGCCAGGAACTTTGGAGCTTTCCCGCGCAAGGCCAGGGAATACAGCACCCGCGAGGAGGCGTACATCCCAGAGTTGCCGGCCGACAACACGGAAGATAGGATGACGGCATTCATGACGGAGGCGGCGAAGGCCAGTCCGGCTTTTTCGAAGACCAGCGTAAACGGGCTGACGCCGATGTTTTCAATCCCGCCTTGCAGCAGATTCGGATTGGTGTATGGAATCAGCATGCCGATGACAAGAATGGCCAGAATGTAGAAGACCAGAATACGCCAGAACACTTGCCGAATCGCGCGGGGCACATGTTCCCTAGGGTTATGGCTTTCCCCGGCGGCGACACCAACCATTTCCGTTCCTTGGAACGAGAAGCCGGCAGCCATAAATACGCCGAGGATGGTGAAGAATCCGCCATGAAACGGCGCATCGCCGATCGTAAAGTTGGAGAAGCCAACCGCTTCGCCGCCCATGATTCCGAAGATCATAAGTACGCCTATGATGAGGAATACGATGACGACGATGATCTTGATCATGGCAAACCAATATTCCGATTCTCCGTAACCCTTCACGGAGAGGACGTTCAACAGGAAGATCAGAGCCAGGAACAACACGCTCCAGAGCAGTGATGGGCTGTCGGGGAACCAATATTTAATGATCAATGTTGCTGCGGACAGTTCAGCCGCGATGGTGATTGCCCAGTTGTACCAGAAATTCCAGCCCATCGCAAAGCCTAGGGAGGGATCGACGAAACGGGAAGCGTAAGTTTCGAACGAGCCGGAATCCGGCATATAGGTAGCTAGCTCGCCCAAGCTGGTCATCAGGAAATAGACCATGATGCCGACGGCGGCATAAGCGAGCAGTGCTCCGCCAGGGCCCGCGGAGGCAATCGCGCCGCCGCTTGCGAGGAACAGACCGGTCCCGATCGAACCGCCTAAGGCGATCATCGTCATGTGGCGAGCTTTAAGTCCCGGCTGAAGCCGATCGTCCGACGTTTGTTGTTTACTCATGGGTGAAACACTCCTTCTAAGCTCATAGTTTTCCCCGTATCCCGTCTCCGATGCGCCGACAGGCCTATAGAGCTCCATAGAAAAAAGGCCGCGGAAAGGACTCCGCGGCCATAGTTATACCGTTAATCCGCACCATTCCATGAAGATAGCTCAACACGACATCCACCGGGTGACAGGAATAGCCGTGACAGTTCTGTCCCTTTCGGTAACAGCCCCAGCCCGAATGCCAACAGAAGCGGCAGCCAAGCTTCGGCGACGGTGCCTTTCGACCGGTCTCACGGGCGGCTTCTCACGCCTCCTCCGGTGTACTCTTCACAATCGCGACCTCTACCTCACCCTAGAAATGATGAGGTCATATGAAATTTACATTTTCAAAGTATAGCGTATGGGGGATTGTCAGGCAATGTCAAAATAATGACATATGGTTATTTGCTGTCTCCCCGATCGCGGCCTGCCATTTGCTGCCATACGGTTCCGGCAGCTTGCTCGCCGGATTCGATGCGCTCAACGGCCATGCGCGCTTGTAAGCCGACCTCGAACTCAGGGTCGTCTACCGCAGCGCGCAGCGCTTCCAAGGCATCGTCAGTGCCGACCTCGTACAGGAAGCGGGCCGCGCGCCAGCGGACCAGCTTGCTGCTGTCCGACAGCGCCGCGATCATCGGCCCGGTGGCCGCGGGATCGCCAATGTCGGACAGCGTGTCGCCGGCGGTGCGTCGCACGGCGGCGGAGGCATCGCGCAGCGCCTCGTACAGCAGCTCCATCGCCTCAGGCGTCCGCAGATCGCCGAGGTAAACGACGGCGAGCCGGCGGAGCTGCATCTGCGGGTCGCGCAGCGCCTCCCCTAGCAGCGGCAGCGCGTCTGCGCCCGGCTGCTGCAGTGCCTCCAGCGCGGCGTAGCGCACGCGCCAATCGGGGTCCTTCATCCGCTCGCGGATTTCGTCCAGGGTCAGCTCGCGCCGCTGCTCAACGAACTCCGTCTCGCTGCGGCCATGGGCGATTGCCTGCGCCACGATCCCTTTCAGCCGCTCCGGCGGAAATGCCGCTTCGAGCTCCTGCTCGATCTCTCGAGCGATGTCGGGCAACTCGCCGTAGCGGACGCCGTAGTCGGTGAGCTTGCGCTCCTTGATCAGCGTGGCGCTGGCCACCTCAGTTACGGCGTTCACGAACCGCTCGGACAGCGAAATTCGCTCCTCGCGATTCCCCGCCTTCACCCGGATCTGCATCGGGATACCGCGGAAGAACTGCACAAACACCTGCGCCTCACCGTATCCCAACGCTTCCCCGCTTTCCGGGCTCCAGGCCGATTCGACCCCTTCCTGACCAAACTGCTTCTGCACCTCGCTCAGAATAGCCGCCCAATCAGCGTTTCCCTTGCGGTCCAATGCAACGAAGTCTGCGGTATGGAACACGCTTTTGACTCCTGGGATATGCAGTAACCCACGGATCCAGGCCGGGGCAGAGCGTTCGTTGTCCAGTGTATATGTTTTCCGAATCCCCGGCTCTAGGCTTTCGTCCAGATGCAGCTTCATAGAGTTGGGGCTGGGGGTCGGTTCGATAAATACAATTTTCATAAAATGTCCACATCTCCTTTCCACCTTATTGTACCTCAATGCACCGCTTTGCCCAAGCGTCAGAAGGAATAAAAAGGAACAACGGCGACACACTAAAGTGGCAAGGAGGCGAGGACATGTTTCAGAAACAAGAGCGAACTCTAGCGATCGTATGCCTCTTCGTGGCCGTGATCATGTTGTATGCCTTTATCAAAAGCGTTATCCGTTTCCTCCATTACTTCTCCTGAAGGAGCTTCGTCATGGCAAACCTTGATCCAGTCACGTTAAGCCGGATGCTTACCGGGCTGACCTTGTTCGTACATATCGTGTTTGCGTCGATTGGCGTAGGTGTCCCGCTGATGATCGCGCTCGCGGAATGGCGGGGAATTCGCGCCGCCGATCCGCATTATACCTTACTTGCACGCCGCTGGGCTCGCGGATTCGTTATTTCTGTAGCGATTGGTGTCGTGACCGGCACGTCAATCGGATTACAGCTCAGCCTGTTATGGCCAACATTCATGCGGGTTGCCGGGCAGGCGATTGCGTTGCCGTTGTTTATGGAGACCTTCGCCTTTTTCGTGGAGGCGATCTTTCTTGGCATCTACTTGTATACTTGGGATCGGTTCAAAAATAAGCTTCTGCACCTCCTCCTGTTGATTCCAGTAGCCATCGGCTCCTCTGCGTCGGCGTTTTTCATCACGACGTTAAACGCTTTTATGAACACGCCGCAGGGATTTACACTAAAGAACGGAGTCATCGCTGACTTTCAGCCGCTGGTAGCGATGTTTAATCCGGCAACCCCGACCAAAGTTGCCCATGTGTTGGCATCCTCGTATACCGTCAGTGCCGGGATTTTGGCTGGGGTCGCCGCTTTCAGTCTGCTGCGTGGACGGGAACACGCCTATTTCAAGAAGGCGCTAAAGCTGACGGTGGTATCCTCCTTCGTGTTTGCCCTGGCTACGGCAATGATTGGCGACTTCTCGGGCAAGTTTCTGGCCAAGTACCAGCCGGAGAAGCTGGCCGCTGCGGAATGGCACTTTGAAACGATGGAACGGGCTCCGCTGATTTACGGCGGTGTGCTGGATGAAGCCGGGAACGTCAGATACGCGCTGGAAATTCCCTATGCGCTCAGTATCCTCGCGGGAAACTCGCCGGACACCCGGGTGATCGGGCTGGAGGAATTTCCAGAAGATGTGCGTCCGCCCCTGCTGATCCATTATATGTTTGACCTCAAAGTCACGATTGGGGCGCTGCTTGTCCTGATTCCGTTCCTGTATCTGCTGCGCCGTTACCTGCCTGGCGGCAAAAAGGGTTATCCGGTGTGGCTTCTGCTCGGAATCTTGGCGTTGGGTCCGCTGGCGATGGTAGCAATCGAGCTGGGGTGGATGTTTGCCGAGTTCGGCCGTCAACCGTGGATCATCCGCGGCTATATGAAGGTGGGTGAGGCTGCTACCACTTCAGAAAGCGTCGGCCCGATGCTGTTGTTGTTCGCGGTGCTGTACCTGGTCCTGTGCCTTTCCTGTATTCTCGTATTGTCCCGGATGTTCCGGAACAAGGACGTATTGACGGAGCTGCGCCAAGCTGGGCTCGAAGGAGGGAAAGGACAATGAGCTATGAACTTGTAGGCATTACCGTATTATGGACGTTTTTGTTTGGTTATTTAATCATCGCCTCTGTCGATTTTGGGGCAGGATTTTTTAGCTACTACAGCGTGCTTACAGGCCATGAGAATAAAATTCACGATATCATTCAGCGCTACCTGTCCCCGGTGTGGGAAGTGACCAACGTATTTTTGATCTTTTTTGTGGTAGGCTTAGTCGGTTTTTTTCCGGATTCCGCCTATTATTACGGCACCGCATTGTTGATTCCCGGCAGTCTGGTTACTGTGCTGCTCGCTTTGCGAGGCGCCTATTACGCCTACAATACATATGGCAGCAGCAAGGCGAACAACAAAACCTATATGGGAATTTATGGGGCAACGGGGTTGTTGATTCCGGCGTCCCTTTCGACGATCCTGGCGATATCAGAAGGCGGGATCATTGGCGAGAGCGAGGGGAAGGTGGTATTGAATTGGGCCGCCTTTTTCGGAAATCCGTATACCTGGTCGGTAATTGTGCTGGCGCTTGTGTCCGTGTTGTACATTTCGGCGATGTTTCTTGCGTTTTACGCGGATAAAGCAGGGGATCGACGGGCATTCGAAGTGCTGCGCGGTTATGCGTTGCTATGGAGCGGGCCGACAATTCTGGCCTGTGTATTCGCCTTTTTTCAGATTAACCGGCAAAATCCGGAGCATTACGCTCATATGCTGGAGGTAGCGTGGATGTTTATCGCCTCGTTAGCCTGTTTCTTGGGAGCCGTTGCATTGGTTTGGAAAAAGCGACGGCTGGGCTGGTCATTCCTGCTGGTCATGCTGCAGTTTGCGTTTGCTTGGTACGGATATGGCCGCAGCCACCTGCCCTATATTCTCTACAAGCAGGTCAGCATCCATGAGAGCTTCACGAACGAGACGATGGCTGTCGCCTTGATCACGGCTTTTATCGCGGGCTTGTGCATCCTTATTCCTTCTTTGTTCCTGTTAATGCGGCTGTTTTTGTTTGACGCAAAATACGTACGGGGCAGCTCGCCGGGGAAAGGGTGATCGCGATGGAGTGGTTTATGATGATGGTGGCGCCGGGGCTAGTTGTTGTCGGAGCAGTTATATTCCTGTTTATTTATGCCTGGAAATATAAGGACCGGATGGATTGAAACAAGAAGTTTGGTTTGCCGCCGAAATTACTCTAAAATAGGAGAAAAGCAAAAGAAATGCGGAGAGGAGCAGCCGGAGCGATGCCAAGAAGAACGCGCTACAACAACATCGATAACGTAAGCACTGACAAGACGTTGAAGCAGATCAGACAATGGCGGGAAGAACGCCGCAGAAAAAAGAAGGACTATTCCTATGTCATCCCTAATCAGCCGCCGCAGCTCGATTACTTACATCAAAACCGCGTGGAGACCACGATGACCTGGATCGGCCACTCCACGTTTCTTATTCAGTATCAGGGACTCAATCTCGTGACGGATCCGGTATGGGCGATGCGAATGGGATTCCAGCGCCGGTTATGTGAACCGGGTGTCCCGATCGACAAATTGCCTCGGATCGACGTGATCCTGATTTCCCATTCCCATTACGATCATATGCATATGGCTTCGATCCGTCGTTTGTACGGCAGCGATACCATGATTTTGGTCCCCGTCGGACTCGGGCGAAAAATGCGCCGCAAAGGGTTCCAACGTGTGCAAGAGATGAGCTGGTGGGAGAAGGTGCGGATCGGGGAGGTTGACATCTCCTTTGTGCCGACCCAGCACTGGACGCGACGTACGCCGTTCGATACAAATACGTCCCATTGGGGCGGGTATGTCTTGGAACCGGTGCAGTCTAAGGCTGAGGAAAAGCCGCCAGTCATCTATTTTGCCGGGGACAGCGGGTATTTCCGGGGCTTCGCCGAGATCGGGAGTCGTTATGAAATTGATGTGGCGCTGCTGCCGATCGGTGCGTATGAGCCGGAATGGTTTATGACCAGCCAACATACAACTCCGGAGGAGGCGCTTCAGGCATTCGTTGATGTCAGAGGGAAACTGATGATTCCGATGCACTACGGCACGTTCAGACTGGCCGATGATACGGCTAAGGAGGCGCTTGATCGCTTAGAAGCAGACCGGAAACGGCGCGATATTTCCGAAGACAAAGTTCGGCTGCTGCATCATGGGGAGACACTGCGACTGCCTCATCTGACGCCGAAACCGACGGTCACGCC
This sequence comes from Paenibacillus mellifer, assembly GCF_023195895.1. Taxonomy (GTDB): domain Bacteria; phylum Bacillota; class Bacilli; order Paenibacillales; family Paenibacillaceae; genus Fontibacillus; species Fontibacillus mellifer. The sequence goes on from NZ_JALPRK010000005.1 coordinate 220,303, forward strand.
GCCGCCAGGTGCTACGGAGAGAATTGCGCAGTTGAGCGGACGAATCAAATAATAATCGCTGGCGGGAGGGTGGCTGCGCGTTCACTGTCTGTTGCTATCTAGCGCTACCTGAAGCTGTGAGGTGCAATTGGATCTGTCTGGCACCCTCTTTGCATGATTATCCCGTTTGATCAGGAGGAATTGCTGTAATTAATCCTTCTCGTTTGGCTGATTCAGATGGCGTTGATCAAGCCGTAGCGAGAAGGGGCAGCTTCGATTGGCGTGCGATCAGCTTGTGGTAAGAGATCGCTGGAATGGCCATACACATGCATAGCAACTTCTGCAACACCGTGCCTTCTGCATCGGACCGGCGCAGCTGGCGGCGTCCGGTGTACTCGTTCAAGTACGCCTGCAGATACTTCGGTCCCAAGGCAACATAGGTACTTTTAAGTGAATCCCACGCTTCTCTTACCACTCTACGCAAAGGTATATACAGCTTAAATGCCAGAGGGGGCGACAGAATAATCGACGTGGAAATATCCACCTGTCGATGAATAAATTTAGCGAGTTCGTGACGATGGACAATTCTATCCCCTCTCTTTTGCGAGATCAGATGGATTTTCACTTGCTCCGGTTCGCCCGCCTCCGTTATCGTACACCCAGCCACGACTGCTAAGGCATTTGGATGAGGAAACTGATTGCACCGAAGCGGATCTCCCCCATATCGATCACAGTTCACCTTCACGTCTCCACTCAAGAGCTCGAGAGCATCGGATTCTCCGAGGGTGTGGCGGATCTTGTGCAGCATTAACCAGGCGGTCTTGTAGGTGACCTGAATCACCTGGCTTAGCCGCATTGCCGAGATCCCGTCGGGAAGTAGGAACAGTTCCAGAGCGTGGAACCATTTCAAGAGAGGCAGATGTGTTCCTTCAAAAATCGTGTCGACCAAAGGTGACGCTTGATGCCCGCAACTTCCACACTCAAACAAGGGGATTCGCCGGGAGTTCAAGCGGGTACATTGGGTGTAACCGCAACGCGGACAGACGAAGCCCTTTCGCCACTTCATTGCGATTAACGCCTCCATGCAAGCTTCCTCGCTGTCATAACTGCTGCTAATTGTATGTTGACCCATTCTCGCATTAACTTCCATGTCCGTCCACCTCTAAATCCAAAATACGCACATTCGTTCCTTTTGTTTCCATTATACCAAACGTATGTTCCTGTGACAAGGAAAAAATCTCAATTAATTAGTATCCATAGCAACCCTACTGAACGAAAGGGATAATCGTGCAAAAGGGGCAAAGGGCTATGGAAGGACTGGGGGCAAGATAGTCGCCACAGGTAGACGACCCAGGTAGATGGACCCGGGTAGATGACTGAGGTAGATGACTGAGGTAGATGACTGAGGTAGGTGACTGAGTGGGTAACTGAGGTGGATGACTGAGGTGGGTGATTGAGGTAGGTGACTGAGGTGGGTGACTCAGGCAAGTGACCAGGTGGGTGATCCTGGTAGATGACGCAGGCAGGTGGGCGACCCTGCAGAAGACGAGCTAATGGGGGTTGATTTCAGGCTTTCTGCGCTTTAGGTTCAATTTCACTGGTAATCTATGATATAATACGCCAGTAGTATCGACTATTTGAGATAGTCCGCACTCACTATGATAAAAGGATGGTAATGCCTAACATGATCAGCACTAACGGTGTAACGCTCCGGTACGGAAAACGGGCACTTTTCGAAGACGTAAATATAAAATTCACCCCCGGTAACTGCTATGGTTTGATCGGGGCGAACGGGGCAGGTAAGTCGACGTTCCTAAAGATTCTCTCCGGCGAAATTGAGGCGAATCAAGGCGAAGTTTTTATGACGCCGGGTGAGCGAATGGCCGTCTTGAAGCAGAACCATTATGAATACGACGAATATCCAGTGTTGGAAACGGTCATTATGGGCCACAGCCGGCTGTATTCGATTATGAAAGAGAAGGACGCGTTGTATGCCAAAGCGGACTTCTCCGAAGAGGACGGCATGCGTGCCGGCGAGCTGGAAGGCGAATTCGCCGAGCTGAACGGCTGGGACGCCGAACCGGATGCGGCCGCGCTCCTGATTGGTCTTGGGATCCCGCGCGAGCTGCACGATAAGAAGATGGCCGAGCTCAGCGGCAATGAGAAAGTCCGCGTCCTGTTGGCGCAAGCGTTGTTCGGACGCCCGAACAACCTGCTGCTGGACGAACCGACGAACCACTTGGATCTTGAATCGATCCAGTGGCTTGAGAACTTCTTGATGGATTATGAAGGTACCGTCATCGTTGTATCCCATGACCGCCACTTCCTGAACAAAGTATGTACACACATTGCGGATATCGATTTCGGCAAAATCCAAATGTATGTCGGTAACTACGACTTCTGGTACGAATCCAGCCAGCTCGCATTGCAATTGCAGCGGGACGCCAACAAGAAGAAGGAAGAGAAGATTAAGGAGCTGCAGGCGTTCATTCAGCGTTTCTCTGCGAACGCTTCGAAATCGAAGCAAGCGACTTCCCGGAAAAAGCAGCTCGATAAAATAACGCTGGATGATCTGAGACCTTCGAACCGGAAGTATCCGTTCCTTAACTTTAAAGCGGAGCGCGAGGCCGGCAAGCAGTTGCTGACGGTCGACGGGCTGACCAAAACCGTTGAAGGCGATAAGGTGCTGGATAATGTCAGCTTCGTCGTGAACAAAGGCGACAAAATCGCGTTTGTCGGACCAAACAGCCTGCCGAAAACGACGTTGTTCCAAGTCGTGATGGGCGAGCTGGAAGCGGATGGCGGAGAATACAGCTGGGGCGTTACTACGTCACAGGCTTATTTTCCAAAGGATAACTCCAGTTATTTCGATGGTGTTGATCTGAATCTGGTCGAATGGCTGCGCCAATATTCGAACGACCAGGACGAGACGTTCCTGCGCGGCTTCCTTGGACGGATGCTATTCTCCGGTGAAGAGGCGCTGAAGAAAGCAAGCGTGTTGTCCGGGGGCGAGAAGGTCCGCTGTATGCTGGCCAAAATGATGCTGAACGGGGCCAACGTGCTGCTGTTCGACGAACCGACCAACCACCTGGACCTCGAATCGATTACAGCGCTCAACAATGGGCTGATCGACTTCGATGGAACGATCCTGTTCACATCGCATGACCATCAGTTTATTCAAACTATCGCCAACCGTATTATTGAGATTACGCCAAACGGGATCATTGACCGCGTCATGACTTACGATGAGTACCTGGAAAGCGAAGAAATCCAAAACCTGCGGAAATCGATGTATCCGGAAGAAGTCTAAACGGATCTACGATAAGCCGAATAATAAAAGCCGCGCGGACGGGTCCAAAGGGACCTGCTCCGTGCGGCTTCTTTGCGCTGCTTGGGTTCTTACGAACCACCTGTCCGGCGGCGCTGATTGTTCGGTTTCTTATTATTTTGGCTCTTGAGCGCCTTGGTTTGAAGATTGTCCTTCATCCCAGGCTTGTTTCCCGCCTGTTGCTGTTGTTTTTTCTGTTGCAGCTTTTGGCGCATTGCTTCGGCTAAATCGATTTTGCGTGGTTCTTTATCTTCCGTCACCGATATCATCTCCTCGTAAGTAAAAAAGGGGCTGTCCCTATTTTATACGTTTTTAAAAGCGCGTACAACGGGAATAATGATGAAGGTTGGCTTTTCCCGGAGGCAACACTGTTTCTCTAGACTTACTCGGGGTTTATTTGCTACGATGATTAAACGCTTTTCATGGAATGTCATCTTAGGTTTGCGAAAAAGTAGGTCAATGGTTTCGGGGAGAAGTCTGGAGGTGCGGGACTTGGATATTTATGACGATATACGAAAAGGGGAGCGCGGGGCTTGGGTAAGCATTGCCGCTTATTTGTTGCTGTCCGCTTTTAAATTAGTTAGCGGTTTTTATTTTGATTCCAACGCCTTATTGGCTGACGGTTTTAACAACCTCACGGATATCGTGGCTTCCGTGGCGGTGCTGATCGGTCTAAAAATCTCGCAAAAACCGCCGGATTCGGATCATGCTTATGGCCATTTTCGTGCGGAAACGATCGCCGCGTTGGTTGCCTCTTTCATTATGGCGATGGTTGGCATTCAAGTCATTCTAGACGCAATCCGTTCGTTGGCTGCAGGTGAACATAGCCAGCCTGATGTGCTCTCGGCTGCAGTAGCTGCTGTCTGCGCATTGGCGATGGGCGGGGTCTACGCTTACAACCGGAGATTGGCCAATCAGATCAACAACCAGGCACTGATGGCGGCTGCGAAGGATAATTTGTCGGATGCTATGGTCAGCGTAGGGGCTGCCATCGGGATCATCGGTGCGCAATTTGGGTTGCCGTGGCTGGATGTAGTGGCTGCGATAGCGGTGGGTCTGCTCATTTGTAAGACCGCCTGGGACATCTTCCGTCAATCAACGCATAATCTAACCGACGGGTTTGATGAGAAAGAACTGGGTGACCTGCGCAGCACCATCGCGAGGACCCAAGGGGTTGAAGGCATTAGAGACCTGAAAGCTCGCGTTCATGGTAATCATGTGCTGGTTGACGTGGTGATCGAAGTCGATCCACAACTCACGGTAATTGAGAGCCATAAAATTAGCGACCGGGTTGAGGAACGAATGAGAATCAAGCAAAACGTGATGCATGTTCATGTTCATGTTGAGCCCAAAGAGGGATAAGGAGACCCGATTGGTGCGTGGACACGAACCGGGAGTTACATAAGGAAACAAAGCCCAAATGGGCAGGCCAGGGAAACATTTACCAGGCCTGCCGTTTGGGCTTTTTTGGGTTAAAAACCGGGCGTTTATCCCTAATAAATAGTCCGATTGGATAATTTGGAATTAACAGTAAAACGATCGGGGTGGTTTCAAAATCAGGTACTTTCGATACATATTAGGAGCTTTTTATCGCCGGGATGCGTTTTCATCGGCTGGTTTCAGGTCGGAATTAATAGGCCGCTTGCCTCTATTTTAGGCGGATGGTAACTAGGGCCAATGTCTTTGAATGCGCTTTCGGACATTGTGATATTCGACCGATTTAGACTGATTTCGACAAGGGATATAATGGGGGCAAGACCAAAGAAAGGAGAACGTTAGAACGAAGGTTAACAACTAGATTTTACATTAGGAGGCAGGACATTACTTATGAAACGAAGCGTAGCGATCACATTGTTGAGTGCCATTCTTCTCTCTACTTATACAGCTGTTCCTCATCAGGCCGCGGCCGCCACCGCCACCGCCCAAACCATTACCAAGGGGTATATTGTTGGCGGGGTCAATTTTCGTGACCAACCTTCCCTTTCGGGCAAAGTGATCGGATTCCTTAAAGAGGGTTCTGAAGTTACAGTATTGGATCAAAACAATAGTTATTTCTATCAAGTGAAAACCGCTGACGGAACGGTTGGTTACGTCAGCTCCAGTGATAAGTACATCCAGGTGGAAAAGGTAACTATCGCCCCACCCCAACCTTATTTAGGTTGGCCCGCTACGGTAATCTACGGCGTCAATATGCGGAATGAAGCGTCCACGGCAGGTGATGTCATCGACATGTTGAGCAAAGGGACCCAACTGACCATTCTCGAACAAAGTAACGAATATTTCTATAAAGTAAGGACTGCGGCCGGACAAACCGGTTTCGTCAGCACCAATGAGAAGTACCTTCAGATCGATACAGTTGCCCCAACACCTTCCCAGCCAACGCTTGGTTGGCCGGCTACGGTGACGTATGGCGTGAATATGCGTGATGAGCCGTCCACCTCGGGGAATGTCCTTACGATGTTGGGTACGGGTACAGTGCTGACGATCCTCGAGCAAAGCAATGATTATTTCTATAAAGTACAGACGGCGGATGGAACAATAGGTTACGTTAGTACGAAGGACAAATATCTGGAAATTGAAGGACAAGCTGAAATACCGACACCGGTACCTACGCCTACCCCTGCTCCGGAACCCGTGCCAACGCCAGCTCCGGCACCGTCTAATGGAATTAGCCAACAGATCGAACAAGTTATTGAGGCGGGCATGAAATACCTGGGTACGCCGTATGAATTCGGCTCAAGCCGCAGTAACACTTCAACGTTTGACTGCTCTGATTTCGTAAGACAAGCCTATAGGGATGCGCTAGGCCTTACGCTTCCTGCGGATTCCCGCCAACAAGGGGATTACATTAAGGATAACGGCACCGCGGTTTACAGCATCGACAACTTGAAACGTGGCGATTTGGTCTTCTTCATGAGCTATAAGGGCTCTTCGGCCAAGTCTTATGCCGGGATCGACAAACTCAGCCAGCGGATTACCCACGTGGCGATTTACCTTGGCAACGGACAACTTCTGCACACCTACTCAACGGAGTCTGGAGGAGTGATCGTCGATCAACTCGACGGCTCCTGGGTATACCGCTTCATGTATGGCGGTAGCGTCTTGAAATAAACAAAATCCATTCCGCTTTGATTCGTTCTCTGTCTACAGAGGACGGGCAAAGCGGTTTTTCGTCTTGGTACAACGCCTAAAGAAACAACTGATCTTCCGCACATTTTCGTGTATAGTTAAGGAAAGACGGCTTAACGCATACGGACGGAAAGCGAGGAACGTGATATGATTTGGGAGATCAGCGTGGCGGTTGCTGCGGCGGCTTTTGTGGTGCTTGTCGTATATCTGGTCAAAACGTTGAGAGCGGCGGAGCATTCGCTCCAAACAACGACGGAAACGCTCCGAGAGGTACAAAAAACGATTGATGAGCTGGGAACCGAGGTCCGGCAAGTTGTTCGGCAAGCGAACGATTTGACCGGCGATATCCAGCATAAAATGAAGCAAATTGATCCGCTGATGGAATCGGTTAAACATGCCGGGGAGGTGCTGAGCGAAGTCACTTTAGCGACCAAGCAGGTTTCGGCTGCTTTGGCCAGCCGAATCGCAAGCCGGCCTCGAATGGCGAAACGAAAGGCTCAAACCGAAAGCTCGGCAGTACCGGAATCCCCGGTCCAGCCGATGAAAGCCGAGGGCGGGCTGCCCGCGCAGGAGGCGAACCACAAACCCGCAGGCTGGATTAAGTGGGTGGATGTAGCCGCCGATGTCTGGCAGAAATATCGGAGTTAAGACGGCGCTCGACGGCTACTCCGAGCGGCCGTTTCAACCTTGATTAGGCGGGGTAATGTACACTATTAAGTAAGAAGGAACGGGGAAAGCGCCCCGTTTTTTCTTTTACCGCTGATTATACATAACTCATTGCTCAAGCTCATTCTAAGGAGATTAACATGAGAATATTGATCGTTGACGACAATCCGACAAACACCATTATCATTCGTGAGATCTTGAAGAAGGAAAATTACCGTAACACCGCTGCGGTCACTTCTGCACGGGAAATGTTTGAGAGGCTTGGGGTAAAGGATTTGGATGCGGTTGAGGAAAGCGGGCCGTCTGATGTCGATTTAATTCTGCTTGATATCATGATGCCGGAGATGGACGGTATCCAAGCTTGCCGGATCTTGCAGCGCTCTGAGCAACTGAAGGAAATTCCGATCATTGTGGTCACAGCGGTAGGGGATTCCAACAAACTGGCGGAAGCACTGGATGCCGGGGCCGTTGATTATGTGACGAAGCCGATCAACAAGGTCGAGCTGATGGCGCGGATCCGTTTGGCTTTGAGGCTTAAGCTGGAGAAGGATTGGCATCGCAACCGGGATCAACGAATCCAGGAAGAATTAAAGCTGGCGTCGCTTGTCCAAAATGCGGTACTTAGCTCTCCAATCCGCGATCCCGAAATCGAAATCGATGCCATTTACAAACCTTCCTATGAGCTGGCAGGAGACTTATATTCCTGGTATTCACTTGGCGAGGGTAAGTATGCGGTCATTTTGCTAGATATGATGGGTCACGGCATTTCCTCGTCCTTATTCTGCATGTTCATCTCCTCCGTTCTGAAAGACACCGTCCATACTTATGTGGAGCCCGAGAAAGTGATTCAAGAGTTGAATCGCCGGTTCATCCAGCTACATATTGAGAGCAAACTGATTCAATATTATTTCACCGCCATTTATCTCGTGGTGGATACCCGGAATAAGAAAATTGAATACGTCAACGCCGGACACCCTCCTGCCATGCTGTTCACAGAGAACGGACAAAAGGTCCGCCTGGATAAAGTAGGGCCGCCCGTAGGTTTATTTGACGGTATTGAAACGGATCCGCAGACGCTGCATTATGAAGGACCGGGTCATTTGGTGCTTTATACTGACGGATTGATTGACGCGCAGGAGGAATCCGCCGAGGCACGGCAGGCATGGCTGGAGGATCGGCTGAACACCTGCAGTCATGATTTCGACCGCGATGCGATGAGCCAATTGTTCCTTGAAGAAACCGTACCGCGGGAAAGAGAAGACGATAAATGCCTGGTGTGGATTTCGCTAAAATGAAGGATATGGACGGCAGCAAACGGGCGTTGGAACAAAAGGGACGCGAAATAGAGCTCCTAAACCGCGAGCTCACGAAGGCCAAGGCGGCGGCTACAGCAGGAGATCAGGCCAAACGGGATTTTCTGGCGATGATAGGTCATGAAATTCGTTCACCGCTAAACGGAGTATTTGTGATGTGCGAGTTACTGCTGGAGACGGAGTTGACTGAGGAACAGAAGAGATATGCTGGCTTGATCTACCATAATGCGAATGCCTTGTTGTCGATGTTTAATGATATCCTTGATTTTACCCAGTTGGGCCAAGAGGGGCTGAATCAGGAGGAAACCCCGTTTGCACTGCGGGAATCGATACGGGATATCCTTGCCCTATTCCACCAAGAGATTGCAGGCAAGGGGGTGGAGTTGTATTTTGCGGTTGAAGAGCAGATACCAGATCTCCTCTATGGCGACATTCGTCGACTTCGTAAAGTGCTGATGCACCTGCTGGCCAATGCCGTCAAATTCACCGATCAAGGAAGGATTTATCTGATCACAGGCTCAACACCTGCCGAAAGCGGAAGAATCAAATTAAGTTTTACAATCCGTGATACGGGGATTGGTATACCCAAGGACAAGATGTTCCGGTTGTTTGAACCGTTCACCCAGTTTGACTCCGCGATGACGAGGAGATATGGCGGTTTGGGTATGGGACTAGCCGTTTGCCAGAAGCTGGTGAATCAGTTAGGCGGCGAACTTCAGACGAAGCCGCTGGAAGAGAACGGCACAGTCTTTACATTTTCGGTTACACTTTGGAGCCGTGCTCCTGGTGTGACTGAATCCCTTTGATTCAGCGGCGGACAAGCTGGGTTATGTAGTAATAAGAAAACCTATTTCAGGGAGAGTATTTTCATGAATACGAGAAAAAGTTTGAAATTTTCCACCACGACACAACTGGAGAATGGAATATGCACCGTATCGTTACGCGGCGAGCTGGACTTGTCCGTAGCCCCTGATTTCCGTAAGGTCATGGACCCGTTGGTAGGCAAAGATGACGCAGATTTGGTCTTGAATTTGAAAGAGCTGAAGTATATTGACAGCACCGGGATTGGTATTTTTCTGTCTATCTTAAAGGCGAGACAAGGAATGAATTCAAGGTTTTACGTGCGGGATGTACCGGATCATATCCGGAAACTGTTTGAAATGACCGGGATAGCTAAGTTTTTCGCGGAGCAGGAGAACTCCCACTAAGGAAAGGATCGAGTATTAATGATAGAGGAAGTAGAGAGAATCGTCATCAGCCTTCCGGCTACAGCAGAATACGTGGATATTGTTAGGTTGAATTTATACGGCGTAGCCTCGAAAATGGGATTTTCGTACGAGGAAATCGAAGATATGAAGGTGGCAGTGTCGGAAGCCTGCAACAACTCCGTATTGTATGCGTACCAGCGAGAAATTGGGAAAATGGAGATTACGTTCGAGGTATTAACGGATGCTTTGTCAATTACGGTCAGAGATGAAGGGGAGAGCTTTGAACCGTGGGGGCAAGCGGGACATGTGACACTGCACGAGAAAGAGTTGAGCGAGGCTCCGATCGGAGGACTAGGCTTCTACCTGATGCAGGCGTTGATGGATGACGTCAGCGTTGAGACGCAAGCCGGAATAGGAACGAAGGTGATGATGGTCCGCCGACTCCAGAAGAGCGAGGAGAAGGTATGACCGACCGAACGGCTCCCCAAGAGTCTTTCCACGAATCAACTCGTTTGATAAGACTGTACCAGCAAACCAAGGATAACGAAATCGCCACTCGGCTCATCCGCCAATACGATCCGATGGTGAAAATGGCCGCCGGCAAAATTGCCCGCAATCGTCCGGATTTGTACGAGGACTTGTACCAGGTGGGCGAAATGGCGTTGGTTCGTTTGCTTCAACAGTACAACAGCGAGTTGGGGATTCCATTTGAACCCTATGCGATGAAAAGCATGATCGGGCATATGAAAAATTATCTTCGTGATAAATCCTGGTATATCCAGGTGCCGCGAAGAATTAAGGAAAAGGGAGCACTGGTCCAGCAGGCGATCGATGAGCTTACCGTCAAACTGGAGCGATCCCCCGACATCAAGGAGATCGCGGAGTATCTGGAGCTCTCGGTTGAAGAAACGGTCGAGGTGTTGGCTGGTCGGGAATGTTATCATTACGTCTCCTTGGATTCGCCGTTGTCACCGGACGAAAGCGCCGCAACGCTGGGTGAAATGATCAGCACGGATGCCGACGATTACGATGCGGTGGAGAACCGGATGGATTTACAGCAAGCGCTGAGCCAATTGAAGGCTCAGGAGCAGCAAGTTCTGTTGATGGCATTTCAAGAGGGCCAATCCCAAAGGGCAATCGCCCAGAAGCTGGGGATGTCCCAAATGAGCGTATCCCGGATCCAGAAGCGGGCAACCGAGAAGCTGAAGCAGATCATGGATCATATGAACACGATTTAAAAGCGTTGCCTGTGGAATATGGGGCAGCGCTTTTTTTGAAGCGCTCTATTGCTCCGGGTCGGACAACAAGCCATTTTGCTCCAGGTCCTCCTGGCTCGTTTTCATGGCCTCCATGTCTTCCCCCAGTTGAATCAAGTCTTCCATGTCATTGACCATGGATCCGTTTTCGGCTTCATTGATCTCTTTGTGCTCGGGATATTCGCCGGCTTGGGCGGCTTTGATTTGCTTGGCCACATACTGCTCCTGCCGGTCTTCGGGTCGGGTCATAAGAGAATTGCCTCCTTTACTTACGGTTCTGAAATCATAGATAGTTTGCGCAGAGGGCCTCGCTTCGTATACCGGTGATACGCCGACTTGCGGACGGGGGGAGCTATAGCCAGCGGGCTTTCACTGTACTATACTGTGTAGGAATGGAACCAGATTAAGGAGAGAACGAGAGATGAACAACAACGAAGCGTTACTGGTGAATGAATATCGCGGAGGGCTGCTGGAATGCGCCCACTATGGACATATCTGTATTGTTGATGACCAAGGGCGGATCGCCGGGCGGGCAGGGAATCCCCGTGCTACCGTATTTACCCGTTCTTCGGCTAAACCGATTCAGGCGCTCCCGGGGATCCGGGCGGGAATTAAAGGGGCTTATGGGTTAATGGACGAAGAGATCGCCATTATGACCGCATCCCATCGGGCCGAGGAAGTACATGTCGGAACGCTGGAAAGCTTGCTAAGCAAAACGGGACTCGCCGAAGATCGTCTGGTATGCGCCCCAAGCCTACCTCTAGACCGTGGGGCCAAGGAGCGTCTGCTGCGCCAGGGCGGATCGTATCGCCGGATCTATCATAACTGCTCGGGTAAGCATCTAGGCGTCCTGGCCTACTGCAAAATGAAGGGATATCCGATGGAGAGCTATAATCACCCGGATCATCCGGTTCAACGTGAGATTTTAGCGACGCTGGCGGGCTTGGCTGGGATTCCCGAGGCACAGATCTCGTTAGGGACGGATGGCTGCGGTTTCCCCGTCTTTGCGCTGCCGTTATCCGCTTTGGCAACTGCTTATTTAAAGCTGGCTTGTCCAGATCTGATTGAGGATCCGGATACAGCCGAGGCGGCCAAGGTGATTACCGGTGCAATGAATCGGCACCCCCTGCTCGTTGCGGGTACCGGACGAATCGATTCCATCTTGCTGAGCGATCCGAATCTCGTTGCCAAAGGTGGATTTAAAGGGGTTTATGCTTTTGCTTTGCGCCGCGAGCGCGTAGGTGTGACGTTTAAGATTCAGGACGGCTCTGAAGAGGAGTGGGGTATGATCGCTTTGTCCGTGCTGGAACAGTTGGGGTACGAAAACGGGGAAACGCTGCAAAAGCTGCGCGAAGCGTTCCCGTCTTCGATCTTAAATGATGAGGGCTGGCAGGTAGGTCAGGCTGAAACGGCGTTTCAGCTGGAACGATAATCAGATAACCCCGGCTTGATGCAGATCGGGCTTTAAGCTTTGTTGCGCAGTCTCCCGAGCTCCTGGGCGAGTGCTTCGACTTCAGAAATGCTTAGCCGCTCTTTGCTCATGACAATGTCATAAACATCGCGGATATCATCATATTGGTTAACGTGGAACGCGGACGCCGACATCGCCGCCCCTGAGGCCATTCGCAGCTTACTCTTGATCGCCTCGATCATGTATTCGATATTTTCTTGGCTTTTCGTGGACAGATCCATGTCTTTATTCATCCTTCCGCTTTATGGGTTATTAACTATTGTACCATGAGCGGTACGGGTTCATGAAGTTTTGCGATCGGTTGTCCGGATGCGTTACAATCAGGGTACGGTAAACCGGGAGGAGCGTGTCTAGGTCATGCAGGAACCGAAGGAATGGCCGGCGGCGGGCCTCAACCGGAGAAGGCTGAGCGGCGGCGAGCTGGAAGCTTTTTTTGCAGGCATTCGCACCCGGCATATCCATGATGTCGTTACATTTCTATGTATCGGGACGGATCGGTCCACAGGGGACGCGCTGGGTCCGCTTGTGGGAACGAAATTAACAGAACTGGGTTTTGGGCAAGTAATCGGGACGCTTCGTGAGCCCTGTGATGCGACAAACCTGGAGCAGCGTATGGCTGAGATCCCCGAAGGCCGCGTAATCATCGCCATCGATGCTTGCCTGGGGATGTCCGATTCTGTAGGGTATTACCTGGTTTCCGGCCAGCCGTTGCAGCCGGCCCAGTCCGTCGGCGCAAGCTTGCCGGAGGTTGGGCACTACAGCATCGCGGCGGTCGTCAACGTCAAAGGCCCGAAGCCTTATTGGACGCTGCAGATGACCTCGCTGTACAAGGTCATGCAGATGGCCGATGAAATCGCGGGCGCCGCAGCTTCGGCATTTGGGTGAGAAGGTTGGATGAAGCTAGGGAGTGAGTAGTGGAGCGTACGTTTTGGGTACGTGAGCAACGGAGGGACCGGCTGAATTCGACGAGATTCGATGTCGAATGAACTTCACTGAGTTACCTCGTGATCCAAAGATGATTTTTTGAACAACCGGTTCAAATGAAGGTTCAAAAAATCAGGTTTGGAGCACCGAGAAGATTGGATGAAGCTAGGGAGTGAGTAGCGGAGCGTACGTTTTGGGTACGTGAGCAACGGAGCGACCAGCTGAATTCGAGATTCGATGTCGATGCACTTCATTGAGTTACCTCGTGATCCAAAGATGATTTTTTGAACAACCTTTAAATATGGATGAAAGTGGGTAGCGTAATGGACAAAATAACGGTCAACGGAACAACGATCGCCTATGAACAACAAGGACAGGGCGAAACGGTAGTATTGCTGCATGGCTTCTGCGGCAGCTCCGCTTACTGGGAGAAAGTTCAGCCGCTGCTTGCCGAACAATATCAGGTCATCGCCCCCGATCTTCGGGGCCACGGGGCCACGACTGCACCGATGGGCGCGTATACGATCGATCAAATGGCGGATGATGTCGCTAGTCTCATGGAAGCCTTGGGCGTATCCAAATATACGCTATTGGGCCATTCGATGGGCGGTTACGCCGCTTTGTCTTTGGCTCAGCGTTATGCATCCTGCTTGAACGCTTTCGGATTGATCCATTCCACCGGATTTCCGGACAGTGAGGAAGCGAAGGAGAAACGGCTTCAGGCTGTTTCGCTGATACGATCCGAAGGGATTACTCACTTTGTGGACGGTCTGGTGCCGGGATTGTTCTCTCAGGACAATGTCGCTAAACTGGGACCTGAAGTGGATCGCGTGAAAGAGATTGGCTACAAGACGCCGCCTCAAGGAGCGTCAGGGGCTGCGCTGGCGATGCGCGAGCGGCCCGATCGCCGGGACGTGATGGCAGATACGCCGCTTCCGCTGCTGCTGGTTGCCGGCGAAAGCGACGCCCTCATACCGATGGCGCGGCTGTTTACCACGGAGGGCCCGAACGTCACGAAGGCTGTCATCAAAGGCGCAGGACACATGAGCATGTATGAAGCACCTGAGCAGTTGGCGGATGTCATTGCTGATTTTCTGCGCAGCGTGACGGAAGAGACGCGAGAAGCGTGAAGAAGAAAGGGATCGAACAACGTTTCGCCTCTTCAACGAAGTCGAATTGATGCCAAAGAACCGGAGCTTCCATCTGAATCTCCGGTTTTCGGCTTTTATTTTGAACCGATGGAGAGAGGACTGGGTAGAGATGAAAGGGGGAGAACCATGCTACGGAGGGATTACCTAGTCAGGATGATTGAGGAAATGACCGAAGTGTTGGGTAAAGTGTTTATGCTGAAGCAGCAGAAAAAGAAGGTTGAGGCGTTATGGGCCCTCGACGAGCTGTTTAAAGGGCAGTTTCGCTTAAGCTCCCAACTGCTGGAGAACCTGTCTGCCAAAGACATCGTGCGCCTGTTTCAGACCGGCGGCGAGGTAGAGGCGGACAAGCTGCAGAGCTTAGCCCGGCTGCTCAAAGAAGAGGGCGACGTGTACGAGATCTCCGGAGAACCTGACGAAGGGGCTTCGCGATGGTTGAAGTCGCTGCATCTCTACTTAACCGCCGCGCTGCATGGTGCGGATCGCTCCCTCTGGGACATCTCCGCCGCCATTTCCGAATTGCAAGCTTTACTGAAATTCTATCGGCTGCCGCCAGACACCGAATGGCTTGTGCTGCACTGGGAAGAAAGCGAGGGCAGATACGACCTGGCGGAAAATGCCCTCTACCGTTTGTTGGAGGAAGGCCATGCGACGAAAGATGACGCGACCGGATTTTATCAGCGGCTGCTGACGCTTTCGCCCGATACGCTTGCGACCGGCGGCTTGCCGATCGAGGAAGTCGAGGAGGGGCTTGTGGATGTGGAGACCCGGTTTTAAGAAGGGAACAACTTATATGCAGAAAGGCAGCTGTTAAACGAATATGGAATCACTGCGCAAACTCGCAAACGAACTGGCGGAACAGGGGACGCTCATCACGGCGACAATCAGTGGCCGCCGCAAAACGGGAGAAACAGAATACAGCAAAGTGCAGATCAAGCCGGTTGAAATCAAAAAGAGTCTACACTATCAATTTGAGTACCATTACCCTAACAAAGTGCTGCATCAAAACATCCCGTCCGCAGCATTTGCGGATGAGTTAACGAAGCTGTTTGAGGAAACGTTTAGGCAAGGGCTGCTCTGCACGGCAGAAGCCGACTATCAGGTGTTGATCAGCAAGAAGTTGAAAGTGACGATTCTGAAAAAAGCGCCGTCTCGCAAGCCGCTGGGGACGTTAACCCATAATCGGAAGAAGCAGTATGTCCTGGAGGAAGGGACGGCCGTTCCGTTTCTGGTGGAGCTTGGCATTATGAATGCGGAAGGCAAGGTCCTCGCCAAAAAATACGATAAATTCAAGCAAATCAATCGTTTTCTCGAAATGGTTCAGGATGTGCTTCCTCATTTACCGGAAGGGCGTCCGTTGACGATTGTTGACTTTGGTTGCGGCAAATCCTATTTAACGTTTGCGTTGTATCATTATTTGGCGGTGCAGCAGCAAAGAAAATTGAATGTGGTCGGACTGGACTTGAAGGCGGACGTCATCGAACATTGCAGCGGGTTAGCCCGAAAGTTGCAGTATGACGATTTGCGGTTCCTTGTTGGCGATATTGCCGATTACGACGAACTCAGCGCAGTCGACATGGTGGTTACGCTTCATGCCTGCGATACCGCGACCGATGCTGCGCTGGAGAAAGCGGTCCGCTGGGACGCTTCGGTCATTTTGTCCGTACCGTGTTGTCAGCATGAGCTGTTTAACCAGGTGCAAAACGAGGTGCTGCAGCCGCTGCTGGGGCATGGCATCTTGAAGGAGCGCTTCTCCGCGCTTGCAACCGATGCGATTCGCGCCAAGCTGCTGGATGTGATGGGCTACAAAACACAGCTGCTGGAGTTCATCGATATGGAGCATACGCCGAAAAACATCCTGATTCGTGCCGTCAAATCAGCCGGCGTGAATCGGACGGAGCTCTGGCGGGAGTATACGGCATTCCGCGATTTTTTAAGCGCAGATCCGTATTTGGAGCGCGCTTGCCATGATCTGTTGCCGGAGGCGGCGGAAAGGAAAAAATGATGGAACCGGTCGGGGGAGCCCTGACCGGTTTTTTTGGCGTTAGCCGGTGGAAATCTCCGATGTGGAGCTCTAAAAGGGCTTGAAACGAGGTTGAACAGCAACATCAAAGAATACCCTGCCTTAAACTTGCCAATGAATGGAGTAAAGTGGCTTGGTCCAAGAGGAAAGGGGGAGTGGAGGTGATGCGGCAGCAGTGGATTTGGGGAGTAACAGTGGCGGTTTGGCTGAGCGCCGTTTGGGTTTGCTTGAATCAGGGTTTGTATTGGACGGATCGTCCAGGAACGCTGCTGATGGTCTCCGCATGGCTGATTGCCGGAGCGGGGGCTGCTGTGGGATGGGCGATTACGCGGGGGAGAGGCAGCAGCGCGAAAGCAAACCCTAGGCTGCTGCCTCGAGCACCTGACTCGTTAAGGGCGGAGCCGACAGCTCGATATGCCCTGGCACTTTCCGCCGGCCCAATGGTTATCGCGGCAGGGTACGCAGGGCGTCTAGCCGCAGGTCCGCTATCCGTTCAGTCTACGATAGAAGCCATACGACTTTGGGTGTTTCTGGGCGTGTTTGGCGCGGGGATAGCGGTATTGGCGGTGAGCACCTTGTATGGTCGCCGCGCTCTGGAGGCGGGCTGGCTGCTGATCGGCAGCCTGTTAGCCGTCACGGCGCTGGCTGCCGTGTACGGTGTGCTGCCGCTGCCGGGAGCGATAGTACGCACTGCGGACCCGGCCGTTTCAGCGACCGGTGCTCGGCTGGGCGGGCTGCTCCAATACCCTAACGCCTTCGGCGCGGTGATGGCGGCGTTCCTGCTGGAGCGGCTGATGCGGCTTGCGAGGATGGAGCGGGCCGCTTTCGCGCGCGATGGCGGCTGGCGTGGCCAGCGGGCGGGGGCCCTCGCCCTGCTGTTCGCCCTTGGCCTGCTGCTGAGCGAGTCGCGCGGGGCGATCGCCGCCGCGCTGGCCGGCTGGGCCGCAGGCCTCGCGCTGCTGCGCGGCGCCGAGCGGCGGCGCTACGCCTGGCACAGCGCCGTCTTCGCCGGCGCGGCCGCCGTGCTGGCGCGCGGGCTCGCCGCCGCGCAGCTCGCGCCGGCGCCGGGGCCCGGCGCGCTCGCGCTCGCCGCGGGGCTGGCCGCGGCGCTGCTCGCGTCCGCGCTCGGCGCCCTGCCGCGCTCGCGCCCGCTCGTTGCGGCGCTGCTGCTCGGGGCGCCGCTGGCCGCGCTGCCGGCGTCCGCCGGTTTCCTCGGGCGGGGGTTCCGCCCGGAAACGGCTTCCGCCCGCGCGGCGATGTACGCCGACGCAGCCGCGCTGCTCCGGCGGTCGCCGTGGCTCGGCCAAGGCGGTGATACGTGGCGCCACGCGTTCCGCAGCACCCAAAGCCTGCCTTACGTCGGCAGCGAGGTGCATAGCGGATACCTGGACTTGGCGCTCGATCTGGGCCTGCTTGGCCTCGCCTTCGCCTTGCTCTGGCTGGGGGTGCTGGGCATCCCCATGCTGAAGGCGCGCTGCGCGCTGCTCCCGTCTTACCTCGCGCTGCTGCTGCATTGCGCCGTTGACTTCGACCTCAGCTACGGTCTCGTCTGGCTGCTGCTCCTCTGGACGGCGGCTATGGGGCTCGCCGAGGCCCGGGGCGGACACCTTGGTTTTGCGCCTAGGCTTGCCATATCCCTTCCCTGGCTTGTCCGCGGCGCATTTGGCTTGGCCGCTGTCATGCTGCTCCTGCTTAGCGTGTCCGGGTTCCGCGAAGCCGAGAGCCAGCGGCTGCACCGCCAAGCACTAGCCCGGCCGCCCGAGGCAAACGGGGAGGCGGCCGAGCTGCTTGTGCGCTCGCTGGACCTCTCCCCGTACCGCACCGCAGCGCGGTTGGCCTTGGCGGAACGCTCCGCTCCACAGGAGGCCGCGTTGCTCCTGCGGGCCGGCCTCCGTTACGAACCGGAGCGCTCCGAACTGTGGCTGGCCCTAGGCCGAGCGCTGGCCCGGGAAGGAGACCCCGCAGCCGCTGGGGCGCTGCGGCGAAGCGTGGAGCTGGACCGGTTCGACCGGGTCAAGCAAACGACAGCTTTGCGCGAGCTGTCGCAGCTTGCGCAAAACTTGCAAGCAAGCGGCCATCCCCAGCAGGCCGAAGCCATCGCATCTGTCGGGGCCGACTTGTACGCGGACTACACGCGACTAGCCGAAGCCATTGCCAACGCTCCCACTCTGCGTAACGACCGAGCGTTCTTGTTGACGGCGGAAGCCGTGGAGCTGGGCCGGAAAATGCAGCAGTCGTCCCGCCCTTTCACGAGCAACGCCTTGAAGTAGGTATCCGTGCCTTTCGACATCTAAGCTCGCGGAGCGGCATTCCCGCCGGTCACGTCCATTGGCCTTGCTGCTAACCGCCGAACGCCGCGCGGAAGGCGGAGGATAATGTTTCGCGATCGACCTCCCACAGCTCGGCAAGCTCGGCGCTGACAGCCTCATCCCACCAGTCCGCCAGCAGCTTACGGTTGCTGATGTTTTCGCCGATCCATAACAGGTTACCGATCACTTTCTTGTAATACAAGGCTTCGCCTTGCATGATTCGCTCCTCGGGAACATAAATGCCGAGCCGCTTCACGGTCCGGTACAGCTCTTTGCTGCAGCTGCGGCGGATCTTGCGCGGGGTCGGGAGGGAAGTCCGATGTTTTGCCGGGAAGTTGGACATGGCTTAAAGTCGCCTCCTTTATGCTCCAGCATATGCGGGCGGATTCCCCGGAGTCACCGGAGGAGCAGGGTGAAGTAGAACGCATGTCCCCGGCTATGATAGAATAGACTGAGATTAGTGGGAGATTTGCAGTCCCTCGGGACGGAAAGCTAACGGGAAAGAGGACGAAGCTGTGGATTGGATATCGAATTTAGTGGGCGTATTATTGGATTGGGTGCAGCAATTGGGCTATTTCGGCATTATGCTGGGACTTATGATTGAGATCATCCCCAGCGAAATCGTGCTGGCTTACGGCGGTTACCTCGTGCATCAGGGGGATATCAACTTTATCGGAGCCGTCTTCTTCGGCACGGTTGGCGGTGTGATTGCCCAGTTATTTATCTACTGGATTGGACGCTATGGAGGCAGGCCGATTTTAGAAAAGTATGGGAAGTATATTTTGATTCAGAAGAAGCATATCGACGTGTCCGAGGCCTGGTTTCTGAAATACGGGCCAGGAGTCATTTTTACCGCACGATTTATTCCGGTGGCAAGGCATGCGATTTCCATTCCGGCAGGGATGGCCAAAATGCCGGTAGGCAAGTTCTTGTTTCTGACAACCTTGGCGGTGATCCCTTGGTCGATACTGTTCGTTTATTTGGGGATGCTGCTGGGCGAGCAGTGGCAACACATTGATGAGAAGGCCGGGCCTTATATCATGCCGATTTTGTTAGGCGCTTTGGCGCTATTAATCGTGTACTTCATCGTCAAAACCTTTGGAAGCCGGAAGAAGGGCGACGCTTAAGCGGTACCGCTTCATGCAACTGACAAACCGGACGGGCTGCCGGTAGAATTTACGAGGGAGGATGCGGAGAAGGCGAGACTGCCGTCATCGGACGGCATACGCTTATTTCGAGCGATAAACATGATGCTGAAGATCGAGAGTTTTACATTAGGACCCCTGCAAACTAACGCATATTTGCTGCGGGGAGAAGATGAAGGCCGGGCGGTGATTATCGATCCGGGTATGAAACCAGGACCCTTATTGCGCAAAATTGAAGGCTTGGATATCGAAGCCATTTTACTTACGCATGCTCATTTTGATCATATCGGTGGCGTGGACGAGATCCGTAAGGCCAAGAATTGTCCGGTTTATGTACATCCGCTGGAGAGCGATTGGCTCACGACCCCCAAGCTGAACGGCTCGTTAATGTGGCCGGAGGTGGGACCGCCTATCGCAACGGACCCGGCGGAATACGATTTAGCCGAGGGACAGAAGCTCCGCTTGATCGGGCACGAGTTCACCGTCTATCATACGCCGGGCCACTCGCCAGGCAGCGTCAGTTTTCTGTGCGGCGACGATCTATTCTCGGGAGATGTGCTGTTCCGCCTCGGCGTCGGGCGCACCGACTTGGCGGGAGGCCGCGAAGCAGATCTGTATAATTCGATTCGCGGGAAGTTGTACCGGCTGAAGGACGAAGTGAAGGTTTATCCCGGCCACGGGCCTAGAACGACCATCGGCTTTGAACGGGCAAACAATCCGTACGTCTCTTAGTAACGTAAGGACATCTTTCTTACACCTGCCATCGACAAAATAAATTCGACGGAAAAGTACAAAAATAGTGGACAAAAGTGCATCCCTTTGATAGGATGTATTTAATTAAAACATTGTAACTTTTGCGAAGCACGCAAGCTGAGGAATCTTCCCGGTTTGCGTTCTTTTTTGTCTTGTCCTGCAAGAGGGGGCTGGAGCAGGTATTTGCGTGAA
Source organism: Paenibacillus mellifer (assembly GCF_023195895.1). GTDB lineage: Bacteria > Bacillota > Bacilli > Paenibacillales > Paenibacillaceae > Fontibacillus > Fontibacillus mellifer. Next base: position 241,147 of record NZ_JALPRK010000005.1, read on the forward strand.
ACGGGATGTACACCTCCTGGTCGTCATGCATACGCTATTCACAACCGGGATTCCGGTCAAGAACTTGACCAGACTCCTTCTCTTTTAGTAGGATGATATAAAGTAATACAAGTTTATGAGAGTTAACCAACCAAATCCATAAATCAGGGAGGTAGACGATGCTTCATCTGGGAGAGAAAATCGTTATCGTCGGTGATGCTTTTGAGCAGAATCTTCCTGTTGGGGAATATGGCTACGTTATTGCTTACGACCGCAATCCGGACAATGCTTTCGACTACGTCATCCGGTATCCGAAGACGGGGCGGAATTACTTCGTTCCGCAGAGCGATATAGAATCCGAAAATCGGCTGATCGAGCAAGAGGCGGAGCGCGCGACCCAGGAAGCTTTGATCGATTACGCGCTGGCAACGCATAATGAGAAGCTGTTCCGGCAAATCATGAACGGCGAAGACAGCGAGGCAGACGAGCAGCAGGAACCAACAAAGGAAGTTATGTCCCAAGCGGAGTTCATTAAACAAGTGAACCTGCGGGCATGGATATAAGAGGTAAGGGAGTCGGCATGCGTCCGGCTCTTTTTCTTTTCCCCCTTTCCGCTTTAACGGATTGAATTGAACTGGATTCTACAATATAATTTTATTCAATTGTACAAGCATGGTAGAATGTACGAATAGTGTGGGAACGCATCACTAAAGGAGGCACCAAGCATGAGTATCCAGACGAAGGATGTTGAACATGTGGCGAAGCTGGCCCGCTTGCACCTGACCGACGATGAGCGGGAGATGTTCACGGAACAATTAAATGCGATTTTACAATACGCCGAGAAGTTAAATGAATTAAATACGGACGATATCGCGCCAACGACACATGTGCTTCATTTAAGCAACGTCATGCGTGAGGACGAAGTGAAGGAAAGCCTGCCGCCGGAGATGGTGTTCCGCAATGCGCCGGACGAAGAGGACGGGCAGTTTAAGGTTCCGGCTGTACTGGAATAGGGTTCTCGTTACGACGACCCACCGATCGATTAGAAATCACAAGGGTTCATAAAGGAGGAAGCTTAGATTGGCGCTTTTTGATTTGCGTTTGCAGGAGATACATAATCGGCTTCACAACAAGGAGTTGTCCGTATCCGATTTGGTTGGCGAAGCTTTCGCCAAAATTCGGGAATACGATGGGAAGATCGGCGCCTATTTGACTTTGAATGAAGAAGGGGCACGTGCCGAGGCGTCCCGTCTGGACGCGAAGCTGGCGCAAGGGGAAGCTCGCGGTTTATTATTTGGCCTCCCTGTAGGTGTCAAGGACAACATGGTTACCGAGGGGTTGCTGACAACATGCGGAAGCCAATTTCTGAAAAACTATGATCCGATTTATGACGCTACGGTCGTTACGAAGCTGAAGGAAGCGGAAGCGGTCACGATCGGTAAGCTGAATATGGACGAGTTCGCCATGGGCGGCTCCAACGAGAATTCCAGCTTTCACCCCGTGCGTAACCCGTGGGATGTAAACCGGGTGCCGGGCGGTTCCAGCGGCGGTTCGGCGGCCGCGGTTGCTGCAGGCGAAGCCTTCTTTACGCTGGGCTCCGATACTGGCGGTTCCATTCGCCAGCCCGCATCGTATTGCGGCGTGGTCGGTTTGAAGCCGACCTACGGCCGGGTATCGCGCTTCGGGCTAGTGGCGTTTGCCTCCTCGCTTGACCAGATTGGGCCGATTACGAAGAATGTTGAGGACGCTGCCTACGTCCTGCAGGCGATCGCCGGCCACGATCCGAAGGATTCCACCTCGGCCAACGTGGACGTTCCGGATTATTTGAGTGCCCTCACCGGTGACATTGCCGGATTGCGTATCGCCGTGCCGAAGGAATATCTGGATGGCGTTGACCCTCAGGTCAAAGCTTCTGTGATGGAGGCATTGCGCGTGCTAGAAGGCCTAGGCGCGGTATGGGAGGAAGTGTCGCTGCCGCATACGGAATACGCCGTGGCCGCCTATTATTTGCTGGCGTCTTCGGAGGCGTCGTCCAACCTGTCGCGTTTCGACGGCGTTCGTTACGGCGTTCGCGCCGATCATGCCGGCAGCCTGCTGGACCTGTATTACGATTCGCGCAGCCAGGGATTTGGCCCGGAAGTGAAACGCCGGATCATGCTTGGTACTTACGCGCTCAGCTCGGGGTATTACGATGCCTACTATTTGAAGGCGCAAAAGGTCAGAACGCTGATCAAACAGGATTTCGATCAGACCTTTGCCAACTATGACGTGATTATCGGGCCAACGGCGCCAACCACCGCGTTCCCGCTCGGTTCGCAGGTTGACGATCCGCTCACGATGTATTTAAACGATATATTGACGATTCCGGTGAGCTTGGCTGGGGTACCCGCCGTCAGCGTGCCGTGCGGATTTGCCAAAGGCCTTCCGGTTGGATTGCAAATTATCGGCAAACCGTTCGATGAAAACACGATTTTGCGCGTAGCTCACGCTTTTGAAGCGTCAACGGATCATCACAAACAACGTCCCGCCTTGTAGGTTCCATATCAATGTTTTGCAGGAGGATAGGTCATGTCAACATCCAAATATGAAACGGTGGTCGGGTTGGAGGTGCACGTGGAGCTGCACACGAAAACGAAAATTTTCTGCGGCTGCTCCACCGAGTTCGGCGCTCCACCCAACACGCATACCTGCCCGGTTTGCCTGGGACATCCCGGCGTATTACCGGTGCTGAATCGCCAGGCTGTCGACTACGCGATGAAAGCGGCGATGGCGCTGAATTGCGAAATCGGCGACGTGAGTAAATTCGACCGAAAGAATTATTTTTACCCTGATTCGCCGAAGGCGTATCAAATTTCCCAATACGATCAGCCGATTGGCTTGAATGGATACATCGATATTGAAGTGGACGGGAAAACGAAGCGGATTGGGATTACCCGCTTGCATCTGGAAGAAGACGCCGGGAAACTGACGCACGTGGATGGCGGCTATGCTTCGTTGGTGGATTTTAACCGCGTCGGCACCCCGCTCGTGGAAATCGTATCTGAGCCGGATATCTCCTCACCGGAAGAAGCGCGGGCGTACCTGGAGAAGCTGCGGGCGATCATGTTGTATTGCGACGTTTCCGACGTGAAAATGGAGGAAGGCTCGATGCGCTGCGACGCCAACATCAGTTTGCGGCCGCACGGGCAGAAGGAGCTCGGGACGCGGGCCGAGCTCAAGAACATGAACTCCTTCCGCGGCGTGGTTCGCGGATTGGAGTATGAGCAGTTCCGTCAGGCCGAGATCCTCGACGAGGGCGGAGAGGTTGTGCAGGAGACGCGGCGCTGGGACGAAACCCAAGGCAAGACGTTCTCGATGCGCGGCAAGGAAGAAGCGCATGATTATCGCTACTTCCCGGATCCTGATCTAGTTACCCTGCATATCGACCAGGCGTGGAAAGACCGGATCCGCGCGTCGATTCCGGAGCTCCCGGATGCCCGCAAGGCCCGCTATACATCGGAATACGGCTTGCCGGAGTACGATGCCGGCGTCATTACGTCGTCCAAAGCGTTGGCAGATCTGTTCGAGAGCAGCCTTGCGTATACGAAAGACGCTAAAGCGGTATCGAACTGGATCATGGGCGATCTGCTGGGCTACTTGAACAGCAACTCCCTGGAGTTGTCTGATGTGAAGCTGACGGGTCAAGGCCTCGGCGAAATGATCGGCCTGCTGGAGAAAGGTACGATTAGCTCCAAGATTGCCAAAACCGTGTTCAAGGAGATGCTGCAAAGCGGTAAGCTGCCGCAGCAAATCGTTGAGGAGCAAGGGCTGGTGCAAATCAGCGACGAAGGCGCGATTTTGGCGATTGTCCAAGAAGTCGTGGCGAACAACCCTGCTTCCGTCGAAGATTACAAAGCCGGCAAAGAGAAAGCGATTGGCTTCCTTGTTGGTCAAGTGATGAAGCAAAGTAAAGGGAAAGCCAACCCGGGGTTGGTCAACAAGCTGCTGGTGGATGTATTGAAAGGTTAAGGCACCGAGGACATCTGCTGCTCATAAGGCAGGCTGAAGATAAGCCGAAGGCCATTTCGAGGGGGAAGAGCGTGTGATCAAGCCGTTGTCGCTGAGGGACGCCGATCTCGTAGAACAGCTGTGGGGTTTGCAGCATGCAGCTTACCGGCTGGAGGCTAAGGCCGTAGGGCTGACGGAGACGCCGCCCCTGCCGGATACGTTTGATTCCATCCGCACGAGCAGCGATCTATTTATCGGTGCACTGTCAGAGGATGGAGAGTTGCTGGGTGCTGTTGCGGTTCGGGGCGACACGGACGGAATGCTCGAGATCACCCGCTTGATGGTTCACCCTGACCATTTGCGCCAAGGAATCGGAACTAAGCTGCTGAAGTACATTCTTGCGAATCACTCTGATCAACAAGGATTTACGGTTACGGCCAGTACGCTTAACGCTCCAGCGGTTGCGTTATATAGTAAGTTCGGCTTTCGACCAGTCAAACAAGTGGGCTCCGCCGCAGGCGTTGAACTGACGATCTTTCGACTGGACCTGTCTAGGTGATCCTGCACGCCTTCGAACCGCGGTTTCCGGGTTTGAGGGCGTGCTTTTTCTATGTAGAAGCGAAGGTGTCCGTCAGGTCCAGTTCATTCCACGTTACAGATGAAGTTTATATCGGTTATGATGAAGTGAATGGGATATCCGCGCAGATGAAACCTAACGATAGAAAGGGGTGGGAAGATGACGCCGGATATGCTGCCATTAGGCGAACCGTCAACACAGGTGCGAACCAAAGGGTATCCGCCCCGACGACGCAAACGCAAGCGGGTAGCCTGCCTGCTATCCGCCCTGCTACCGGGTTTGGGGCATTTGTATTTGCGCCTTTATTTACGCGGCCTTTGCTTCATGTATTTCGTATTGATCGATGCTTCGGCGTTGATTTATTTCTCTTCGGTTCGTACGGCCATCAACGTACCGCTGCTAATCTGGCTGGGCTTGCTGATTCCTGCAGCGTACTTCTTTAGCATTTATGATGTTCTTCAATCTACGGATGCCCATAATGCCCGTTTGCGAAAAGAAGTCGAGATCAGCTCAGCCCCCTTAGCGGACACGCCGTCCGGTAGAAATATCAAACAGGGCATCGGAGCCGGAGCGCTGCTGATCGGCGGCGGAGCCATCTTGTTTATGTTTCGGCTGAAGCCCTTTTGGCTTCAACTGCTAGTGCAATATGCCGGGGCTTACCTGGTCTCGTTTGCGTTAGCATTGGCGGGGCTTCTGCTAGTCTTTCGAGAATCAAAACGCATGGTCTTGCGATCAGGACGTTTTACTGCTGCCGTGTTGCTGTTGGCTGTCGCGGTAATTCTCCTTCGTGATGCGATCACGGGGCGGGACGAGCTGCGGTTGCTCATCCAATGGTGGCCATTGGTGTTCGTTTTATGGGGTGTTGAGCATATTTTAATATTAGCTTGGAACCCTATGAAAAAAACGCAAGCCAGACGCCGGCCGCATGTGGACGTCAAAGGTCTATTGTTATCCATGTTTATGGCTTTCTCCGTGTTTGCCATTACGCAGCAGGATCAATATATGCATGTATGGAACCGGGTCAGTCTGGATTTGACGGCGGCGGGGGCGGAATACAGTGCGGAGGAGGGCTACCGCGTCGAAAAACCTCAACTGGACATTCCCATCGATCTGGACACTGAACGGATTGTTGTTGATGGAATGAATGGGGATATCGAGGTCCGTAAGGCGGAGATCGATCATATCATCGTCCGCTATACGGTTTGGATTGACCAGCTCGGTACGGAGGATGCCCGTAGAATTGCGGCCGTGACGTCCGTTGAAGCCAAGGAGGGCAAGACGCTGGGCTTATCTGTCAAGGATAAGGCGTACGGAGAGACGGGGAGGCGTCATCCACGCGTGAATGTGACCTTGATCGTACCGGAGAACCGGTTTCTGGATCTGGACATCACCACTTCAAGCGGCGGGATCACCCTGACCGGGGTTCAGACTATGAAGCAGGTGAAGCTGCAAACCGGGAATGGGGATTTACGGCTATGGGATGTGATTGGCGATGTTTCAGCTAAGACACTAAACGGGGACGTGGAGTTGTACCGGATCTTCGGCGAGGCTCAAGTTGATACGCAAGGCGGTAACATCAAAGGTCGGGGGATTACGGGGAAGGCTTCTTTGTCTACCCTCGTAGGTGATATCACACTGACCGAAGCTCAAGACGGGATTCAAACGCGTACGAAAAATGGAAATATCCGGGTGGATGGCGTTCCACTGGGACTGCAGGCGGAATCGCTAAACGGCAAGATCTATATAAGCTCCCGTCTGATCGGCGGCGATTGGGATGTGTACAGCGCGGTCGGCGAGCTTAGACTGGAGCTTCCGGAGGATGGGAATTACGAATTGAAGGGTTCCAGCGGGTATGGCGATATTTATACCGAGCTGCCGTTTGCGGTGGAGGACAAGGAAATTCATGGCATGATCGGAAGTGGCGATTACAAGCTCAAGATTGACGGGAACAGCGATCTATATGTGAATAAAAGCTGAACACCGGAAAAATCAGGCGATGCCCCAGCCCCTTGCTGTTGATCTTGCGTTGACAAAAGTTTTGACCTAAACGTACAATAATCACGTGAGCTATTTTAGCATAACTATTAATTAGGAATGAGCATTTAGAAGGCGGTGGACGAGATGACAACGCGCGTACAACATGCCCTGGACCAACTGAAGAACAATGGTGTCCGCATTACGCCGCAGCGTCACGCCATACTTACGTATCTGATGGAATCGATGAGCCATCCGACCGCGGACGAGATTTACCGGTCCTTGGAGCCTCGCTTCCCGAACATGAGCGTAGCTACGGTATACAATAATTTGAAAATGCTAATTGAAGCCGGCATGGTCCGGGAGTTGACATATGGGGACAATTCGAGCCGGTTTGATGCCGACGTGTCCAATCATTATCATGTGATTTGTGAGAAATGTGGAAAGATCGAAGACTTCATGTACCCGTCCCTGGAGGACGTGGAGCGGAAAGCAGCAGAGGCAACCGGCTTTGAAATTCACGGACATCGGCTGGAGTTGCATGGGGTATGCAGCGAGTGCCACGTCCAACATTAAGCGTAATCATCCTGCGAGAATGAGAAAACGTGCGGAATTCCTTCGGGAATTCTTCACGTTTTTATTTTTACGGTAACTTTCGGCACACTTCATAAGTTATTATTAGTAGACAGAGATTTAGATACGGAGGGTTGTCCTTGAAAAGCAGAAGAGACACATATCGCAAGAAAAGGCGCGGCGGGGGCAAAACCAAGTGGTTTTTCGGACTTATCCTAATTATAGCAGGATTGTATTGGGCTCAATCGGTATGGCTGCCAAATCGTGAGCATGTCGACCCTGAATGGTTGGGCCGTGCGGAGAAGCCGATATTTTCCGGCGGGCAATGGCTGGATGGTACCGGGATTGGATCGGGCGATAGCCTAAAGCTGCCGCTTCCGATCATTCAACAGGTGATTGAGCCAACGATCCGTTATGAGGAAGACACGAAATCGGTCATTTTGACGACGCCTCGGAAATTAGTCTTGCTCAAAGCAGACGAGAAAATCGCCAAAATTAACAATAAACCAATGGAGTTGCGATTTGCTCCTGAGGAAAAAGACGGCGTCCTCTATCTTCCGGCCCATCTGCTTCAGGAGTTATACGGAGCCGAGGTGCAGGAGGATGCTTCCACCGGCGCCGTGCTGTTATACCGGGCCGGAGAGAGTCTCATGCTGGCTGCAGTAAACACCGGCTCCGGCAAGAAGGACAGCACTGTTCCGCTTCGCACCGGTCCAAGCATTCATGAGCCTATCCTGGCTGATATGAAGGCGGATACCGCATTGCGGATCTTACAGGCTCCGGATGATGAATGGTATTATGTTCAGCTGGACAACGGGTATACCGGATACGTTCGACAGAAGAACGTGGTAACAGGGGAGAAACGTTTCGTCCCCGAGTTGAAACAGGAGTTGTCCGCAGCCAAACAGAAATGGCAGTCCAAAACGGTCAACATGACTTGGGAGGCGGTGTACCAGGTGGCGCCGAAACCGTCGTCGATCGGTAATCTGCCGGGGGTTAACGTCGTCAGCCCCACTTGGTTTTCGCTGGTGGACGGCGCCGGCAATGTGCGGAGTAAGGCGGACAGCGCTTATGTGAAATGGGCTCATGGCCAAGGGATGCAGGTCTGGGGATTGTTCAGCAACAGTTTTGAGCCGGATTTGACCTCCAAGGCATTGTCCAGTTTCGAGAATCGTCTGACGACCATATTGCAAATGCTTCATTACGCAAAGATTTACGACTTGGACGGTATTAACATCGATTATGAAAATGTCTATACCAAAGATGGAGAGAATCTGACCCAATTCATGCGCGAGCTTCGCCCGTTGGCCGAGGAGCAGGGATTAATCGTGTCGATCGACGTGACTCCGAAGTCGAACAGCGAGATGTGGTCGGCGTTTTTGGACCGCCGGGCCTTGGGCGAAGTAGTGGATTACCTCGTTGTGATGGCTTACGACGAGCATTGGGCGGCCAGTCCGGTAGCTGGCTCCGTCGCTTCGCTGCCATGGGTGCGTTCGTCGGTGACCCGAATTCTGGAAGAGGACGGCGTGCCGCCAAGCAAGCTGATCCTGGGCATTCCGCTCTACACGCGGATTTGGACGGAAACCGAGAAGGATGGCAAAACCGAAGTTGATTCCAAAGCTATTGGGATGGATAAAGCCCAGCAAATCATTGCGGAGAAGAAATTGAAGCCGCGCTTCTCCGAAGAGACCGGTCAGAATTATGTGGAATACGAAGACAAAGAGGGATTGCACCGGATCTGGTTAGAGGATGCGGAATCGTTGCAACGTCGCGTGGAATTGGCTAAGTCGTTGAAGCTGGCCGGCATTGCTACCTGGACTCGCAGCTTTGCTTCCGATCATGCATGGGAAACGCTGCAGCAAATTGAGAAATAGAAAAACAAAGCGGACCGCTGCTTCTTGAGCAGGGTCCGCTTTTTCTCATTTGGGATCCGATGAGGGCGGGGTGATCGGGTTTAACCTTGGGTTGGAACATCAGCAGATTGCTGTTGTTCCAATTGGTCGGCGGTAATCGTCGCCTGCGCCGGGTCCAGGGTCAAGATGGTTTTGCAGAACATGCAACGATCCGTTTTGCCTAGCATTTTGGTCAGTTTGTGGCATTCCGGACATTCCAGCTGCACCGCAGAGGTGGACAGCATGCCCGCCCAAAAATAGATGGCCAAGCTCGCCAGCATCGCGATTAAGCCGATGGCCAGTCCGATGGCGGCGACCACTTTTCCCGATTGCCCCCAGAACACGATCCCGGCGGTACCCAGGACCATCAGGCCCATTCCAAACATGGTCAGCAGCAAGCCCCATAAACGAAATTCATTAATTTTGCTCGACTTAAAGAACATTGGGCCACCTCGATTCTTCAGCTATTCATAGGGGAGAATCCCCCGACTTTTTCCAAGTGCTCCAAAAAACAAGAAGGAAACTTAGACTAGGCGTAGAACTATATTATAACGAATCGGCAGGAATACGCCAAGCTGGGAGGGTATCCGTGGAAACAACCATTTTTTCGATCTTGGACGAGGAGAAAGCTGGGCATGGGGCCATTGGAGCGGTCGGGTATCGCCTGGATCAAGCCGGTTCCCACGATTCGCTGCTGCATGATTTCGAGTTTCTCATAATGGTTGTACACCATGGCTTGGAGGAGACGGAACGGCGCATCGAACACGGCATGAGCGGTGATTCGGCTTATCAATTACTGCATGTCGGCAGTCGCGAGATTGAACAAGGGATATTGATCGGGGATCAGAGGGATTCCGTTAAATACTTTTTGCACGGAGAGATCATTTGGGACATTGAGGGGAAGTTGATGGCATTCCGATCTTATATTAATGAATTTGGAGAACCGATGAAGGAACGGCGAAAGCTAAAGGAATTCTCCAAGTTCCTCAAAGTATACGGGGAAGCCAAACGTTATACCGCTGAGAAGGATTTACTGGATGCCTATTATTGCGTGCTGCAGGCGCTTAAGCATTATGCCCGCCTCGAGCTAATCGAACAAGGGATCCTGCCGGAAAGCAGTGTGTGGGAGCAGGTTCGCCCCTTGAATTCCGTTGTTTATAAGCTGTTCGATGAACTGACGGAAAATTCCGAAACGTTGGAGCAACGGATTCAGCTTGTTTTGCTGGCATGTGAGTTTACGTTGGCCAGTAAGATGGCGGATTGCTGCGCTTTACTCTTAAAGATATTAGGCAGTCGCAAGGAAGCATGGGGCATTCAGGAATTGGCGCAGGTGCCGGAGCTGGAGCATGTTAAGGACGAGCTTCCTTTGTTGCTGCGCAAGTTAGTAACCCGTTCCTTGGCGCAAGAGATTACCAAGGCTCAAAAGGAAGGCGCCGGCGATAGCCGGGAACTGCGTTATCGCGTTTAACTCACGAGGGTTTCCTGTTTCCATATTATACCTGGGACAAACAGGTTGACGCCTCTATTGGATCTGTGATAAATTATATCTCGCCCCTAAAAAGGCAGAGAAGTTCTGAAGTTCAAAACGGCATAAGTCGAAAGGCTTCAAAAAAACTTCTTGACTCAAAAGAGGCGAATGTGATATATTATAAAGGTCGCTGCTGAAACAAAAATAAGCGACAAAATGAATGGTTTGATCTTTGAAAACTGAACAACGAGTGAGTAATAAATGAGATTTTAAATCTCGTCAGTTTGTTTTAAATGAGCAAGTCAAACACC
>NZ_JALPRK010000050.1 GCF_023195895.1 Paenibacillus mellifer
AAAGGGGCTGTCCCAAAAGTCATCGTAGGTGACTGAGGGACGCCCTCATTTTTCATTTTGTTAAACAAAAAGAAACCAATCCTTGGTAAAATGGAAGTGACGAGCAACCATTCGAAAAGGAGAGGTTTCTTTTGTACATTCAATATACCATGGATCAACTTTGCCTGCCAATGGATTTAGAAGAAGACATCCCACAAAATCATGCCGTACGTGTGGTGAATGCGGCAGTGAATAGACTCAGCGACAATATCTTCGCCTCCGCTTACCCTGGTGGAGGACGGGACAGCTACCACCCCAAGATGCTTACTAAAGTCCTCATTTATGCCTACACTCAACGGATCTACTCCTCACGCCTCATTGCCAAAGCTGTACGAGAAAATATCATGTTCATGTGGATCGCTGGCCGGCAGCGTCCCGACTTCCGCACCATCAATCGCTTTCGTTCCGAGCGAATGAAGGACATTCTCGAATCGGTTTTTACGGCTGTTCTCGAACTGCTTGTGGAAGAGGGATACGTTAAACTCGAGCACTATTTTGTCGACGGCACCAAAATTGAAGCCAATGCCAATCGATATACCTTTGTTTGGGGGAAAGCGGTGGTTAAACAAAAGGCGAGGCTACAAGAGAAAGTACGGACGTTATTTGCTACCATCGAAGAGACTGAAAAAAAGGAAGAGAAGGAACAGGCTGGCCAAGATCTTGCCGAGCTTGGCGGAGCACCCTCCCTGACTAGCGAGAAGCTGGAGAAGGCAGTTCAACAGTTGGAGGAGAAGTTGCAGCAAGCGCCCAAAGACAAACCGCTAAAAAAAGCGGTTCGCATCCTGAGGACAGACCTCCTTCCCCGCCTGCAAAAATACGAGCAGCAGCTTGAAATTCTCGGGGAGCGAAATAGCTACAGCAAAACGGACCCGGATGCCACCTTCATGCGGATGAAAGAAGACCATATGCGAAACGGTCAACTCAAGCCGGGATACAACGTACAAATCGGAACCGAGAACCAATTTATTGTCGGATACAGCCTTCACCAACGCCCGACAGACACGCGAACCTTGAAGCCACACTTGGAGAAAGTAAAAACGCAGTTGGGCCGATT
>NZ_JALPRK010000051.1 GCF_023195895.1 Paenibacillus mellifer
ATGCGGACCCGCATGTACGGTGGTGTGAGAGGACGGGGGTTAGTCACCCCCTCCTACTCGATCACTCTGCCGTTACGCCGTGCGTTTTACGTTCAGCGGTTGTTTAGGTGTCGGGGTTTGCGTTCCGGTATCGTTATTCTTATGAAACAGCTTGCGTAGGTAAGGAAGTACGTAGTAGTCGAGGCCGATTTTGCCGGCGTTGGCCGCAGCGACGAGGACCAGGACTTCAAGAATCAACATTTGCGCGTTGGTGCTTACCGTACCCGAGAAGAGGAACGCGGCGTTCATCACGAAGCCCATCAGTGCGGCGAAGGTGGTGAAGGTACCAAGGATGAGACCGATGCCGACCAGGAATTCACCGTAAGGCACCAAGACATTGAAGAGGTCGACGTTTGGCAGGGCGAAGTGTTGTAAGAAGGTCGCCCACCAGCCTTGCACGGCGGGGTGTTCGCCGGTGCTGTTCGCGATCGCTCCGGTCAGGAAGCCCGCGGCATCGAAGCCGCCGGTCAGTTTATGATAGCCGGCTTCGATCCATTGATAGCCGAGATACACGCGGATGACGGTCAAGAGCCACATTGCCACTTTATTTGTTCTAAGGATATTGTTAAACATGATACCCACTCCTTTGGTTATGTACGATTTTGTTTTTCGGATGATCATCTT
>NZ_JALPRK010000053.1 GCF_023195895.1 Paenibacillus mellifer
CGGGTTTGGGGATTTCCACCCGTCTGACGGGCATCGGTCTGTACGTTCCCGTTAGGAGTTCGTCTTTCACCGTTTCCCAGTGTGTATTCAGGTAAGCTTGTAGCTCCGCTACTGTTACTCGGTCCACACCGGGGGCTCCTCCGTTCTGTACCACTCGCTTATAGGCGAGCCGAAGGTTCTCTCCTTCGAGCATTCGCTCCAACAAGTCGTTCTGGTCTTTGCGAGAGGAAGGATCGACTTGTGCCGGTGAAGAACTCGGCGCTCCGGCATACCCTGGCGGCTTCACCGCTTCTCTTTGCCGCAAGCTCCCTTGCGGGATATTCGGCTGTCGTTGCTCTTCACGCGAACGCATCGGTTCCCTCTCTCCTTTCGGTTCAGCCCTTCCGCTTTCCGGCGTCCCGTACTTGCGTACTATGGCCTCTGCTGACTCCTGCGGGTTCAGCGCAACCTCTCGGTTGCGGTTACGAAGTGACTTCGCTTTTTTTTTTTTTTTC
>NZ_JALPRK010000054.1 GCF_023195895.1 Paenibacillus mellifer
GCAAGTGATGAACCCGATTTTCGATGCCCACTTCTCTTGGTATAGCTACGGCTTTCGACCGGGAAAGAGAGCACACGATGCCGTGAAGCAAGCCCAGCGATATATCCAAAGCGGCCTGCGATGGGTCGTAGATATGGATTTGGAAAAGTTCTTTGACCGGGTGAATCACGACATCCTCATGGCAAGAGTGGCAAGAAGAGTGACAGACAAGCGAGTCTTGAAGCTGATTCGGGCCTACTTGGAAGCCGGAATGATGGAAGGTGGCATCTTCCAGAAGACGGACGAGGGAACCCCGCAAGGCGGTCCGCTCAGTCCGCTTCTGGCGAACATCTTACTCGATGATCTGGACACAGAACTGACAAAGAGGGGATTGCGGTTTGTGCGATATGCGGACGACTGCAACATCTTTGTAGCGAGTAGACGGGCGGGTGAACGAGTGATGGAATCGGTCATACGATTTGTGGAAGGAAAGTTGAAACTGAAAGTGAATCGGG
>NZ_JALPRK010000055.1 GCF_023195895.1 Paenibacillus mellifer
GGGCTCTGACTTCTTGTAAGCACACGGTTTCAGGTTCTATTTCACTCCCCTTCCGGGGTGCTTTTCACCTTTCCCTCACGGTACTGCTTCACTATCGGTCACTAGGGAGTATTTAGCCTTACCAGATGGTCCTGGCAGATTCATACGGGGTTTCACGTGCCCCGCACTACTCGGGATCCGTCTCGGAGGGTTCACACTTTCGATTACAGGGCTTTTACCTTCTTTGGCGGGCCTTTCCAGACCTCTTCGTCTAATCTGAACCTTTGTAACTCCATGTGAGACGTCCCACAACCCCAAGGAGCAAGCTCCTTGGTTTAGGCTGTTCCGCGTTCGCTCGCCGCTACTGACGGAATCACTTTTGTTTTCTCTTCCTCAGGGTACTTAGATGTTTCAGTTCCCCTGGTCTGCCTCTTCGTATCCTATGAATTCAGATACGAGTGACTGGATATTAACCCAGCCGGGTTTCCCCATTCGGACACCCCCGGATC
>NZ_JALPRK010000056.1 GCF_023195895.1 Paenibacillus mellifer
TATCAGCTTCAGGACTCGCTTGTCTGTCACTCTCCTTGCCACTCTTGCCATGAGAATGTCGTGGTTCACCCGGTCAAAGAACTTTTCCAAATCTATATCTACGACCCATCGCAGGCCGCTTTGGATATATCGCTGGGCTTGCTTCACGGCATCGTGTGCTCTCTTTCCCGGTCTAAAGCCGTAGCTGTACCAAGAGAAGTGGGCATCGAAAATCGGGTTCATCACTTGCAGAAGAGCTTGTTGGAGGAAGCGATCCACCACGGTCGGGATACCGAGCAGCCGTACGCCGCCTGCGGGTTTGGGGATTTCCACCCGTCTGACGGGCATCGGTCTGTACGTTCCCGTTAGGAGTTCGTTTTTCACCGTTTCCCAGTGTGTTTTCAGGTAAGCCTGTAGCTCCGCTACCGTTACACGGTCCACGCCGGGGGCTCCTCCA
>NZ_JALPRK010000057.1 GCF_023195895.1 Paenibacillus mellifer
TGAGCTACCCCAAAAAGTGAAGATTATGCTGCGAAGCGTATTCCGAGTACTTTTCGGGGACCCCGGTTTGGGAGCCAGCCGCCGAAGGTGGGGTAGATGATTGGGGTGAAGTCGTAACAAGGTAGCCGTATCGGAAGGTGCGGCTGGATCACCTCCTTTCTATGGAGAATCGTCTTCTGTAACGAAGACATTCAAATCGCTAACTCAGGTTAGCAAAGCATATGCTTTCGAAGCAGCTTTGCTTCGCAAAGCTTTTAACTCACTCGTTGGTCAGTTTTGAGAGTTCAACTCTCAAGCTTATCCTTCCAAGACTTACCGGTTGAACGGTAAACCTTGAAGTGATAAGATAGTCTTCCGCCGGTAAAACGGCGAAGCAACTTGATCCTTGAAAACTGGATA
>NZ_JALPRK010000058.1 GCF_023195895.1 Paenibacillus mellifer
GCTTCTTCAAAACTCATAAAGACGTGCCGCTTGAAACACTCACGCTCCAAGATACTGTGAAATGACTCAATGTACGCATTTTTGTTTGGAGTTCGGTTCGGTGTTCTCTCATGGATCAATAACTCTTTGTTGTTCTCGAAAAACTCTCTAAACTTGTGGCTCTTGAATTGCGGGCCATTGTCGGTACGAACAACCAGCGGTGTTTCTTGGTTGTACACACCTCTTTTTAAGAGGGCTTTGTGTAGTGTGGTAAGCAGATCCTTCGTCTTGGACTCCTTACCGCGGTATTGTCCAACTACATTTCGGTCGTATACATCGATAATACTTGCGGTATAAAAGTAACGTTCCAGGCCGGCGATATAACCATATTTAATATCCATCTGCCACA
>NZ_JALPRK010000059.1 GCF_023195895.1 Paenibacillus mellifer
TTTTTTTTACAAGATCTCGAAGTATCGCGATCTCCAGTTCTTTCTCGCCAAGGAGTTTCGCTGCCTGTTCATATTTCTGCTCCCACTCTTGAGCTGTCTGTGGATCATTAAGATGCTTTATGTCCTTTTTCTTACCCACGTTTATCTCCACCTCATCCCTATATTGTTTCACCCACTTGTACAAGGAATAGGGGGAGATTCCATGTTTACGAGCAGTTAAAGCCACATTCCCCCGGTCCAGTGCTTCCTCGACGACCTGTATTCTTAATTCGTCGAACTTGCTGTGCTGAACTCTCATACGGACTACCTCCAGCTATATTTATTGTATATTGTTTAGCCTGAAAGTGTCCAAAGTGATTAGGGGGCTTTATA
>NZ_JALPRK010000006.1 GCF_023195895.1 Paenibacillus mellifer
CGGCTTCTGTCGTTTCTTACGGTGTTTTTTTCTTGTCGCCCCGAGGGGGCTTATCCGGGTTTTGCAATTCCTGCAAGTATTCGTCAAGCCGGTCGAAGCGGGCTTCCCACAAGCTGCGGAACGAAGCGATCCACTCGTCCAGCTCCTGCAGGGGCTCCGGCCGAAGCCGGTAAATCCGGCGATTCGCGACGGGTTGAACCTCGACGATGCGGGCTTCGTTCAACACCTTCAGATGCTTCGATACCTGCGGCTGCCGGACTTGGAGACGGTCCGCGATTTCGCCCACGGTCAGGGGGCCGTATCGCAGCAATTCGACCATCTCCAGGCGATGGGGCTCGGCAAGGGCGCTCAAAGTTGCGGTGTTCATCGTTCTCACTTCCTTGCTTAAAGTATACCTTATTGAATCAGCAATATTCCAGTGTAGGAATATAAAAAATATGAACTGGTTTTTTTGGCAACTTGACGCATACTAACCTAAACAAGACTAAGGGAGGTACCAAGGTGCTTCGGACAAAAATCATCTGTACGTTAGGCCCGGCCTGCGATTCGGTTTCCGTACTGAAGGAAATGATTCAAGCCGGGATGACGGTCGGCCGGCTGAATATGGCCCATGGCGAGCTCGAGGAGCATGTAGCCCGCATTCAGCGGGTGCGGCAAGCCGCGCAAGAACTGCATACCTTTGTGCCCATCATGATGGACATCAAAGGGCCGGAGGTACGAATCGGCAAATTGCGGGAAGCTTCCTGCGAACTGATTGCCGGGGAGGAGATTGTCCTTACGACGGAGCCGCTAGCCGGGGACGCCGCAAAGATCTCTGTCAACTATCCCGAAATGCCCCAGGTGGTGAAGGCGAATGACCGGATCCTGATCGACGATGGATTGATTGAGCTGCGCGTAATGTCAGCCGAGGGTGCCGAAGTTCGCTGCCGCATCGTCAACGGCGGGAAGCTGAAGCCGAACAAAGGCGTCAATTTGCCCGGAATCCATACGACGCTGCCTGGCGTGACCGAGCGCGATATCCGGCATCTCCATTTCGGCCTGGAGAACGGGGTGGAGATGATCGCCGTATCGTTTGTCCGCAAAGGCGACGATATCCGTGAGGTTCGGCGAATCTTGCAGGAGAACAACGGAGGGCATGTCCAGATCATCTCCAAGATCGAAAACGAAGAAGGCGTGGACGATCTGGAGGATATCATCGAAGCCTCGGACGGCATCATGGTCGCGCGCGGCGATCTGGGGGTGGAAATTCCGGTTGAGGAAGTGCCGATGCTTCAGAAGGAAATGATCGACAAGTGCAACCTGGCCGGCAAACCGGTTATCGTTGCCACGCATATGCTGGAGTCGATGCAGGTCAATCCGCGTCCGACGCGGGCCGAGGTTAGCGACGTGTATAACGCCGTGATGCAAGGGGCGGATGTCGTGATGTTGTCCGGAGAATCGGCGGCCGGGAAATATCCGGTCGAGGCCGTGCGGACCATGGCCGCCGTCGCGCGCAAAGCCGAATCCATGATCGATTACGGAGAGGCATTCCACCGGAGAAGAATGCTCCATGGCACCAATATCACGGAGGTGATCAGCCAAGGAGCGGTCAGCGCTTCCCTGGAGCTAAACGCCAAAGTGATCATCACGTCAACGGAGAGCGGGTTTACGGCCAGAATGGTCTCGAAATATCGGCCGAAAGCGCCGATTCTGGCGATCGCCCATCACCCGCATGTGTTGACCAAGTTAATCCTGTTGTCCGGGGTATTCCCTTATTTGGGCGGCCCGGTTACGACGACGGACGAAATGCTGGCATCGGCGATCGACAGCGCCCGCCGATCCGGTTACGTCAAGGAAGGCGATACCGTGGTTTTCTCGGCCGGATTGCCGCTGGGTCAAGCAGGAACGACAAACCTGATTCAAATCCAACAGGTGTAATTCGTGATTGAATCTCGAACCGCTCCCACTTTAGGGAGTGGTTTTTTGATATGTAGGATTTATGTCACATTTTGACGATTTTTGTCTAATTGAGTCTTATGTTCGGGCCGATAAATATTATAGATTTGCATCTTAGAGTTATCATCAGGAGGTTGGGTAACAGTTGAAAAGGAATGTTAAACGATTGACAAGCTTGCTCTTGGCTTGTGCCATTCTGGTTGGACTGGCCGGGTGCGGGGGCGGCGATCGGAAGGATGGCTCCGGGGCCAATGCACAAGGGGATCGGATCACCTTAAAGTTTATTTGGTGGGGCGGTCCGGTACGCAAGGATATGACCTTAAAGGTGATTGACCTTTATGAGCAGAAGCATCCGAACGTAACGATTGAAACGGAGGATTATCCGGACAATCCGACACTGGCACGCTATTTGGCGATGGAAACGGCGGACCAAGCGGAGCCGGATTTGATCCAGATGGATTACAGCTTCGTGTTCAACTACATTAACCGGGATCTGGTAGAACCGCTAACGCCTTACGTGGAATCAGGTCTCTTGAACTTGTCCGACATCCCTCCCGCATATTTGCCGCCAGGTCAATCGGAGGGCCAGCAGTACGCGATCCCGCTCGGGATTAATGCCTTATCCATGGCATATGACCCGGCTATGTTCGAGGATTACGGCATCACTCCGCTGCCGGAGGAGTATACGGTAGACGAATTCTACAACGTCCTGAAGCAGTTTAAAGAAAAGGTCAACAAGGAAGGCTTCTATCCGCTTGATAATATGTTTGATTTCTCCTATTGGTTAAGATCCAAAGGGGAGTCACTGTATAATTCGGAGGGGACGGCCCTAGGCTTCACGGATGCGAATATGGTCGAATACTTACGGCTGATCCAAACGTGGATCGAGGAGGGGCTGCTGAATCCGAAAGTCGACATCGCGCAAGCGACCATAGGAGATACGAACCGGCTGGCGTCCGGGGACACAGCCTTTTTCCCGATGCCCAGCAACCAGATTGTCAATTTGGGAAAACTCGCCGGGCGAACGATCAAGATGATTAACCTGCCCTCTGTACCCGGCGGACAAGAAGGGAATTTCATTAAGCCGTCGCAGTTTTTGACGGTATCCTCCTATTCGAAGCATCGGGAAGAGGCCGTGAAGTTCCTCGATTACTTCCTGAACAGCACCGAGGCGAATGACATCCTTCTCGGGGAACGCGGAGTTCCGCTTCCGGCATCCATTTCGGCCCGTCTTCAAGATAAGGCTGATGCTCAAGCAAAAGAACAATATACGTATATGGACTACGTGTCGGAACACTCGACGCCCATTGATCCGCCCGCTCCAAGCAAATCCGGGGTCGTCAATAACATGCTGCAGTTGACGATCAATAACCTGATTGCAGGCAGCTTGACTCCAGAACAAGCCGCAAGTAAGTTCAGGCAGGACGCGGACAATACTTTGGGTCAGGGGGGCACCGGGAAATGAAGCGATTCAAATTGAACAGCATCCGAAAAAAGCTGTACACCGGATTTGGCGTCGTATTGGCGATGCTGCTGATCCTGGGCATGATTGGGCTTGCCAATCTGACGGCGGTGAATCGGACTTACTCCAAGTTGCTAGAGCACCAGATTCAATCCATTGGTTTGATCAAGCAACTGAACATCTTGATTGAAGCAGAGCATGCCAGCGTGTCTGATTTTATGATTACAGGAGACCAGAAAGAGCTGGACAAGTTCAACCATCTGCAGTCCGAATTCATGAAACTGCATGACGAGCTGCTTGCGCTGATCGCTGATCGGGACAAGCGTCAGGTACTATACGGCTTGGATTTGCTGCAGGAGCAGTTCCTCAGTATTTCGGACAAAATGATTGATGCCAGAATTAAAGGCGACGAGAAAACCTTGGTGGCAACGGCGACGGATCAAGGCGAGGTGCTTGATAAGTTCGTGGAAGTGGCAGAGCGGCTGGTGGATACGGAGCAAGCCTTAGCGGATGCGGAGACGGTCAACGCGAAGAAGGACGTCGCCTCGGCGCAAACGTCGATGAGCATCATCGCGGTCTTGGCGCTAGTTCTTAGCGGAGCGGCGGCTTACTTCATTAGCTCCAATATTTCCAAACCGATCATCCAATTGAAGGCGGCAGCGGCGCAAATCGCTGCCGGCGATTTGACGGACATTGATTTGCAGTTGAAACAGAAGGACGAGTTAGGTGCCTTGGCCGAGGCTTTCAAGATCATGCATAGCAACCTGAGGAAACTGATCGAGGAGATCGGGTTCCATGCCGAGCAGGTGGCTGCATCTTCCGAGCAATTGACGGCCGGTGCAGAACAGACGAGTCAGGCCACGAATCATATTGCTTCCATTACGGAAGAATTGGCGCAAGGCAGCGAGATTCAGGTAAACCGAATCGCCGGCAGCGTGGACATGGTTCAACGAATGGACAGCGAGGCGGTGCAAATTGCAGAAAGCGCCAGGAACGTTACCGGTTCGGCCCTTCATGCCTCCCGGGTCGTTATGGAAGGAAACGACGCGGTCAAAATCGCCATGAATCAAATGTCCTCCATTCAAGAGCACGTCAACCAAGTGGCAGATTCCGTGCAAACTTTGGGGGCCCTGTCCAATGAAATCGGGTCGATCATCAGCTTTATTACAGAGATCGCGAACCAGACGAACTTGCTTTCCTTGAATGCTTCCATTGAGGCGGCTAGAGCCGGCGAAGCGGGCAAGGGCTTTGCGGTGGTTGCCTTAGAAGTGAAGAAGCTTGCAGAGCAGACCGCGGTGTCAGGCCGGCAAATTGCCGGGGTGATCCAGACGATTCGCCAGGAAACCTTGCAGAGCGTGAAAAAGGTGGAACTTGGCGAACAGGCGGTTTTATCGGGTATTCACTCGGTGAAGGCTGCAGGAGAAGCCTTCGACGCGATCGAAACCGCCATTCGCGGAGTGACGGCGGAAATTCAAGAGGTGACGGAAGCCTCTCAAGGGATGTCCTCCGAAACGAATGCGCTTGTCGATACCTTTGGTTCAATTGCTGAGATCACGAATCGAACCGCGGAAGGCACTCACGGCGTATCGGCTTCGGCGCAAGAACAGCTTGCCACGATGGAGGAGATGACCAGCTCCGCCGTGGCGCTGGCGAAGATGTCCGAGGATCTGTTGGAACTGATCAGCAAATTTAAAATCCATTAAGGGGTTTCCCCCTCGATGCAGCAAGGTCCCCCGAAGCCGTCACGACGGCTCGGGGGACCTTGTCTTTGTTTTAATGGATTTGATCTAGCATTTGGTAGGCTTCCTGTTTGGAATTCACCTGCAGCAATTGCTCGCGGAATCCGTCATCCATCAGCTTGCGGGACAGCATTTGCAGGATCTTCAAATGCTCGTTGCCTTTATTCTCGGCGGGGACGGCGATCATGAAGATCAGCTTCGCGGGCGAACCGTCCGCGCTACTCCAATCAACGCCTTCCGGCTTCATTCCGAATACGACCCGGGGCTTCAGCACGGCCGCCGATTTGCCATGCGGCACGGCGACGTTCATGCCGATGCCGGTAGAGCTTTCCTGTTCGCGCTTCAGAATCGCCTGCTTGAACTCGGCCGTGGAGGTCAGCACGCCTTCGGCGTTCAGTTTATCGATCATTTCGTCGATGATTCCGTCCCGCGTCGAGGCGGAAAGGGAAGGTTCGATCAGATCCAGACTGATGATATCGGTCAGTTTGCTAACCGGACGTTGAGCTTCGGCAGCCGGCGTGCTCACCGGGCGGTCGGAGCTTGAACGCGGCGCTTCTACGGCCGGAGCCGCCTCCTCCGCAGCGCTTGCCCCAGCGAGCTGAGGTTCGGCCTGGTCTTTCTTCAGCAGTTTGATCATCAAGGCGGTAACAATGGAGCCAACGATGACGGCCACGAAGAACATGAGGATATTGTCAACGGCGCCAAGCACGGCAACGATGGGACCGCCATGAGCGACACGGTCGCCGACGCCGCCCAGCATGGCGATCACGGAACCGGCCATTGAGCCGACCATGATGCTCGGAATCACGCGCAGCGGGTCTTGCGAAGCGAATGGAATCGCGCCCTCGGTAATCCCGAACAAGCCCATGGTGAAGGCGGCTTTGCCCGATTCCCGTTCTGCATCATGGAACTTGCGTTTGAATAAGAATGTTGCCAGACCCAGCCCGATCGGCGGAATACAGATCGCCACGGCGATCGGACCCATGATTTGATAGTTGCCTTCCGCGATCATCGCGGAGCCGAACATGAACGCCACCTTGTTGACCGGACCGCCCATGTCGAAGGAGATCATGGCGCCCAGAATCAATGCCAGCAGAATCGAGCTGGCTCCTTGCATGCTGGCAAGCCAGCTCGTCAGCGATTCGAACACTTGAGCGATCGGGCCGCCGAGCAAATAAATGAAGGCCAAACCGACAATTAACGAAGATAGGACCGGGATGATGATGATCGGCATGATCGGATTGATCGCCTTCGGAACCTTCCACTTCTTGATCCACAGCGCGACGTAACCGGCCAGGAAGCCGGCAATAATCCCGCCGATGAACCCGGCGCCGGCTTCACTGCCGTAGAAGCTGCCATTGGCGGCGATATAACCGCCGATGATCCCGGGAGCCAGACCCGGCCGGTCGGCGATACTGAACGCGATGAACCCGGCTAACACCGGTACCATAAACGTAAAGGATGCGGCCCCAAGCTTCTCGATCGTTTTCCAGAACGAGTCTTCGGGAATTTGCAGGCCGCCCGGTGTCGGTACGCCGCCGATCGAGAGAGCGATGGCGATCAGGAGACCGCCAACGACGATAAACGGAATCATATACGAGACGCCGCTCATCAGGTGGCGATAAAAAGCATTTTGTTGCTTGGCGCCGGTCTGCTTGGCCGGCGTGCCTTCACCGCCGCCTTGTCCTTGGAATACCGGCGCTTCTCCGCGAATCATCCGTTTAATCAGTGCTTCGGGATTACGAATGCCTTCCTGTACGCCGACGGCAATCAATTTCTTGCCGACGAACCGGCTTTTGTCCACTGATTTATCGGCGGCAATGATAATGCCGTCCGCTTGGCGGATATCTTCATCGGTAAACTGGTTTTCCACCCCGATCGAGCCCTGTGTCTCGACCTTCATGTCTATGCCTAGCTTGTCGGCGGCTTTTTGCAGGTTTTCCGCCGCCATGTACGTATGGGCAATCCCGTTGGGACATGAGGTAATCGCCAATAATTTCATGGATGTTTCCTCCCGTAATCTAAGATCGTAATCGTTTACATCACCCATCTTATCGTATAAAGAACGGAGGAAAAGAACTTTATATTACCGCAAGTTCCGGAAAAACCGGATTATATCCCTGTAAGAGGTGTTTGAAAAACATGCACTATAAGCTGCCGAGGAGTTCCTCGGGAGTTTTCGCCCGTACTAACCGCTCGACCGTCGAAGGCTGTTCGCTTAGCAGAGACAGGCGCTGGAACAGTTTTTTCATCATTTCTTGCTCCTGCGGGACAAGCGCTAACATAAACACAAGGGACACCTTCTCTTCCTGCCATTCCAGCGGCTCTTGCAGGGTGGCGACGGCAATCCGTGATGTCCGAATCAGCTTCGGATCGCCATGGGGGATCGCGATACCGCCGCCGATGGTCGTGGACGAGAGCCGTTCCCGCAGCAAAGCCTGATGCGCGTAATCCCGCTCGACGAACCCCTGATCCGCTAATTGGTTCGCCAGCAGCTCGATCAGCTCGAAGCGATGGCCGATGGAAAGGCGCGGGAAGACGAGCGAGGGCTGGGCGTACAAGCCTAGAATCGAACCGGCGTGTTCGGCATGACCGGACTCTTGATCCAGCTTGCCGATGAAGTCGGCGATCTTCTGCATTTCGCCGGCCTCCAGCAGCGGGGACACCGTGATGGAAGGGGGGTTCACCTGCTCTAGCGGAATCGTTGATATGATAAAGTCAACCGAATGGTGCGCCAAATACCCCGGGAGGTCGGCTTTTCGAACGGAATCCAAGACATCCAGCTCAGGGAATTTCCGCTCCAGCTTGGTGCGCAAAATCTGCGACATGCCTACCCCCATATGGCAAACCGTCACAATTCGCTTCCGATCCTCGGCCGGTTGGCTAAGCCGCTCCATCGCGGCCTGAAAATGCAGCGTCAAATATGCCGCTTCCTCCTCGGGGATGGCGAAGGGATACCCTGCGCTTAACTCCCTTGTCGCATAAATCACCATATCGAACATGTACGGGTACATTTTCTTGATATCCTGCAGCATCGGGTTAGATACCGTGAGTCCATAGCTTAACCGATTCAAGGTGGAATATAAATGAATGCGCAGCCCTTCCATCAAAACCTCGTCTTTGCCAAAATCCACCCAGGTCAAGGCCGACATCTTCCGAACGAGCGTCTCTGCCAAACCCCGGGCTTCGGCCGTTTCCGCCGCGTGCGGTTTTGCCCCGGGTTCCGCCGTTTCGATCCTCGCCTGGGAGCGGATTTTCCCACCCAGAATATGGGCGGTCAGATAAGCGGCCTCGTCCTCCGGAAAGTGTACCGCAAACAGGCGCTCCAGTTTACGGATGAAGGCTCCGGTCCAGCGGAACTCCTGTTTCTTGCGGACAAAGGTTTTCTCCTGCTCGGAGAAGGTGATCGGCTGCTTCAGCTTCGTCCGCCGAATCATCAGGAGCGTATGGATCAGAAGGTTGTCGAACGCTTCATCCGTAAAAGCAAGCTGTGCATCAAGTTCAAGCTGCTTGAGCTCCCGGGTAACGATATCGAGCTCATGGGCGGCAAACCGATCCTTGATGAATGCCTGGCCTGCTTCGCCGGTGAGTTGGGACAGCTTGGACAACGCTGCCCGCCTGTCCCGCTCTTTCCCCTCGATGAGGACACCGACTTTTTGCTTGGAAACGACGGTCAGGTCGCGTTTGTCGAGCCATTCCCGCAAGGTGTCCAAATCTTTTTTGATGACGGTTTTACTGGTATAGTGCTTGTCGGCCAGCTCTTGGATCGTTACCGGCTTCGTCTCCATCAGCAGTTGATATGCAACGGCGATGAGCCGTTCCTCCTCGGTCTCCTGTTCTTTATTCTTGACGGACCGGAGCAGTTGCGCGGCGACTTCGGCCTTGTCCGACGCGGCAATGTCCAGCGTGACCCCGAATCCGGGCTTGCGGACCAGCCGGGCGTTCGACACCTGGGTCAAATACCGGTCGATTTCATCCAAATCGTTGCGTATGGTTTTCTCCGAGCAGTCGAAGTGCAGGGCGATATCCCGGATCACCAAGTGAGGCCGGGTTTCGGTAAGCAGCATATGTAAAATGTCTTTCTGACGGTTGTTCATCGTTCGCGTCACCCCCTTGAATATGGGATCTAAGTGGCCGTGTCAGGCTATAACGCACTTCGTCTAGCATTGCTGGAAAAGGCAGATTCGATACGGGCGGGCACCAAACCGGGCATCCTCACGTACACTAACCTAGATTCACCCGAATATTGACAAGGAGGGGAACAGGTTTGATCCTTCTGCCGCCAAAAGATAAAAGGCAATTATCCCAAATCATGCTGCCTGCGCTTCAACGGGAAATCGTGCAGGCTCAAGAAAGAAGCCCGGTGCCCTATCGGTACGGTTCTTTAGATGAATTGCTGTTTGAACTGAGTCTGCGGAACTCGATCGTGGATTCGGCCCTGGCGCTCAATGAGAGCGGTGCCCAGTTTGCCGTCTACCGCAAATTCCGATGCAATGAGATGTACTGGAACCGCACGGAGGAAGGAGGGTTCCGGCTGAGAGCCGGAGCTGCGCCGGCGGACGCCATCCTGGACATCTACCGGAACGGTCCGCTTTACGGCTTCGAATGCTCGATGGCGATGATGATCGTGATGTATAAAGCCGTGCTGGATCAAATCGGCAGCCGGGCGTTTAATACGTATTTCACCAATCTGCTTCTGTACGATTGGCAGTATGACAGCGATCTGGGTTTTCGTCAAGGCAGCCTGCGGCTGGGTTCGTATCCCGGAGATATCCTCTACTTCAAGAATCCGGACCATCATCCCGAAACCCCGGAATGGCAAGGCGAGAACGTGATTATGCTGGGGGAGGACCGTTTCTATGGCCATGGCATCGGGATTCGTTCTTCTTCCGGAATCATCGAGGCGCTGAATCGGCGAAGAAAACCCGGCAGCCGGAAATCGGCCTATCTGCTTGATACGATCATTTATCCCAATTACGAGCATATCCGCAGTCTGAGGGGCGTGTATGCCCGGATCGGAAACACCGTGTACCGCTAGGGTCAAAACGGAGGGGAGAGCATATCCATCCCCATTTTGTGGCAGGATAAAGCCGACCAAACTGCACTTGAGGAGAGGAATCGCGATGTCCGGAACTATCCCAATCGAGAATGAGGCGCTAACCGGATCCCTGCAACAGGATATCCGAACCTTGAAAGGCATCTTGGATCGGTCCGCGGACATCCAATTCCGCTACCTGGAGATCGGGGCTCGCTTGCATGGGGTCCTCGTGTTTGTGAATGGACTCACCAATCAGGACTTGATTAACGCCCATGTCGTCAAGCCGTTAATCGAAATGTCTTCGGGGCAACCGGATAGCCCGCCGGAAGAACTGGCGGCGTTCTTAAAGAATCGGGTTCTATCCGTAGGCCAGATCACGACCCCTCAGCAGGTTTACGAATTGGTCGACGATATTTTATCGGGAAGCACCGTGCTTTTGGTAGATGGAATGAAGCAGGCCCTCTCCATTAGTGCGGTGCAGTGGGATAAGCGTTCGGTGGAGGAGCCCGCTACGGAGGCCGTCATTCGCGGCGCGCGGGACGGTTTCACTGAATCGCTGACCACGAATACGGTGCTAATTCGCAAACGATTGCAAACGTCGCAACTGAAGATGGAATCGATGAAGATCGGCAGATTGTCGAGAACCCAAGTCATCCTAGCCTATTTGGACGGAATTGCCGATCCGGCCGTCATCGAGGAAATTCGGAGCCGGTTAAAACGTATCGACATCGACGGCATCCTCGAAAGCGGATATATCGAGGAGCTGATCGAGGACAATCATCGTTCCATATTTCCGCAGATCTTAAATACGGAGCGTCCGGATCGGGTAGCAGCTTGCCTCCTGGAAGGGAAAGCAGCCCTTCTCATCAACAACACGCCGTTTGCCCTTGTGATGCCGATGACTTTTCTCGGATTTCTGCAAGCCACAGAAGACTATTACCAGAGATATCTCTTTTCCACGTGTCTTCGCTGGCTGAGGTACTTTTTGGCGTTTTGCGCTTTGACCTTGCCTTCGATTTATATTGCGTTAACGACCTTCCATCAAGAAATGATTCCGCTAAGCCTGTTTCTTAGCATTGCGTCTGCGCGGGATACTGTTCCGTTTCCCGCAGTGGTCGAAGCTTTGCTGATGGAGGTCACCTTTGAAGGCTTAAGGGAAGCCGGGGTACGGCTGCCCAAAACCGTCGGACAGGCCGTCAGCATCGTTGGCGCCCTGGTTATCGGGCAAGCCGCCGTTCAAGCGGGCATCGTCGGTGCGCCGCTCGTGATCATCGTATCTTTTACCGGGATTTCCTCGTTCGTGCTTCCCTCCTATAATCAAGCGATCTCGATCCGGCTGTTGCGGTTTCCCTTGATGTTCCTGGCTTCGACGCTGGGTTTATACGGTATCTTGCTGGGGCTTCTGGCGATATTAATTCATCTGGCGCGGCTTCGTTCTTTCGGCGTCCCCTTCATGGCTCCAGTCGCGCCGGTTCATCTCAGCGCTTTGAAAGATACGCTGGTGCGGGCCCCGTGGTCTTCCATGAAGACTCGTCCGCCGGAAACCGCGAAACGAAACCTCACGAGAATGAGAAATAGCGATAAACGGAGATGATTCGATGGGCGGTTTCCCTAGATGGTTGCGCGTATTTCTGGCCAGTTGCGCGGCTTCCCTTCTCCTGTCGGGATGCTGGAGCCGAAACGAGATTAACGATATCGTGGTAGTGACCGCGGTAGGCATCGATAAACAGAAAGACCAGTATATCGTAAGTTTGCAAGTGCCGATTTCCCGTCTGCTGGGACCGGCCATATCAGGCGGAGGCACCAACACCAAGCTGGTTTCCGATGCGGCTAGAACGATGTCCGAGACGGGGGTAACCATCATGGAAGCTTACCGGAAAATTCAGCAGAAAATCCCCCGGGAAATTTATTTCACCCATAATCGGATCATCGTCTTCGGAGAAGAGATGGCGCAAAGCGGAATTTTGCCCGTAATGGACTTTTTCGAACGATATCGGCAGCCGCAGCTTGCAAGCTACATCCTCGTGACGAAAGGGAGAGCGGCGGATGTTTTGTCGTACAAGCCCAAGATCGAAAGCTTGGCCGGCCACCAGTTTCGGGAGGAATTGACCAACGGGTCTGTGCTTGCGGTTCACGCCAAGGACTTTATGAATGCGTTGATGGACGATGGGATAGAACCTGCGGCGGGACAGGTGGAAATCATCTCCGGAGATGCGCGAGGGAACAGCGAGGAAACCGGGCAGAACCTCAAACTGCCTGACGAGAAGACGACCATCGCCATGCTCGGCACGGCGGTTTTTAAGGAAGATAAGTTGGTGGGCTGGCTGGATGATGAAGAAACACGAGGATTGCTTTGGATCAAAAACGAGGTCAAATCGGGCGGTGTCATCACGATTGCGATCCCCGAAACCGAAGGGGGCGGCAAAATCAGCGCCCAGTTGAATGTGTGCAACACCAAGATGATTCCGAACATAGGCGGGGATGAACCGTCCCTTAGGCTACGGATCGAATCGCATGTGGAAATTTTCGAGAATAGCAGCCGACTGGATTTAAGCGATCCGCAAACGGTCGAGAAGGTGGAGAAGATGATGGAGACCGATGCCTTGAACCGCATCGGCGAGGTGCTGGACAAGGTGCAAAAGGAGTTGCGGGCCGACATATTTGGGTTTGGCGATGCCTTCTATCGGAAGTATCCGAAGGTATGGAATCATGAATTGAAGAAACAATGGGACGACAGGTTTCCATACCTACCGGTGCAAGTCACTGCAAAGGTTAAAGTTGAAGGAACCGGCTTAAGCAACAAGACTTACAGGGACGGAGTCAAATAAGGATACGCTGAAAGGAAAGGGCCGATGGTGAAGATTTCTGCTTACCAATTGTTTGCGATTACGTCCATGTTCCAATTGGGGACGACTCTAATCTTCGCCTTTGGAGCGAGCGCGGGCCGGGATGCCTGGATCGCCGCTTTGCTCAGCTCCGGCCTGGGATCGGTGCTCATTGGGATGTATACGCTATTGCAGAAAATGCACCCGGGACAAACCCTGGTTGAATGGTTTACTTGCGAATTCGGCCGGTGGCTCGGCACTCCCCTGGCATGGCTTTATCCGTTGGTGTGGATCTATGATGCGGGGCGCGGAGTGGCGGACTTGAAGTTCCTGCTGCCTTCGACCATTCTCCCCGGAACACCGGCCTGGATCCTCGTCGGCAGCTTCCTGCTTCTGATCCTTTATTTCTTGTTCAGCGGGATCGAGGTGATTTGCCGCTTGGGAGGGATGATTTTCCCCGTGCTGGCGGCACTTTTTTCAATCGAGATCCTCCTCCTGTTAAGCTCGGGAATGCACCATTTTTCTTACTTGCAGCCGGTCTTGGGAGAGGGCTGGGGGAGGGTATGGAAGGCGGTGTGGCCGCTCGGCATCACGCAAAGCTTCGGAGAATCGATCGAGCTCGCCATGATTTGGACCTTGCTGGCTTCGCCGAAAAGGTTGATGGGGATTAATCTGGCGGCTACACTGAATGCCGGTATCGTGATTACGTTATTCGATGTGCTGGCGATCATTGTGTTGGGTGAGAAAATATTTGTCAGGGAGTATTTTCCATTAATCCAAACGCTGAAGCAGGTAAGTCTGGCGGAATTCATTGAGAATCTGGACGTCATGTTCGTGATTTACCTGTTTCTTTCGACCTTTTTCAAAATATCGTTGCATATGTACATGTCGGTCATTGCGGTCAAGCAATTGATCCGAATTCGCAATCCGAAATGGCTGATGGTTCTCTTTGCGGCGGTCACGTTTTTCGTCGGCATGACGATGGCGAAAAATATGCCTGAGCATACGACCGTGGCCTTCAAAACGCTGCCAAATTTCATCTGGCTCCCCTTATTTATCGTCCTTCCGGTTCTGTTGTTTCTCGTTTCGTTGGTCCGGAGGCTTCTCGCGAAAAGGAGGTACGCTTAAGTGCAAGCCGCCATCTTGTGGCCTTGGGGATATGAGGCCATGACCCGTTATCCCTGGGAGTTCCTCGCCTTTATCGCCGTTATGGCGCTGTTGTTATCGCCGATCACCTGGATCCGGGCCAAGTCGTTAGGCCAGAGAAAGGACAATGCCGCCTCCCGGTCGAAGTCCGGCCAAAGACGGCAAAACAAGGCCTCCCGCCAATAACGGGAGGCCTTTTGCATGCGTTTTAGAAGAAAAACGGAAAGAAAAATCTTCTAAAGAAGAAAAACGGGTAGGGCCGGCGGATGAAGCGGCGGAAGCGGCGCGGATAACCGTAGCCATAACCAAAGCCCCCGCCATAGGGGTAACCGCCATAGGGGAAACCCAATCCCCTTTCTTCCATGTCCCCGACCGGAATGAGCAAGTAGACGTGGTCGTCATCCATTCCGTCGATGATGCCTTCATACATCTTGCCGTCGGTCCCTTCCATTTGCATCAGATGGTGGTGGTACTTTTTACACATTTCCATCATCTGTTTCTTGTGATCGTACCCCATCGGCTCCTGGCTCATGGGGCTAACTTGGCTTGGCACGCCGCCATAAGGCGTATACATATTGGGCATTCGAATCCATTCCTCCTTTGTTCTTGCTGCATTATATTCGCGGATATGGGCATTTGTGCGGTAGGTTCTTGTACCCGTTTTGACACGATCGGCTTGTACCGGAATACACTCGAATATGCTAAGATGGGGATGCATAGGGCCATGGCCTCATCCAACGACATTTATGAAGAAAAGAGGAGCGATCACACATGGACAAACAACCTTTGGGCACCAAAGTGATTACGCAAATCGGGATCGTCGTCCGGGATATCGAAGCCGTCTCGCAAGCCTACGCGGATTTCCTGGGCGTGGAAAAGCCGGCTTGGTTTTGGACAGACGCGGTAGAGGTGGCGAAGACGGAATATCGGGGAGCGCCGTCCCCGGCTCGCGCCAAATTGGCGTTTTTTGATTGCGGCCAGCTGCAGTTGGAACTCATTGAACCGGATGAGCATCCAAGCACTTGGCGGGACTTCCTGGAGGAGAAAGGGGAAGGCATGCACCATATCGCCTTTGTGATCGACGGGATGAAGGAGAAGATCCAGCTGCTCGAAGGAAGAGGCATGCCGCTAGCGCAAAAAGGGGAATACACCGGCGGGCGTTACGCCTATATGGACGCCACGCGTGACCTGAAGCTGTGGATCGAGCTGCTGGAGAACGACAAGTAGACGTCGCTGGTTCGAGAAATGTAAACGGATTCATATCAATCCAAGGAGGCAAGGTTGGATGATGAGACTGATCGTAACGGGAGCGGGAAAAGGACTGGGTCGGGAGATCGTTGGGGAAGCGCTGCGGCGCGGCCATGAGGTAGCCGCGAGCATTCGCTCGCTGGAGACGAACGTGGAAGCATTGGAAGAACTCCAGGAGGGAGCGCCGGGGAAGCTGACACTGCTGGAGCTTGATGTGGATGAAGAGGATTCGGTCGCCAAAGCGAAGGAAGCAATGGCTGCGAGATGGGGCGCCGTTGACGCGCTGATCAACAATGCGGGCATATTGCTGGCACGGGAGCAGCCGATCGAGCGATTGGAGTTCGCCGCCGTGGAGAACACCTTTCGCACCAATCTGTACGGCCCCATGAAAATGGTGAAACATTTCCTGCCGCTGCTGAAGGCCGGTAACCGGCCGCTGATCTTGAACGTGTCTTCGGAAGCGGGCTGTTTGGCCGGCGCTTACGGTGGCGATTACCCGTATGCGTTGTCCAAGGCAGCGCTCAACTATTTCACCGCCCAACTGCGCAAGGAGTTGATGCCGCAAGGGTTCGGGGTGTACGCTATGCATCCGGGCTGGATGCGCACCCCGATGGGCGGCAATCAGGCGCCGGGCGACCCGCTGGATTCCGCGCGGTCGATCCTCGACTTGGCCGAGGGCAAGCTGGAGGCGGATACCGGCGCGGTCATGATCGGCATCGACGGGAAGGCGATGCCGCTGTAGGTACCGCGGGAGGCGGGATAGGGTGGTGCCGTTACCGTAGGGATCTGGCGCCGCAGTCCGGCGCCGTTGCGGCAGGCATCCGGCGTGCCGATGGGCACCGTCGCTGCAAGCACCGGTGTCTTGATGCGGCACCATCGCACAGGCATCCGTCGTCCCAGTCCCGGTGTTCGGAAGGCCTTGCGGTTCTTTCTTACGATAGCGGTATTTTAGGGCCTTATTTCAACTGGGAGGGCCGTTTTCGAAATAATAAGGAAACTTTTTTCCGCTATCGATTCGCGGGAGCCCCATTTTAGCTTGTTTTGCCCAGGTTTCCTGTAAATAAGGCCCTTTTGGGGCCTTATTTTTGTGGAACCGGTCTTACGAGGAGAAATAAAGCCATTTTTTACCGCTATGCTCACCGCACGCTTGTACGCCGTTCTCTCAACATCGGCACTTGTCCCTCTGAACAGTTCTTC
Organism: Paenibacillus mellifer; assembly: GCF_023195895.1. Taxonomy (GTDB): domain Bacteria; phylum Bacillota; class Bacilli; order Paenibacillales; family Paenibacillaceae; genus Fontibacillus; species Fontibacillus mellifer. The sequence continues at coordinate 16,591 of NZ_JALPRK010000006.1, forward strand.
CGCTTGCCTAACGTTTCCGCAAACCCGCGCCGTTGTGTGGTTTTTTCGGGGACAAGCCGGGAAAAATGTACGCTCCGCTACCCAGGAGTACCTATCCAAGCGGAGCAAACCTCGATATGCTTTTACTGATGGGGCGCTTGATGCCGCTAGACAGAATAAAACGGAACTAGATATAATGATGAAACCGAAAAGGCGGGCGGCTCGGCCTGAAATGATAGCGCTACCAATAAAGATGGGGGGTCATCCCATGCTTCGGCATTCCCGGGTTTTCCGCAACTTTCTGATTTCTTACGTCGCCATCTTGCTCATCCCCTGCATCGGCGGGTACATCTCCTACCGGACGTCCATCTCCGTCACGGAGTCGATCTCGATCGAGAACAGCGTCATCCAGCTGGAGAAAAGCCAGGAGCTGCTCGAGCACCGGATGGCGGAAGTGGAGGGCATGACCCGGCAGCTGGCGATCAGCCAGGAGATTAACGCCCTGATGAACGACCGCGGCACCGAAAGGGACGTGTACGGCATCTGGAAGGCGATGCGCAACGTGCTGACGTTTGGGCAAACGAACGATTTTTTGCGGAATTATTATATTTACCTGGCTAATTATAATTTGATCGTGACCTCCGGATCCTCTTTCCGGCCGGAGCACTATTACGAATATTTCCATTACGACAACCTGACATTGGAGGAGTGGGAGCAGCAGGTGCTGGGCAAAACCCACCGCAGCGAAATCAAGCCGCTGACCCCGTTCAGCGAGCGGGACGTGAAGACTTCGGTCATTACGTACATGCAATCGCTGCCTCTGGACAGCTTTAACGATACGTCCCCGGCGATCGTCGTCGTCCTGATCGACCAGAAGACGATTGCGGGGCTGTTGTCCGGCTTAACGGAACAAAGCGGCGGCTGGGTTCACATCTACGACGCGGAAGGCAACACGATCTTCCTCCAGGGCGAAGCGGTGCCGGATATCGCCAAGCTCCACGCCGATCCCGGGTTTGACGAGAATAAGACGAGCCAATTCTATGGCAGCGATCTCGTGATTACCACCCGCTCGGAGAAGAACGGCTGGGTCTACCAAGCCGGCATTCCCCGGAGCACGCTGATGGAGAAGCCAAACCGGATCAAGCAGGCTTCGTGGATGATTACCGGCGGCGCCATGTTGATCGGAGTGTTGGTCGGCTTGTTCCTGGCCTACCGGAACAGTCTCCCGATCAACCGATTGATCGGCGTGATGAAGGAGCAGTTCGGCAAGGACGAAGATACGGGGCGCAACGAGTTCGACTTCCTGAGCGGGAATATCGCCGGCATGATCACGAAAAACAAACTGTTGGAGTCGGAGCTCCACCGCCAGCTTCCGTTGGTGCGCGACGCCTTTCTGAGGCGGCTGATTGCCGGCGAGTTCGAAACGCGGGACGAGATTGCCTCGGCGGCAGCCCAAGCCGACATCTCGCTGCGGCAAGGCGAGGGTTACGTGGGGCTTCTGCAAATCAACGGTTATGCCGGTATGGATACCGTGGAGGTACTGAACGAGCTGAACGCCGCAAGACTGCTCATGAAGCAAGCCGTCACAGAGCTGGCAGGCCCGGTGCCGATGACCGATTCGGGATCGGACAAAATCGTCCTGCTGTTCTTCTCCGAGGCCGACCGGCTCCCGGGTCCGGCGGAGGAAGAGCGGATTTCGGAACTGATGGAGACGCTCGCCCAGCATATGTTCGCCGAATACAAAATCTCGATGCAAGCCGGCTTCGGCGAACCGTTTACCAGCGTCACGGAGGTGGGCCAATCCTTCGACCAAGCGAAGCAGGCGCTGGAGTATGCGGTTTATTTGAACAAAAAAGGCATCCTGTGGAGCCATGATACGCAAATCGAAAATACGACGTATTATTATCCGCTCGATACCGAGCATCGCCTGATCAGCACGATCCGTGCCGGGGAGCTGGAGGAGGCACGGAAGATCATCGATTCGATCATCGCGCAAAATCTGGAACAACGCGAGTTGTCGGTCGAGATGAAACACCAGCTGGTCGGGGAAATGAAGGGCACGTTCCTCAAGCTGCTGGACCAGAAAATCTTCCTGGAATCCCCGCTGTTCGAGAGCGTCAAGAAGCGAATCATCGACATTGGATTTTCCGGGCCGCTCGAAACGATCCAACAGGATATCCACGCGATCATTCAAGAATTGTGCAGCTTTATCGCCAACAAGAAGAAGGATTCGCACGCCCAACTGATCAAGCAGATTTATCAGTATACGGCCGAAGCCTACGCCGATCCCGACCTGACGTTATACCGGGTCGCGGAACATGTGGAACGCCCGGAGAAATACATTTCCCAGCTGTTCAAGGAGGTCACCGGGGTCAACTATTCCGACCACCTGATCAAAGTGCGGATGGATCAGGCCGCTGTGCTGCTCAAGGAGAGCAGCTATACCGTCGACGAAATTGCCGCCCGGGTCGGTTACAACAGCTCGCATTCGTTCCGTCGGGCGTTCAAGCGGTTAACGGGGATTTCGCCGAGCGCTTACCGGCAATCGTGCCAGGATTGACCTGTCTTTCATTCACTTAAACGAGTCGATATCGCATCCGCCATTGCAGCGGCCGAACCTTCCGATCCAGGTAGGCGCGGCCGCTGTTTTCTTTTACGGAATAATGGCTCCCGGCCTGAAGGATGACCCCCGAAAAACGGGAGATCTGTACGCCAAAAGACGGAAGTGTACCTGTTCAACGCCGCCAAACATGCCCTATGATCGACTCGAGAAGAAAACGCTACCATAACACCGCAGGCCATCTGCTAAGCCTATGCTTCCGAAGCAAGTTTTGTTTGAAGCTGTCTTTAGGGGGTGGCACTTACAAAACTTTTAGGGGGAATTATTCTGGAAAAACAACTTGCTTTCAAGCCGGATTACGTGCCGGACGCCAAACGAAAGGTCAGTTACTGGCGGGTTGCGCGCCGAAACATCAAGAAGCACTGGCAGCTGCATTTGCTGGTGATTCCTCCGCTCCTGTTCTTTCTCGTCTTCAAATATTACCCGATGCTGAATGCGGTGCTGGCGTTCAAGGATTACAACGTCATCAAGGGGATCTGGGGAAGTCCATGGGTGGGGTTCAAGCATTTCCAACTGTTCTTCGAGAACCCGCAGTTCTGGACGTTGGTGAAGAACACGGTCATCCTCAGCGGTTACCTGATCCTGGCCGGATTCCCGATTCCGATTCTTCTGGCGCTGATGATCAACGAAATTCGCGGCGGCCGCTTCAAGAAGTTCGTGCAGCTGGTTTCCTTTGCGCCGTATTTCATTTCGACCGTCGTCATGGTGTCGATTATCATGCTGTTTCTGGCGCCTCGGCTCGGCTTTGCCAATATCGCGCTCAATTACTTCGGGCTGGAGTCGGTCAACTTCCTGGGCGAACCGGGCATGTTCCGTTCGATTTACGTCTGGTCGGACATTTGGCAAACCGCGGGTTATAATGCCGTGATCTATCTGGCGGCTTTGGCGGGAGTCGACCCGACCTTGTATGAAGCGGCCAAGGTGGACGGGGCCTCGCGGTTCCAGAAAATCCGCCACGTCGACTTGCCCGGGATCGTGCCGACCATCGTGATCATCTTGATCCTGAACGTCGGCAACGTCATGGCGCTGGGCTTTGAGAAGGTGTATCTGCTGCAAAACCCGCTGAACCTGGTCAATTCCGAAATCATCGCGACCTACGTTTACCGGATCGGCTTGCTGAACGCCAACTACAGCTTCGCGACCGCCGTCGGTTTGTTTAATTCCGTCATCAATCTCGTTTTGCTGCTGACCGTCAACGGTTTAGCCAAACGGCTTACGAAAAACAGCATCTGGTAGGAAAGGAGTTAGGATATGGCAGCTACAGCAATTCCCAAGAAAAGAATCAAAGAATCGGCGGGAGACCGGATCTTTATCGGCGTCATCTACGTCATCCTGACCCTGCTCGTCATCGTCGTGCTTTATCCGTTAATCTATATCGTCAGCAGCTCCATCAGCAGTCCGGCGGCCGTCACTTCGGGCCGGGTCTGGTTATGGCCGGTGGAGTTGTCCTTTAAAGGCTTTGAAGAGCTGTTCCGCAGAGGCGAGGTGATGACCGGCTACCTGAACTCGATCTTTTATACGACGGCCGGGACCCTGATCAGCGTCACGCTGACCATTATGATCGCTTATCCGCTGTCACGCCGGGCGTTCTTCGGACGGAACGCGCTGATGATGGTCATCACGTTCACGATGATCTTCAGCGGGGGGCTCATTCCGACCTATATGGTCGTGAAAGGGCTGGATCTGATCGATACGCGCTGGGCGCTCTTGATCCCGAATGCGATTTGGGTTTGGCAGGTCATCATCGCCCGTTCGTTTTTCCACTCCTCGATTCCCGAGGAGCTGCTGGAGGCCAGCGAAATCGACGGCTGCAGCGATCTGCGGTTCATCTGGAGCGTTGTGCTGCCGTTGTCCAAACCGATCATTGCCGTTCTCGTGCTGATGTATGCGGTCGGGCAGTGGAACGCCTATTTCGATGCGTTGATTTACTTGAAATCTGCAGACCTGTTCCCGCTGCAGCTCATCCTGCGAAGCATCATTATCCAGAACAACAGCGGCAGCAACATGGATGCGATGGCCATCGTCGAGAAGCAGCAGCTTGCCGAGCTGCTGAAATACTCGCTGATTGTGGTCGCCACGCTGCCGGTGCTGATCATTTATCCGTTCGTGCAGCGCTATTTTGTCCAGGGCATGCTGGTCGGTTCCGTGAAAGGCTGATCGGCCGCAAGGTCCGGAAATGGCGGTTGCGCCTATAGGTTTCTGACTTCATTATAGAAGGAGGTGATGCTCTCGATTGGCACCAGGAGAGTTGCGAAAAGGAAGCGATTGACACTATCAAAAAGGGAGCGATCAAATTTGAAAAAAACCCTGTTAAGCATGTTCATGCTGGTTCTGGCGATTACGCTGGTGATCAGCGGCTGTTCGGGCAAAAATACAGAGAGCTCGAACAATGCCCCAGGCAACGGTTCGTCCGGCGGCGCCGAAGCGTCGAAGCCGGTGGAAGTCAGCGTCTTCGCCGTTCAGGAGTCGGGGATCGACATTCCGAACAACAAGTTTACGAAGTTTTTGGAAGAGAAGTTCAACATCAAGTTTAATTGGCAGATCAACCCGTCCGACGGCGCGAAAGAGAAACGCCAAATCTCGCTGGCGAGCGGCGACTATCCGGAAGCCTACTTGCTGACGGCTTACATCGACGAGTTCTCCCAAGCCGACGTGCTCAAATACGGACAGCAAGGGGTATTGATCCCGCTGAATGATTTGATTGATAAATATGGACCGAATATCAAAAAAGCGATGGAAGAATCGCCGGAAATGAAAGCGCTGTATACCGCTCCGGACGGAAACATCTACGGGTTGGGCGCCTATACGGAATGCTTCCACTGTTCCTACCCGAACAAAATGTGGGTGAACACCGAATGGCTGAAGAAGCTGAACCTGGAAGAGCCTAAAACGACGGAAGAATTCAAGGCGATGCTGCAAGCGTTCAAAACGAAAGATCCGAACGGCAACGGCAAGGCCGACGAAGTGCCGCTCAGCGGTTCCACGGAGGATTTCGGCGTGCGTATCGTACCGTATTTGATGAACGCCTTCGTTTATGATGACGACCGCAATTACTTGAACATGGAAAACGGCAAGGTGGTCTCCGCGGCGATCAAGCCGGAATGGAAGGAAGGCTTGGCCTACATCAAATCGTTGTATGATGAAGGGTTGATCGACCCGGGTGCCTTTACGCAAAACGCCGAAGCCTATAAGAAAATCGGCGAAAACGCGGATGCGGAAATCCTTGGCGCCGGCGCGGGCATGCATCCAGCCATTTTCGTGAACATTGATCCGGGCAATACCCGTTCCGCGCACTACAACCCGCTGGCTCCTTTGGCGGGGCCAAACGGGGTATCGTTCACCACGCATGATGCCGGGGGCGTTACCTCTGGAGCGAAATTCGTCATTACGAACAAAGCCAGCGAAGAGGTCCAAATCGCCTTGATCAAAGCGATCGACTACCTGTACACGCCGGAAGGGCAAACCAATGCCGGCACAGGGATGAAAGGCATCGACTGGACCGATCCGGAGCCAGGCGATAAGGCGCTGGGCGAAGGCGTAACGCCGATGGTCAAGACCATTCCGATGAAGGAAGGCGAAGCGCCGCGCAACGCGGGCTGGAGCGGGATGGGCCATTTTTACATGCCGAAGGAATACCGCGACACTTGGGTTCAGGGCGAAGACATCTATGCTTCGGACGGTTATGAACGCAGATTGTACAACGCCACGCTGCTGTATCAGGGACATGAACCGAAGGAGATTTTCCCGATCTGGTCAATTTGGATCGATCCGAGCGAAATCGATGAAGCCAGCATGCTGCAAACGAACCTGAAAAATTACATCGAGCAAAGCCAGCTGCAATTCATCACCGGCAACAAGGATTTGAACAAGGATTGGGACGCTTACGTGCAAGGTCTGAAGGATCTTAAGCTGGACCGCTATCTGGAGATTCTGCAAGAGGCTTACGACCAATCGGCGAAATAATAGAACTTTCGCGCCGCCACGCCTTCGGGCAGCCGGCGGCGCGGATCACGGAAGCCGGCCTGTCGGGCCGGCGTTCCGTTTTTCATGGGATATCGACGGATAGAGAGGAGCGGATGGAGATGCCCGATACAGACACGGGCGTGCCGGGATTGACGCCTGGACACGCATGGATCGTCCCCCGCATGGGGCTGCCTCGGGTCTGCGCCAAGCGGGCCGGGGACGGGGATGTTACGGTCGCTTTTTTGGGAGGCTCCATTACGGAAGGGGCAGGTGCCTCGGCGGCGGACGAGACCAGTTGGCGTGCGTTGACCGAGAAATATTTGCGGAAGCGGCTGGACGGACGGCTGCTGCGCTGCATCAACGCCGGCGTGGGAGGCACCGATTCGACCCTGGGGGCGCACCGTTTGCGGGAGCATGTGCTCCGGGAGGGGCAGGTCGACCTGCTGTTTGTGGAATTCAGCGTCAACGACGGCGAAGACCGGGAGGAGTCGCTGCGCGGCATGGAGGGGATTGTCCGCCAATGCCGGCGGTTGTCGCCGGCGACGGACCTTTGCTTTATCTACACGGGAGCGGAGAAGAACCTGACGTCCTTGCGGCCCTTTAATATTGCCGTTCATGAAGAAGTGGCGGAGCATTACGGCATTCCTTCCATAAATTTTGCCGCCGGCGTGTATGGGTTGATCCAAGAAGGGAGAGTGGAGTGGGGGGATCTTGCCCCTGACGGCTATCACCCAAACGATGAGGGGCATGCGCGGTATGCCCAATTCCTGCGGGAGTATCTGGATGCGGCCTTATTTGCCGGGAAGTCGGTTTCTTCTGGGCAGATCCGCAAGCTGCCCGGCGAGCCCCTGATCGCCGGAAATTACGAGCATGCCGCCATGCTGATCTATGAAGCCGCCGACTATTCGGAGCACTTCCGGATCCGCAAGCTGCGGCCGAACGAACCGCTGATGAATTGGCGGTACTCCACGGAGCATGTATTCGCCGAAGCATCGGGCGCCAGCTTGACCTTTCAGGTTGAAGGCCGGGGCGCGGGCATGCTGCTGCTCTGCGGTCCCGACACCGGGATCCTTGAATATTCGGTTAACGGAGCGCCCTATGTGGCGGTCAATCCATTCGACGACTGGTGCATCGGGGCTTACCGCCCGGTGCCGGTGCTGTTCCCGGCGCTGGAGCATTACGGGGAACTTCAGGTAAAGGGCCGCAACACGGGCCGGAAGGATGAGCGAAGCAAGGGTACGGGACTGCGGATCTTAAAGCTGTTGACTTCCTAAGGGGAGTCGGCACAAGATGAGAGTAACGAGGACTAGGGGGGATACGGATGCGCTGGGAGCAGGAAGAAAGGAAAGGGGATAGAGTTTCCTTTGGCGAAGAGAAATCGGTAACCGTGATCTCTTTGAGCGATTACGGGGCCCGGCCGGATACGCAAGAGGATACGCAGCCGGCCTTGCGGATGGCACTGGAGGCGGCCGCGCGGGCGGAGGGCCCGGTCGTGCTGGATGTGCCGTTCGGGCGGTATCATTTTTACCCGCAGTCGGCCATCCGGGCTCCTTATTATGTGACCAATACGGCAAGCGAAGAGGAGCAATCCGACGTCACGAAGACGATCGGTATGCTGCTGAAAGGGAGACGACGGTTGACCATCATGGGGAACGGGGCCCTGTTCCTGTTTCACGGCAAGCAGACGATGCTGTTGATCGACGGCTGCGAAGACATCGCCATCCTCGACCTTCGCTTCGATTACGCCGTGCCGACGGTGACGGAAATGACGGTGGAGTGTTGCGAGCAAGAGGGGGGCTGGATGGAGGCGGCGGTGCATCCGGATTCGAAGTATGAAGTGAAGGAAGGCCGGCTGGAATGGATCGGCGAGGACTGGCGCTTTCAAGCCGGGCCGATGCAGCTCTGCGATCCGACCGAAAATACGACTTGGCGGGTGGACAACTGGCTGGAGCAGGCGGCCACGCGGACGGAGGAAGCGGGCTCCGGACGGTTAAGGTTTTATTTTGGCGACGGCTTACCTGAGGGGCTGGCCCCCGGCCGCATCATACAGATGCGGGACGGCATCCGCGATCAGGTCGGAGTCCTTGTAAGCGAAAGCTCGGGCATCACGTTCTCCGGCTGCGGCGTGCATTTTATGCATGGGCTCGGGATGGTCGGGCAATTCAGCGAAAATCTCGTCTTCGAGCGCCTGGACTTGTCGCCGCGCGCCGACAGCGGCCGGACGGTTGCCGGCTTCGCCGATTTCATCCATCTGTCGGGTTGCCGGGGACGGATCGCCATCCGGGATTGCCGGTTTGCCGGTGCGCACGACGACGCGATCAACGTCCACGGCACTTACCTGCGAATCGTCGGCCGTCCGGCGCCGAACCAGGTGGTCGTTCGGTTTATGCATCCGCAAACCTACGGATTGCCGGCTTTTCGCGCTGGAGACGAGGTCGGCTTCGTCGAGGCGGATTCACTCGCGACGCAGGGAACCGGCTTGGTAAGCGAGGTTCTTCGGTTAAGCCCCCGCGAGCTGATGCTTACGCTGGAGCGCCCGGCGCCGGAGAACATAGGGCCGCGGGACGTGGTGGAGAACGTCACCTGGTCGCCGGAGGTGGAAATCACGGGCAACCATTTCGCCCGCATTCCGACACGCGGGGTGTTGGCTTCCGTACGCGGGCGGACCGTGATCCGCGGCAACGTGTTCGAACGAACGCGGATGAGCGCCATTCTGGTCGCTGCCGATGCGAATTCCTGGTACGAGTCGGGCGCGGTCCGGGACATGGAGATCGGGGGGAACCGGTTTATCGGGTGCGGCGACGATGCCCAAGCGGTCATCGCGATCGTGCCGGAGAACCGGGAAGCGCTCCCGGAAACGACCGTTCACCGCGGGATAACGATCGTCAACAATCGCTTCGAGCCGGAGCCAGGAGGCCTGCTGCTATCCGCGCGCAGCACGAAGGAATTGGTGTTTCGCGGGAATGAAGTTTGGTCCGCGTCCTCTGGCGGATTCGACCCGGAGCGACTCGTCCGGCTGGAGGCTTGCCCGGGTGCGGTGATTGAGGACAACGTCTTCTGCGGCGATGAAGCGCGGGGGAACGAGAAATAAGAACAGGCAGGGGAGGAAGGGACGATGGAGCAAAACACGAAGCTGCAGTACGACAGGCCGGCTACGGTCTGGACCGAGGCGCTCCCGGTCGGAAACGGGCGCCTCGGCGCGATGGTTTACGGCGGGGTGGAGCGGGAAACGATCAGTCTGAACGAGGATACCTTATGGTCCGGTTATCCGCGCGATTGGAACAATCCATCCGCCCGGCAGGTATTGCCCGAAGTGCGGAAGCTCGTTCGGGAAGGCCGATACGAAGAGGCGGACCGGCTGGGACGTCAAATGCTGGGACCCTATACGGAATCCTATTTGCCGTTCGGCGACTTGCAGTTGACGTTTGAGCATGGGGTGGCTTGCCGGAGCTACCGGCGCACGCTGGACTTGGCGAACGCCGTCCACCTGACGGAATACGCCGTCGGGGAAGTGACCTATACGCGGGAGATCTTCGCATCCCACCCCGATCGGGTGATCGCCTTGCGGCTGACGTGCAGCCGGGCGGGGGCGCTCGCCTTTCACGCGCGGCTTGATAGCCCGCTCCGCCATACCGCCGTCGTGGAAAACGACGCATTCGCAATGCGGGGGACGGCGCCGGAACGGGTGGAGCCGAACTACGTGAGCGCGGATCGCCCGATCCGGTACGGCGACCCGGCCATCTCGCCGGCGATGGCTTTCGAAGGCCGGCTGGCGGTTGCCGAAACCGATGGCCGGGTCAGTCTCGACGGCACCGGAATTCGCGTGCTGGATGCGACGGAAGCGGTGTTGTACTTCAGCGCGGCCACCAGCTTCGACCGGTTCGATCAGGTTCCGGGCGCGGGGCGGCCGGGACCTTTGCCGGCAGCCGTGGCGGCGGCGCGCGCCGAGGCCGACTTGGCCGGCGCATTGGCCGGCCGCTATTCGGAGCTTCGGGCCCGGCATATCGAGGATTATCGGGCCCTATTTGGCCGCGTCAGCTTGCGGCTAGGCGAATCGCCGGCGGCGGATGGGATGGACACGGAGCGGCGAATCGTGGAATACGGCGCTTCCGACCCGGGCCTGGTCGAGCTGTTGTTCCATTACGGCCGGTATTTGCTGATCGCCAGCTCCCGGCCCGGCACGCAGGCAGCCAACCTGCAAGGCATCTGGAACGCGATGACCCGGCCGCCATGGAGCAGCAACTGGACGCTGAATATCAATGCGGAGATGAACTATTGGCCGGCCGAGGCGTGCAACCTCGCGGAATGCCACTGGCCGCTCCTGGAGATGATCGGCAACCTGGCCGAAAACGGGGCCAAAACGGCCGCCGTCAACTACGGCACCCGCGGCTGGACTGCCCATCATAATTCGGACATCTGGGGGCAAACCGCCCCGGTGGGCGATTACGGGGATGGCGATCCCGCCTGGGCGCTTTGGCCGATGGGCGGCGTCTGGTTGACGCAGCATCTGTGGGAGCATTACGTGTTCGGCGGGGATGTCGCCTATTTGCATGATTTTGCATACCCCATTCTGAAGGACGCCGCCCTGTTTGCCCTCGACTGGCTGATCGAAGACGAGTCGGGCCGTCTCGTGACCTCGCCGTCCACCTCGCCGGAACATAAATTCCGTACGGCGGAAGGCGTGGCGGCGATTAGCGAAGGATCGACGATGGACCTCTCGCTGATCTGGGAGCTATTTACGAACTGCATCGAAGCGGCGGGCGTGCTCGGCATCGACGAGGCGTTTCGCGAGGAGTTGCGGCAGGCCCGCGAACGGCTGCTGCCGCTGCAGGTCGGGAAGTATGGGCAACTGCAGGAGTGGAGCCGGGATTTCGAGGACGAAGACGTCCACCATCGGCACACTTCCCATCTGGTGGGCGTGTATCCCGGCCGCCAGTTGTCGGCGGAGGAAACGCCGGAACTGTTCGCCGCGGCGCGGCAGGTGCTGGAGCGGCGGGGCGATGAAAGCACCGGCTGGAGCCTGGGCTGGCGGGTGGCCTTGTGGAGCCGGTTCGGCGACGGAGACCGGGCGTTGCGGCTGCTCGGCAATATGCTGCGGCTAGTGAAGGACGGCGAAACCGAGCGCTACAATCACGGCGGCGTATACGCCAGCCTGCTGGGCGCCCATCCGCCGTTCCAGATTGACGGCAACTTCGCCGCATCGGCCGGGATCGCCGAGATGCTGCTGCAGTCGCATCTCCCTGCGCTGGTCCTGCTGCCCGCTTTACCGGAAGCTTGGCCGGACGGCGAAGTCCGGGGCCTTCGCGCCCGCGGCGGCTTCGAGGTGAGCCTGCGCTGGGCGAACGGCAAATTAGCCGAGGCGGAAATCGTCTCGACGCTGGGGCATGCCTGCCGCGTTCGCAACGGGCTTGGCGGGGACACGCCGCTGGTCGTTTACCACGGCGCCGCTAAGGTAGCCGCAGAACGGACCGCGGAAGGCGAAACCCGATTTGCGACGGAATCGGGAGAAACGTATCGGCTGGTGCCGGATGACCCGGTGGCCGGGAAGGAGTGAAGGGGATGAAGGAAAACGCAGCGGAGCGCGGTTCAACCAGGCTCTGGTATGACAAGCCGGCCACGGCGTGGCCGCAGGGGCTGCCCGTGGGCAACGGGCGGATCGGCGCCGTCGTGATGGCCGCGCCGGACCGCGAGGTCTGGAACCTGACCGAGTCGACCTATTGGTCGGGCCGAGCGGACGAGGGGGTACCCGCCGCGACCGGAGGCAAGGCGGCGCTGGCGGCGATCCGCGAGCGGCTGTTCGCCGGCGATTACGCCGGCGGCGACCGGCTGGCGAAGCAGGCGTTGCAACCGCCCAAGCCGAACTTTGGCACCCATCTGGCGATGTGCGATGTGGTGATTGAATTTGCCGGGAGCGGGGAGGAGACGGATGTGGGCGGTCCTGGCGGCCCTGGCGGATTCGCCCCGGCCCGGTCCGGTGAACCCGGCCGGACCGGGATGTCCGGCGGGTCCTTCGCTCCCTTCCGGCGCGAGCTGGACTTGGCGACCGCTCTGCTGACGGCGACCGCCGGCCCTCCCGGATCGACCCTGGTCCGCGAGCTGTTCGCTTCCCATGCCGACGATGTCCTCGTCTCGCGGATAGGGAGCGAAGCGGCGGGCGGCGTCTCGTTTACGCTCGCCATCGCGGGGCTCACGCCCGAGTTCGCGGTATCGGCGGAGGGGGACGCGGCGCTCGAATTCCGCGGCCGGGCAACGGAGACGGTGCATAGCGACGGCACTTGCGGCGTTATGTGCCGCGGCCGCATCGAGCTTGAGACCCGAGGCGGCAGCATCCGCGTCCAGAACGGCCGGCTGGTTGTCACCGGGGCGGACGAAGCCTGCATTTACCTGGCCGTCGCCACGGACTACCGCAGCGAGTCGCGCGCGTGGGAGCGGGCGGCCCGGCTGCAGACCGCCCTGGCGTTGTCCAAGGGTTACGAGCGCCTGCGGGCGAGTCATTTGGCCGACTACGAGCCGCTGTTCCGGCGGGTATCCATCGATCTTGGCTTTTCCAGGGCGGCGGATTTGCCTACGGACCAACGGATGCAGCTGCTGCGGAAGGAAGGCGGCAGCGATCCCCAGTTGTTCGCTTTATTTCTGCAGTACGGCCGCTATTTAACTTTGGCCGGCTCGCGGGAGGATTCGCCGCTGCCCTTGCATCTGCAAGGCGTCTGGAACGATGGCGAAGCTTGCCGCATGGGCTGGAGCTGCGATTACCACCTCGACGTGAACACGGAGATGAATTATTATCCGACGGAGGCGGTCCACCTTGGCGAAAGCCAACTGCCTTTGATGCGGTATCTGGAGGATTTGGCCCGGGCGGGCCGGAAGACGGCTCGGGACGCCTATGGTTCGCCGGGGTGGGTGGCGCATGTTTTCTCCAACGTATGGGGATTTACGGAGCCGGGTTGGGACACCTCGTGGGGATTAAACGTCACCGGCGGGTTATGGCTGGCCATGCAAATGATCGAGCATTACCGGTACGGGCTGGACCGCGCGTTCTTGGAGAAGCAGGCGTATCCGGTGCTGCGCGAAGCGGCGTTGTTCTTCCTCGACTACATGACGGTGCATCCGAAATACGGATGGCTCGTGACCGGGCCGTCGAATTCCCCGGAGAACCATTTCTACCCGGGGCGTCCGGAAGAAGGCCACTGGCAGCTGTCCATGGGACCAACGTTGGACCAAGTGCTCGTGCGGGAGTTGTTTACGTTTTGTCTCGAGGCCGCGGAGCTGCTGGAGGGGGATGTGGATCTGCGCGAGCGCCTGGTCTCTGCCATCTCTATACTGCCCCCGCTGCAAGTCGGCCAAAAAGGCCAACTGCAGGAATGGCTCGAGGACTTCGAAGAGGCGCAGCCGGAGCATCGCCATTTGTCGCATCTGTTCGCGTTGTACCCGGCGCATCAGATCACGCCGGAGGAAACGCCGGAGCTGGCTGCCGCGGCCCGGGTGACGCTGGAGAACCGCATGCAGCAGGATGAACTCGAGGATATCGAGTTTACGGCGGCGCTGTTCGGGTTGTTCTTTGCCCGGTTGCGCGATGGAGACCGCGCCTTGAAGCATATTTCGCACCTGGTCGGGGAGCTGTGCTTCGACAATTTGTTCAGTTATTCCAAGGCCGGCATCGCCGGCGCGGAGACGAACATCTTCGTCATCGACGGCAACTTCGGCGGTACCGCAGTGATCGCAGAAATGCTGCTGCAGAGCCGTCCCGGCGGCGAAATCCGCTTGCTGCCGGCGCTTCCCGCGGCCTGGCCAACGGGCCGGGTGACGGGGCTGAGGGCGAAAGGCAATGCCGAGGTTGATCTTGCTTGGGAAGCGGGGCGGTTAACGACCGCGATGATTCGTACCCATTCGCCCGGGACGTTTACGTTATGCCTTGGCGACCGCCGGATTGCTTTCGAGGCCGAAACCGGCGGGGAATATCGGTTTGACGGCGCGCTTGCGCGTCAATAGCCGCGCAGTCGATAAGTTGAAGCATTTCACATACGGGGCCATCCTGCGGGAGGGCTCCTTTTTTATGGGGATCATGTGACCCCGATGTCTTCCATCTGACGCGAACTGTACCCTGCCTAGAAAGCGGTACTCCGCCAAGTTGGGGAAATGTACGCCGCGCAGCGCAAAGGTACCTTTACGCTCCCCCGGGCACGAGGTAACATCAAGCCTAGAAAGCGCTGTCATGGACGGCGCTCACCTTCAACACGGCAAGCAAGACAAGGGGGAGACACGTGAAAAAACTGCATTTGCTTAGCAATGCGCATCTGGATCCAGTTTGGCAATGGGAGTGGGACGAAGGAGCCTCCGCGGCGATTTCCACGTTCCGGGCGGCCGCGGACTTTTGCGAGGAATATGAAGGCTATATCTTCAACCATAATGAAGCGATCTTGTACCAATGGATCGAGGAGTACGAACCGGCGTTATTCGCCCGCATTCAAACGTTGGTCCAACAAGGCAAATGGCACATCATGGGCGGATGGTACCTGCAGCCGGATTGCAACATGCCGTCGGGCGAGTCGTTCGCGCGGCAGATTCTGCTCGGACGTGAGTATTTCCGCGAAAAATTCGGCGTGAAGCCAACGACCGCGATCAATTTCGATTCGTTTGGCCATACGCGGGGGCTCGTCCAAATCTTGCTGCAGGCGGGCTACGATTCGTACATTTTCATGCGTCCGGATGAGTTCCCGGCACTGCCGGCGCGGGATTTTATCTGGGAAGGGTATAACGGCAGCCGGCTGATGGCCCACAAGATCGAAGGCAGCTATAACTCGGCGCTGGGGAAGGCTCATGAAAAAATCGGCGAGTGGCTGGACCGTCACGGCGACGAGCCCATCGGTCTGATCCTGTGGGGCGTCGGCAATCATGGCGGCGGCCCGTCCCGTCTCGACCTGGACCGGATTGGGGAGATGATGCGGCGGCCCGGCGAATTCGAGTTGGTCCATTCCACGCCGGAGGCGTATTTCCGCGAGCTGCCGCAAGCCAAGGTGCTGCCGTCCTATGCCGGAGACCTGAATCCCCGCTTCGTCGGTTGCTATACCTCGATGATTCGCGTCAAACAGCGTCACCGGAAGCTTGAGAACGAGCTGTATGTGACGGAAAAAATGCTGTCCGCCGCCGCGTTACGGCACGCCCTCCCCTATCCGGCGGAGGAGTTGCGCGCAGCCTTGCGGGATCTGATGACGGCGCAGTTCCACGATATTTTGCCGGGGACGTCGATCCAGCCGGCCGAGGAAGCCTCGCTGCATTTGCTCAGCCACGGACTGGAAACCGTATCCCGCCTGAAAACGCGGGCCTTCTTCGCCCTGTCCGCCGGTCAGCCGAAGGCGCGGCCGCGTGAGTATCCGGTGCTGGTGTATAATCCGCATCCCTTCCCGGTCAAGGGGACCTTCGAATGCGAATTCATGCTGGAGGACCAGAACTGGGGGGAGGGGTTCTCGAATCCCGTCGTTTACCGGGACGGCGTGCCGACTCCTTGCCAGGCGGAGAAGGAGGAGAGCAATCTGAACCTCGATTGGCGCAAGCGGGTCGTGTTTGCAGCGGAATTGGCTCCGTCGTCGATAAACCGTTTCGACTGCCGGATCGAGATGTTGGACAACAAGCCGGTTCCGGTGCTGCCGGAGGTGAACGGGGCCTATCGGTTTCGGGGCGAGGACCTGGAGGTCGCGATTAACCCCCGCTCCGGCCTGATCGACGAATACCGTATTCACGGCGGCGAGTCGCTGCTTCGGCCGGGGGCTTTCGCGGCGCTCGCCATCAGGGATAACGAGGACCCGTGGCGCATGGATACCCATGCGTTCCGCGAGATCGCCGGTCGCTTCGAGCTGATGGATCCGGCGGAGGGAAGCGCCTTTTCCGGCACCCGGACGACGCTGCCTACCGTTCGCGTTATTGAGGATGGCGCGGTGCGAACGGTCGTCGAGGCGGTATTTCGGTACCGGGATTCTTTCCTCGTTCAAACTTACAAGCTGCCGAAGCGGGGGACGGAGGTCGAAATCGGATTGCGCGTTTATTGGAACGAGAAGGACACGATGCTGAAGCTGGCCGTGCCAACCGTGTTTGGCAGTCATGGGCGATTCCGCGGCCAGACGGCCTTTGGCATCAGCGACTTGCCGGAGGACGGCACAGAGGCCGTTGCCCAGAAATGGGTGGCTGTCCTTGGGGAGACGCCGGAGGGTCGACGGATGTTGACCTGCATCAACGACGGGACCTACGGCTGCGACTACCTGGACGGCGAACTGCGGCTGTCGCTGTTGCGCAGCCCGGGCTATTGCGCCCATCCGATCGGGGATCGGCCGATCCTGGCCCAGGATCGTTTCTCGCCGCGGATCGACCAAGGGGAGCATCGGTTCACCTTCTGGCTTAACGCGGGCGAAGCCGGGGACCGGGCCGTGCGCATTGACCGCGAAGCTGCCCTGCATAACGAGAGGCCGTACGCGTTGTCGTTTTTTCCGTCCGGGGATGGGGAATTGTCCGGGAAGCTGCTGGAGCTGGAGGATGAGGCAGTCCAGTTGAGCGCCTTCAAGCAATCGGAAGACGGGAACGGCTATATCCTTCGGTTATTCGAGCCCACGGGCCAAGCGAGAAGCACGGCGATCGCGATACCGGCGCTGGGCCTTCGTGAGGAGGTTCGCCTGAACGGCTTCGAAATCGCCACGTATCGCATTGATCCGAAGGCGGGGACCCTCCAGTCCGTCGATTTAGATGAGTACCCGACTTCAAGGGAAGGAGCGAATCCCCATCATGCCCAATAAGAAAAACAGCAAAACGAAGAGGCCCTCCGGCAAGAAGGCAACCGGAAAAGCACAGGCAGGATCGGCCAAATTCGTGATTACTCTTATCGCCGCCGGGATCGTCGTATTGGCCGCCGCGGTCCTGCTGTGGAAGAACGGCGATTCCGCAGCTTCCGGCTTGAACGGACTGCCCAATTATACGGAGATCCGCGGCGATTACGATGCCGAAGGGTTGAAATACGAGAAGCAGCCGCATCTCGGCCGCCGCGATGCCCCCGTCAAAGTCATCGAATTCGCCGATTTCAAATGCCCCGCCTGCCAGAAGTGGGAGGAGACCTATATGGAACGCTTCCAGCGGGAGTATCTCGATACCGGCAAAGCGGAGCTGTATTTCATGAACTTTGCCTTCATCGACCGGGATTCGATTATGGCCGCCGGGGCGGGCGAAGCGATCTATGCGCAGTCGAACGAGAAGTTTTGGGAGTTCAAACGCAAGCTGTACGAGCACCAAGGCGACGAAACGCAAATCTGGGCGACGCCGGCGTTCTTGCTTGATTTCGTCAAGGGCAACATGCAGGGCATCGATTTCGAACGGTTTCAAAAAGACCTCACGGAGCATGCCTATCTGCTCCCGGTCAAGGAGGATTTCAAGACCGCCGGCAATTACGGCGTTAACGGCACGCCGCAGTTCATGGTCAACGGCAAGCTGCTGAGCGGCTCTACCTATGAGGAGCTGGCCGCGGCGATCGATGCGCAGCTGCCATGATCTGTAAAACCCAAAGGAAAGCTCTTCGGCAGCATAAGGGGTTTCCGAACTCATGACGATGCTTTTCCTTGCCTGGCCGGCATGATATAGTTACACCAGAACCTGTGCGAGTGAGGGGGAAGGGTCGTGTATCAAAAGCTGGTTGCGTATTGTTTGTCCAAAAAAGGGGCCGTCCAGGAGTATCCTTTTGGCCCGGAAACGACGGTCATGAAGGTCGGGGGGAAAATGTTCGCCTTGCTGCCCGTCACGTCCGATGATGGGGCGGCGAGCATCTCCTTGAAATGCGATCCCGTGATCGCCGCTAATCTCCGGGAACAGCACGCCTGCGTGAAGCCGGGGTACCACCTGAACAAGAAGCATTGGAATACGGTCACGGCGGACGGCAGCCTGCCGATGGATGACTTGCGGGCCATGATCGATCATTCCTACGACTTGGTGCTCGGCAGTTTGACGAAAGCGGCCCGCGAGGCGGTCCTGATGCGCATCGGCGGATAACGCCCGGGCCTTGGGGGCTCTGGCTGTCCGGGGTTTACCCCTTGGGAATGCCGCGATATTCGGTCGGGGAGTACCCCATGATTTTCTTGAATAGCCGCGAAAAATAATACGGGTCGGACAGGCCGACCGCACCGGCGATCTCTTTGACGCTTAAGCCGGTGAGGTCGAGAAGCTGTCCGGCCCGCTGCATTTTCAGCCGCAAAAAATACTCGATCGGCGGGAGACCCGCCTCGCGGTTGAACAGGTACACGAGATGCTGCTTCGACACCCCGACCTGCTTCGCCAGTTCGGGGAGCGAGACGCTCTCCGTCAGCCGTTCGGTCATGTAGCGGACCGCCTCGTCGAAATAGCGCTCGCGTTTGCGGGCCTGCGCCGAACGCTCGGCGCTGAGCCCGATGCTGCTGAGCAGGTGGCGCATCGTCTGGGCAACATGGATTTGCGCGGGGAGGGAATAGTGCTTGTCGTAGAGCAGGCGGTAGCACTGTTCAAACTGCTCCAGCAGCTGGGCATGCACGCTGAGCGGCAGCCGGACGGGGCCACCCTGATCCAAGCCGTAGGTGCGGATCAGCTCCGCGGTATCCTCGCCCTGAAGATGAAACCAGTAAATGCTCCAGGGCTTGTCGGCCGACGCCCCGTACCGATGCGGCGTACCTGCCGGGACGACCGCCAGTTGACGCTCCGTCAACGGATAGCTCCTATCCGTGCTGCTCGATTCTTCACTCCATTCCACCCATCCCTCGCCCTCCACGCAATAGATGAAAATATGAGCGTCCGCCCCTTCGGGGCGCTCCCGAAAATGGTGCCGCGCATGCGGGAAAAAGCCGATATCGCTGACGAACAGCGGACGGGTCAGCGTGGAGATGTTCAGTTCTTTCAGCATATAATCCGGTTGAACGAACAGCTTCTGCGCATCAAAACCGTCAGGTTTGCGAATCTGGTTATCCACGGAACCCCCTCCTCATAAGAATATAGTCCATCATCTCCCGTATTTCGTCAATTGGAATTCCTCCGGGTCCGGGGTACATTGGGGTTACAACCGTTACAACCAACGAAGGGGAGGATTTCAATATGAACGATCGGCATCGAGGCGCCGCCCAAACGACCGCGGTAAGGGTCTGGGAAGAGGATAAGCTCATTCCGACGTACGGGGTTGGGGAGCCTGACAAGAACCCGATGTTTTTGGAGAAACGCGTGTATCAAGGCAGCTCCGGACGGGTCTATCCTCATCCGGTGATCGATAAGATTCACGACGAGAAGCAGGAGGTCAGCTACCGGCTGGCGATTTTGGAGAATGAGTACGTTCGGATCGAAATCATGCCGGAGCTGGGCGGGCGGATCTACCGCGCGCTCGATAAGACGAACAACTACGACTTCGTTTACTATAATCAGGTCATCAAACCGGCGCTGGTCGGCCTGGCCGGGCCGTGGATTTCCGGAGGCATCGAGTTCAACTGGCCGCAGCATCACCGGCCGAACACTTATGGCCCGGTCGAATACCGGCTGGAGCAAGGGGAGGACGGCAGCGCCACCGTTTGGGTCAGCGAGATCGACCGCATGTACGGTACGAAAATGACGGCCGGATTTACGCTGTATCCAGGCAAGGCGTATCTGGAAATCTCCGCGCAGCTGTACAACCGGACGCCGGAGCCGCAGACCTTCCTGTGGTGGGCCAACCCGGCCGTGGCGGTCAATGACCACACGCAGTCCGTGTTTCCGCCGGACGTTACCGCCGTGTTCGACCACGGCAAACGGGACGTCTCGCGTTTTCCGATCGCCACCGGCACGTATTACAAGATGGATTATTCGGAGGGTGTTGATATTTCCCGATACAAAAACATCCCGGTGCCCACGTCCTATATGGCTTATAAATCCGACTACAATTTCGTAGGCGGATACGACCACGGCGTGCAGGCCGGCCTGCTGCACGTGGCCAATCATCACATCTCCCCGGGGAAGAAGCAGTGGACTTGGGGGAACGGCGAATTTGGCCAGGCGTGGGACCGCAACCTGACGGACGAAGACGGCCCGTACATTGAACTGATGACCGGGGTGTATACCGACAATCAGCCGGATTTCACCTGGCTGCAGCCCTACGAGGAGAAGTCGTTTAAGCAGTATTTTATGCCGTATAAAGACATCGGCGTCGTGAAAAACGCGTCGATCGAAGCGGCCGTCAACCTCGAGGTCGACGAGACGGCGCGTACGGCAACGGTGTTGGCTTATGCAACCTCCGATTATGAAGGGGCGGTCGTGGAGCTGAAGGGCGCACGCCGGGTCTACGTATCCGATGCGGTGCGCCTGTCGCCGGCCTCGACTTACAAATCGGTTGTCGCGCTGGACGAAAGCGACCAGCCGCATGACCTGATCGTGACCGTGCGCGACAGCGATGGACGGCTGCTGATTTCGTATCGCCCGGCCAAGCCGTCGATCGAGCAGGTGCCGGAAGCCGCTAAGCCGCTGCCCCAGCCGCAAGAGCTGAAAACGAACGAGCAGCTGTATCTGGCCGGCCTTCATCTGGAGCAGTACCGTCATGCCACGTTCGAGCCGGAAGCGTATTATCTGGAAGGCTTGAAGCGGGACGCCGGAGACATCCGCATCAACGTGGCCTACGGCACGCTGATGCTACGCCGGGGCCGGTTCGCCGAGGCCGAGGCGCATTTCCGCACGGCGGTGAAGTCGCTGACCTGGCGCAACCCCAACCCTTACGACAGCGAAGCGCTGTACCAGCTCGGGCTGGCGCTGCAGCTGCAAGGGCGGAACGAAGAGGCGTTCGCTGCCTTCTACAAATCCGTCTGGTCCGCCGCCTGGCAGGACAGCGGCTACTTCTCGCTGGCTTCGATCGCCTGCGGCCGCGGCAGCTATGCGGAAGCGCTCGAGCTGGTTACCCGCTCGCTGATCCGCAATAGCCGCAACTATAAGGCGCGGCATCTGAAAGCGGCGCTGCTGCGGAAGCTCGGGCGGCCGGCGGAAGCGCTCGGCTATGCCGACGAGACGTTGGCGCTCGACCCGGCCGACTTCGGCGCCGCGAATGAGCGCTGGGCCGCGCTGCTGGCCTTGGGCGATGCGGCTTCGGGCGCTGCGGCCTTGGCCGAGCTCCGGCGGTTGATGCGCGACGACGCGCATAACGCCTTGCAGCTGGCCGCGGATTACCTCGGCTTCGGCCTTTACGACGAGGCCGTGCAGGTGTTGCAGCGGATCGCGCCGGACGCGGAAACGCCGGCTTACCCGATGCTGCATTACACCTTGGCCTATGCGCTTGAACGGGCCGGACGCGGCGAATTGGCCGCGCGCCACCGGCAAGCAGGCGCCGCCGCGCCGGCGGATTACTGCTTCCCGAACAGCCTGACGGATCTGCTCGTGCTGCAAAGCGCGATCGAGGCAAACCCGGGCGATGCCAAAGCGCATTACTACCTCGGCAACTGGATGTACGACAAGAAACGCCCGGACGAAGCGATCGCCCACTGGGAGACCTCCCGGAAGGCGGACGCCGGGTTCCCGACCGTGCACCGCAATCTGGCGCTGGCTTATTTCAATAAGCGCGACGATGCGGACGCGGCGCGGGAAGCGCTGGAGACGGCGTTCGCCTTGAACACAGACGACGCCCGCGTGTTTTATGAATTGGACCAGCTCTACAAGAAGCTGGGCCGTCCGGCGGCGGAGCGCCTTGCTGCGCTGGAGCGACACCTGGCGCTGGTGGGCAAGCGAGACGATTTGTATCTGGAATACGTCACGCTGCAGAATACGCTGAACCGCCACGAAGAAGCCTTGCGGGCGCTGGAAGCCCGGAAATTCCATCCTTGGGAGGGCGGCGAAGGCAAAGTGACCGGGCAATATCGGTTTTCCCTCGTCGAGCTTGGGAAGCAAGCGCTGGAGGCCGGAAACGGCGAACGGGCGATCGAGCTGCTTGAGCGGGCGCTCGTCTATCCGGAAAATCTCGGGGAAGGCAAGCTCACCGGGGCACAGGAGAACGACATCCTGTATTACCTGGGCTGCGCTTATGAAGGGCAAGGCCGGCTTGAACTGGCGACGCCATATTGGCAGGCCGCCTCGCAAGGGCTCGAGGAGCCGGCCGGCGCGATGTACTATAACGATCAGCCGCCGGAGATGATTTTCTACCAAGGGCTGGCTTGGCGGAAGCTGGGCGTGGAGAAAGAAGCGAAACGCCGGTTCAACAAACTGGTCGACTATGCCGAGAAACATCTGTTCGATGAGGTCGAGTTCGACTACTTCGCCGTGTCGCTCCCGGATTTCCTCGTCTTCGAAGACGACTTGAACAGACGCAACGGAATCCACTGCCGCTTCATGTTGGGGCTTGGCAAGCTGGGCCTTGGCCAGGCGAAGGAGGCCGCCGAGCGGTTCGACGAAGTGATGGCTATGGAGCCGAGCCACCAGGGCGCAATGATCCATCGGCGGATGTGCCGCGGGTAAGCCGGCGGTATGGCGGGCCGGGCCGGGCCGCTGAGGGAACCCACCTGCCGTAATGGACGAACCGATGGATCGAAGAACCGGACGCAGGCGTATAGCGAAGAAAGGCATGAGGTTAGGCATGAGGGTAGCCATGAGGGTAGGATTGCGCTAACGCTTGCCACAACGCTTATTTGGCTTCAAATGGCGGTTTTGATTTTCTAACGCGGATCAGCGTGCTTATGGGGGCGATTGAGCCCCCTTTTTACTATAAAATGAGCAAATAAGGTGTCGGGTAAGCGTTAGATCCAGCGCCCCCCCTTTTTTGCTCAAATAGCGCCGGTCACAAGCGTTAGAGGGTCTAGATCACGTTGCATAGAGAGGGCAACCCGCGGCAAGCGGGCAAAATTCAACAACGTATCGCCTTACGGCTATCCAGTTGGAGGAGGAGTATGCGAATGATACAATGGCGCAAGACCCAAGTGGAAGCTTGGGATGCCTGGACGGGGGAAACCGGCCTCCTGGCGGTGACCGTGGTTCCGGAGCTTGGCGGCAAGGCCGTTTCGCTGCAGAATCGCAAGACCCGGCGCGAATGGCTGTGGCGGAGCGATAAACCGCTGGGGAACGGAGGTTACGGCACGTCCTTCGCGGCCGGCGACGAAAGCGGCTGGGACGAAATGTTCCCGGCCATCAACGTCGGCGCTTACCCGCAGGAGCCTTGGCAAGGCCGATCGATCCCCGATCACGGAGAGGTCTGGTCCCGGGCTTGGGAGCACCAGGCCGCGAACTCAGCCCTGACCTGCCGTATCGGCGGCGTACAATTTCCGTACATCCTGGAGAAAGCATATACTTTCCCCGCCGAAGACACGTTACGCGTCGAATACGCCGTTACGAACCTATCGGGCTCCCCCTTCGCCTTCCTATGGGCGGCGCATCCGCTGCTACAGGCACGGGAGGGCATGAAGCTCCATGTACCGGCCGATTTAACGGAGATCGAGGTCTCCTATTCCGCGGAG
The DNA here is from genome assembly GCF_023195895.1 of Paenibacillus mellifer. GTDB lineage: Bacteria > Bacillota > Bacilli > Paenibacillales > Paenibacillaceae > Fontibacillus > Fontibacillus mellifer. The sequence goes on from NZ_JALPRK010000006.1 coordinate 40,594, forward strand.
GGAAGGCTGGGGCCGTTCGGCGACAAGCAACCTTGGCCTCTGGCGCACGGCGCGGCCGGAGAGCGGGTTGACCTGCGCACGGTGGAGCCGAATGCCGGCCGGTTCGCGGAGAAATATTATTTCTCCGGCCGGCTCGGCGCCGGCTTTGCCGGGATCAGCGATCCCGCAACCGGCGAGGCGCTGATGTTCCGCTTCCCTGCGGACCGGGTGCCGTACTTGGCCGTCTGGGCCAACTACGGCGGGTTCGGCGGCAACTACCAGCTCGCCCTGGAGCCGGCCACGGGCCGCATGGACGAACTGGCCCATGCCGTCCGCCAAGGCGAAGCCGCTATCGTTCCGGCTCGCGGCGTGTATCGCTGGCATTTGGACGTTATGATCAGTTGGGTGGAATAGAATCTGCCCAGCCGATGCCCTTGATCGATTCTGATCTGTGACCTAAATTACGTCCCTTGCCGGGGGCCATACGCTAGAATGAGGACGAAACAGAATCCATGTGGAGGTAGGATGGCGAATGGCCCATAACAAGGGGAATAATCATAGAGGAAATGGGAAACCAGCTCCAAGCAACAAGACGGCGTACAACCGGACAACCCAAGGCAAGAAGAACGCCGGTAAGGGGAATGCAGGTAAATCTGTGGCTGGAAAAGGAAAGGACCGGGGGACCGCGAAATCCGGTCTGATTTTTGTGATCTCGTTGATTTTAATCGGGGCCTTGGTCATCACCTTGGCTATCGTTTTTCTGAAAGATTCGGGTTCTACCAGTTTGAAGGATCTCCCGAACTACACGGAAATTAAAGGCAACTACGCGGCTGAGGGATTAAAGTATGAGAAGCAACCGCACTTGGGCGATCCAAGCGCTAAGGTGAAGGTGATCGAATTCGCCGATTTCAAATGTCCGGCCTGCAAGAAGTGGGAAGAGATTTACATGTCCCAACTTCAAAAAGACTACATCGATACAGGCAAAATGGAGTTGTTCTTTACCAACTACGCATTTATTGACCGGGATTCGATCATGGCTGCGAGCGCAGGCGAAGCGATCGCAGCGCAGAGCAACGAGAAGTTCTGGGAATTCAAGAGTAAGTTATACGCGAACCAAGGCGAGGAGACGAAAATTTGGGCAACACCTGACTTTTTGCTCAACTTCGTGAAGAAGAACCTCGAGGGGATCGATTATGATCGGTTCGAGAAGGATTTAAAGGAACATACTTACATGCTGCCGGTCAAAGAAGATTTCAAAACCGCCGGCTATTACGGCGTCAACGGAACACCGCAGTTCATGGTCAACGGGGAATTGCTGCCGAGCTCCTCTTACGAGGAATTGGCGGCGGCGATCGAAGCGGAGTTGGCGAAGGTCGGCGGGAAATAGGATAAGGACGGCGAATTTCAACTTTTTTTATCTCGCCCCCCTCAAAATTCGACAGGTTTACGCAATAATCACTAAACACATCGATTGAGGGAGGAATTGGACAGATGAAGAAAAGCTGGTTTATTGCATTGTTTTGCGTCGTATCCATGGGGCTGCTTGCGGGTACCGCCATGGCCAAACCGGATCATGCAAACGGAGGTAATGGCGCCGCCAAGAAAGTGGAGGTCGCCAGTAAGAAGACGGTAGACACCGAAGAGGCTGCTCAGGCAGACAAAGGCAAAGTGGACAAGACAAAAACGGATAAAGCTGTAACAGAAGGGAAGGTTCAGGAGAAAAAAGAAGCTAAAGGCGCCAAAGAAGACAAGGCTAAAAAAGAAACGGTAACATCGGATACGTACGGCCCAGGACACAACGGCTACAAAGGTTTGCTGAAAGCTATCCAAAACGTCAAGGACAAGCCGTCGGGTGCGGTATTGGCCGATTTGCTCCTGACGAAATACGATACCAAGCTCACGGATGAGATGAAAGCGGAGCTTACGCAAATCAAGGAAGAGGCTGCGGCTTTATCCAAGGCTGCGGACCTGTTGGAGCAAGAGGGCAGCGTGACCGATGCGGTTTATTTACAGGAGGAAGCGGTGCTGGCGGACTTCACGAACATCGAATCGTACAAGAAGCTTGGCAAACTCTATGATAAGCTCGGGAAAAAAGGAGTTAAATTGTTCGTCAATGGCGAACAGCCTACAACGGACATAACACCGGTCGTTCAAGACGGCAGCACGCTGGTCCCATTCCGGGCCATTTCCGAAGCTCTGCAAGCTGAAGTCGCCTATAACCCGGCGGACAAGTCGATCACGGTGACGAAGGATGGCGTAACGCTGAAGCTGATCATTAATAGCAAAACGGCGTACGTGAATGGCGAACAGCAGACGTTGGACGCACCGGCCACCGTTATTGACGGCAGCACGGTTGTTCCAGTTCGATTCATTAGCGAAGCTTTTGAAGCGATCGTGAAATGGGAACCAAGCTCCCAATCGGTTGTCATCTATAATGAAAACACCGATACGACAACGAACAATGGAACGACCCCAACAACCCCTGCTCCAGACACAACAACAACTAGCACTACAGAACAACAATAAAACGGGATCAGAAAAGACGACCTTCCCAGGTCGTCTTTTCTGTTTGAACGGACATTGATCAAGAGTGAAGGCCAAATAACACGACTAATCGCTGAGGGCATCGGCCTTCGCCGTATGGACGAGAGCGGGGGAGGCCTCCTCGGTCCTAGCCCGTTCCGCCCGGACGGCGCAGACTTTGAATTCGGGCATCCGGCTGACGGGGTGCAGGGCATCGTTCGTCAGCCGGTTGACCGCCAGGTCGCCGCCCCAGTGAAACGGGACAAATATCGTGCGAGGATGAATGTCCGCCGTCATCTTGGCGGCGAAGTCCAGCGACCCGCGCCGCGTGGTCAAGCGGACGCGGTCGCCTTCGCGCAGGCGAAGCTGCTCGGCCAGGGCCGGGTGGAGCTCCGCCACCGGCTCCGGCGCCTTCTTCGCCAGGGCGTCCGTGCGGCGGGTCTGGGCGCCGCTCAGGTAGTGCCCGCCCAGCCGGCCGGTCGTCAGCAGATACGGGTAATCCGTATCTGCCACCTCCGCCGGCGGCTGCGGCGTGATCGCGTGCAGGCGGGCCCGGCCGCCCGCACGAGGGAAGACGCCGCCCGCGAACAGGCGCGGCGTCCCGGGGTGCGCCTGGCCGGGCCCGGGGCACGGCCAGAACAGCCCTTGCGCTTCCTGAAGGCGCGAGTAGCTGAAGCCGCTGTAATCGGCTTTGCCCCCGGCGGAAGCGCGGCATAACTCGTCGAACACTTCGCTCATCGACGAGTAAGAGAAATAGCGCCCTCGGCCCAGCCGTTCGGCGAGGGCGCACAGCAGCCAGGCGTCCGGCATGGACGCGCCGGCCGGTTCAAAGACCCGGGGCCGGTAGAACACCCGGCCCTCGAGGTTCGTCATCGTCCCTTCCACTTCGAGGAAGGACGTGCCAGGCAGCAGCCAATCCGCGTAGGCGGCCGTCTCCGTCTCGAACAGGTCGACGACGACGAGCAGGTCCAGCTTCGCCAGCGCCTCGGCGACCCGGGCGTTGTTCGGGCTGGACACGACCGGATTGGAGCCGAGGACGATCATCGCTTTGATGTCGCCGTCCAGCACCTTCTCGAACAGCTCATACGCGGAGACCCCTTTGCCGGGCAGCTCGCGGGGATCAAGCCCCCAGACGCCGGCGACATGCGCCCGGGCGTCCGGGTCCTCGATCGACCGGTAGCCCGGCAACTGGTCGGCCTTGAGCCCATGCTCGCGGCCGCCCTGCCCGTTGGCTTGCCCGGTGACGGAGCCGTAACCGCTGCCCGGCTTGCCGATGTGCCCGCATAACAGGCACAGGTTGATGTACTGCAGCGTATGCTCCACGCCGTTCACCTGCTGCTCCAGCCCCCGCGCGGTCAGGATGATCCCGCGCTTCGCCCCGGCGAATCCCCGAGCCACCTGACGGATCGTCTCCTCGGGGATCCCGGTTAGCCCGGCGACCCGCTCCGGCGAGTCGTCTCGAACCGCTTCCCGCACTGCTTCAATCCCTTCCGTGTGCGCGGCCACGAATTGGGCATCGTACAACTGTTCTGACAGAATGACATGCAGCAAACCGCCGATCAGCAGCGAATCCTGTCCGGGTTCGATCGGCAGATGATGGTTCGCGATCTTGGAGGTTAACGTTCGGCGCGGATCGATGGTGACGATAACCGCGCCTTGTTTTTTTGCAGCGAGCAGGTAAGGCATTAAGGTCGGTTGGCATTCGGCGATATTGGTACCGGCGAGGATGAGATAATCCGTTTTGGGAATGTCCTCGAGCGGGAAGGGGAGACCGCGGTCGATCCCAAACGCCAATTGCTGCGCTGCTGCCGCCGAGGACATGCAGTATCGTCCGTTATAATCGACGTAGCGGGACCGCAAAGCGACCCGGGCAAACTTGCCAAGCAGATAACACACCTCGTTCGACAGTGATCCGCCACCAAAAACCGCCACGCTGTCCGGGCCATATTGCTCCTGAAGATACTGAATTCGGGAGGCGATGTCGTCCAGCGTTTCCGGCCAGGCCGCAGGAGACCAAGTTGACGAGGTTCCTTCGGAGGCCGAAGATACCGCCGCCGCCTTCCCTCGTTTCGGTTGCGCCCGCCTGCGCAACGGCTGCATGACCCGCTCCGGATGTACGGTATGATCAAAGGCATGGAAGCCCTTTTGACATAGTCGACCTGTAGCTACGGGGAAGTCTGGACTGGGCTTAACTTCATACCCTGGGGTGGAACCTGGGGTGAAGTGTAGATCAAGACTGCATTGCATGCTGCAGAAGGGGCAGTGAGATCGCATACGTCCGTCAGGATGGGCGGCTGTAGGAGTAAGAGTCATAAGCAGCCTCCTTCCGCTTCAGGAACGTTCTTTTCCACTCGCCGTGAATTAGGAAGACCGTGAGAATACAAGCTAACGCAATACAGCTGAGAATGAGGAACCCTGGCGTATAAGAACCGGTCCACTGCTTTAGGAGCCCAAGAATGTTCGGCAGAAAATAACCGCCGAGTCCGCCGGCCGCGCCCACAATGCCCGTGATGACCCCGATTTCCTGCTGGAACCGCTGAGGGACTAGTTGAAATACGGAGCCGTTGCCCATACCCAGACACATCATGCCGATGAATAACAGCAGGGTCACGAGAGATAGCGGCGGTAACGACGATACCCATGCCATCATGAGGGCCACGCCGGCGTATAAAGCAAGCAGCATACGGACACCGCCGACCTTGTCGGCCAACCAACCGCCCACAGGGCGGAAGAAGCTGCCGGCGATCACGCATAAGGTCGTGAAATCGGCGGCTCGCACCGCGCTAAGTCCATATTCCGTATTAAAAAATATCGTCAAGTAATTCGACAATCCCACGAAACCGCCGAATGTCACCATATAGAACAGGCAGAACAGCCACGTATCTCTGTGGCGGAGCACGGTGGCGTAGTCGCGAAGTCTTTTGGGCTCCGGCTGGTTGGGACTGTCTTTCGCCAGCAGCGTAAAGACGAGGAAGACCAGCGCGACCGGAATGAGGGCGAGTCCGAACACGACTTCCCAGCCCCCATAATGCTGGGCGATCCGGTTGGCGAATAGCGTGGAGAAGACGGTGCCGCTATTCCCGGCCCCGGCGATCCCCATCGCCAAACCTTGGTATTGCGGCGGATACCAGCGGCTAGCCAAAGGCAGGGCCGCAGAGAAGGAAGCGCCGGCAACGCCCAGAAGCAACGCCACCACGTACAATTCGCCCAGCGAATTGACGAATTGCCAGCCCCAGACGAGCGGCACCATGGTGACGACCATGCCGATTTGGCCGGTTCGCTTGGGACCGATCCGGTCGGCCAACACGCCAAGCACGAGGCGAAGCACGGAGCCGCCAAGGATCGGCAAGGCGACAAGGTTGGCTTTCTCCGCTGCGTTCATCGGGTAATCCTGCATCATGATGACGGCTAGCGGCCCAATCAGGACCCATATCATAAAGCTAACATCGAAGTACAGAAAGGCGCTTAGCAGCGAGGGTTTATGCCCGTTTTTCAAAAATCCGGTACGTTCCATCCTTCCATCTCCTCTCCAAGTTCCATCCTCTTCACCGGGATGTTTCTGCTTCCTTAGGCATGCTACAACGAGGTGAACAAAACAAAAAGGAGCCCCGCGCAATCTTGCGATTGCTCGAATGGCTCCTTTGCCGACCGGCGGCACAGCGTTGTGCGAAACCGGAATATATGCGCCACGACGTTGTGAACGTAGTTAAATTATATGAGCTGGAAAAAGAAGATGTCAATATAAATCACAAAAAACGTTCATAAATTTAACTGAAAATCGTCTTGACGATTGCGAAAACAAAGTTTTCACTCGAAAATTCAGGATTTACTCTATTTAATGGGCATTTAATGTAAGAAAACATAACACCAGATAGAGTTTAGTACACAAATTTTCGCTGCGCCCAAAAGCTGAAGACAAACAACGACACTTCCGTCAACAGTTTAGCTGCGAACAGCGGGATGCCGATTGTTTCATGAAACAGATGCATCCAACCCATGTTCAACAGCATGACGAGCAGAACCAGCAAGAAGTACCTGGCCATGGAACGGTAGGCCTTTGCAGCGTCTCTTCCCGAATCGATGCCCCTCGTTAATCCGCCTGCACGGAACCCCAGTCCAGCTCGAGGCGTAAAAACGAACTTCCGGTTCATCGTGTAGTTCGCGATGGCGCTGCAGATTCTGGCGCCGGCCACCGAAAAGACCAAGCCGGCCCCGAGCCCTTGCAGCAGGAAGAGCAGCGCGAAGTCCAATCCGGCGGAGAGGATCGACGAACCGCTGAATCGCAAGATCGGTAGGTATATCCGGTACGAATCGGCGAATGGCCGGAAATGGGAGGACCGATTCCGATTGAGATACACCGTGTTGATCCATAGTTCTTCGACCGACATCTCTTCTCTCGCTGAGTTCAGAAGCATGTTCATCTCGTATTCGAAGCGCTCGCCCGGAACCTCGCACAACCATTCCAGCAAGTTCGAGGAGAAGCCGCGCAGCCCGGTTTGGGTGTCGTAAATTCGGGTTCCGCTGGATAAGGAGAACACGGTCCGGGTCACAGTATTCCCAAATCGGCTGCGCAGAGGCACCTTTCCGGCAAACCGGCGGCTCCCTAACACGATGCGCCGGCCTGGGCCGCGTACGGCTTCAGCTACCCGCATAATATCGGCGGGCAAATGCTGGCCGTCGCTGTCCGCGCAGACTACGCCGCCGGGTTCGCCCGATTCCAGCAAATAGCGGAATCCAGTTTTTAAAGCGCAGCCCTTGCCGCGATTGATCTCGTGACGGAGCACCGTGCAGCCGGCAACCTTCGCTGCTTCGAAAATCGGCCGGTACGCTTCCCCGCTGCCATCATCGACAATGACCAGACGGTCCGGGGAAGTTTTTTTTAATTGGCGAATGAGTTCAAGTAGCCTTTCGTCGGGTTCGTAGGCGGGGATCAATATCGTTCCCATGTCAGTTCCCCTCTGGGACATACAGAATGTCGCTGACGCCGCGTTCGCGTTCTTTGCCCTGCGGATTGTTGACGACCCTCCCCCTAAAATACATCGTCGACGAGCCGCCTCCGTCAAGGTTATACGCTTCGGTGCAGCCGAAGTCTTCGAATACCTGCGCAAATTCCGACAAGGTCATCCCCCGGCTGTACCCTTCCTTCCGGCCGTCGACCACGACGAACACGTAATGATTTGGAGCCACCAGGCCGATGCCGGTTCGGGGGTTCGCGCCTTGGATCGAACGATTACCGAAGTTGGTGTCGATCGTAACGTTGTTCAGGTCCGCGTTCACCTGCCCCCCTTGGATCAGTGCCGGCCCGAACGACAGCGTTTGCGTCACCCCTCGCTCCAGCAGGGACTCAGCGGTAACCTCTTGCTCGTCGTAAGCCTCCATCGTTCCGTCTCGGAACAAGGCTAGTCCCGTCCGCGCCGGTTCGTCGCGGTAAAGGGTGCCGTTGCGGATAATGACGCCGTCCTCGCGAAATCCGTAATAATCCCCGTTAACCGCAAATACCGCGCCATGGCTTTCGGCGATTTCAGACGTGGCTTGCGTAATGTTGCGGCCAAAGCTGTTTTCAGCAAAAGCGGACTGCAGCGCCGTGGAATCCTTTATCTGCACGTCCGCCACGAAATAAGTGATTTGATCCGAGCCGGACCCCGTTTGGATTTGGTCGATGTGAATCTTAACCGCATCGCTATCGTAGTTCCAGTCGTCGGAGGTAGCGCCGGTCTCGGCCGACTCGGCATTCGGCGACGTTTGAGTCTGCAGGGCAGCCGTGCCTTCGCTAGGGGCTTCGTTCCGTGCCACAACCACTTCCACGTGTTCGATTAAATAACGGTCCGCCAAACCGTAAAGAATGCCGCCGATACCTAGAACCGGCACGAGGATATATACGACCAACGTCTTCTTTGATTTACGCTGGACGAGTTTATTGTTTTTGTTCAATGGTGATCACTCCGATCCTGTTACTTTGAGGCAAAATCATCATACGGCCCTAACCTGAAATGAAGCTTAAGGGTGAAAGATGCCCGCGACCTGATTTCAGGTTACAATAGAAGAAACAGACAGAAATGACGCTGAATTCGAGAAAAAGAGGGATCCGCTTTGAGTGAAACGAAAGCTCCAATCCAGGCTCCAAACGAGGTTCAATCTGCGGTGCAAACGGTCGTTAAAGTCATCCGCGCTCAGCAGCAGTTCGTCCGGTCCGGGGCCACACGGCCGGTGGAGTTCAGGCTGCGCCAACTGGAGCGATTGAAGGCAGCCATCGCCCGTTACGAAACGCGTATTTTGGAAGCGCTGCAGCAGGATTTACGTAAACCTGAGCTCGAAGGTTACAGCACGGAAGTTGGTTATGCTTACGACAGTATCGGATACGTGATGAAGCGGCTGAAGCAATGGGTTAAACCAGAGCGGGTCCGTACGCCGCTAACCCATGTCGGGTCCAGCAGTTACATCTACCGGGAGCCTTACGGGTCGGCCTTGATCATCGGCCCATTCAACTACCCGTTTATGCTGGTGATCGACCCTCTGATCGGGGCCATTGCCGCGGGGAATGCCGCGATCGTCAAGCCGTCGGAGTATACGCCTCATGTCTCCGGGGTCATCGCCGAGATGCTCGGCGAATATTTTGATCCCGGGTACATCCAGGTCATGGAGGGTGGGCAGGAGGTCACCTCCGCGCTGATTCATGCCCCGCTCGATTTTATTTTTTTCACCGGAAGCATTCAGGTTGGAAAGATCGTGATGGCTGCCGCTGCTGAACATCTGGTGCCAGTCGTGTTGGAGCTTGGCGGGAAGAGTCCTTGCATCGTCGACCATGAGGCGGATCTGGATTTAGCTGCTCAGCGGATCGTTTGGGGGAAATTTCTGAATACAGGTCAGACTTGCGTGGCTCCGGACTATGTGCTCGTGCACGAGTCGGTGAAAGCGGAGTTGATTGCCAAAATGAAGGCGCAGATCACAGCCTTCTACGGGGAAGATCCGCAGCAAAGTCCGGACTACGGGCGGATCGTGAATGAGCGGCACTGGAACCGGCTGATGGGATTGGTAGACTCCTCGAAGGTAGCGGTTGGAGGGACTGGGGAACGGGAGGATTTGTACCTGGCGCCGACGATTATGGAGAACGTAAGCTGGGAAGACCAGGTGATGCAGGAAGAAATCTTTGGGCCGATTTTGCCGGTGCTGGACTATCAGGTTCTGGATACGGCGCTTCGGAACATCGGCGAGCGGCCCAAGCCGCTGGCGTTGTACTTATTTACGAGCAATTCCAGGACAGAGCGGAAGGTGATGGAGTCGGTCTCATTTGGCGGCGGGTGCATCAACGACACGATCATGCATCTGGTTAGTCCATATCTGCCCTTTGGGGGTGTGGGATCATCGGGTATGGGGGCGTATCACGGACGCTATAGCTTCGAGACCTTCTCCCACCGAAAAAGCGTGCTAAAGAAGTCCACGCGAGTTAACCTGAGCTTCATTTATCCGCCTTATACCGCCGGTAAATTGAAGCTGATCCGACGCTTTATGAAGTGAATGGGGAGCTGAAGGTGTCAAAGTCAATGAATTTATCATGGGAGGGATATTCATGGGAATCAGTACAAGCCGGAAGTTCGCCTGGACCTGGCGCGTGAAGGAAGACCAGTTGGAGGCTTACGTTGACCTGCATTTGAACCCTTGGCCGGAGGTGCTCGCGGAGCATACCCAAGCGGGCATTCGAAACTATTCGATTTTTCAGCAGGGGAACCAGTTCTTCTATTGCTTCGAATGCGATGATCCGGACGCGGCTTTCAAATATATTGCGGATAGTGAGGTTTGCCAACGGTGGAACGCGATTACGTCGGGGATGGTGGAGGGTTCGTTTGATTTTAACGAGCCGCAGCCCATTGTGCCGATGCGAGAGGTTTTTTACTTGAAATAAATCAGAATAACATCAGGAGGGCTCGGAGAATGAAATATCGGAAATTAGGTAAAACCGGCCTGAACGTTTCCGTGGTCGGCATCGGTACTTGGCAGTTCGGCGGGGAGTGGGGCTTGAACTATACCCAAGCGGAAGTCGATGCGATTTTGGACCGGGGCCGGGAGCTCGGCATCAACCTGATTGATACGGCGGAGTGTTATGGCGATCATTTGTCCGAATCGTTTATCGGGGATTATCTGAGTCGGCGAAATCGGGAGGATTGGCTGGTTGCCACGAAATTCGGCCATCAGTTCCATGAACGGTTTACGCGGACGGATCGGTTTGAGGCCGAGGCGGTACTGCAGCAGCTGGACGCCTCGCTGAAGGCGCTGAAGACCGACTATATTGATTTGTACCAATTTCATTCCGGGTCGGATGCGGCGTTTGATCATGATGAGCTATGGACGCTGCTGGATAAGCAGAAGCAAGCGGGGAAAATCCTTCATCTAGGCACATCAATCGGCAGTAACGATAACCTTCATCAGACCGAAGCTTCGTCCAAGGTGGGTTCGGAGGCGATCCAGGTGGTATACAACCGACTGGACCGTGTGCCGGAGAACCGGGTGTTCCCTTCCTGTGAGCGACAGGGCCTGGGGGTGCTTGCCCGCGTACCGTTGGCAAGCGGATACCTAAGCGGCAAATATAAGCCTGGCGCGGTGTTCGGCGAAACCGACGTACGCCACAGACATGACCCCGAGAATACCCGGCGCAAGCTCGAGGAAGTGGAGGAGATCCGCCGGAACGAATTGCCGGAGGGTGTGGACATGGCCCAGTGGGCGTTGGCCTGGTGCTTGAAGAACCCGATCGTCAGCACGGTTATCCCGGGCTGTAAGAATCCGGCGCAGGTGGAGGCAAATGCGGCTGCGGCGGAGCTGGAAATCTAAGAAAATACAAGAAGGCCGATAAGCAGACAAAATAGTTGCTTATCGGTCTTTTTTCTTATTGACGACTGTCAAATTTAGGATTATTATGTAAACATAAATTGGAATTTTAGAAGTATATGGTGTTGCTTGATGTCATTGGATGTCGTTTGGTTGCTCTACTAGTCGAGAATCATTCGACTCGTAGAAGGAAGCGGGATTGGGGGGCGATAATTTTTTGATATCCACAACCACGATTCGCGCAGAACTGGAAGATTACATCAAGAGCGAAGGGACAACCTTACATCGTTTTTCGGAAACTGCCGGGGTTAACGTCGGAACGTTAAGCGGAATTATTAACGGTAACCGACCTATTGCGATCGGACAGTTGGACCGGATCACAGCGGCAATGGGGTTGTCTGAGGGACACTTCTACGATTTATACGCTGATGAATGTTTTACTTCAACCGCTCCGCATTGGAGAAGGCTGCGGCCGTTTCTTCTAAGATGCGCTGAGCTGAAGCGGAATGATTGCATTAACCAGGTCCTAAGCCGATTGCTAGACGATTTGAAGCAGATTGCGGGAATTTTCGATACGTCGGAACAAATGTTTGAGCAAGGGTTGAAGGAAGCCGCCGTCATTCTGTATGAAGCCGTAATCGAAAGCGAGAGATCCAGTCACTCAGAGCGGTTGGCAATAAGTTACTACCGGTTGTTTAAAATTCACAGCATGGATAGTGACAAGGGATTTAAAACTGCAATGCAATTTTTACCCTACAGACATCGTTTGCCGGAAGTCTATGCGCTTGATGGAATACTAATGCTAGCCGAAGTTTATTCGCTTAAATTTAACTGGTCTGAAGCCGAAGCATACGCAGACGAACTTTGCGCATTAGCAAAAGCGTTGTACGAAAGAAAAGTATGGAGATACAGTGATTTCAAACCACTCCGTCCTCTTGTTTATTATTATGGTAGGGGCTATCTTTTCAAGTCTGGTTCTTATGAATATAGAGGAATGTTTGAGGAAGCAAAGAAATGGATTGCAGAATATGCAGATTTAAGTTGGTTTGATGCCGATGATGAAACCCAAACCGCCGTTATAGAACAATTTAAAATGTATGCACAGGCCAATTATCTTTGCATGGATATTAAAACGGGGGATCGTTCAAAAATTCCTAAGTATGTTCAATTCTTGGAAGAAGAACCCGATGAACTGGTGGAAGGATTGATAACATTAGTTGAATCGGCCAATCGGCATGAGTTTTACATTGATGAGATTCTTGATCGATATTCCGAAGAAATTGAAAAATACAGGTCGATTGGTAAAGATAAGTGGTTTCCAGAATCCGTAGTAAGTGTGAACCGTTGTTCCGTTTTTTTTCAGAATTACGCAATTTATCATCTGAGGAAAAGGAATTACGAAGAAGGTATAAGGAGTTTACTATATAGCTTAAAGATGGCAATTTCTTTGAATAATAAATCTTTGATCGTGAATTGCATGACTTTATTTGAACTGAATCGCAAGTTCGTAACTGAGGAGCAATATAAAAATTTTGAAGAACTGTGTAGAAAGGTGTGGGAAAATGAAAAAGAAAATGTTTTTTACGGTTTCGGCTTTGACAATGGTTAGTTTGGTAGGTTGGGCTAGTGGTACTGGTTTAATTACAACATTGTCACATGGTTATTGGGGTTAATATAATATTTTGTTTTGAACCATTCAAAAAAAGTAGGGATCAGCCTTTCGGGTTGACCCTATTTTTATTTTGTAGCGTATTCAGAGACAGCGTGAGTAACTTTCCAGGCCGTAACATTTCAAAAATTGGAATTTTTTTGTTTCTTGCATTAGGTTTCATTATGCAATATTTGGCAACCTCTTCTAATATGTTCCTAGGGTGATAGCTATGAACAATTCTGAAAAAATCAGATTCCGTATTGAAATGGAAAGACAGGAATTAAATCGGTTAGCGCAGAGATATGGCTTGCGGCATGCAAGGGTACTCCATCAGTCGGTTGTACTTGACCGGTTGTTAAATAAATATAGTAAGGTCACTTTCTCGGATTATCGAAGAAAAAAGCCCATCGCGTAGATGAGGCTTCTTTATCCTTCGGTCAATTTGTTAGTGATTATTTTGATGACTTCTTCGATCGGGAATTGGGTTGTGTCGGCGACTTCCTTTGCGTTTCGCTCTGCCCCGGACTTACCGGAAGGAAGTAACCAAGCCCTGCAGCAGCGTACGCACATCGTACTGGTATTGATTGATCGGTGCGATCGGTTTGTTCAACCCTAACAGCCCATAGACCGCCATGCGGGCTGCGCGGACGGAATACTCTTCGGTGAATACGACATCGTCCGGGATTTCGCAAAATTGACTGATCAACGCCAGGTTGGTTGAACCGTCCGGGATAACCTTTGGCCGATCGTCGATCGTTCTAGGCATGAACTGCGCGGTGATGAACGGCATCATACATGGAATGCAGTTGGCGGTAGAAATGATCGCTTCCATGTCCTGTTCGAAATGGAGATGATGCAGCAGTTCGGTTAGAATTTCCTCACCGGTGCATTCGGACATTTTCTTAGGCACGTAATCCCCGACGCGATCCGGAAATAATCCGTATCCCCAGAATACCTTAACCCGCTCCGGCTGATTGCGGAAATGCGGCTGATGGGCCAGCACGATGGACATCAACCAGCTTGAATCTTTAAAGGTCACAAGCGCGCCCGTACCGGCCTTGTTGCGGGAGAAAGCCTCCATCCGGTCAAAAAACCGTGAGTCCTGACAGGTGACCGTAAAGGACTCCCATTTCGACCCGTCGATATGATCGTCGAAGGAGGAGGGGTGGCCAAGCCCCGGTTTTTTTGCGGCTATGCGGTCCCACAACTGCCAAGAGCTCCCTTTGCCGTTTAGCTTTGGCGCTGTTGTCATGGAGCCCAGGCTATACCCTTCCGTCATTGAACCGTTGGTGACGATCACCAAATCGTCCTTTGCCAAGTCCAGGACTCGCGGTTCCCCATCTTTCAGATAGTGCATTCGGGTAACGGTGATCTCATCACCTTCACGGAAATCCAGATCCGTGACCGTGCATTTCAGCGAAAAATCCACGCCGTGCTCCTCCAGATATTTTTGCAGCGGCAGAATAATAGAGTCGTACTGGTTATACGGTGTCCGGGTGACTCCTTCCAAGGTATGGATCCTCGGGAACTCATGCATGAACCGGAGCATGTATCTTTTGAACTCTACGGCACTATGCCAGGGTTGGAAGGCGAACGTCGTCGCCCACATGTACCAGAAATTCGTCTCGAAAAAATGCGGCCCAAACCAATCGTTAATCCGCGCTTTGCCCATTTTCTCCTCGGGGGTCATAATCAGCTTGACCATGGCCAGACGGTCCGCCATATCAAAACCCATGGAGGTAACGTCTTCCACCTGCCCCTCACGGTTCACTAACCGTGCGTTGGAGTGCGTCGGATGGGCCGTATCAAAAGCGATAATCTCGTCCCGCACCGAAAGACCAGGGTGGTCCAGTGAAGGAATGGAACGCAGCAAATCCCATGTATTTTCATAGGTCTCATCATTCAGCATTCGGCCGCCGCGGATCACATATCCTTGTTCACCGTTCCCGGCGCCATCGTTACTGCCGCCCAGCACCTTCATTTCCTCCAATACGTGAATATTCTGACCGGGAAAATCACAGTCTCGCACCAGGAAAGCGGCTCCCGCCAGCGAAGCGATTCCTCCGCCGACCAAATAAACCTGTCTCGTGTTAAGTTCTGCTGACATTACCTTCGCCTCCAAGGAATGTGATGAATGGAACAATCTCAATGTAATCCCTCTTTGAGGGAAACAAAATCATCAATGGTGCGGCGCTGTATAAAAAAAAGACACTCCTCAGGGAGTGTCTAGGATTCCGACGAAATCGGCCCTATTTCGAGTAAAACTAAGAACTCCGATTGCCCGAAACTTTGGACTCGCCGGCTTTCTGTTCATATCGCTGCAGCGCTCGCTCGAAATGGCCGTCAGCCAATTCGCCAAGCTTTTTGACGATGTTCTCCGGACGTTCCTTCATCCCATCTTGCATCCATCGAACGATTAGCCCGACAAACGCCAACGTATAGAAATTGGCCAGAAACCGTTGATCCGCCTCATCCACCTGCATTCCCGCGGACACTTCTTCAACAACCTCCATGACCAGTTGGTTTGTGACGGTATACAAGTACGAGTCCAGATGGCTGCGCGCCAGGGAATTTAGCGTGTTCAAACAAAATAATCGGTTCACTTCGATATATTTGAATATTTTCAGAAAGCCGCTGGTCCAGGTGTGGTAGCCGTGCTCCCCGGCGATGGCATCCACCGCTTCGGTTTGATAAATCCAACTCAAGAGTTCGTAAATGTCCTGGAAATGATAATAGAACGTTTGCCGGTTTATCCCGCAATCGTCCACGAGAAGCTTAACGGTGATTTTATTGAGAGGGGTATGGTTCATCTTGCTTTTCAGCGAGGCGGCAAGCGCCCTTTTGGTGAGGTGGGAACTGGGCATGAGAATCACCTGCTTATGGAAAAAATAGGTGTAAATCCTGTCTCCCATTATACTCCGGCCTAGGCGCGTATACAAAAAAAGGGCCCTCGGTTTCCGGAGGGCCCTTGGATTAATTCGTCTTCGATTTATTATAGATATCGAAGGCGACGGCAAGGAGCAGGACAAGCCCTTTGATCCCTTGCTGCCAATCGACACCAAGGCCGATCAGCGACATGCCGTTGTTCATGACGCCCATGACCAGGCCGCCGATGATGGCGCCGATGACGGTGCCGATCCCGCCGGAGGCGGAGGCCCCGCCAATGAAGCAGGCCGCGATCGCGTCGAGCTCGAAGTTGGTACCGGCTTTTGGTGTCGCCGAATTAAGACGAGCGGCGAAGATCAGGCCGGACAACGCGGCCAGGGCGCCCATGTTGACGAACACCCAGAACGTCACCTTTTGGGTTTTAACGCCGGAGAGTTTGGCCGCTTTCTCATTGCCTCCCAGCGCGTAGATATGGCGTCCAGCGACCATTCGATTCATGACGAACGAGTAGATGACAATCAGGAAGAACAAGATGATTAAGATGTTTGGCAGCCCGTTATAAGTTGCCAGTACCAAGGTAAACACGTTGATGATGGCAACGAGCAGCACGAGCTTGGATACGAACATCCAAATCGGTGCAACCTCGAACTGGTATTTGAGTTGGGTCCGGCGCTCCTTCCATTCCTGCCAAATCAAGAGGAGGGAGAGGACCAAACCCAGCAGAACCGTCAAAGTATGAAGGCTGCCGCCGCCAAACCAGTCGGGGATAAATCCGGAGCTGATGCGTTGGAACGATTTCGGGAACGGCGCGATCGACTGACCGCCAAGCACGATCATCGTCAAGCCCCGGAACAGCAGCATCCCGGCTAACGTGACGATAAAGGCCGGTATTTTCACATAAGCAACCCAAAATCCCTGCCAGGCGCCGATCAATCCCCCTATCACCAAAGAGAGGATAATTGCTAGGAACGTCGGCATTTGGAGATCTACCATCATAATGGCAGCCAAGGCCCCGATAAAGGCGGCGATGGAGCCGACGGACAAATCGATATGTCCTGTGATGATGACCAACACCATCCCGATGGCTAACACCAAGATGTAACTGTTTTGCAAAATCAGATTCGTAATATTAAGTGGCTTCAGCAAGATGCCGCCAGTCAAAATTTGAAACAGTACCGTGATGAAGATCAGGGCGATGATCATGCCGTATTGGCGTATGTTTTTTCTAAAAAGTTCGCTAACCGCTTGCATCGGTTTACCCCCTGCCTCGAGTCATGGATTTCATCAACACTTCCTGGGTGGCGTCCTCGCGCAGGACTTCCCCGGTAATCCGGCCTTCGCTCATGACGTAGATGCGGTCGCACATCCCGAGAATTTCCGGAAGCTCCGAGGAGATGAACAAAATGCCTTTGCCTTCATCCGCCAGTTGATTGACGATCGAATAAATTTCGTATTTGGCCCCGACATCGATGCCGCGCGTCGGCTCATCAAGAATCAAAATTTCCGGTTGAGCGTAGATCCACTTGCTAAGGACGACCTTCTGCTGATTGCCGCCGCTCAGGTTAACCGTATGTTGCAAAATGCTTGGCGTCTTAATATTCAGCTTGCTCCGATATTCCTCGGCGACCAACACTTCTTCACGTTCATTGATGACGCCGCGGCGGGATAATTTCTTAAGCGAAGCTAATGAAATATTGCGTTTGATATCATCGATCAGAACCAAACCGTATTGTTTACGATCCTCCGTGACATAAGCGACACCATGCTTGATCGCCTGGCTGATGTTGTTAAACCGCACCTCTTTCCCATGCAAGAAGAGTTGGCCTTTAATATGCCTTCCGTAGGATCGGCCAAACAGGCTCATGGCCAGCTCCGTCCGTCCTGCTCCCATCAAGCCGGCGATCCCGACGATTTCCCCGCGGCGGATGTTCAGGTTAATGCCGTCCAGCACTTTACGCTCCTCTTGCTGCGGGTGGGTTGCCTCCCAGTCTCGCACCTCGAAAATTACTTCGCCGATCCGGGGAACCCGCTCCGGATAGCGATGGGTGAGATCGCGGCCAACCATGCCCTTGATGATGAGATCCTCGGTCACCTGATCGGCTTTCATATCCAAAGTCTGAATCGTCTTGCCATCGCGCAGGATGGTGATCGAGTCGGCGACTTTGCTGATTTCGTTCAATTTGTGCGAAATGATGATGGAGGTGATGCCTTGTTTCTTCAGCTCGAGGATCAGCTCCAGCAGGTTTTCGCTGTCGTTTTCGTTCAAGGCCGCTGTGGGTTCGTCCAGGATCAGCAGCTTGACCTGTTTGGCTAATGCTTTGGCGATTTCGACGAGCTGCTGCTTACCGACGCCCAGTTCCAACACACGTGTGGCAGGTGATTCCGCTAACCCAACCCGTTCCAGCAGCGTTTTTGTTTTGACCGTCGTTTCGTTCCAATTAATCAACCCACGTTGGCTTTGCTCGTTACCGAGAAAAATGTTCTCCGCAATAGAGAGGTAAGGGATCAGCGCGAGCTCTTGGTGAATAATGACGATCCCCAGCTGTTCGCTTTCCTTAATATCCTTGAACTCGCAAACCTTGCCCTCGAACAGGATCTCGCCTTCATAAGAGCCATGCGGATAAACACCGCTCAGCACCTTCATTAACGTCGATTTGCCGGCCCCGTTCTCCCCGCACAAGGCATGAATTTCCCCAGAGGTCACCTTTAGGTTGACATTGCTTAGCGCCTTGACGCCTGGGAAGGTCTTCGTAATTCCCCGCATTTCCAAAATCGTATTGCTCACTTGCGCCACCTGGCCTTTCGCTCTTGGTAAGGGCATAGCGGCGGTCGCCCCAATCCGCGTCCGCCGCTACCCCGGTTACCCTAAGTTGATGTTAGAGTCCCAGATCCTCTTTGGAGTAGTAGCCGGTGTCGACCAGCGCTTGTTCAAGGTTATCCTTGTCAACCGAAACCGGTTCAAGCAGATAGGAGGGAACGACTTTGACGCCGTTGTCGTAGGTCTTCGTGTCATTGACTTCGGCCTCTGTGCCTTCCAGGATGCTTTGGACCATAGAGACTGCCTTTTTCGCCAGTTCGCGTGTATCCTTGAAGACGGTTTGCGTCTGTTCCCCAGCCAATATCGACTTCGCCGAAGCCAATTCGGCATCCTGGCCGGTTACGATCGGCATCGACTTGCTTCCGGAGCCGTAACCAACGCCCTTGAGCGAGGAAAGGATGCCGATGCTGATTCCGTCATAAGGGGAAAGAACGGCGTCCATGTTCTCCGTGCTGTAATGGGCGCTCAGCAAATTGTCCATGCGGGCTTGGGCGGTGGCGCCGTCCCAGCGCAAGGTAGCGATTTGCTCCATTTTCGTTTGTCCGCTGCGCACGACCAGCTTTCCAGAATCGATGTACGGCTGCAGAACGGACATGGCGCCGTCATAGAAGAAGTAGGCGTTGTTATCATCCGGCGAGCCGCCGAACAACTCGATATTAAATGGACCTTTGCCGTCCTTCAGGCCCAGCTTCTCCTCAATATAGGAGGCCTGCTGCACGCCAACCTTGAAGTTGTCGAAGGTGGCGTAATAGTCGACGTATTCGCTGTTCATAATCAGCCGGTCATAGGCGACGACCTGAATGCCTTGGTCGTGGGCTTTCTGCAGGACGTCGGTCAAAGCGCCGCCGTCGATAGCAGCAATGACAAGGACCTTCACGCCTTTGGTAATCATATTTTCGATTTGCGATACCTGGTTTTCGATGACGTCTTCCCCGTACTGCAGATCGGTGCCGTAGCCAAGTGCCTTAAATTCCTTGACCATGTTGTTGCCGTCGTTCACCCAGCGTTCAGACGACTTCGTGGGCATGGCGATGCCGATCGTTCCCTTGTCGCTGTTGCCCGATCCGCTGCTGCCGTTTCCGCCATTGGCACAAGCCGCGAGGGCTAATACCATTGCCACTGCAAGTAAAATGGCCGTTACCTTTTTCAAAGCCAATTCCCCCTATACTTGAAATGAATGCGTTTACAGTAGGGAGTATAACAAGCGAAGGGGGAGGTCGTATTTACAGTGAATTGACACTTTTTATAAAAATCGAACCTTTGTGAGTGGTTGAGAGGGATGTTACTCAAGGGGAGTGTTACTCCCCCTGAGCGTCATCGCGTCCAAACGCGCCTTTGCGGTATTGAAGCGGGGAAAGGCCGGTCGCTCGCTTGAACGCCGTGCTGAAGTAGTGTTGGGTTTCATAGCCGACTTGCTCGGCGATTTCGCCGATCGTCAGCTCTGTGGCATTTAACAGCTGGGTTGCCCGGCGGATACGAAGCTGCGTTAAATAACTGTTGAACGTAGCCCCCAGCTCTTGCTTGATCATGCGGCTTAGATAAGTCGGGGAAGATTGGAGGGATTGCGCCATGGCTTCCAGCGTTAATCCGCTGTCGCCGAAATGCTCCAGCATGTACTGCTTAGCTCGGCGCACCAGCGGTGAAACGACGGTTTCCCTCATCACGGCGGACTTTGCCTTCCGGTAAACGGCCGGAAGCTCCAGCACATCGCCGGTAGCCTCGGCCAAGTGAACCTCGGCGGCAATTTTCAAGTGGGTGCGTACCAAGGTTTCGATGCGATAGAAGTCGGCCTCGGCTTCCAAGCTCCAGAGTAGGATGACGATTAGACCGAAGGGGTCTCGGAAGATCGTCTTGGGGTAAGGGGCGAGCACCTCGGCCGCGATATTATCGACCGCAAATCCATACAGCTGTCGATCGTCCTCCTTGAGGATTGCGGCGGAGCCCGCCGACTCGGGCAAACGGACGACGCCCAGCCAATCGGGGCAGGCCTCCGGCAGCTTCAGGAACTGCAGTTGCTCGGCGATTTCCACGGCGGTCATCCCACCGTCCAGCCACTGTTGGCAGAACCGCTCCCTTAGAAGCGGGTAGCTGCGCGTAATCTGTCGCGAGGCCTCCTGCCACTGTTGCAACTTTGTCGTCTCTTCCTCCAATTCGCCGCGAACTTGGCGCAGCACCTTCGCCAGCTGCGCCGGATTGGCCGGCTTCAGAATATAGTCCTTCACTTGAAGCCGGATCGCCTTCTGCGCGTACGTGAACTCGTCGTGGCCCGTGATAATGACGATTTTACAGTCCGGCAGCTGTTCGCGGACCCGCTTCATCAATTCGATGCCGTCCATGATGGGCATGTTGAGGTCCACGAGCATGATATGGACGCCATGACGGACAGCTAACTCCAGGGCTTCCTCACCGTCCTCCGCCTCGGCGGCTACGGTAAGACGCATGCCCTCCCAGTCAACGCTGTCACGGATGCCTTCGCGGATAATTTGCTCATCGTCGGCGATGAGCACCTTCCAGCGGAAATTGGATAATGCTTCGTTCATGAGTCCATCCTCTCCCATCGGGTAGGTTCTTCTCGAATGATCGGGTGCGTGACAGTAACGACCGTTCCTCGCCCTTCCTCGCTTTGGATCGACAACCCGTAACGGGCACCGAAAGTTAACGCGATCCGGGCCTGTACATTTAGCATCCCATAACCCTGATCGACGTTATCTGCGCCGGATGAGCCTATCGGTTCAAGACTCTGTTCCCGTCCATCGGCGGCAACCGCGGCTTGCAGCTCCTTTTGCAACTTAGCCAGTTTCTCCGCCGGGATCCCTTTCCCATCGTCGCGAATAGAGATCACCAGCATGCCGCCGTCTTCGACCGCTTCGATAACGACATGACCTGGCCCCCGGCGCTCCTTGATCCCATGGTAGATGGCATTCTCTACGATGGGCTGAAGGATCAGTTTCAACACATAAACGCCGCGAATTTCCGGAGCGATGTGGAGCGAGTAATCGAGTTTGTTTTGGTAACGGACATGCTGTATTTGCAAGTAACTGCGAACATGCTCAATTTCATCGTTTAAAGGGATGATGTCATTCCCCTTGCTGAGTCCGATTCGGAACAGCTTTGATAAGGATTCCGCCATTTCCGCGATATCCTCTGCGCCTTTGCGGCGGGCCATCCAATGGATCGTATCCAGCGTATTGTACAGAAAATGCGGTTTGATATGCGCCTGCAAACTCCGCAGTTCCGCTTCGCGTTTCTGCCTTTCTTGCAGCTCGGTTAGAGAGAGCAACCGGTGAATTTGCTGCAGCATGGCATTGAAGCGGCGGCCGAGCAGGCCGATTTCGTCGGTTCGGTCGCTCCAATGGCGAATCGTCAGATCCCCGGATTGGGCCTTCTGCATAAAGGAAGCCAACTGTCCGATCGGTCTGGAAATGGTATGGGCCAAATAGAAGGAGGCGGTCATCCCCAGCAGGCAGACAACAAAAACAAAGCTGACTACGTAAAAGCGAATTTCCCGCATCTCGGAAGCGGATTCCGCCATGGAAAATACGCCGACTGTCGTCCAGTTCGTAAACGGCGAATGCCGGTAAATGAATTGCAGCTCGCGGCCGCCCATTCGTTCCGCATAGGTACCCGAGCCGTCCTGGCCCAGCCGCTCCAGCGGTACGCGGTCAATGTAGGGTTCCGGCGGGGCATAAATCAATTCGCCGTTTCCGTCCACTACCGTTAAATAGCCCGTTTTCCCCAAACGGACATCCTGAGCAGTCTCGGCGATGACTCGCAGCTTGAGGTCGATTAATACGACCCCTTTGACCTGCTGAGTCTCGGGGTCGAGAATCGCCCTTACGGCCGACACGACCTCGCTGTCCTTGTAGTTGACATGTGTTGTTACGTTACGATTCCGCGGATGACCGATAATTTTGAAGATTCCTTTATTTTGGACGGCCTCCCGATACCACGACTCCCGGGTCAGGTCTCCATCGGTTCTGGCATACATCTCATTGCTGATATAATCGCCGCGGCTGTTGACGATCAGAACCCCCGCAACCTCCGAGTACAGGGTGGTAAAGCCTTGAAGAAACTTGCGAATCTCGTAGTGATCGGCCTCGGCTTCAACTGTGGTTCTCAGATAGGCGTCCGTACTTCCCGTGAGGCCGGGTTCCTCGGCGGACGTTGTCGTTGAACCATCTGCGCCCGCATCGTCACCGGCCTCGAGAAATTGCAGAACCTCGGAGTTGAAGGAGATAAAGAACGTCATGTTTTGCAGATTTTCTACATACGTCTCCAGCGACCGGTTGACCTTGCCGATGAGCTGCAGCGTATTGTCCGTGATCTGGCGTTCAATGATCCGGTCGACCGTCCAATTGGTTAGCACGCCCAGACCGATGGAAGGAAGAATACTGATCAACATAAAGTGAACGATTAATTTGTAACGGATCGGCAGGTTGTTCAGCGAAAAGTCGCGGAGCTCCCAGGAGCGTTTCCCATATCTATTTCGCATAGTAGTCATTCACATTCTGCCGCGTAACGACGGTGATGCCCGTATCCAATCGCTGCGGGACGCGAGGACCGGGATGCTGCGATCCGTCAGGGTCATGTTTCAGCGAAAAGAGCAGTTGCAGCGACCAATACCCCATATTCCAGGTTCCCTGCGCCATCGTGGCGGCGATATCCCCGCTTTTGACCAGGTCCAGAGTGCCTTTATCGGTGTCGAAGCTGATGATCTTTGGACCGGAGGACGTCAAGCCAAATTCCCGAACCGCCTCCGCGACGCCGATACCGCCGTTGGCTTCGGTGGTGAAAATGCCGGCGATCCCCGGGAAGTCTCGCAGGATCTCTTCCGCTGATTGCCGGGAGTAGAGCTCGTCGCCTTTTCCGTTCTTGATGGCGGCGATGTGCATGTCGGGAAACTCCTTCGAGATGGTGTCAGCAAACCCTTTCGTGCGTTCCTGGTGATTTTGCTGATCCGGTACGGTCACGATGGCCACTTCACCACGTCCGCCGGTAAGCTCGGCCATTTTTCTCGCAGCCTCGACCCCGGCTGAATAGTTGTCGGTGCCAAGGAAGGAGAAGGCGCGGCTGCCCGGGGCGTCGGAATCAAACAGAACGACCGGGATGCCCGCGTCAACTGCTTTGTTGATCGTGGCGGTGAGTTCGGTCGGATGGATGGCGGAGATCGCGATTCCGGCCGGCTTTTTGGCGATGGCTTGCTCTAGTACGGTGATCTGCTCATGAATGTCGCGCTGGGTGGAGCCGCGGTATTCCACAGAGACGTTCAGCGCCTGGGCCGCGTCCTCAAAGCCTTTCAGCCCGCTTTTCCAATAATCGATCCCCATTTGAAACGTCACCATCACGTACTTCTCATCGATGGAACCCTGCATGCCCCCGGAATTCCACTGGTCGTTCAATCGGCTCTGGGAGCGATAATCCAGCACATATAGCGCAAAACAGACGAATAACAGCAAATACACGATCCAAATCTTCTTCATATGTAACCCCTTTCATGAGAGCGGTCCAAAAAAGAGATGAACTTCGACATCATCATACTATGATTCGCTATAAATGATAATGATGGAATTAGGCAAAATGGTTTTTTCGCTGGTCATTTACCGGTTTTCTCCATCACCAAGTAAACTCTTCCTAGTAAGGGCAGGAATTCGGTATTGAAATAACAGGTATGCACGTTGTCAAGCAAAATCACTAACAAAAAAATAACAAACGATTACGATATTAGTATATAATGTACCGTAACTTACTTCATACTGGAGGGCTTATGAACAACCACCGCTATGTGATCCAACATTGGAAATTCAAGGCTTGCGATGAAACGGAGTGGAAACCGGCCCGGGTACCGGGTACAGTGCATACAGATCTGCTCCGCAACGGGCTGATCCCCGATCCGTTCTATGGAACCAACGAACATGACCTGCAGTGGATCGATCGAAAAGATTGGGAATACGAAACCTCCTTCGAATGCGATGAGGTTTGGCTGGCTTTACCGAGGATCGAACTCGCCTTTGACGGTTTGGATACGTATGCCGACGTCACGGTCAACGGTGTGCATGTCTTGTCGTCTGACAATATGTTCCGCGTCTGGCGAATCGATGTGAAGCCGTTGCTGCGCCAAGGCGCCAATACGATGACCGTCCGTTTTCGCTCGCCGATCGCGGAGGACTTGCCCAAGCTCGAGAAGCTGGGTTACGACTTGCCGGCGTCGAACGACCAATCGGAGCTGGGCGGATTAGGCGGCCGCCGGGTCAGTGTGTTTGCCCGCAAAGCGCCGTATCACTACGGCTGGGACTGGGGGCCGCGTTTTGTGACCAGCGGAATCTGGCGTGAGGTCCGGCTGGAGGGAGGGAGCGGTCCGGTGATCCGTGATCTGCACATCCGCCAGGACCACGTGAACGCCACGGCCGCTGAGCTCACTGCCGTGGTAGAGATCGAAACCGCCGAACGCTGGGAAGGTCAGCTGCGGTTATCGGCCGACGAGCTGAGGTGGGAACGCCCCGTTGTGCTGGAGTCGGGAACCCACGTGGTGGAGGTGCCCGCGGTGATCGCGGAGCCGAAGCTGTGGTGGTGCCGGGGGCTGGGCGAACCGGCGATGTACAACTTCCGCGCCGTGCTTGTGGCGGACGGCGAGCGGAGAACGGTCGCTGAGGCGTCCGTTAGAACCGGGCTGCGCGATATCAAGCTGGTGCGGGAGAAGGATGCTGCCGGCGCTTCCTTCCGCTTCGAGTTGAACGGTGTACCCGTGTTCGCCAAGGGCGCCAACCATATCCCGAACGACAGCTTCTTGACGGAAGTGACGGACGAACGCTACCGCCACGAGATAGCCTCAGCCGCCGAAAGCGGCATGAACATGCTGCGCATTTGGGGCGGCGGTATCTACGAGCAGGACATCTTTTACGAGTTATGTGATGAATACGGCGTCATGGTCTGGCAGGACTTCATGTTTGCCTGCAGCATGTATCCGGGGGATCCGGAGTTTCTTGATCGTATTGCCCGCGAAGCGGAAGACAACTTGAAGCGGCTGCGGAATCATCCGTGTATCGCATTGTGGTGCGGCAACAACGAAATTGATTCGGCTTGGGCTCATTATGAGGAGGATGGAGGCTGGGGTTGGAAAAAGGATTTCACCACAGAGCAACGTGAGAAGTTATGGGCTGATTACGAGGCAATCTTCCACCGGGTCCTGCCGCAAGTCGTGGAACGTCATGGCGGCGGCGTGGCCTACTGGCCGTCCTCTCCGATCCGTAAACTGACGGGGGATGCCAATCAGCATGCGCTCCAAGTGACCGGTGAAGGTGACGTTCATTACTGGGGCGTGTGGCATGCGGTCGAGCCGTTCGACAACTATAACCTTCGAGTTGGACGGTTTATGAGCGAATACGGCTTCCAGTCCTTCCCGGAGTTGGAATCCGTGCTGACCTATGCGCCGGAGAGCGAGCTGGCGCTGGAATCCGACATCATGCTGGCCCACCAGAAGAACGGCCGCGGCAACCAGTTGATCAAGGAGTACATGGATCTCTATTTGCCCGCACCCAAGGATTTCAAATCGTTCCTGTACATGAGTCAGGTACTCCAGGCCGAGGCGATTCGCACAGCGATTGAAGCGCACCGACGCAACAAGCCTTATTGCATGGGGACGTTGTATTGGCAGATGAACGACTGTTGGCCTGTAGCGTCCTGGGCGGGAATGGACTATTACGGACGCTGGAAGGCGCTGCAGTATACGGTTCGCAGAAGCTTCCGCGACGTGATGCTGGCGATCTACGAGCCGGAGGATGGCCCGATCTCGATCAGCTTGGTTTCCGATCTGCAGAAGCCGGTGCAAGGTCAGTTGCGGCTATCACTTTACGACTTCCAGGGCGCCTTACTGAAAGAACAGGCGTTGGAAGTCCACGCCGCTGCGGATTCGGTTGTTGAAGCTGCCGTTTTGACTCGGGAGGAATGGCTGGAAGGCCGTGATCCCCGCCAGGTCGTATTGCATGCCGTTCTAGAGGTAGACGGGCAGGTAGCAGATGGCAAGCTGCATTATTTTGCTCCAGACAAAGACCTTTCATTGCCACAGGCGAAGATAACCCTCCTGGAAGAGGACGGCAGCGGCGGCAGCCGATATACCCTAGTAAGTGACACTTTGGCGCGCCAGGTGTGGATTTCAGCGGAAGAAGAGGGGATCTTCTCCGACAACTACTTCGACCTGATTCCAGGCATTACGGTGACGGTGGAGTTCCGGCGGCGGGGTGGCGAGGGCAGCGCGGAGCCGTTCGTTGCGGGGAATCCGGGCAAGCTGATCGTTCGCTCCATGGCTGATTTCGTGTGAATTCGACTCTGGATTTTACCGTGTTATAATAAACGAATAGAAAATCGTGTCTTATGTAAACACGGGAACAACCCGGAGAAAAGAGATGGGGATCATACGTAACTCAAGCCGAATACATTTTGTTGTCACGTTCGCGCTGATCGGTGCGAAGCTGTTACTGTTGCGATACTTTTTCTATGGGGGCGTTGCGGCCCAGGGGTTACCCGGCGAATGGCTGTCGGTGCTGGCGCTGCTGTGTCTGGTGGAGCTATTGACGCCAGTCAAGGGCAAATGGGGGGTATTCCTGGGATTTAACTTCGTTATTTCTTTTATCCTCTTTGCCGCGACGGTGTATAATGCCTATTTTGGGACGGTACCTACCTATGCGGTGTTAAGCGGGTTAAACCAGGTGCCTGAGGTCAAAGCGAGCGTAGCCTCGCTGTTACGGCCTGAACAATTTCTGTATTTCATCGACCTGCCGGTGCTGGCGGCGGTGCGTATCTTCCGTGCGGGTCGGCGTCGCCGGGCCTCGCGAGGGTACCGTCTTGCGGGAAGCCTTAGCTTCCGGACAGATCGGCCTCGCGCGGGTTTAGCGTGGAAGGTAGGCGTGGCGTTCGTTCTAGTCGTCAGTCTGATGCTTTCCGGCCTTTACATCCGTTTGGGGAAAAGCATTGATAATGAGCTGGTGCGTGCCGAAAGCGTCGGGTTCTTTAACTTCCAGGTCGATGCGGCAATCCGCGACCAGGAAGAGGAACGGATGATCGCGGAAGGCAATTTGCAAGAGACGGCAGCCAAGGTCCGTCAGCTCCAGAGCAACTATCCTTACCAAGAGGTAGCGGCAACGGGGGAACCGGCGTACTTCGGTGCCGCTCAGGGGATGAACCTGGTAATTGTGCAAATGGAGTCGTTCCAGAACTTCCCGATCAATCTAAAGCTAAACGGCCAAGAGGTCACGCCTGTGTTGAACGGTCTAGCGAAGGAAGGTTTCTATTTCCCTCATGTGTTTCAACAAATCGGACCCGGAAATACGTCGGATGCCGAGTTTATGTCCAATACGTCGATTTATCCGACGGCCGCAGAAGCGATGTCGACCGGCTATGGGGATCGTCAGATCCCAAGTCTTCCGCGCTTGCTGCAAAGTCAGGGTTACGTGGCAAACACCTTCCACATCAATAAAGTGACGTTCTGGGACCGCCACAAAATGTACCCGGCCTTGAATTTCGATAAATACTATGACAAGCCATATTACACGAACGATCATTTTAATAATTTTGGAGCTTCTGACGAGGAAATGTATCGGGTTGGTGTGGAAAAGCTGGCGGGGCTACAAGCGCAGAACAAGCCTTTTTACGCCCAGTTTGTCACCACCTCGAGTCATAATCCGTTTGTGGTGCCGAAGGATCGCCGCCATTTCGATCTTCCGGCGGAGATGGAAGACACGATGCTCGGGAATTACATCGAGGCGGCTAACTATACCGATTACGCGATCGGGAAACTGATCGACCGGTTGAAGCAAACGGGCCTCTGGGGGAACACCATGCTGGTCTTTTACGGGGATCACTTCGGCCTTCAGGAGAAAGACGTTCCCGCCAAAGAAATCAGCGAGAAGCTGGGGATTGCTTACGACGAGCGGATTAGCCGATTTAACATCCCGCTGATCGTCCACATCCCAGGACAGCAGCACGGCCAGATGGTGGAGCGCGCTGGCGGACAGGTTGATCTTCTGCCAACGGTGGCCAATCTCCTTGGCATTTCGCTGGAGAACGAAGGGTTTACCGCGTTTGGGCATGACCTGCTGAATATGGATCGGAACGTTGTTGGAATGAGGTATTATTTGCCGACAGGCTCCTTCTTTAATGATGAGGTTATGTTCGTGCCGGGCGCCGGCTTTGACGACGGCACCGCTGTCTCACTGGATACGTTGCAGCCGGTTGCCAATATCGCGCCTTATCGCAGCGATTATGATTACATTACGCAGCTGATGAAGCTCTCCGACGAATACGTCAAACTGCTCCCCAAGCGGGGGGAATAATAGAAAAAGGGCCCTATCAGATACCGAGAACGGTTATCTAGTAGGGCCCTTTCTTTTAATGACGATGATCACCCGAGGATGGTATACCTGGTTCGGGCGCTGTCTGCCACGATTTCCGGCAGCTCTTGCAATTGAAGCTCATAAGCTTCTTGGGTTAAACTTCCTTCTTTCAAGCGTTTCTGCAGCTGCTCCTGCAGCTGGGCAACTTGCAACCGAATCACGGGGTCTGCGTCTTGACCGTGGGATTCGGCGATGTCTGCCAACGACTCGCCTTCCAGTAAGGCGTCGTAGACTTCCTTGTCGGAGGCAGCACCGAGAAGTCCGTTAAGCTCGTCCTCCGGATGCTCCGCATGATTGCTAGTGCTGGATTGTTTAGACGGATGAGCCGCGTAGGCCAGGCTGGTCAAATATCCAGACATGCTGGGGTTTATGGTAATGACGAGGGCCATCGTACCGAGGATGACCACTTTTTTGAGTTTAAATTTCATAGAATTGAATTCCTCTCTGATCCAGGGATGGAAATACGTGAAACAACGATTCCTAGTAGTAATACGGATGGGCAGCCCAGTAAGTTTCAATCCGCCCGTCGCTCTTGATTTACAGGGTGGTGTTGTAAGGAGGCCTCTCGTATAATGGAATTCAATATCCCGGTGATTTCGGAGCAGAGGAGGGCAATACGAGATGGCAGAGCAAATAGCGATCCGTTCGCTGAATGTAAGCAAACCGATCGAGGTTGAGCATCAAGGCAAGACGGTCCGTACGGGGATTTTCAAAATGCCGGTGAAGGAAACACTGCATCTTTCGACGGTGAATTTTATCGGGGACGAGCAAGCGGATCTTCGATTTCACGGAGGGCCGGACAAGGCCGTTTGCGTGTATCCATTCGAACGGTATAGCTACTGGGAGGAGCGGTTCGGGATCACACTAGACTTTGGGGCATTTGGGGAAAATCTCACGACCGAAGGCATGCTCGAAGAAGAGATCCGCATCGGCGACCGATTTCGCTTGGGCGAAGCCGTTGTTCAGGTTAGCCAGCCCCGGCAGCCCTGCTTCAAGCTGGGTGTTAAGCACGGGTTGCCTGAGCTGCAGCTGGAAATCCAGCAAACGGGCTATACCGGGTATTACTTTCGGGTTCTTCGCGAGGGTGAAGTTAGACCCGACGATCCGCTGGAACTCATCGACAGACACCCCGCCGGCGTTACACTAGCATTCGCCAACCGCATTATGCATGTGGACAAGGAGGATGCTGATGGGATCCGGCGCCTTTTGGCCGTGGAGGAATTATCGGCCAACTGGCGTGAGACGTTGACCGCCCGATTGAGCCGGTTGATAGGTGAATAGATCTCTCTGTTGTCGTCCGCTTCCCGTATCGGGGAAGTGGATTTTTTATGTCTTCCGCCCCAATTGAGGGGACTCCGGCCCCGGGACTTCCAGGCTTCTTGGTTCAAGGCTAGGCGTCCGGGGGTAAATTTTCTGTGCGACAGGAAAACATAGAAACTTTTACCTGAGATGATACGTCAAATGGGAAGAGTTATTTTCTTTCGCTCTGTTTATGAGCATGGGGAGGATGAGATTTTTGAGAAAACTATGGGCTTCGCTCTTAGCCGCATTTCTAATCATACCAATGTTTCAACAAACGACGGCGCAGGCGGCTACGCCGATCAGCATCTACATTGACGGTAGCCGGTTGACGACGGATCAGGCGCCGGTCGTCATCAGCGGGCGGGTCATGCTGCCGCTGCGGGCCATCTTTGAGGCGCTGGATGCTACGGTCAACTACAACCAGACGCTGCAAACCGTCACGGCCCAGAAGGACGGCACGACCATCGTGCTGAAGCTGAAGTCGCGTTCGGCAACAATCAACAACGAGGCGGTGCTGCTCGACGTGCCGGCGCAAAGCATTAAAGGCAGAACGATGGTGCCCGTTCGCTTCGTCAGTGAAGCGCTTGGGCAGCAAGTCGGGTGGAATAACTCCACCAAAATCGTCACGATTAATTCTGGCTCGGGCACAGGCGGATCGGATAGCGGCAGCTTGGATCCTAACCCTGTGGCCTACGTTTCTGCTCGTGATGTAGGGAATAACGGGGATGGCCGGGATTTGGAGGTCAGCTTCTCGAAATCCTCGAACGAATCGCGCGTTGAACAGTACCGCGTGATGATCGTGAAATCCTCGAATGCGTCTGTCTTTAATCTGACGGCAGCGCAAAGGATCGCGTCGGCCAATTACACGTCGTTGTCGCCGTCGGGTACGGATCCGGTCGTGAACCTGTCGGCCGGTGCACGAGACGTCGACGGGGCCACCATCCGTGAAAACCAATCTTATGTTGCCTACGTCTTGGCCATTGGTAAAGGCAACAGCGCTAATGCGTTGTCGAACCCATCTCCGGCCTTTACGTTGTCCAATGGCGCGGCGGTGGCCGCTCCAACGAACGTGAAGGTAAGCGACGTGAGCGATTACGGTGATGGCCGTGACTTGAGCGTCACCTTTACGCGGGCTCAAAACGAGAGCAGCATCGCGAACTACCGGGTGTTCGTTGTTAAGACGAAGGACGCCGGAAGCTTTACTCTGAGTACGGCGAACAATGTACCAAGCTCGTATTCTACGGTCGTGTCTAAATCGGGCAGCGGTTCGACGTTGACCGGCCAGTTGGCCTCCTCCGCTCGGGATACATCCGGCGATCTGATCAAGAACGGCGTTTCCTACACGGTTTTTGTGCAATCGGTAAGTAATCATTCGGGATTCGCTAACAAATTGTCCTCCGCTTCCTCCGCGATCTCGCTTGCGGTTGGCTCGGTCATTTCGCCGGTGATTACGAAGGTCGAAGACTGGAACGATTACGGCGACGGCCGCGATCTGCGAGTAAGTTTCAATCGGATCTCGGACGAAACACGGATCGGCTCGTACCGAATTTTCGTAGTTAAAGCCAGTGATTATGCGAACTTCAGCCTGGCGAAGGCAAATGCAGTATCCAGTGCGAACTATACCCAGGTTAATAAGACCGGATCGAATATTTCGTCGTATGCCTTGTCCTCGAGCGCGCGGGATGTGGACGGAGCCTCGATTCGCAACGGCGTTAGCTACCGGGTATTCGTCATGGCCGTGGGCACCGGAAATTATGCAGGAACGAATACATTATCCGCCGCTTCCAGCGCCATTACGCTGACAAAAGGCAACGCGGTGGATACGGTATCGAACGTCACCGTTGAAGACGTGAGTGATTATAACGATGGCCGCGACTTGCGGGTGACCTTTACCCGGGCATCTAACGAGACGTATATCAGCAACTATCGGATCATGGTAGTCAAAACCTCGGATGCAGGCAACTTTACGTTATCTAAAGCTAATAATGTCAGCAGCTCGAACTATACCACGGTGAGCAGAAACGGCTACACCCTTTCCACGGTTCTAAATGCAGGGGCAAGGGATGTAGACGGGGCAACCATTCGGAACGGAGTAAGTTATCGGGTGTTTGTCCTCTCGGTAGCCAGTAACGGATATAATCTGAGCAACGCGTTGTCTTATTACTCTTCGCCGATTACGCTGTCGTACAACGCCGTTGGTGCCGTCTCGAATCTGAGCGCCGCTGACGTCAGTGATTATGGTGACGGCCGCGATCTGTTGGTGTCGTTCAACCGTGCCGCCGATGAGTCCAATATCAGCCACTACCGGGTTATGGTCGTGAAATCGGCAAACGCCAGCAGCTTTAATCTGTCGAAGGCCAATAACGTCCCTAGTGACAGATACACGTATATCAGCAAAGGCAACTACACGTTAACCGGCATCCTCGCTGCGGGGGCTAAAGACGTTGATGGAGCAGCGATCAAAAACGGTGTCAGCTACCAAGTCTTTGTCTTGTCGGTTGGCAGCAACGGGTATACAGGAAGCAACAATCTCTCTACTGGCTCGAACATCATTACGCTTTCGGGCAGTGCTGTAGGGGCAGCTTCGAATGTAACGGCCAACGACTTGAATGATAACGGGGATGGCCGCGATCTGCGGGTAACGTTTACCCGGGCGTCAAACGAAACGTATATCAGCCAATACCGGGTGTTTGTGGTGAAGGCGTCGAAGTACGGAAGCTTTGATTTGAATGCAGCCAATGTGTCGAACCTCTATACGCCTGTTAATAAAAATGGGGCCACCTTAACTATTGACCTCGGAGCAGGAGCACGGGATACCGACGGGGAAGCCATTCGCAACGGTGTGGCTTACCGAGTTTACGTCTTGTCGCTTGCCACAAGCGGCGGCGGATCGAATGCGCTGTCGGGGGTTTCGAATGAGGTGACGTTGAATGACAGCGGCGCGCTCGAGAGATTGAACGTAAACGCCCAGACCACAGGAAGCGGATACTCGTACAGTGATATCGTGGTAAGCTTCAACAAACAGGCAAATGAGACTAACGTTCAGGAGTACCGCATCATGGTTGTTCCAGCGGCTAATGTCAGCAGCTTTAGTCTTGAGTATGCCAATACGGTAACGCTGGACAGCAACTTCACAACTGTATCCCCAAATGGACAGAACATTCAGGTTCCGTTGAATCGGGCGAATACCGTCTATGGTACACCGCTAGACGCAAATACAACCTATCATGTGTTTGTGTTAACGGTGGTGAAATCCGGTTCGGGCTTGCCAAACGTCTTGTCCGGTCCATCGGGTCAAGTAAAGCTGAATGTTGACCCTAGTACCGTGCCCGTACCTGCAGCAACAATTGATAGTGCTACGGCTAATGGCGCTACCATTGCTGTAAACATTAAAAAAGCTGATGGGGACCAAAACATCAATCAATATCTTGTTATTGCCGTACCTGATACTGACGTCTCAACGATCAAGGCCTCAGATGGCTACCAAGGGACAATAGTAGCAAAACAAGGCCCTTATTTGGGCGCTGTGGATAAGGACTACCAAGGAAATACACTTGACTTCCAGAAGAACTCCTATAACATTTATGTGATTTCGCTTCCGGATACGAGTAAATCCACGAATTATAACATCACCGGGCCGACTCCAGTCACGCCTACTCCATAAGTGAAATGATAGTACCTACGAAGAGCGGTTCGCCCAAAGGCACCGCTCTTTTTTTTCGCTTTTAATTCGCCGTGGATAGTCTGCGGATTGACAATCTTTTCAAATTTTATGTACCATTAAGGTCAAACTAGGGAGCGGGAAGGATAGCGAATGCGGAAGTGGGATGAAGTAGTAAAAGCGGACGGAACGCTGGATGATCACCGGATATGGCGCAGGGAACCGATGTACCAAGGGATGAACGGGCGATGGGTGGAGCGGTTTTACACCGAATCGGGGCACAGCTACATCTTCAAGCCATTGACGAACGGCGAATCGGTGGACCGGGAGGCGTGGGTGAACCGAAACGTTCTAGGGCAGCTCCCCGAGATTGCGGTACCGAAGCTGCTGGTGGCCTCGCCGGAAGGGAAAGGGGCCCAGGGCTGGACGATCTTCGAGGACTTGGGGCCGTTGCACCATACCTACAGGCTGGAGAATGCTCAAGCGGCGGCCAAACAACTAGCCCGCCTGCACGCGGCTCCGGTGGAGCAATGGACAGGCTTGACCGCCCAGGGCCCCAAACCGGTCATTGAGGCCATCGCTTCCGATGTGCTGCGACGGCGAGACGAAGCGCTGGCGGTTCTAGCTGGGCAGGGGCTGCCGGTATCATGGCTCGACTCGGAGATCGCCCCGGCAGTCCTGGACGGGCACGGCTTCAGCGTCAAGCGGTTGGTGCTGTCGCATGGCGATCTGCATCTTGGCAACTATGCCGTGACGGAGGCGGGGCGCGTCGTTTTGCTCGATTGGGAGCACGCGCATCGGAACCTCCCTTATTGGGATCTGTACCATCTGATCGATATGTCGCATCCGCGGTTTCCAAAGGCGATGCCGACCGAGGATCGAATGAAGTTGCTCGAGACATATATGGACGAAGCGGATAAGCAAGGCACGTCATGGGCGAGGGAGATATTGGTCCGGGAGTATGCCTGGTTCGCTGTGATCTTTTCCCTATGGATGCTGCTGTTAATCGAAAGCGATTTGCGGCGGGGGGGCGACGTTTGGACGAAGGAAGGACTGCTGCGGCAGCGGGAAGAGACAGCAACCGGCTTGACTGGATGTCTGGGACTATTGGAGAACCATGGGTAGCATAAGAAAACAAACGACCCGCTAACGGACCGTAGTGACCTTATCTGCTCAATTCCCGAACATTTCCCGCTGTAACGGACCTGTAAGCCTTTATTTGGGCTACAAAGAGGTGTTTTTGCCGGATTTGCCTACTATAAGGTCGCTCCAGTCCGTTAAAACCTCGTAGTCCCGGATCCGAAGCCATTAACGTCCCTCAGGTCCGTTAGAGGTTACGATGCAAGACATGACGTAATTATCTATCCACTACAAATCAATATAAGATAAGAGGCGGGAACGAATGAAGAAAGTCGGTTTAGTCATGCGAAAAATCCAGTTTGCGGAAGCCCAAGGTCCCCGTGTGTTTGCGGAGCGGTTGCGCGACATTGGCCGCGAGCTTGGCGTAGATATCGTATTTATCGCTCCGGAACGCCATGTCAGCGGGCAGGATTGGCTTCCCGGCTACGAGCACGAGAAAGGCGATCTGGTTAATTACGATGTCGTGTTGGACCAGATCCATTCGCACAATATCGAGCATGTGATTTATACGGTCTCCGGGTTTACTTTTCTAAAAATGTTCCTCCCGCACAGCGTGCTGTTCCCGCACAGCTTCCCTGACCCGGCGTTGACCGGGTATGAGATGATGAAGCCGTTCTACGGGGTTGTGGACAAGGCGGTCGTGCAGACGGAGTTCCTGCGGCGGCAGTTGAACGACGTGTTTGGAGTGACGGATGTGGACGTGATCCCCATCGGATTTAACGAATCGTTAGCGGAGCGGCATTTTGACCCGACAGCCATTATTGATAACCGGGTGTTGTGGATCGGGCGTGACGAAGAGAACCGGAGGCCGGATCTGGTGCTGGAGTATGCGCGGCAAAATCCGGACAAAGATGTCGTGATGGTATTTGGCGGGGAGCGTTACAAGGAAAGTATGAAAAAATACGACATCCCACTCAATGTCACCTTACAGTTTGCCTTAAGTCAGGACGAGGTGTTTGCGTTGATGAACTCGGCTAAGGTGTACTGGAGCTGTTCCAAGTTCGACACCTTTGCTATGCCGTTGACGGAGGCGCTGGCTATGGGTAAAATCGTCGTCAAACCGGAGCATCCTTGCTATGGGCACATTAGCTCGCGGCATGCCTTTGCCGGCAATGAGAGGAACTGGTTTGAGCTGGTGAACATGGCGGCCGCCTCCTCACAGAAGTATTCCGCGGACAATCGGGAATACGCGTTTGCGAATTTTTCGGCGACAGTGATGAAGCAGGGATATGAGCGCTTCTTTGGGGAGTGGTTGAAATGAGCAGACAGACGGTTCGAGCGGAATGGGCCGGGAGGATTGAGCAACTAGCCGCGAGCGGTTGGCCATCACGCGAGCTCGAGTCGCTTGGTGCGTGGAAACTGCGGACCAACGGCGGAGTTACGACGCGCGCGAACAGCGTGCTAGCGGCGGGGCCGTTTCCGGCGGGTGACTGGCTAAGGGAAGTGGAGCGATTTTACCGGGAGCGTGGACTTCCGTCGTGCTTTCATGTCAGCGACTCCTCGCCTAAAGAACTGGATGAGTTGCTTGCTGCGGCAGGTTACGAAATTTCGATGAATTGCTTGCTACTGGCGGCCCCTATCCGGGAGGTGCTTCATCGCTCGGCAATTTACGAGCTTGGCGAAGCGAAGGTTACTTTGGCTGTGCAGCTTGAGGAGCAATGGATGAATGATTTCTTACGGATGGAGGGATTTCCGGAAGAACGGCGGGGTGGATATTTGTCGATCTTCACGGCGATGCCGGCACCCAAGACGTTTGCCGCTATTTATGAAGCGGGAGAACCGCTGGGAGTGGCTACCGTGGTGATCGAGGAAGGATGGGCGGGAATTAGTAACGTTGTCGTCGACCCGCGCCATCGCCGCAAGGGCGTTGCCGGCCGTCTGCTGCAAGCGCTGGTGTCGTGGGCAGCCGAGAACGGGGCGGAGGGCCTGTATTTGCAAGTACTTGCGGGTAATGCGCCGGCACTGGAGCTTTACAGCAAACTGGGGTTTGAGGCAATCTCGGCCTATCATTACCGAGTTCACAAGTAGCAGGAAGCATGTGTGGGCGGCTCAATAAGGGTCGCCTTTTTTTGCGTGGGAAGGAATTATTTGGGGTTGGCGCGAAATTTACTACTCAGGGAACTACAGGCCGGGTTTCTTACATAAACATGGAGTAGATCCATCGGCCAAAGAAAGGATTGGAGAGCATGGCACAAACGCTGCTGTACCAATACAGCCCCAACAATTACGAGCCGTCCTCGCCGGAAGGCTATGGGCGTAGGGAAATGATCTATCTGGATCCTAATCCGGTGTATGTCGGATTCTGGAGAAGGCTGCTCGCTTATCTCATTGATGCGTTGATTTTGACGGCGGTCGATTGGGTCCTCCCTTTCTCCGATTTCATGCAAAGGTTACTTGATCTGTTGTACTTTGTGATCCTGCCTGCCACCTCTTGGCAAGGGACGATTGGCAAGCTGGCGGTGGGAGCAAAGATCGTGGATGGAGAGGGTGAACGAATCTCCATTTTGCGTTCGATTGGCCGATATTTCGCGCAAGTTCTATCCGGTTTGATCATATTCATCGGTTTCATCATGATTGCTTTCAGTGCGGAGAAGCGCGGCCTGCATGATTGGATTTGCAATACGTTTGTTCTGAATCGGGATTCGGAGTTATATCCGTAAACCGGAGGGTCAGCATGGATTGGCCTCACAAGTTATGTAAGCGTTTTACTTTCTTGAGGGCGGGTAAATCCACGAACGGAAACGGAACGGAGGAGAGGACAGATGACACTGGCAGAGCGATTGGGGTATGGGCGGGATGCCAAATTGTTGATCGTTAATGCGGACGATTTCGGGATGTGCCATGCGGAGAACGCGGCGATTATCCAGCTGTTGCAGGAAGGCGCGGTATCCTCGGCCACGGTCATGGTCCCTTGTGCGTGGGCCAAGGAAGCTGCGGCCTGGAGCGTCGCGAATCCCGAATACGATGTAGGGGTACATTTGACGTTCACCAGCGAGTGGAACGGGTACAAATGGGGACCGGTCACTCGAGACGGAGACGTGCGGACGCTGGTCACGGAGGAGGGGTATTTCCCCAAAGATGTGACCCGTTTCGAATTGCAAGCGAGTCGGCCTCAAGTACGCCTGGAGATGATCAATCAGGTGGAGACCGCGCTGGCGTTAGGTCTGGCGCCTACGCATCTCGACAACCATATGGGCAGTTTATACGGTTTGGCGACCGGTCAACACTTCTTCGACGTGACGTTCGAAATCTGTGCCGATTACGGATTGCCGTTCCGCTTGCCGCGTTCCCTGCCACAGGTAAGCAAATTGCCGCCGGAAGCCGCTGCCCTAGCCCGCCAGGTCACTGAGCTGGCCGACCGGATGGGCGTGATTCTCCTTGACGACCTGATTGGTTTGCCTTTCGGCAAGCAGCCGGGCGAAACGTACGAAAGCTACAAGCGGGAGATGATCGCCGTCCTCAAGGCGCTGCGTCCCGGTGTCACCGAAATCATCATTCATCCTGCACTGGCGACGGAGGAGCTGAAGGCGATTCATATCGAGTGGGAAAAAAGACAGTGGGATTTTCAACTCTTTCGCGATCCGGAGATCAAGGCGGTATTGGCGGAGGAGGGCATTGAAATGATCCGCTGGAGGGATTTGCAGGAGTTGCAGCGGCGGCCTTAAGTAAGATTTGCATTTGGAATAAAAGGGGGGGCGGGGCGGATGGGGCGTAACAAGAACCTGCGCAATCGGTCGGAGATTCAAAAGGTGGCCTACAGTTCGGGAAACCTGGCGGTTAATTTGATGTCGCAGGCTTTTGCCACCTATCTCGTGTACTATTACGTTGACGTGCTGGGCGTCCGTCCGGCCTGGATCAGCTTAGCGATGATCTTCCACGGCATCCTGAATGCGGTGCTCAATCCGCTGTTCGGCCACCTTTCCGACCGGACTCGCACGCGGTTCGGAAGGCGGCTCCCCTATATCGGGTTCGGCTTGGTCCCGCTGGCCGCAGCCTTTGCCCTGTTATGGTCGCCGCCGGCGGCTGAGGGGGCGGCGTTCCCCTATTTTATCGGGACCGTGATGTTGTATGATGCCTTGTTTGTATTAGTGGTGCTCAATTATTCTGCATTGTTTCCGGAGATGTTCCAAAGCATCAAAGATCGCGCTTACGTCTCCTCGTGGCGGCAGATGCTAGGGATCGTGGGGATGATCGTGGGGGTAGCGATTCCGCCGCTCCTCTATTCGCAGATTGGTTGGGGCGCGATGGGGGTCATTTTCGCAGCAGTGTCAGCGATATTCCTGGCCCTGTCTCTCTGGGGCAGTCGGGAGAACCCGGATGCCCCCCGGGCAACGTTCCGTTTAAGCACGGCGGTTCGGCATACGTTGGGGAACCGTGCGTTTGTGCTGTACGTTACGGGCAGCTTTCTGGTGCAGTTTACGTTTGCCCTGTTGCCCGCCGGCATCCCGTTTTATACCAAATACGTGTTGGGCCGGGAGGAGAGCTTTAACACCTTGCTGCTAGGGGCGATCCTTCTATCCGCAATTCCATGCGTATTTCTGTGGGGGAGGATGACAGCTAACTACGGAGCCCGGCGTGGAATTCTCGCGGCTGTCGGTTGCTATGCGGCCGCTTTGCTGCCGTTCGGCTGGGTCATGCAGGAGGGCGGTGTGATCGCTACCGCTGCCGCCGTCGGCATGGGATTGGCGGGGTTGCTGGTACTGCTCGATGTCATATTGTCCGAGGTGATCGACGAGGACGAGCGGAGAACCGGGGCGCGTCGGGAAGGCATGTACTTTGGCATGAACGGGTTTATTGTGAGATGGGGCGTATCCCTGCAGGCCGCCTGCATGGGGCTCATCCTGGAGGCAAGCGGATATGACGCCGGCCTAAACGAACAGCCGGCATCGGCCGCGGTCGGCATCCGATGGATGCTCAGCGGGATACCGGCTGCGGCGCTGCTGCTGGCGTTGCTGTTTTTTTACTTGTACCCCTTAGGTAAGCGGCAGTCTAGGTCGTAGGGTCTCGATTCCGTGGTGCACATTAACTTGATTTCAACAATCCCTCTACCGCCTCCGCATTCAGCGGACGACTGTAATAGTAACCTTGAATCTGATCGCAGCCGTTTTGCTGCAGGAATTCGAACTGAGCTTTGGTTTCGACGCCTTCAGCCAGCACGGTCATGCCCAGCGACTTCCCTAACTGGATGATGGAGCGCAGCAGAGAGTTGTCGCGTTCTGAGCAAGGTGTTTCCTGTACGAAGGTGCGGTCAATTTTGAGCACCTGAACGGGCAGTGACTTCAAGTAATGGATAGAAGAGTAGCCGGTTCCGAAATCGTCCACGGATAGGGAAATGCCGCGTTGCTGCAAAGCGGTTAAAGTATCCCTGATCAACACATGATCGTTTAGCAGCGACTCGGTCACTTCAAGCTCCAGAAAATGCGGGGCGAGCTCGGTTTCGGCTAAGACCTGTTCTACCGTACGCAAGAAATGCGGATGCCTAAACTGCACCGCCGAGACGTTAACGGACATCGGCAGCTTCGGGAGTCCAGCCTCCTGCCATCGCTTGTTCATCCTGCATGCTTCCAGCAGGACCCATTTGCCCAACTCAACAATGAACCCATTCTCTTCGGCGATCGGGATAAAGGTGCCCGGCGGGATGTATCCCTGAACGGGATCGTTCCAACGGATTAGCGCTTCAAAGCCGGTCAACTTCTCCGTGGCTGTATCGATCTTAGGTTGGTAATGTAGTTCGAACTGCCTAGCCGCCAGCGCTCGAATCATTTTCTTCTCTAGTGTTAACTGGGCCATCAGGCGGTCCATTAAGTAATAATCAAAGTAGTGCGGGCCTTCCAACGCTTCCTTCTTCGCTTCCTTCATCGCCATTTCGGCATGCTGCAGCAGTTGGTTTACGTCGGATCCATCGTCTGGATAGAGACTGATTCCCATCCCGAAACCGACATGGAAGGCTTCGCCGGAAAGGGTATAAGGGTCCTTTAACGAGTCATTCAAATCAAGTGCAAGGGTATGTATATACAAGGGGTCGGACACATGCGACACCAACACGAAAAATTCATCCGCAAAGTTACGGCACATCGGGGTTCCTTCAGGGAAGGAATGACGCAGCCTTTCTGCGACTTGCCGAAGCAGCTCGTTCCCATCGCTTTCGCCGAAACTCTCGTTGACATGCCGAAACCGGTTCAGATTAATGCAGATCACGGCGGCCATAGTATTCTCTTCTTGAGCCGAACGAAGTTCAGCGAACATCAGTTCCTTGAAACGGTTGGAATTCAGTAGTTGAGTAACCGGGTCGAAATGGGACAGCTGGCGGAGTCGTTCTGTGGAAGCCTGCTGCTGCTCCACTTCCTGGGTCACGTCGAATTGAAGCCCGATGAAATAGAGAGGATGACCCTCCGAGTCCAAAATGGGGCTGATGACGAACTGGTTCCAGTAAGTGCTGCCGTCTTTCCTGTAGTTCTTGATCCTTACGGTTGCGGATCCGATCTCCTTAACAGCCTTACGAATCACGTCGAGGTGTTCCTTGTTGGTTTCCTCACCCTGAAGAAAGCGGAGATTCCGACGCAGGACCTCCACGCGATTGTAACCGGTAATTTGTTCAAAACCTTGATTCACGTAAATCAGAGGGTTATCCTCAAGATTCGGATCTGTAATGGCCAAGCCGACACCCATTCGATCAATGGCGCGAAGCAGGGCCGAGGCGGTGAGCATGGATTCTGGATGGAATGGGGAGCTTGCCTGGTCGTCTTCCACGAAATAAAGCCTCCTCGAAATGAACCGCTTAAGATGTAGTTAACCGACGAAGTCCGTCATACGGGAGCGTCCGATCAAAGCCAGAGCTTACAATCCCATCATACATGCGGCATGTGCCGCTGGCAATCGGTTTTTCGAAAATATACGACAATCGACGCATGCCCATCTTCCTAGGCTTGTAATTTTTTTCACGATCGTGATTTTCCTCATTCTGAACGGTCTTGTCTCGGTGATAACATGAGCTTATTTACAGCACAAGACGCGACGTTGCGACTGCATGTTTTAATGCTTTATAGCGATAACGCAAAGGATAACCACAGTTCAGGAGGTTGGAAATGGGGAAGGCTACCGGTTTTTTGGATTACTGTAGGGAGGTTCCAGGCGAAATTCGGCCACAGGAACGTGTTGACTCTTGGCAAGAGTTTGCCGTGCCAATGGAGGAGGAGAAGCTGAGAACCCAGGGGGCGCGTTGCATGGATTGCGGAATTCCGTTTTGCCATGCGGGGCAGTTGCTGTCGGGGATGGCTTCCGGTTGTCCGGTGCACAATTTGATTCCAGAATGGAATGATCTCGTTTACCGCGGCAACTGGAAGGAAGCGTTGAAACGCCTGCAGAAGACGAGCAATTTCCCCGAGTTTACCAGCCGGGTTTGTCCGGCTCCGTGCGAAGGGGCATGTACCGTCGGGAAGAGCGGTCAGCCTGTAACGATCAAAAGCATCGAGAAAGCCATTATCGATCGCGGTTTTGCGGAGGGGTGGATACGGCCGCGGGTACCTGCCGCATCCAGCGGTAAGAAAATAGCGGTCGTGGGTTCCGGCCCCGCAGGTCTGGCCTGTGCCGATCAGTTGAATCAAGCCGGCCATGCCGTGACTGTGTACGAGCGAGCTGACCGGATCGGTGGACTCTTGATGTATGGCATCCCAAATATGAAGCTGGATAAGCAAATCGTACAGCGCCGCGTCGACTTATTAGCTGCCGAAGGGATTCGCTTCATCACCGGGGTGGAGGTTGGCAAGGCGCTATCGGTTGACCAACTGCGCACCGAGTTTGATGCCGTGGTTCTGTGCTGCGGGGCGACGCAAGCTCGGGAGCTGAAGATGGAAGGCCGAGAGTTGCGCGGCGTCCATCAGGCCATGGAGTTCTTATCTCAGACGACCAAGAGTTTGCTGGATTCGGAGCTTCAGGACGGACGGTTCCTGTCGGCCGAGGATAAGCATGTCGTCGTGATCGGCGGCGGCGATACGGGAACCGACTGCGTTGCCACCGCCATCCGCCAAGGCTGCAAAAGCGTGACCCAGCTGGAAATTCTGCCGCGGCTTTCGCTGACCCGGCAGCCGGACAATCCGTGGCCCGAGTGGCCTAAGGTGCAAAAAACGGATTACGGTCAAGCGGAAGCGGTGGAACTGTTCGGACAGGATCCCCGAATCTTTGAAACGTCAACGAAATCGCTGCTGGGGGATGAACAAGGCCAAGTCACTGGAGTCCGTACCGTCCGCGTGGAGTGGAATCAGCACGATGGGCGCCGGGTACCGGTGGAAATGGCGGGAAGCGAGCAGGTGATCCCTGCGGACTTGGTACTGTTGGCATTAGGATTCAGCGGGCCGGAGATTACTCTCCCCGTGCAGCTAGGTTTGGAACAGGACGAACGTACGAACGTCAAGGCGGAACTCGGCGATTTCCGAACAAATATGGAGGGTGTGTTTGCCGCCGGAGATATGCGGAGAGGTCAAAGCCTAGTCGCTTGGGCGATGTATGAGGGGCGACTGGCTGCCCGTGAGGTCGAACGATATTTGGTGGGCAGCTCGGCGTTGACGTAAGCATGTTCCAAAGATAATTAATC
This sequence comes from Paenibacillus mellifer, assembly GCF_023195895.1. Taxonomy (GTDB): domain Bacteria; phylum Bacillota; class Bacilli; order Paenibacillales; family Paenibacillaceae; genus Fontibacillus; species Fontibacillus mellifer. Next base: position 84,349 of record NZ_JALPRK010000006.1, read on the forward strand.
CATCAATAGCTTGAGCAGTTGTGTCCGGTTGCTGGCGCCGACCTTTTGAAATATGGAACGCATATGCTTCTTAATCGTGACTTCGCTCAGGAAGAGGCGGGAGGCGATGTCGCGGTTTGTAAGCCCTTCGGCAGCGAGAGCGGCAACCTCCTTCTCGCGATGGGTCAAGTCCGTGCGGGCGTAAATCGCGGCCTCCGGTTTCGTCCTCGGCATCTTCTCCGGCGTTAAACCGAAGGTCATCGCTTCACGGTGTCTTTGATCGCTGTCATCACGTAAGCCGGGAAAGGGCATCTCCCCATCAGTATGTCCGCTGATCCATGACGTCATCATGAGAGGCAAACCATCGGTCTGCTTCCAGATGCGATAGATCTGTTCCGGTTCAACGATTCCACAGGCCCGCAGATAGGCGACAACGCTGTTAAAGTCCAAGTTCGTGAGCGGCATTCGGTAGATGGAATACTTCCAAAGGGAGTATTCCGTCCACTGGCTGGATAGTGGATTTCGACCAGAAATGACGCAAAGGCAGCCGTTTTTGATTTGCGGCAAAAAAGAATCGCGAAGCCAATCTTCCAACGGTTCCAGAAGCTCAAACGTATCGATAAATAATAACGCAGGTCCAAGTTTAGCTCGTTTATGGATCGCCTCGATAGAGGCTCTGATGATATAGTCGGAATCGGAAAGGGAGGGGAGGGAGTCCAATAAATCAAGCTGGGACAGGATTTGCCGGCTGAAATCTTCGGGTGCGGTTCTGATTCTCGCAGCGTCAATCGCGATTACGTTTGCTCCTTGCCTGGCGGCTTGTTTTTGAAACTCCTCCGCTAACGAGCTTTTCCCTACGCCGGCGGAGCCATAAATGTTGATGATTCGCTCCATATGGGAATAGTGCTTAAGATATACCGAAAAGATCTCTGACTCCCACTCTCGTCCTGGTAATCGAGAAGGTCGTTCCAAGTCCTCGTACTCATGTGATGTCGAATTCATAGTTCTTCATCCCCCCCTCACCTACTTCAAATTTCTGCTATTATAATTTAGAATATCGTTGAAATGTAAGATAGAATAGTGACTTTTTGTATAGTAATGTCGAAAGACCCTTAAACAAAGTATACTTTGGGGTAATGTCTCAATTGCTGTCGTCATGATAAATTTTATTTTGTCGAATAGGAAATTTCTGTGGTCTGGACTACAATTCTTGAATTATTATAGGAAGATAGGGAAATAGGTAGAAAGTGATGATTAGGCCGAAAGGCACAGGAATTGACCATGACATAAGGCGAAGGCGTTCGCCATAACTAGCTGATCTGCAATAAGGATGAGGTGATGTCATGAGACAGGTTCATGTCAGAATGCTCGAACCAGGCGACGTTTTGGCCGAGCCTATACTAAATCAACACGGAATGACCATGCTTGGAGCGGGAACCGCGTTAACCGAAACCCATATTGTCCGTCTCAAGAAGTTAGGGATCCAAACGGCTATGATCGGCAAGAAGGAACCGGTGGGTTCCTTCCGCGATGACGACCTGAACGGGCCAAGCCCGATCATGAAGTTTCAGGATCTCAAAGAGAAACGGGAGGCGCGTAAGGAAATTCGGCAAATGCTGGTGCGTCTGGCCGACTCTGACCTGGGTTTTGGGCGTCCATCCACGCCGCAGCTGGATGAACAATTTCGCCGCATGTTCCGTAACATCCTGTACGAAATCACAAGTCACGAGCAAGTGCTGGACGGCTTGATCCGCCTGCAGCAAAGCGATCCTTACTTGTTGGAGCATTCCTTTCACGTGACGGCGTATTCGGCTATTCTTGGCATCGCCGGTCAATACTCAGGCGCGGAAATGATCGATCTCTGTGTCGGCGCGCTGTTGTTCGACATCGGGATGACCGAACTGCCAGCTCACACGATCCGGCGCAACGGCAGCTTGACCGGAGCCGATCGTGAAGCGCTGCGGCGGCATCCGGAGGCAGGCTTCCAAATCATTTGCGATATGGAGGGCGTATCGAGGCGTTCGGCCCTATGCGCACTGCAGCATCATGAGCGATACAATGGGACGGGGTATCCTTCCCGGTTGAAGCATCACGAAATCGATGAATACGCTCAAATCGTCGCCATAGCCGACACCTACCACGCGTTGATCTCGCGGCGGAACTACCGGCTCGCTTATACTCCGGGAGAAGCGATAGAATATTTATTGGCTGCAGGGGATCGTTACTTCAGCCTGGAACTGATTCAAACCTATCTGCGAAACATTAGCATTTATCCCCTTTCCTCTGTAGTTAAGCTCAGCAATGGCCAGCTTGGTATCGTATCCTCTTTGGATTCCAGTCTGGTGCATCGTCCGGTGGTTAAGATCATCCGCGAAGCCGACGGTTCGAACGTAAGGGCGCCTTATGAGGTGGACCTCATGCGCAAGACGGACTTGGTGATTACCGAAATGATGGAGTCCAGCGAGGAAAGCCTGCAGATGTCCGCAAGGCTCTAACCCCACCGGGGTGAATATCGTTCATAATAATGCAAAAAGCGCGAGCTTGGGAGATGACCCCCAAGCTCGCGCTCATTTTTATAAGAATCCAGTCTATAGACTGACATCGGTTAACTCGGACTGCATCATTTCCAGCTTACGGATAATCTCCTTTTGCCACTGTGAGTCGCCTAATTGGGCGGCAAGATTGAGCAGATCCAAATAGTCATCGATGTTCAGCCTTGTCTTTCTGCGGGCGGATAGCAATCTCATGGGCGTTCGTCTCCTCTTGGCCGTTTTCGGTGATATACCGGGGTGATCTCAAAGATAATAATGATAATCATTATCAAATGAGTCTTTTTTTTATTATGCACAATTTCGTGCCCCTTGTAAATAGCGGCGAGACCGTTTAATCTAAAATTTGAATGAAATGGCAGATTGCCGGATGGCAATAGCTAACAAAGGTTAAGCTAAATGAAAAACAGAGCAGAGCACAATGGGAGGCGTTATGGAGACAGAATCACTGTTAAAAGTTGAGGAGCTGGCGCTCAAGAAGTATAAAATTTTTATGCAAAGTCATCTCCGATATATTGCCAGAGCGATGCTGGCGAGCATGTTTATCGGGTTCGGGGTGATCGTTGCTTTCAAGAGTGGGAACTACTTTTACTTGGAGCATTCGCCGCTGACCTATCCGATGGCCGCCATCACCTTTGGCGCCGCCATTATTCTGATCGCCTATGGTGGCGGGGATCTGTTTACCGGAAATACATTTTATTATACATACGCCGCTTTAAGGAAGCGGCTGAAATGGCGCGACATCACGAAGTTATGGGTGTTCAGCTATATCGGTAACATATTGGGAGCAGGGGCCTTCGCTTTATTAATCTATCTGACCGGCTTATTTGCCGATGCCTCGGTCAACAGCTTCTTGTTAAGTGTGGTTGAACATAAAATGTCTACCCCCATCACAGAGTTGTTCTTCCGCGCGATCCTGTGTAATTGGTTGGTATGTCTGGCTTTCTTTATCCCGATGGCCCTGCAAGGGGACGGAGCAAAAATGTTTGCGATGATGTTGTTCGTCTTCTGTTTCTTCATTTCTGGCTACGAGCACAGTATCGCCAATATGTGTACCTTTGCCATCGCGTTGGTATTGGATCACCCCGATACGATTTCGTTTGGCGGCGTCGTGCACAATCTGATTCCGGTAACGCTTGGCAATTTGGTTGGCGGAGTGCTGCTGATGGGCTTTATGTACTACTTCGCGAATAAACCGTATTTAGATGCGGAGGACGCTTCCAAAACCCCGCATAAATAAACACATTTTCAAGTAGGCGCCTTCGCTTTCGAGGGTGCCTGTTTTTTCTTCTCCAACCGGGTAATTTGGCCTATGGGATCTAGGCTAACTGTGTTAAGATGAAAACAAAATATGCTAATTTTCGCGATTCGATGGGGTAACCCACTCCTATCCTACCGTAAAGGGTGTATCGCATATGAAGCGGATCCGAATGTTGTTGATAATAACAGGCATGCTCGTGCTTTCGATGCTAGCGGGGTTAGGCGCTACGTCAGTCGAAGCGGAACGAAGGGTGGTCCGTTACCAGACGGAGCTGGATTATCCTCCCTATAAATTTAGCCAGAACGGGTTTGAAATGGGCTTCGATCTGGAGTTGACTCAACTGATCTTTAAGGAGCGGGACTACACGTTGGTATATTCCGCCTCCGATTGGAAAGAAGCTTACCAGGCGCTGGTCGATGGCTCGGCGGATACGGCCGGTTTAATGGCGGTTCAGGAGAATCGGAAACGAGATGTGCTTTTTTCCAAACCGGTCATGCGGACCTCCATAGGGGTTTATGCCGGAGATCGTCTCCAAGGCAAGCTGGGAACAGCTGATTTGAATCAATATACCGTTGGTGTGGGCGCGGGGCAATATTCCGAAGAAATTCTTAAGTCGGAAGCCGGCGTAAGGTCTTACCATACATACCCTACCGTGGAAGCAGCGCTCCTGGCTTTAGAACAGGGAGACATCGACCTGTTGTTTGAGAATGAGAACGTCGTTGATTATTTGATCGTGAAGCGGGAAATGACCGGAGAAGTTCATAAGGTGCTGGAGGATCTTTATCCCCGGGATGTGGCTTATGGAATCAGCAAAAAATCACCGGAGCTGGTCAATTATATCAACAACCGAATGGATGACCTGAAACGGTCGGGAGTCTATGAGGAGCTCTACCTGAAATATTTCTTCACCCACTCGGAATCGTTCTCGAATGCGTTGCGAAATCGCCTTATCCTAGTCGGCGGTTTGTTCGTCGGAGGGGTGGCGGCGAGTTATTGGCTAATCCGGGCTTATATCATCCGTCTGCGGCGCACGATTCACGGAGAACGGGGATTTTCCAAGGAAGTGCTGGATCATACCAACCTATTTATTTGGGCGGTGCAAAGCGACCGGACTACAGTGCGCTTCAATCGATACGCCGAATGGATCACAGGCATCCGGGAAGGAGAGGCGGTTGGACGGTCCTATACGGAGCATCCCTTGCTGCAACATGCCTGCCGGGAGCTAATTCCTTTGTTGGACCAGGCATTATCTCATCGCTTCGTAGATAACCAGGAGCTTAACCTGTTCTGTGCTTGTCAAGGGAAGGCGAAAGCGTTTTTGTTCCGCACGGCGGTGATTCCCGGGCTGCAGGGCGATCAGGACGTCTTCATCATGACCGGCGTGGACATCGAGGAACGCAAGCAATTCGAGAACAAGCTTCATCAAAGCTATCAGGAGCTCGAGTCGGCAAATCTGGAGTTAACCGCCACCCAGGAAGAGTTGAGGGAGAACTACGACAAGCTGCTGGAGAACCAGGAGAGGCTGCGACGAAGTGAGGAACGCTATCGGCTGGTCGCGGACGCCTCTAACGGCGGGATCTGGGAGCTGGATCTGGAGCGGAATCGCCGGTATTACTCGCCAAGGTGGTTTGAGCTACTTGGGTACAGCCAAGAGGACCTGATTAGCACCGAGATGCTGAAGCAGGTGATTCACCCCGACGATACCCCGAAAATTCAGCAGGAGATCACGGCACTACAGGCAGGCGACAAAGAGGTTTTCGAATGCGAATACCGTTTGCTCTGTAAAGACGGGGAATATCGTTGGTTCCTGGGTCGGGGAAAAGCGTTGTTCAATGAAGAGGGGCGTGCCTATCGGATGGTGGGCTCGAATATTGAGGTGCACCAATTGAGAATGTACCAGCAGCGGATGCGGCATCTCGCTTATTACGACGCGCTTAGCGATTTACCGAATCGGTTGTATTTGCTCGAAGAAATGGATGCCCTGGTTTCTAGGGAAGACGCTAAAGCGGCCTTATTTTTCGTCGATACCGATAATTTTAAGTTCATTAATGATACGCTGGGCCATAAATTCGGCGACCGTCTGCTGATGCAAGCCAGCTCTCGCTTAACCTCCCTGATCGGGGAGAAGGGGATGTTATTCCGGTTGGGCGGGGATGAATTCGTGATATTGATGAAGGATGTGGAGGAGGAGCAGGCGACATCTCTGGCGGATAAGCTGCTTCAGGGCTTCAAGGAGCCGTTTCGGATCGACGAAAGCGATCTGTTCGTGTCGGTCAGCATTGGGATTTCGTTCTACCCGCAAGACGGCCGCACTCCGGAAGAAATTCTCAAGAACGCCGACGTGGCGATGTACGCAGCCAAAGAAGCGGGGAAAGGCAAATACGTCGTTTTCGAGCCGGTATTTTTGCAAGCGTTTAATGATCGGGTACATTTGGAAAAGAACTTGCGGCAAGCGCTGACACGGGGCGAGTTTACCATCCACTATCAACCTCAACTTGGGGTGCGTGACGGCCGCATTTGCGGCTTCGAGGCGCTGATTCGCTGGAACAGCTCGGAACTCGGCTACGTCTCTCCTTTATCCTTCATTAAGATCGCCGAGGACAGCCGCCTGATCGTACCGATCGGAGATTGGGTGCTGGAGGAGTCGTGCGCCTTCGCCAAACGTTTGGAGGAAGAGGGGTTCGGGAGGTACAAAATCGCCGTCAACATCTCCGTTGTCCAGCTCCTCGAAGAGGATTTCGTTGGCAAGGTGCTGCGCATCCTACAGCAGACTGGCTTGGCGCCGGAGTGTCTGGAGCTGGAAATTACCGAGTCCATGATCATGGAGACCGTAGATTCGCTTGCACCTAAGCTGAATGAATTGAAAGCTCTGGGTATTCAAATTGCTTTAGATGACTTCGGTACGGGTTATTCTTCCCTCGGGTCGTTGAAGCAAATGCCAATTACGACATTGAAGGTGGACAGGTCGTTTATCGAGCATTTGCCGGATCAGGACGACAGTCGCTCCCTTGCCAAAGCGATCGTACTCATCGGCCGCAAGATGGGGCTGCAGGTTGTCGTGGAAGGGGTAGAGACAGAGCAGCAAATGCAGCATGTCCGGCGCGCCAAGTGTGATATTATTCAGGGGTATTATATCAGCAAGCCGCTTCAGGAGACCGGCGTCCGTGAATTGCTGCGGAGTTATCGGCCCGATGTAATTTAAATAATAACCCGCAGGCGTGTTTAGATACACGATCCTGCGGGTTATTTACTTTAAATCAAAGCCCGGCTGAGGGGCTGCCTTCCTGTGCGAGGGCGGGATCCGGTTCGCTGAGGAACATGGTGATTGGCATAGAAGCCGCGCCCAGCGCCGTTGAACGGATGCCTAGATTGGCGAAGGCGACCCCGCTCTTCTTCCGGTGATAGGACAAGCTGCGATTCTCGATGGTGCGCAGCATGGCATCTTGCAGCAGGTCTCCGGCAAGCGACAGGCGGTTACCGATCACGATTAACTCTGGATTCAGGATATTGACCAGGTTGGCCAATCCAACGCCAAGCCGGGCGCCGATTTCATCCAGAAGTTGAACGGCGCGAGGTTCACCGCCGCGGGCAAGCTGGATGATCTCCTCCAGATCCAGGTGCGAGTCGCTCCACAGTTTGGCAGCCCGATCGAGCAGTGCCTTCTCCGAGGCTAACGTCTCCCAACAGCCGCGGTTGCCGCAGCGGCAGAGCGGGCCGTTCTCGGCGACCGTCATATGGCCGACCTCGCCGGAGAAATTGGACGTGCCGCGATACAACTCGCCGCCGACGATGATGCCGGAGCCGATACCGATACCAATACTCAGGTATATTAGATTTTGAGCCTCACGGCCGGCGCCGTAGAGCTTCTCGCCAATGGCACCGGCATTGGCCTCGTTATCTATATGCAGATTGGGCCCGAATTCGGAGGCCAACGATTCGTACAAGTCAACCTGGTTCCAGTCCAGGTTAGGCGCCGATACGACGCGGCTTTTGTCGTCGACGAGCCCCGGCACCCCGATCCCGATCCCAACGATACCGTACGGGGATTCGGGCAGCTTCTTGCTAAACTGGCGGATCGTTTTGCGAATCTGTTCAAGCACGTGTTCAGGGGTGAAGTCGGCGAGCGGCACCGTTTTCTCCTGGAGAACGTGGCCTTCCAGATCGACGAGCACGGCCAGTAAATCGTTCACGCGAATATCGATACCGACCGCATAACCGGCGCTGCGGTTAAAATGAAGCAACGTGGGTTTACGCCCGCCGCTGGATTCGCCGGGACCCATCTCAGTAACCAGATGGCTGTCGATCAACTCGGAGACGAGGGACGATACGGTCGCCTTGTTTAATCCGATTGCGGCGGAAATATCCGCACGAGACAATGGCTGACGCTGACGGATCGTATCCAGGACGATGGTTTTATTCATTTTTTTGATGAGCTGCTGGTCGCCTGTGATTTTCATATAAACTCCCTCGTTATGCCCATGCCTCCAAGCATGGTGTATTTAGGTCTATACGCATCATAACATAAATGACCCGGGGTTCATCAATAACTTTGTTAGTTTACTAGACAAACTAAGTGGAACGTGATACGATTTAGGTGTGAAAGGCATGCTCCCATGATTAGGTGGGCATGCTACTTATAATCCACAGGATGTAAAGGCTTACTTAAAATTTAATCTCTGGCTGGGAGGAATTAGTGGTGAGTTATTTTAAGAACATTAGCAAAATTCAGTATGAAGGCGCAGGTTCCAACAATCCGCTGGCATTTAAACATTATAACGAGAATGAAGTCATCCTCGGCAAATCGATGAAAGAGCATCTTCGGTTTGCAGTTGCTTACTGGCACACGCTGACCATGAACGGCAGTGACCCGTTTGGTCAAGGCAACATGATTCGTCCTTGGGAAACGGTAAGCGGCTTGGATCTTGCGAAAGCCCGCGTAGAAGTAAACTTTGAATTCTTGGAGAAGATTGGCGCTCCTTATTTCTGCTTCCATGACGTCGACGTTTCTCCGGAAGGCGCTACTCTGAAAGAATCCAACGAGAACCTGGACGTGATCGTAGCGAAAATCAAAGAAGGCATGAAGCAAACCGGCGTGAAGCTGTTGTGGAACACGGCGAACATGTTCTCCAACCCGCGTTATGTTCATGGCGCAGCAACAACTTCGAACGCAGACGTATTCGCATATGCTGCGGCTCAAGTGAAGAAAGGTCTGGAAACGGCTCTTGAGCTGGGCGCTGAAAACTATGTGTTCTGGGGCGGCCGCGAAGGTTACGAATCCCTGTTGAACACCGATATGGGCCTGGAACTCGACAACCTGGCAAGATTCTTCCAAATGGCGATCGACTACGCGAAGGAAATCGGCTTCAAAGGACAATTCCTGATCGAACCGAAACCAAAAGAGCCAACCAAACACCAATACGACTTCGATGCAGCTACAACGATTGCATTCCTGCAAAGATACGGCTTGCAAGATCACTTCAAGCTTAACCTGGAAGCGAACCATGCGACACTGGCCGGCCATACGTTTGAGCATGAACTGCGCGTAGCTCGCATTAACAATATGCTGGGTTCGATCGACGCCAACCAAGGCGACACTTTGCTCGGCTGGGATACCGATGAATTCCCTACCGACCTGTATGCCGTAACACTGGCTATGTATGAAATCCTGCAAAACGGTGGCCTCGGCTCCGGCGGCGTTAACTTCGACGCGAAAGTAAGACGCAGCTCCTTCGAGCCCGAAGACTTGTTCTACGCTCATATCGCTGGTATGGATACCTTCGCGAAAGGTCTGAAAGTTGCCGGCAAAATGATCGAAGACAAGTTCATCGAGAATCTGCTGAACGATCGTTATGCTACCTTCAAGACGGGCATTGGCGCGGACATCGTATCCGGCAAAGCCAACTTCAAAACGTTGGAAGCTTATGCTTTGGAGCACAGCCATATCGTCAACAAATCGAACCACCTCGAGCTGGTTAAAGCTCGCCTGAACGAATACATCTTCGGCACGAAATAAGCGTAAAGATACGTTTTGAACAACTTTTCCAAAAGGGGACGCCTGCCGTCCCTTTTTTGGTATAAGGGACATGCGAAGGGAGAATATCGCGATGAAATATGTAATTGGCATTGACCTGGGGACCAGCTCGGTCAAGACGTTGCTCGTGAACCAAAACGGGGAGATCGCAGGGGAGGCGTCGGCGGCTTATCCGTTGATTCAAGAGCGTCCCGGATTCAGTGAGCAAGATCCCGAGGAATGGGTAAAAGGAACCTTAGCTTGCTTGAAGCAATTGTTGAAGGAAAGCGGCGTAACGGCTGGGGACGTGGAGGGCGTGTCCTTCTCCGGTCAAATGCACGGACTGGTCCTGTTGGATAAGCAGAACAACGTGTTGCGCAATGCCATCCTGTGGAACGATACACGGACCACGAAGCAATGTCGTGACATTGATGCAAAGCTGGGCAGCAAACTGCTCGACATTACGCGTAACGCCGCACTGGAAGGTTTTACGCTGCCGAAGATCCTCTGGGTTCAAGAGCATGAGCCGGAGTTGTTTGCCAAAGCTGCGCGGTTCGTGCTGCCGAAGGATTACTTGCGTTACCGCATGACCGGCCAAGTGCAAATGGAAATCTCCGATGCGGCGGGAACGCTGCTGCTTAACGTGCCGGAAGGTCGTTGGAGCGAAGAGATCGCAACGGCCTTTGGGCTTCCTGCCGGTTTCTGCCCACCGCTAGTGGGCAGCACCGAGAGCACCGGCACGCTGCTGCCGGAGTTTGCCGCCGAGTCCGGCCTGTCGGCCGGCACGAAGGTGTTCGGCGGCGGTGCCGATAATGCCTGCGGCGCGGTTGGCGCGGGCATCGTTCGCAAGGGCGACGCGTTGTGCAGCGTCGGGACATCCGGTGTGGTGTTGACGTACGAAGAAGACAAGAACAAGGATTTTGCTGGCAAGGTGCATTTCTTTAACCATGCGCATCCGGGTGCTTTTTACGCCATGGGCGTGACGCTGGCTGCAGGGTATTCCTTGAGCTGGTTCAAGGAATCGCTGGCACCCGAGCTTAGTTTTGACGAGCTGCTGAAGCCGGTCGGCGATATCGCGCCGGGTTCGGAAGGGCTGCTGTTCACCCCGTATCTGGTCGGGGAACGTACGCCGCACGCGGACAGCGTGATCCGCGGTAGCTTCATCGGCTTGTCCGGCACGCACCGCCGGGAACACCTGGCCCGCGCGGTGATGGAAGGGATCACCTTCTCGCTGCAAGAATCGTTTGACCTGTTCGGCGCAGCCGGCATTGAGGTCGAACGCGTCATCTCCATCGGCGGCGGCGCGAAGAATCCGGTTTGGCTGCAAATGCAAGCCGACATCTTCGGCAAGCCGGTTGTGGCGTTGAAGAACGAGCAAGGCCCGGCGATGGGTGCGGCGATGATGGCCGCCGTCGGCAGCGGCTGGTTCGGCAGCTTGAAGGAATGCGCCGACGCCTTCATCGGCTACGCGAAGACATATGAACCGATCCCGGCGAACGTGGAGAAATATGCTCGACTCTTCAAGCTGTACCAGCAGGTTTATGCGGCGACCCGTTCGCTGAACGAAGGGCTGCAGGAATTCCGCGGGTAAGTTTTTCGGACTCGGATCGATCCACTATACATGAGAAGCGCCTGTTCCCACGAGGAGCAGGCGTTTTAAATTTGAAAATGTTGCATTTCTTACAACATTTTGAGCCGAAGCGCCTGGCACATCTGTAAATGTTGCATTTTGTACAACATTTTAGTGCATCTTCGGTTATCACAAGCGAAAATGTTGCAGGAAATACAGCAATTCAGCTCATTCGAGGCATTCAGGCCCTCAAAAGTTGCACTTTTTGCAACATTCTAGCGCATTCGCCGCATTACGGGCAGCCCGGAGCTTGCGACCACCCCGCCAAGAACGGCTAATCCCATGTAGCCCCAAAGGCATGGTATAATTGACCTTGCACGAGGAGGGAAGACATGTTCATTCGGAACATTTACCGGAATTACTTCAAGAACAATTTGTTCATGAAGATCATCTTGTTTTTCTCGGTGATCACGATCGTTACGATCATTACGTTTTCCTATTTAATGTTCATGTTTATGTCGGAGTCCGCGGTGCAACGGCAGTTGGACGTCCAGAAGCGGGCGATCGAAAGCGTCAGCGATTACATCGGCGGCAAATACGACTCCGTACAGTCTATGGTGCGGGACATTTATCGAGACGAGGAGCGGGCCTCGAACACTTCCTTTTTCCTGGAGCACCCGTATCAGGATTACGTGAATTACCGCCTAGACCGATTCTATATGGAAAATAGTTCATCTACGGATACCGTGTTGTATTTCCGCAACGTGGTCGATGACGACCCGGATATCCGCAGTTTGATGTTGTATAGCGCGGATCTGCAGCAGCTGTATGTCTTTGGCAGCGATAAGCAGTTTAAGATTATCCCCACCAATCAGGCCCGATCCTTCGTGCCGGATGTGATGTATCAACAGGAAGGGATGAATGTGGGAACAGCTAACATCTGGGTGCGCAAAACGGTGGGTTTACCGGATACTCCAATGTATTCGGTTCGCATCCCGCTCAATAATAAGCTAACGCTCCGCAACATTGGGCAATTGGACGTTTACTTCGATACAGCGAATGTGTGGGGCAGTTTGGCAATGTACAGGGAAGAGCTGAAAGGTTCAATTCTGGTCTTGTCCGCGGATGGTAACGTGTTGTTCGATACCTCCGGAACGTATTACGGCCGGAAATACCCCTATACCGAGCAAATTAACTCAATGTATGACACTGGGGTGCTGGGCAACGGGCTGATCGCTACTAAGCTGACGCAAAGTCAGGGGGGATTCACGGTGCTCAGTACCGTCCCGAAAGAGGAGTTGGCCAAAACCTATCAAGGACTCCGCAATACGATTTTGACGATCAGTTCCATTTGCATTTTGTTTGCCATTCTAATCCCGGCATTATTCATCAGCAATTTCGCCAAACGTACGAACGGCATAATCCGGTTTACCCGGAGAGTTCGTAATGGCGACTTCACGGCGCGGATCGCCGACGTACGGGAGGACGAGCTGGGGCAGATTTCGAAGAGCTTTAACGACATGCTGGACGAGCTCAATTTGTACATCGACCGGGTGTTCAAAGCGGAGATCAAACAGCAGCAAACGGAGCTTGTTGCGCTGCAGGCGCGGATCAACCCGCATTTTCTCTACAATACGCTGGAGGTCATCCGCATGCGGGCGATATCCCAAGGGGCCCGGGATGTGGGCGAAATGATCTACAGCTTGTCCGTCCTGTTCAAGAGCATGGTACAGCAGAAGAAAAACTACACGCTGAAGGACGAGCTGGAAGCCTGCCGCTTGTATCTGGAATTGTTCCGCATCCGTTACAAGGATCGTTTTAACTATGAAATTGAGGTCGAACCGGCGCTCTACGGCAAAGCGCTTGTCAGGCTGTCCCTGCAGCCGATCGTGGAGAATTACATCGTCCATGGGATACAAACGGACCATTTTGATAACCGGATCACGATCGAAGTGCGGGAAGAAGGAGATACCCTGATCGCGGTGGTACATGATAACGGGAAAGGCATCGAACCGGACCGGCTTACGGAAATCCGCCGGGAGCTGGAGCGAGAGGAAGAAACCGGGCAAATGTTCGGTTTGCGCAGTGTACACACGAGGTTGCGTTTCTTGTATGGTCCAGCTTACGGGATAGAGATCGACAGCGTGCCTGGCTCAGGGACTACCATCACTGTTCGTTACCCCAATCAGGAAGGAATGGAGGGCGAAGATGTATAAGGTGTTTATCGTCGACGACGAACCGTTTATTATCGAAGGTTTATATGATATCGTCGACTGGCCGCAGTTTGGTCTCGAAATCGTTGGGCATGCGGAGAACGGACAGAAGGCGCTGGACGCTTTGGGTTCAACGCCGGTTGACGTATTGATTACAGATATCTCCATGCCGGTGATGAACGGGTTAACGCTGATCTCCGAAGCGAGGAAGCTGCACAAGGAACTGAAAGTGATTATTTTAAGCGGGTTTAACGAGTTTGATTACCTCAAGGAAGGCATGAAGTTAGGCATCGAAAACTACCTGTTGAAACCCATTAATCTGGAGGAACTGGAGTCGACGCTGCGCACCACGGTGCAGAAGCTGGATAGCGTACAGTCAGACGGTCTGTATGACGCCTATGATGTCCAGATTCTGAAGGATAACACGTTGTACCGCTGGTTAAACGGGCAAATCGCTGCTTCCGAATTTGAGGAGCGGGCCGAGCTGCTCGGACTGTACTTACAGGGGCCTTGCGCTGCAGTTGCTGTATTGCGCACGAATGGGAGTCCGGGCGAAGTATTCGAACGAACCGAATGTTACCTGAACATGCAGCGGGGAATCACCTTATTCCGCGATGTGGACGGCGATATTGTGATCGTGGGCTCCCTCCCTCAAGGAGCGGTGGAGAAGAGGACATTTGCGGAGCTGATGGAGAACCTGTCTCTAGAGCTGTCTGTCATGAACCGAACGATCCAAATCGGCGTCGGCAGCGCGGGCCGGCTTCCTGAGGCGGCTTCACTCAGTTACAAGGAAGCCAAGCGCGCCCTAGAATATTATTTGATTTATCCAGATCGGCGTACCATTGAATACAAGCAACTGGAAGGCGACCGCGGCGGTAACAACGTGCTGGAGAGCGGTTATCCGCTGGCATGGGAGGAGTACGCCAAACTGATTTTGGCTAAAGATAAAGAAGGGTTGAAGGAATGCATTCGCCGTGATTTCGAACAGTTGAAGCAGTTGGAGGGCATCCGTCCCGAGGATTTACAGAACGCGGCACTAGAGCTGGTGGTCCGCTTTAAAATGGAGCTTCAGCACATCAAATATACGGAAGAGACCGACTTGTTTAAGAGAGCGCTCCAAAGTGTGCAACGCTGTGAATCGTACCAGGGACTGATTGAAATCCTTGAAGGCCTGGCGGACGAGACGGTCTGCTCCCTGCTGCAGGATGCTAAAAATCCGGTCGTGCATCAAGTGCTGACTTACATCGAGACACATTATGCCGACGAGCTGTCCCTGAAAACATTAGGGGGACAATATCATATTCATCCGGTATATCTCGGTCAGCTATTTCACAAGGAGACCGGCGTCTCCTTTGCCGAGTACATTAACAAGTACCGAATTGATAAGGCGAAGCAGCAATTGAAGAACACCAATCTCAAGGTGCACGAAATCGCCCGGAACGTAGGATATTGGGAAATCGGCTATTTCTACAAACAGTTTCGAAAATACGTGGGGATCTCTCCCACCGACTTTAAAGCACTGCATTAGTTATGAAGGGGATGGGTACCCTGGATCAGGGAGATTTTGGCCTGCCGGAAAGGTAGGTTTTCCTTGGATCCGGGGTATTGTCCTTTTCTTTAATTTGTACAATGATTTTTTAAGTTTATCTTCTTTTTGTAACGGCTTTCATCCGGTAAGGTTAAGTTAGTTAAACAAAACAAAAAGAGCTTCAAAAGGGAGGATCAGCATGAGTAAAAACAAAAGAAGTTTTTCTTTCGTACTTGCCACTCTGATGGCTTTAGTGCTTGTTCTGAGCGCATGCGGCGGAAACAAGAACGCTGAAAGCAACAATGGCTCGGCAGCAGGCAACTCGGAAGAAACGGTCAACCTGATTTGGTACACGATCGGGACGCCTCAAAAAGACGTAGACCGCGTTATGGAAGAAGTCAGCAAATACACCAAAGAGAAAATCAACGCAACGATCACTATGAAAATGATCGACTGGGGCGATTACACACAAAAAATGCAAGTTAACGTTGCTTCCGGTGAGCCGATGGACATCGTCTTCACTTCCGCCGGTGGTTTCGACTACGTACAAAACGCCAGAAAAGGCGCATTCCTGGAGATTGACGATCTGCTCGAGAAATACGGACAAGATCTGAAGAACGCGATCGATCCGGCCTTCCTGGAAGGTTCCAAAGTCGACGGCCATAACTACGGCATTCCTGCCAACAAAGAATTGCCTCAACAAGAAGTATGGCGCTTTAACAAAACGTTGGCTGACAAATACAACGTAGACATCACCAGTAGTCGTTCCTTGGAAAGCATCGAGCCATTGCTGAAAACAATCAAGGAAAACGAACCAGGCGTAACGCCTTTCGCAATGGACAAGAACTACGTTCCTTACGTGCCTTATGATTACGTCATCCAGAACCTGCCGATGGCTGTGAAACTGGATACTACGGATTATAAAATCGTTAACATCCTGGAAACACCTGAAATGCAAGCGGCTCTGAACCAAATGCACAAGTACTATCAAGCAGGTTATGTAGCTCCTGAAGCTGCAACCACCGGTTCCACCAGCGACCTGATGACTTCCGGCCAATGGTTCATGGACCGTGCGCAAACTCAACCACTCGCGGACAACCTGTGGTCGGCAAGCTATGGTTACCCTGTAGTTTCCACACCGGCAAGTGACGCGATCATCACGAACACTTCCGTACAAGGTTCGATCATGGCGATCTCTGCAAACTCCGAACATCCGGAGAAAGCAATGGAATTCCTGAACCTGTTGAACACCGATCCGGTGTTGCGTAACATGGTTGACTCCGGGATCGAAGGCGTTCACTACAACAAGCTTGACGACACGCACTACGAAAACCTGGCAGAATCGAAAAACTACGACATGCCGTCTTACTCTTTGGGCAACAACATGCTCCTTTACTTGAACCCGAACGATGCAGACGACAAATGGGAGCAATTCAAGAAGTTTAACGCAGAAGGCGTCAACTCGCCGATCCTGAGCTTCAACTTCGACAGCACGAAAGTAGCAACTGAAATGGCTGCCGTGCAAAACGTGAAAGAACAATTCTGGTCCTCGTTGATGACGGGTACGGTTGATCCGGCAGATTACTTGCCGAAAGCCATCGAAAAATTCAAAGAGGCCGGCCTTGATAAGGTCATTGCTGAAGCCCAAGCTCAGCTCGATGCCTGGAGAGCTGCGAACAGCAAGTAACAATTAAAGAAACAGTAAGGGATCGGGCGGGTGATAGTTGCGCCCGATCCTTTTTCATTATTTTTTCGACAGGAGGGGAACATCATGGCTACATTTTTCAAAAACCTGCTCAAGAATAAAGTCATGTTATTTATGGTGTTGCCGGGTGCCGTCTGGTTTTTCTTTTTCTCGTATCTTCCTTTGGTCGGTACCATTACGGCGTTTAAGCAATACCGTTTCAATCGTGACGGCTTCTGGGCAAGTATTGCGAAGAGCGAATGGGTTGGCTGGGACAACTTCAAGTTCCTGTTCAGCACCAACGATGCGTTTACCATTACCCGCAACACGTTGTTTTACAATCTAGCTTTTATTTTCATTGGACTCGTCCTTTCCGTCGCGATGGCGATCCTGCTGTCTGAGTTGGTCGGCAAGACGATGGCCAAAGTGTATCAAACCGGGATGTTCCTGCCTTATTTCCTATCCTGGGTTATTGTGGGTTACTTCGCGTTCAGCTTCCTGAGCATGGACCGCGGGATGATCAACCAGATTCTGGGCTGGTTTGGTATGGAACGGATTAACTGGTATTCGGAGCCGAAATATTGGCCTTATATTTTGATTTTCGTCAATCTATGGAAAACGATTGGTTACAACAGCGTAGTCTACTTGGCTTCGATTATGGGGATCGACAGATCGCTTTACGAGGCGGCGATGATCGACGGAGCCACCAAATGGCAGCAGATTAAGAACATTACGATTCCCCTGCTCTCCCCAATCATTATTATCATGACGCTGCTTGCGGTAGGGCGGATCTTCTACGCCGACTTCGGCTTGTTCTACCAAGTACCAAGAGATTCGGGCACACTCTATCAAGTTACCAACGTCATCGACACTTACGTATATCGCGGTCTGAAAACAACCGGGGAAATCGGCATGAGTACGGCGGCCGGCCTTTATCAATCGGTGGTAGGCTTCGTTCTCGTCATGGTTTCCAACTACATCGTGCGCAAAATTGATAAGGACAGCGCTCTATTTTAAAACAGCTGAAAGGAGTGTCAGAGTATGGCGGAGCTTGCTAGAAAAAACAAAGATTTTCATAACGTCTCCCGCGGCTGGAACGCCGTCTTGCACCTGATCGCAGGCATCTTCTCTTTCTTGTGCGTGTTCCCTTTTCTCTTCGTCGTTATTATTTCCTTCACGGATGAAAAAACGCTGGCAACGGACGGCTATCGGCTGATTCCTGCGAAATGGAGTCTGGAAGCGTACCGCTTCGTATTTGAGAGCGGCGATTCGTTGCTTCGTTCCTACGGAGTAACGATTCTGGTCACGCTGGTGGGTACCGTGATCAGCTTGATCATGATCTCGCTGTATGCTTACGCGATTTCGCGGAAGAGCTTCCGTTACCGGAGATTTTTCTCCGTATTTGCCATCGTTACGATGCTCTTTAACGGCGGGATGATCCCGACTTATATGGTGGTATCCCAGTTGATGGGTCTGAAAGACACATTGTGGGCGCTGATATTGCCGCTTGCGATGAATGCATTTTATATCATGATTTTACGTACGTTTTATAGTACAAGCGTACCGGAAGCTGTTATCGAATCGGCCCGGATTGACGGTGCTGGCGATTTCTATATTTTCCTCCGCATCGTGTTGCCGCTGTCGCTGCCGGGTCTCGCTACAATCGGCTTGTTCAGCACCTTGGGTTACTGGAACGACTGGTTTAACGCGTTGCTGTATATCGACAATCCGAATTTGGTGCCGCTGCAATCGATGCTGATGCGGATCGAATCGAGTATTGCCTTTATTCAGCAAAACTCGCAAAATAGCTCGCTAAGCTTGCAGGCCCTGTCGTCGATTCCGCAGGATACGTCCCGGATGGCGATGGTTGTGCTGGCGACATTGCCAATTATTTTTGCATATCCGTTCTTCCAACGGTATTTTGTACAAGGACTTACGGTAGGCGCTGTCAAAGAATAAATATAGCGGTGGTTCAAAAATTGCCTTTTGATCACGAAGTAGTACCAAGTAGTTTAATCGGCATCGAATCTTGAATTCAGCCGGGCCTAAAGCGTAGGCTTCCGAAGAATGTTTCCTGCGGAAACATTTCAGTTGCTCACGTAGCCTCCAGCTACGCCGCGCTACTCAGTCCCTAGCTTCATCCAACCTTCTCGGTGCTGAAAAGTCAATTTTTGAACGTCATTGGAACTCTAGATCCAACCCTTTTTGAACTCTTTTATATTGAGGAAAAATTTAAGGAGCGAGGTGGAGACGTTGCTGTACAAAGACAGATCGAAACCCGTCCCGGAACGAGTGGAGCACTTGCTCGGGCTGATGACATTGGAAGAAAAGGCCGGCCAGCTGGTTCAACCCTTCGGCTGGCAGACCTATGAGCATAACGATGGAGAGATCCAGCTGACCGATTCGTTTAAAGAGCAGGTGCAAAGCGGCGGGATCGGCTCGCTGTACGGCGTGCTGCGCGCCGATCCGTGGACAGGCGTGACGCTGGAAACCGGCTTGTCGCCACGCGAGGGGGCAGAGGCAGTCAACGAAATCCAACGTTATGCCATCGAGAACTCGCGCCTCGGTATTCCGATTCTGATCGGCGAAGAGTGCTCGCACGGCCATATGGCGATCGGAGCTACGGTCTTTCCGGTGCCATTGTCGCTCGGCAGCACCTGGAACGTGGAGCTGTATCGCGAGATGTGCCGGGCGGTGGCCCGGGAGACGCGCAGCCAAGGCGGCGCGGTCACCTATTCGCCGGTCCTCGACGTTGTGCGTGATCCTCGCTGGGGCCGGACCGAAGAGTGTTTTGGCGAAGACGCCTATTTGATCGGCGAAATGGCCGTGGCTTCGGTCGAGGGCTTGCAAGGGGAACGTTTGGACGGAGAGGACAGCGTGGCGGCCACGCTGAAGCACTTTGTCGGCTACGGCAGCTCCGAGGGCGGCCGCAATGCCGGCCCGGTTCATATGGGACGGCGCGAGCTGCTGGAGGTCGACCTGCTGCCGTTCCGCAAGGCGGTGGAAGCCGGCGCGGCTTCGATCATGCCGGCCTACAACGAGATTGACGGCGTTCCGTGCACAACCAATGAGGAATTATTGGATGGCGTTCTGCGCGGCGAGTGGGGTTTTGACGGCATGGTCATTACCGACTGCGGCGCGATCGACATGCTCGCTTCCGGCCACGACGTGGCGGAGGACGGACGGGATGCGGCGATCCAAGCGATTCGGGCGGGCATCGATATGGAGATGTCCGGCGTGATGTTCGGCAAGCACTTGGTGGAGGCGGTACGTTCGGGACAGCTGGAGGAAGATGTGCTCAATCAGGCGGTACGCCGCGTATTGACGCTGAAATTCCGACTGGGGCTGTTCGAACAGCCGTACGCCGACCCGGTGCGGGCTGAGCAGGTGATCGGCAGCACGGAACATGTGGAGCTGGCTCGGCAGTTGGCCAGCGAAGGCATTGTGCTGCTCAAGAATGAAGGCGGCGCGTTGCCACTGTCCGCAGACGCCGGTAAAATCGCCGTCATCGGCCCGAATGCCGATGTGGGCTACAACCAGTTGGGCGACTACACTTCGCCGCAGCCGCGTTCCAAGGTCACGACCGTGCTGGGCGGGATCCGCAGTAAGCTTGCCGGAACGCCGGAGCGGGTGCTGTATGCTCCTGGCTGCCGGATTAATGGCGACTCCCGAGAAGGATTCGACGTGGCTTTGTCTTGCGCGGAACAAGCAGACACGGTGGTTATGGTCGTCGGCGGCTCCAGCGCGCGCGACTTCGGCGAGGGTACGATTGACCTCCGAACCGGTGCATCCAAAGTGACCGGCAATGCGCAGAGCGACATGGATTGCGGCGAAGGCATTGATCGCATGAACCTCAGTTTGTCCGGTGTACAGCTGGAGCTGATTCAAGAAATCCATAAATTGGGTAAACCGCTAGTAGTGGTTTACATCAACGGACGGCCGATTGCTGAGCCTTGGATCGATGAGAACGCCGATGCGATTCTGGAGGCATGGTATCCGGGTCAAGAGGGCGGTCATGCCGTAGCGGATATTCTGTTCGGGGACGTGAATCCTTCCGGACGACTGACCATATCCGTTCCAAAGCATGTCGGACAGATCCCGGTCTACTACCACGGTAAACGATCGCGGGGAAAACGCTACTTGGAAGATGACTCGCAGCCTCGGTACCCGTTTGGCTATGGGCTGAGCTACACCGCTTTCAACTATAGCAACTTAACGGTAGAGTCCGATACGATCGATACGGACGGCACTACGAAGGTGTCGGTAGAAGTGACGAACGTGGGCGACCGGGCTGGCTCGGAAGTGGTACAGATGTACATCTCCGACATTGCAAGTACCGTGACTCGGCCGGCGAAAGAGCTGAAGGGCTTCCGCAAGGTATTCCTGCAGCCGGGCGAGACGCAGACGGTGGAGTTCCAGGTTGGTTCGGAACAGCTGCAGTACATTGGACGGGATTATAAACCGGTGGTGGAGCCGGGAGAATTCCGGGTACATGTCGGTAAAAATGTGAATGATACGCTGAGCGCCAATCTCTTTGTGCGGGAGGGTTAAATAAATGGAACGCATCAGACGTTTTATCCGGGAGTTATCGGAAGCTCAGTGGCTTGATCAGATCGAGCTGCGCGGGTGGGAGATTACTTCTTCCGTCTATCAGGTTCCCGGAAGTTACACCAAGGAAACACCTTATCCGGAGGGGCAAGTCTTCGAGCGGTTCCCGAGCACGCAGGGAACAACGTATTTCTTCCGGACGCAGTTGGAAATCCCGGAAGGATGGCGCGGCGGTCAGGTCGGATTTATCTTTGCTTCCGGCGGAGAAGGACTGCTTCGAATCAACGGCAAATCGGCTCAGGGCCTGGATCGGAATCATACGTTCGTGACGTTGCCGCAGGAGCAAGGACAAGGCTCGCTCTCGCTGGAGATCGAGCTGTATGATCCGATCCCCGAGCCGGTGGATCCGCTGAACCAACAAGCGGTGATTCAACCGCCGATTACGCGGATTGACAGTCGCATGGTACTGGTGAACCGCCCGGTGCAAAGCTTGATGTATACGGCGACGATCGTCCGCGATTCCGCCGTACTGCTGCCGGAGCAGGATTTCCGCCGCACCCGCTTGATCGAGGCGTTGTATGACGCCATGGACGGTTTCGTAGCGCTGGATGCGGAAGCGGTCCGCGAAGGCGGGGCGATTGCTAAGCTGGAGAAGAAGCTCACTGAACGGGTCAAAGCGATCGGCGGCAATGCCGAAGGCCTGATCCAAATGGTCGGCCAATCGCATATCGACATCGCCTGGTTATGGCCGGTGCGGGAGACGGTGCGCAAGACCAGCCGGACATTCTCGACGGTGGATGCGTTGATGCGCGAGTACCCGGAATACCGCTACACGCAAAGCCAACCGCTGTTGTTCGCCTTCCTGAAGGAGAACGACCCCGAGTTGTACGAGCGGGTGAAGGCGCGGATCAAGGAAGGCCGCTGGGAATTGGTTGGCGGCATGTGGGTAGAGCCGGATCTGAACTTGCCAAGCGGCGAATCGCTGATGCGTCAGATGTTGTATGGGCAACGTTTCTATCAGGAGGAGTTTGGATTTACCTCCGAAATCGAATGGCTGCCGGACACATTTGGTTATTGCGCCTCTTTGCCGCAAATCTTGAAGCATGGCGGAATTCGCTATTTCATGACGACCAAGCTGGGTTGGAACGACACCAATGTATTCCCGTACGACCTATTCCATTGGGTGGGCATCGACGGTACGCCGATGTTGTCGTATCTCAACCACGGCGTAAACGAAAACACGCTGCCGAAGGACGTTCATGACCACTGGCAGTCTTATCGCCAGAAAGCCGTTCATCCGGAGCAAATGCTGCTCTACGGACATGGCGACGGCGGCGGCGGGGTCACCCGCGAAATGCTGGAGTACATTAACCGCGCCGAGCTGATGGTAGGTCAGCCGGCGAGCGAATATAGCACGGCGACGGAGTTCTTCGCCAGAATCGAAGCGGCGCAGCCGAAGCTGCCGGCTTGGCACGGCGATCTGTATTTGGAATTGCACCGGGGGACGTATACGACCCACGGGCGCAACAAGCGCAGCAATCGCAAAGCGGAGATTTTGTACCGCGAAGCCGAGCTGTGGAATGCATTGGCCGCTGCGTTGATGCCAGCGGATCAACAACGCGAGGCCCAAAGCACGCTACAGGCGGGCTGGAAGTTGATCCTGTTGAATCAGTTCCACGACATTATCCCGGGTTCGGCGATCACCGAAGCATACGAGACGTCGACGAAAGAATATGTAGAAATTTTTGAGAAAGGCCAAGTTGGACTGCGTCATGGCCTTACGACGCTGGTTGAACAGGTAAAAACCTCCGGCGAAGGTACGCCTTACGTCGTCT
Source organism: Paenibacillus mellifer (assembly GCF_023195895.1). Classification (GTDB taxonomy): domain Bacteria; phylum Bacillota; class Bacilli; order Paenibacillales; family Paenibacillaceae; genus Fontibacillus; species Fontibacillus mellifer. The sequence goes on from NZ_JALPRK010000006.1 coordinate 107,526, forward strand.
TCAACAGCCTTGGCTGGACGCGCGATATGGTCGTGGCACTTCCCGATCAAGTTGATCTCGGCGGCGCGGCTGCTTTCGACGAGCAAGGTACGCGCCTTGAGCTGGACATCCGGACGGATCTTCACGGAGAAGCAGCGGCTTGGGTCCGTGTGCCGCAAGTTCCGGCGCTTGGCTACAGGACGATTTGGCTGCGCTCCGAGGCGGATACAGCGGCAGGAGCGGCGGCGAATTCACCGGCCGGAAGCAAGGTGTTCCAAGGCGAGTGGGAAACGGAATTCTACCGCCTGAAATTCAATGGCCGCGGGGAGATCGTCAGTCTGTGGGATAAGAAAGCGAACCGTGAGGTCGTGAAGTCGGGTGAAAGCGCGAACCGTTTCCACTTCTACCACGACCGTCCGACGCTGTGGGACGCTTGGGACATTGACCCGCGTTATGAACAGCAGCCGGCCGGAGAGGCCGTATTGCTGGAGTGCGGTTTGGTTGCAAGCGGTCCAATCCAGGACGTGTTGCGCTTCCGCTGGAGCATCGGTCAATCGGAAATCACGCAGGATGTGATTCTGTATCATCATGATAAGCGGATTGACTTCCAAACGAAGGTGAGCTGGAACGAAGCCCATAAGCTGCTGAAGGTCGGCTTCCCGATCGATGTCGTTACAGACAAAGCAACTTACGAAATTCCGTTTGGTGCACTGGAACGCCCAACGCATCGCAACACGAGCTGGGAGCAGGCGCAATTTGAGGTGTGCGGACACCGATTCGCCGACGTTTCCGAACGCGGCTACGGCGTCAGCCTTCTGAACGACTGCAAATACGGCTACGACATTCAGGGTAGCACGATGCGTTTGTCACTGCTGCGGGCGCCGAAATGGCCGGATGTGACCGCCGATCTGGGCGAGCACGAGTTTACGTATTCGCTGTATCCGCACCAAGGCGACTGGCAGACGGCTCATACGGTGCGCGCTGCGGCTGAGCTGAATCACACGCCGGTAGTGCTGGCGGCTGGAACGCATGATGGCACGCTCCCTTCCACGGGGACGCTGCTCGGATTTGCGGGCGAGCATGTCGTGCTCGACACGGTGAAACCGGCCGAGGACGGCGACGGCGTGATCCTGCGTCTGTACGAATCGGCAGGCGGCCGCGAGCGCGTAGCGTTGAATTGGCACGATCCGGTTTCGGGCGCGTTCCTGTCCGATGCGCTGGAGCGGGAGCTTGAGCCGCTGGCGATGGACGCTGGGCGGATCGAGCTCGATTTTGCCCCGTATGAGATTAAGACGCTGAAGTTGAAGTAAGATGTGAACATTTGTGGGGGCTCGTGTGGAGGCACGAGAGATTAGCTGGAAAAAGTAACGTTAATTTTGACTGTATCTTGGGATCGGTTGAATTTAACGGGAATTTCTACCGTTAATTTATCGAATATCCGACGACTTGGGCCAAGTAGGCTGAAATAGCAGCACGATTTACCGTTAAATTAACGATTGGCGGGAAATCGGCACATTAGCAGTAGGATTTACCGTTAATCTGATGCTTGCCGCCGGGCCGCCCCCAACCGTTTTAAGCGAAGCCAAATGAAATGACTATAAAGGAGCGAGAAGACAAGCTCATGGAACAATTTAGACTCCCGAAAATACCGATGCCGCAGCTGGAATTGCCGCAAGCCGTCAAGGACGTGCTGGCTGAGGCTGAAACGAAACTGGCGCATCGCCCGAAATTGCTGCAGCTGTTCAAGAACTGTTTTCCGAACACGCTGGAAACAACAACAAAGCTGATGGACGACGGAACGACCTTTGTCATCACCGGTGATATCCCGGCCTCCTGGCTACGCGATTCCGTGGAGCAGGTCATCCACTATGTGCCGTTCGCCAAGAACGATCCCGATTTGCAGCGGATCATCAGCGGGTTAATCAAACGCCACATCAACTATGTGCATATCGATCCCTACGCCAACGCGTTTAACGAATCGGCTAACGATTGGCATTGGAACACGACCGACGTGACGGAGATGTCTCCTTGGGTATGGGAGCGTAAATTCGAAATCGACTCCTTGTGCTTTGTTGTTCGATTGGCTTATACGTACTGGAAGGAAACCGAGCAAACCGATATTTTTGACGCTGGCTTCAAAGCCGCCATGCGGAAAATCTATGAGTTGTTCAAAACCGAGCAGCATCACTTTGAGCAATCACCTTACCGCTTTACCCGCAATAATGGGATCCCAACCGATTCCTTGCGAAACAACGGTTTGGGGATGCCGGTGAACTATACGGGAATGATCTGGTCGGGCTTCCGCTCCAGCGACGACGCCTGCGACTTCCACTACAACATTCCGGGCAACATGTTTGCGGTTGTAACGCTGCGTCAAATGCAGGAATTCGCCGAATGGGTCTTCCGCGACATGGACTTCCTGGGCGAGCTGAAGGAACTGGAGTTCGAGGTCAATCATGGGATCCAGCTGTACGGGATTTATCGCCATCCGGAATTCGGACCGATTTACGCTTACGAAACTGACGGATTTGGCAACTACTGCCTGATGGACGACGCCGGTACGCCGGGACTCATGTCCATTCCGTATCTGGGTTACGTTGGCGCGGATGATCCGATCTATCAAAATACGCGGCGTTTTGCCTTGAGCAAGGAGAACCCGTTCTACTTCGAAGGCAAAGCGGCCAAAGGCATCGGCAGCCCGCATACGCCGGAGAACTACATCTGGCATATGGCCTTGTCGATGCAAGGCATCACGGCGCAAACGAAGGAAGAAAAGCTGGAAATGATCGCAATGCTGGAGGCTACCGACGCGGGTACCGGTTATATGCATGAAGGCTTCCACGCCGACGAACCGAATACCTTTACGCGTAAATGGTTCGCCTGGTCGAACAGCTTGTTCTCGCAGCTAGTGTATCGTGCAATGCAGGAAGGCATTTTGTAAACCTAAAACCAAAGGAGACTTGACCATGAGCAAAATTATCGGCGAAGCCCTGAAAAATATCCCTTGGCAAGAAAAACCGGCCGGTTCGAACGCGCCGGTATGGCGTTACTCCCAGAACCCGATCATCCAGCGGCACGCGATCCCGAACTCCAACAGCGTGTTTAACTCTGCGGTCGTGCCTTTTGAAGGCGGATTTGCCGGCGTATTCCGCTGCGATTCCCGTTCGGTCAGCATGGACATTTTTGCAGGCTTCAGCGACGACGGCGTGAACTGGAAAATCAACCACGAGCCGATCCAATTCGAAGGCGACGAGGAGATCACCAAACGCGAATACCGTTATGACCCGCGCGTCACCCAAATCGGCGACCGTTACTACATCACCTGGTGTAATGGCTACCATGGCCCAACGATCGGGATTGCTTACACAACCGACTTCAAGACATTCCATCAGTTGGAGAACGCCTTCCTGCCGTACAACCGCAATGGCGTGTTGTTCCCGCGTAAAATCGACGGTTACTATGCGATGGTCAGCCGTCCAAGCGACACGGGGCATACGCCATTTGGCGATATTTTCTACAGTGTCAGCCCGGACCTGACGTTCTGGGGCAAACACCGCTACGTCATGGGGACAATTAACGGCGATGCTTCCGCATGGCAATCGAAAAAAATCGGTCCAGGACCGGTTCCGATCGAAACCGACCAAGGTTGGCTGTTAATCTACCACGGCGTTATCAATACTTGCAACGGCTTCGTATACCGCATGGGCTGCGCCCTGCTCGACATCGACAAGCCATGGATCGTCAAAGCGCGTTCGCGCAACTACATCCTCGGCCCGGAAGAGCTGTATGAATTAGTTGGCGACGTGCCGAACGTCACCTTCCCTTGCGCAGCATTGACCGACGCCGAGACCGGCCGCATCGCTATCTATTATGGCTGCGCCGATACGGTAACCGGCCTCGCGTTCACCACCGTGGACGAGCTGCTGAAGTATATGGAAGAATATCCGCTGGAGACGGAAGCGTAAGCCGTCTGTGGCGATATCAAACCACGGAGGAAAGTGGGGGGTTAGATCAATGAGCAAACAGAGAACGGCCCATATCATTTCCCATACACACTGGGATCGGGAATGGTATTTGCCTTACGAGAAACATCACGTTCGCCTGGTGGAGCTGGTGGACGCACTGCTGGATAAATTGGACGGCGATTCGGCGTTCCGCAGCTTTTACCTTGACGGTCAAACGATTATTCTTGAGGATTACCTGCAGGTACGACCGGAGAACAAGAAACGTTTGGAAAAATATATCCGCGAAGGCCGTATCCTAATCGGGCCTTGGTACATTCTGCAGGATGCGTTCCTGACGAGTGGCGAAGCGAATGTCCGCAACATGCAAATCGGCCACCAGGACGCGTTAAAATACGGTACTCCGGCTAAGATCGGTTATTTCCCCGACACCTTCGGCCTCGTCGGGCAAATCCCGCAGCTGATGCAGCAGTCCGGGATCGGGAACGCCTTCTTTGGCCGCGGGGTGAAGCCAACCGGCTTCAATAATACCGTGTCGGACGGCGGGTACGAGTCTTCCTTCTCAGAACTCATCTGGGAAGGGCCGGACGGCTCCAAGGTGCTCGGTATCTTGTTCGCCAACTGGTATTCCAACGGCAACGAAGTGCCGGTGGATGAGACGGAAGCGAAGGCGTTCTGGGATCGCAAGTTGGCGGACGCGGAGAAATACGCAGCCACGGGCGAGTTGCTGTTCATGAACGGCTGTGACCATCAGCCTCTGCAACTGGATCTGCCAGAGGCGATCCGTACGGCGGAGAAGCTGTACCCGGATACGAAGTTCGTTCATTCGAACTTCCCAGAATATTTGAACGAGCTGGAATCGGCGCTGGAAGGCCGCGAGCTGTCCACGGTGAAGGGCGAACTGCGCAGTCAACGTACGGATGGCTGGGGCACCCTTGTGAACACCGCTTCCGCACGCGTGTACTTGAAACAAATGAACCAGGAAGGCCAAGCCTTGCTGGAGAAAGTTGCCGAGCCGCTCGCCTCGATGGCGAACCTGCTCGGGAAGGATTACCCGCATCACCTGTTTACGTATGCGTGGAAAACGTTGATGCAGAACCATCCGCATGACAGCATCTGCGGATGCAGCGTAGACGAGGTTCACCGCGAGATGGTCACCCGCTTCGCGAAGAGCCGCCACGTTGCCGAGGCGCTCATCGACGACAGCAAGCGGGTGATCGCCGATGCAGTGAACACCTCCGTCTTCGCTCAGTATGGCGAAGACCCGTTGCCGCTGGTCGTGTTCAACACGACCGGCTGGAACCGTACGGGCACGGTGTCCATTGAGCTGGACGCCGCCCGCCTGTATTTACGTGACGGCCTTGGCCTTGAAGAGACCGGCCGCCGCATGAAGGCGGTGGACCTGTCGGGCCGCGAACTGGTCGACGAGCAGGGGAACACAGTGCCTTGCAAGGCGGAGGACCTCGGGCTGCTGTTCGGCTACGATTTGCCGGACGACAAGTTCCGCCAGCCGTACATGTGCCGCCGTGTGAAGCTGACATTCCAAGCGGCGGACGTCGCTGCTCTGGGCTTGCGCACCTACGCTTGGGTACGCCGGAAATCGGTAGCGGCAACGGCGAAGCCGGCTTCTTTGTTCACCGGTCACTGGGTGATGGAGAATGCGAACCTGAAGGTGGAAATCGCGGAAGACGGATCCTTCGTGATGACGGATAAAGCGACGGGTCAGGTGTATCGCGATCTTGGCGTGTATGAGAATACTGGGGATATCGGGAACGAGTACATGTACAAGCAGCCGGAAGGCGAAAAGGCGTTGACCACGAAAGGACTGGCGGCCCAAATCCGCGTGCTGGAGGATGCTCCTTACCGCGCTTCCGTGGAAGTGTGCCACGACTGGGAAATTCCGGTGTCGGCCGATGAGAAGCTGGACGAGGAAAAACGCGAGTTAGTGTATTATCCGCACCGCAAAGCGAAGCGCAGCAGCAAGCTGACGACGTTGAAGCTCCGCACGGTCATTTCGCTGGAAGCCGCCGGCAAGGGCATTCACATCGAAACGACGATCGACAACACGGCGAAGGACCATCGGATTCGCGCCCTGTTCCCAACGGATCTGAAAGCCTCGATGCATCAGGTGGATTCCATGTTTGAGATCGCCGAACGCAGCATCGAGCCGGCGCCGGAATGGGAAAATCCGAGCAACACCCAGCATCAACAAGCGTTCGTGGACGTAAGGGGCGAAGGAGCCGGCTTGACGGTGGCCAACCTCGGCTTGAACGAATACGAGGTGTTGCGTGACGGTCGGAACACGATCGCGGTTACACTGCTTCGCTCCGTGGGCGAACTCGGCGACTGGGGCTTGTTCCCGACGCCGGAAGCCCAGTGTCTGGGCGTACACACCGCACGGATGGAGCTGATCCCGCATAACGGCGACGGCATCGCGTCCGGCGCCTTTACGGAAGCGTACCAGTTCCAGATTCCGTGGACGGTCAGCCAGACGGAAATGCATGCGGGCACGTTGACCCCGGCGTACGCGCCGTTCCAATGGGAAGGCCAGGAGCTGGCGTTCTCCTCGCTCAAAATGAACGAGGCGACCGGCGACCTGCTGCTGCGTTGGTACAACATGAGCAAGCAGTCTTCGGAGCTGACGCTTGGTTTGAACATTCCGCATGAGCATTTCTATAAAACAACGATTCTCGAGGAAGAAGCGGCACCGCTGGCCAAGAGCGCGGCAGGATGTCTGTCCCTGTTGGCCGGTCCGTGCGAAATCGTCACGATCGGGATTCGCCGGTAATTCGGGGGACCTCTGCTGAACCTAGACCGGGAAGAGGGATTAAAGGTTATCCTGCCATGACTTGTAATGGCGGGGTAACCTTTTTGTTTTGTCTTTGGGAGCTCTTTTGCACGATTATCCCTTTTGTTCAGGAACCTGATTCCATCTGATTCAAGGGGATAATCGTGCAAAGCTCCCACACAGCAAGAGGTGGCCCAGCTCATTAAAAAATGAGGTATACGAAAGTATACCTCACTGTAGATGAATCTGAGTTAGACCTCTTCCCAGATGCGCCGCACGTTGTCGAAGGCGATGCGCGTGCCTTGGCGGCAGTCCTCCATGCCTTCGTATTCGATGGAGAGGTAGCCGTCGTAGCCGGACGCCTTTACGATGCGCAGGATCTCCCACAGGTCGAGGTCGCCTTGACCGGCGATGGCGCCTCGCAGGTACTGGCCACCCGCGCTGCGGAACCATCCGGCACCGGGGTTGCGGTTCTCGGGCCGAACGTAAAAGTCCTTGATGTGAACCATCGAGGCGTAGCCGATGTTCTTCTTTACAGCGATGACGGGGTTCTCGTCAACGCAAACGAAGTTGCCGATGTCGAGCGTCGTTTTGTAGTTGGGCCGGTCGACGGCATGGATCACTGCTTGCACCCGGTCGCTGGCCTGCACGTAGTAGCCGTGGTTTTCCAGGCTAGTCGTGATCCCGTACTGTGCGGCATAATCGGCGATCTCCCGGCAGGCGTTCGCGATCCGCGGCAGGTCTTCCTGGAACCGGACGATCGAGGTGTCCGGCCGGGAGGCGACGTCGTGCCGCATCAGCTTGGCGCCCAGGGCATGGGCGTGGTCGACCTCGCGTTTGACGCGGGCGATCTCCGCCGCGTAAGCCTCCTCCGAATCCACGATGAAGTTAGCGCCAATCGCATAGTTGGACACGACGATGCCGGCCTGCGCCGCGCGCTCACGGATTTGCTCGATCAGCCCGGGATTTTCAACGAAGTTAAACCCCAGCGGCACGATTTCGATATGCTCGCCGCCGATACTGGCGACCCAATCGATAACCTCAAGCAAGGACATCGATCCGGCTTGCATCGCTTGATAGAGACTGTATGAACTGACTCCCAGTTTCATAAATGGTCCATCTCCTTTAGTGGTAGTTCCCAGACGATTTTTCCAATGCGAAGCGAAGAATGGGGGTTTCAGCTAGCTAACGGACTCCAGAAGCGTTATTTGCCGGTTTTGGAGTGATTAGCTTATTTAACGGACCGAGGAGACCTTATTTCGAATGGAGCAGGTAAAATGGCTTTTGGTTGGGCCTTATAGGGTCGCTGGAGTCCGTTACGGCGGGGAATCGCCAGGAAATAAGCAAATAAGGTCATTTGGGTCCGTTACGTGCAGCTGTGGAGAGACCGGCCGGCTCCCGTGGGGCTGCGAACCGCGAGACCGGTCGGTCCAGTAGCACGGGTCGATCCGGTAGCACCGGACGGTCCGGTAGGAGCGGCCGTCCGTCTCCCGATCCCTCCGTGGGGTAACTAGCCTCGAAACGACTGGATAAACTTCACCGCCTGGCGGATATCCTCCTCCGGGTGGTCGCCCACTTCGCGTTCGATCGTCAGGTAGCCGGTATAGCCGATTTCTTGCAGGGCGGCGAAGTAGGCCGAGAAGTCAACGCTTCCTGCTCCGAGCGGTACCTCCTCAAAGCCTGCTCCGTTGCCAGCCATTTCGGCGATTTTCTCGTGGCTCATCGCATCGTAGCCGAGGAAGCCGTACACGTCTCGCGGATCGACCGGACGGCGGCGGATGCCGTCTTTGACATGCGTGTGGACGATGTAATCCCGAAGCGTCTTAACGCCTTGGACCGGGTCATCTCCCGTGACCATCACCATGTTGGCCGGGTCAAAATTGACGGAAACGCCGTTGGTGGTGAGGGTGTCTAGGAAGCTTTTGAGATGAGCGGCGGGTTCGGGTCCGGTTTCGATGGCAAAATAAGCGTTCAGGCTCTTGGCATAAACGCCCAGCTCCTCGCAAGCCTGCTGCATGGCCGCGTAAATCGGGCTGTTGGTGTCCTCCGGCACGATGCCGATATGCGTGGTTACCACGTTGGTGCCCAGCTCCACTGCCAGATCGAGAATTCGCTTCGACTTTTCGATTTTGGCTGGATTGGCCGCAGCGTCCTGAAACCCATGGCCAGCCAAGTCGCCGCAAAGGGCGGAGATCTCAAGCCCCAGGCTGTCGATGTAATCGCGCAGCTCCTTGCGCTTGGGTCCAATCAGGACCGCCGGGTCCATCTCGCCGGAAACGGCATAAATCTGTACGCCTTCGGCCCCGGTCGCCTTCGCCTTTTTCAAGCCTTCCTTCACGCTTACGCCAAAGCTGTCGACGATAATACCGATTTTGTTGTTCAGCTTCATTCCGTTCGCGCCTCCTTAGATTCCAAATTAGAAATGGATTTCCCGGCCTTCAGCGGCCGATTCGTAAATCGCGTTCAGGATTTTGATCATTTCCACGCCGTCCTCCACGGGGCTGATTGGCGGGACGCCATCCAGGCAACTGGCGACGAAATGATCGATTTCGTTCTGGAAGCCACCCTGAAAATCGAATCCCGGCGAAGTGATTTGCGGATCGATGTTAAGGATGGTGTTATGGCGCTCGGTCACGATGGACAACGCCGGTTCAATTTCGGCGCCGCCCTTGTCTCCGTAAATGTTAACCAGGGCCGAATTTTGCTTGGCATGGAGGGAGAAGCTGACGTCGACCATCAGCGACGCACCGTTCTCGAAGCGGATCAAGGCATTGGCCATGTCTTCGACCGTGTTGAAGGAAGCGTCGTAATCTGCGGCTTGATAAAAGGCATAGTTCTCGATATTCGAGCGGTTGCCCAATTTGGCGTAAATGTTGCCGCTCACGGACTTCACCTTCGGCCGGCCCATTAGGTACCAGCAGAGGTCGATGACATGTACGCCGATGTCGATCAGCGGACCGCCGCCCGAGCGCGCCTTGTCGGCAAACCAGCCGCCCGGATTGCCGAGCCGCCGGATCAGGCTCGCCTTAGCGAAATAAATCTCGCCGAGTTCGCCGGCGTCGATGAATTTCCGAAGTACTGCAATGTTGGAGGCATGCCTGCGTACGTAACCGACCTGCAGCAAGTTACCAGTCCGCTCTACCGCCTGCTGCATTTGCAATGCTTCATCCACGGTGATGCAGAGCGGTTTTTCGCAGAGAACTTGTTTGCCCGCTTCCAGGGCGTCAATGCTGATGGCGGCATGGGAATTGTTCCAGGTGCAGATGCTGACCGCCTGAACATCCGAGTTGGCCAGCAGTTCGCGATAATCCGTGTAAACGTGGGGAATGTCGTACTTGCCCGCCATGTTCCGGGCCCGTTCTTCATTCATGTCGCAGATCGCCAACAGCTTGGCCCGCGGGTTGGCGCGGTAAGCCTGAAGATGGGAATCAGAAATCGAACCGCTGCCGATCAAACCGATGTTCAGTTCACTCATTTTTCGAAGGTGCACCCTTTCGTTCTCCGCGCGAGTTTGCTACAATGAGAGCATTCATTCGCTAGGATATGTTTTATTTATTCAAAGTTATGTTTAGGCACCCCTAATTTAGCACAGGAATTTTAAAGGGAGAATGTTCAGGATGACAAAATATCTGGATTATATGATCAGTCCTGAGCCGATTCGACTGTTCAACCCCGCGGTGGATGCGAGCCGGCGAAAAATTCAATCGTTAGCCATCGTCAACGCCGGTCATTTACCCGGGCGCACGATGCAGCGGGACGACGCAAGGTTCCGGTATTGGGCGTTTGTGGTGATCACGGGCGGGAGCGGGTATTACCAAGTCGGCAGCGCGGACAGGCAGGAGGTTACGGCGGGCTCGTGGTTCTGCCTATTCCCGGGCGAGACGTTTCATTACGGCCCGCACGACGGGGGACACTGGGACGAGTATTACTTCACGGTGGAAGGGCCAAGGGTTGAGGAATGGCTCGACCGTTGGCTGCAGCACCCCTACCAGGTCCATAAAGCGACGATCGACGACTCGGTCATCAACCGGATGGAGTTGATGTTCATGTTGATCGACAGCGGCGTTCCCAGCAACCTCGACCGGGCTTCGCTGATGCTGGAGGCGTTCCTGTACGAGCTGGTGTCGCAGGCGGACCAAGCGGAGGCTGGGAACCGGGGACGGTTCGTGATGAAGGTGATCGAGGACATCTCCGCTTCGCTGTACGCGAACCCGGAGCCGGAGGACCTGGCGGCGCGGCATCATATTTCGGTGTCGACGCTGCGGCGGATCGTGCACGAATATTCGGGTTATCCGCTGAACGAGTTCATTCACCGGCTGAAAGCGGCCGAGGCCAAGAACGTCCTGCTTAACACGGAAAAAAGCGTCAAAGAGATCGGCGAGGCGCTGGGATATCAGGATACGTTTTATTTTTCGCGCGTGTTTAAGCGAATCACCGGTTATTCGCCGCGGAGCTATCGGAGCCGGGGCGGACAGTAAGGTCTGGGCGTAGGGGTTTACACAATAGAGGAGGTTCACGGGATGAAGCTTTATTTTCAAGGAATGGATGAGGATTTAGTTTATGGCGTAAAAGAGTTGGAGGCCCAGCTCGGATTCCAGTCAGACCCTGCGGGATTGCCGGTGGAAGTCGTTTGTTTGCCTCAGGATGCTGGACAATTGCGGGTCTCGCTTAACGGCGGAAAAGGCCGGATTGAGTACGTGGAGAAGATTCATTTCTTCCGTGCGCTGGGGTTGTTGGTGGAGCAGGCTAAAACGTCGGAAGCGTTTGATCTGTTAGAACGTCCGAACTTTGATTACAATGGGACGATGCTGGACGCGTCGCGCAATGCGGTGATGCGGGTGGACGCGATCAAGCAGATGCTGCGGTATATGGCGGTCATGGGGCTGAACGGCCTGATGATGTATACCGAGGACACGTATGAGGTGCCGGAATTGCCTTACTTCGGTTATATGCGGGGACGGTACACTGCGGAGGAACTGCGGGAGTGCGACGATTACGCGGCGTTGTTTGGCATCGAGATGATTCCGTGCATCCAGACGCTGGGGCATTTATTTCATGCGCTGAAATGGCTTTATGCGGAGCCGCTGCGGGACCATCCCGACATCGTGCTGCCGGGTGCGCCAGCGACGTACGAATTCCTGGAGCAGTCGATTCGGGCGGCTGCGGCGCCGTTTCGGTCGAAGCGGATCCATATCGGCATGGACGAGGCGTTCCAGGTTGGATTGGGCCGCTATTTGCGGGACAACGGCTTCCGCGACCGGTTCGAGGTGATGAACGAGCACGTTGAGCGGGTGATGGAGATCACCGGGAAGCTGGGGCTGGAACCGATGATCTGGAGCGATATGTATTTCAACCTGCTGTCGAATGATGTGCAGGGCGGGTTGTACAATATGGAGGCGGATTTTTCCACGGAAAATATGGCCAAAATCCCGGACGGCCTCCGGTTCGTCTACTGGAACTATTGGGGGACGGATGAGAACGCGTATAAAGAGGTGTTTGATAAGCATCGGTTGCTTGGATCGGAGCCGCTCTTCGCGGGGGGCATCCACATGTGGAACCTGATGGCCCCGAACCACGGCAAAACCTGGTCTTCCATGCACCCGGCGCTGCGGGCAGCGAAGCGGAGCGGTCTGCGAGAGGTGTTTGCGACCGCATGGGGCGACAACGGGAACGAGGCGAATCATTTTGTGATTTTGCCGGGGCTGCAGCTGTTTGCGGAATACGGCTACCACGACGGAGAGGTGACGGACGAGCATCTGCAGAAGCGGCTGGCCGCCTGCACGGGGCTGGATTTGTTCGGGCCGCTCGAAGCGTTGAAGGGGATGGATGAAGTGCCGGAGGTCCACGAGGGGAACTATTACGGCGCGAATCCGTCGAAGTTCCTGCTCTGGCAGGATCCGCTGATCGGCTTGTTTGACAAGCATGTGGAAGGTATGGAAGGGACGCTGCCGGATTATTATGCCGGGCTCGCTGAGAAATGGCGGGGTTACCGTGAAGGAGAGGGAAGCGGGTTGACGGAGCCGTTTGCCGCGATGTTCGCCTTCTATGAAAAGCTCGCCGCCGCGCTGTCCGTGAAGTCGACGCTGGGTGTGACGATCAAACGCCTTTACGACGCCGGGGATCGGGACGGGCTGCGGCGGATCGCCGACGAGACGCTGCCGGAGCTTCGCTGCCGGGTCGAGGAACTCCGAGTGGCGCACCGGGAGCTGTGGCTAGGAACGTATAAGCCGTTTGGCTGGGAAGTGCTCGACATCCGTTACGGCGGTGTGCTGAGCCGCGCCGCGTCGGCCCGCGACCGCTTGTTGGACTATGTGAACGGCCGGGTCTCCCAACTGGAAGAGCTGGAAGCGGAGCGCCTCGTGTTCAACCAGAACAACGTGTTTGGCACACTCGACGTGAACGGCTTGTACCATCAGATCGCGACGGCGGGTTCGCTGTCGATGTGAATTTTAGGAGTTTGACTGATACTTAGCGGTAGACTTAGAAGATTTCATAGGCATGTGGCTTGATTTGAAGCTATAAAAGATATAACCCGATCAACGATAAGTTTTCCTTATCTGAGGTCGGGTTTACTTAATTGATACAGAATAGTGGAGGGAATTATCAAAAACTAGTTGACACATCCAATATATGACATACAATTTATCTATCTAATATAAGTTACCGCCAATTTATCAGCAGTTTATGCTTGATTAACAACGAAAGGAGGGGGAGCATGCAATTGCTTAAGGATCAATTGATTAATACATATTTAGGGTGGTTAAAACAGAACATCACTTTAATTAATGATGCGATCGAAATAACAACCCCTCTAATGGATCGGCATAATGATTTTTTACAAATATATGTTGTTCCACAGGGAGACAAACTTAAACTTACTGATGATGGGTACATTATTTCGGACTTAATTCAATCTGGCTGTGACATTCATGGATCAAAAAAACGTAAAGAAATGCTCCAAACTATTTTAAATAGCTATGGTGTTACCAAGTCAGATAAGGATGAACTTTTTGTGGAAGCCACTATGGATACCTTCCCACAGAAGAAACATATGTTAGCGCAAGCAATGCTAACTGTCAACGATATGTTTCTTACAACGCGAATGAATATTCAAAGTATTTTTTGGGAAGACGTTGAAAATTTCTTAATTATGAATGACATTCGATATACTGATAATGTTATCTTTACAGGGAAAAGTGGTTTCTCCCAAAAGTTTGATTTTGTTATCCCAAAATCTAAACAAATGGGAGAAAGAATTATACAAACAATAAATAATCCCTCTAAATCGAAAGCTGAAAGTGTATTGTTTGCATGGGAAAATATAAAAAATACCAGAAAATCTGACTCTAGCCTCTACGCTATCATTAATGATGCGGAGAAGACCATTAGCAGTGATATAATTAGCGCCTTTAAACAATACGATGTAAGAACTATCTTATGGTCAGGAAGAAGACAGTATATTAATGAACTCTCAGCATAATTAGTCCTTAGAACCAAGGACTAATTTTTTTATTAGAGTTATGCGCGTTACTCTAGGATCGATACTTCTCCAGCAGTTCACTTAACGTTCGCTTGATCGAGTCCAACAGCTCCGGTGGTCTATGGACAGTCGCATCGTGGTTGAGGCCGATAAAGAACGTCGCGAGGTACGGAAGCTCGCTGGCGGGGATGGATCCCTCCAACCGGCCGGAGCCGTCCTCACGGACGTGCAGTTCCAGGCCGCGGTGGATGAGCTGGCCTTCGCACGCCTCGACGCCCAGCCGACTGAGTTCGACCACACAGTCCAGCAATGCTGGCTTGCGGCCGAGATGCTCCTCCCAGTTGCCAAGGTGGATGTGGCGCAGATCGAGCGGTTCCGGGGCTTCGGATCCTTCGGCGGACTCGGCCGAGGTGATGCGGTCGCAGCGGAACAAGCGAAAATCGCGTCGCTCGAAGCAATAGGCCGGGCAATACCATAGGCCGCCGCTCGCAAAGATACCGACCGGTTGGATCTGGCGGCAGGTAGAGACGCCGCGGCGCGATTCGTAGTTGATATGGAGAACTTGCTGCTGAATGGCTCCTTCCAGCAGCAGTCCCAAATACGGAAAGGCGGATTGCCGCGTCGGAGATACGAAATCGACGCGGTTTTTCATTTGGTCGATGCGGTCCCGCACGTAATCAGGTGACCGTATGCCTCACGGTGGATACGGTGGAGCAAGCACAGCGATTGTTCGATGGTCTGAAGCAAGGGGGAGAGGTGCAGCAGCCGCTCCAGCCCATTTACTTCAGCCCGACGTACGGCATCGTCACCGACAAGTTTGGTGTCACCTTCTATGTGTTTACAAAACGCCCGGCGTAAAGCCGGATTCTTGGCGGCCTTTTCGCTTTTTTGGCGAAAGGGCCGTTTTCCTATGCTATGATAGGAGTTAGGAGAATGACAAGGAGGTGGGAGCCCGTGCCCCTACGCGAAATCACCGAGCAGGAATGGCTAATGCAAACGGAGAAGATGGTGGAGACAGAGAATGCGGAGAAGGCAGCCGGCAGGGAGGCCTTATTGTTCGTAACGACCCTCTGCGGGACCTGCCAGTTGGCGGAAAAGATGCTGGAGATCGTCCTGGCGTCCGGCCCCTGCATTCCGGTGTCTAAGCTGAATATTAACTATACCCCGAAACTGCGGGAGCGGTGGCAGATCGCCAGTGTCCCCTGTCTGATCGTGCTGCAGGATGGCGAGCCGATCCGGCAGGAATACGCCATGCGTTCGGTGGTGGACTTAAGCGAGTGGCTTCAGGCCTGATCGCTTTAACCAATAGCAAAAGGAAAGCGGTAACAACGGACTTTTAAATTTTGCGATAAAGGTGGTTTTACTATGGAACTGCGGGAAGTGGTAGAGGTCATCGGGCGAATTCGCCGCAATATCAGTGAGGTGGTGGTTGGGAAGGAGGACGTGGTGGATCTGCTGCTCGCCGCCTTGCTCGGGAACGGGCATGTGCTGCTGGAGGACGTGCCGGGTACCGGGAAAACGTTGCTAGCCAAAGCGTTGGCCAAATCGCTCGGCGGCGAATTCAAGCGGATTCAGTTTACGCCAGACTTGCTGCCATCGGACTTGAGCGGCATTAATTTCTATAATCAAAAGTCCGGCGAATTCGAGTTCCGTTCTGGACCGGTGTTCACCCACGTGCTGCTCGCCGACGAAATCAACCGGGCGACGCCGCGGACGCAGTCCAGCCTGCTGGAGTGCATGGAGGAGCGGCAGGTGACGATCGACGGAGTGACGCATACGCTTGCGGCGCCGTTCTTGGTCATGGCTACGCAAAATCCGGTCGATCAGCAGGGAACGTTCCCGCTGCCGGAGGCCCAGCTTGACCGCTTCCTGATGCGGATCGCCATGGGATACCCGACGTCCGACGAGGGCGTGTCCATTCTGCGGCGCTTCAAAGAGCGCCAGCCGTTGGCAGAGATTCGCCCAGCCGCCTCCGCCGCAGAAGTGGCGGAGGCGCAGCGATTCGCGCAGTCCGTCCGCGTAGAAGAAGACCTGCTCGCCTACATCGTAGCAATCACCGAGGCGACCCGCAAGCATCCGGAGGTTAAGCTGGGGGCGAGCCCGCGGGCGAGCATGAGCCTGCTGCGCGCCTCGCAGGGGTATGCGTTGGTTCGAGGCCGCGATTACGTGACGCCGGATGATATCAAAGCGGTGGCGGAGCCGGTGCTGGCGCATCGGTTGCTCCTGCGCCACGGGCTGCGCGGTGCGGATCAGCCCGGCGCCGAGGTGGTCCGTCAGGTGCTCGAGCAGGTGGAGGTGCCGGCAGAGACGGTGCTTGCGGCAAAGGGGAGACAGGGGGATTAACCAATGTCAATGCAGCTACCATGGCTACTTGTCAGCGCCGCGCTGATCCTCATGTCATTGGCGTTGGTTTACCGCTGGCGGGCGCTTAAAGGAATCCGCTATCGACGCTATTTCACCGAACAGGCGGTGTTCGAAGGGGATACCGTCGAAATGGTCGAGGTCATCGCCAACGCCAAGCTGTTGCCGTTGCCATGGCTGCGCCTCGAGTCGAGCATCGCCGCCGGCCTGACGTTCGGGCGGCAAAGCAATCTAAATATCCATGCCGGGGAGATCTATCAGAATCACAGCAGCTTGTTTTACTTGCGGTCCTACCGGCAAATTACCCGGCGCCACGAGGTGATCTGCTCGCGCCGGGGACAATACCGACTGGAGTCGGCTACGATGACGACGGGCGATCCGTTGGGGCTGAATGCGGAAGTCAAGCAATTTCCCCTGGATTTAGAGCTGCTGGTGTACCCGCGGATTCTGGAGCTGCAGGAGCTGCCGCTGCCCAACCACAGCTGGCTGGGGGAGCTGCCTGTCCGGCGCTGGATCATTGAGGATCCGTTTCTGACGGCGGGCATTCGCGAATATCGGCCAGGCGACCCGCTTGGCCATATTAACTGGAAGGCGACGGCCCGCACCGGTGAGCTCCAGGTACATAAACGCGATTATACGGCCGACCATCGGCTGATGATCTTCCTGAACTTGGAGACCAGCGATTCGATGTGGAGAACGGTGATCGAACCGGAGCGCATCGAGCTCGGGATCCGTTATGCGGCGACTGTGGCTGAACAAGCGCTGCGGAGCGGGTTGGCGGCTGGGTTTGCCAGTAATGCACGTCTGGCCGACGGGCCGAAGGAGCCGATTCGCATCGAGCCGTATGCCTCCTCCGATCAGCTCACGCTTTTGCTCGAAACTATGGCTCGGATGGTGCTGGACAGAACCGCGACGATGATCCGGATGCTAGAAATCGAACTAGAGGCGGGGGCGACGGACACCGATTACCTGATCATTTCTTGCCACCAGGGTGAGAAGCTGGCGGAAACCGCTGAGTTGCTGCGACAAAACGGCAACGGTGTGGAATGGATGGAGATACCCGCGGTTTAAGTCGCTGGACATAGAAGAAGCGCCGGTCAGGTAGCCGGCGCTTCTTCTATTAATTTTGCCGTAAGGAGCAGTCGTTCCGGAGCGGGTCCGACATAGGTGAACGGGTAGCAGGTAATTAACGTGAGCAGCGGTTCGGTGGAGGCCTGGACCGCATCGGAATCGTTCTCGTCGACGATTCTCCGTCCCGTCACCTCATAGGTGTAGCGCCCGGAGGTCGTTTCCACCTCGATCCGATCGCCGGCTTTAAGCTTGCCCAGATTGCGAAAGACGGTATCCCGGTGTCCGGCGAGTACGCTGTTGCCGTCTTCACCGGGGAGCGGGCTGCCGGTATAATGACCGGCCCCTAGTTTAAGCGGTTCATTCCCGGTCCCCTCTAAGATCGCATAGCGCTGATCAAGGGAAGGGAAGGCGATCTCACCAAGAAGCTCGCCGTCCGCCGCCGTTCGGGCAGGCGCCGCCGGGCTCCCGCCGCCGCCCGTCTGCTGAAGCTTTCCGGCTATCGCCGAGGAAAGCGGGTTTTCGTCTGCGGCTCGTGCCGCGCTGCCGCCCTCCGTTTCCCGCTTCAGCGCATCCCACTGCCGCAGGGCTTGATGCGCCTCCATCGGGGCACGGACTGCCTGATACGTAGAGTAGGCCAACACGACCAGGGAGCCGGAAAACACCAGCCATGCGGCCATTCGTAGTAATGAACGTTTACCCCGCATCGTTTATTGCCGTCCCGATTTGCGGAGGAACATGCCGGTTCCGACTGTGGCGAACAAGCTGATCAGAATCAGGTTAAACCATGGATTCGCCGTTTGTGGCAACTCCTCCATCATACCGGGGCCGCTGTCGCCCGGCCCCGGTCCTGGTCCTGGGTCTGTCGGCGTTTGCGGCTGCTCTTGCGGCGGCAGACCGGGATCTTCCGGCTGCTCCGGCGTGGAGGAATCGGGATTGTTCGCTGGAGGATTCCCCGGAGGCTGTCCGCCAGGTGGATCCGGGTTCACTCCAGGGTTGCCTGGAGGGTTACCGCCGTTCACCGGTGTTGGATCCGTTGGCTGTGAGGGGCCTTCCCCCGGAGGATTGGAGCCTCCGCCTCCGCCGTTCGAGGGTTCCTCCGCATAAGCGGTGAAGCCGAAAGCGATCGTCGCCGCTTTGCCTTGATACTCGTTACCGGCCTCTTCCGGAAATACCACGCATAAATCCAACTCGTTCTCCCCGCCCGCCGCGAGGCGTCCCAAGGCGATATCCTGTTGCTCCAGATGCAGCGCGCCGTCATAGATGACGGTGTCCCCGTCCTTCACCGTCAACTGAAGAACATCAAAGAACTCGGTGTCCCCTGAAACGAAGCGCGTTCGAACCTTGTAATCGAAGGCGACGCTGCCGTCATTGGCGACCGTAAACGTGCGTTCTACCCGGTCTCCGGGTTTTAAATTGCTCATCGGCAGCTCGCTGCTTAACTCCGTTCCAATCCGCAGCTTGATTGAGTCCGCAGCGCTGGCCTGTCCCGCATGCCATACGACCCCAGCCAGGATGGAAACGGCGTATACAGCCATAGCGTATTTACGGTAGCCCCGATACCTCACCCTCTTCAAATCGTCCCCATCCTTTCCCTTATAACTCGGCCCTCCCAGGTTGCAGCAGCTATGACGGAGGGTAAGTATCATTCGCTAGTCCGTTCGTTATAACGAACCTTTACTTATGTCTATTATATATAAATTTCAATAAATGGGAAGGGGGAAAATCAAGCGGATGTTTCGTCGATCAGTGGGACCGGGGTTCTCGAGCAAACCGTACCCAATCGCGCCCTGCCCGAAGAACCTCCTTAACCCCCGGAGGGCGGACGAGATAGTAGGGCGTGGCCTGACCGCCCCAGTTGGTCTTGGAATAAGCGACAGTCGGGAGGTTAGCCCCGGCGAAATCGAATTCGGCGAAACCAATGTCTGATAAGTCCTGCAAGGCGAAGCTTTGCGATTGTTGAACCACGCCCCGGTTCAAATGTTCCGTCTTGCTGCCAGCGATCCACCCGAATGCGCGACGGCCGTCCAAGGCAACCACGACGCTGGCGCTGACCGGTTCTCCGCTTGACGCATAACAGACATAGGCGCGAAAAGCTTGTTCCCCGAGCAGGCCCTGGGCCCGTTCCAGATCCTGCAGCGTAAGCTGGTGGCTGAAGCCCTGCCGTGATTCCGTGCCCTGCAGGCACTGATGCACCTCGGCCATGTTCCAGGTCAACGCCGTCCGGTAACCGGCGGCGGTCGCTTTTTTGATTTTCGCGCGAATCTCCGTACTGGCCTGATCGAGGGTGTAGGGGAGCTTCACGACATACGTATATTTCACTTCTGCTTTAAACCCGCTCCACAGAAAGGGACGGATGTCGGTAATTTCAGGTGGGAGTACGAAGCTTGCGCTGCGCTGGGACTTCAGCAAATCCGGAATCATCGCTTTGGCGGCTTCGTGCCATTGCCGGGTCAGCTTGTAGGGCTTATCTGTCGGCGTCGGGTGAAACGCGAAGGGGTGGTAAGGATTCAAAGGCGGCAAATACAAGTGACCTTTGCGGTTAAAGAACAACAGTCCTTCGCCCCACGCAGTTGAATTCGGGGCTTCCCAACGGGCTAAGCGTGCGGTGCAGCCCCATTTGTGGACGTGAAAATCCGCCCATTTTTCCAATAACTCGCGATTGTCCATAGGAGTACCTCTGGTTTCTTTTTAAGGCATACCGTGCCTTATTGCCAGCCTATGATCTTGTCCGGTCGAATATGCGCGGAAGCAGGCAGGTTTGACCAAGGCATATGCCGCTCCCTCCGGAGAGACTTGGCATTAAATATAATCAACAAACGCATAGGAGGGAAGACCATGATATCAGTAACGAATTTCGGGGCGAAGGGGAACGGAGTAACGGACGACACCGCGGCCATTCAGAAGGCGCTTAACCAGGCGGCGGCAACCGGGGACACGGTTTATTTCCCCAAGGGAGTTTACCTGGTCAATCCGACCAAAACGCTGAGGGTTGGCGGCAACACCACGGTCAAGGGAGACGGCCGTACCTCGGTCGTCCGCGCGGCGTCCGGCAGTTTTGGTTGGGAGCTCATGCGGGTGACGGGCAAAGACGTTTTGTTGACCGGCCTTGTCCTTGACGGCAATCGCCGGGTGAACCGGGTGTTGACGATCGCCGGGGGCAGCGCGCGGGTGACGGTTCAAGGGCTGCTCGTCCAGGGGGCCACGCATAGCGGCGACCGTCGCAGCGATTATTATGCGGGCGTCGTGTCCGGCATCGTCGTACTTGGCAACACGGAGTCGATTGCCATCCAGGGGTCGGAGATCGCGGATGTCATCGCTCGAAACGGGGGCGGAGCCGGTCTTGTCGCCCGGGGAATCTACGTTACAACAACCTGGGGGAGCAAGGAACGGGCCGCCCAAAAGGTAACGATCACCGGTTGCAGTATTCATCATATCGGGCCGGCGGACGATGGTGACGGCATTTATTATGAGGATCCGGCCATGGAAGAGAATCGCGGTACAGCAGTTGGCAGTGTAATCGTCGGCAACCGCTTCGATTATTGTGCCAAGCGGGCGGTCAAGGTGTTTGCAAAAGGCGTGACTGTGCGCGGCAATACGATCAACAACCCTTATCTGAGTAACAACTTCTATATGGGTGTGGAAAAGGGTCGATTGGCACCGGATATGTATGCGGCAATCAGCATCTATGCGGGAGATAACGTCGTAGAGGGGAATCAAATTGCGGGCAGCGGTAGCTTCTACGCGGCGATCGAGGTCGGGGCCGGGCCCGTCGTAGAGAACGTGACCCTTCGGGGCAATGCCATCACCATGGGCAGCCAAAGTGAAATCAAGGGGACGACGGCGATTCGCCTCGGGAATATCCGCGATTTCGTCATCGGGGGCAATGAGCTGCAAAACGGCGAGCGAGGGATCTGGACCTGGCAAAACGCCGAGAATGGGCGAATCGATAACAATGTGATTCGCATGCCGAAGGGCGGCGGGATCGACCTGACGACGTATCTACGAGGGTACTCGCAAAAGAATATTTTCTGTACGGGGAATCGAATTACGGCTGCCGCTTTCAAAGTGAAAACCTCCTCAATGACCAATCTCAACGTGGTGGTTCAATAATCGTGAAGGTTCGGTCATACGTCATACATGAGGTGAATTTTAAAATTCAGGCTACTAAATTGGCTGCCCACGGAATATAAGACTATATAGCAACCAACTTGGTAGAACGGTAGATGCCACGGCTTGGCCCGAGAAGAGGTGAGTGAAATTGGCGAAGGAAGCGGGAATCTTGGTCATATCGCTAGATTTCGAGCTCTATTGGGGAGTTCGCGATCTTTATACCAAGGCGGAGTATGGAGCAAAATGGTTGCGAGAGAGGGAGCGAATCCCCGACATACTAGAATTGTTCCGGGAGGCCGGTGTCCACGCAACTTGGGCGACGGTGGGGCTGCTGTTTTTTGCGGACCGGCGTGAATTGCTGGCGGGTCTGCCGGCGCTCAAACCGGGGTACGTTGACAACAGGCTCTCCCCTTACGGCGAGATCAAAACCGGAGCCATTGGGGATGGGGAGGCGGAAGATCCTTATTTCTATGCTCCAACGCTGATTGAGCACATCCACAGAACCCCGGGCCAAGCGATTGGCTCCCATACGTTTTCTCACTTTTACTGTATGGAGAAAGGGCAGACCGTCGACGAATTTTACAGCGATCTGCAGGCTGCTGTAGCTGCGGCGGAGAAGCGGGGGATTCCCCTCCAAAGCTTGGTGCTCCCGCGCAACCAGCTGCGCCGTCAGTATATGCGCAAGCTGCCGGAGCTTGGCTTCAAGACCTACCGGGGGAATCCCCGCCACTCGCTGTACCGCGCAGGATATTCCGTTTCCGATCATTGGCTGCGCCGGGCGCTTAGGCTCGGCGACAGCTACATGAACTTGACGGGGCACCACACGTACCCGGTGGATTCCATCTCGCCCAAGCTGCCGATCGATCTGCCGGCCAGCTTCTTCTTCCGGACACCGCCCGGACCGCTCAGGCGGCTGGAGCCGCTTCGAATAAAGAGGATCAAAGACAGTATGACCCATGCCGCCCGCCAGGGGCAGGTGTATCATCTCTGGCTTCATCCGTATAACGCGGCGGACGACGAGATGTTCAGATCGTTGGAAGCCGTCGTGCGTCACTACCGCCGTTTGGCCGAGCAATACGGGATGATCAGCCTGAACATGGAGGAGTTAGGGGAACGGGTTCTGGCAGGGGCGGGGGCAAAGCAGGCGGCAAAGGATACCCCCATCGAATCTGCGGAACTCGCCGAGAATTGGAGCTTGCAGGCAATAATCGAATGAGGTGAACGATCATGGATATGGTAGCCGTGTGGAACGCCGTTCGGCGGCATTTTCTAGCATTTATCATCGTAATGGCGACTTGTATCGGACTGGCTATTCTTCTGAATGAAGTGGTGACCCCATCCTACCGGGCAAATGTGAGTTTGGTCGCCAATATCGCCGCGAATCCGGAATCGAGTACGTACAATGAGTTTCTGGCCAGCCAAATGCTGACCAAAACCTATGAGGACACCATTCAAAGCCGCTATATCGCCGCTGAGGTCAAAAAGAAGGTTTCCACCCAAGACACGGTCATCCAAATGCTGAAGAAAATTAAAGTTCGCACCGATCCGGGCACGCTGGTTATCCTGCTGTCTTATACGGGAGACGAGCCAAAGCAGGCGGTAGCGATCGCCAACGCCTTCGCTGAAACATTTATCGCCAAATCCAAGGAGATCGTGGAAGGGGCCAACGTTTCGATTCTCGATTCCGCCAGTCTGGAGGAGACCAAGACGCCGGTCAGTCCGCGCAAAGCGTTGAATCTCGCGCTTGCCTGCTTCGTGGGTTTGTTTGCGGGACTAAGCCTGGCATTGATTTTGGATGCTCGCCATATGCGCAACAAAAAAAGTCGACAGGCACGACGGCACTTGTCGGAAGATTATTCGGAGCTGGGCGACACCCTGATTCGGATCGAGAAGAAATATAAAGGGAGAGCGGTCAAATGATGAATTTCGCCATCGCGGGTTGCGGGCATATTGCTTATAAGCATATCGAGGCCATTGGAAAAACAGAAGGCGCCCGGCTGGTGGCCTTGTGCGATCCGAATCCGGACCGCCTGGCAGAGCTGCGGGCGATCACGCCGGCCGCGTCCTATCCGGATCTCGGCACTATGCTGGCGCAGCAGCCGGACATTGACGCGGTATGTATTTGCGCGCCCAGCGGGCTGCACGGGGCACTGGCGCTGGAGGCGCTCCACGCAGGCAAGCATCTCGTGCTGGAGAAGCCGGTGACGCTGGACCTGACGGAGGCGGAGGAGCTGCGGCAAGCCGTTCGTTTCAGCGGCGTCAAAGCTACGGTCGTGCATCCGAACCGGTACCGCCCGGCGATGCAGGTGCTTCAGGCGGCGGTGGCAGAACAGCGATTCGGCAAGCTGAGCCACGTGAACATGACCGTTCGCTGGAACCGCAGCCAAGCCTATTATGACCAGGCGGCCTGGCGGGGAACGAAGGCGATGGACGGCGGTGTGCTGCTCAATCAGGCGATTCATGGCCTGGACTTGCTGCAGTGGTTATTCGGTCCGGTCGCGGAGGTGAAGTCGCTGACCGCCACGCGGCTGAAGCAGATCGAAGCGGAGGATGTGGCGATTGCGGCGATCCGGCTGGACAGCGGCGCGCTGGGCGTGATCGAAGCGGCCACCACGGTGTATGGACACAACCTCGAGGAAAGCATCTCCGTCTTCGGGGAGGAGGGTTACGCCGTGATCAGCGGCAAGACGGCCAACTGGATCCAGCATTGGGTATGCGCATCGATGTCGCGGGAAGAGACAGAGGCGCTGATCCGCAGGGTGGACGAGGATCCTTACGGCGTGCCGGGTCACCAATGTATCATTGCCGACCTGGTCCAGGCGGTCCAGGAGGACCGTGAACCGGAAATTACGCTGGAAGACGGCATTCGCGCCGTGAAGCTGGCGTTGGACATGACCGGCGGGGGCAGCGGCGAACCTGCCTATACGCTTGGATAGAAAGGAGGCGATAGGTCATGCATAGCGGAATGCAAAGCACGTGGACAGAGAACACGGAGAACTCCGGGAACGGGCAAGCCGAGCTACTTCGCAAGCTAAAGGACAAAACCGCCGTGATCGGGGTGATTGGGTTAGGGTATGTCGGTCTGCCGCTCGCGGTCGAGAAGGCGAAGGCGGGCTACCAGGTCATCGGCTTTGATGTGCAGAGCCGAAAGATCGAAATGCTGAACAGGGGCCACAACTACATAGGTGATGTGGTGGACGAGGATTTGCGCGGAATGGTGGAAGACGGGCGGCTGCGGGCCACCGCCGAGTATGCATTTTTGCGGGAAGTGGACGCTGTAGCGATCTGCGTTCCGACGCCGCTGGATATTTATCAGCAGCCGGATACGAGTTATGTGGAGAATTCCACGCGGGAGATCGCTCGTTTCCTGCACCCGGGCATGCTGGTCGTGCTGGAAAGCACTACGTATCCCGGCACGACGGAAGAACTGGTGAAGCCCCTCCTTGAGGCGACGGGACTTCGCTGCGGGGTTGATTTTTTTCTGGCATATTCCCCGGAACGGGTGGACCCCGGCAATAAAACGTACAACACGAAAAATACACCCAAGGTCGTCGGCGGCGTCACACCCGCTTGCTCGGAGGTGGCCGAGGCGTTATACCGCCAGGTGTTGAACGGCGACGTGCACGTCGTATCCAGTCCGGCCGTCGCAGAAATGGAGAAGATTTACGAGAACACGTTCCGCCACATCAATATTGCCTTGGCCAATGAGATGGCCGTTCTATGCAGCCGAATGGGGATCAACGTGTGGGAAGTGATCGAAGCGGCGAAGTCCAAGCCCTATGGATTTATGGCTTTTTATCCGGGCCCGGGGCTGGGCGGGCATTGCATTCCCGTCGATCCGTTTTACCTGACCTGGAAAGCGCGGGAGTACGGGTATCATACCCGATTGATCGAATTGGCGGGGGAGATCAACAACGCGATGCCCGAGTTCGTCGTGCGGCGGATCGGAGATATCTTAAACGGCGACCGCAAGTCGCTGAGCGGCTCGATCGTCTATTTGCTGGGCGTCGCGTACAAAAAGGATATCGACGATTACCGCGAATCGCCGGTGCTGAAAATGATCGAACTGCTGGAGGAGCGGGGCGCCACCGTATGGACCAGCGACACACATATCGTGGAGTTTAAGCATCATGGCCTCACCTATACATGTGAGGAAATGACCGAGCAGCGTCTGCGGGAGGCCGATATTGCGGTGATCACGACCGATCATTCGGGCTTTGAATACGAGTTGATCGGCAGCGCCAGCCGCTGTCTGCTCGATACCCGGAACGCCATGAAGGATCAGGCGAAGCCAGAGCGGTATTACCTGCTGTAGTTGTCCCGTATGGCTTGCGGCCAGCGGGTGGGCGGCAGGCGGTGCATCGAGGTCTCTCCGGACTCTGGCGCAAATGTTGCAGTTAGTGCAGCATTTGTGCTCCAAACGGCGGGGGGCGCGCGGAAATATTGCACTTCCTGCAACTTTTCTGCCCCAAACCGGGTTGGAGCCGCCAAATTGTTGTACTTATTGCAACATTTCGGGTCGACGCAGTTCATTTGGACGCGAAATGTTGCACTTTGTACAACATTTCTCACCCAAATAATCTTATGAGGAGTTAATCACATGAACGGATTCGGATATATACATGAAACCGCGGTTGTTGATCCGGGGGCGCAGGTTGGGGAAGGGACCAAAGTGTGGCATTTCGCCCACGTGTCGTCCGGCGCGGTCATCGGCAGCCGATGCAGCCTGGGGCAGAACGTCTACATCGCAGACCGCGTCAGCATCGGCAACGGTGTAAAAATCCAAAATAACGTCTCTGTTTACGAAGGCGTCATTTTGGAGGATGAGGTGTTCTGCGGGCCAAGCATGGTCTTTACCAATGTGCGGACACCCCGCGCGGCGTTTCCTCGCAACCGCAGCGAGGATTATCTCAGGACGCGGGTCGGGCGCGGCGCATCGATCGGGGCGAACGCCACCATCGTATGCGGAGTCGCGATCGGGGAGTGGGCTTTGATCGCGGCCGGGGCAGTCGTTACCCGCGATGTACAACCCTATGCGCTGATCGCCGGGGTGCCGGGCCGGCGGATCGGCTGGGTGTGCCGCTGCGGCAAGACGCTGGGCTTTAGCGGCGGGGCTGGACGGTGCGGCGACTGTGGGCGGGAATACCGGCTGGAGCAGGACACCGTAGCGATCACAAAGGAAGGGTGAGCGGGTATGGAACCATTTCGTATTGGAGGACAACAAGCGGACAACACCGCCGGTAATCTGATGGATTCAGGAACGGCAACGGCCGCAGGGCAACCGCAGCCGGCGATTCCCCTGCTGGATCTGAAGCGGGAGGTCGCGGAGCTTAAGCCGCAACTGATGGAGGCTATCGAGAATGTGCTGGACGAAGCGGCGTTCATCATGGGCAGCCAGGTCAAGCGATTGGAGCAAGAAACCGCCGAATACTTGGGCACCAAACATGCAATTGCGCTGAATTCCGGCACGGACGCATTGGTTATCGCTTTGCTGGCCGCCGGGATCGGCCCGGGCGACGAGGTGGTTACGACGCCGTTCACGTTCTTCGCCACGGCGGAAGCGATTAGCCGGGTAGGGGCGGATCCGGTGTTCGCCGAGGTCGATCCGTTGACGTACAACCTGGATCTGGACAGTCTGGAGGCGGCACTCACGCCGCGCACGAAGGCGATTATCCCTGTGCACCTGTTCGGCCGTCCGCTGGACATGGAACGGTTGATGCACCTGGCCCGCCGCCGGGGACTGATCGTGATAGAGGACGCAGCCCAGGCGTTTGGTGCCGAAGCAGGAGGGCGGAAGGTCGGAACGATGGGGGAGATGGGCTGCTATTCCTTTTTTCCATCGAAGAATCTTGGGGCCTACGGGGATGGCGGTTTGCTGGTGACGAACGACTCCGGGCTGGCCGAGGCTGCAGCGATGCTGCGGACACATGGCTCGAAGCGAAAATACTACAACGAGCGTGTTGGCTTCAACTCCCGGCTTGATGAGATCCAGGCGGCCATCCTCCGGGTCAAGCTGCCCCATATTGAAGCATGGAACGAGGACCGTCGCCAAGCCGCGGCCCGCTATCATGAGCTGCTGCGGGACATCCCTGGTTTGATGCTTCCGGGCGAGGTGCTGGCCGGCGACAAGCAGGTGTTCCATCAATATACGGTGCGCGTGCTGAACGGCCGGCGGGATGCGCTTCAGGCGGGGCTCTCCGAAGTCGGCATCAGCAGCATCGTGTACTACCCGCTGCCGGTACATCGGCTTCCCGTCTATGGCGACCGCGGTCTGACGTTTCCTCTTGCCGAACGGCTGTCGCAGGAAGTCTTGTCCTTGCCGATTTGGCCGCAGATCGAGGCGGACGTGCAGGAACACATCGCGGGGCACCTTCGCAGACTGATGAGCTAATTTATTTTATTAAAGGACGGCTATGCCAACATGATGAAAAAACTCTCCTCCCCAATCATCCGCTATCTCAGGCAACTCGGGAAACTGCTGCGGATTCGGAGCCTGCCCGGCCTGGTGCGGAAGCTCATGAACGACGGATTCCTGCGGAACGTGGCCGTCCTGGCCAGCGGAACGATGATCAGCCAGGTGATCGTGATGGCGACGCTGCCGGTGTTGACACGTCTCTACTCTCCGACGGAATACGGCACTTACTCCATGTACCTGTCTATCATTGGGATATTGCTGATGGTCATTTCTTTTTCGTACGAAAATGCCATAACGCTGCCGGAGGATGACCGAACGGCCTCCACCGTATTGAGCTTGTCTTTGCGCATCTGCATCGGGGTCAGCATCGCCAGCGGGATCGGGATTCATATCTTGGAGGAGCCGCTGTCGGCTTGGTTGCACGAGTCCTATTTAACGCACTATTACCTGTTTTTTATCGTCAGCTTGTTCGGCGCCGGGTTTTACCAAATCCTGAACTACTGGTCGATTCGCAAAAAATACTTCAAACCGCTGGCCCGAACGAAATATACGCAAAGTCTCAGCCAGGTATCCTCGCAAATTGGGCTTAGCTTGTTTAACCTCGGCCCGCTGGGGTTGATTATCGGCGATATCGTCGGCCGATTCGGCGGATTGCTGCCGCAGTGGAGACTGTGGCGCCGGGACGTCAAAAGTCAGGCCATCACCTCGGATTGGGCTGACCTGAAAGAGAGCGCCTACCGGTATCGGCGGTTTCCCTTCCTGTCGATGGCCGCCGGTCTGTTGAACAGCGTTGTGTTGTACGTGCCGACGATCCTGCTTGCTTCGTTTTACGGCCCCCAGGTAGCCGGCTGGTTCGCGTTATGCCAGCGCATTCTCGGATCCCCGATGACGCTGATTATGACCTCTGTTCGCAACGTGTATTTGGCGGAAACCGCTGACTCCATGATCAACAATCCCCGTAGACTATATCCCTTGTTCCGCAAAACGGTTCGCAACGTCTTTCTGTTTGGCGCATTGGTCATCTTCATTATCGTAGCCGTCGGGCCCTACATGTTCTCCTTCCTGTTTGGCGAGGAATGGGCTCGGTCGGGCAGCTTTATTCGCATCCTGTCGATCATGTACCTGAGCCAGTTTGTGGCCAATTCCGTCGGCTCTACGATCGATGTCATGGAACGGCAGGATCTGCATTTGTATCGGGAGATCATTCGCTCGGCGCTGATCTTGGGTTCCCTGTATTTTGCTTGGCATACGCAGCAGTCGGCGGAGGTTGCCATCGGGCTGTTCAGCGCTGCATCCACGTTGGGGTATGCGCTGCACCTGGGGTTGTCGTGGCATTCGGTGAGGAAGTACAAAGGGGCGGACAGCGAAGGGGAGGACGCCATGGAAACCTCTGTAGAACCTTCCACAGAAGGTTCTGTGGAGATATCACTACTGGGCAAGGAGCGAGGATAACGGGATGCTGACGATTTATTCACCTCCAGCAAGGGCCGCCGAGAGAGAATACATCTACCGCGTGATCCTGGGCGAGTTTCTTGGTCTGGACTATACCATCGCATACAGGGATGGGGAACATATCGAACTGGTATTGGCTTCGGAAGCCGCAGAGAAACGGGAGGATTCTCCGGTCCGCAGGCTCCGCATGCCGGACGTGCTCTTGCAAACGCCTGACCGTTTATGGCTCACTCCTGCCTCCTTGCCGAAGCTGCCGCTGGACCGCTTTATGCCGCCTGCAAAAGAACCGGAGGAGGAACCCCTGCCAGTCATCTTCGGGAAAAGGGGACGTGCCGGTCGTTACCTTGAGACGCTTGGCGAAGAGGGGGAGGAAGGCTTCTATCTGGGTCTCGATGTATTTGGCAGCGGCTTGTTTATGTTGACAAGGTATGAAGAGGTCGCATTCCGGGAGCGAGACCGGCATGGCCGGTTTCCGGGACGCCGCTCCCTGGCTTGTCGGGAGTCTTTCCTGCATCGTCCGATCGTCAATGAATATGTGGAGCTGTTGTGGGAATTGCTGCGCAGGCTTTGGCCGGAGCTGGCTCGCAGGAAGCGGGAGGCGTCCGTTTATCTCAGCCATGACGTGGATTATCCGTTCTACGTTTATGGCCGCAGCCGGCTTCGCATGCTTCGCGACATCCTCATGGACGCCGTACATCGTCGGGATTTCGAATCCGCCCGCAAGAAAGCCGGGATTCTCCTGCGATCGCGGCGTGCGCTGGAACGGGACCCGTATAACACGTTTGACTGGCTGATGGAGTTAAGCGAACAAGCCGGGCTGCGCAGCGCCTTCTATTTCATAACCGAGGAGCACCGGGCGAAATCCGGCTTGGATGGAAATTATTCCATCGACGATCCCGCAATTCAGCGTCTCCTGCAGGAGATTCATGCACGGGGGCATGAGATCGGACTGCATCCGGGCTACCATACGTTCTTGAACCCTGCGCGCATTCGCAGACAATACGAGAAGCTGCGACAAATCGCCGAAGCCAACGGAATCCGCCAGGCGGTTTGGGGCGGACGGCAGCATTATTTGCGCTGGCGGGCACCGGATACGTGGCAGTTCTGGGAGGATGCCGGGCTGGACTACGACAGCACGCTCAGCTATGCGGACCGGGCGGGCTTCCGCTGCGGCGTCTGCTACGAATTCCCGGTCTTTAACCTGAAGACCCGCCGGGAGCTGGCGCTCCGGGAGCGTCCGTTAATCGTGATGGATCAGACGGTGTTGCATCCGGAATATATGGGGCTTGGCCCCGAACGAGCCTATGAAACGATCCGCAGGTTGTATCTGGAATGCCGAAAGTATAACGGCGATTTCACCCTGTTATGGCATAACAGCCAGCTCGTGAAATCGTCGGACCGATCCGTTTACCGAAGATTGGTGCTGGAACTGCTGGGGCCTAATAGCCGCAAGGGGGAGAAGTTGTGAGAATCGCCTATCTGATTCACTGGAACGAAGGGCCGGACAGCGGTGTGTTCAAAAAGATCATCAGCCAGGCGCTGACCTGGAAGGCGCTGGGGCATGAAACGGCGTTGTTCCTGTTCAGCCGCGGAACCGCCCCTGTGTGGGGTGAGGCGGAAACCGGCGGGCTGCCGGTTTTTCGTGAGGTCTACCACGACAGGCTGGGCCGTACCGCCCGCTTTAAGGCGTTGAGCGCCCAGGTGCGGGCTTGGAGGCCGGATGTCATCTACCATCGCTTCGACTTGTATTATCCTTCTCTGCCGCGGCTGCTCCGCGACTACCCTTCCGTACTCGAGATCAATTCGAATGATGTGGGAGAGCTGGCGCTGGAAGGGGGCAGCTTGAGCCCCCGTCGCCTCTACCACTTGCTGACACGCGGCCTTGTGCTGGCGGCTGCTGGGGGCTTTGTGTTCGTTAGCGGCGAGTTGGCCGAAGCCGACGGTTTTCGACGGTACGTGAAGAGTTACACGGTCATTGGCAACGGTATCCCGTTGGATCAGTTTGCAGCGGGACAGGAGAGGGGAGAGGCGTTGACCCATGATGGTATGGAGCCTGTCCGATTTGTGTTCATGAGCTCACCCGGCCAGGCCTGGCAGGGCTTGGATGAGATCGCCCGGTTGGCCGCGGCGAAACCGGACTGGCGGTTTGACATCATCGGGCCGGAGCGTGCGGAGTTGGAGGCGGCCAAGCTGCAAGCGCCGGCGAACTTGGTGTTCCATGGTCATATGACGCGCGAGCGTTATCAGCCGCTGCTCGACCGGGCCGATCTCGCCATCGGCACGCTGGCGCTGTACCGCAAAGGCATGGAAGAGGCCTCGCCGCTGAAGGTGCGCGAATATTTGGCCAACGGCTTGCCGGTGATTGCCGCCTACCGTGAGACGGATTTTCCGGAGCCGGTGATGTTCTTTCTCCAACTGCCGGGGGAGCCGGAGAACGTAATTCGCCATCTCTCTGCCATCGAGAATTTCGCTCGATACTGGCGCGGGCGACGTGTGGAGCGGGAGCATGTGCGTCATTTGGACGTTAGCGTTAAGGAGGCGGCGCGGGTAGCCTATATGCGGCGGGTTGCTGGAGAGCGGAAAAGAGGGAACAGCGAATGACCGAGATTAGCATCGTATGGGGGGCGTTGCTTGTCGCGACGCTCGCCTTTTTCTCTCTCCAATGCCTGCTGTCGCTAAAAATGAAGGTAGACGCCGCCTACCTGTTTGCGTTTTGCATCTATTTTGATCTCTTTGCTTATTTCTATAAATTGGCTGTTCCTGGCGAATCGTTAATCCTATTAATTGGTGCGCCGTTGCTGCCCGTGGGCGTCGCCTTGCTGCTTAAACCGTCCATCGTACTCGAAACGCTGCGGGATCAAGGGATTTGGTTATGGGGGATTTTTCTGGCCTATGTCTTGATTTCGCTCACCTGGGCCCCGGCAGAGTCCAATGGGATCATGAAAGAAGTCGTTTTGTTGGCGCATGGAGTGGTTCCGGCGTTGTATGTCTATCTCGTCTACCGGAAGTACGGGCGGTTCTCCTGGACCATCGTAGCTTGGGCGGGTATGGCCTATGCGGTCTTGCATTTGTTGCTCGGCGAGTATAACGAAGAATATCCAGGCCGCTTAACGCTTCCCGGCGGAAATCCGATCTTTAACGCCCGAACCTCGCTAATTACAGCAACGGTCTGTTTATGGGCTTCGCGGATTCCGCTGCCGGTCAGGCTACTATCCCTGGGGGCAGCATTAGCTTCTGCACTGTCCACGCAGTCAAGGGGACCGCTGGCAGCCTTTTTACTCGCTAACGCGGTGTATTTCGGCGTATGGTTCATTCGCAAATTTCGGGAGCGTAAGCTTGGAAAGCTGTCACGCCTAGCCATGCCCCTGCTCTTCCTGTTGATTATCGCAGGCGGGACCGCATCGGCTTACGCGGAGCAGTTAGCGGTTTGGGTGGAGAGCAGCCGGTTTATGGTCCTGTTCGACCGGAACCAGTTGCAGGGCGACGATAATTATATCGGTCGCGTGGATTTGCAGACGAGAGCTCTGGAGAAGCTGGAGGCCTCCCCGTTTCTCGGCGCCGGGTTAGGTAGCGTGACGCCGCCTTTAGCCCGGGATTTTCCGCATAACTTGGTGTTGGAGATTGCTGCGGAGGGGGGATTCGCGGGTCTAACGTTATGGACATTCGCCGTATTATTCTCCTTGTGGGCCGCGATTCAGCGCGCGCCGGTGTTGGCCATCCTGCTGGTTCAGTCGGTCGGTTACGCCTTGGCTAGCGGAGACTTCGGCTACAACTATGAATACGTAGTAATGGCGATCACAGCATTGGCACTGTATCCGGTCAAGCAACGGGAAGGAGTGGGGGTTAAACGTGAAGCTCTTGTTTTTGATCACCGGTTTTGATTACGCAGGGGCGGAAAACCAGGTCCTGCTGTTATGCCGCGAGCTGCGGGCTAGAGGCTGCGAGGTCCGTCTGGTGACGATGATCCCCCCGGTCGCTTATTTGGAGGAGCTGAGAGAGCTGGGGGTCGAAGTCGTCAGCCTTGGCATGAAGAAGGGCGTGCCGGATCCTCGAGCGATACTTCGCCTGGTCAGCTTGATTCGGCGGATGCGACCCGACGTGGTTCATAGCCATCTGGTCCATGCGAATATTTTGGCTCGGGTCACGCGATTGTTCGTGCGTATTCCGTATTTGGTGTGCACGGCTCATAGCGTCAACGAAGGGAGCTGGTGGCGGGAGATGTTGTACCGGCTTACCGATCCGCTGGGGGATTTACTGACCAACGTCAGCCGGGAAGCCGTACGCGGCTATACCGAGCGCCGGATTGCTCCGGCCCGTAAAATTCGGCTGATGGAGAACGGGATCGATCTCAGCCGTTTTGATGGGGAGGAGCGGGGACCCGAGCAGCTACGAGCCGAGCTGGGAGTAACGGGGGAGGGGGAAGTTCAGCCGGCTATCGACGGTCCAAGCCCGTTCATCTGGCTGGCTGCCGGACGTTTCGTTCCGGAGAAGGATTACCCCGCTATGTTGCTCGCCTTTGCTGAGGCACGGAGGAACTTCCCGAACAGCGTGCTCTGGATCGCCGGGATCGGACCGGAGCGGCTATCTGTTGAACAGCAAGCCGCCGAGCTGGGCTTGTCGGACAGCATCTGGTTTCTCGGGATTCGTACGGATATGCCGGCACTGCTGCAAGCCGCCGACGGATTTGTGCTCTCCTCGAAGTGGGAAGGGCTGCCGATCGTGCTCTTAGAGGCCTGCGCCGGGCGGTTGCCGATTGTCGCGACTGCGGTGGGCGGCAACGCCGAGGTGGTACTGGACGGCGTGAACGGCTACCTCGTGCCCCCGGAGGAGCCGGCAGCGCTGGCCCGCGCGATGGAGCGGGTCATGGCCCTGCCGCCGGAGGAGCGGCGAGCCATGGGGCAGCGCGGACGGGAGCACGTCGCGGCGAACTATGAGATGTCCCGTGTCGCCGGGAAATGGATCGAGCTTTACGAGCAGGCGTCCGGCCGGAAGCTTCCGGCAGCCCGGGCGCTGCCGAAGGAAGTGCATGGGGGATGACGTGTAAAGCAGCCTATATCGCAACGGTTTACGCCCATTTGGCGGCGTTCCACCTTCCTTTTATGAGCGACCTGCGGGATGCCGGGTTTACGGTCCATGCCTACGCCGCCCCGGATCATGGCCGGGAGGATGTAACCAACGCGGAGTTTGAGTGCCGAGACCTGCCGTTTAGCCGTAACCCGCTCGCTCCGGGGAACCTTCGAGCGCTGCGAGAGCTCATCGGCTGGTTGAAGCGGGAACGATACGACCTGATTCATGTGCACACGCCTAATGCGAGTGTCGTCTGCCGGCTGGCCGCTCGGCTGGCGGGTCGACCGTATCCCAAGGTCGTATACACGGCGCACGGTTTTCATTTCTATGCGGGGGCTCCCTGGCGTAACCGGCTGATGTATTACCCGCTGGAGCGATTCCTTTCCCGGTGGACCGATGTTCTTGTCACGATCAACCGGGAGGATGAACGGCAGGCGGCCGCTTTTCCGGTGCGCGGCCGATCGGTTTACGTCCCCGGTGTCGGCGTCGACCTGCCGCTGCACGCGGCTCTGGAGGATGGAGAACGGGAGCGGCTGCGAGGCGAAATTGGCTTGGCTCCAGGTGATTTCGCCGTGCTTTGTGTCGCCGAGCTGAACCGCAACAAAAATCAGGGTCAGCTGATTGGCGCCATCGCTGAGCTGCGCCGCCAGGGCCTCCCCGCCGTACTGCTGCTGGCGGGGATCGGCGGCGAGGAAGCGCGCTTCCGGCAGCTCGCGGCGGAGTCCGGCGTCGCACAGGCGGTGCGCTTCCTCGGCTACCGCCGCGATGTGCCGCAGCTGTTGCAAGCCGCCGACGCCGTGGCGCTCCCGTCAAGGCGGGAGGGCTTACCCAAAGCACTGCTGGAGGGCCTGGCCGCCGGCAAGCCGCTGGTGGCGACGGCGGTACGGGGCAGCCGCGACCTCGTTGTCCCCGGCCGTAACGGGTACCTCGTTCCGGTAGGAGACGTGCCTGCCACCGCGGCTGCAATCGAGCGGCTACAGCAGGACGCCGGGCTGCGGCGGCGTATGGGGGAGTACAGCCGTAAGCTGGCGGAGCTGTACGATCTGGAGCGGATTCGCAGCGAAATCGCGGAGATCTATGCGGGGCTAGAGTTGATTGGGCGTGCGGAAGCTCGCAGGGTACGGCCGCGCCTGGGGGACGCGGAGGAGGGGGAAGCTTATGATCAAGCTGTATCGGAATAACGGGATGAAGGCGGTCCTCTTGCTGCTTGATCTACTGGTGATCTATGCCAGTTACCGGCTTGCAGCCGGGCTGCTGCCGGAGGAGGATTGGACTTCGCCCGCCGTTCTGGGCGATTCCCGGTTCCGCAGCGCGCCTTGGCTGGGGATGTTTACGGTGATGACGTATTATTTTTTCAACCTGTATGATTTGGCAGGACGGCGGAAGCCGGTGCAATTCCTGTGGAACTTGATGCTGGCGCAGCTCTTCGTCGCCGCGGAACTGATCGTGTTCGGGTATGCGAGTAACTTATTCAGCTTAACTCCAAGCCTGCTTCTATTCGCATTTGCCGCTCAGTTGCTGCTGTCTTTCGGACTACGCCTCTTGTTGTTTTATATTCAGAGCAAGGGGTTTAGTCGCAAAAAGACACTCGCTGTCGTCAGCGGTGCGGCCCCGGGGGATCAGGTTCTGCGCAATATGCTGGAGCAAGGCAAGCCGTGGTTCCGTGTCGAACGGATCGTTCGCGAGGAAGGCCATGGCATGGACGAAGCACTGCGAGAGCCAATGTGGGAGGGGATGGAGACGCTGCTCATCGGGCCGGGGCTCGCCCCCGAAACGAAAGCGGAATGGGCACGGATCGCCGGACAGCGAAATATGGAAGTGGTTATCGTTCCTGATTTTTACGAGCTTTATCTGGCCGACGCCGAACCGCAGCAAATTGGCGATTTGCTTGTTTACTCGCTTATGCCGCCGCAGTTGACGCTGCCGGAGCGGGTGTTTAAACGATGCTTTGATCTTGTGGTGTCCTCGGTGCTGCTATTTATGGCGTCTCCCGTCATGTTGGTGATGTTTGCTGTGATCCCGTTGACGTCTCGAGGGAAGGCGTTGTATGTCCAAGAGCGCATTGGCTTGCAGGAAAAACCGTTTCCGCTGTATAAGTTTCGCAGCATGGTGGATGGGGCGGAGGCTGGAACCGGACCCGTACTGGCCGGGCGGAATGACGCACGCGTGACTCGGCTGGGACAATGGATCCGCGCCACCCGTATCGATGAACTGCCGCAGCTGTTTAACGTCCTTCTGGGTCATATGAGCTTGGTCGGGCCTCGGCCGGAGCGAGCGTTTTTTATTAATCGCTTTAAGGAGGAGCTGCCGCATTACACTTACCGGCTGATGGTGAAGCCAGGGTTAACCGGATATGCTCAAGTGATGGCGGGGTATGCGACCACGCCGTCCGACAAGCTTCGTTACGACCTGATGTACATCAAAAGATATTCGCTGCTGCTCGATCTGAAAATACTGTTCCAGACGATTCGGGTTGTGGTCCAGCGAGAGCAGGCCAAGGGTGTGGAGGCTGCTGGAGGAACGGAAATGGCCGCGACATCGTTGAGTACGGCCGTTGCCGTTTCCCCCGCATCCTCATCCAGCGGGACGGCTGCGGCCACAACAATGGCATCAACGACGAGCTTGCCACCATCTTAGCTTGCCTGGTACCTCACCGATTGGAGGTTTAACGTTGCAGTCTGCAGCCCACAGCCCACAGTCCTCTGTCGCCATTCTCCTCACGCCTTACCTTACCGCGTTTAACGAAATAGCTCTTGCCCCACCTGTGCCTGACTAGGAAATGTTGCATTTTGTACAACAATTTATTCGGCTCTAGAGATAATTGGCCGAAATGTTGCATAAAGTGCAACAAATCAGAGCGCCACAGGTGAAAAGACCCCAGAATGTTGTACTAATGTCAACATTCTGGGGTCTTTAAGCGCTTATGCCTCTGAAATGCTGCATAAAATGCAACATTTCAGAGGCAAGAAGGGGATCGGGCAGGTACTCGGCGCAACTCAACAGGTACACCATACAGATCAAAAGGGAATTACCAACTCAACAGACACTCCATAATTACTCATCAAACTTCACCTGGTCCCAACCTGGTATTTAATGGGAATTCACTATGTACTCACCAAGTGCTCACCAAGTGCTCACCAAGTGCTCCCAAGGCGCCCACCAGGAACTCAAATCGCATACGATGTGCCAACCCCAAGCTTTTACCAAACCCCGCCCCGCTTACTCAGCGGTGTTGTCCGCCAGCGTCCCCGCTCCGGAGGTAAGCGCCTCACGGGCCTCCTCCGACAAACGGATGGGCGTCTCCGCGCCGCTGATTGCGTTTCCGATGATCCGGAAGCCGCCGATCTGGTCGAGGCGGATACCGCTTGAATTGGGGAAAGGAGGGCTCGCATTGCTTTCGATCACGTTATGCTCAATAACGACGACGCCCGCCCCTCCAACATCGGCCTCAATGGCGGCATAATAGCTGCCAGAGCCCCCGATGATATTGCCAGACACCGTTACATCGCCAGCATAAATGGATATCGCGGCGTACATGTCCTGTGGCAGCGCGTCTTTGGGTATGGCGAGATAGCGGTTATTCCTGGAATAGGGATTCAGGATCCGGTTGTTCTTCACGACGACGCCGGGAGCGGAGATTTTGATCCCGCGTTTGGCGGTGTGGTGGAGGATATTATCGGATATCACGGAATCCGACAAAGGCGAAGAGCCCGGCGGCTGATCGAAATAGATACCGTCCGCATCCTCCCGCGGGGAAATGTAAGAGATGAGGTTGCCCTTAATGTTAACGCGGCGGGCGATCGTTCGCCCCGGTTCGCTCCAGGCCATAATGCCTCGGGCGACAGGCGTTGCCTCTCTTGCGGCGATCTCGGTGAGCGTACAGCCGAGGATCTTGATGTCGACGGTGTCCCCATAGATCATGATGCCGGCGACGACGGTGGTAGATAACGGGTGCTTCAGCTCCTCCGGCTGGTTCAAGTCCTGGACCGTGCTGCCGACAATGGCCACGTCCGACGAACCGCTGTGAATGCCGATGCCGCGGGTTAGCCGTGCACCGCCGTCGATCACAACCCCGTCGATGCGAATCCCCCGCCCTTGGATTGAGACGGCCTCGAACCCGTATCGAGCGACGGAGATCGCGCGGAACTTCAGGACGGGTCGGCCTAGACCGCGGAGGGTTACGCCGCTGCGGAGCGGCAGCGGCTCGTCCAAGGCGAGCAGGTACGTGCCGGGGGGCACGATGACGGTCGTATCCCGGCCGGTGGCTGCCGCTTGCCGCAACACGCGCAAAAATACGCGGGTATCGTCCGCAATCCCGTCTCCCTTAGCGCCGGCTTCCTTCACGTTGAAGGTAGGTGCGGGGAAGGGGAAGGAAGGCCCCCATCGCAGCAGCAGACCCCAACTCAAGGCCAAAATGAGCAGAACGAGGAGCAATATCTGGAGCTGATGCCGCCGAGGCCCGCCACCGCCCGGGTGAAGCCGGTCGTTCGAACGAGGGAAGTTCGATTTATTCATCAGGCGCATCCCCCAGGATTTGAGGGGAGAGCTCGTTCCAAGTCGTCATATCCGGGATCCAATAATAGAGCTCGGCATTCACCAGCGGATCATGGGCTTTGTCGCTGCTTCCCGGAAACTGCACGAAATTCATCTCCTCCGGATCGATGCCGCGAATCATCCAGGCCAAGCTAAGCATATCGGCATCGGTTAGATTGGTATCCAAAATGTCCTCTTTCACTTGCCGGATCAACTCGGGTAGTTGGGCTAGGTTGTCTGGCACAAGCAGTCTGCGGGCAATCGCCTGAACGACCAACGCCTGGTTCCGCTGGCGAGCGTTGTCGCCGTCATCCAGCGATTTACGCTCGCGAACGAAATCAAGGGTGGTTTCACCGTTCCAATGCTGCTCACCCGCGGGCAAGGTCCGGTAATTGTAGGTTAATTTGACGGGAGCGTCTAGCTCGACATCTACGCCGCCGATCGTATCGATGAAATGTTCGAATCCGTCGAAGTTGGTTTTGACGTAGTAGTTGATGGAGCAGCGGCATAAATTACTGACGGCCTGGATCGCGGCAAGGGTACCGGCGTGACCGCCTTTACCGCCCGCTTCCGCCATTGCGTGCGCATGATTAATCTTGGTCAAACCAATACCGGGAAGGTGAACCCGCGTGTCGCGGGGAATCGAGACTAGGTTCACTTTACTTTGTTCCGGATTGACGTGAGCCAGCATGAGCACATCAGTACGTGAGGCTTCATCTGCCCGGGCATCGGTGGCGAGTAACAGCAAGTTGAAGCTGCCGCGGGCACCACGGATATCTTCACTCTGCGCAGGATTCGCTGCAGCAGCTTGCCCGGTAGTCCCCGTACTTTTGCGGCCAGCACCTTCGGCCCGCTCCGAATTCTCGGCAACTGCGTCGGACGAATCCGCCCCCACACCGCCAGATGGCTCCGGCGTAGCCAACACGGGGATATCGGTACCCCGAAAATGCCGGGACGGCTCGTATTTCAAATAGGCGATCAGCAGTCCGCCGGCCACGAGGAGTAGAAGAACTACCGGTATCGCCACTTTTTTGTGGATATTCATTTTCATTGGTTTCCACTCCGTCTCTAGCGAAAATAGGTTTAGATCTCGTTAAGAGAATTCATAGCAGTATATTAGTGCAATCGGAATTCTATTCTATACGTAAATACGTGTATACCGGACGAAAACCCAGCACTTTCCTAGTCTAATTCGGGCTAGGCCTACATAAGGTGGTTGAAACGGGGCAATTGCCGGTATTTTTAGGGAATAGGGGAGTCGAGACGATGAAAGTGCTAGTCACGGGGGGAGCAGGATTTATTGGCCGTCACACGGTCAAACGGCTTCTGGAAGAGGGGGAGCAGGTGGTTGTGGTCGATACAGGCCAGGACGGAAATCTGAGAAAAATGGACGAGTCGGTCTCCTATTACGCTGTGGATATCGTTTCGGAGGAAATGGAGTCTATTTTTGCCGAGGAACGCCCGGATGCCGTCATTCACCTTGCTGCACAAACGAGCGTTCGCCGCTCGTTACAGAACCCATCGGCCGATGCCGAGACGAACATTCTGGGTACGATTCAGCTGTTGCAGCAATGCGTTCGGTTTGGGGTGCGGCGGATCGTGTTTGCCTCATCGGCCGCGGTCTACGGGAATCCGGACTATCTACCGATTAAGGAGTCGCACGGGACGGAGCCTTTGTCTTTTTACGGCGTTT
Source organism: Paenibacillus mellifer (assembly GCF_023195895.1). Lineage (GTDB taxonomy): Bacteria > Bacillota > Bacilli > Paenibacillales > Paenibacillaceae > Fontibacillus > Fontibacillus mellifer. Next base: position 148,437 of record NZ_JALPRK010000006.1, read on the forward strand.
CCAAGCGGGTATCGGAGATGTATATCCAGTCGTACAGCGAGCGCTACGGGTTGGATTATTCTATCCTGCGATACGCCAACGTTTACGGGATTAGGGAACGGCGCACTGGTGAGGATGGGGTGCTGACGGCGTTCGTGGAGCGGCTGATGGCGGGACTTCCTCTGGAGGTGTACGGGGACGGGCTGCAGACCCGTGATTTCGTTTACGTTAAAGATGTGGCAGAGGCGAATGTGCTGGCGCTGCGAAGCTCAGGTAATCAAATTTTGAATGTCAGCAGTGGACGAAGCATCTCGCTCTTGGAGGCGCTTGGGATGCTGAAGGAGATATCCGGACGCAATGTGCAGCCGCAGTTTCGGCCCGCTCAGGCAGGAGATATCGAACAGAGCGTGCTGGACAACGGTAAAGTTCGGGACGTCCTTTGGTGGGAACCCCGGTATTCGCTTTACGACGGGCTCCTGGAAATGATGGAATTTGAAACGGAAGCGCGCAAAAACCCCTTGCTTGTCGAGCGGACCGGCTACAGTGAAACGTCGGCCATTTAATTCGGTTTACAGCTCCCATAGATAGTCAGGCCGGATCGCCCCGCCTCTTGCGAGAGGAGCGGGGTTCTTTGTTTACGCCAGTCACTGTGAGGTCGCTCCTCCAATCAGCTCGGGACAACCGACGCCCGCAACACCCTGCTCTGTGGTATGATGAAGCTAATGAAGAGGAGCCTCTTCCGTTCGGACGGTAAGAAGGAAGATGCGCTCGCAAGGAGATCGGGAGGGATATCGGGATGAGGAACAAGGGTGAATACGACGATCGGGATAACGAACTTGCCGGTAAGGGAGAAAGCGCCGACGATCACCAACGTGACGGAGAAAATGAATCCGCTTACCTTGTACAGATCCTGCGGTTATGGCTCGTTTGCCTGTTGGAATATGTGCTGCTGCTGCCGGCTTGGATTTTGTTCGCGGCCTATCTTCGGCCGCCGGAGTTCCCGGCAGCGGGGCTGGGGCTGCTGCCGATGTTGACACTGGCCGGCGTCCTGCTTGGCCCGCGCCTCCGCAAGCTGTGGCAGCGCGGGGCCGTGGCGCTGGTGCTCGCGGCGGCCTTTACCGCGGTCGCTATCGCCTGGGTCGGCGGCGCCGGATCGCTTGGCTTCGGCAGCACCCCCTCCGCAGGAGGCCAGACTCCCGCTCAGGGCGTCGCCGTCCTGCTGCTGCAAACCGCCGCGCAGCTTGCAGCAGGTCTGCTCTGCTCGATGCAGGGGATGACGGTCCGCAATCGCCAGGGCAGCTTCCGGCTGTATTGGGCCGGGCTGGGACTTTACTTCCTTGCGGGGATCTTTTACCCGCGAATCGAGGTGCTTCAAGGGACCGTGCCCTTGATCACTTGGGCCGGCGTCTTCTGCTTGGGCACTGCACTATTCGTGACCAACCACCAGTATTTACGCTACAGCTCGCATTCCGGGGATTCGGGCCAACGGCTGCCTGCCGGGCTCCGGCGTCATAACCGGTTGTACGTCGGCGTCATTATCGTGACCGCCATCCTACTGGCTGCCGGTGTTGGCCGCTGGATCGGTGGCCTCCTGATGGCGATGCTTAGAGCGGTCATGCGTTGGTTGCTCCGGCAGCCGAAGGAATCCGAACCGCTGGAGCAGCCGGATATGGAGGTCCCGCCGCTGGAGCCCATGAGCCCGGTGGAGTCTCACGATTCGGATCTGCTGTCGCGCATCTTGAATTTTGCCTTTTATGCTATCGGCAGCCTGCTCATAGCCGCTTTGCTGGGCTTTGCGATGTATTGGCTCTACAAGAACGCCGGCGGAATATGGCGTAAGGCGATTGACCGGCTGCTCTCTCTGCTGCGCCGGGAAAGCGCCGCCCCGAAGCAAGCGGATTATCTCGACGAGGAGACGAGCCTGTTTACTTGGGAGTCTACGCTGCAAGGATGGCGCAAGATGGGTGCCCGCCTGCTGCGTCCCGGGAAGCCGCCTGAACGCTGGGAGGAAATGAAGGATAACCGGGAACGGGTTCGTTATCTATACCGGCTATTCTTACGGAAGGAACGCGAGCGGGGTTACCCGATAAAACCGCATTTGACGCCACGTGAGACGGTGGAGGAGGTGAGACTGGAAGCAGAAGCAGGTCGGCGGGATGAATCTGCCAAAGCCGCCGGATCTGAGAGACGGCGCTTCAGCTTTGGCGTGAGGGCTTCGGAGAAGGAGAAGAGTCGCGTCCAAGAGGAATCGGATGCCGCATTAAACCCGTTGCTTCGGTTGTACTACCAAGTGCGGTATGGCGAGGAGATTCCACGTGACGACGAAGTGGCCGAGTTGCGGCGACGCTGGCCGCAGTAGTTTTAGTCTCATACAATCAAAAAGCGCGAGCCTGCAGAGATCTCCTCTGCGCTCGCGCTTTCTTTACGCCTGCCTTAGGCGTCGTGCTTAACGATCTCAAGTTTCTTGAAGCGATGGGGTTCCTTCTCCAGGAGCTTAAAGGTCAAATCCTCATGCTCCATCGTTTCCCCAACGTCCATGGACGGGTTCATGCCGTAAAGCCAGCCGCCGATCGTATCCACTTCCTCTGTGCTCAGGTCGGTCAGTAGCACGTCATTGATCTGATTCACCGTCACCGTACCCAGGGCGACCACATGTGACTCGTCCAACTGGACGATCGGGTCTTCCTCTTCCTTATCGAATTCATCGCGGATTTCCCCGACGAGTTCTTCAAGGATGTCCTCAAGTGCCACCAAACCGGCGGTTCCCCCATATTCGTCGATCAGAATCGCCATATGGGTGCCTTCCTTCTGCATTTTCTTCAGCAGCTCGTTCACCGGGGTGACCTCCGAAACGGTCATTGCCGGCTGCAGCAATGCGGCGAAATCGACGTTCGGGTTGCCCTCATAGGCCAGGAAAAATTGCTTCGTATTCACGATGCCAATGATGTTATCCTTGCTGCCTTCGACGACGGGAAAACGGGTATATTGCTGCTCCCGAATGATATCCAGGTTCTCCTGGCGCGTCTTGTCCGTATATAAACACACCATATCGGTGCGAGGTACCATAATTTCCTTGGCGAGCAAATTATCAAATGCAAAAATTCGGTTCACATAGCCAAATTCGCTCTGATTGATTTTGCCGCTTTCGAAGCTTTCATTGATGATGATTTGCAGCTCTTCCTCCGAGTGCGCTTCTTCATGCTCGGAAGCTGGCTTGACGCCAAACAGGCGTACCAGTTGGTTAGCCGAGCCGTTCAAGGCCCAGATGAAAGGGCGCATGACCTTCGTGAATAAAATCAAAGGCTTGGCCGTAAGAATGGCAATTTCTTCTGCCTTGCGAATCGCCACCGTCTTGGGAGCCAACTCGCCCACAACCACGTGGAAATACGTGATGACGACAAACGCGATAATAAAGGAAAGAGCGCTGCCCACGGTATCAGGTACCTCCAGACGATGGAACAACGGATGCAGCATGCTCTCCACCGTTGGTTCGCCAAGCCATCCAAGCCCCAGCGCGGTGATCGTGATTCCAAGCTGGCAAGCGGATAGAAATCCGTCCAGATTAGAGGTGACCTGTTTGACGGCAACGGCGCCTTTACGTCCCTCCGCAATCAACTGATCAACCCGGCTGCCCCGGACGCGAACGATCGCAAATTCGACCGCCACGAAAAACGCCGTGAGCGCGATCAGAAGTACGACCAAAAATAAATTTATTACCAATTGCCTGTCACTGTCCATTCGATGCATCTACTCCTCAATTTTTAAATATAAAGGCATGAAACTATCTCTATTATATAATACAACCTCATAGAAACGCGAATCTTGCCCTGGGTAAAAAGACGGGGTTTTTGGTTAAAATGTTCGTGTTTTATGTTAATAGTATTAGAAAATACAATGTATTTTATTTGTTCTTTAATAAAACACGAATATTAACCTTGAAACAAGCTTGACTTATCCGGTTATTACACTTATACTCAGATTGTTCTAAAACACAGATAAGATCAAACGAAACTATTAAATTCGTATATCCTCAGTAATATGGATTGAGGGTCTCTACAAGGAACCATAAATTCCTGACTACGAATAGGGTGCATTCGCATACCTATGAGTGGTCAGGAATTTTTATGTTTATCGCATGAATTCGAATCACCTCAGGAGGATACAGATGAGCAAATACGATGTCATTGTGGTGGGGGCGGGACCTGCCGGGATTTTTGCCTGTTATGAACTGACCCGGAAAGCGCCGCATTGGAAGGTACTTCTGTTGGACAAGGGGCATGATATTTACCGTCGCCGCTGTCCGATCTTGGAGGAGAAAATCACCCTTTGCCCGCCGGCAGCCGGGCGCAAGGAATTTGCCGGTTGTCTGCCGGCCTGCTCAATCACTGCCGGGTTTGGCGGGGCTGGGGCCTACAGTGATGGGAAATTTAATATTACGACGGAGTTCGGCGGTTGGCTGAGCGATTATATCGCGCCGTCCAAGGTGCTGGACTTGATCCAATACGTCGACTCAATCAATTTGGAGCATGGGGCGACAACCGCCGTTACCGATCCGATGACGGAAGCCGTGCGGGAGATCGAACAACGCGGGTACGCGGCGGGACTGAAGCTGTTGCGGGCACAGGTACGGCATCTGGGGACCGAACAGAACCTGGAGATTCTGAAATCGATTTACGAATATTTAAATACTCGCATCGATATGATGTTCAAGGCCGAAGTCGAGGATTTGATCACGGAAAAAATCGACGGAAGCCACCAAATGCGGGGCATTACGCTCAAGAACGGCGAAACCTACGAAGCCGGCTTGGTGATGGTAGCTCCCGGCCGAGACGGCTCGGCCTGGTTGACTGACATCCTTAAGAAACGCCGGCTGAAGATGACAAACAATCAGGTGGACGTTGGAGTCCGCGTGGAAACCTCTGACGTGGTCATGCGGGAGATCAACGAGCATTTGTATGAAGGGAAGTTTATTTATAACACATCGGTTGGCACTCGAGTCCGTACGTTCTGCAGCAATCCGTCCGGACATGTCGTGGTCGAGAACCACAGCGGCGTTATGGCGGCCAACGGCCACTCGTACAAAGACCCGGCGCTGGGTTCGCGGAATACGAACTTTGCGCTGCTCGTTTCGCATCGGTTTACCGAACCTTTCGATAAGCCTAATGAGTACGCGCGGGAAATCTGCCAGCGGGCCAACGATTTGTCCAGCGGTGGGGTGATTGTGCAAAAGTACGGCGATATTCTGCGCGGCCGCCGTTCTACCGCCGCTCGGATATCGGAGGGATTCCTAGAACCCACGCTGAAGGAAGCGGTGCCGGGCGACCTCGGTCTAGTGCTGCCGTACAATACGATGAAGAGTCTGATCGAAATGGTCGAGGCGCTTGATAAGGTAACGCCGGGGATCGCCTCCGAGCATACGTTGTTCTACGGCGTGGAAGCGAAATTCTATTCGGCCCGGCCAAAGCTAAGCGAATCGCTGGAGACCGAAATCAGCGGTTTGTTCTGCGGCGGTGACGGCGCAGGGATTACCCGCGGGTTGGCCCAGGCGGGAGCGGCCGGCGTATGGATCGCCCGCGGCATGATCGAGAAAGCGGGAACGGTATAGAAACACCTACGGAAATGGGCACGGACCTTGGATCAAGGAGCCGTGCCCATTTTTATGTCACCGCTCGGAGACCGGCCCAGCCGAAAGGGTCGAAAATGTTGCAAAAACTGCAACATTTCGGCGGCGAGGTGAGCCCTGGGAGAAGAGTGTTGCAAAAAGTGCAGCATTCTAACCCGGTCAGGGCAGATTCCCGAGAAAATGCTGCAGAGAATGCAACATTTTCTTGGTTTCGCCGCCAATGGAGAGCAAAATGATGCACATGTTGCAACATTTTACTCATCTCAGATGGATGAGGGAGACACCGTGTTACCGCTCATTGGCACGAAGAGGTTGGTTTGGCCTACTCCAATCCGCCTTGCAACGTCATTTGCAGCTTGGTGTTGTCCGGAGTTTTCGGTTCTAGCATGCTTTGGACATAACCTTGCAGGAAGATCGAATCAGCTTTCTCCCATAATCGATAACCTGGGGAGGCCAGCAAGCGCTCGCGTTCGGGCCCCGATGCGGCCTTGCCCGCGAAGTACAGCAAATTGATGTCTGACATAGTTCGTGCCATTAACGTCTTATCCGCTTCGGATAAGGGGAGCTCCCCCAAGGAGGCGTAGGACTTGTTATAAGAATGCTCGGCAAAAAACTGGCGGCTGTACTCCGCGAAACCCGTCAGGTTTCCGTCTGAAACATGCTGCTTACGGGCCCATGCCTCTACATCAACCTGGGTGGATTCATAATTAATCGTCCTATCGGATGGATCGTATTGCATCACACCGTATTGATGCGGATAGACACTGAAGGCGCTGGTGGCAATATCGTAAAGGCCGTGATCCGTTTGCCGGATATCCTGGATGTGGATGTGACCCGACAAGACGAGGTTGAGTCGCAGCTTCTCAAATAAGGGGACAATTTCTTTACTGTTGTTGAGTGTAAACCCTTTGATGGGTACGGTGCTGTGGTCGACCAGGTTATGGTGCATCACGGTCACGATGCGGGCGCCATTCTTACCGGCAAGCCGGGTGCAGTCCTTGATCCATTCCTGCGTGGTGGATGGAATCTCCCCGTCGGTCTGGGGAAAGCCGGCGAACTCGTTTAGATCGTACTGGCTTGTATCGAGCATCAGTAACCAAAGATCGGGAGATACCTTAGCCAAATAACTTAAAGTCGATGTATCTCTGGAAATTGATTGATGATACCCGAAAGCCTCGTAAATCTCGACGAACTGCTCCGGCGTAATTGCTTCGGTTTTGTATTGGGAATCGCCTTTGAACCGGCGTGCCCAAGGATTGGAGAGGTCATGGTTACCGGGAATCACATAAACTTGCGTTCCCGCGGCCTCGATCCGCTTCAGTTTGGCGGCCAAATCCTCGTGGCTGGCTTTCTCCCCATTGTTGGTTAGATCGCCGCTCAGGATCAGGGCGGCCGGGTGTTGCTCTTTAACTTCTTCGGCGAACGCTTCACTCATCGGGTCGATGTAACTCAGCAGCTTACCGTCTCCGGCCTGGATATAAGTATGAAAGGCTTCCCCATCATCATGCAGGCGGGGGCTTAGGTAATGGATATCGGAAGCAACAACCAGCGTAAGTGGCTGTCCCGCCTGCAACTTCACGGGTAGGTCATCCGAGGACCGAGAAGCCATACATCCGCTTAGTCCAAGTAAACTTAAGCCGGCGGTAAGAATAACAGCTGTTTTTAACGAACGAAACATATCGGCAGAGCTCACTCCCATTTAAGCCGTTCTCCGGAAAGCCGGGCTAAGACCACTGTATAGGGAGAACTGAGGTGGTGCTGTGCTGTTTTTCCTTGCGAGCGGGGAGGCATGCCTATTCCTGCAGCTGTTCGATTTCCGTTTGGACTTGTTTATAGTAATGGAGGTAAGTGAACGCCCCGAATACGAGGGCGACTAATAACGGGAGAACTGCCAGTGCGATGGGAATGTACAGGCTGGTTTCCCCGGCTAATACGATCTTGTCTTCACGGGTGACCGGATCCGAAGGATACCGTTGATAAAGTACGTTGATTTTACGTTTGGCCTGGTGTAGATAAAGTCGATTCGCGGTAATAGCCAAACCGATTTTGATAGCTAAATATACGGTAAGCACGGTCACCACCATTCCGCCCGAAAAGGTGCCTCCCGAATTCGAAAAAAGCAGAGGTCCGGCAATGTTCATCACAAGCGAGCTTGCAACCAGATAAAGAAGTAAATATAAATACATACCACGGTATAACAGCCAATATCCACCGAATAGAAAAGCCGGCCAATTCCAACGGTTATCTTCCCGCCATTTCTGCAAATAGGATTCTGCTCGGCGCCCCACAAAGCTTCTCAGATCCTCTTCCGAGACTCCGAATTCGGTCGTGTTTCGTCCTTGTTGAGGATTTAACGGGGGGAAGGGTGGGGTGCGCAGGATGTCCTCCCTTTCACTGCTCGGCTTCGCCGGGGAACCGCAACTAGCGCAAAAACGATCTTCTTCATGTAGGACATTCCCACAGTTGGTGCAGTACATATACAGCCTCCGTCCAGATAAATTCATAGATGGGTTTGTATAGTTCAATAGAACTATATCTGAAATGTTTATCGGAGGATCAACGCGTTGGGTTTAGACTTGTATGTCTTTTAGCTCAAAATGTCCAGAATCGGCGATTTTACATTATTTTTACAACCAGGAAATAATCTGCAATTTTATAATAAATATGATGAGAGGGTAGTCCAATGAATAGGTGAATGGGGAGGAATCGATGACTTATGGGTAAAGGCAAAGCGAACGCATGGCGCAACAAATGGCTGGGTCTCTTATTGACCGGTGCAATCGTCGTAACCGGTTTGCCGGGATGGGCACCTCAGGCGGCAGCGCAGTCTGCCGATCCGTCAATAGCGACGGAAGTAACCGAAAGAACAATGGACGACGGTGTGGGTACGGAATCTGTCCCAACAACGGACAGCAGTGAAGCATCCCTGCAAGTTGCAGCCGAATCGCTTAGTGTTGCTGCAGCTATAGCGAAAGGGAACAGCGGCGAGGTTGTGGAAGTGTCCGGTATAATCGTTGGTCATGCGACGGGTTCACTTACTGCGGATTTCGAAGCTCCCTTCGGCAACGACTTCAACTTCCTGATGGCCGATACGGCCGGGGAACAGGATAAGGCCAAGCTCATTGACGTTCAGGTTCCTTCCGGCTTAAGAGCCGAGTTCGGCCTGCAAAGCCATCCCGATTTGATCGGGAAGAAGGTCGTCGTATCCGGTTCCCTTGCAGCGTATAACAATTTTCCCGGATTAAAAAGCGTATCGGCGATTTCATTATCCCAGGTACAACCGGAAGATCCCGGGGAAGACCCTGGGGAGGATCCAGGAGAGGATCCTGGTGAGGATCCAGGAGAGGACCCTGGCCAAGGGCCTGATCCGGGTGAAACTCCGCAGTTACCGGACGGTACCGGCAAGAAGGTGCTGTTTGACAATGCTCACGGCCAAACCGCCGGTGCGGCGGACTGGGTTATCGATGGCGGATTCTCGGATTTTGCCGAGGGACTGCGGGCGGCTGGTTTTACGGTAGAGTCGCTGGATCGCCCGAGTCCATACAACTTCGGGGAAACGGCGATTACCTATGGGGTTTTGCAACCTTATGATGTCTTCATTATTCCCGAAGCGAACGTTCCCTTCAAAGCAACTGAACAAGCGGCGTTGGTACAATACGTGGAAAATGGCGGAGCCGTCTTCTTCATCTCCGACCACTATAATGCCGACCGCAATAAGAACCGCTGGGACGCCTCAGAGGTGTTTAACGGCTATCGCCGTGGAGCTTATGAGAATCCAGCCAAGGGGATGACGGCCGAAGAGGCGAGTTCCCCGGCGATGCAGGGACTGAATAGCTCCGACTGGCTGGCCGAGAATTTTGGCATTCGGTTCCGTTATAACGCCTTGGGCGACGTCAATGCAGCGGATATCGTCAGCCCGTCGCAATCGTTTGGTATCACGGCCGGCGTAGAGGCCGTCGCCATGCATGCCGGGTCAACCGTGGCGATTCTTGATCCGCAGAAAGCCAAAGGGCTTGTCTATGTTCCAACCGGTGTTCCGGCCTGGGGCAACGCGGTTGACGAAGGAGTCTATGATGGTGGAGGCCGGGCGGAAGGTCCTTACGCCGCCATCTCCAAGCTGGGTCTCGGCAAAGCGGCCTTTATCGGCGATTCGTCGCCGGTAGAAGATGCAACGCCGAAATACGTGCGGGAAGAGAATGGCCAAAAGAAAACGACGTATGACGGGTTCAAGGAAGTCGACGACGGCTTGTTCCTGGTGCAAACCGTAAAATGGCTGGCGTACGACGAGAACTACACCTCCTTTGGCGAGGTACCGGGATTAACGCTGGACGTGCCGACGGTGGTGGGCGCTGACGAGGAACCAGCCGCCACAACGGAACCGCAGCCGGAGCCTTGGTCGCAGCCGGCCGCCGGATACAAATGGTATGATCCGACCACCTTTAAGCCGGGGTCATACGGTTCATCGCAAGCGCCGGAAACAGAGCCGGTATTTGCCTTCGTACATCAAGCGCAGCTGCCCAGTCAGCAGGAGTTCCAACTCCGTTTGACGGCCGACGGTTTGACACCGGGCCAGACGGAGTCTGATTTGCGCGTAGGCATCTACCTGGCCGGAGGGGAGCAGATCGCCCGGTTCAAGAATACCGATGGCAGCTGGTCGGATTACAACTACAGCCCGGCATTCTCCTTGACAGGCGATAACCGAGGGCATGCCTCCAAGGACTTGACCGTACAGCTGAAGCCGGGGGTGTCGGCTTCAAACGCCAATTTGCGTTTGAAGCAAGGCAGCGCGAACGAGATCACGAAGCAAGTTGAAATTGCGAACGTGGATGCCGAGCCGTTGCCAGGTGATCATCCGCCGGTGCCGGAGCTGATCACGATCGCTGAAGTTCGCGAGGCGGCGGAAGGGACGGTTGTGACGGCCCAGGGGGTGATTACCTCCGAGCCGGGTGTGTTTGGCGGCCAGGGTTTTTATTTACAGGACGAGACGGCTGGGGTTTATGTCTTTCAAACGGCAGCGGGTTACCATGCCGGAGATCTGGTCCGAATCAGCGCAACCCGAACGTTGTACAACGGTGAAGTGGAGCTGGAGAATCCGGTGCTGATCGAGAAGTTAGGCACGGCTCCGCTGCCGCAGCCGCTAGTCCAGGAGGCGGTGACAGAAGCCAATCAAGGGCAATTCATCACCTTAACGAACGTGGAGGTACAGGATGTTGTTGCTGCCACTCCAACCGGTTCCTTCGAGTTTAACGTTGTCCGGGAAGACGGGAGTTCGACGCGGGTACGCTTCGACGGGAGAACCGGTGTGACGATGGACGCTTTTACGGCGTTGTACCCTGCAGGCACGCGCGTGGATATCAGCGGAATCGCTTCGGTGTTCCGGGGAACATACCAACTGAAGCCGCTCGCCTTGGCCCATGTTGTGCCTAGGACGGTGGAAGCGGATCTAACCGCTCCGGTGACGGAAAGCAATATTACGGGGATTGAAGGAGCGGACGTTTATAACCAAACGGAAGTCACTGTAGCTTTTTATGCAGAGGATGAAGGGGGCAGTGGACTGGATCGTACCGAGTACCGGGTGAATGGCGGGGAGTGGACTTCCTATGCGGATCCGCTGGTACTGTCGGCCGACGGCAAGTACACCATCGAATACCGCTCCGTGGATCAGGCGGGGAACGAGGAAGCCTCCAAGTCGCTGCATATCAATGTAGATCGCCAGGCACCCGAAGTGACCTTCTCCGGAGACAGCCAAGTCCTGCAGGTTGCTTCGAACGTTCCGTTCTCCATTGCCGTTCATGACGCAGTCAGCGGTCCGAAATCTGCGGCTTACCGACTTGACGATCGCAGCATTGCGGGGGTCGCGGAAATCGTCCCGTTCTCCCTGGCGGTTGGCACGCACAAGCTGACGGTCCAAGCAACGGATGCGGCGGGACATACCGCTACGGTAGAGTTTACGTTCAAGGTTACAATCGACATAGCCCATCTGGACGAACTGGTGGATTTGGGACAGAAGAACGGCTATTTCAAAACCAAAGGCACGGCCACCAGCCTACAAGCTCAAATCACCTCTCTGCAAAAAGCCAAAACCCCGCTGGAGCGTGATATCAAGCTGAAAGCATTGAAGTTGACTATCAGCGTCCAAAGCGGCTTGACCATCAAGGAAAGCTTCGCCAAGTTGATGCTGAAGGATTTGGAGGTTATCGGGGGGAAGGCGGCGTAACCTTCGCAGCAGAGTTTAATGCTATAAATGCTTCAAGAAGAGCGCGAGCTTGGGGATCAGCGGATCTCTGGGACTCGCGCTTTTTTCAAACGAATAAGCTTATACCAACGTTGTGCAAACGATTGACCTGTTTCCGGTGCCAATGATATAATCCAGCACATACCGACTAGTAAACGTTTAACCTTCGGAATGATGTGAGCGCTTTTTTGACGCTGAAATTTAATGTCATGAAGAGCGGAGGTCGAAGGAACAATAGGGACTTGGAGCGACCTGAGACGGCAGGATGAGAAATCCCGAAGGGGCAAGTACGAAATGATCGAAAGGAAGTAAGTTGGATGGAGATTTCAAATTGTACAGTTTCTCATAAGAAGAATGAAGCGGCAAACAACCGGGCTTATGTCCTGGGACGCAATGCCTGGCGGACGATCGAGGAAGGGAACGAACGGGAGTGGCTGATCGGTAACGGCATCGGCGGGTATGCCAATCATGCCGTGCCGGGTGGCGGCTATCGGATGTCGCATGGTTATTTGGTGGCTTCGGCGAAAGCGCCGGTGAACCGGATGCTGGTGTTTACGCGTTCTCAGGAGCAGGTGGACATCGGTGACCGCAGCTACGACCTGACTTCGCAACAATACATCAACTGGCAAAAAAACGGCCAACGCCATCTGCGGCGCTTCAAGCTGGATACTGTGCCGGAATACGACTACCAGGTCGAAGACGTACGAATCGTCAAAACGATTGCGATGGAATACGGCCACAATACGGTCGCGGTATGTTATGACATCACCGGGGGCAAGGAACCGGCGCGGATCAAGCTGGTTCCGCTGTTTAATTACCGTTCGCCCGGGGATGTGTCCGAGAAAGGGAATTTACGCTTCGAGAAACAGCTGAAGGGCCGGTTGCTGCAATTGGTTCCCGAACAGGATCCGGGAGTGACGATTTCGTTCCTCGCTTCGGAAGGGGAATTCCTGGACCGATCAACGCTTCCCGTCACAATGGCGACGCCCAATTACGTAATCGAAGAAGGGCATTATTATCCGTTTGAGAACCGGAACGGTTTTCTGGGCATCGACAATCACTATACGCCATATGAGATACAGATCACCATTGAGCCTTATGAGCGCAAGAGAGTATATCTCAAATGCTCCACGGAACCATTGGCGCTGGACGGGAAGGATGGTTTTACGATCGTGCGGGAATACCGCGAACGGATGGAGCAGCTTGTACAGACGGCCGGTTACGGCGATCGGCTGGCTGACCGCCTGGTGGAGGCAGCGGATCATTTTATCGTGGATCGGGAGTCTACGGGACTGAAGACGGTTCTGGCAGGGTATCCCTGGTTCACCGATTGGGGCCGGGATACGATGATTGCGTTTCAAGGGGTAGCGCTGGCGACTAAACGATTCGCGGAGGCCCGCGAAATTTTGGAGTCTTTTGCCCAATACGTGCGGCGCGGGCTGATCCCCAACATGTTCCCCGACGACGGTCAGGAGCCGCTCTACAACACGGTTGACGCCTCCCTATGGTATGTTCACTCCGTCTATGAATATTTGAAACATACCGGTGGGGAAGATGATTACAGGTTCATTCGAGACAAAATTTATCCGAAGCTGAAGGATATCATCGATGCGTACCGGGACGGCACGGACTTTTCGATTGGGATGGATGAGGACGGGTTGATTCATGCCGGCGGGGGATTGGATCAGGTTACCTGGATGGACGTGCGGGTTGGCGAATGGGTAGTCACGCCGCGGCATGGTAAACCGGTGGAGATTAATGCGCTCTGGTACAATGCACTGCGGATCATGGCACAGCTGGCGGAACGTTTTGGGGAAAAGCTGCCATATGATGAATTAGCACAGAAAGTGCGGGAATCGTTCTGCCGCCGGTTCTGGAACGAGGCGGATCAATGCCTGTACGATGTGGTGGACGTGCCGCAGGACGGCGGCGGACTGGAAGATGACCCTTCGATTCGGCCCAACCAGATTTGGGCGGTCTCGCTGCCGTTTACGATGCTGCCTCCGGAACAGGAGAAGGCGGTTGTGGGGACAGTGTATCAGCATCTGTACACGCCGTATGGACTTCGGTCGTTGTCCGATCGGGACCCCCGGTTCCAGCCTCGCTACATCGGCAAGCTGATCGATCGGGACGGTGCTTATCATATGGGAACGACGTGGGCGTTTCCGATTGGCGGGTTCATCACGGCCTATTGCAAAGTGAATGACTACAGCCGGGAGGCCGTATGGACGGCGAAGGAGATGTGCAGCGTGTTTGAGGATCATATGTTTGACGGCGGACTTGGCGGCATTGCCGAGATTTTTGACGGGGAATTTGCCTGTACCGGGCGAGGTTGCTTTACGCAGGCTTGGAGTGTGGGCGAAATCCTTCGCGCTTATACGGAAGACGTGCTGCCGAATTTGACGGGATGGGAGTGAAGGGACGTGTCGGTACAACAAGAATACCAGGGCACCATCGATTACGGTGATTTGGCGGTTACCGAGGGAATCTCGGTGTTTGACGCCGAGTTTGATGAGAAGTTTAGGTATGAGGGAGATGATCTGGGGGCGGTTTATTCGCCGGAGCAAACCCGGTTCCGCTTATGGGCGCCAACCGCTTCTGAGGCGAAGGTCGTTCTATATGAAAGCTGGGACGGCACGCCGGTGAATGAGCTGCCGATGCAGCGGGATGTGCAGGGAACCTGGACGCTAACGGTAGCAGAGGATTGCCGAGGTTTATTCTATACGTATCGCGTCAAGGTTGGCGAGCTATGGAATGAGGCAGTCGACCCTTACGCGAAGGCAGTGGGCGTGAACGGGGATAAGGCGGCGATTCTCGACTTACGAAGCACAGATCCGCACGGATGGGAGCAGGATGCGAAGCCGCCGCTCGAATCGCCCGTGGACGCTGTGATTTATGAGCTGCATCTTCGTGATCTGTCGATTCACCCTAGCAGCGGCATCCGCGAGAAGAGCAAGTTCTTGGGCCTGGCGGAGGAAGGAACCCGGGGGCCGGGCGGGATTCCGACGGGCCTCAATCATATCGCCGGGCTGGGTGTGACGCATGTGCAGTTGCTGCCGATTTTTGATTACTCCCGAGAGAGTGTGGATGAGAGCCGTCTGGATGCCCCCCATTACAACTGGGGGTATGATCCGCTGAACTATAATGTGCCGGAAGGCTCCTACGCCACGGATCCTTATGATCCGGCGGCTCGGATTGCCGAACTGAAGCAACTCGTCCAGACGCTGCATGCTCGCGGGCTTCGGGTGATTATGGACGTGGTGTATAACCATGTGTACGATGGGTACTTAATCCACTTCACCAAGCTCGTGCCGGGGTATTACTTGCGGTATAAGTCGGATGGGACGTTCTCGGACGGGGCATTTTGCGGGAATGAGTGCGCCTCGGAACGCCTGATGATGACGAAATATATCGTTGATTCGATCTTGTATTGGGTCCGCGAATACCATATCGACGGCTTCCGCTTTGATCTGATGGGGCTCATTGATACGGAGACGATGAATGAAATTCGCCGCCAACTGGACGAAATCGACCCTTCGATCCTGACGATCGGCGAAGGCTGGATCATGGAGACGGTGCTTCCTAAGGAGCGCCGAGCCAACCAGAATAACGCCGGGAAGGTGCCGGGCATCGGCATGTTTAATGATGGGTTGCGGGATGCGGTGAAGGGGGATATTTTCATCTTTGACCGCAAAGGGTTCATCAGCGGCGGCGATGGGTTTGAGGATGGCGTGATGCGCGGCGTAGCCGGGGGCATTGACTATGACGGGGTGGAGCTTCGGCAGTTTGCCGTTGAGCCGATTCAGTCGGTGAACTTCGTGGAGTGCCATGATAACCATACGTTATGGGACAAAATCGAGCTGTCCACGCCGAGCGCTTCGGACGACGAACGCCGGGCCATGCATCGGCTCGCCTCGGCGATCGTGCTGACGAGCCAAGGCATTCCGTTCCTCCACGCGGGGCAGGAATTCCTGCGCACGAAGGGCGGCGTGGAGAACAGCTACAAATCGCCAATCGAGACCAACTGGCTCGATTGGGAGCGCTGCGCTGCGCATCAGGACGACGTGTTCTATCTGCGCAGCCTGGTCTCCTTGCGCCATGCGCATCCCGCGTTCCGCCTCCGGACGGCGGACGAGATTCGCGCGCATCTGCGCTTTGAGGCAGCGCCGTCCCACGCGGTGGCGTACACGCTGCGCGACCACGCCGGTGGCGACCCGGATCGCCACCTGTACGTGCTCTACAACGCGAACCCCGGCGCGTTGTCGCTGGTGTTGCCCGCCCTCGGACCGTGGGAGGTCCGGTTCGGCGGCGAGCTTGTGCTCGCGCTGCAAGCAGGCGCGAGCGGGGGCTCTGCAGCGGCCGCAGGCGCTGCAGCAGGCGGGCCTCCAGCCGGGGCACGGCTGGAGGTTCGCGGGGTCGGCGTCGTGGTACTCGCCGTCCCAGGGCCTTCGCGGAAATAAGGGGAATAAATCCCCTTATTTCCGCGATAGCGCCGCTTTTGAACAAAATAGCGACATATTATGGCCTTATTTCTCCGCAGGAGCCCCCAAATGGGCGGTTTTGCCCCTGCCGGACCGAAATAAGGCCATTTTTTACCGCTATTTCGCCGCACGCAATAAACAGCCCCCAACGGCCAGGCCGATGGGGGCTGTTACAATCGTTTAGCTTAGCGCCGAAGGCTCCAGGCGCTGTGCTTGCACTTGGCTCTTGGCCGCGACCGTGTAGCTTTGGTCATAGATGCGAATGGCCGCCGGTGCATCCGACTCGTTCGTTACGATGATGCTGTCCGCGGTGGCGTTCACTTGCAGCAGGGAACCGCGGAACATCACCTTGAACGAGAACGACGTCCAGTGGGACGGGATGAACGGACGCAACACCAGCTCGCCTTCACGGACGCGCAGGCCGCCGAAGCCTTGCACGATCGCCATCCACGTGCCGGCCATACTGGTCGTATGGCAGCCGTCTTCCGTGTCGTTGTTGTAGTTGTCGAGGTCGAGGCGCGCGGTGCGCAGGTACATCTCGTACGCCTTCTCCTGATATCCAAGCTCGCAGGCGAGAATCGCGTGCACGCAAGGGGAGAGGGAGGACTCGTGAACGGTCATCGGCTCGTAGAAGTCGAAGTTGCGTTTCTTCGTGTCCAGGTCGTAACGGTCGCCGAGGAAGAATAAACCCTGCAGCACGTCAGCCTGCTTGATGAAGCACGAACGCAGGATTCGGTCCCAAGACCAGTTCTGGTTGATCGGCAGATGCTTCGGATCCAGATCCTTCACGGCGATCAGCTCTTTGTCGAGGAAGCCGTCCTGTTGCAGGAACACGCCGCGCTCTTCAGCGTAAGGGTAATACATATTGTCGATAATGTGCTGCCATTGCTTCGTTTCCGTCTCTTGAAGACCCAGCTTTTCGATCAGTGCCGTATAGTGTGCGGAATCCTGTGCTTTGACCTCGCCCAGTGCTTCCAGCGCGTATTCCATCGTCCAGACCGCGATCCGGTTCGTGTACCAGTTGTTGTTGACGTTGTTCTCGTATTCGTTAGGTCCGGTGACGCCGAGCATGACGTATTTACCCTTCGCTTGCGAGAAGTTCACGCGTTGCTCCCAGAAGCGGGAGATTTCCACAAGCACCTCGAGGCCATATTCGCCCAGGTAAGCTTTATCGCCTGTATAATTAACGTAGTTAAAAATAGCGTAAGCGATCGCCCCGTTCCGATGGATCTCCTCGAACGTGATTTCCCACTCGTTGTGGCATTCCTCACCGTTCATCGTCACCATCGGATACAGCGCGCCCTTCGTGAAACCAAGCTTGCGAGCGTTCTCCTTGGCTTTCTCCAAGTGTTTATAGCGATAGATCAGCAAGTTGCGGGCGATGTCGGACTCCGCCGTGCTGAGGTAGAACGGCAGGCAATATGCTTCCGTATCCCAGTAAGTGCTGCCGCCGTATTTTTCCCCGGTGAAGCCTTTTGGTCCGATGTTCAGACGGTCGTCTTCGCCGCTGTAGGTTTGATTCAATTGGAAAATATTAAAGCGGATCGCCTGCTGCGCCGATACGTCGCCGTCGATGATGATATCGCTCATTTCCCATTTCTTCGCCCAGGCTTCGGCTTGCTCTCGTTTGAGCGTATCGAAACCGGCTTGCTTCGCGGAGTTCAGCGCTTCCGTTCCGGCTTTCACCAGATCGCCCAACCCGTGGTCGCGAGAGGTCACATTGGCTACGTATTTGAACAGCGTAACCGTTTCGTTCGCAGATGCGTTAACCGCAACTTCGGCGGAAACGAATTTCTCTTGCTCGTGGAACGCGGGAGTCAGCTCCAGGCGTTTCCCGTCTTGCTCCACATCAAACGCCATGATCGACGTGACGTGGAAGTCGAGTTTCTTCGTTTTTACGGTCAGATAGGAGAGGTCGGCACCGGCAGATTTCTCTACCTCCAGCCAGAATTTCTCCTCATAGTTGGAGTCCTTGTTCTTCACATCGCCGTCGAGATAAGGGGCAAAGCGCAGCTCCCCATTGAAGTTCAGCGGCGTCACGGCATAACGGATCGCCCCGACTTCATGGCGTACGATGCTGACAAAACGTACGGCTTCCACCGACAGCTCTTTGCCGTCCATCATCACGGCAGTAAAACGGCGGGAGAGATATCCTTCCTTCATGTTCAGCTCACGGACGAAGTCCTTCACTTGGCATTCGGCCAAATCCAGCGCCACGCCGTCGACGAACACGCCAATGCCAATCCAGTTGGTGCTGTTCAGCACTTTGGCGAAGTATTCGGGATAGCCGTTTTTCCACCAGCCAACCCGCGTTTTGTCCGGATAATACACGCCGGCCATGTAGCTGCCTTGCAGGGAAGGACCGCTGTATTGCTCCTCAAAGTTTGCGCGCTGGCCCATAAATCCGTTGCCAATGCTGAAGATACTTTCAGATATTTCATGATTCGCCGGATCAAAGGATTCCTCCAGAATGGACCAAGGATCCACTTTTAAATACTGTTTCACTCTAACCGCTCCTTTAGTCTTTTCTAATAGATTATTTATGCAAAAAAAGAACGAGAGCTATTCGCCGCAAGCGGCTCGCGTTTTCTTACGATTGGCGAGTCGCGTTGCCCGAGGCTGTTCTACAGGCCTCTTTTGCTTATTCGGCGGCCAGCTGCTGCAGCAGGGCGACCGAAACGTCGCCCAGCGAAGCGACCACTCGGTTAGCCTCGCCGAGCGTATCCGGCGAACCGATGCCGATACAGCGCATGCCAGCACGGCGGGCCGCTTCAATTCCGGCCTCCGCGTCTTCGAACACGACGCAAGCTTCCGAGGGAACCCCCAGTTCCGAAGCGCCGAGCAGGAACACTTCAGGATCGGGTTTGGCGCTGGACGTACGCGTACCATCGATGATCGCATCGAAGTACGGCGTCAGGCCGGTGTTCTGCAAAATGATTGGCGCGTTCTTACTGGCCGATCCCAGTGCGGTTTTCAGTCCGTTCTCACGGCACTGCTGCAGGAACTCGAGCGCCCCTGGCAAAATTTCCGACGCATCCATACGGGAGATGTACTCGACGTACCAGTTGTTTTTGCGTTCGGCCAGCTCCTGCTTCACGTTGTCTTCCAACTGAAGGCCGCCAACACTTAGCAAAATATCCAGCGAAGCCATGCGGCTTACGCCTTTGAGCTTCTCATTATCCTGTTCCGTAAATTCAAAACCCAGTTCCTCCGCTAGCCGCTTCCAGGCCAGATAATGGTACTTTGCGGTATCGACGAGCACGCCGTCGAGGTCAAACAAACAAGCTTGAATGGGATTCATAACTAACCTCCTGTAAGGTCAATAATTAGCGCAAACGTTTGAACAAACGGTGAAAAATAAAGGAAGCCTCAGCTCCCGTTTATTTTCATCTACATGCCCATGCGTCCATTACGATTTCTTAGGGACCGAATACATGGACGAATCGCGAACGATCAGGCGGTGCGGAATGATCTGCCTCTTCGGATACACCTTGTCGCCGCTGTTTTGAACCGATTGAATCAACACCTGGGAAGCCGTGTAACCCAAGTTGTAAATGCCGATATCCATGCTGCTGAGCGGCGGTGTTGAAAGCTCTGACAGCGGAATATTGTTGAAGCTGACCAGGCACAAATCTTCAGGCACTTTAAATTTCAGTTCATGCAAGCCGCGAAGTACGCCAAAGGCTACAACATCGTCAATCATGACAAGGGCCGTCGGACGGTCCGGAAGATTCATGAAGAACGACATGGCCCGATAGCCGCTGTCCTGTAAAAACTCACCTTCGACAATCCATTCGGGCCGGCACTCCAAGCCTGAATCTTTGAGCGCATCCTGATAGCCCTTCAACCGGTCTTTGGAAACGACGAGCTCCGGCGGTCCGCTGACGAACCCGATTCGTTCATGTCCCAACGCGATCAAATGTTTCGTGGCGTCGTAGGACGCCTGGATATTATCATTATCCACCGTTAAAATATCAGGATATTCTTCGCTGCGTCCGATCAATACGAACGAGTGACCCCCTTCATGGAGAAAATCGATCACCGGATCGTTCTGCCGTGAATACAGCAAAATGACCCCATCCACCCGGCGTCCGTTCAAAAGTCTGGAGACGCTTTCGAGTTCTTCCTTCTCATTCGCTCCAGAGCTGATGAGCACATCATATCCCAGACGGCTGGCCTGGGTTACGATACCGCGGATCAGTTCCATGAAGAAGAAGTTGGAGAACAATTCCTCTGCGGACTTTGGCAGCATGATGCAGATACTGTTTGTCGTTTTGGAGACCAAGCTCTTGGCCATAATGTTTGGATGGTAGCCAAGTTGATCCATAATGAGCTTCACCTTGCGCGAGGTTTCCGCGCTGATTCTAGGGTGATTGGACAGCACCCGGGACACGGTAGAGGGCGATACTCCGGCCTTTTTGGCAACATCTTTAATGGTGACAGCCATAAAAAACCTCCTCTGTGGAACCGTTTGCTTTACACTGTAATCTTAATCGAAAGAAAAAGGAAAGTAAATAGAGAATCTGGGGATAAGTCGCATATTACCGCCTTATATCCGGGGACATTCCCTCGAAAATAGACATCAAAGGGAATAAATAACTATACAGATTGCGCAAACGATTTACCAACAAAAATACAGGCGATCGGCCTTATCTCAGAGGAAATAGGCCGGTCGCCATAAGGTGATTTTTTGAGTTCAGGTGAAAAAGGGTTCGCCTACGCCAGGGTCAGCACAGCATAACCATAAGCCGGAAGCTTAACAGCGAGCTTGCCATCGGAAGTCGAGTAGGTTTGGCTGCCGAAGGCATCGCGCCAAGACGAACCTGTCGCAGGAACCTCAATGGTCTGTCCGGCATCATAATTATTCAGCAGAACAAGCACTTTCTCTCCATTCAATACACGTTCGTAAGCCAGCTTCGAGCCTTCCTTCTCTGCGAGAAGGAATTTCAGGCTGCCGGTGCGAAGCGGAGCCAGCTCCTTGCGAACCGCGATAAGTTTCTGATAGAACGCGAACAAGTCGCGATCCTGACGTTTCGGATCCCATTCCATACACTTGCGGCAATCCGGATCCGCGCCGCCGTCCAGGCCCACTTCGTCCCCGTAGTAAATGCAAGGCGTTCCGCTGTATGTAAACTGGAACAGGGCCGCCAGCTTCATTTGGGCTTTGTTGTCCTTGCATAACGTCAGCAGACGAGGGGTGTCGTGGCTATCGAGCAGATTAAACGCCACTTCGCTTGCCTGCAGCGGATACCGGGACAACTGCTTGCCGATTGCATTTGCGAAGCCTTCGGCATCCAACGTACCGCGCACGACGAAATCAAGCACCGCTTCGGTGAACGGATAGTTCATTACGGCGTCGAATTGGTCGCCTTGCAGCCAGCCCGACGACTCATGCCAGATCTCCCCTAAGATGTAGGCCTCCGGGTTGGCGGCCTTCACTGTTTTGCGGAAATCACGCCAGAAGGCATGGTCCACTTCGTTGGCGACATCCAACCGCCAGCCATCGATCCCGATCTCCTTGATCCAAAATTCCGCGACTTTCAACAAGTATTCTTTGACTTCCGGATTCTCGGTGTTTAGCTTCGGCATCAGCGGTTCGAATGCAAACGTGTCGTAGGTTGGTACGCCATTCTTCACTTGCAGCGGATATTCACGCACGTAGAACCAGTCTTTGTAGCGGGACTTTTCGCCTTTTTCCATGACGTCGACGAACGGAGCAAACGTCTTGCCCGAGTGGTTAAATACGGCGTCGAACAGCACCTTGATCCCACGCTCGTGGCAGGCTTGAACCAGCTTCTTGATCGTAGCGATATCGCCAAAATGAGGGTCGATCTTCATATAGTCGGCGGTATCGTATTTATGGTTGGTTGTGGCCTCGAACAACGGGGTGAAATAGATGCCCGTAATTCCAAGTTCACTTAGATGGTCGAGATGATCGATCACGCCTTGCAGATCCCCGCCGAAGAAGTTATCGCGTTCTGGCTTGCCACCCCAAGGCAATACCCCCTTCGGATCATTGTTTGGATCCCCATTAGCGAAGCGCTCCGGGAAGATTTGATAGAAGATGGCGTCCTTCACCCAAGCCGGTGGTGTAAACACGTCGATTGGATTGATGAACGGGAATTCGAACAGCCGTTCCGGACCGGCAGGGCGTTCCTTTGTAAATTCGCTTTCCGTCATCCAGATTTGCTTGTCGCCGGATTTCAGCAGAAAGCCGTATCTCGTCCGGCGCAGCGGCGGCTGATACGAGCATTCCCAATAATCGAACATCTCATCGCTAATCATGAGGGTCATCGGAATCAACTCTTTGCTTTGATCCCACATGTATTTATCCCCAACAAAAGCGTAAACTTCGGTGAGATCGTTTTTCTTGGCCCGCAGGCGTAGATGGAGTGTCTTGTTGTCGTAAGCATAAGTCCAATTGAGTTTGGGACGGTGATACACCGCTTCGAGTAACATAGTAATTCCCTCCTAGAATCGTTAATGGATCGCTTCGTCCGCCAGATCCCGTACCGGGCCGGCTTGTTTCATAAGCAAAAAAAGCACATCCAAGCCGAGTAACGGGCCGAGGATGTACCTTTCGATAACAGCGCCTTCGAATTATTGAACCAAGCGGCAAAGCTAGTATTGCTCTCATTGATCCGGATTATAACACTGTTCAAACCATTGCACAAGATAGAAGGGGAGCTGTAATTATTTCGAGCGAGAGCAAGCGCTATTCGGGACGAGAAGTACCGATTAGAGCTTGATACATAGAGAAAAAACGCACAAACATGCCACATCTGCTAACGTATGGCAAACTCGTGAATAAGTAAAATATGCGAATTACGGAGTAAATAAAAGAAATGAAGAGATATGAAATGATTTACCCCTATTTAAGCTCTGTGCAAACGTTTTTACAAGTTCTGCGGCATGATGTATGATGTGTTACATGGATAAAGCGCTTTCGGGCGGGAAATACTAAACTATCGAGGCGAGAAAAGACAACTATCCAATAGTTTCAGGTATTTTCTGAAAACGTTTGCGCAAAAACGTCTATATCATATTTAGGAGGGGTTATTGTAATGAAGTTCAAAAAGGCATTGACCTTGGTAGCGGCGCTGTCCTTGGTTATTTCCATCACAGCTTGCGGATCAAGCAATAACGGCGGCAACAACGGAAGTGCGAACGCTCCGGCGAATCAAGCCGAAAACACTGGAAATACGGGAACCGGCAACAATGCTTCCGCAGACTCGATCGTTCCGGAAGATGGCGCGGAACTGGTCATTTGGGAAAGTAAAGAAGAGAAAGTATTTACAGACGAAATCGCCAAGCAATTTACTGAGAAATACGGCGTAAATGTAAAGATCGAAGAAGTAGCTCCTACCGATCAAATCGGTAAATTGACGCAAGACGGACCATCCGGCCTCGCCGCCGACGTTCTGATCGTGCCTCACGATCACTTGGGTAATGCAGCAACCTCCGGTCTGATTTTGCCAAACGATGCGTTTGCAGAAGAAACAACGAAAAACAATACGGAAGCCTCCATTCAAGGTGCTACCTATGACGGCTTGCTGTACGGTTACCCGAGAGCAGCGGAAACGATGGCTTTGTATTACAATAAATCGATCCTTCCAGAAGCACCTAAGGATTTCAAAGACGTTCTGGAATTTAGCAAAACGTTCACGGATAAATCCAAAAACAAATACGGGATTATGTGGGAAGTCGGCAACATGTACTTCAACTATCCGTTTATTGCCAGCAACGGCGGTTACCTGTTTGGCGACAACGGTACAAACCCGGACGACATCGGGTTGGCAAGTGAAGGTGCAATTGAAAGCTTGAAAGTGTTCCAAAGCTTGAAGGCAGCTCTTCCTATCAACAGCGGCGACATCAATCCGGACATCAAACGCAGCTTGTTTAACGAAGGCGACGTTGCAATGGACATCAACGGTCCTTGGGAGTTGGCAGGATACAAAGCGGCTCTCGGTGACAACTTGGGTCTGGCTCCGTATCCGACCATTAACGGTAAAACGGCGATCACGTTCTCTGGGATCAAAGTTTGGGTTGTTAACTCCTTTACGAAATATCCGAATGCAGCAAAATTGTTCGCAAACTTTGCTTCTTCGAAAGATGCTCAACTTCTATTGAACGAGAAAGTCGGCGCAGTTCCAACGAACCTTGAAGCGCTGGAAAGCGATCAAATCAAAAACGATCCTTACGTATCGGCTTTTGCTGAGCAAGCGAAAAACTCTCAGCCAATGCCTTCCATTCCGGAAATGTCTAACGTTTGGTCTCCTGTAAACGCAGCGTTCCCGGAAATCTGGAATAATAATGCGGATCCGAAACAAGCTATGGAAAGTGCAATCAAGCAAATTAAAGATTTGAACAGCGGGGCAGCTGAGTAAGTCAGAACTTACTTTCACCCAGTGAGGAAAGGTTGAGCCCGCCGCTTATAGCGGCGGGTCATCCTTAATTTCCCAAGGGAGAGGAGAAGGAAGGGAAATGGACCGACACCAACACCGGGATCGGGCGACGATTTTGTCGATACTGTGCATGGGTCTTGGACAACTATATAATCGGCAATATATCAAAGGGTTGCTCCTCGTCCTATTTGAAGCTTTTAGCGTTATTTATTTCATTGGAAACTTAGGATATGCAGTTTGGGGAATCGTCACGCTTGGGGAAACACCAAGAACCGGGGCGAATATGAACGGGGATTGGGATCACTCCATTTTCATCATGATTCAAAGTTTGATTACGCTGCTGTTTGTGGCGATTTTTATTCTCGTGTATGTCATGAACGTTCGGGATGCCCGCAAAATCGGGTTGGAACGCGAGAATGGCAAGAAACCGAATAACTTTAAGCAATCGGTACGTTATGTATTGGACTATAAATTTGCGGTCGCATTTTTGAGTATTCCTGCTGTCGGTATTTTATTCTTTACCGTCATGCCGATCATTTTCATGATCCTTCTAGCGTTCACCAACTATTCGGCGCCGAAGCACATTCCGCCGGCCATGCTGGTCGATTGGGTGGGATTCGGAACGTTTAAGAATCTGGTAGCGCTCAAAACCTGGAGCCATACCTTCTACGGTGTTTTGACCTGGACGATTATCTGGGCGATTTTGTCAACGGTAACGACTTATTTTGGCGGGTTGCTTGTGGCCTTGCTTATCAATCAGAGGGGCATTCGCTTTAAGGGGTTATGGAGAACGATTTTAATTCTTCCTTACGCCATTCCGCAGCTGATTTCGCTGCTTGTCATGAGAAATATGTTTAACGGCCAATTTGGCCCGATTAACCAATATCTCGGCTATTTCGGGTTAGGCGGGTTACCGTGGCTGACCGATCCGTTCTGGGCGAAAGTGACGGTTATCGTCGTTAATATGTGGGTGGGGATTCCGGTCTCCATGTTGTTGATCCTGGGTGTACTGACCACGATTCCGAAGGATCTGTACGAAGCGGCTGAAGTGGACGGAGCTACCGGATATCAGAAGTTCAGAATCGTGACGCTGCCGATGATCCTGTTCACAACCGCGCCAACACTCATTACTCAGTTTGCCGGTAATATCAACAACTTTAACGCCATCTTCCTGTTGACGGGCGGCGATCCGGTTAAAGGCGATTATCAGTATGCCGGGGCCACCGACCTTCTGGTAACATGGCTCTACAAACTGACGCTGAACCAAAACAAATACAACATGGCCTCTGCTATCGGGATCATTATTTTCATCATTATCGCTTCGTTCTCGATTTATAACTACCGCAGAACCAAGTCGTTTAAAGAGGAGGATATGATCCAATGAGCGGACGGAAAATACGAAACGCGATTCGCCTAGGCGCCAGTTATATTGTGCTGGTTATGCTGAGCATTGCCGCCGTTTACCCGGTGCTATGGGTCGTCTTCGGTTCTTTGCGGCCGGGTAAATCGCTGTATAGCAAAACATTGATCCCGGAGAAGTTTACGCTTGACCATTATACCGAACTGTTCACGTCGAAAACTTATTTGTTCGGTACCTGGTACTTGAATACGCTGAAAATCGCCGTATTCTCCATGCTCCTGGGCGTGCTGCTGACGTTGCTCACCAGCTATGCGTTATCCCGGTTCCGGTTCCGTGGGCGCAAAACGGCGTTATCCGGCATGCTTGTTCTGGGGATGTTCCCGGGCTTCATGAGCATGATCGCCATTTACCTGCTACTGCGGGAACTACAGTTGCTCGATACGCATATTGCCCTGATTATCGTGTATGCAGCGGGGGCGCCACTCGGGGGGACGTTTATCGCCAAGGGCTTCCTCGATACGATCCCGCGATCGCTGGATGAGGCGGCGCGAATTGACGGCGCCAGCAACTTCTTGATTTTCCGGCGAATCATTCTCCCGCTGTCTAGACCCATGCTGACGTACATGGCGTTGACCCAGTTTGTGGGTCCATGGGTTGACTTCATCTTTGCCCGGCTCGTATTGCGGACGAAGGAGAATTGGACGTTGGCAGTCGGCATGTGGGATATGGTCAGCAGTAACCAAAATAGTAACTTTACCTTGTTTGCCGCAGGAGCGGTTCTGATCGCACTGCCGATCACGATCCTGTTCATGTTCCTGCAGCGGTTGCTTGTTGACGGCTTAACTTCGGGCGCCAGCAAGGGATAAAGCTTTAGGGATGCAAGACATCTGGGTATAGCCACAGTCATGGGCTATACCCTTTCTTTTATACATAATGAAAAAGGGGATGCGGGTATGAAGAAGCTTCGCGGTCAGTGGCGTTGGAATTCCGTGGGCTTTAAGTTGTTTGTGATTGTATTTGCTGCTGTTGTCGTGTTGTCAGGAGTACTTGGATTCAGCTCCTACCGGGCGTCGCGGGAGATTATCCGTGAGCAGGTGGCGTCGGCTTCCGCCCAGGCGGTGGAGCAGGCGGCGGACAAGCTTGATTTCCTGCTTGACCAGTATGAGGCGTCCTCGCGGCAGTTAGCCGTCGATCAGACGTTGCGGAGCGATTTGGAGACGGTCAACCAACCGGGGATCGGGACGGTCGCCAAAACGCAAGCCGAAGATCGAATTCGCAAGAAGCTCGATGCGTTGAAGGGGGCAGACGAACGCCTTCAAGGGGTGCGTTTGGTCACCAAAGGCCTGGAAGACGTGAAATCGTATAAGTCATCGGGAGTCAGCTCGGTTCGTACGGACGAAGTGGTGCAAGGCCGGGTGAAATCGGTGCTGGAAGCTGAAGGCGAACCTGTATGGTTCCCGGCGCTGCAGAAGGGGTTCTTTGACGCCTACACCGAACCGACGGTTACGATGGCGCGATTGCTGCGGAACATGAATCATCCGGAGGCGGAGTACGTCCTGCTGTTTGAGATTAAAGCGCAGGCGTTGGGGGACATTCTGGGCAATCTGCAAATCGGAAAGACCGGACAGGTTCGGGTGCTTACTGCGGATAACCGCATTGTCCATGCAGCGGATCAAGCCCTGCTGGAGACGGAATCCGTGATCAAGGTAGATCCGAAACGGGCAGAATCAGGGAAGAGTTCGTTCCAGGCCGCCGACGAGCAAGGGGTTCAGCAGCTGGTTGTGTATAGACCCTTGCAAACCGTAGACTGGCGTATTGTCGGGTACGCTCCGGAGAGCGATTTTCTGAGCGCGGCCGATCGGCTGCTGGTGGTGATGGGATTTGTTTTATTGGGTGCCGTGGTGGTTGCGGCGCTGATCGGATACTTGCTGGTGCGCATGGTCGGCCGGCCTTTGGAGAAGCTCTGCCGGTTGATGGAGGAAGGCGAACGCGGGAATTTGCAGGTTCGCACCCATTTCAAGGGGCGAGATGAAATCGGACGGTTGGGCCACAGCTTTAACCGGATGCTGGAGCAAATTTCTCGGCTGGTGAATCAAACAAACGTGTCTGCAGTGGAATTGCTGACGACGGCAGAGAATCTGACGAGAGCCTCGCGCGAGACTTCGCAAACCGCTGCTGAAATTGCGCAAGCGACGGGAGAAATTGCAGCCGGGGCGGAGAGTCTTGCTGCAGAAGCGGAGAAGGGAACCGAGACGGCAGAGCGGATCGGCGATCAAATGGGCCGCGTAGCTCAGCTTAACACGGCGATGGACGAATCGGCAGGCCGCGTCATCGACGTGAGCCAACGAGGGGAAGCGTACATGGAGCAACTGGTGGAGAAAACCGAATCGGTGGCGCGTATGACGGCCTTGTTGGAGGAAAATTCGGACAAGCTGAGCCGGAGCACACACTCGATTCGGTCGATCCTCGCCCCGATGGTGGAGATGACGAAGCAGACGAATATATTGTCCCTTAACGCTTCGATCGAAGCGTCCCGGGCGGGAACTGCCGGCAAAGGGTTTATGGTCATCGCCGGAGAAATTCGGGAGTTGGCCGCGGCTTCGGGGGAATCGATCCAAACCGTATCGGCGATCACCGAGGAGATCCAGGAGGCGATCGGACAAACCGTCGAGGTGCTCACGGGCATTTCCCCGCTGTTTGCCGCGCAAACGGAAGCCGTGAAAGAGGCGGCGGGTATCTTCCAGAACGTTAAGGGGGAGATGGAGCGTTTTGTAACGGAGATTCGGAGTTCGTCCGCCTCCGTACAGGAGCTGCTGCATTCGCAATCGATCCTGAATGACTTTGTGGATACGGTCAGTTCTGTTGTGGAACAAACGAATGCCTCCACTGAGGAGGTTGCTTCCATGTCACAGGAACAGCATCGGGTCAGTGCCGGATTGGTTGATCTGTCGGCGCGGCTGGAGGAGCTGGCGGCGCAGCTGCAGCGGTCGCTAAGTGCGTTTCAGGTGGAGAGCGCGGGGAGCCACTGACAATTTCGTTTATAACAAACGCTCCGGCGTTGAAGGATGCCTAGACTTCCTTCCGCCGGAGCGTTTTTATTATGGCGGGCTGCTAACGGACTCAGGTGCAGCGACGAGCTTTATTCCAAAATGGCCGTCGAATATGCTGGTATTACTAGCATGTTCCCGCTAAGCTCGGCTCCTTCGCTTGTTTCAGCCAGCAGCTTAGCGAAGCTCTTGCCGTCCGCTTGATTCGAATTCAATGTGAAGGTAAGTTTGCCGCCGGTCAGGTTGTGGACAACGAGTACGGCCTGGTCCTTCGTGGCGCGCACAAAGGCCGTAATGCCCGGCTGGTCCGTTTCATATTCCAGAATGGCTCCGTCTTTAAGCGCGGGAAACTCATTCCGGATCTGAATCAGCTTGCGGTAATGCGATAGCAGCGAAGCAGGGTCAATGATTTGCTCCTTCACGCTAAGTGCTTTCTTGCCGGCATTGTTCACCGCGGTTTCCCAGGTCGTCTGCCCGTCGCTGTCGTCTTGTGTCCAACGCATCGGCTCGCGGATCAGCTCATCTGGCTTTGCGCCATACATGCCGATTTCCTCGCCGTAATAAATAAACGGGTTGCCGGGAAGTGTCAGCAATAGGCTTGCCGCCATCTTCGCATGGGGTAAATCGCCTTCCAGCTGGGTCATGACCCGGTTCTGATCATGGTTGGTCAGGAACGTAGCATCGACGAAATTTCCGCCGGATTTCTCGCCGTAGAGCTTATACGATCGCTCCAGCGTGAAGGGGATATTCGCATCCTTCTCATTCTTGACGCTGCTGAGGATCGTTTCGGCCAAGCTAAAGTTAAACCCGGAATCCAGCGCCCCATCCAGGTAGGAGGCGATCAACGCTGCCGAAGGATCCCATACCTCACCCACGAGGTAGGCGTCTGGCTTGACTTCTTTCAGCCCGCTGCGGAATTCCTGCCACCAGGCGACGTTCTTATCCGTGGTTGCTTGACTTTTATCCGTCTGCAGATCCTCGTAGATATGTTTTGCCGCATCCAGACGGAATCCGTCTACCCCTTGCTCCAGCCAAAATTGACCGGTCTCGGTCATTTCTTTCCGTACTTCCGGGTTATCAAAATTGAGATCGGGCATCCCTTCCCAGAATATCCCTAGATAGTGGTCACCCCGTACGCTATGCCAAGGGTTGCCGCTTCCTGCGGCGCTGGAGCCGGACGTGGCCCGCCCGCTATCCTCGGCCCAAACGTACCAATCCCGATAGCTACTGGACTTTTCAGCGGCCGCTTCCTTGAACCAAGGGTGCTCCTTGCTGGTATGGTTGACGACCAGGTCCATGATGACCTTGATCCCGCGTTTATGCGCCTCATTCAGAAATTCGCGAAAGTCGTCCAATGTACCATAGTCCGGGTTGATCTCCCGATAGTCGGTCACATCATAACCGTGGTAACTTGGCGAAGGATTAATCGGCATCAGCCAAATCCCGCCAATGCCCAGATCGGAGTCGGTATCCGGGTTTCCGTCGTTCAAGTAGTCGAGTTTGTGAGTCAAGCCTTTGAAGTCTCCGATGCCGTCGCCGTTCGAATCGGCAAAGGAACGGACGAAGACTTCATAGAACACCGTTGACGGCTGGGGATCTACGGCATCGGCCGTAACGGCTTTTGCGCTCCCACCCGAATTATGACTAGAATCAGCCTTTGTTCCTGCGTTGTTGTCCTTTGGTTTTGCGGCAGTGCCGTTCCCATCTGGCGTTCCGGTGCAGCCCGCCAGCAACAGCAGGATGAGGACAGCGCTTCCAATCCGCCGCAGCTTCGTACGCCTGAGAAGGCCTGTGGTTTGCATGGATCATCTTCCTTTCTCAATCTTTCCTTTATTTCACTATCATACCTGACCTAATGAGATAATTAAAACGTTTGCACAAATGAAATCAGGGAAAATTAGACGTTATTTCAGCAATACTCCAGATTATCTCTGGATTTCTTATTAATACTTCCTATTTCGGCCTAATCATGCTGATTTATGGGGTAAAACTTAAGCTAATCCAACTAATTTAACATAAACTAAGCTATAAACGTTAAATATTTACCGAATATTGAAGTGCAAACGTTAGAACTCGGCCGTTAAGAACGAACTCTCTGTATGGTATGGCCGCGGGTTTACGGCCTTATACGAGAAGCTGGAATTTCTTCAAGTACATGACAAGCCCTGTAAAAATTAATCCTATCAAAATACTCGTATATGTGATATTATACGATTTGTAAATCGCATCTGGGCGTTAACCTACCTTGGTGCGAGGACGAATGGATGTATTATTTTTCAGGGGGAGATCTGGGTATGGATACCTTGCGTATCATCATTAATGTAGCTGTCATGCTGGTGCTGATCGGCGTTCTGATTTGGATGCAGAAGAAGCACGTTTCTTTTACAAAACGGGTATTTACCGGGCTGGGCCTTGGGCTGGTGTTCGGCGTTATTTTGCAGTTGTCCTATGGGGCAGGCTCGGAGGTTATTGCGAAGTCAACCGACTGGTTTAATCTGGCCGGCCGTGGTTATGTAGGGCTGCTGCAGATGGTCGTGATTCCGCTGATCATGGTATCGATCATCTCAGCGATCATGAACCTGAAAGGCAAGCAGAATCTGGGCAAAATGAGCGGACTGATCATTGCGGTGCTGTTGATTACGACGGCAATCGCAGCGAGCGTCAGTATCGTGACCAGCTTGAGCTTCGATCTTAAGGCGATCGAAATCCAGGCGGGCGAACGGGAACAGGCGCGCGGGACGGCGCTTGAAGAACGGCTTGGCACGGTGGAAGACAAGACGATTCCGCAGCAAGTGCTGGACTTCATTCCGACCAATCCGTTTGCGGATATGACGGGCGCGCGTAGCACATCGACCTTGGCTGTCGTGATTTTCTCAGCGTTTATCGGGGTAGCGGTGCTTGGGTTGGATAAGAAGAAGCCGGAGCAGGCAGATACGTTCCGCAAAGTGGTTGAAGCGGTCTATGCCGTCGTGATGCGGATCGTTACGCTGGTACTGCGTTTGACACCTTACGGCATTTTGGCGTTGATTACGAACGTCGCGGCCACAACCAATGCGGAAGAGATTTTGAAGCTGATCAAGTTCGTTGGTGCTTCCTATGTGGCCTTGATCGTGATGTTTATCATTCACCTGATCCTGTTGGCTGCATTTGGGTACAATCCGATTCAATACGTGCGTAAGGTGCTCCCGACGCTGGTGTTTGCATTCACCTCGCGTTCGAGTGCCGCAACGATTCCGCTGAATGTGGAAACACAGACGAAACGTTTAGGCGTACCGGAAGGGATCGCCAACTTGTCGGCTTCGTTTGGTGCAACGATTGGGCAAAACGGTTGCGCCGGGATTTATCCGGCGATGCTGGCCGTTATGATCGCCCCAACCGTAGGAATCAACCCGATGAGCTGGGACTTCATCTTGACGTTGATCCTGGTTGTTGTAATAAGTTCGTTTGGGGTCGCCGGCGTCGGCGGCGGAGCGACGTTTGCTTCGCTGATCGTTCTGTCGACGATGAATCTACCGGTCGCGTTGGCGGGTCTCTTGATCTCCGTTGAACCGTTGATCGACATGGGCCGGACCGCCCTGAACGTCAACGACTCGATCACGGCCGGCGTAATCACCGGCAAGATCCTCGGCGAGAACGACACCGAGACGTTCAAACGCGACGTGGATTTGGACGTCGTAACTGCGTAACATAAAGCAATGTATAGGAATCTGAACCGCTGGGCGTAGGCCTGGCGGTTCTTTTTGTGGGCAAGTGTAATGATTCCCGTGCCTTAAACGTATTAACATGCGGATGGCTTGGAGGCGGCATCCTGCCGCGCGGAGGAAGTGGCCCCAAGAAATCCGTCCCTTGGAGAAAGGAGGGGAAGGAACATGCTGCAGCAGCGCGCGCTGTTTCCATCCGTTAAGAAGCAGGACAAGCGAGATCAAGTAGAGCAGACAACAGCGGTAACGGCCGATACGGGATTCGAAGTGATTTTCGAAACCTACTATACCCGAATCTTCAAATATATTCGCTTCCGGGTGGACTGCGACTATACGGCAGAGGATTTAACCAGTCAGGTCTTCGAGAAGGGTTGGACCCGTTACGGCACCTTCCGAGCAGACCGTTCCCCGATTGAGGTATGGCTGATCGCGATAGCCCGCAATACGGTAAATGATTATTACCGCAAGCAGCAGAGACGGAAGTGGTATTCCCTGGATCTGTTTAAAGAGTCGCCATCCCGAGAGCAAAGGCCGGAGGACCGGACTCTCGTCCGGGAAGCGGAGACGGAAATGAGTCGAGCCTTGCAGATGTTAAAACCCCTGGAACGACATGTGATTGCCCTCAAATTCGGTGCCGGTCTGAAGAATGTTCAAATCGCCGAATTCACAGACTTAAGCGAAAGCCATGTCGGGGTGATGTTGTTTCGCGCCACAAAGAAATTAAAGTTGGAACTTGAAAGGAAGGATAGAGATGGATAACTCAGAACAATGCCGCCGTTTTGAAGCTGATTTGGATGCCCTGCTGGAAGGGCGTGAAGTTCCCGTGAACCAGCCCGGAGAGTACGCCGAGTTGGTAGCTTTCGGAGGAGCGCTTGCCGCTGCCGAACTGGGTGCGGGAGCCCATAAAGAGGCGGTAAAAGAGCGGATCACGAACCATACTTCTGCTCGCGGCGCCGCCCGTGGCTTGACGGGCCGCAAGCTTGCCGGAGGGGTGGCCTTTGCCGCGGCGCTAGCCTTGGTGATCGGAATTGGATTTGCACCTTCGTCGTTTGCCAGCGGAATTCTGGACCGGATCATCTCCACCGTAACCTTAGGACATATTACCGTTTATCAGGTTGATTCTCCTTCGGACGAGGCATCAACCTCGTTGCCGGAAGTTTTGCAGGGTAAGGTGTTCACGAAGGACGGCAAACCCGTTCATGAGGTGAACTCCCATACAGGGACGTTGTATACAGCGGATGGCGAGGAGATTGCCGGATTCACCAACAATGAGATCATAACCAAGGCTCAAGCAGATGCAGAGGTGAAGGAAGGGATCCTTACATTGACCGATCCGGAAGCCTTAAGCCAACACACCGCATTCCAGGTGAAAATGCCGGAGTTCTTGCCGAAAGGTTACGCCTTCAACCGGGCCGAACAGTATCTCGATGAGCAGGGGACCGCGAGTCCGAAATACATCAGTTTGTATTTTGCCAAATCGGGTACTGGAAATGAAATTTACATTCAGCAGCGGATGGCCGATGAAGAAACCGCTTATGCCAGCTCTACGGAAGGTGCGGTGAAGCAGACCCAAATCGGTGGTGTAGATGCCGTTATCGTGAATGGGAACTCGATCGCTTGGGAAACGGATGGCGTGATGTTTGATTTGGTCGCCAAAGGATTGGAAGAGAGCGAATTGATCCGAATCGCGGAGTCTTTGAAATAAATCGCAGAGAACAAACCGGCTCGCAGTTGCGGCCGGTTTGTTTGTGCGCTGCCTCAGGCTCATCGGCTCATCACGTGCTAATGGTCACTCTAACGGACCTGAGAGACCTTATTTGCCCCAAATGGGGCCGGTTCAAATTCTAACGGACCGTAGAGCCGTTATTTGGCCGAAAATACCGCACATGCTGCTCAAAAACGCCAAATAAGGTCTGTGGGGTCCGTTACATGTTTATAGCTGGCTGTTATCCCGAAATAACGGCGTTGGAGTCCGTTAGAGTAGCTCAAGCGCTCCGGTGCGCTATTTCAGGGCATAAAGTGTGTTACCGCAGCGAGAACGATCAGTTGATCACAACGTTCTTCTCCTCAAACTTGATCTCCGACGGCTTCTGGGGGGGAGCGGGGGGAGAGGCGATGCCGTTAATGGTGACTTTGTCGTTCCCGTTGATTGTAAGTGCGCCGTTCGCATACACACTGCCCGTTAAGGTCGAAGGGGAATTCCCGTTGTTCAGTGTTACGGAACCTGCAGCGAACAACGCAAATTGATTGATGCCATTCAAGTTTCCGTTCATCGTTCCCGTCAAATAGATGTTTTTTGCCAGCAGGGTACCGCCTGTATTGAATGTGCTTCCGTAGAAATCTCCGGTGATGTTCACCGTTGGGTCGCTGTTAAAGTTGGTGGTCCCGTTTACTTTAATGAGGTTAGCCTGCAGTTTGGAACTCGTACCCCCACTAATTATCAAGTTTCCGCTAATGTAGATGATCCCGCTGGTAACAATCGACGAGTTAGCTTCCATCGTTACCTCACCATTCACCCAAAGATCACCTTCTACCGTTAGAGTGACATTGGACATTAATTTGATCGAATTCAAGACGGTTGACTTGGTATATTTGGTATTCGCTTTGACCTCGAAATCCAGCGGTGTAACTGGAGTGGAGAAGAGGGCCGACTTGGTCGTCTTCAACTCCTTATCAATCTGATTCACGATGGAGGTTATCTCCAGACGGCTGGGTGGTG
The DNA here is from genome assembly GCF_023195895.1 of Paenibacillus mellifer. Taxonomy (GTDB): domain Bacteria; phylum Bacillota; class Bacilli; order Paenibacillales; family Paenibacillaceae; genus Fontibacillus; species Fontibacillus mellifer. Next base: position 183,987 of record NZ_JALPRK010000006.1, read on the forward strand.
TTAAGCTCGATCCGCCCGGTAGGGTTGGGGATACGAGAACTCCGTTGATTTTGGACTGATTGTTGGCGACAGCGCCTGCCGAATAGACGTTGCCATTAATCGTCGTTCCGTTCAACGCCATTGCTCCAAAGCTAACCACGGCATACCCGCCGGTTCCGGTTCCCGGGGAAGGATCGCCGGGAGTGAAGGAGAGCGTAATCTCCACCTTCCGCCGGAAGGTTTGGGTTATTTTGTCCGACACTCCGTCGGCTTTGACAATCGCGACATATCGTTGGTTCGCCTTATCCAAGGTTACCGTACCTGACTCTACATAAGGAGTGGCGGCAGCTTTGACATCGTCCAACGTAACCTTATCTTTATTCTTCAGCGCCATGATGGCGGTTCTAAGTTCAGAAAGCTTGATCAGCAACTTCGTTTCGCCGTCAGCTTGGGCGGAGACGATATCTTCGGAGATGTTCACCATGCCTTGGGAGTTCGTCACCGACTGCATAACTAGCGTGCCGATCACGAGCAGCAGGGCAACCAGAAGCAATACAGAAATCAAGGCATAACCTTGCTCTTGTCGGAAAGCCGCTTGCCTACGTCCATTCATCCCTACGCACCTCACGATACAAGTTTTATCGAAACGAATAGATAGATCGGTTCCACCTTAGGCTCATTCTTTAGTGCAACCCGCAGGTTCAGAAGTAAATCGTTGCTTCCCTTGGAGAACGTGGTGCCGGTTAAATCCAATGTTTCATCGCTGAAGCGAACCCCATCCAGGAGAAGTTGCCCGCCATTCAGTTGGATACGGATTGTCTGGGTTGCCTCCGATAACGCGTCGGTAACCACATCGGCCTGAAATTGGGTAAAGCTGCCTCCGGATCCAGATCCGGAGCTTGAGACCGCCACGGCATTTTTCAGTTTGGCCTGGAGCGTGGAACTCAACGTAATCGCCTTATTCCGCAGCTGTGTTTCATGGTTGACTCGTCCAAAGGCGAACAACGACGTGGTCAATACGGTTGACACCAAAATGACCAAGAGACCGGATAAAGCCAATGCCGCTAGCAGCTCCACCAAGGTGATCCCGTCTTCTCGATGCATCATCCTGAAGCGTCTCCTCATGGTGTGATTCCTCCCGTAGAAGCGGCAGCGTAGTTCTTCTTGACGGCACCGGTAATTGAAACTTTATGTCTATACTTGCCGGCTCCTTGGGACGGATCGGGCTGCCAATAGGCCGTTACGGTGATGTACAGAATGTCGGGATTGGAAGCGTATTTCGAATTGCGGTCACTGATCTCGGTCGTCAGGAGGTAGATGTCCTTCGTCGCATTAGGCAGCGCACCCGGGGGGCGGTTGGCCCAGGTTTGCAGCACCGTAAACTCCATGTCCTGAATCTCGTGGAGACGGGCGTTGGCCAAATGGGTCGCAGACAGGCGTTGGTTCGTAAGCTTGCTCTGCGTAGTGCTGTTCGTGAAATAGGATAGAAAATATAAGCTGACGATAGAGAGAATCACTAGCGCAAGGGCTACTTCTAGCAACGTCAGACCGTCTTCCCGCGCGATGGTATGCCGAAGGGGAGATTTTTTTGGGTTTAAGGCGAATTTCATGACAATCCACTCGCTTTCAAACGATATAAAAAAATGTTGAGTCTTGTTAGTCGATGGAGAGTCCTGTCGAGCTATGTATTCTAGGTATATTTTACTATAAAAATGATAGCATCGTTTTTGTGAAAGGTATATAATCGTTATGAAATTAAGAATACATAAATTTTCCTCGTGTAATCTATCAAATGACCCGAACGTAGTAGAATAGGCCTTTGGAACTAACCTCGGAACAGCTTGTTTTTCAGCACATGCACGCACAGACTCTCATAAAAATACCAACAGTGATGAGGTGAACCATGTACACGATCAAAAAAAGGTTGGGTGAACTTCTACTGGAATCCGGAATCATTACGGAACAGCAGTTGCAAATCGCTTTGGAGGAACAGCAGCGTACCAAGAAGAAACTTGGCGACGTGTTGTTGGCGCAAGGCGTCTTGACGGAACACCAGCTCATCGAGGTATTGGAGTTTCAGCTTGGCATCCCGCATGTTACGTTGTCTAGGTTTCAAATCGACGCCAAATTAAGCCAGGTCATTCCGGAGCAGATGGCCAGACGTTATCAAGTTCTGCCAATCCGCGCAGACGGACGTAAACTGATGGTCGCCATGGCTGACCCTTTGGATTTGTTTGTGATCGACGATCTTCGAATGAGCACGGGGTTCACGATCGAACCTGCGATTATTTCACGAGGGGAGCTGCAGCGGGGAATTGCTCGTCTCTATGGTCTGCAGGATTCCATGAACGAGATGATCAAGGATCTCGGAACCGGCATCGCGCAAATTGACGTAGAAGATTCAGTGATTTTAGGCGAGGATTCGCCCGTGGTCCGGCTGGTGCAGCAAATGATTGAGCAAGCAGTGCGCCTTGGCGCCAGCGACATCCACGTTGACCCGATGGATACGCAGCTGGCCATCCGCTACCGGATTGACGGACAGCTTCGCAACGAGCGGACCGTTCCAAAGTCGATGCAAGGCGTGATTATCGCCAGACTCAAGATATTGGGTAACTTAAATATCGCCGAACGGCGGCTGCCGCAGGACGGGCGGATCAAGATGCTGGTGGACGGCAAACCCATCGATATTCGTTTGTCCTCCCTACCGACCGTCCATGGGGAAAAAATCGTCATGCGGCTGCTCGATCTTGCCGAAGGCGTAAAGGGATTGGACAAGCTGGGCATGACGGAGCCTACGTTAAACCTGTTCCAGCGTATGATCGAAAAGCAACACGGCATGGTCCTGTTGACCGGACCGACGGGGAGCGGGAAGACAACAACCTTGTATTCGGCTCTGCAGCACTTGAACCGGGAGGAAACGAATATCATTACGGTCGAGGATCCGGTGGAATATATGCTGGACGGCGTGAACCAAATGCAGGTCCATCCGGCGGCAGGGTTGACGTTTGCGAGAGGACTTCGATCTATCCTGCGACAAGATCCTAACATCATCATGGTAGGGGAAATCCGTGACCTGGAAACGGCGGAAATTGCAATTCGCGCATCGTTAACCGGCCATCTCGTATTCTCTACCTTACATACCAACGATGCGGTGAGTACGGTCGTCCGGTTGCGCGACATGGGGATCGAACCGTATCTGATTGCCTCTTCATTGATTGGGATCGTGGCCCAGCGGCTAGTGCGCTGCATCTGCCCGGACTGCAAAACCGCCTATACGCCAGAACGGCAAGAAATGATCTACCTGGAGCGGCTCGGTATCGGAGCGGACAAGCTATACCGCGGCACCGGCTGCGGCACCTGCGGCAAAACCGGCTACCGCGGCCGGATGGCGGTGCATGAAGCGCTGCTCATTAGCGATGATCTTCGTTCGGCGATCGTGGACGGCAGTTCAATCCCTGAACTTCGCCAGATGGCGAAGGAGCAAGGGATGACGACGTTGTTTGCCGACGGGATTCAGAAGGCGCTGGAGGGAAGAACCACCCTGCAGGAAATCATCCGCGAAGTGGAAGAGGAAGAACGATGAATCAAGAACCTATCGTAACGGACGAAACGTTTAACGGACTGCTAAAACAAGCGTTTAACGCCGGAGCATCCGATTTGCATGTGACGGTGAACTCTCCGCCGGTGCTGCGTGTCGATGGAACGCTTCAAGCACTGGGTGAGGAGCTGTTGTCACCGTCTTCGCTGGAACAGATCGTACAGGAGTTAATGAGCCCGGCTCAGTATAAGAAATTCACGGATCAGGGGGAGCTGGACTTCTCTTACGGCGTACCTGGGATCTCCCGGTTCCGGATCAATGTATTCCGGCAGCGGGGTTCGATCAGCATTGCGGTAAGAGTCATCTCGCCGTCCATCCCCGCTTTCGAGACGTTAAATTTGCCGTCCGTGCTATTGAAGCTGGCCCAGAAGCCGCAAGGCCTGTTCCTCGTCACCGGACCGACCGGAAGCGGGAAATCAACCACTCTGGCTTCCCTGATTGACTACATCAATCATACGCAACGCAAGCATATCGTGACGTTGGAGGATCCGATCGAATATCTGCATCGACATGATAAGTCGATCATTAATCAACGGGAAGTGGGGCTGGATACGGTATCATTTGACAGCGGCCTCCGGGCGGCGCTTCGCCAGGACCCGGATATTATTCTAGTTGGCGAGATGCGTGATCCGGAAACGATTCGGACGGCGATCACGGCGGCCGAAACCGGTCATCTCGTCTTCGCCACCTTACATACGGCCGATGCGCCGCAGACAATCGATCGGATTATCGACGCTTTTCCGCCGGCCCAACAAGGGCAGATCCGGATTCAGCTCGCATCGGTGCTGCTGGCGATCTTGTCCCAGCGGCTGCTTCCTTCCCGCAGTGGGAAAGGGCGCATTTGCACGACGGAGTTGCTGCTGAACCCGCCGGCGGTCGGCAATCTGATCCGTACGGAGAAGGTGCACCAGATCAAAAGCGTGATGCAAACGAATTTCCAGCTTGGAATGCACACGCTGGAGATGAGCTTGCGCGAGCTGCTCAGGCTGGGTGCAGTGGATGAAGCCTCAGCCCGGCCGTACTTGACGGAAAGCACGCTCTAATTTACGGGTGGCGCTAAGACAGATGTGAGAAGCGGAAGGACAGATGCCAGATGCCCCAGTACGTATATCAGGGCAAGGATGGGGTGGGGAAACAACGCAAAGGAGCCTTGCAAGCTCCGGATCGACCCACTGCGCTTGCCGAGCTGAAGAGACAGCAAATCGTTGTAACAGGTCTGCGCGAAAAGCGGGAGACCGTTTGGAATAAAGAGTTTTACCTGGGCAGCCCGGTCAAGAATGAACAGTTCGTGGTGTTTTGCCGGCAATTCGCCACGATGATCAAAGCGGGGATATCGATCGTAGAGGCGACCGCCATCCTGGCGGAGCAGTCCGAAAGCAAACCGCTGAAGAAGACGTTGGCTGAAGTGGCAGCCGAGCTTCGTAAAGGCAATACGTTCTCCGGGGTGATCTCGGCGTACCCGCGGATCTTTCCGACGATCTTCGTGCACATGATCCGTGCAGGTGAAGAGGCGGGCAGCATGGAGGAGACGTTGGAGCGGCTGGCCGTGTATTTTGAAAAAGCGCATGTCACGCGGGAAAAAGTGAAGTCAGCGATGACCTATCCGATGATCGTCAGCGTGATGGCGGTGTTTGTCATTATCTTTTTGCTGAAATTTATGATTCCGCGCTTTCAAGCGATGTTCGCTCAACTGGGCGGGGACTTGCCGGCAATTACGAAGTTCACGCTTGGGCTCAGTCGCAGCCTGGAACAACATTGGATGGTTTGGCTGTTGATCGCCTTGGCGGCGGTAGCTGCGGTCTATCTACTCCTAAAGTGGGAGCGCGGAGCGTATGCCTGGGATTATCTCAAGCTCAAGGCTCCTGTGTTTGGGATACTGAATCGGAAAAGCGCAATCGCGCAACTGACGCGGACCTTGTCCTCGCTGTTCGCCAGTGCGGTGCCGGTGCTCCAAGCCCTGGCCATCGTGGAGAAGGCGGTTGGCAATCGAGTCATCGGAGATACGCTCCGGGAATGCCAGACCTCGCTGCGCCAAGGTCGGCCGTTGTCTGAGCCGCTGCGCCAGTCGTGGGTATTTCCACCGTTGGTGACTCAGATGATCCGGGTTGGCGAAGAGACGGGCTCGATCGATACGATGTTGGGCAAAGTAGCTGATTTCTACGAACGCGACGTGGAGAATACCGTGGACAAGCTGAAGCAGTTGATTGAGCCGGTGATGATCCTTTTGCTGGCTGGCGTGGTTGGATTTATTATCGCCTCGGTGATGATCCCGATGCTTAGCTTATATCGAAATATTAGTTAATCTTGGCTCAAAAGTTACGAATTATTTAAGGAGGTTAATTAATCATGATAGCACTTATCCAACGTTTTCAACGTTTACGTAAGGAAGAGAAGGGGATCACGCTCGTTGAATTGCTAGCCGTGATCGTGATTATTGGCGTCATTGCCGCTATCGCCGTGCCATTAATTACGGGGCTGCTGGACGACACGAAGGCAAATGCCAGATCGGCGACGGCGAACCAGCTGTACGAGGCGGCGAGATTGCGATCAATTGCGAAGAATAATGGGGAGATCACGGGCACGCATAAGTTGTCTGAGTTAGTTGCAGACAAGTATATCCAAAGCGGTCTAACGGATCCGAAATCGGGGAACACCTTGGCCGATACGACAACGGTTAACTTGGGAGCGACAGGTACTGCAACGGTTGTAACGCTCGTCGTTACAGGTGGTGATACCATTACCTTCAATGCAACCGATTTGAAGAATAGTAAACCGGGTACAAAGGTGCCTTAATGGAAGCCAACGTACTCCTGACGGCGCTGAATTTGATCGCCGGGCTGGCCTTGGGGCCGGCCCTGGCGCGCTACGGGCGCCGGCTGCTCGCGCGGCGCGGGCTGCTCCGCGCCGTCGGCGGCGAAGCCGCAGGCCCGGCGGCGCGCGAAGCGGCCGCCACGGGCGAGCCTGCGGGCGGCGCGGCTGACGCCAGCGCCGCTGCCGCCCCCGCCTCCGGCCGGCTGCGCCGGGCCGGAGACCTCGCCGCCGCCCTCGCGACGGCGGCGCTGTTCGCGCTGATGCACCTGAAGTTCGGTGCATCGGGCGAATGGGCGGTCGGCCTGCTGCTGACCGCCCTGGCCGTGGTGTGCGCGGTCACCGACCTGACCGCGCACATCATCCCCAACGGCGCCGTGCTCGGCTTCGGCGCCGTGCTGCTCGTAGCCGCCCCGCTGGCGGGCGGCGTCCCGCTGGGGAGCCAAGCGCTGGGCGCGCTTGGCGGCGGCGGTCTGCTGCTGCTGATCGCCCTCCTTACCTCCGGGAAGGGGATGGGGATGGGCGACGTGAAGCTGCTGACCGTCTTCGGCTGGGTCGTCGGCTTTCCCGGCGTGCTCCTGGCCTTGTTTCTGGCCAGCGCGGCCGGCGCGGCCGCCGGACTGCTGCAACTGGCGCGAGGCCGCAGAACCCGCGGCCAGACGCTGGCGTTTGGTCCCTTTTTGGCGATCGGCACCTTGGTGGTTTACATGTATGGAAAGGAGATCATCCATTGGTATCTGCAAAACGTCATTCCCCTTTACTAAGCCGACGGCCGGCCCATATCGGAATTACCATCGACGAGGATGGCATCCGTTACGTCAAATACAACCCCAAACGGGGTACCGTGGAACGGGCCGGCTTGCTGCCGGTAGATGCCGAACTGAACGAGGACGGAGTTCCCGATGTGACCGGGGTAATCGATATGGTGAAGCGCTGGGCGAACCGCCGGGGACTTACCGGGAAGAAAGTCCGCTTGGCCGCTCCCACCTCTCAGTCGTTTATTCGTTTGCTCCGCGTTCCCAAGGTAAGCAGAAGACAGCAGCGCCGCGTAACCGAACTGGAGATCGAAGGCAGCATCCGCTTGCCGTTCGAGGATCCGGTGATCGACTACCATTGGATGGAGGATCGGAATCAGGAGGAGGTTTTGCTGACCTTCGTCGCGGCTGTTCCCCACCCGGTCATTCAGGAGCTGGTAACATCGCTGGAGCTTGCCGGATTACGTCTGGAAGCGGTCGATTTGGCCGCGATCGCACTATCGCGGATTCTCCGGCAGCAGCGTTTGCTTGGGGAATCCAGTAATGTAATGGCGATCAATTTCAAAGCGAAAGAAGCTGAAGTCTATACATATCACCACGGGTTGCCTGATTTCGTACGCACCTTTCCGCTGGAACCGATGTCCGGAGACAAGCTGAACACGTGGAGGTATGGCGAGATCGTATCCTCGGTGACCCGGATCATGAATTTCTACGAATATACGCTGCATGAAGGACATGAACGGGTGCAAAGCATCGTGATCGCCGGCGCGGCGCCGGACAAGCCGGAGATCGCCCGGCAGCTGTCGGGGGCTTTTGATCAGGTGAGCGTGTCCGAAGTGGATGTATCTCCGTATTTTGCGGGACATGAAATGGCGGACCAAGGCAGTTATGCGATTGCCCTCGGCTTGGCGATGAAGGGAGCGGAAAGCCGATGATCGACATCAATTTACTCCCTCCCAAACCCCGTAAGGCATCGGCCGGAGTCGTTCTGCCCATCCTGTTGCTGCTCGCCGGGCTTGCCCTCAGCGCCTTCCTCGGTTACGAGTATTGGGGGATGCAGGAAAATACTGCCGCCATGAAAACCTCGATCGCTGAAACGGAGCAGCAGCAGGCCGAGCTGCAAAGCGAGCTGCAGAGCTTGGGCTCCTCCGGAATCAGCGCCGCGGGTGCCGAGTTGATTGAGAAGCAGCGCGAACAGAGGCCTGATGTGAAGACGCTGATCGGCAGCTTGGAAGCTCCGCTGCCTACTGGCAGTACGCTCGAGACGGTTCAGTATGGCGAGACCGGACTGATCTGGACCTGCCTGTTCACCAGCTTGAGCCAGGCCAGCGCTTATTCAACCGCGCTCCGTGAACAGCCGGACCTTAGCGGAGAGCTGATTCAATCCGTGAAGGAGCTGCCGGGGCAAGGATATATCGGAACGTTTGAACTACGGCTGGGAACGGGAGCGGGAGCGGCGGAACAGGCAGGTGGCGGCGAATGAAGACGGAACAAAGCTTCGGATCTGCCGGAGCCCGCTGGATGCTGGTTGCAGCCCTCGTAATGCTGGCGGCGGGATCATTTTATTTCTTCGGTTACCGACCGGAAGTGGAACAATCCGTGAGCCTTGAGTCCGACCATGAGGAGAAACGGTTATTTCTGCAAAAGACTCAGGCGATTGTGGAGGCCCGGCGAGCGGATCTGGCGGCGGAGAACGCTTCGGCCGACGCTGCCAAACGGGAGGCAGCCGTACCTGGCGAACCCGACCGGGAAGGGATTTTGCTTGATCTAGAACAGGCGGCCAAGTCCTCCGGGGTGCGGATCCAGGAGGTTGTCTTCGAGGAGAACGGGATCATCGAACCGTCCGCAGATCTAGCTGAACCTACGCCGATAGACGATCCCGGACTGCTGAATGAAGCCGACTTCAACTCGGCAGGGTTCAACGAGATGTCATTTCGGCTTAAACTGAAGGGGGCGCTGGTGGAGGTCAAAAGCTTCGCCGCGGCCCTGCAAGATGCTGAACGGCTTTATGTTGTCCAGTCCTTCAATTATGGGGACGAAGAAGCAACAGGCACGAAAACGGCTGTCCTCCAGTTGTTGGCTTTATACCGTTAATTAGGCGATACCCAAGCACGTTCGGGGATCCACAAAGCATTCCAGCTATGTGCTGGGGTGCTTTTTTTGCAAAACCATATCATTCCTTGATACTTTTTGGTATGTTCACCGTATACATAATTATAATGCTGAAAGGTGGTGCAACAGGGGGATGGAAATGTGGGCAATTTGGCTCATCGTCGCCGGAATCTTATTGGTGCTTGAGATGATGACGATGACTTTTTACCTGCTATGGCTCTGCATCGGTTCGCTGGTTGCGGCAGTCGTGGCTTTGGTGGCCCCCGAAGCCTATTTCTGGCAGGTTGTTGCGGGCTGTCTGGTCGCTTTGGTCCTGACGGTATTTACGAAACCGCTCTCCAGAAAATTTCGTGCAGCAAAAGGGTTTAAGGATATCGGTACCGAACTGGTAGGGAAGCAAGGCATTGTGGTGGAACCGATTGAACCCGGGCAATACGGCATCGTGAAGGTCGGGGGAGATTCTTGGAGCGCTACGGCGACTGTCCCGATCGGCCGGGACGAGAAGGTCCGGGTGCTGGAGCGAGGCAGTACAATTATCGAAGTAGAACGATGGGAGGAAATTTCTTAATGCAATGGGCAATTATTGCGGTCATTGTCGTTGTTGTCGTCGTATTTATCTCATTGACGGTCAAAATCGTACCGCAGCAACGGGTGGGAGTCGTCGAACGGCTCGGTAAATTCAACCGCTTGCTGACGCCGGGTCTTAACGTACTGATCCCGGTCATCGATCAGGTGCGTACGTATCATGATTTGCGGATTCAACAAACCAATGTGCCTCCGCAAACCGTAATCACCAAGGATAACGTTCAGGTTCAGATCGACACGATCATCTTCTATCAAGTGGTGAATCCGGAGCAAGCGACGTACGGCATCTCCGATTTTGTCTACGGGGTTCGGAACATTACGACCGCAACGCTGCGTCAAATTATCGGTAAGATGGAGCTGGACGAAACATTGTCTGGTCGGGAGAAGATTTCGACCGATATCCGGACCGCGTTGGACGAAGCGACGGAGAAATGGGGCGTACGGATCGAGCGGGTGGAAGTACTCGATATCCGACCGCCGGTAGATATCCAAGAAGCGATGGACAAACAAATGAAGGCCGAACGGAACAAACGGGCGATCGTGCTTGAAGCTGAAGCGGCTAAGCAGGATATGATCCTGCGTGCGGAAGGTGACAAGCAAAGTAAAATCCTGAAAGCCGAGGGCGACAAGGAAGCGCGGATTCGCGAAGCCGAAGGCTTCCGTCAAGCCCAAGAACTCGAGGCGCTTGGGGAAGCGAAAGCGATCGAGTCGGTTGCTGCGGCGGAGAAAACGCGGATCGAAATGCTTCGCGACGCAACCCTGAACGAAGCGGTCTTGGCTTACCAGTCCTTCGAAGCGTTGAAGGAAGTGGCTAAGGGACCGGCGAACAAGGTGTTCATCCCGTCCAATGCGATTGAGACGCTGGGGAGCCTCGGCGCCATCAGCGAAGTCTTCAAGGCCGGCAAGGACGGCAAATAAGTGCATTAAACCTAAAGATCCTGGCAAGAGATTGTTCTTGCCAGGATCTTTTTCACGTCTAAACGGTTCTAAGCTCCATCGCCCGGTATTGTCCCGGAGTAAATCCGGTCCATTTCTTGAAGGCATTGTGGAAGGCGCTGGGCTCGGAATAATGCAGTAAATAAGCGATATCGCTGGAGGAATATTCTCGCTGCTTCAGATAGGCTTTGGCCATCTCCATGCGTATGCTCGCCGACAATTGCTGGTAGGAGGTGCCCTCCTCGCTCAGTTTCAATTGCAGCGTTCTTGGACTCATCGCAAACGCCTCCGCCGACTGTTGCAGGCTTGGAAGATAACCGGGCAGGCAGGACAATATCCAGCCGCGGAGCTGGGCGGACCACTGCTTTCCACGGACCAGCTTGTTTTTGATCTCCTCTGCAATTGCCTCAAAGGATTGCCGTAACCTCGGATTGGAATACAACATCGGATATTGCAGGACTTCCCGGTCCATCCGGAAGTAGGCTTCTTCTCCGCCAAACTGGGGTTCAATCCCAAAGATCGCACAATAAGCACGGAGATCCTCAGGAGCGGGATAAGTGAGCTGCAGCTCACGAAGCGGAACAGGCTGCTGGCTCATTCGGAGCAGAAGATGATAAACCGAGCTCACCATATCGTCCAAGCAATAACGGGAGATGGGAAGTGAATGTGACGCAATCGATCATATCTTCGGTTGGATGTTCGCCTTATGCTATAGATACCATACCATGCATCGTAAGCCGATGACACTGAAATTCCAATCGAAGGAGGTCCACCAAATGAATGTCTTGGTTATCAACGGTCACCCTGATCCCGAGGGTTATTGCACCGCATTGGCAGGGGCTTATCGGGATGCCGCCGCATCTCAAGCCAGCGCAAAGGTCCGGGAAATCGACTTAAGTCGAAGTTCCTTTCATCTGAATCTTAAATACGGTTATCGACAAAGAACCGAACTCGAGGATGAACTGAGGGAAGCGCAGGAGCTGATCCGCTGGGCCGATCATCTGGTTTTTGTTTATCCGACGTGGTGGGGGACGATGCCGGCAGTCCTGAAGGGTTTCTTCGACCGCGTCTTCTTACCTGGATTTGCTTACCGACAGCGCCCGGATTCCCTGCTCTGGGATAAACTTCTCAAGGGGAAAACCGCGCATTTGATCGTGACGATGGATACGCCATCCTGGTACAATCGCTGGGTCTATAAACGGGCAGGGCACCGGGTGATGAGAAACAATATTTTGGGTTATTGCGGCATCAAGACGGTGCGCATTACAGAGTTCAACATGGTTTCCTCCTCACAGGAATCTACACGCTTCAAATGGCTGGAAAAAGTGAAAAAACTGGGCTCTGTGCTGGCCTAACCCAAAGAACCGTCCGATGAGATGCAATCGGACGGTTCTCTTTATACCAACGGCTCAGTTATGCCGGTTCGACAATTGCTCCTTCAGGCGTTCAAGCTCTTCGTTAACGGCGGAGGATTGGGTTCCGCCCGCATCCGCGACGCCGGATGCGTTCCCGTAGCTAGCCGAGACTTCCTGCTGAGCTTCCCAGTTCAGGATTTTCTCTTCCATCCGCTCGAAACCTCGAGCCGCCGCGCCGCTTTCGATACCGCGGCTGAAGTTCGGCCGTTCGGCTTCAGCTTTGACCTGGGCTTTGCGGGCCCGGGCGGCTAACTCGTTGCGTTTCTCTTTCAAACGGGCGAATTCCGCTTTGCCTTCTGCAAGGCGAATCTCCAGCTCGGCTACGCGATCGCGGGCTTCCTGAGCTTCCTTGGCGTACTGCTGCGCTTGCTCCTCGTAACGGATTTTCTCCGCGGCAGCGTGGCGTGCCGTAACCTCATCGCCTTGTTCCAAGGCGGTTAGTGCGCGGATTTCGCTTTGTTTGGCGAGATGAGCGATGTCGGTGCTTTTCCGGTCTTGGACGGTGGCTGTCATTTGCTGCTCCTTGATCATTTTCTCGGCGGCGGCAATGTCGTCTTCCAGGTTGCGTAAGTATTGGCCGGTCATCAGAACCGGGTCCTCCAATTTGTTTAATACCTCGTGAATTGAAGCTTTCGCCAGATTGGCAATGCGATCAAATACGCTACTCATTCGAATCTCTCCTTTAGGTTCAATAATGGTTGCAATACGTTACAGATCAAAACGGGGAAAACGGATCATCGTAGCTGTAGCTGGCGATCGGCTCCTTCGGAACGACCAGGCTGGCGATCAGGTACAAGGCGACGACCGAACCAACGCTGAAGAATACGGCGATAACGGCCACCAGCCGCACGACCGTGGAGTCAACCCCCAGCCACTGGGCCAGGCCGCCGCACAGGCCGCTTACTTGCTTATCCGTTGCTGAACGATACAGTTTTCTCATGATAACCACTCGCTTTCATTTATTTGTACATGTCACAGGATCATTGGGGTCAAGGCTTCAAGGCTTTGATTTAACGAATTCATATCCGTTGTTCATGTCTTCATTCTACCGAGATTAGCGTCAGGACATAACGGGCTGGGGACGGTTTGTGAACTGGACCTTGGTCGGGCCAGTTCCTCGTCTCGAAGTCGGGGCAGCGGCTTGAACACCAGAGAACTCCAGGCAGGTACGATGAAAAAAGGCTTGACGCAATGCCTATGTAAGCGCTTATTGCGAGAATCGGCCGATTTGGTTATAGTGTTGTGCATAAGGGAGGGGCGTCGATGTTTTTTTCGTTGCGCAATCGGCTGATTGCTGTATTTGTCGTCTTATTGGTCATATCCTTTTGTGTCATGTTCCTGATCAGCTATAACAAATCCAGTGCGATCCTGCGTTCCGACAGCGAAACGGCGGCGTTGGAGAAAATGACAGCCTACACCGCACTGATCAACTCTACGATCGGCCAAATCTATGACTTCTCCTCTGTAATCTATAACAGCGAGATTACGAATGAATGGAGCGAATTCGTCTCCGATCCGAACCCCTCCGACGGCCAGAAAATGTTGAAGAACATTCAGCTCAGCAAGTTTCTGACGCGTACAGTGAATAACTATTCGATCATCGCCACCGCTTCGATTTATCGCAAAGACGGGCTTTATGTTGGTCTGGACAACCGGATTCTGCAGGACCCATCGTTTTTGGAGGCGGACTGGTATACCCGTTTCTATGAGTCGGAGCAGCATTGGGCTCCGGCGGGCGTCGACCCGTTTGAGCCGGTGCGCTTGAAGCAGCATGAAGTAATCAGCTTCCTGATCCCGATCGGGACGTTTAGCATCTCGCAAGCCACCGCCGTTATGAAGGTGAACGTCCGTGCGGAATACTTCAAGGATCCGCTAAGTCAGGTCCATCTCGGGACGCACGGCACGATCTTCCTGCTCAGCGGCGAAGGCGAACCCCTGCTAGGTCAGCCGTTGTCGGATTTCGGCGAGCCTGTCCTGAACAAACTGGGGGAGATCCGGGAGCGGGGGCCGCGGGAGGGCGTTTTTTACGCCAAACCTCAAGGGGAAGACATGATCTATGTGTACAAAAAATTGCAATTTAACGATTGGATGCTGGTGGGTGCGGTTTCCGAAAAAGAGCTGCTGGCCAATCTCATCAATTTGAAATCGGGTATCTTGGTGGCAACCGGGACGTTGCTGGTGTTCGCCGTCCTTGCGGCCGTCTGGATTTCCTACAGCATTACCAAACCGCTGGGCGGCTTGGTGGCGGCGATGCGGCTTGTTCAGCGCGGGGAGTTTGCCCAGGCAGAGCAGCGGATCCCCGAGCGGTTGCAGGTGAACCATGAGGTCGGGTTTGTAACGGTCACGTTCCGCAACATGATCGTGCGGTTGCGCGCCCATTTGAAGAGCGAATTTGAATTGAAGCTGCGACGGCAACAGGCGGAATACCGGGCGCTGCTGATGCAGATCAATCCGCATTTTCTATTCAACACGCTGGAGCTTCTCAGCAGTCTGGTGATTCAGCGGCGGACGGATGATGCCGTCGATGTCATTGAATCGCTGGGCAAGATGCTGCGCTTCTCGCTGAATGCAAAAAGCGATTTGATCCCGCTGCGCGACGAGGTGACGTATACTGAATCTTTTGCGGCCATTTTGAACCATCGGTTCGCCGAGCAGTTGGATTTGACGATGGAGAACGCCGTACCGGATCGTCCGGTTTATATCGTGAAGTTTATTTTGCAACCGCTCGTCGAAAATGCGGTCAAATACAGCCAAGTCAAAAGCGACGTCGCCGTTGTGCGCATCCGGATCTGGGAAGAGGAACAACGTTTGTTCTTGCAGGTGGCCGACAATGGGATGGGGATGGAGCCGGAACTGGTGCGGCAGTTAAACGAGGAGTACCAGCATTCGCAGTTGGAGCAGGTATTAAGCACCGGTGGAAGACAGATCGGCCTCCGGAACATTTTGGCGCGCTGTGCACTTTATTATGGGGCCGGCTTTGAGTTTTCGATCCAATCCGCGCCGGGAGAAGGGACAACCATCACGCTGAGTTTGCCGATTGGGGAGGGGAATGCCGATGTATAACGTGTTGTTGGTTGATGATGAACGGGAAATACGCCAAGGTTTAAGGCTGAAGATCGATTGGCAGCAGTTGGGTTTACAGATCGTCGGGGAGGCAGGGAACGGCCAAGAGGCGCTGGAGTGGCTCCAAACCGGAGACTGTGACATCCTCATTACCGATATGCGGATGCCGATCATGGACGGGGTGGAGCTGCTCGAAAGCTGCTCCCGGAAATATCCCGCCATTCGTCTCATTGTGCTGACGGGATACGATGATTTTCAATACGCGCATGCAGCGATCAAGAATAGGGCCAGTGATCTGCTGTTAAAGCCGGTTTCGCGAAGCGAGCTCGCCGAAGCGTTAACCCGGGTCGCCTCCGAGCTGGAGCGGGAGCGTTCGGCGCAGGAGGAACGCAAGCTGGCCGAATGGAAGTTGTCACGCTATCTGGAGGAAATGAAGGAGCAATTTATCAACAGCGTCATCAAGGCTTATCCAGGCGGCAGTCATTTATGGCAAGAACGGATTCGGTTGTATGGCTTGAGCGAGCTGGCCGTACAGCCGGTGCGTTTTGTGGCGATCGGCTTGACACCGCTTGAGACCCCGGACGAATCGGGTCTTCGCCTGCCGTTCGAACTGTTGTGCCGGGAACTCGCCGGCACGACCGAGACGGGACCCGGAATTCCGGTATTTCGGGAAGCGAAGCATCCCGATTTGCTGTTTGCTATCGTGCCGGGCGATCTGGAGGCCGTGCAGCGCTTCTCCATCCAGGTGACCGACATCGTCCGCCGCTACTTAAAGCGGGAGGCTCTCGTTATCGCGGGCGAACCCACACAGGGTCTTGAGGCCTGGCGGGAAGGGTATCTTTCCGCCGTCCTGGCCTGGTACATGGGGCAACATGCGCTGCAACCCGAGGGCGAGCTCACGCGGGGCCCGGCGGATCCGGCCCAGCTGGCGATGCAGGATAAGCTGAAGCTGCTGCAACGGCATTTGGCTGACGGCCGTAAGGAGGCGTTCGAGAAGCTGGTTGAAGAGGAGCTCACCAAAGCCCTTGCCTTCTCGCATCCGCAGTTCGTGAAGTTGATTTTTCAATGTTGCTTGTCCATTGAATTAGCTGCGGATACTCTAGGATTCGCGCTGCGAGACAAGGATGAGATCTGGATCGATCCGGAATGGGTATGGGGGCTTGGCACCGTCCCTAAAGCCTGCCACTTCCTTTACGGGCTGGCCGACCCGCTATTTACCTTAAAGAAGGGCTGCGGCACCCGAGAAGAACCTTCTATCGTGGAAGCGATGAAAGATATGATCGAGCTGAACTATATGAATGATCTCAATTTGTCGCAAATCGCGGAGCAATATCACTATAACCTTTCTTATTTGTCCGACCTGTTTAAGACGAAAACCGGCAAATCCTTTCTCCAATATCTGACCGATGTTCGCATGAACAAAGCGGTGCAACTGCTCGATGAGACGCCGCTTGCCTTAAGCGATATCGCGGAGCTGACGGGCTTCTCCAATGCCAGCTATTTCAGCACGAGGTTCAAGAAGGTGTTCGGCATCAGTCCCTCGGAGCACCGACAATCAGACAAAAGCTAAAAAAAGTATAAGTGCAATGTCCAAAGAAAGTGGATTCTTCTCCTCCTTTGTATGCGCTACCATTTAACCAGAAAGGCCATTAAGCATAAGGGGGAAGGTATAGATGAAGAAGACCAAGGCGATGTTGTTGGCTAGTTTACTTCTCGTAACCGCCATCTTGGTTTCGGCATGCGGGTCCGGTAACAACAATGCGGGCAGCGCAACGACCGGGAATTCAAACCAGCCGTCCGAGGCGGGGAACACCTCCAGCGAAGAGCAAGTTGAGCTTCGCGTCATGTGGTGGGGGGACCAAACTCGGGCTGACATCACAACGGCCATGCTGAAGAAGTTCGAAGAGAAGCACCCGAACATCAAAGTGGTTCCTGAGTTTTCTCCTTTTGACGGATATTTCGATAAGCTGAATACGCAGCTCGCTTCGGGTACAGCGCCGGACCTGTTTACATTAGGGAGCAACATCTTGGAATATGCAACGCGTAATGTGCTGCTTGACATCAATTCGTACGTCGGCAATGAAGTCGATACGAGCAAGATTTCACCGCAGCTCATCAACATGAATACCTTTGACGGCAAGCTGCAGGGGATTTCGATTGGTGCGAACTCCACAGCAATCCTGGCCAACACGGCGCTGTTCGAGAAAGCCGGACTAACGATGCCGACGAAGGATTGGACCTGGGACGATTTTATCAAAATCAATGAACAAATCGCCGCTACAGGCAAGGGCATCTACGGGTCTTACGATTATTCCGGGGAGATGGACCAGTTTGGCGTGTATCTGACTCAACGTGACAAGATGATCTACAATGAGCCCGAACAGAAGCTGGGCTTCGAGGCCGCGGACGTGGCCGAGTGGTTTACCCTCTGGGAAGGCATGCGCAAAGCCGGTAGCATTGTAACGCCGGAGCTGCAAATTTCGGCTGATCCGGACGATACGAGTATGTCCCTGGTCACGAAAGGCCAAGTGGCCATGCAGTTTATTCCGACCAACCAGTTTGCTGATTTTCAGAAAATGTCCCAGGATAAGCTGACCCTGATCCCGGTTCCGATGGGGCCTAACGGAAGTATGATCTCCGTCCAATCGAGCCAGAACATCGTTGGTTATGCGAATACCAAACATCCGAAGGAAGTCGCCATGCTGATGGACTTCTGGGTCAACGATCCGGATGCTGCCAAGATCCTCGGCAATAACCGCGGTGTACCGGTATCCTCGGAAATGCGGGCGGTCCTGAAGGCAGAAGCCTCCGAAACGGATAAAGTCGTTTACGATTACCTGGATATCGTAGCCGTTGATGACGTAGATTTGCTGTACAACGTTCCGGGATCAAACGAATTCAAGCAGGAGCTGCTGAAAGCCAGCCAGAACGTCGCTTTCGGACGCATGGATATTGCGAAGGCCGCAGAAGAGTTCTACGCACAGGGACTTAAGATCTTGCAGTTGAACTTGAGCTCAACGACAAAATAACAGGTCTGTCACAAGGAGAGGGGGATCCGTTTGGTTCCCCTTTTTCTGAACCTGAGGATAGATTGATTCGGAGGTGCCTACTTATGAATTCAGTGACAGGCGTGGCGACCCAAGCAAGCGTGAAACGGAAGCAACGTCGATCCTTGAAACGGAACATGACGGGATATTTGTTTTTGCTCCCTTGGTTGATCGGATTTTTTTGCATGGCGATCGGGCCGATTCTGGCTTCGCTGTATTTGTCCTTTACGAACTATAACATGTTGAAATCCCCCGATTGGATCGGGCTTCATAACTTTACGGAGATGTTTGCCGGCGATGCCACGTTTACGCATTCGTTGAAATTGACGTTCCAGTATGTATTCCTTTCGGTCCCTTTGCGGCTGGTGTTTGCATTGGCCGTCGCGATGATCTTGAATAAAGGGTTACGGCTGCTGGGGTTGTACCGGACCGTTTATTATATCCCTTCGTTGCTTGGGGGGAGCGTCGCGATTGCCGTCGTTTGGAAAAAAATCTTCTCAGGTGATGGGTTGTTTAACCGGTTCCTCGAAATTTTTCATATTGACGCCCCCGATTGGGTGGCGAATCCGAGCTACATCATTTATTCCATCGTTGCGCTGTCGGTTTGGCAGTTCGGCTCCTCCATGGTGATCTTCCTGGCCGGTCTGAAGCAAATCCCTGGCGAAATCTACGAGGCCGCCGCGGTCGACGGGGTCAGCCGGACACGTCAGTTTATGCGGATTACGCTGCCGTTGCTGTCACCGGTCATCCTGTTTAACCTGGTCATGAACATGATCGGCTCGTTTCAGGTGTTTACCTCCGGGTACATCATCGGGGACGGGCACGGCGGGCCGATTGACTCGACGATGTTTTACTCTCTGTACTTGTACTTGAAGGGATTCTCGTATTTTAACATGGGTTACGCTTCGGCTATGGCTTGGGTGATGCTGGTCATTATCGGCATCTTTACGGCGATCGTATTCGCCTCCTCCAAGTATTGGGTTTATTACGGTGATGGCAAGGACGAAAGGGGCTGAGAGAGATGGTGTTGAGGCTAAGCTTAAGCAAATTGTGGAGACATGGGGTGGTGATCGTGATCGGTATGATCATGATTTACCCGGTGCTTTGGATGATCAGCAGCTCGTTCAAGCCAAACGCGGAAATCTTCTCGGACCTGGGGTTGTGGCCGGACTCCTTCACGTTGTCCAATTATGTAAACGGATGGCGGGGGATTCAAGGGTATTCGTTTGGGCATTTCCTGATCAACTCATTTATTATCGCGGCACTGGCGGTAATCGGCAATGTCATCTCCTGCTCGTTGGCAGCCTTTGCCTTCGCGCGTTTGAATTTCGTCGGTCAGAAATTCTGGTTCAGCATGATGTTAATGACGTTGATGCTGCCGTTTCAGGTCACGCTTATTCCGCAGTATATTCTGTTCCATACGTTCGGATGGGTGAATACGTTCCTGCCGCTGGTCGTGCCGAAGTTTTTTGCGCTGGATGCGTTCTTCGTGCTGTTGATGGTGCAGTTTATTCGCGGTTTACCGTTGGAGCTGGACGAAAGCGCACGAATTGACGGCTGCGGGCCGTTGCAAATTTATCTGCGAATCATCATGCCGCTTTGCGTGCCGGCGGTCATTACGACGTCGATCTTCACGTTCTATTGGACATGGGACGACTTCTTCGGGCAAATGATTTACCTGAACAGTCCAAAGTTGTTTACGGTGATGATCGGCCTCCGTTCGCTGATCGACTCCACCAGCACATCCAACTGGGGCTCGCTGATGGCGATGTCGACCGTAGCGGTCGCGCCGGTGATCGTGATTTTCCTGATCTTCCAGCGTTATATCGTCGAGGGGATCTCCACGACGGGGCTGAAGTAAGGATAGGGGGGAAATCAAATGACTTTAGCATTATCGGACATCCATCTTCGGGATCCATTCGTCCTGCCGGTGCCGGCGGAAGGGAAATATTATCTGTACGGAACGATTGGAGAGACGTGCTGGAAAGGGAAGCCGCGCGGGTTCGACGTCTACGTGAGTACGGACCTGACGGCATGGGAAGGCCCGCACCCGGCGTTCCGGCCGGACCCGGATTTCTGGTCGGACTTCAACTACTGGGCGCCGGAGGTGCACGAGTGGCAAGGCCGTTATTACATGTTCGCCACTTTCAAGGCGGACGGCCGGTGCCGGGGCACGCAAACGTTGGTCGCGGATAGCCCGCTTGGCCCGTTCCGTCCGCTTGGCGACGGGCCGTTGACTCCGCGAGACTGGGAGTGCCTGGACGGAACGTTTTATGTTGATCGGCATGGAGAGCCTTGGATGGTCTTCTGCCATGAATGGGTTCAAGTGCAGGACGGGGAGATTTGCGCCGTGCGCTTGAGCCGCGAGCTAGATCGGCCAGTGTCCGAGCCGGTGCTGCTGTTCCGGGCCTCCGAGGCGCCATGGGCCGAGGGGATTCGCGGCGGGGCCAATTATGTCACGGATGGTCCGTTCCTTTACCGTGCCGGAACCGGCGAGTTGTTGCTGCTCTGGTCCAGCTTCAGCGACGGCGGCTATACGATCGGCTGCGCTCGCCAGGCTGAAGGCGATATCAATGGACCTTGGGTGCAGGACGCTGAACCGCTGTACAAGCGAGACGGCGGACACGGAATGGTATTCTGCACGCTCCAAGGGGAGCTGCGGCTGGCGATCCATACGCCGAATGACAGCCCGAATGAGCGTCCGATCTTCATTCCGGTGGAGGAGCGGGACGGACATTTAAGCGCGTTTCCGAAAGAAGAGGTGATGTGAGGTGGGCGATACGGGGGTGTTAGAGCGGCTTCGCAAGCTGGATCTGCGGTCGACTGTAAGCGGAGCCGGGCTGCGCAAGAACACGGATCAAGCCGTGCTGGAGGAGTTTGCCGCCTCGGGCGTCAAATTTGCAGCAAGCGAGGGGAGCCCGCTGGAGATCGTCTATTACGCGGGCGTGAGAAAGCTGCTCGATTGCATCGTGCCTTCGGTGAGCGGTGTGCCGGTGCTGCATGAAGGCGGCGTATACCTCGGCACCTGGTTGGAAAGCACCGGCACGATAAATGCCGAGATGCTCAGTCGGTTCGTGCCATCGGTGGCGCAGGCAAGCTTTGCCTTGTTCGCCGACTACCAACGATCCGATGGCCTTATGCCGTATAAGGTGACCGGAGCGGGGCCGGCGTACCGGCAAATTCAAATGGTCACGCCGCTGGCCCGTTCCGTATGGAACCATTATCGGCTGAATGGCCGGTCGGATCGGGCGTTCCTGGATAAGATGTACCGTGCCATGGAGCGGCATGACGCCTGGTTGGCCGCGTTCCGTGATACGCGGGGGACGGGTTGCGTCGAGGCGTTTTGCACGTTTGATACGGGTCATGATCTATCCCCGCGCTTCTGGCATGTACCGGATACGCCGCATTTAGGCGATCCGCGTCGGTACGATCCGGATTCGCCGGTGCTGCCGCTCTTGGCGCCGGACCTGACGGCTAATGTATATTGCCAGCGACTGCATTTATCGGACATCGCCGCGGAGCTCGGGATGGCCTCCGGCATGGATTGGGCGACGAAGGCCGAGGAGAGCTTGTCCAGCCTGATGCGACATTGCTTTGATACGGAAGACGAATTCTTCTACGACGTGGATGCGAGCGGACAGTTTGTCCGTATCCAGTCCGACGTGCTGCTGCGTGTGTTGGCCTGCGAGGTAGGAGACGGGGCGTTTTTCGCTTCGTCATTACGCCGATATTTATTGAACTCACGAAAGTTCTATGCCAAATATCCGTTCACTTCGATTGCGATGGACGATCCGCGATTTGACCCGTCGTCGGCTTATAACACCTGGGCGGGAACAACGAATTTTCTCAGCCTGATCCGCGCGCCGCACGCGTTCGAACACCACGGCCGGCATGTGGAGTTGACATGGGTGCTGCAGCCGATTCTATCGGCGATGGTCCGCATGCAGCGGTTCTCGCAGTGCCTGAGTCCTTGGACCGGAGAAGAAGGCTTTACGGAGACTTACTCCCCAGCAATTTTGTGCCTGCTCGACTACGTGGAGAGATTGTGCGGCATCTTGCCAACACCGGAGGAGGAGCTGTGGTTTACCGGACTGCTGCCTTATCCGATGGATCACGGCGAAGTGCCGGCGGAGGAAACCGCCTACGCCCGGACAGTGAATGGAACGGCATTCGAGCTAGTCAATACACGTGAAGGCAGTACGGTTTACCGGAATGGGGAGCTCTACTGCCGGTTTCCGTACGGAACCCGCCTTGTCACTAACCGCAGCGGTGAGCCCAAGTCATTGGTTGGGATGAGCGTTCGAACGGTAGACGGCCTGCTGGAGTTCGGAGGCCGGGTTTATCCGATCAGCCTCGGCGGAAATGAGGTATGGTCAATGGAGCGGAACGGCTCTGTATCCGGTCCTGACGTTGTTCTGCCAACTCATCACTAGACAACCCCCTGCACGTTTCGCGAAAAAACGCCATAAACTTTTTAAGATTGGCATATAATGTGGTGCCCGTCGTATAACAATAAGTAGGCGTTATTTCGGGAAAGTTTCGCTAGAGAATTCGGAAAGGGAGTGCAGGGATGCGCATCGCAGTCATTCAGGGGAGTGCAAGGAACGGAGGAAACACGGAAGAACTGACGCGGTTGGTATTAGAGGGTATACCCTATACGAATATCGTTCTGCGTGAGAAAGAAATTAAACCGATTCGCGATCAACGGCACGACGAGGGCGGCTTTGATCCGGTAGATGACGATTACGACGATCTGATCCTGCAGGTGTTGGAGCATGATATTCTGATCTTCGCCACGCCGGTATATTGGTACGGAGCATCGGGTCTAATGAAAAACTTCATCGATCGCTGGTCACAAAGCCTTCGCGATGTGCGTTTTAATTTTAAGGAACAGATGGCGGCCAAAACCGCTTACGCCGTCGTGGTAGGCGGCGATAATCCTCGGATCAAAGCGCTGCCGCTCATTCAGCAGCTGCAGTATACATTTGATTTCGTCGGTCTGCCGTTTTCCGGTTACGTGATCGGGAAGGGGAGCAAACCGGGCGAGGTGCTCAAAGACGCCAGAGCCGTCCGCGACGCTGCGACGCTAAATGCCGAGCTGCGCAAAGCCGAGCCGGTGGCGGTGAATCGCTCCTGACGGGAAGAAGGTGGCTCATTGGGGTTACTTGGTGAATAGGTGACGTGCCGCTGCATTTGCAGCGGCACGTATTTTTCTTTACCTGATCGTCAGGATCCTCTATTTCTGAACGAAAGGGATAATCATGAAAGAGGCGAAAAGGGCCATAAATCACGAAGCTTTTTTTATACAGGCCTAACAATGCAGGATTATAGTTGGGGGATGGATAATATTAATTTTAAATAAATCCCTAGGAGGATGATCCTATTGAACGATATTATCAATTTCGCGCATCGCGGGGCGGCGGGGCATTACCCGGAGAACACGATGCTGTCTTTTGCCAAAGCCCTTGAATTAGGGGCGACCGGCATCGAAACGGACGTGCAGATGACACGCGATGGGAAACTCGTGCTGATTCATGACGAAACGCTGCAGCGGACGGCAGGGACGCCGGAATGGGTGAAGGATTTAACCTTGGCCGAAATCAAAGAGAGAGAAGCGGGCTCTTGGTTCCACGAAGACTTCGCAGGCGAACGTATTCCGACGCTGGAGGAGCTGCTGGACCTGGTGCGCAGTACGGATACGATCGTCAACCTTGAGCTGAAAACCGGCGTCGTGTTGTACCCAGGCATTGAGCAGAAGGTATTGGATACGGTGCGCCGCTATGACCTAAGCGAACGGATCATCATTTCCAGTTTCAATCATTACTCCCTTGTGGAATGCAAAAGATTGGCTCCAGACATCCGTACAGGCATTCTGTACATGGAAGGTTTATACGAGCCATGGGATTATGCGAAGCGGGTTGGCGCGGAGGCACTTCATGCCTACCAATACGCGCTGACACCGGAGCTGGTGGCCCTCGCCAAAGCCAACGGAGTGGTCTACCACCCGTTTACCGTAAACGATCCGAAATTAATGCAAGCCCTAATAACTGCAGGTGTGGCCGGCATCATTACCGATTATCCGGATCGCTTAGCGGGACTGCTGGCGAAACAAGGAGTGTGAGCGGATGAAAAAAACATGGCTGCTGGGACTAGGTTTTTTCAGCATTAGCTTGACCTGGGCGCTGTATAATGCGTTTGTTCCGCTGTTTTTGGACGACTATTTAAAGAGCGCCGCCATGATCGGGTTTATGATGACGATCGATAACTACTTCGCCATTGTATTGCAGCCATGGATTGGACACCGCAGCGATAAGACGATTACCCGGTACGGACGGCGGATGCCTTATCTGATGTTCGGCATGCCGCTGGGCGCCGTGTTTGCGACGCTGATTCCGTGGCATACCGGATTCGTGACCCTGATATTGTTTATGGTATTAATGAATTTGTCGATGAGCTTGTTCCGGGCGCCGACGGTCGCGCTGATGCCGGATATCACGCCGGAGCCGCAGCGGACCAAAGCCAACGGCGTAATCAACTTCATGGGCGGCATCGGCTCGGTGCTGGCCTTCGGGATCGGTTCTCAGCTCTATGGTATCGGTTCCTATGTACCGTTTCTGTTTGCCGGGGTCGTGATGATCATTTGCTTGCTGGTGTTAAAGACGGTCATTCGCGAACCGGCCGCTTTAGGGTTGGGGTTGGCAGGACAAGCAATGGCGAACGAGGAACCGAAGCCGCAGATTCGAATTAAGGACCAACTGGACAAGACGACCGTGTTGATTTTAGCGGCAATTTTCTTCTGGTTTGTGGCCTATCAAGGCGTTGAGGCATTGTTCACGCTGTACGGAACGAAACAGGTCGGCATGAGTGATGCCGAAGCCTCGTTTTCGTTGACGTTCTTTTCGCTTGCGTTCCTGTTGTTCGCCCTGCCGAGCGGCTGGTTGGGGGCGCGGTACGGGAAGAAGAGGATCATTTCGATTGGGGTTGCCGGATTGTTCGTTATTTTCGGCGCAATGATCTTCGTTGATTCCGTTCTGTGGCTGCGGGTGCTGCTGATTGTCGGGGGCATCTTCTGGGCGTGCATCAACATCAACTCGTACCCCTGGGTCGTCGCCACCGGGCGGGAGGAGAGCATCGGAACACGCACAGGGATCTATTACTTCGTATCCTCCTTGGCTGCGATTACGTCGCCCCCGCTGCTCGGCTGGCTGATCGACGTGTTCGGCTACCCGGCGTTGTTTATCAGTGCGTCGGCCGGGATGCTGCTGGCGCTGGGCTGCCTGCTTATTGTTCCCCGGGAACGGCAGAGAGTAGGCCAAGACCCGTTCGACCAAACTCCAGTCGGCATGAAGTAAATCGATATTGCTAAGGAAAAAAGCAGCGGAATCTCGGAACGCGACGAAGCGTCAGAGAAAACCGCTGCTTTTTGAATTAAGCGGCCTTGCGTCTGCCGCGCAGAGCCAGCCCTAAAGCGAGGAGTGCAACGAGCAGGGCGCAAGCCCCAAGCACGATGGCTGTGGTTGCCGCAGAGGAGCTGCCGCTTGACGAGGCGGGGGCGGAGGCTTCGGTGGCTGCGTCGGGACCGGTCGCTTCCGTGCGGTCGGCCGTGGCAGCCGTATTAGCGCTGCTGTGATCATGCCCGGCGGCAGTCGGATCATTCTGCCCGGCGCTCTCTGCGGCGCTGACGACCGTCAGCGAATGCGGCCGATCGTCCCCTTCCGCCCCGGTCCATTCCACCACGCTGCCGTCGCTGTAATATTGGAAGGCGTCCCAAGCCAGTTCCGCGTCATCGCTGGGATTCTGTGCGACGAATTCAAACTGCTGGAATTCCCCGGGGCCGATCCCGTCACCTTCGGAAGTCCAGGTGACGGCAGTGACAGTACCATCTTCCGCTGTTGTCAGCTCCACGATCCATTCGGGTAACGGACGGTACTGCTTAAAGGCGAGACCTTCCGGGATTTTGAGCGCGACTTTGACGGTGTTGATGTCTTTCTCGACGGGCACTTTGAGGCTGTAAGTTTCCCAGGCGCCAGGGGCGGACTGGCTTGGTTTCACGGTAACGTGTGCGTCGGCCAATCCGGAGAAGAAGGTGAATGATAGAAGCCAAACGATTGCGGAGCCGGCAGCGTAACGCCAAAACCGGGTTCCGAAAAAACGAGTTGTATTGAACATAGATATTGTCTCCTTTAATATAGGGTTGTTACCCTTTTTTATGGACTTCCTACCGTCAGCTCGGCATCGTAATCGTAACTTTCCAGCGATTCCGTCAGAATATGGACATGCACGTTCCAACGGCCGTCCATCGTGATGAGCTCGCGGACTTCTGACGGTGAACTACCGGGGAAGACGATTTCCGTCGTCCCCATATCCATTTCCTTTGAGGTTAGGGTAAGCGTTACTTGTTCCACGTCGCTGCGGGGTTGTCCGTCCAACCCGTGAACGTTCACCTGAAAGAGGTTGGTGCCTACGGCGTTTGGAGTTACTCGAATCGTTACTCTTGTGCCGTCATCCAGTTGTTTCGTCCATGCAGCGGGCCCCGGAGAAGCCGCCGCCGTCGGTAGGTTTGCCAGGACAGCAGCTAATACAAGCACCGCCAGGCCGGCTCCAAATTCGGCCCATACCCCGGCGTTCAGCGGTTTTCCTGCCCGTCGTCCGCGTAAGAAGGACCAACCTCCCAGCAGCAGGCAGATCAGGGTTAGGGCGATCTTCGCCAGCAGTACGCGACCATATGTCGTATGTGTCAGCGAGTACAGGGTCGGCACATGCAGCAGGCTGCTATAAACGCCAGATGCCAGCAGGAGGGCCACCATGAAGAAGGCAAGTATCGAGAATCGCCGGACCGTCTGCCAATAGAGCTGCTTATGCAGCGGCTCGGACGGACGAGTCTCATCCTTAGCGGCCTGTTGAGCTGCCGCCGGAAGCAAGAACGCTACCGCACCAACGCCGCCAAGCCAGATTAATGAGGCGGACAGGTGCAGAAAATCCGCGGTAACGGCGAGACCCTTCAGCTCGGCGGTGGCGGCATGTCCGATGAAGGCCTTGGAGAGCAGCAGCCCCAGGCCAAAGAGCATCGCACCGGCGAGCGGCAAGAGACGTGGACGGGTTGGGCGACTGGCGTGCAGAAGGAACAGCGTCCACAAGAGCCAACCTCCAAGCAGTAGAAGCTGAACCTTCCAGATCTCCCCGAAAGTCGTATAAACCAACGTTTGCCGCCAAAGACCGGGGTCGAAAGCTTCTCTCCATCCGCCGCCGGCATCGCTGGCCGTTTGCTGAGGCAAACTAAGCAGGATGCCGGAGAAGGCGGCGATCAAGCCGGTAAGCCATACGGTTCGGCTGCGCTGCCTCAAGCGGTTGGACCAGGTGTTGTCTGGGCGAGGGAGAAGCCAGCCATGAAATACGACAGCTCCAAGATAACCAGCCATACCGCCGTAAAATAGCCAGCGAACCAGCAGCAGGCTCCAGTCCGGGAGAGAGTTGCCCCCATCGGTGGACGGGTGATCCGGGAAGATTTCGTTCGAAGCTCCCTTCCCGATTTGGAAGGGAATCGTTCCGGAGATGGCGTGTCCGTCTCCGGATACAACGTTCCATTTGGCCGAATACAGCCCGTCCGGTAAGTTTGGTTGCAAGGGGGCGGTCAATCGGGAGGGCTTATTCGGGTCGATCCGTGACTCCCCGTCCGCCACATTATCTCCGTTAGGCCCGATGACGACAAGTTCATGGAAGCCAGCTTCAATGGGCTCGTTAAATTCGATCGCAAATTCAACGGGCGAAGTGTCCAATACTTCGTTCGCCCCTGGATTCGAAGAGACCACATAAGCATGGGCAAAAGCGGGAGCAGGAGCCAGAGCAAGGACAACGGCACATACCGCCGCAATCAAAATCCATTTACATCGCAGCATTTTCAATTAGGTTCAGCCTCGATTCAGAATGATCAATGAACTTTCTCACAATGATTAACATTTTACAATGATTAATCAGGGGCGGGTATGACTAGAATGGGCTATATCATGCCTCAATCCCTGTTAAATTGTGTCTGATTTGTGAAATACCGAAACCGAGATTTGCATAAATTACAGGTTGATTTGCACAAAACTACATATTTTTTGAACTAAAAGACTAACTTTACATGTTAACTATTTAAAAAGTAATGAGGGTAAATTACAATGGGGGTTAGTCCATAGCTTAAGACGGGTTTGACCATAATGAAGGAGGATATAAAGTGGCATCAATTAACGTAGGCATCGTAGGTTACGGGAATCTGGGGCGCGGCGTGGAACTGGCGCTGAAGCAAAATCCGGATTTCCAGCTTAAAGCGATTTTCTCACGCAGACAACCGGACGAGGTGGCGTCGGCGAGAGGCGTAGTTCACATCTCCGAGATCGAAAAATATAAGGGCGACATCGATGTGTTGATTTTATGCGGCGGGTCGGCTACGGATTTGCCAGAGCAGGGGCCGCAGCTGGCAGCCATGTTCAATACCGTCGATAGCTTTGATACACATGCGAAAATTCCGGAATACTTCGCGAAAGTGAACGAAGTGGCCGAGAAAGCAGGCACGGTCAGCGTGATATCGACCGGTTGGGATCCGGGTTTATTCTCGTTGAACCGACTGCTGGCCGAATCTGTGCTGCCGGAAGGGAATGACTACACGTTCTGGGGCAAAGGCGTTAGCCAAGGGCACTCCGATGCGATTCGCCGCGTGGCGGGCGTGAAGAATGGCGTTCAGTATACGATTCCGGTGGAAGCGGCGGTCGAGCGCGTGCGTCAAGGTGAAAATCCGGAGTTGTCTACGCGCGAGAAGCATCTGCGCGAATGTTTCGTGGTTGCGGAAGAAGGGGCGGATCTGGCGAAGATTGAGCATGAGATCAAGTCGATGCCAAACTACTTCTCGGATTACGACACAACCGTACACTTCATCAGTGAAGAAGAGTTGAAGGCGAACCACTCCGCGATGCCGCATGGCGGTATGGTGCTGCGCAGCGGTCGGACCGGCGAGAACAGCACGCAGCTGATTGAATTTAGATTGAAGCTGGATAGCAATCCTGAATTTACAGCCAGCGTACTGGTGGCTTACGCCCGCGCGGCGTACAAGCTGTCGCAAGCCGGTCAGTCGGGAGCGAAGACCGTCTTCGATATTCCGTTTGGCTTGCTGTCGCCGAAATCGCCGGAGCAGTTGCGGAAAGAACTGCTGTAGTGCTAGATGAAGAGGTTGTCCTGAGGGCAGAGGTTGCCGCTAGGGAGCAACCTCTTTTTTTATATCGGCCAAAATGTCATAGAAATGTCGCAAATCCCTTTGGCGAAAAAGGAAAGATCATGCATGGTGAAGCAAATCGCAGCAATACCTTTTGTGAATATGATCACATATATCGGATTTAATATGACAATTCTGCGAACTCTGATGGAGAAGAGACGCATTGTGAACAATTATCAAAATCGCCAAATTTGACGGATATTGGCCGTAAATCACCGCTAATCAACTTTCGTAGAGGTGTATAGGACAAAAATCACATTATTCACTGTAATAAATTTACATATATAACAATCTCTATGAATTGTTATTCAATCGCCCCTTTCCTAACATGAAAGTAACTGATCGAACGAAGCTATCCTCCAAGCTAGGGGATGGCGTTCATAATGAAGAAAGGGGTATCGGTATCCTATGAAAAGGAAAGGGTTGCTACTCGCTTTATTCTCGGCCCTTCTTGTCCTCCTGACCGGTTGTAACCAACTGGCGGTGTTGAATCCGAAAGGTCCGGTGGCCAAGACCCAATCGCAAGTCATCATTTTTTCTATTTTAACGATGGCGATTATTTTGCTGGTCGTTTACACGCTTTACATTTACATGTTAACGAAATATCGCGCCTCCAAAGCGGCTCCAGACTATGAACCGCCGCATGTTGAAGGCAGCAAATGGCTGGAAATCACTTGGATTACGATTCCAATCATTATCGTGGCCGTCCTTTCGGTCGTGACCGTGCGCAGTACTGCAGCTGTAGAAAAGGTGCCTGAAGGTTACGAGGATCAAAAACCACTTGTGATTTACGCGGCCTCGTCCAACTGGAAATGGCATTTTAGCTATCCGGAGGAAGGCATCGAAACCGTGAATTACGTGAACTTACCGACGAACCGTCCGGTCGAGTTCCGGCTGTATTCGTTCGGACCGATTACGAGCTTCTGGGTTCCGCAGCTGGCGGGACAGAAATATGCGATGAGCGATATGGTCAATACGCTGAACATCGTTGCCGAACATGAAGGCTCTTATATGGGCAAGAACTCTAACTTCTCGGGTGAGGGCTTCGCGCATATGGAATTCGAAGCGCTGGCCATGACGCCGTCCGAATATGACGACTGGGTTAAAGAAGTGAAGGACACCGCTTCTGAACTGACCGAACCGGAGTTTGACAAATTACTGGAGAC
Source organism: Paenibacillus mellifer (assembly GCF_023195895.1). Taxonomy (GTDB): domain Bacteria; phylum Bacillota; class Bacilli; order Paenibacillales; family Paenibacillaceae; genus Fontibacillus; species Fontibacillus mellifer. The sequence goes on from NZ_JALPRK010000006.1 coordinate 214,699, forward strand.
CGCGCATGTCGGCCGCCAAACGTATACTTCGACCCATCTAGAGTTCCGCCCTGCACCGGAAGGGGAGAATGCCGGCCATCATCATGGCGGCGAGAACGGAGCAGCAGAGGAGTCCGAGCAGACACAGATGGATCATTCTACGATGGACCATTCCGATATGGACATGACGGAATCCAGCGATCACGAAGCTCATAACTAGTCAACGAGAAGGGAGAAGCTTAACATGAAATGGGACGAATTTTTCGTCACGGGTGAGCCGATGATTTACGGCGCGATGGTTAGTATCGTGGTCGTCTCGTTGGCGATTCTCATCGGACTAACCTATTTTAAAAAATGGGGCTGGCTGTGGCGCGAATGGTTGACGACTGTCGACCACAAGCGAATCGGCATCATGTATATTATTGCAGCATTGATCATGTTATTCCGCGGCGGCGTAGATGCGCTGCTTATGCGGGCTCAGCTGGCGATTCCGGAGAACGGATTGCTGGACGCGCAGCACTATAACGAAATTTTTACGACACACGGGGTCATTATGATCCTGTTTATGGCGATGCCATTTGTCGTCGGTTTGATGAACGTAGTCATTCCGCTGCAAATCGGCGCACGCGACGTTGCGTTTCCGCGACTGAACGCCGTCAGCTTCTGGTTGTTCTTCGCCGGAGCGATGCTGTTTAACATCTCCTTCGTCATCGGGGGCTCCCCGGATGCTGGATGGACGGCGTACTTCCCGCTGGCAAGCATCGAGTTCAGCCCAACGGTGGGCAACAACTACTACTCGATCGCCATCCAGATTGCGGGGATCGGGACCCTGATGACGGCAGTGAACTTCCTGGTGACCATTCTGAAGATGCGTGCACCGGGGATGAAACTGATGAAAATGCCGATGTTTACCTGGTCGGTGCTCATTACGAACGTCATTATCTTGTTTGCGTTCCCGGTACTGACCGTGGCGCTGGCGCTGATGATGTTCGACCGGCTGTTCGGCACGCAGTTCTTTACGATGGCCAACGGCGGGATGGATATGCTCTGGGCCAACCTGTTCTGGGTATGGGGACATCCGGAGGTTTACATCGTGATTTTGCCGGCCTTCGGGATTTACAGTGAAGTCATTTCGACCTTCTCGCGCAAAAACCTGTATGGTTATAAATCCATGGTATGGAGTATGATCATCATTTCCCTGCTGTCGTTTGTCGTATGGGCGCATCACTTCTATACGATGGGACACGGCGTGATGGTCAACGGGATCTTCTCGATCACGACGATGGCGATTGCCGTTCCGACCGGGGTCAAGATCTTCAACTGGCTATTTACACTGCAAAAAGGGCGCATTGAATTTACAACGCCGATGCTGTATTCTCTTGCCTTTATTCCGATCTTTACAATCGGCGGGGTGACGGGGGTTATGCTGGCGATGGCGAGCGCCGATTATCAGTACCATAATACGATGTTCCTGGTTGCGCATTTCCACTATGTGCTAATTCCGGGGACGGTCTTCGCGGTTATCGCCGGGTTCTACTACTGGTTCCCGAAACTGTTCGGCTTCCGGCTGAACGACCGCCAAGGCAAACTGGCCTTCTGGATTATCGCAATTAGCTTTAACGTTACATTCTTGCCGTTATTCTTCCTCGGCTTGAAAGGGATGACTCGGCGGATGTACACCTACTCGGAAAGCACGGGCTTTGGTCCGCTGAACCTGATCGCTTCGATCGGGGCCGTGGGGCTCGCCATCGGGTTTATCGTTCTGGTGTACAACATCTATTGGAGCTTCCGTTATGCAGAACGGGATACTACCGGGGATCCGTGGAATGCACGTACGCTGGAATGGAGCACGCATTCTCCGGTTCCGGAATACAACTTCGCGGTCGTACCGAAGGTTGATTCGCTGGATGCGTTCTGGGAATCGAAGAAAAGCGGAAAACCGCTGTTTACGGATAAAATCGAAGAGATTCATATGCCAAACAACAGTGGTCAACCGTTTATCTTGGGCATGATTTTCATGTTCTTCGGATTCTTTATGGTCTTTAGCTGGTGGGTACCGGCGATCATTGCGGGCCTGGGAATTGTTGTCATGCTGGCGGTACGTTCGTTCGAACGCGACCACGGGCGTCACATTCCGGTCAGTGAAATTATCAAAACCGAGAAGGCTTTGTCTAGTCGGATGGATACGGATGCAGGATTGCGGGGTGAACACGCATGAAAGTAGATCATACTTTGCCTTTGGAATATCAAACGGAAGAGAACAGTAACCGGGTCCTCGGGTTCTGGCTGTTCCTGGGCGCAGAAATCGTACTCTTCGCCACACTGTTCTCGGTGTATCTGACTCTGTGGAATCGAACCGGAAGCGGGCCGAACGGAGCGGAGATCTTTGAAATCGGACCGGTTCTGGGTGAAACGTTCCTGTTGCTGACCAGCAGCTTTACCTGCGGGCTGGCGGTACACAGTATGCGTCTTGGGCTGAAAAAACCGTTTATGGCTTTCTTCGGCATCACATTGCTGATGGGCCTCGGGTTCCTCGGCATCGAAATTACCGAGTTTGTCACGTACGTTCATGAAGACGCAACGATCCAAACGAGCGCATTTCTGTCGAGCTTGTTCGTCCTGCTTGGCACGCACGGCGCCCACGTGACGATGGGTCTGCTGTGGGGCGGCGGGCTGATGATTCAGGTGAAACGCGAAGGATTTACCCATGATACGGCGAATAAATCGTTTATTTTCTCGCTGTACTGGCACTTCCTCGACGTCGTCTGGATCTTCATCTTCAGCTTCGTATACTTGAAAGGACTGATGTGACATGAAAAAACTGTTCCCGATTCAGCACGTTATGGGATATGTGTTCTCACTGATCCTTTCTGCCGTAGCGCTGTCTGTGGTTTTCTGGGATATGTCGGTTGGCGTCGGCATGACGATCCTGCTGGTCTGCGCGGCCATTCAGATGTCGGTTCAGCTCTTCCTGTTCATGCACATCGGCGAGAACCGCAGCAAAGGCGCGTTGTATGCCAACCTCGTATACGCCTTGTTCGTTGGGCTGGTTACCGTGTTCGGTACCTTGCTGACGATGATCTGGGGTTATCAGTAAGAGCATAGTTCGTGTTAGGAGAAACCCGTTGTCACGTCATCGTGGCAGCGGGTTTTTTGGCGTTGGCGGGGTACGCTAGGTACAAAGATTGGCTTTATCCAAGGTGGGAGTAATACCGTTATCGAGCGGTCGGTGGACTGACAAGGGAGGGGGGAATGACCCATGACCCGACAGTGCTCTAACGGACCGTAGAGCCGTTATTATACGTCCACAAGCATCATTTGTGCGCTAACGGACACCACGGCCGTTATTTTGCGATACCCGCGTTGGAGAGGTCTCTTTTCTGCCCAATAAGGTCTGCTCGGTCCATTAGCACGGGAAATGAGGCGGGAAATGACAAATAAGGTCTCTGGTGTCCGTTACGTTTCGAAAAAAGTTTTCTCAGAACTACTTTACATACCCCATGGGGGTATATTATAATGAGCTTACCACAGCAAACCACGCTGGTTTAGAAAGGAGAGACGTATGGCGAAAGTTGAGGGGCATGAACATCCGACGTCTGCGCACTGCGAGGAGCATTGCGAAGGACATCACGTAACGGAGAATGGCAAGCTAGTGCGGCACAGCCACCATTCGGAAGCGATGAAGAGCAATCTGACCAGCCGATTGAACCGGATTGAAGGGCAAATCCGCGGAATCAAAGGGCTGATTGAGAGAGATACTTACTGTGACGATGTGCTGAATCAGATCGCCGCCGTGCAATCCGCGCTGAACAGTGTGGGTCGGCTGCTGCTGGAGGGACATATGAAGAGCTGTGTGATCGAACGAATTCAAGCGGGTGAGACAGAAGTGCTCGACGAGCTGCTGGTCACGGTCAACAAGCTCATGAAATAACAGCGGAACCCCCGGGGGGTACGCTGCAAGGTTAGGCCATTATTGATATCATAGGAGGAACTAACGATGCAAAATATTACGTTAAACGTGGAAGGCATGTCCTGCAATCATTGTGTGAAGTCGGTAGAAGGAGCGGTATCCGGACTTGGCGCTACAGGGAAAGTCGACTTGGCCTCTAAGAAAGTAGATGTGACTTTTGATGAAACGAAAGTGACAGTAGAGCAAATTAAAGAAGCGATTGAAGATCAAGGATACGACGTCGTTTAATCCGGTGCGGCGGTTCGTGGGACTGGGGTGCGGCCTTCGCCTTGCGTCTCAGTCCAGGAATGCTGCAATCCCGGAGGGTGAACATTTCGTTCGCGCCCCATATACCCCCTAGGGGTACTTAATTTATTGGTTTTTGATATGGAGGAATCGTCATGGAGAATGCATTGCCAATTGGCAGCGGGGATCAGGATCAAACGACGCTGCAAATTACCGGGATGACCTGCGCCGCTTGCGCCGCCCGGATCGAGAAAGGACTTAATCGGTTGCCCGGGGTCGAGCAGGCAAACGTTAATCTGGCTCTCGAAACCGCACAGGTGCGTTTCGAGTCAACTCAAGTCTCGCTGGATCAAATCATCGAGAAAGTGAGCCAGTTAGGTTACGGCGCGGTGTTGAAACCATCCGAGCAGGAGTCCGAGGATATCCGTACGCGGGAAGTCCGCAAGCAGCGAAATAAGCTGATTGTTTCGGCGGTGCTGGCATTCCCGCTGCTGTGGGCGATGGCCGGGCATTTTTCCTTCACCTCGTGGATCTGGACGCCGGAATTGTTCATGAACCCGTGGTTCCAGCTCGTGTTGGCGACGCCGGTGCAGTTCATCATCGGACGCGGGTTTTACGTCGGAGCTTACAAGGCGTTGCGCAACCGAAGTGCAAACATGGACGTTCTGGTGGCATTGGGGACGTCGGCTGCGTATTTTTACAGTTTGTATTTGAGCCTGGATTCTTTATCGATGCCTCACGGGCATACCCCCCAGCTGTATTATGAAACGAGCTCGATCCTAATTACGTTGATTTTGCTCGGCAAATGGTTCGAAGCGTTAGCTAAAGGTCGTTCTTCTCAGGCGATCAAAACGCTGATGGGGCTGCAGGCCAAAACGGCGCTCGTCCTTAAAGACGGTGTTGAGACCGAGGTGCTAATCGAAGCGGTTGTCCCGGGCGACGTGCTGATCGTGAAGCCGGGCGAGAAGATCCCGGTCGACGGTTTGGTGGTCGGCGGCGCTTCGTCGGTGGATGAATCGATGTTGACCGGGGAGAGCATTCCGGTAGAGAAGAAGGAGGGCGACGCGGTAATCGGCGCGACCGTCAACAAACACGGCGTGCTGCGTGTTCAGGCGGCCAAGGTTGGCAGCGAAACCGCACTGGCACAAATCATTCGCGTCGTCGAAGAGGCGCAAGGCTCGAAAGCGCCGATTCAGCGGGTGGCGGATGTGATCTCCGGGATTTTTGTCCCGATCGTGGTCGGGATTGCCGTGGTCACGTTTTTGGTGTGGTTTTTCTTCGTGGCGCCAGGAAGCTTCGCCGAAGCGCTGGAAAAGGCGATCGCCGTACTGGTCATCGCGTGCCCTTGCGCGCTGGGGCTGGCGACGCCTACGTCGATTATGGCCGGGTCCGGACGGGCCGCGGAGTACGGCATCTTGTTTAAGGGCGGCGAGCATCTCGAGGCCGCCCAAGGGCTGCAAGCGATCGTGCTGGATAAGACCGGCACGATCACGCGGGGGCAGCCGGAGCTGCGGGAAGTCGTCCCGGCCGAGGGCTGGGACGACGCGGCATTGCTCCGGCTCGTCGGCGCCGCCGAGCGCGGCTCCGAGCATCCGCTGGCGGATGCTCTGGTGGCCGGGGCGCGGGCGCGCGCCCTGGAGCTGCCCGAGGCAACCGCTTTTGAAGCGGTTCCCGGGCACGGGATTGCGGCGGTCGTGGAGGACCGCCGGGTGCTCGCCGGCACGCGCCGCCTGATGGCGCGTGAAGGCGTCGACGTCGCCGCCGCGGAGACCGGCATGGCCGCGCTGGAAGCGGCCGGCCAAACCGTGCTGCTCGTGGCGGTGGACGGCGTTTACGCCGGCATGGTCGCCGTGAGCGACACTGTGAAGGAGACGTCCAAAGCCGCGGTGGCGCGGCTGAAGGAGATGGGCCTTCACTTGGTCATGATCACCGGCGACAACGTACGCACGGCCAAGGCGATCGCCGCCGAAGTCGGGATCGACGAGGTGCTGGCCGAGGTGCTGCCGGAAGGTAAAGCCGACGAAGTGAAAAAGCTGCAGGCCCGCGGCCTGAAGACAGCGATGGTTGGCGACGGCATCAATGATGCCCCGGCGCTGGCCGTAGCCGACGTGGGGATCGCCATCGGCACGGGCACCGACGTGGCCATGGAGGCCGCCGACGTGACGTTGATGCGCGGCGACCTGGAAGGCGTGCCGGACGCGATCGCCATGAGCAAGCGCACGATGGGCAACATCAAGCAGAACCTGTTCTGGGCGCTCGCCTACAACACGATTGGTATCCCGGTAGCGGCCGCAGGGTTCTTGGCTCCATGGCTGGCCGGCGCGGCGATGGCGCTGAGTTCGGTTTCGGTGGTGCTGAATGCGCTCCGCTTGCAACGGGTGAAGCTCTAAAATAACAAGCCTTCAGGAGCAAGGTTCCGGGTTGATCCGGGCTTGCACCGTGAAGGCTTGTTTTTTGTGCTATTTGTGCGAGTGGGGTTGTGAATCCCCAATGATCCCTTGTTCCTCCAAGGCGAAGATCATTTTCTTCAACAGCTCGACGGAAGCCGCGATGGCAGGCACGTCGGGCTTTTTGAACTTTTCCGTACAGGTTAATGTGGCGCGTCCGTTCTTGATCCGTAATCGAACATGCACTTTGGGATGAAGGTCCAGCAGCTCCTCAAGACCTTCGTGCTTCAGCACCGACCGCAGCAGACTGGGATGGGAAGCCTTGGCCTGAAACCGCTTGTTCATGGCGGAGTTCGGGAGTGGCGTCTCCCGGAGCCCGCCGGTTAACCAGGCTAAGAGATGACGTTTGGCTGAAAATAAAATGAACTCCAGCTTGCGGCGCGGCCGGTAACTGTATTTCACGGAGATAACGTACTCATTACCGGATGAGTCGTTACTCGGGTCGGTGATCGCCACCTCGCAGTTGCCGAAGCTGTGGGGGAGCGGCATGCGCACATGCTGCCCCTTGTACTTCCAGCTGTTGAAATTCCCGGCGACATAGGCTGCTCCGGAGGTTCTGGCATACTCCTTCAGCAGGGCTGTCGACTTGGATTCCCACCATGGCTTACGAATTTCTTTCGTCTGAGTCATGCTTCTCCTCCTCCTTGCCCGGCGCCCGGGTGGAAGGCAGTCTTCCCTCACGGCGCAAAGCTTCTCGCAGCAGGTATTCGATATGACCATTCACGCTTCGGAATTCGTCCGCTGCCCAGCGTTCCAAAGCCTGATAGAGAGTCGGGTCAAGGCGAAGTGGGAAGCTCTTCTTGCTGGCCATCGTGAATGGATGCCCCTAATCAGTACAACGTGCTGGCGTTGATGACCGGCTGGGCGGAACGGTCGGATACGACGGCGACGAGCAGGTTGTTGATCATCGCGGCTTTGCGTTCGTCGTCCAGCTCGACAACCTGGCCGGCTTGCAGCCGTTCGATGGCCATTTGCACCATGGTGACGGCGCCGTCGACGATTTTCTCGCGGGCTGCGATGATGGCTTCGGCTTGCTGACGCTGCAGCATTGCGCTGGCGATCTCGGTCGAATAGGCCAGGTGCGTCAGACGCGACTCGATGATTTTAACCCCGGCGATGGCCAGACGGTTTTGCAATTCGCCGGTCAGCTCCAGTGCAATCTCTTCCGTATTGGCACGGAGGGAGAATCCGACGTCATCCAACTGGTCGTACGGATATTTGCTGGCAACATGTCGCAGCGCGGCTTCACTTTGGATTTCGACGAAGGTTTCGTATTCGTCCACTTCAAACAGCGCTTTGGCGGAGTCGACGACCGAGAACACCACGACCGTAGCGATTTCAATCGGGTTCCCGTTGACATCGTTGACTTTCAGCTTGGCGCTGTTGAAGTTCCGAACGCGCAGCGACACTTTCTTGCGAGTCGAGAACGGAATCGCCAGATAGAAACCGTTCTTCCGGATGACGCCAAGATAACGGCCGAAGAAGGTGACCACTGCCGATTGATTTGGCTGCACGGTCGTCAGACCGGTCAAAAGCACGAGAGCGATAACGCAGGAGAGCACTCCGCCCGCAATCGGCACGGCCTCGTTTAGCGTAATAAGGTAAACCCCCAACGCGGCAAATCCCAAAATAAACAGCAGGGCGACAAAACCGTTCAGGTACGAAATCTCTTTTTCTTTCATCATGAATGACACTCCTTCAACTGCATATTGAATTGATACTGTTATGATATCACTTTTTCAATATATTGTAAATAGGCAACAAGAGAGGCGAAACAGAAGAAGTTAAGGGTTGGAGAGATAGAGTGGACGGAGGAGATTTGTTGGGTAGTTGGAGGAGGTTTGTAGAGTGCTTGGAGGGGATGGAGGATAGGGGGAGCGTATTTAGGACTAATTGAGGTTTTGGTGGGAGAGGCGAATGGAGCGTTACCCGGCTGATTGTTAGTGATGGGGCGAGTGGCGAGTAACTCGAGTTATTTTGAGCTAAAATGTTGCATTTTTTTCAACATTTCGCTCGGGTTTTGGGGAGATAATCCGAGAATGTTGCAGTTTCTGCAGCATTTTTTCCGTTATGGCACGGATTCGGCCGAAAATGTTGCAGGTTTTACAACATTTCGGCCCGGGGTGGACGCAACACAAAAAAATGTTGCATCTTATGCAACATTTTAAAAAGCCTATCTAGGGGCAGACGACTTCATCTTCAACTGATCCAGGTCATCTCGGAGTCAGACAGCTTCCAGGCGCCTTTCTGAAGCTTCAAGGTGATTTTGACGCCGATGGCGCCGGTGCCGGAACGGTATTTGGAGCCTTCGATCTGAGCGGAGTCCTCGTTAATTTCGACCTTGTCGACGCGCAGCAGCACACCTTTTAAGGAAGGACTGCTCTGATCCGGATTTTCCTCCTCCACCAGCTGATCCAGCGTTCGGTCGCGGATTTCGGCGCCGAAGCCTTGCAAATACTCAATGATATAGGTTTTGTCGTCTTCCGTCAGTTGAGTCATCTCGCTCAGGTCGACAGCGATATAGTTCATTTCATGGTTCAGCGCTTCGTCCATCTTCATCATGTCTTCAAACGTGAGGGCATAGAGCTGCCCGGCCGAACCATTTCTGTTTCCGGCCGGCGTTTCGAGTTCATCGTTCCCATTTGCGGTTTCTTCCTCGGTATTGCCGCTCTCCGTTCCGCTTTCTGTTTCTAGTTCTCCGGTTTCACCGGATGGCGGATCTTGCTCCAAAATGGGCTGTTTGACCGTCGGCGGAGCTGCTGTTGTTGTGTCTCCTTCGCTGCTTGGAGAGCAGGCGACTGCCATGATCAACACGGTCACTGCGGCCAGGCAGAACAAGCAGACTCGCAACCCCTTTCGCAAACGCATGTGGATTCCCCCTTCTTACATCATAAACGCTCCCAAACGGTAAATAGTTTCTTGACTCGTTTAGCCCAAAGAGCGAACGATCTCACTCAAACGGGCAATACCGTCTGTTAACTCATCGGCCGTGGCATAAGCATAGGAAAGGCGCAAGCGTCCTTCCGCTTCGCGGTCATACAAGTGTCCTGGGTTGATGAGCAGGTCTGCCTTCAGCGCGGCATCAAACACTTTGCGCGGGGACGGTGAGCCGTGAAGGTTCAGCCAGATGTAAAAACCTCCCCGCGGTGCTTCCCAGTCAGCGATATCGCGGAAATGCCGCGCTAAAGCGTCCAGCGCAGCCTTACGCCGCAGGCGGAGCGCTGCCCGCAGCCGCTCGAGATGGCGGTCGTATAGACCGCTCTCCAGCCATTCCGCCGCGACCTGCTGCGAAAGAGCGCTGGAGCCATAATCGCTTTGCATCTTAATATCGGCGAGCCGCTCGATCACGGGCTGAGGGCCGGCGATCCAGCCGATGCGCAGCCCGGGGCTAAGCGACTTAGACAAGCTGCCAAGATACAGCACGCTGCCGCTGGCGTCCTTCGCTTTCAACGGAAGCGGCGGCGGTTCGTCCAGCCATAACTCGCGATAGACATCGTCCTCGACGATAGGCAGGCGGGTTGCCTCGCAGACCTCCAGCAATTGATGTCGCCGGGCCTCGCTCATGACCGTTCCGCTTGGGTTATGGAAGGTCGGAATGGTATATAACATAGCGCCTGAATATTGCTTGGCGTACACGGAAACCAGGTCGGCGCGTAGTCCTTGTTCATCCATCGGCACGCCGCGCAGCTTCATCCCGGCGCTCTGAAATACAGGAACCGAATACAAATAAGACGGCTTTTCGGTCAACACGACTTGGCCCCGATGGAGCAAACCGACGGCAATGAGCTGAAGGGCCTGCAGAGCCCCGGAGACGATCAGCAGTGACGCCGGTGATGCGGCAATGCCCAAACGGTTTAACCGAGAGGCAATCGCTTCCCGCAACCGCAGATCCCCGTTCGGTTCGCCATAACCGAGATTCGGGGGACTTACGGCCATCCGCCCAAGTAACTCGGCCATCTCGGTTTGTGGCAGCAGATCTGGCCCCATCTCGCCGGTGCCGAGTCGCAGGATGCCAGGCCGGAACTCGGCCTGGTTAATCTCCTGCACCGCCGGCAGATTGGGGTGCTGCACGCCGGCACGAACGTACTCGTTCCAGTCCGGCGGCGGGGAGGCGGTCAACACGCCCCAGGTCCGATTGACGACGCGGGTACCGCCGCCGCGATCGCCCTGAAGCAAACCGGCGGCGATCAACTCATCCAGCGCAGCGACCACCGTGCTACGGTTGACGCCATACCGCGCGGCAAGCTCCCGCTGGGACGGGATACGCGTCCCAACTGGCCATTCGCCGCCGGCGATCAGGTCGCGAAGATGCTCTATAATTTGACGATGGAGCGGAATAGGCGAACTTCGGCTGGGACGCCAAGTCGAAGCGGTCATGTTGGATACCTCCTTATTGCAGATTGCTGCTTTACGCGCGAACGACGTTATTTTCCCCATTATATCGTTTGGTTGGTTTGGAATCCATCCAAATGGATGGAGCCAAAAGGGGCACGGCCGGGTACAATAAGGTTCGGAAAGAGATCGAAGGGGGAGAGAGAGCATGTTGGGTGCCGCGATCCACGGGTTGCTACTGGCGTTTGGTCTTATATTGCCGTTAGGCGTTCAGAACGTGTTCGTGTTTAATCAAGGGGCCGCCGGACGTAAGCTGCGCCGGGCCTTGCCGGCCATTTTGACTGCCGCTGTGGGTGATACGATATTGATCCTACTGGCGGTACTGGGAGTATCGGTGCTGGTCTTATCCTGGTCCTGGCTAAAAATCGTGTTGTTTGCGGCGGGGGCCGTCTTTATGGTATACATCGGCTGGACGATCTGGCGGGACGCCTCCGCGCCGGCTTCCGCCGGGCCATCCGGGTTGCCTGCCAAGAAGCAGATGGTGTTCGCTTTATCGGTGACGTTTTTGAATCCGCATGCGATTCTGGATACGATCGGCGTGATCGGGACAAGCTCGCTGGGATATACGGGCGGCGCGAAATGGGCGTTTACGTTAGCCACGATCCTGGTGTCGTGGATGTGGTTCTTTGGCTTGGCGCTGGCGGGGAAAACCATTGGAAGCCTGGATCGAGGGGGTGTGCTGCTGCGGGGGATCAATCGGGCGTCTGCGCTGATCGTGTGGGGGATGGCGATTTATATGCTGTACACGGGGGTTGCCGCTGTAAATTAGGGGTGAAGCGGTGGGAGAAGTGATAAAGGATCGTCGCGATAGTGATCAAGTCGCCCGCCTTGCTTCCGGTGGAGGGAAGTTCCATAATGGGACTTACATCATGCAGGGAACAGGAGTGTGGAAGATGAACGAGACGATATCGAGAATGATGGAGCATCGTTCGATTCGCAAATACAGCGATCGGCCGGTGACCCGAGAGTTGGTAGAGCAAATCGTGTCCGCGGGGCAAATGGCCTCCAGCTCGAGTAATGTGCAGGCCTATAGCGTGATCGCGGTGACGGATGCGGACCGTAGAGCCAAGCTGGCCGAGCTTTGCGGGCACCAGGCATATGTGGCGGAATGTCCCGTGTTCCTGGTCTGGTGCGCGGATCTGTCCAGGTTAAAAGGGGCGGCGGAACGACATGTTCCATCGCAAAAGACTTACGAGGGCACGACGGAGAACTTCATCGTCGCTACGGTCGATGCGGCGCTGGCGGCGCAAAATGCGGCGGTGGCCGCAGAATTGCTGGGGCTTGGCATCGTGTACATCGGCGGCATCCGCAACCGAAGCGAAGAAGTAGCCGAGCTCCTAGGCATTCCGCATTTGGCCTATCCCGTATTCGGGATGTGCCTGGGTTATCCGGATCAGGAGCCAGGTTTACGGCCGCGGCTTCCCTTACCGGCTGTGCTGCACTGGAACGGCTATGATGCCACCGGTCAAGATGAACAAGTGGCTGCTTACGATGAAGTGATGTCGAAGTATTTGCGCGAACGAACCGGCGGGGCGAAGGATACCGCTTGGTCCGAATTGATGGCCGAGAAGCTGGCTCAACCAGCGCGCCTTCATATGCGCGATTTTTTGGCCAAACGCGGTTTTGAGTTGAAATAACAGCGAAGAAGCTGTCCGTCCGGGTCGTGATGACCTGGGGGACAGCTTTTATTTATTGACGACGGTCACGTCATAGTCCGTAAAAACGCCGTGTATTCAGGTACAATGTCGCTGCAGCCTCTTCCGGGGGGACGCCCTGGAGATTCGCCCAAGCCATGGCGACATGACTGGTCATACGCGGGTGGGTGAGCTGGCCGGCAAACGGTCCTTCAAACGGCCAAGGTCCGTCGGTTTCAGCCATTACCTGCTCAGGCGGGTAGAGACGGGCTAACTCCTGAATCTCAGATTCGTACACGATATCCGGCGTAAACGAGATCATATAACCCCGTTCAGCCATACGGCGGACGGTAGATTCCGCGCCTTTGAACCAATGGAAGTGAGCCTTGGTGATGCCATGGCGATCGAGCAGGTCACAGACAAGGTCGGCATCCTCGTAGACCGCATGCAACACAACCGGTTTACCGGTCTCCTTGGCCAGAATCAGAAATTTCTCCAATACCTCCACGTAGGGCTCTAGCTCAAACGGGTTTCCTTGCTCCAGCGCCTCTTGCCTAGCATAATAAGGGAGCCCGACTTCGCCTACCGCAATCATCTTCCCGGCATGCAGCTTGATCCAATCCAGCAGTAGATCGATTTCCTGATCCGCAGGAATCGGCTGTTCGGGGTGATATCCAAACGCCGGGCGCACCAGGTTCAGATGACGTTCCGCCAAAGCGTAGTTCAGCTTGCAGGAGGCCAGATGCATCGAAACGGAAATCACGGATTCAACCCCGCATCCCGGTAACTCTTGCAGCAGGCGTTCCCGGGTGACCTCGTCGTAAAGGTCCAAATGAATATGGGCGTCGATCAACGGAATTTGAATTTCAAACGGTAAACCATGAAGAACGCAGGACATTTCACCAGACCCTTTCCAGAAACAGGTTACCAGCATGTCTTTATTATACCTGTTTTTTGAGTATGCAGTTCCGCGATTTCCGTGGTTTTATTCACTTTTTTGCAAAGAAAAGCAATTCTCCGCAAATGGCTTTTTATTACAGCCAAACAGACATGTCGTACAATAACAATTATGCGACAAAAATTACGTCAACAGGAGGTCCACTACAAAATATGGCAATTAACTATTTGTCGGCTGTAGCCCAACAATACCCCTTTCATTTACCGTCCGCACAGGAATATCAGGACGAGCAAATCATTCAGATGTTTCTGACCGCGTGCGCCAAAGCGCCCAATACCCGTAGGAACTACTACCGGGCGCTGGAGCAGTTTAGGCAGTTCCTTTCAGGGGTTTCGTTTCGAGAGGTGTCCTGGAGAGAAATCGAAGCCTATAAAATCTATTTGACGAAGGGATTCTACCGCGATGCTCAAAAGCCGCTTGCTCCAGCCAGCGTAGCTGCGTTTATCGCACCGCTGAAGTCGTTTTACAAATGGGGAAGCGACCGCGGTATCGGCCTTTTCGATCATAACCCGGCGCAAAATATACGCATCCCGGCAATTGCTGTTACGAGCCGCAGGCATTATCTCACTCGCAACGAAGTCGGCAAGCTGCTGGAAACGCTGCGGCGCCAAAGCCTCCGTAATTATCTGATCGGTCTATCGCTGGTGCTGTTAGGACTTCGCGTTTCCGAGCTGTGCGGGATCAAATGGAAGGATTTTAACGCCGATTTACTAGAGACATCCGTATGGTTAACGGTCGCGCACGCGAAACGCGGGAAAACGCGCGAGGTGAAGATACCGCGTGAGCTTTGGAACATGTACCAGGAGCATGCGCGAAGACTGGCGGGTTCCCCTGAACCGGATCCGGAGCTAGTCTTGTTCGCGATAACACCGCGGCAAATCGAAAGAATTATCAAGCAAGCAGGGACCGCCAGCGGGATCCAAAAGCAGCCAACCCCTCACTGGTTAAGACATACGAACGCGACGCTGGCTTTGCTTCAGGGCGCCTCGCTGCAGCAGGTTCAGGAGACCTTAGGACACTCTCATATCAACACGACCCAACGCTATTTACATACTGTCGAGCAAATGAAAAAGGCCGCCCCCGACTTTGTGCAGGACTGCTTGATGGAATTTATGTAGCTCTAGCAAAAATTTTAGTGCTTTTTGTCTACTTTTTTGCTTAAAATAATGCAAAAATCGCCCTTTTGTCCTATAATGTAACAAGAGTTAATTACAAACCTTGCCAATTTTTTACTATTTTCTACCTAGACTTGTCGCATAATTGTTATTGTACGACATGATCTGTTTTTCATCCGTTTTCTCTGATTCATCATCGGGTAAAAAGCATAAAAATTTAACTGGATTTTAGCGAAATGTTCTTTTTTTCTTCGGAGTAAGGAAGGAAGGTCGGATCCAGAACGGGAAAGGCAAATGAAGACACAGGTTTTAGGGGGCAGAACGGTTGACTGTTTTTAATGAGTTCATTGACGAACTGTATATGGACAATAGCCCAGATGCAGTAAAGTGGTTTAACCTGCTCGTGCGCAAACATCCAGAAACCTATCATCATAGTATTCGAGTAGCGATGCTGGCAGAGAAGATCGCCGAACCGCTTGAGATTCGCGGGGCGGAGAAGGACATGCTGGTCCGCGGATGCTTTATGCATGACATCGGCAAAACGATGATTCCTCGTGCGATCATCGAACAGCGGGAGCCGCTTACGGAAGCGCAGTGGAAGATTATTAAGCTGCACCCGATCATCGGGGCGGAACTCGTCGAAGCGGATCCGGCGTTTGGCCCAGGTATCGCGGATATCGTCCGGTGGCATCATGAGCGTTGGGACGGAGCTGGATACCCGGACAGGCTGCAGGGGGAGGATATCCCTTATAACGCAAGAATCTGTGGAGTTGTCGACGCCTTTGATTCCATGACGTCGGATCGGCATTACCGGGAGCGGAAGTTAACGATGGCTGAAGCCAAGCTGGAGCTGCTCCGTCATCGCGCAACCCAGTTCGATCCGGTGATTGTCGATGCGTTGATGCAGCTGTCCGATGAGATGTTGAACATTTATTCGATCATGTAAATATTGCAGTTACAAGGGGGGAGGATGGACATGGATAGAGGGCCCTGGAGCCGTCCCATTTCTCCGGCGGAACTGGAGGAAGTCAAACGGGCAGGGGGGAAATTACTGTCCCTTCGCGTGACCTTATTTCCCGATTGTACGCAGAGGTTGGTGCGATTCCGGTTGATCGATGCGAAACTGAACGCTTATGAACAGGTGCTGGCCCGAATACCGGATCTCACCCATCCGATCGAACCTCAAGAAACGATTGAATCTGTATCCTGGCTGATTGCCTTCACAGGGGAAACCGAGTATCTGCGAAGATGGGTGGAGCTGATGCTGGATGTGGAACAAGTGGATGTCACCGAAATTAATACATAAAAGCAGGGGGAGTCTAGGGTTCAGACTCCTCCTGCTGCCGTTTTGCGCTGTTCTTCCGCCATCATGGATGCGATCTCCCGTTTCAATCGGATGAAATCGGGATCCTCTGTGATTTCGTCGCGTCGCGGACGGGGGAAAGGCACCTGGATAGCGTGCAGAATGCTGGCCGGCCGGTTCGTGAATAAATAAACAGTGTCGGAGAGCATCAGCGCTTCCTCGATGCTGTGTGTAATCATCAATACGGAGCGCTTGTTTTCCTCCCAGATATCCACCAGCCAACGCTGCATTTCGCTGCGAGTCAACGCGTCGAGAGCACTGAACGGCTCGTCGAGGCACATCACTTCCTGAGGCGCGAGCAGCCCCCGGAGGAACGAGGCTCGTTGCTGCATGCCACCGGATAACATATGGGGGTAAGCCCGCTCGAAGCCGCCCAGTCCGGCTTTTTCAAGCCAATGCTGGATTTCCGTGCGTGAGCTTTGGCCACCGGCCCCGGCGATCTCCTGCGCCAGCACGACGTTGTCCTCGATCGTTCGCCAGGGGAACAATGCAGGCTGCTGTGGCACGTAACTGATATGTCCACGTTGTCCGGTGACCGGGCGTCCCTGAAGGAGGACTTCCCCTTGTTCCGGGGAAGTCAAACCGCCGATGATATGGAACAACGTGCTTTTACCGCAGCCGGATGGGCCAATAATTGACACGAATTCGCCGGCAGGTACCCGCAGCGAGATATTGCGCAATACGGGGACTTCCCGTCGTCGGTCGCGGAAGGTTTTATGGATCTGCCGGACCTCCATTGCCGGTACGGTTAATTCCTCTAGCGTTGATTCTTCGCTCATAACCGAGCCCCTTTCTAATGAACTGCGTTAACTCCGGTCGTTGGCCGGTTTATAACGGACGAGCCATTTCTCCAACAGAGCGACGCAAGCGAACATCGCCAGGCTGATAGCTACGATGATCACGATAGCGACGAAAATTTTGTCTGTACGAAACGACGCTTTTTGCAGCATCATGTAGTAGCCAATCCCTTTGTCCGCGCCAATCCATTCGGCGATCACCGCCCCCATGACGCTGTAGGTTGCGGCGATTTTGACCCCGGACATGATGGAGGGGATCGCGTAGGGCACCTCCAGCTTGCGGAAGATATCCGCCTTGGACGCCCCGATCATCCGCATATAATCCAGCATCGCGCGATCCGTCCGGCTCAGTCCGTCCATGGCCGCCACCGCAACGGGGAAGAAGCAGACGAGCGTAATGACGATGATCTTCGGCAGAATCCCGAACCCGAACCAAATCATCAGCAGAGGGGCCAGCGCGATGGTTGGCACGTTTTGGCTCAAGATGATCAACGGATACAGCGACGCCTTAAGAAACGGGACATAATGGAGCATAAACGCCATCAGCAGGCCCACGAGTGTTCCAAAGGCAAAACCAATCAGCATCAGCCGCAGTGTTGCCAGCGTGTGCTCCCCTAAACTGGCCGCACCGGCGGCCGCTTCACGCCCGATATCAACCGGGCTCGGGAGAATCCACTTTTCGATGTGAAACCAGGCGGTGGCGCCTTGCCAGATCAGCAAAAACAGCACGACCGCCACAAGGGGCGGCCAGATGCTGTGCCAAAGGCTGCGGAGATTCATGGCCGATATTTTTCGATCAGCTTATCCATGCTGACGCCTTTGGGATTGTATGAAATTTTGATTTGCGAGATGATGCCTGGGCTGCCAAACTCGATGACGGCTTCGTTCATCTTCTTCACGATGGCCAGCAGCTCGTCGAGTTCCCCCTCCATGGTTGTCTCCAGGGGATTAACTTGATATTTGACACCGGAAGCCTGAATCACTTCAATGGCCCGGTCAACATAGGGAATCACGTCTTCGCCGTTTGGCGTTTTCGGAATGATTTGAATGCTAAGAAGTGCGTTTGGCATCGATGGTTCATCCTTTCGGAAATTGGAATTGGATTTAAATTTATATGGAGTTATTCACTTGGTAAAAACTCATTGGTGAAGGCGGCGTCAACGTCAAGCGGTTTCTCCAGCAGGCCGCGCTCATGCATCCAATCAGAGTAGTTCTGCCATACTTCCCGTTTCTGCTCGCCCCAGCGCGGAGCATCGTCCTTGTATTTCGGGCTCAGCCATGTTTGGCTAGCGACCACCAGGTCCTTGTCGAGATCTGGTACGGCTTTAAGCAGGATTTGCGCCGATTCATCCGGGTGATCCATCGCATAGTTGTAGCCTTTGGACACCGCTCGCATAAATGCCTTGACCAGCTCTGGGTCGTCCATGATTGTCTTCTCGTTGGTGACAAGCACCGGGGTGTAATAGTCAAGCTGTTCGGAGTAATCTTTGACGTAAAGCATATCCAGCGGCTCGCCTCGCAGCTCGGCTTCGATCCCCGTCCAAGCGTAGAAGATCCAAGCGAAGTCGATATCCCGCTTCACCGCCGTAAAATAATCGGCATCCCCGATGTTGAGGAACTTCACCTTGCCGACATCGGCGCCTTGCAGGTCCATGATGGATTTAATAATCGCTTCTTCCACTGGAGAACCCCATCCGCCATAGGCTTTGCCCTCAAAATCCTTAGGCGACTTGATGTTCTTGGTTACAGGGGCTGCAAAACCCGATGTATTATGCTGAATGATTGCGGCGATGGATACGAGCGGTACGCCCTGGAGCCGGCTTTGGGTGACGTTCTCTTGTACGCTGACACCAAACGGCACCTCTCCGGAGGCAATCATCGCCTCAGCGCCGCCAGAGCCGGGCAGGAGAATCTCCACGTTCAGCCCCTCCTCGGCAAAATACCCTTGATCCTTGGCAACGTAAAGCCCGGTGTGATTCGTGTTCGGGCTCCAGTCGAGCACAACCTTAACGTTGCGTTGCTCTTCATCGGACGCAGGGTTAGGCGCAGTGGCTTCGGCTTGTTCACCGCCTGAGTTCCCGCCAGCCGCCTTGCCAGCGTTGTTACCATTTGCTCCACCGCAGGCGGACAGAACCAGCAGCATACAGCCGAGGATGACCGCCAGCGCGGTACGTAGTTGGATTTTCACGACAATTCTCTCCTTCATGAGTTAAATTTCCGCAGTTTGTTCTTGGTATAACCCTGGAAACGCATCCTTAAGCGCAATCCTCATGTTTGGATACAAAAAAACGTCCCGGATCCGGGACGCAATAGGCAATGGAATGAAATCAAAAGCAAGTTCATATCCATGGTATGGCTCCCTACGCTGGCATTATCCAGATCAGGTTAAAGGGTCAGTATCTTTGAGGGATACACTCTCAGCCGGCCAATTCCAGCACCCCTGAACAGTATGACTGCAGATTACATCTGTCATTATAGTTTTCGCCGGATGTTTTTGTCCAGTCTTTCCAGACGGGTTTGCAAAAATAGGGGATTTGCTTTTTATCTGGCAAAAGGCTATAATGAATTCATCTCTTGTGTTTGAAGGAAGTTATTCATTCATGCATTGAAAAGGGTGTCACTTTTATTAAAACTGGAACTTTTTTCAATGTGTGAATTTTTTTTATACAAGTGGTGCATGTTCAAAATAGGTCAGCCTTTTTGAGCGACTTCTGTTAAAAAAATGTAAACATGTTAATCTTAAAACAGGAGGTAATCCTAAATGGAAACCGGAACAGTAAAATGGTTCAACGCTGAGAAAGGTTTTGGCTTCATCGAAGTGGAAGGCGGAAATGACGTATTCGTTCATTTCAGCGCGATCACTGGTGAAGGCTTCAAAACCCTCGACGAAGGCCAACGCGTACAATTCAACGTGGTTCAAGGCAACCGCGGCCCTCAAGCCGAAAACGTTGTAAAACTGTAAGCCAGCCAGAAACTGCTCTTAATGCGTTCTCGCATTGAGGGCAGTTTTTCTACGCAAAGATCATTCATGAGGTTAACTTTCAGAAGCTCGCTTCTGAGGGTACATATAGCACTACGACGAACTACATCTATGCACCCGGTTAGAACGCTCACCTTGAAGGAGGGGAATTATGAACTACCGTAAAAAAACGTTAGAAGAAATTCCTGAGGAAAATACGCCGGTATGGACCTGCACGAGCGACGACTGCAATGGATGGATGCGTGATAATTTCACGTTTGAACATAGTCCGGCTTGTCCGCTTTGCTCGTCTGAGATGGTCATGGGAACGCGCATGCTTCCCCAACTGAGTAATCCGAGCTCCGATCAAAGGTCGTCGGCCAAGAAGGCATAGGCGAAGACACCGCCGGAAATCGTAGGCAGCAACGACAGCCGTATTCGCATCAAGCGAATGCGGCTGTTTTTATTTTTTTCGGAAGTCGGTTTGGGAAATGATGCAAAAGTGAAATATCCATAAAAGGATTGCATCTATATTAAAAATTTAATATGTTTGAGATACTACAATGTTTGACATCCAGAAGGGAGAACCCCCGCATCGATGCACGGTAATTATAAGGTTGCTTCTCAAGTCTTCGATATTCCTTCCAGCAGCAAGCAAAGGAAGCTGGCCATTCTCATCGGCATTCTGATTATCGCCGTGTCGCTCGTGGCTTTGCCATTTGGGATGACAGCGCTTCCCGCCACAGAAACTTTTCTCTCCGCCGCGATCGGCTGGCTGATTTTTGGGGATATGCTAACGGCCTTCATCATCTACAGCCAATATCGGGCCTCCGGTCTTCCGGCGTTGCTCGTGTTGTCATGCACTTATTTATATAGTGGATTGATGACGTTTTTGCATATATTAACTTTTCCCGATCTCTTTGGCGGATTGGGTGAGATGATAGGGGCCGGGGGGCAAACAGCGGGCTGGCTATGGGTGTTTTGGCATAGCGGATTTTCCTTCGGTATCTTGTTATACGCTTGGGTGAATCGAAAGTGGTCCAAGCCATTAAGCTCAAAAGAGAAGATTTTCAATTACGGTACGGCCGGCATCACATTGACGTTGTTGACCGTATTCGGCGTATTTGAGCTCACCGCTTTAGGAGATCGCTGGTTGCCTAACATTATTCACGAACACGATTACCGAAAGTTAAACACCTCAGGGATTGGACCGGTCCTGTGGATTTTGAGCTTCTTTGCCTTGGTAGCGGTATGGAGAAGAATCAAAGGATGGTCGATGCTGCACTTATGGCTGGCGGTGGCGATGCTCGCTTTACTGATGGACGTGACACTCACGTTGTTTGCGGGGATGCGCTTCACTTTGGGGTGGTATGTCGCCAAATTCAACTCTGTTGTCGCTTCAACGGTCGTGATTTGCGCGGTAGTTAATGAAGTGAATCGATTATTTATTCGGTTATCGGAGCAACACCGGCAACTGATGGAATCCGGCTTGCAGCTCGAACATGCGAACGAACAGCTGATTCGCTTGACCAATCTGGATGGGTTAACGGAAATCCCCAATCGCCGACGGTTCGATGAGATTTTGGACTGGGAAATGGTCTCCCCGGAGGAACGGGGGACGGCGTTGTCTCTGCTCATCATAGATATCGATTGTTTTAAAGCCTATAATGACTATTATGGACATCAAGGCGGGGATCACGTCCTGAAAGAGATTGCATGGACGATATATGCTGAGGCGAAGCAGGAGCAGGGTTTTGCCGCCAGATACGGCGGAGAGGAATTTGTGGTCGTCTTGTCTGGACTTGAGACACAGGAAACCCAGGAAGCTGCTGAGCGACTGCGTCAAGCGGTCGCCAGCTTGGGCATCGAGCATAAACGCTCCAAAGCGGAGCCATACGTGACGATTAGCGTCGGCGGATACCGCCTCGCTCCGTTCGATCCGATGGATGCGGAAGAGTTCATCCGCCGTGCGGACCGTTGCCTTTACCGGGCCAAGGAAGAGGGGCGAAACCGCTCTGTTGTGGAAGGGTGAGATTTTGGCCTCCTGCGCCTAGTATCGACGGTTTAGGACGTCGCGGTATCCTCAGTCATCGCCCGGTATTGCTTGAACATAAACAGGCGCCAGCGAATAATCATGCCGTAAGCGAGCAGGAAGAATAACGCTCCCGTTTGCATCACGGAGACATACTGCTCCACGACTTCATGCAGCAGGAGACGGATGACAAGCAACCCGATAAGGATCAGGATAAAGCTGCGCGACCGCTCCGCGTAGATCTCACTGTTGATTTGCTCAAACTTGGTAGTCCGAATCAGCGGGTAGGAGAACAGGAGCCAGCCTAACGCGAAAGCGATCACGCCCCACAGGATGGGAATATGTGTCTCTGGGACGACGAACATGATGAGTCCGGTTGTCATCCCGAGCGGCGGAATGACGATCTTCTTCACGGAGACGGGTCGCCGACTCGCTTTCAGACGGATAAACAGAACTGCGACAGCCATAGCCATCGCACCAAAAGTGAACACAAGTTGCATATAAGAGGGATTCATCAGCTTCATAGAGGTTCCCTTTCTGTAGGTAATGATGTGCAGTAACTCAAGCAATAATGGCTACTAGGTAATAGCGATTCGCGAGAACATTATATCATACTCGCCTGTACTTGTTTCAAATCGGGAAGGGAAAGGGGAAGGAAGATGAACAGCGAATTGACGGTTGCCGTCCATTGCTTGTTGTTTTTGGATTCCAGGGAGGAGCGTATGGCCAACAGCGAACAAATCGCCTGCAGCGTCGCGACACATCCGGCGCGCGTGCGCAAGGTGCTTAGTCTGCTTCGCCGCCATGAACTCGTGACTACAAAAGAGGGAGCTCATGGCGGGTACTTGCTGAAGGCCGAACTTTCCCAGGTGTCCCTTGGCGATTTGTACCGCATCTTTGCCCAAGGTTCGCTGCGTCCAAGCTGGTGTTCTGGCAGCGAGCGTTCCTCCTGTGCGATTTCCTCGAACATCCCTGCCGTTATGAACCAGATTTATGGCGGGGCTGAGCAGCAGGTGGAGCTGTATTTTGACCGGCTGCCTTTGTCTGAAGTGAAACGGCTGCTGGATGAATCCGAACAAGGGAAGGAAGAGGATTCGATGAGGGAAGAGATTCAAGACGTTTGGCTGTTTTACACGGGTTCGTATGCCGGACACGATGAAACGGGAATTTCTCTCTGCGAGCTGCAGCGAGGCACTGGAGAAATGCGAATTCTTCACAGCAGTTCAGGACTTGTGAATCCGTCCTTCTTGGCGCTTGATGCCAAGGAGTTACGGTTGTATGCGGTAAGTGAACAAACGGAAGGACGGGTCGCCGGTTTCGAGGTAGATCCACAGGACGGGAAGCTGTTGAAGCTGAAGGACGATAAGGCCACGCTGGGGGCGGACCCTTGTCACCTGGCTTTGCAGCCTGGGCCAGACCGGCATTTGCTGGTCGCGAATTATTCCAGCGGCCATGTCAATGCGTTTGCCTTCGAACCGGACGGTGCGCCGGGCGACATGACTTCCCTTGTTCGCCACGAAGGAAGCAGCGTGAACCAACAACGCCAGGAATCGGCTCATGCGCATAGCGCCGTGCCCAGTCTGGACGGACGGTTCGTGTTCGTCTCCGATTTGGGAACCGACCAAATCGTGATTTATCGACTGGAGTGCGGGCAACTCGTGAAGCACGGAGTGACTGAGCTGCCACCGGGGGCGGGGCCACGGCATTTCGTGATTCATCCGTCGGAGCGGTTCGCATACGGTATGAACGAGTTGAACAATACGATGACGGCTTACGCCTTCGATCCGGTGGAAGGGCGGCTTGAGGCCATTCAGCACGCCAGTTCGCTTCCGGCCGAGTACCATGGGGAGAACTATCCGGCCGATATTCACTTCTCGCCGGACGGTCGATATGTATATGGCTCCAACCGCGGGCATGACAGCATTGTCCGCTTCCGTATAGATCCAAAGTCCGGACGTCTGGATGACCCGGCATGGACGAGTGTGGAGGGGAGTTGGCCGCGTAATTTCGCCGTCTTGGATGACTATGTCTTGGTGGCGAATCAGAACAGCGGCAATATCGCCGCTTTACGCCGCGATCCCAAGAGCGGCCATCTTACGCCGACCGGGCAAAGCTTGAAGATCGACAAGCCGTCCTGCATCGAGCCGCTTCCGGCCAACCTTGCGGCGGGGATATTGAATTAAATCCGGACGATTTTCGAAGAGTCAAGGAACCTGGCAGCCTGAAATGGCATATCTCTATTAGTAGGGAAAACGCCCAAAGGCCGGCAGGTACCCACGTGAGGCAGAAGCTTCAAATTTGAAATGGAAAGACGAAGGTTCCGACCCCAACACCCGAAGGCCCGCATTCGCCGGCTTTCGGTTTTTTTCTATGGACGGAAGGGGGCATATAACGCTCCAAGCCAGGGCCTGTCCCGATTATAAGGGGAGCTTATAAATAATTTGATTTTTTTGCATAAAAAGGTTTGACATTTTTAGGCTGCCACATATAAAATAACACCATAGCATACTAAACAGGTAGGAATAATTAAAAATGTTCTCACCGTACGGACGGAGGAACGCTCTACTTGCCTTGGCAGACACGGGTAGTGGCTCGGTTTGACCGTAGGGGGAGGGGCGTTTCTCCGTTTTCCTTTTTCGGATGAAATCTGATGCGGTAGATGCCTGCTCTGCCCTAGTAAAGCGAGAAGAATGTGAGTATGGGGAGTGATACGATGAACAGGAAGTTGAAGCAAGGGGTTCTGATGAGTTTGGCGTTAATATTGGTTGGGGTCCTGGCGGCTTGCTCGGCGAACAAGAGCGGGGGCAACGAGGCAGCCAGCGCGGCAGCCGGCAATTCTGGCAGCGGGCAGAAGCCCAAAGCGGTGGAACTGCTAAACGTATCCTACGACCCGACCCGGGAATTATACGAGAATTATAACGAAGCCTTCGCGGCCTATTGGGAGAAAGAGAAAGGACAGAAGGTCACGATCAAACAATCGCACGGCGGATCGGGGAAACAAAGCCGAGCGGTCATCGACGGCTTGAAAGCCGATGTGGTCACTTTGGCCCTCGGATACGATATTGACGCCATTTCGCAAAGCGGTCTGATCGGTGAAGGCTGGCAGGAAAAATACGAGCACAACAGCTCGCCCTACACCTCGACCATCGTATTTCTAGTTCACAAAGGCAATCCCAAAGAGATCAAGGATTGGGACGATTTGATCAAAGAGGGTGTCGAGGTCATTACGCCGAATCCGCAAACCTCTGGCGGAGCACGGTGGAATTACCTGGCGGCATGGGGATACGCTCTGCATCATAACAATAACGATGAAACGAAAGCACGGGAGTTCGTGCAGGAGCTGTTCAAGCATGTCCCGGTTCTCGACAGCGGGGCACGCGGCGCAACCACGACATTCGTAGAACGCGGGTTGGGTGACGTTCTGCTGGCTTGGGAGAATGAGGCCTGGTTGTCTGTGCAGGAGCTGGGTCCGGACAAATTCGATATCGTCTATCCGTCGGAGAGCATCTTGGCCGAACCGCCGGTCGCGGTGATAGACAAGAACGTGGATGCTAATGGCACCCGTGAAGTAGCTGAAGCTTATTTGAAATACCTGTATTCGGAAGAAGGCCAAAGAATTGCCGCGGAGAATTACTACCGCCCGACGCTGGACAGCGTGAAGACGCAATATGCCGACAAATTCCCGGAAATCAAGCTGTTTACGATTGAGGAATTCGGCGGCTGGGCCGAAGCGCAAGCGAAGCATTTCAATGACGGCGGCATCTTCAGTCAGATCTACGTACCGCAATAATCTAAACCGACCGTAACGAATCGGAGGCGAAAAAATATGCACAGTGGCACTACAAAGCGCGGCGTTTTGCCCGGCTTCGGGCTGACGATGGGATTCAGTGTGTTGTACCTCAGTTTGATCGTGCTGATCCCGCTTTCCGCCTTGCTGCTGAATTCTACAGGACTAACCTGGGAGAAATTTTGGGATGTCGCGACCGACCCGCGCGTGCTGGCTTCCTACAAGGTAAGCTTTGTGACCGCGGCGGTGGCTGGACTGATTGATGCCGTATTGGGGCTGCTGTTAGCCTGGGTGCTGGTCCGGTACGATTTTCCCGGCAAAAACGTGTTTGATGCCATGATCGACCTTCCCTTTGCCCTGCCTACGGCGGTGGCCGGGGTTTCCCTTACCGCGATCTATTCGGCCAACGGCTGGATCGGTTCTCTGTTCGAACCGCTGGGGATCCGCATCGCGTTTACACCGGCAGGCATCACGCTTGCGCTGATGTTTATCGGCATCCCGTTTGTCGTGCGCACCGTACAGCCGGTGCTGCAGGATCTGGACGCCGAGGTGGAGGAGGCGGCGGCAACGCTCGGCGCAAGCCGCTTCCGCACCTTCCGCCAAGTGGTGTTGCCGGAGCTGCTGCCGCCGCTCTTAACGGGGTTTGCGCTCGCGTTTGCCCGCGGCATCGGCGAATACGGTTCCGTCGTCTTCATCTCCGGCAACATGCCGATGAAGACGGAGATCGCCCCGCTCCTTATTATGTCGAAGCTGGAACAGTTCGACTATGCCGGAGCGACCGCGGTAGCGTTGATGCTGCTGATGATCTCGTTCGTGTTGCTGCTGCTCATCAACACGCTGCAGCGACGGATCCGCAAGACCGCGCGGTAAGATACGAATTCGATAGGGAGGGAAGAGTATGGCCGGTTCTGTGCCATTAGCTGCAAGCAAGCCGACGGCCCCCCGTAGACAGTTGGGGAAGAGAGGCGGCGCCATGAAGTGGGTGTTGATCACAGCCGCTGCGTTGGTGCTGCTCTGGCTGATCGTCTTGCCGCTTGCCGTCGTGCTGACGGAGGCGCTCAAGAAAGGCTGGGACGTGTACGTTGCGGCGATCCGCGATCCGGACGCATTGTCCGCGTTGCGGCTGACGCTGCTCGTCGCCTTGATTACCGTACCGCTGAATACAATCTTTGGGGTGGCCGCCGCATGGGCCGTCACCAAATTCAAGTTTCGCGGCAAACAGGTGCTGGTCACGTTGATCGACCTGCCCTTTGCTGTATCTCCGGTCATCGGCGGGCTGATTTACGTGCTCGTATACGGCTCGCACGGCTGGTTTGGACCGTGGCTGGACGAACATCATATTTCGATTATTTTTGCACTGCCAGGCATTATTCTGGCGACGTTGTTCGTGACATTCCCGTTCGTTGCCCGTGAGCTCATTCCGTTGATGGAGGATCAGGGGCAGCAGGAGGAAGAGGCCGCGGTCACGTTGGGAGCCCGGGGCTTCCGGATTTTCTGGAAGGTGACGCTCCCGAATATCAAATGGGGTCTATTGTACGGAATTGTGCTTTGTAACGCGCGAGCGATGGGGGAATTCGGTGCTGTCTCCGTCGTCTCAGGCCATATCCGGGGAGAAACAAACACATTGCCGCTGCATGTGGAAATTTTGTATAACGAATACCAATTTGCCGCGTCGTTTGCGGTCGCTTCCCTCTTGCTGCTGCTGGCGCTCGTGACGCTGCTGCTCAAAGGCTGGTTCACGCGCCAAAGCCGCCATTAGGGGAAACACTAGCACCGCTGCCAATTTGCTTAATGGGGTTAAGTAGCTTGGCAGTTGGGGGATGCCTAGTAGAAGTAGATGGATTTCGGCTAGGGCCGCGGGCCCGGTTAACTTCTAATGGAACGTAGAGCCGTTATTTGCTCATTTCCCGGCGATTTCCCGCTGTAACGGAACTCAGAGGCCTTATTTGGCTCCTATCGCGGAGATTAGGGTGCATTTGTCCGAAATAAGGTCTCCTGGTTCCGTTAGAAACTAGATCATTCGCAAAACGGACAAATAGCGGCTCATGGTTCCGTTAGAAGGCGAAAGTTAGTGTGGCGTGGTGGGGTGAGTTCAGTTTGGGCGTTGGAATGAGAAATGTTGGAGCGCGAGAAGGGAGTTGGCCAGGTGGGCTGGCTCTGCGGGCCCGGTTGTTAACTTCTAACGGAACGTAGCGCCGCTATTTGCTCATTTCCCGGCGATTTCCCGCTGTAACGGAACTCAGAGGCCTTATTTGGCTCCTATCACGGAGATTAGGGTGCATTTGTCCGAAATAAGGTCTCCTGGTTCCGTTAGAAACTAGATCATTCGCAAAACGGACAAATAGCGGCTCATGGTTCCGTTAGAAGGCGAAAGTTAGTCGCGGAGTAAGCGGTACTAGTGCGTTGCGT
>NZ_JALPRK010000060.1 GCF_023195895.1 Paenibacillus mellifer
GCTGGCTTTGGTGCATGAAGCTTTGAGAAGGCATTCCGCGCACGTTGTACTTCTGTAGTGCCGTTTTCGAACCTCATAACCGCTCTCGTTTTTTTCTTTGCTCTCCCGGATGAACGTCAATCTCCGCCCCGCTGGACAAATCCATGAATCCTTAGCTTCGTCATACTGCCAGTTGTCCAGCTTGCTTATGTCCTTCTTCCAAACTTTTGTTTTCTCTTTATGGTACGTGTTGTATTTGACGATCGCTCTCACAGCTTCGCCTTCTAGGTAAGCGTAATTTTCTTCACTCCCATACCCGGCGTCAGCAATGACCGTGCCGGGT
>NZ_JALPRK010000061.1 GCF_023195895.1 Paenibacillus mellifer
TCTGGCTTTGGTGCATGAAGCTTTGAGAAGGCATTCCGCGCACGTTGTACTTCTGTAGTGCCGTTTTCGAACCTCATAACCGCTCTCGTTTTTTTCTTTGCACTCCCGGATGAACGTCAATCTCCGCCCCGCTGGACAAATCCATGAATCCTTAGCTTCGTCATACTGCCAGTTGTCCAGCTTGCTTATGTCCTTCTTCCAAGCTTTTGTTTTCTCTTTATGGTACGTGTTGTATTTGACGATCGCTCTCACAGCTTCGCCTTCTAGGTAAGCGTAATTTTCTTCACTCCCATACCCGGCGTCAGCAATGACCGTGCCGGGC
>NZ_JALPRK010000062.1 GCF_023195895.1 Paenibacillus mellifer
TTATGGGAATATGGTGGGCCCTAGTGGACTCGAACCACCGACCTCACCCTTATCAGGGGTGCGCTCTAACCAGCTGAGC
The DNA here is from genome assembly GCF_023195895.1 of Paenibacillus mellifer. Taxonomy (GTDB): domain Bacteria; phylum Bacillota; class Bacilli; order Paenibacillales; family Paenibacillaceae; genus Fontibacillus; species Fontibacillus mellifer. Next base: position 80 of record NZ_JALPRK010000062.1, read on the forward strand.
TAAGGGCCCATAACAGATATTTATTTGTGAACCCAAAAATGGGCTGCGCTTGGCGACGTCCTACTCTCCCAGGACCCTTCGGTCCAAGTACCATCGGCGCTGGAGGGCTTAACGGTCGTGTTCGGGATGGGTACGCGTGGAACCCCTCCGCCATCATCACCAAACGCATGAGAGTTTGAACTCTCAAAACTGACCAACGAGTGAGTAACTTTGCTAACCTGAGTTAGC
>NZ_JALPRK010000063.1 GCF_023195895.1 Paenibacillus mellifer
GCGTAAGGCAATCGTGAGTTTTCGGTATCCATAGGCGGATTCCTCACCTTCCAGCAGCTTCATAATCAGGTGTTTAATCCGCGTATCGGTCACTTTCTTCCCATCAAAGGTATAGGAGTATCCGGGTACGGGACGCCCGCCTTGAGGGGCTTGTTTAGGATTCGTAAGCTTGAGCGAATAGTAGTACGATGAACGCGGAACACCACAGATCTTAAGCACAGGAGCTACCTTGTAGCCCTTTAGGATCCATTTTCGGGCCACTTGAATTGGATGTGGGGATACT
>NZ_JALPRK010000064.1 GCF_023195895.1 Paenibacillus mellifer
GTTTGTGTTTCGGGACATTTCCCATGCACCTCGTCTAGAGTTGGCCGTCACAAAGCAAGCCCACTCTGGAACGCCTAGATTTCGCAGTTCACGGATTCGGGTTCTCACCCGTTTCCACTGTTTCCAGAGGCACATGCGCAATCTCCTGCGAATCCATTGGTCGAATCTTTCACAGTGGCTCTTCGCCGATGCGATCCGGAAATATCCAATCCATCCCATGAGGTAGCGATTCAATCTAGTTATACGTTCCTCCATGGAAA
>NZ_JALPRK010000065.1 GCF_023195895.1 Paenibacillus mellifer
TTTCCATGGAGGAACGTATAACTAGATTGAATCGCTACCTCATGGGATGGATTGGATATTTCCGAATCGCATCGGCAAAGAGCCACTGCGAAAGATTCGACCAGTGGATTCGAAGAAGACTCCGAATGTGTCTTTGGAAACAGTGGAAACGGGTACGCACCCGGATTCGTGAACTGAGGGCACTCGGGGTCCCGGAATGGGCCTGCTATGTTATGGCAAACTCCCGCCGGGGTGCATGGGAAATGTCTCGAAACACAAA
>NZ_JALPRK010000066.1 GCF_023195895.1 Paenibacillus mellifer
ATAACGGTTTGTGTTCCCGACGTCGAAAGGCTTAAGCAGCTGACCCATCGAGCGAAGCGATCGAGGTTGCCGGGTGGCTTCGCCACTTAGCCTTGCAGACGTGTCCGCCTGACTTCGCTTCTCTGCTACTGAATTATCTCCATAATGATTATGCTTCTTACTACTTCAGGCGGACCAAGCGGCTTTAGCCGCGTTGCGGGAATACTATGTTATCTGCCGTTGTTCTTCTCTGCTATTCTTTATA
>NZ_JALPRK010000067.1 GCF_023195895.1 Paenibacillus mellifer
CTTCTGCAAGTGATGAACCCGATTTTCGATGCCCACTTCTCTTGGTACAGCTACGGCTTTAGACCGGGGAAGAGAGCACACGATGCCGTGAAGCAAGCCCAGCGATATATCCAAAGCGGTCTGCGATGGGTCGTAGATATAGATTTGGAAAAGTTCTTTGACCGGGTGAACCACGACATTCTCATGGCAAGAGTGGCAAGGAGAGTGACAGACAAGCGAGTCCTGAAGCTGATT
>NZ_JALPRK010000007.1 GCF_023195895.1 Paenibacillus mellifer
CTGAAAGGACTGCTAATTGTATTAAAACCATAAAAAACTTAGGGCCAACCAATATATAAGAACGCTTGTACGCAGATGTAAATAAAGGTAAAATATAACTACAATTGAATCTTGGGTGGTCATGGTTTCCCTTCGAAAGGAGGTGAAGCCATGGAGGTGAAAGATGCACTAACGATTATGTTCCTATTTGGATCATTCATTCTTGCACTTTTAACTTACATTAATAATAACAACAAGAGAAAGTAAAAACCCACCCCAAGGTTGACCGCCGAAGGTGGGTTTTCGATCGTAAATGACTAAGAAGGGATTACCCGTCCAAGCCAATTGTATGGACCAAGTGTTAGCGCACTTGGTCTTTATTAAATATATATTACCATAATTGAAAAGATGTATCAAAGAACTAATTGTAGAAAGGACATAATAGTACATTATGAGAGTATTTCGAAGAGGGCATCCCCATCAGATAACATAGTATTCACGCTGCGTCGCCTACGGCTCCTTGGTCTGCAAGAGGCGGTTCGAGGAAGTAGTTCAGCAGACAATCCTGCTAGGCTAAGTCTCCGACCCAGTCGCTAAAGCTCCTTTAAGCCTCTCGGACTCGTGAATACAAGAACGTTATATGAAATCCCCGAAATATAAAACATAGGAGGTCATTCGAATGGCGGAAATTGGACAGGAAATAGTAAAAAGATATCTTGAAGAACTAGGGTTTGAAGTTAGAAAAATACCTGAGTCGGATGTCAAAACTCCAGACTATGAAGTCTTTTTAAATGAACAACTTGTTTTCTATTGTGAAGAAAAGACTCTTGAATATGATGACTTTGAGGGCGTCAAGGATGATCCGACTTACAACTCAATTTCCGCCCATGTACATAAAGCAACAAAACAATTTAACAGCATTAACCCTAATAGGGAATACCCCAATGTACTAGCGTTTGTAAATTTTGACACTTTGAAGAACGTACATGATTTATTTACTACATTGACTGGACATATTCTATTAGAATCTGGAGAATATATGAAAATTCATAGGGTTGGAAGAATAACAAGTGATCTGGATCAAATTGATCTTTACCTTTGGTTTGATAAGGAGAAATTTATAAACAAAATTTGGGGTGAAGTACATTCAATTCATGATGAAAATTTGAAAAAGATTATACCAAATAAAGATAAGGCTTCAGAGTAATTCGATGAGGTCGGGGACATCATCTAACACAGTATTCACGCGGCGGGTCGGCTGAAGCCGCCCCTTGGTCCGCCAGGGGTATTTTCAGGGAGTAGATTCAGGCGGACAACCCTGCGAACCTAACCGCGTCGCGGCCGCCCCGTTGGGGCTTAAGGTTCTCGGGTTCGTGAATGCAAGAACGTTAGGCGAAATTCATTGAAAGGCGGTAAATAAAATGCCTATCGATTTTCATGATAGAAGTAATCAATCGACTTATGCTTCACGAGCGGCAGAAGTAAGATGGATAAAAACTATTGAAAAATATGTTTCAGTACAAGGGAAGCATATTCTTGATCTGGGGTGTGGAGGGGGTATCTACTCTAAAGTATTCTCCCAAGCTGGAGCATCGCATGTTACTGCTATGGATTACTCTTCAGAAATGTTAAAAGGAGCAATTGAGAATTGTAAAGACTTGAATAATATTACTTTTATACAAGGAAGTGCTTTAGAGACAAAGCTCGAAAAAAATCTATTCGATGTTTTATTAGAACGTGCATTGATTCACCATATCGAGAATCTCAGGTTATGCTTCCAAGAAGCACAAAGAATATTAAAACCGAATGGAAGATTTATTATTCAAGACCGGACAGCGGAAGATTGTTCTCTTCCGGGAAGTAATACACATATTAGAGGATACTTCTTTGAGAAGTATCCTCAATTGCTAGAAACGGAAACTAGCAGGCGTTATACGAGCGATGAAGTATTAACTGCATTAAAACAAACAGGTTTCAATTTGATAATTGAAATGGAATACTGGGAAACACGAAAGATTTATAGTGATTTTGAAGAACTAAAGAATGATTTATTGAATAGAACGGGTCGATCGATATTGCACGAATTAAGTGATGAGGAACTGGTAGATCTGACAAGATATATCCAAACGAAAATTGAAAATAATGAACAAATAATAGAAGAAGATAGATGGACTGTGTGGATCGCAGAGAAGTAATGAACTTCGCCTAACAATGTGTTCACGCATTGGGGGACAAGCCCCCTCGGTCCGCTGGAAGCGAAGCATATTCGGATCCGGAGTAACTCAGGGAAGGGAAGAGGAATCAGCGGACACATCCATTCACCCAACCGCATCGCGGCCGGCCGAGTTCGTGCTAGTCGCACAAATCGAGCAACTTAGGGTGAATGGACGTCGTGAACACGGAAACGTTATCTGAAAGGGCTGAAAAGGATGGAAGAAAATAATACATTCTCAAAATCATCATTATTAAAATTCAAAATCTCAAGATCCATTCTAATCATACTAGAATATATAATAATATTAGGATGCTTTAATTTTGGTGGTGTACGTCTAAATATACTTATCTATATTGCCGCGGCTTTTTTCGGGTTTGTTATAGGTATGTTTAGAAAACCAATTAGGAGAACCTTAGAGCTATTCTTCACAATACCCGCCAGTATATATTTTGGTACGAACATTTTTATGAGTAGTAAAGAAGATATAAGTATAAAAACTATCTCTTTGATACTAATAGTATTAACCATTATTGTATCTGAGATCATCGAAAATAAGTTACTAGATAAATTACGGAAAGATCATATAAATTAGAATGTAAATCGAAGAAGTCAGCCCCATCATCTAACACCGTATTCACGCATCGGGGCTATCGCCCCTCGGTTGTCCAGATGTATAATCATGGAAGAAGCTCAGACAACAAACGACCCAGCCTAAGATAAGAGCTATCTAAGGCTAGGGCGTTTCGGTGAATACAAGAACGTTATGAAATTCCGGCAAAACATATCCAAACATAAAACGCGAACAAACATTCTATTGATGAGTTGTTCTATGTGGTAGAATAAGGAAGTGCAATTGAATCTTGGGTGGGCATGGTTTCCCTTCGAAAGGAGGTGAAGCCATGGAGGTTAAAGATGCATTGACAATAATGTTCCTATTCGGAACGTGTATCCTTGCCCTCTTAACATACATTAATTCCAACAACAAGAGAAAGTAAAAACCCACCCAAAGGTTAGCGCCAGAGGTGGGTTTTTATTGCTCTAGACTCGGAAGGGAATTAACCATCCAAGCCAATTGTATAGCCGAGTGTTCACAGCGCTCGGTTTTCTTATATAAATGATACCATATCAAAAAGACAATGAAAACTCTGTTTGCAAAGACCTGAATAAAAACCTGAAAAAAAACCAACCAACCGATCGCTACGCTGAATTGGTCTGCAGCTTAAGCCAGTGAGAGTTCGTGAATGCCTGAACGTTAGGTGAAATTAATACAACATATGAAAACCCAATAACTCATGATTGGAGATTATTTATGATCATTCGAACTGAGACAAATAGTGATTACGATGAAGTATTCAAGTTGAATTACCTAGCCTTCGGTAATAGGGAAGATGAATCAAAATTAATTGAAAGAATTAGATTATCAAATGAATTTATACCTGAATTGTCCTTAGTTGCAGAGATTAATAAAGAAATCGTTGGTCATATTTTACTGAGTAAGGCAACAGTAGAAGGTCAAGGAAAAAAATCAATTGTAATTGTGCTGGCTCCAATAGCAGTAAAACCGAATTTTCAAAAGCAAGGAATTGGAAGTTCGTTGATCGAAGAAGGAATAAGACGATGTAAAGCCTTAGGATATGGGATCCTATTGTTAATAGGACACCCTAGTTATTATCCAAGACTGGGTTTTAAACCAGCTAGAAAGTATGGACTAGAATTAAAACAGTTCGAAGTACCTGATGAAGTATTTATGGTATATGAAGTAGAAAACGGAAAACTTCAGGAAATAAATGGGGAACTGAAATATCCAAAAGCATTCTTTAGCTGAATCGAGGAAGGTTTTAACATCACTAACACCAGATTCTTACCGGGCCTGCAACAACGTTAGGTGAAATTGAAGCAAAGTAAATAGTAATTACTAGGGAGATGTCCAAGATGTCAGGTGAGACCATAAAAAACATAGATGATCTTTTAGTCATGATGGATTCGTTAATGAGAGAACCCGCTCCTTTTTGGAACAAGTTTTATAGCGATCGAACGAAGAAAGTCCCTTTTTTTGTGAACTATCCAGATGAGAATCTCGTATCCTATTTTGAATCGGGGATCTTACATGCGGGTAAAATGCTTGAATTGGGATGTGGGCCAGGAAGAAACGCAATATATGCCTCACTTAAAGGATACGAGGTGGATGCAGTTGACATATCGAAAGAAGCTATTGATTGGGCGAAGGAACGTGCCAGAGAAAAGAATATTTCAGTAAATTTTGAATGCAAGTCCGTATTTGATCTTAATATAAAGGACCAACAATATGATTTGGTATATGATTCCGGTTGTTTACATCATCTATGGCCACATAGACGGATTGGGTACATTCAAATGATTCATAATGCACTAAAAACTGGAGGATATTTTAAGATTAACATGCTTTGCTCCAGGGTTTACTGAAATTGGAGGAGCCTTAGAAATAAGTGATTGGGAAGTATATCGTAAGAAAAGCATGAAAGGCGGACTAGCTTACAGCAAAGAGAAGTTACACGTGTTATTAGAAGAGTATTTTGAAATAGTAGAATTCAGAAGCATGACAACATGTAATGAGAGTGATGAGAAATTTGGGGTGCCATTTTTGTGGGCAAGTCTTTGGAGGAAGAAGTAAATGATTGGTAGTTGGCAGACACCCCTGCATCACCTAACCGCATCGCGCCCGGACCCAAAGGTCCTTAAGTCGGTGAGGCGTCGTGAACACGGAAACGTTATAAGAAAACGGGGAGAGTTAGTATTAAGTGGGGGGATTTCGATGGAGCTTGAAAAAGAAATTAAAGAAAGGCTTCATAATATTGAGAGGAGATTAGAACAAATGCAATTTGAACCGGTTAATTCTCGTCCCGGTTGGTTAAACTTTTTACTTGCATTTGTAACTGTCTTTATATTAATTGTGATATCAGTGGGTGTAGTAAGCTTCCTACAAGGATCCTAGAATCGTAGCTTACTTTCATTAAAGAAATCATTAAGTTGTGAACAAATAAGTAATAGTAAAAACAGACTAGTGTGAGTAATTCTTCGAAGCCCCCTCGGTCCCGGAAGATTAGTCGAGGTAGCAGTTGCCGGGACACATCCGCACCACCTAACCGCAACGCGGCCATTCCCTTCGGTCACTTAAGGTGGTGGACGTCGTGAACACGGAAACGTTAGGTGAAATTGGCGAAGCAAAACAAATGAAATACCTAACACTTAAAGGAAGAGGTGCGTAATGCCAAGACAAGTAACATTAGCTGACGGTAGGACAGTAGAGGTAGAGTGTCTTAGCTGTGCTCTAACTAGTGGGCTTATTGAACCTACTGGAGGAGTTATATATGAATCAAGACATTTTCATGTACATCAAGATGTCGCCTATCCTATTAGAGGCTTGGTCATTATTGCCTCCAAAAGACATTTTTACTGTTTGGATGATTTAAATTCAGAGGAACAACTAGATTTCATATCAATTATTCATAAGGTAAGAAGTGAGCAGCGGAATAGCCTTGGGATTGATAAGGTGTACTATTTCTATAATGAGGATACAACACATCATTTTCATCTTTGGATGGTTCCTAGATATGAATGGATGTATAGTTTCGGAAACTCAGTAGAATCATTACGACCGGTTCTAGTACATGCAAGAAATAATATGAACACAGAATCCAATATGTTAGAGGTTCTGAATGGGATAAACACTCTGAGACTTGGATTAGAGGGTTTTGTAAGTAATCCAGGGTAACTTCACCTAACACCGTATTCACGCATCGGTCTCTCCGAGACCCTCGGTTGCCAGGGGAATTGCAGAGAAGAGGATCAGGCGAGAACCTTGCACTTCCTAACCGTATCGTGGCCGCCCTTCGGGCTTAAGGTGGTGGGACGTTTTGAATACAACAACGTTAACTGAAATAATTACAACAAAGACAGAATAAGCCAAGAAAGATAAAACACGATGGAGTGATGGATCATGGCGTTTGATGCTTTTACTAGGAGAAGACTTGAGAAGATACTAGATAATTACATAGAGAAGAAGATTCCAGAAGACCTTAAGGCAGAATATAAAATTATTTATAAGTTTCGAGGAGAGACAATTACTCTTTCGCAAGATCAACCTTCATATAGACCTGGTCAACGAGTTGTATTGCCCATTGCACAGTTCAGATATATAGACGGAAAATGGAACGTGTATTGGAAAGACAGTAAAGATAAGTGGAATTTTGTAGAAGATATTAAACCGATAGAAGACCTTGAAAAACAATTAAAAACTATTGATAAGAATGAATACGGATATATGTGGATGTAACTCGAAGAGGGCAATGACATCAGTTAACACCACATTCACGCTGCGGGCCGTTATCGCGTCCCTTGGTCCGCCGGAGGAATTCCGAGGAAGATGGATCCGGCGAATAACCCTGCACCACCTTAAGGTGGTGGGACGTCGTGAATACGGGAACGTTATAAGAAATCAGGGAAAAGACACGTATGTGAGGGTTAAAGCAGGAAGTTGTATTTTCGTTTTCCGTGAAGGATTCTCCGGATCTCGACAGTATCTTTTAAAACCACATAAAAGACAAGATAGGATTCAACAACTAACATTCTATAATTCAGTATTTGAAGCCGAATATCGTTCGGAATCGTACCGCTATTCGGAAATAACTCCAGAATAGATATAGATTGATCAAGTTTATCCGCCATTGATAAAGCCGCATCAGGATTATCTAACATGATATAATGGATGATATTGGATAAATCCTCTTCAGCGATGGGCAAGTACTCGATTTTATATTTCTTGTCCACGGATTTGACTCCTTAGATTTTTCATCACCTCAGAGTGACTCTTCTTCTGGACACCTTCGCTACTTTGTTTTTCAGCTACAGCGAGTTTTTGGTACAGTTCAATTAAAGCTTGTTGTTTTTCATATGAAGCATGGCTCATCACGACAAGATCACTCTGACCATTCTTGGTAATAAAAACGGGTTCACCGTCATGATGAGCAATTTCGGAGATAAGATTAAAATTGTTTCTTAAGTCAGAGATAGGACGAATCGTAGGCATGGTCATCACCTCAAGAATATTGTTACGATTAATTTTATCATAATTATGATAAATAATACATGGAGTAAAGAATATTATTGTTGGGTATTTCAAGGAAGCCCCTGACATCTTATAACAATGTGTTCACGCTTCGGCGGACAAGCCGCCTCGGTCCCGGGAGATAAGTCGAGGAAGCGATTGCCGGGACACATCCGCACCACCTAACCGCATCGCGGCCGTTCCCTTCGGTCACTTAAGGTGGTGGGACGTCGCGAACACGGAAACGTTATAGGAAACCGCCCTAATGCTTTTAAAGGAGAGATGATTCTCAATGAAGATTAGATTAGCCTCTCTCAATGACATTGAAGGAATTGCTAAAGTGCATTTAGAAAGCTGGAAGACTACATATAAGAATATTATTTCTGATTCATATTTATCCAATATAACTTTAGAAGGACGAATTAGAAATTGGACTTGGGTTTTTAACAATTCCAATAATGGCGAAGTCATATACGTAATAGAAGATGAAAACAATCAAATCGTTGGATTTTTAAGTGGGGGGAAGAGCCGAGAATCTAATTTAGAATATGAAGCCGAACTATATGCGATTTATCTTTTGAAAGATGCCCAATGTAAAGGATATGGTAGATTGCTTTTTAATAGGTTTATTGAAGAATTAAAGTTAACGAAATATGAATCTATAATGCTTTGGGTACTAAAGGAAAACCCTGCAATTAATTTCTATAAAAAACTTGGTGGAGAATATATTACTGAGAAAGAAATTCAAATTGGTGAAGATCGGTTAATTGAAATAGCTCTTGGTTGGAAAGATATATAAAGCATTTACTAGATAATTCGATGAAGAGGGCGGCATCATATAACACCGTATTATACGAACCTTTTTTTGCCCCTTCAGAAATGCCCGAATCCCTTTCCCCGCAAGGCGTTCTCCACTTTTCCCACTTCGCTTTTGTCGCTTTGACTTCGCATAACTTGAATTTTCTCAGCTAAGATATACGAACCAGGCGCTGAAAAGATAAGCGAAAAACGAGATATACGCACCTGTTTTTTTCGAGATATACGAAGCTGATAATTACAATATATCTTGTATCAATGAGTCTTTCAAAGGTGTGGAATTGAAGCGGTATATTAATGTCATATGAAAATAAAGCTATAAACTGAGGGTGATGAGATTGAAAATCGTTAGTCTTCAAATTGTAAGTTTGAGACTGGAAAAATCAAACAGCGGTAGACCAAGACTTGAAAAATAAAATCTTAGACTGCCGCTGTTGTTATTGAACTAACGTTACTCGTTAGCGGAACGTTAGTTCAATAAATTTCAAATTCAAAGTATTTTTGTGCCCGCGAGTATACCTGATAACGTTGTATCTTCACGAATCCGAAAGACTGAGACAATTTAATTGCCTGATGGCTTCGCCATCTTGCCCTGCAAGATTTTCTGCCCGACTCTACTACTTCGAAAAACTTAGTTTAGTTCTTTCAAAGCAATTTTTGAAATGTATATAACATAAGATAAAATCCTATCAATAAAGTACCTTGATTCATCCAGTGTAATAGAACTTATATCGAAATCACCATGTCTAATATCTGTGTAGTCTTCATGAAATAACTTCCATAGCTTATGACCTTCTGTCACTATCACTTTGGGTCCCCATACTTCACGGTTGTTTACCATATGATTATTGGCTCCACTTACATCTTTTGTATCTGTTATCCGCTTCATAAGTGCTTCCATTGCTGATAAACAGTCTCTAATAGCATCTTTTCTTGCCCTTGGATTTTCAGATCTTTTTAATTGTTCTTTTGCTTGTTCTATATGATCAGCTGTTTGCTTACACAGCTTTCTTGTTAATTCTGCTACACTTTCAATTTCAATAGTTTTTGTAGTATTGTGATTGATACATATCCAAGGTTCTTCCAAATTGTCACTTAATCTATATCCGAAATTAACAAATTCGAATATCTCGTTAAGATCATCAACTATAAAGGCTTCAAGAAAATTAAACGTGATATCACTAACTGCATCCATAAATCTTGCAAATGGTACTTCTCCGAGCGAATCAATATTTCTCTCAAGATCGCGTATTAGATAATCCCAGCCCCAGTTTTTTGTTCTTTCAACGTAAGAATATTCTGCAATTTTATTCACTATTACTTCCATTACTGAATCATTAACAAGTCTTCCCGGTCCTGAGTAAGAGTCAATTTTCAAACGAGCTCCCTTTATCAAGATACTGGGCATGCTTGTTAACAGCTTATTAGGTACTTCATTCATTATGTATGTCTCGTTATCATACGACATATGGTCTGGGTAAGATTCTTTGAATTTTTTCATATTTACCTCGCTATCTTCATATTTCAAATACGCTTTAGTTAAGTACTTCACAAAATTCCATATCCGAAGTATTCGCGAAATCATAGTAAGACACCTGCCGCAGGTAGGAGAAATGGTATAAATTGAGCATAAGGAGGTAGCAGATCAGGTTTGGTTCTGCGCCTCCTTTTTGTTTGATATTTCCAATTGTGATTCGCCGTGTTAAAATTTATGGAATGGTGTATTTAGGTTACTTCTCTACTGAAATAAAAAAGTTATTAAAGCAAGAGCAGATGAAGTTTTTGATCCCGACTTCCCTTATGATGAAAAGTTTCCAGAGATTAAATTTCAATGAAGTCCAAAATAAAGAAATAATGTGCAAGAGAAAAGAAAATGTTTGGAGGTGAGCGATGTAATGAAAAAATCCATATCCCCATATGAGCTTTTAAAAGCTAAAAGACCTGAAAAATACTCCGACTCTACAATTATCCGTAAAGCAAATTTAAATAGAGAAATATTTGACTTTTATCTTGATAGCTTAACAAGCAGAGGACAAGAAAAGAATTTTGAGGTATTCTGCAGACGCATGGCAGAACATGAAATATGTCCAAACCTTCTACCTCAGACTGGACCAACCGGAGGAGGAGATAGTAAGGTGGATTCGGAAACATATCCGGTATCCGATGATTTATCTTTATCATGGTTTAGTGGTATAGGAAGAGAAGCATCTTCCGAAAGATGGGCTTTTGCGATAAGTGCAAAAAGGGACTGGAGATCCAAAATCAAATCAGATGTTAAGAATATCGTTTCCACATCCAGAGAATACAAAAAAATCTTTTTTATAAGCAATCAATATATTCCTGATAAGAAACGAGCAGCTATAGAAGACGAATTATCCAATCAATATAATATTGAAACTAGAGTGCTTGATAGATCATGGATATTGGATAAACTGTTTTCAAACCATCGTGAACAAATAGCGGTTGAGTCTTTTGGGCTTTCAGATTCATTTGCTGATGAACGGAAAGTAGGCCCATTAGATTATAAACGTCAGTCAGAGTTGGAGAAAATAGAAAAAGAGATAAGTCAATACATCGTTGAAGGAATAAACAGTATTGCTCTTGTAGAGAATGCAACACAAGCAGCAATATTAAGTAGGGAACTAGAACTGTCGTTTGATATTACAAAGGGACGTTTTGAGAGAGCTATTGCGCTTTCAGATAAATACGGAACGATCATTCAGCAAAAAGAATGTGCTTATCAATGGGCATGGACTTTGTATTGGTGGTATGAAAAGTTCGATCTGTTCTATGAAAAGTATTGTATATATGAAACTATTATTCTTGATGGTAATAATTTCTTTGACCTTGAACGATTAACAAATCTATGGATGAATCTATATACTATAACTGGAGGCAAGTTTGAAGTAAGCAAGTTTGAAGTACACACTAAAACGTTGATAGAAGAATACAGAAGATTTATTGACAATAAGACACGCCCTAATGCTGCTTTGGAAGCTAGGGCTAACTTTGTCTTTGTAAAATTAATGCTTGGGGATAATGTCGATGAGTTAGTTGATGAACTAACGCAGATCATTAATGATTGTGATGGGGTTCTTGATTTTAGCCTTGATACACTTTCTGAATTGATTATGAATGTTAGCCCAAATTTAAAGGATAGTCCCCAATATGATTCCTTATTTGATACAATAATTTCAGCTTCAAGCAGCAGAAAACAAGAATTAGTTTCTGCAAAATTACTCTTAAAACGAGGAGAGCAACTAATTGAATCAAAACCATATAGCGCTATACGTTATATTGGTCGTGCCCTCCAAAAATTATATAAAGATGAGAGTAAAAATGAGTACTTGTTGGCAATGACTTTAATGGCTCACGCTTGTGAAAAAGCTGGCTTATTGTGGGCGGGACGTGGTTATTACCTTAATGCTTTCTTTATCGCCTTTATTGATTACATGAAGTTTGGAAATGTCAGTCCCTTATTAGTTGGTTGTTCTACCGAACTAAAGATGATTGAACTTCGGCATGGGAGAATTCCTCATTCGCTAGAATGGTATAAGTTAGATCGACTGGTAAAAGGTCTCCTAATATCAAGTGGTTACGATGCAACGAGACTAAACGAAATCGATGATATCAACTTATACGATGCAATATTGGGAATGCTTCTTTTAAGAACATCTTTTGAGGATCTCCACTCACTTGCATCATTACCAGATGTATTAGATCATGAAGGTCTTCATATGGCTGCCATTGGATTGAAATATGCACTAGGCTATATAGATGAAGAGATTCAGAAATCTTACAACGATGATAAAAAGTCTATAGAAGAATTTATGCAGCAATGGTATAACCAACCAGCAAAAGAGCAAATACCGGATATACCGATATTTGTTATCGATGGCACCCAGTATTTTTCTTCAAAAATAATGGGATGTCTGATTAATATTGAATCAGATGCCAAATTTCCATGCATCGAATTAGCCGAAAGTATATTAGCTGCAATCGAAAGCTTCCTTGCAACGGCTATTTTAGATGGATTGGTAGGGATGATTCCCCGAGCAACGATTAAAGTTAAATATGTTGAGTCGGTAAAATACCATCTTGACTTCAAAAATGAACCCAGTGATATTGAACCTATATTCACTATTACTTGCTCTGATTTTGGTGAGGAAGAATTTTTTGAAGCGCAGCAACAAACTAAACAGTTTATTCTTAATTTCTTTGCGGCATTTATTGCTCAAATAATAATGTTTAGAAATACAGAGCAGCTTGAAAAACTGATAATTGAGGATCAAGCTTTCGAAAGATCATTGAATTTTACAAGCAGTATTTTTATCATTGCTGATTTATTCGGTAAGAATATGCTCTCTTTAAATAAATGGCTAAATCCTGAGGGGAATAATTATCCGTTAATACGAGATAGCACAATTAGATTTCAGTTAGATAAGTTGGATGTAGGCCAGACAGATAAGAAAAAAATAAACCGTGGAAAGTCGGATAATAAGGAGAAGTTTGATACTGAATCAGTAAGTCAAAAAGACATTGAAATTACAAAAATAATAAATATACCATTATGGAACAGGGCACAGTGGAAAGGAATTTTCTTTGGTTGGACTAATGATAATGGGCCTCCTTTATTAGCTTTAGCATTTAATAATAAAGAAGCAGCTATTTCGATTTTCAAACAATGGCATACCTTAGTGGGTAAGGCTGATGAAAATGATAAAATACGAGTTGGAATAATAAAAGGAATTGATAATAAAAATCCCTTCTTTTATAAGGCGATATTAACCGCAAATCTTGAGAACTCATTAGATTCGCAAAAAGCTGGATTGATTACTGTTCTTTCAAGGTTTCATACAATGGATGTTGACAATGATTTTAATCTTAGAAATTTCGAAAGTGCCCTAAAAAAGGTAGAGTCAACATGGAAATACATTATACTTCCTGCTTATATAAATCCCAAGAACCAGAGGCCAGAATTGTTATTTGACTATCATATCCTGAAAAAACATATTAAAATAAAAAATGCATGGGAATTAGAAGAAGATGACTGGCTTACTTACGCTATTACTCCTGATGATAAGCCGATTATTCCGCCATTCGTTAAACATGCTCGGATTATGGATTATATTGAAAATTTAAAGCGAACCCATTAAGTCATATGAGTTGTTATATGAAAGGCCACCTTTGATAGGTGGTCTTTCACTTTCTTGGCTATGATCATCAATCACTTGCAATGGCAAGTGAACCCTCATTAACCCTTAGCTAAAGCTGCTGAAAATGTAGACTTAACCTAAATTTAGTTCTAACCTCAATTCAATTAAATTGCCCATTAATAAATTGTCGCAGCACCAAGCTCTATTTCGAGTTTGGTGCTGTTTTTTTTTATTTTCGATTTTTTTTTGAAAGAAGGGTCCGGTTTGACCTCAAAAATGAAAAGGATGGTAGAGGGACACGTCCTCGACCGTTCTTTGACAATAACATAACTTCTCATCCGGTACGTTCCCCGCATGCCTGAAAGGGAAAGCCATTTTGCAGGTACGCCACGACCATCCTTATTTATAGGGTGCTAGCGATCATTACCTAAGCAAAAATAAATGGTGGTATCATTTAGGCGATAATCCGTGCGGAGGGGATAATGATACATCCGTCTAGCCACAGTTATCGCAATGGGGGCGGCTTGCAGTGATCCTGGGAGAGGCGACAGCCTATGAGGACGGCTAACCACTGTCCGCCGGACGAGATTATTTTTGTTATGCAAACCCCTGTTTAAAAACATTGGCATTGTGACCATTGAAAAGTGATGAGAAGCAGATTTGGATTTCAACACTTTACGACGGTTTAAGACCTCCGCGAAACGACGACAAATTAAAATAGGAATATCCAAGAGAACGATTTTTTTGGCGTTCTCTTTTTACATAGATATTCTTTATAAGCCGGTTGCCCTGAATGCCAGAGCAACCGGCTTTATGCGTGAAAGGAGATTCTAACATGTCCAAAGTAATCGCCCTCGCCAATCAGAAGGGCGGCGTGGGCAAGACGACAACTGCAGTTAATTTGGGAATCGGGCTGGCTGCCGAGGGCAACAAGGTTCTGCTGTTGGATGCGGATGCGCAGGGCAACCTGACGGATTCGTTAGGCTTCCATGAACCGGATAGTCTGTCCATTTCACTCGCCACAATGCTAGTGAAAAGCATGACGGAGGAGCCGTATGAACCGAAGGAAGGCATTCTGCATCATCATGAAGGTATTGACCTGATGCCGGGAAACATCGAATTATCGGCAGTCGAAGTGGCACTCGTCAATACGATGAGCAGGGAAACGATTATGCGTTCGTACATTGATTCCGTAAAAGCAGATTACGATTTTATCCTGATCGACTGTATGCCGAGCTTGGGCATGATGACGATCAACGCATTGGCAGCGGCGGATAGCGTCATCATCCCGGTACAGGCACACTATCTGCCCGCCAAAGGCATGACGCAGCTTTTGCAGACGGTTGCCCGCGTTCGGCGTCAAATTAATCCGAAGCTGGCTGTGGACGGTGTGCTGCTCACGATGGTAGACAGCCGAACCAATTTCGCCAAAGACATTTCTTTAGTTTTGCGCCGAGATTATGGGGATAAGCTGCGTGTATTCAATACAGAAATCCCCCTGTCCATCAGAGCGGCGGAAACAAGTGCCAAAGGCAAAAGCATTTATGCCCACGATCCGAACGGACAGGTTGCTAAAGCCTACGCTGCACTTACGAAGGAGGTGCAGGATATTGGCAGCGAAAGAAGATCGGCTCGCCAGCATAAAACTGACCAAAGTCGATGATTTATTCTCGACAGAGGAAAGCCGCAACGATTCGCAACGGGAAAAGGTGATGGATATTCCATTGGCTGAAATTAGTGAATTTCCCGGTCATCCCTTTAAGGTAAGGGCGGATGAAGCGATGTTAGAAATGGCGGATAGTGTCAAGCAGTATGGTGTCCTTGTTCCCGGCTTAGTTCGGCCAAAGGTAGGCGGTGGATACGAGATGGTATCCGGACATCGTCGAAAGAAGGCAAGTGAATTGGCTGGTATGGAGACAATTCCATGTCTCGTTCGCGAGTTGGATGACGATCAGGCGACTATCATCATGGTGGATAGCAACCTGCAACGGGAGTATATTTCTCCGAGTGAAAAAGCTTTTGCCTACAAAATGAAATTGGAAGCTATGAACAGACAAGGACAACGAACAGATTTAACTCGTTCCCAAGTTGGGAACAAGTCTGCTGCAAAGAAATCAAGCGAGATATTAGCAGAACAGATGGGTGAAAGCAAAAACCAAATATTTAGATACGTTCGCCTAACCGAACTCACTCCTCACATTCTCGAAATGGTAGACGACAAACGGATTGCCTTTAATCCTGCCGTTGAGTTATCTTACTTGGCCGAGAAAGAACAGCAAGCCCTATTCGAGACCATGCAGGCCGAGGACTGCACGCCTTCACTTGCTCAGGCTCAGCGTATGAAAAAGATGAGTCAAGAAGGGAGGCTGAATACAGATGTCATTTACACCATACTGACGGAGGAAAAGCCGAATCAGAAAGAAAAAATGAGTATTCAGCGAGAACGAATCGACCGCTTTTTCCCACGAGATTTCTCGGAAAAACAAAAGGAAGACCTAATCGTGCAACTGCTGGAAAGCTGGTACAAAAGGCGGCAGAGGGAGCACGAACGGTAATTCCCCCGTTGCCGTCCTGTTCATGCGCCCTCTCCCCTGACGGAGAGCTTTTTTTATGCCCATTTTCGGGGAGGAGATCATCAATGGACTTTACGAAAGGAAAACGGCGTCAGTATGAACGTCTGATGAAAGAAAAGCCGGGTTTTGCGCGTAGTAGGCCATCCGAGGAGGAAGAAGCACAACTGCGCAAGCAGGCTCAGGAAGCCGAAGGCTGGCACAAGAAACGTGACCACAAAAAGAACCGGGAGGGCTGACGATGGAGCAAGAGAAACGAATGGCCGGTGACTACGAAGTCTATCAAGCGCTACCCATTGGCAGGGTGGAGGTTGTTTTAGGCATCGACATCACGAATACCGAAAAGCCCTATTTGGTTTGCTACTGCTCGCAGAATAATTTGTTTGGCATCGATCAGTATTACGGTGCAGAAGGATATGCGGATTACCTGGTCGCAATGCAGGAATTTACTAAGCTATTGCAATGGGAAATCGAGAAACTCCAGACCGAGCGCGCTACGATCACGGAGCCGATGCCTCCCATTCAACCCGACCAATGCCTGCCCATCAAAAGTGACGATGATCTCGGCGGCAGAATTGTTGTGACCCGTTTGGATTGGTTGCGACCGGAATTTCGCACGGCAGACCATCAGTTGATTTGGGTAACGGGAGGCTTCGGTGCCTCCGGGAACTCACGTGGGCGGGCGGTCTATGCGGAAACCCTCTATTCCGGCGATGAATACCGCTATAACCGGGAAGACCTGATGGGGTTCCTGAAGCCGGAGCATACGCCCACATGGGCGGCCGAGAAGCTGGCACAACGACAAGCGGATCAAGTCCCATCAAAGCCGCGTCCGCGAGGCGAAGCGCGTTAAGAGAAGCGCTAGGTATCTTCTATATAAATGAAAGGAGATCGTGAACGATGTCATGGACGTATCGACACCGCAAGACGCTCATCATGGGAGCCATCGCGATCAGCGTGGCGCTTCTGGTAGCAGCGGCCTTGTATATGCTGATGCAGCACACCGATCAGCAGCAAAAGCAGCAACAGATGAAAGAGGAGTATGAGCGGCAGATTCAGCAATTGAAAAAGGAGGAGCAGCAAAACAGCCGAAATGTCTGGACGACTGCAAAAACAATACCGGCAGGCGTCTCGCTCAAAGCGGATGACCTCAAGGCTGTTCCGATGCCCGTCAGTTTGGTTCCGCCGGGCGTCATCACCGACCGGGAAAGCATCATCGGCAAAAACGCCAAGATCGAGCTTGCATCAGGAACGCCGCTACTTTCCTCTTTATTGTACGAAGGGCAGCCCATTCCGAAGGATTTGCGCATACAGGAGTTTCAGGTCATTCAGCTTCCCTCTAATCTCAAACCTAACCAATATATAGACGTTCGAATCGGCTTTCCAACCGGCGAGGACTTTGTTCTCTTATCTAAAAAGAAGGTACAGGAGCTGTCCGGTACGGTTGTGTGGCTGGAACTGAATGAGATGGACATCCTCCAAACGTCCAGCGCAATTATTGATGCGTACTTGCAGGGAGCGCGGTTGTATGCCCTCCCGTACATCGAGCCGGGCTTACAGGAAGCGGCTGTGGTCAACTATCCGGCCAATCAGAAGGTATTGAACCTGATGGCGTTCGATCCCAATCTGCTCGAAACTGCAAAAATCGAACTTGCCCGCGCGCTGCGTCAAACGCTGGATGGCAATTTGAAGGCGGTCAGCGACTCGGACAAACTTCGCGTCACCAGCGGTAGTGTAACCGTGCAGCAGCAGTTGCAAAACGAACGGATGACGACGCGGCAGGGCAATGCCATGAGCGGAACACAGCCAGTAGGCACACCGCAGTCTGGAGAATCAGCAGTTTCGACGAATGGTCCCCAGCCTAGCGTGAGTGATGCTGCTGGTGCAGCAGCTACGCAATCTCCGAAAAATCAACAGACGCCCCCTCCTGCCGTTTCGCCGTCGCTGCCATCGAGTATGCCTCCTGCAACCGAAGCGCCTCCGGCAAGCGAAGATAAGTGGGAAAACATCTTCAATCAATGAGGAGTGCGGATATGAAAAAAATTGTTTTTATCGGCGTAGCGGACAAGACGCATGCTTTGTTGGTGCTTGGTCGCTTGTTTGTGGCATTGGGGAATAAAGTGCTGTTGGTGGATTCCACCGTCACGCAGTCGATTCGGGGTTATCTGCCGCACGCCTATGCCAATAGCGCCGTTCAGGATTATGAAGGTATGGATGTGGCCTACGGCTATCTCACTCCCGAACAGCTTGAACGAGGCTTGGCACAGGCAGGGACGACACCGGCATACGACATCATGCTGGTGGACACTGACCATACGGAATTTGTTTTCCACCACAACCTGTCCCAGTTTGATAAGCGGGTGTGGTGCTGGGATGGAAGGCGGTTATCGCTGGAGAAAAACGAGGAACTGATGCTTCGTCTCGGCTTACAGAACACGGAAGAGCCTATCTCTTTTTTCGAGTTGCTCTCCCCTGACATACCGGGAAAGTTGGCAGCGTGGCGAGCCGAAAAGCGGTTGCGGCATATCCAGTTGGAGGATACGGTGTTTCGCTTCCCTTTGGACGAACGCGATGCAGCCGTCGATTTGAACAATCAACACCACGGCCGCATCGACCTTCGCGGGCTGACCGGGGCGTTTCGCGAGATGCTGCTGACGATGCTGGAGCAGCTTGGCGATTGCGACCGCAAGACAGCGCGACGAGCCTGGGCAACCGCCCGTAAACGGGTGCGGGTGTGGTAGAAAGGAGAACGTTTATGGGAGCTACCGTTGTATTTTGGAGTCCTGTATCCGGTCAGGCCGGGACAACGACTAATCTGCTCGCCGCGGCGACGTGCATGGGTTTGGAATATTCGGCGCGATTGCTGTTGCTTGGGCATTTGCTAAGCAGCTACGCCGCTGTCGAACGAGCCTATTTTCGACCTGCCGGAAGAGAGGACATGCAAAACCCGGACACGGGAATTGATGCGCTCTTGCGTCTGCTGAAAAACCGCAAGCTGGAGCCTGTCATGCTGCGTGACTATGCCCATCCGTTACTGCGGGATCGCCTGGATATTTTGCCCGGCTCCATCAAGCAAGAGGATATTTTTATTGAAACGGCAAAGGAATGGCTCACACCGCTGCTTGCGGTTGCCCGCCGCGCTTACGATGTAGTGCTGTTGGATGGGGGGAGCGGCAGCGGGTCGGCTTGGGACGAAATGCTGCGGCAGCAGGCCGACGTATGGGTCGTCTGCCTGCCGCAAAACCGTCTCCTTCTAGAGCGATTTTTTCAATCGGCAGAAGCAGCGATGCTGCAAGGCCGAAGAACGCTGCTCGTGTTCGGACAGTACGACCCTTATTCGACGCTTACTTCTAAAAATCTCATGCGTCAATTCCGTATAGGACCGACCGTGTACCCTGTTGCACATAATACAGGCTGGATGGATGCGGCACAGCATGGCGAAGCGAATCCTTTCTGGTTTCGCAACAGGAAGATAGCAAGCGGTCATGAGAACCACCTGTTCGTGCAGCAGGTGCGACGATTGGCGCAGGCTGTGATCGAAAGCGCAGGCGCAAGGCAGCATCTTTTCGGAGGGAAGGAGGGCGACACGCCATGACGGCTATGCTCAATGCCTTCATCCTGATCGCGCTCTTGTTGCTTTCAATCTTCTTTCTTTATTTGCGCCTGAGCCGACGATTGCCGGAACGGACGGACGACACATCGGTATATACGCTGGAAGCGATGACCACTTTCGTAAAAGCAACGCTACACGAGTTAACCAGCAGCAACCTGGCCGACTTCGGTTTGTCGGAGGAAGAATACCGCCGCCGAAAAAGCAAACGGGCGGAGCTGAAAAAGGCGCTGCGGGGCTGCACCTCCGGTGATCTGCGGGACAAGGAATACGTCAAGGAGATCATTGCCGACCTGCTCGCGCAGCGCTATGAGTTGGACGATGCGCATTTGAACCTCCTGCTGCCTTTTCATCAGCCGGAGTCCCTCTCCGCGCAAGACCAGTTTGATATTCTGCTTTACACATATAAAAAGGAAGCCGGGCTTCATGCGCTCGACCGGCTCGTTCAAACCTATGAATGGGATCGGCAAAGACGAAACGAGGAAGGCCAGCTTGAAACGTACCGGATTACGGCGGAGGATATTCGTAGCGTCTTCGCCCGTGAAGCGCCGTGTTTGACGACGGACGATAAGCTCCAACTTGTCGTCCAGCGGATTTATCAGCATTACAAAGGATTCAGCGTCGTGGACGAGCTGCGCGACATGCGTGTGGACGGCGTATCCGGGGGTGTATCTGGTCTGCCGCCGCTCATGTGGGAGGGCGAATGGTCGCTGGAGGAGGACGCACAACTTCAGTCGCTGCCCCGTTCGCATGATAGCGTATGGCTGTTTTACAAAGGGAAGTCCATCCACCTGAGCTTCTTGTCCTTCGGCTCCGAGCAGGAACTGCGACGCGTTTGCCAGATCATCTATAAGCACAATTTTCCCGGCCAGTTGTCCGAGGCGAACGGATTTAAGGTCAATGAAATGGCAGACGGCTCCCGCGTCGTCGTGCTGCGCCCCCGATTCAGTGAATCGTGGGCTTTTTTTGTGCGCAAATTCGACGTGCAAAGCGCGACGCTAGAGCAGTTGATTCAGGACGAAGGCGCGGAATTGCCGATTGGCCTCATTCGTTACTTGGTATCGGGTGCGCGGATCACCGCGATTACCGGCGCTCAGGGCAGCGGCAAAACAACGTTGCTCATGGCGATGGTGCGTCATATTCCAGAAGTGCTGCCCATCCGGGTACAGGAAATGAGCTTCGAGCTTCAGTTGCGCAAAATTTACCCGGAACGCAACATCGTCAGCCTGCGCGAAACCGAGACGATTTCCGGTCAACAGGGGCTGGACATCCAGAAGAAGACGGACGGCTCCGTCAATATTTTGGGAGAGGTAGCGACCGATCCGGTCGCCGCTTGGATGGTTCAGATGGCACAGGTGGCATCATTATTCACCTTGTTCACGCATCACGCCAAAACCTTCCGTGACCTTGTGCTATCTCTCCGCAATTCCTTGTTGAAAACAAAGGTGTTTACGAACGAGCGTGTGGCAGAGCAGCAGGTCGTCAGCGTCGTCAACTTCGATATTCACCTTCGCCGCGACCTGGACGGACGACGGTATATCGAGCGCATTACGGAATGCGTCCCAGTGCCGCAGGAGACGGCGTACCCGGAAGCCTTTCGCGGGAAAATGACAAAGGACGAACGGATGGCAGCCTTTATGGAAACGACGCTCGAATACTTCCGCCGCTCGACGGATCGCCCGCTGTACACCGCCCAAAATCTCGTCGAATACCGCGACGGTCGTTACGTTGCCGTTCATCCCCTGTCCAAGCAAAGTCGCTGCGAGATTGCGGAATACCTGAGCGGCCCCGATCAGGCCGTCTTTGATGCGTTTCTAGCATCCCATTGGGGGGATGAGACATGATTCGGGAATGGCTCTCCCCTCTGCTTGGCATCGCAACCGTGCTCTTTTTTGCCGCTGTCGCGGCCTTCCTGTGGCTGTCCCGGCGTGATTCGGAGGTGGCGGCAGTCCGGCGCTACGAAGCGCTGCGTAAGCCGGGGCAAGCGCCTCGCAAGCAGGCGGTTTACAGTTTCATGCAGCGGCTATACAGCGTTTGCGAGCAGATGCCGGTTCTAAGGATGTACTTGCAGCACCTTCGCAGGCGATTGGTCATCCTGCGGCTCGGGGACGAATGGAAGCTGCGGCTTGAGGTGATGAAATCGGCGCTCTTGATGTGGCTTGTCCTGCTTTTGGCCGCGATTCCGCTTGTTTTGGCGGTGCGCGACCCTTACACGCTGGCGATGCTCGGCATTGGTCTTTGGGTCGGCCACGGCATCCTCTCGGATATGGGTGTTTATCGGCTCGAAATGAGGCTGCTGCGACAACTTCGTCTGTTTCTTGGGGATGTGAGACATCATTACCATCGTCACGGGATGGTGGATGAAGCCGTCTATGAATCGGCGGACAGCGCGCCGTATGAAATGGCACTGCACGGGCAAGAGCTGTACGACATGCTGACGGACAGCGACGCCGAAGATAAACTAGCGCAATATGTGGAGCATGCCCCAAATCGCTATTTGCAGGGCTTTGCGGGATTGTCGTATCTCATCAAGGAGCATGGCGATCAGCAAACGGAAAGCGGTTCGGTCTACCTCAAGGGACTGGAAAAGCTGTCCATCGAACTGAATCTGGAATTGCTGCGTCGCGAGCGTCTCAGCTTCTTATTACAGGGGCTGACCGTTATCGCGCTGCTGCCGCTGCTATTTACCCGTCCGATTGAAGCCTGGGCCAGCCACTTTTTTCCGGCAATGGACACGTTCTACGCCAGCGCTTTCGGTTGGGCCGTCAAACTCTGTCTGCTTGTCGTCGTGTGGCTATGCTACGTGCTGCTGCGCAACCTGTCGGAGCTGGGTGCGACCGCAAGGCCCACCAGCCGAAAAAGATGGGAGCAACGGGTCTATGGCTGGCCGTGGATGCGCTGGCTAGCCCACAGGCTGGGGCCGGTTCCCGGCTCGCGAGAAGCGGAACGGATAACCCAGCTGCTCAAGGATACAGCCTCTCCCTTACGTCTCGAATGGTTTTACGTGCAGCGGATCGTGGCCGGGTTCGCAGCCTTTTTGACGGTGCTGGGCTTGTTCGTGTCCTTGCATGCAGCGGAGCGGCATCAGGTGCTGTATGCACCAGTGAAGCCGGGAACACTTTTCGGGCAGTTGTCTCCGGAGGAGGAAACGAAGGCGCGGGAAGCCGCCGCTCTGGATCGCAGGATGCTCGATCAATTAAAGGAGGTGAGGCCGCGAAGCGAAAATAGCGTCATCAGTCTGCTGCGCAAGGACCCGGCTGCACAGATCAAGGAGGATCAGCTTCGAGAGGCGGCGCGGCGCATCCTGGGCAAGCTGGAGAAGCTGAATCAGCCTTTTCTGGCGTGGTGGGAAGCGTTTTTGGCGTTCGCCGCAGGATGGGGCGGGTACACGCTGCCAGTTGGTATTCGACTGTTCCAGCGGCGTATGCGGCAGATGGAGATGAAACACGAGGTGGATCAGTTGCAGGCCGTGATTGCCATGCTGGCCGGGATGGAACGGATGTCGGTTGAACAGCTTCTGCTATGGATGGAGCAGTTCGCGCAGGTCTTCAAGGAGCCACTGCAATCCTGCCTTCTTCATTTTGAACAGGGTGAGGAGCAGGCGCTTGCGCAGCTCAAAGAAGATGCACCGTTTCTGCCTTTTGTTCGGATCGTGGAAAAGCTGGAAATGGCTTCGCAGCATTTGACGATCCGGCAGGCATTCGACGATCTCGAAGCAGAGCAGGGGTTTGCGCGAGAGCAGCGCAAGCAGGAGTATGAACAGTTAATTGAACAAAAGGCAGGCTGGGGCCGCTGGATCGGGTTTGCCCCCTTGATGACGCTGATATTCGGGTATTTGGTCATTCCGCTTGTCGTCGTCAGCCTGCATCAGATGACCGTGTACTACGATCAGCTTCAACGCATCCAGTAACCCATACAGACGCTTTCCTTCATCAGCGGGAAGGCGTTTTTTTTATCCCCCCAATCAAAGGAGAGAATTGTACATGTCCAATGCGCAGAAGGCACTTGTCATGGCAGCAGGAATTTTCCTTGCCATCGCACTCATTACACTGGCTGTCGTGCTGTTTATTTCCGCCCAGGATTCGACCAAGGCGGCTCAAAGCAATTTCAGCAATATCCAGACGGAGCTTTCACAAACGGCGTTTACGGTGTATGACAATACGACGCTTTCGGGCAGTCAGGTTGTCAACGCGCTTCGCAAGTTCCGCGATCAGGACCAATTTGGCATCCAGATCGTTACCGGCAAAAACCCGACCGGTCAGTGGTACGGCAAGGTTGTCAATACCGGTGTGCCTCTGGATAGCGTCACCTACGGCGCAATCGTCGGAGCCGCACCCGGCCAGATTAGCCAGACCGTAGACGAAGCGGACATCAACTACGTTAATCCAAGCGGCAAGTTCCGCAGCACGCTGGTGCTGGACAGCAGCAATGTCATTCGCGGCATCATCTTCCGGCAGCAATAAGGTCGGATGAAGTTACGAAAGCGTCCGGCCCAGGTTGGACGCTTTCGTCATGAAGGAGGTGTAACGCATGAACTATGTGCCTAGAACGATGCTGGAGATGAGCGCAGCATTGCTCGTTTTCCTCATGGCCGCAGGAAGCGGTCTGATTTTGTTTCAGACCGGTGCCTCACTCAATTCGCTCGCCTATGTAACCGGCCAATCGCAGGATCGCAACTTGCAGCAAATCGCTGTACCGCTCTCGGGCGACGGTTCGGTATCCGGTGCGGAAGTGCTGCAAGCTATCGCTCGCCTAGATGAAGGAGATGCGGAAATGGTGGTAGACGGCATTCGATTCGCGCCGCCGCTGGAACGGGAGCAGCTTTCGTCCGCAGGCATACGTCTGAAGGGGCGATATCAGCCCGCCTATGAGCGGGACGCTTCCGGTCACTTGCAGCGCCTGACACTAAGGAGCCTGCCATGAACAGTTTGATCAAAATTTTCGCCGTATTGATCGCTATTCTGCTGCTCTACCTCTACCCGCTCTCTGCCGCCTTTGATCAGCAGGACGATATTTCGGAACTGGTTGCCTTGCGCGCGACGACAGCCTTCGTTGATGCGGTTCGGGACAAAGGCGGCATCACGCCAACGATGTATAACGAATTCATGACCGCACTTGCGGCGACCGGCAATAGCTTTGACGTTCAGATGGAGCATGACAGCAAGAAGTATGTACCGGTTTACGACGATCCGACACGGCCCGAAACCTTTAAGGGCAACTACGAGGTACAGTACGATGCGTTTTTCAATTCGCAGATCCTGCCGGTGCTGTTCCCTGACAATCGGGCAGCAAAGGATGACCCAAGCCGACGTTATCGGATGCGCGCGGGTGACAGCTTCACGGTGATTGTGCGCAATACGAACCGAACGGCAGGCACGCTGCTCTTCGATTTTCTGAATAATACCATCAGCCCAAATGAAAAAATCGTGATTCCGTATGGCGGGGTGGTGCGCAATGAAATGGATTGAATGGGCAATCGTCGGTGCGCTGTTGTTTCTCCCCCTCGCGATAGTCAACCGGAATGAGACAGATACCCTGCGACGGACGGTGCTGACAGAGATGAGATACGACGCTGCGCTGGATGCCGCGGTGGACGACGCCGCGAGGTTGCTCGTCGTTAACGCAAGCCAGCAGCAGGAAGCGCAATATGCCTCGGCCAAACATGTCGCGCTGAACAAGGAAGAAGCACTAGCGGCGTTCTACCGGACGCTGGACGCAGGCTTCGGCGCTGGGGATGATCCGGTGTCGCAAGGTGTCCTGCATCGCTACATTCCGGCTATCGTGATCATCGGGTACGACGGCTTTTACGTCTATTCCGAGCAAGAATGGACGGGGACTGACGGAAAAACCGTCATGAAACCGGCTTGGGGAACGAAGAAGCCTTATGCGTATTCCGATTCGGCGGGTAACAGCCTTTCCTTTACGCTCGACCAGCAGGTACTCGCTTACGATGCGGTCAGCCGAAGCTGGCATGAGGGCTTGCGTCAGGACATTCGGCAGCAAGCGACGATTCCGCTTTTGCAGGATGCTGCGCTCTTCGAGCAGGTACGACGAAGCACGATTGTCCGGGCGATCCAGGACGAGTTGGCCTACCGGATCAATCGATATAACGAAACGGTCTCTCGAAATGGCCTGTCCTACACGTTCACCCTGCCTCTGATCTCTGATGAGGACTGGCACAATACGGTGGATGATGTGGGCGTTTTGGCTTTTGTACAAGGTATCCCGATGGGAGCAAAGGTGTACAACAACTATGCGCTTGGCGGGAGCCGCATCGTGAAACGTCCAACGATCATCGGGGCCAGAAAAGGCAGTATGAAGGTGTACTACCGCAGTTCCTGCGGTTACACCTATCCGGCCGAAGAAACGTTTGCCAGCGGGCAAGCAGCCGCGCGCAAGGGATATATGCCCCTGCCTTGCCTCGGCTCGGCCTTCTAGCAGGAACGTAGCCTATTCGCTCATGTGAGCGATGGCAAGCGGAATAGAAGTAAAGGAGTTCATCAATCATGTGGATTCGACTGTTGCTGGCGGCAATCGTTTTTTGTATAGCCGCCGGATTTACAAACCCTATGGATGGGCAGCAACTGGTCATCAGCGGGGATTCCGACCGGATCAATCCGGAGTTGGGCGCATATGTCGAGGATATAGTACCCGGCGATAAGCGCGAGTACACGGTTCACGTCACGAATCCCACAGATGAGGAAATAACAGCGCTGCTCTATGCGGCCGATGCCATGCCCGCATTGGGCGGCGGTAAGGATTTTACTTTACCGAGCGATCCCGATACCGGTTCGGCTGCATGGTACAGGGCGCCGGATCGCAGTATAACCCTCAAGGCTGGCGAGACGCAAAGCTTTACAATGGAAATGCAGATACCTGATAGTGTGGAGCCGGGCCAGTACGTGTCCGTCATCGGCGTCTACGATCAAAGTATGAGGGAATCGGCGGCACGTAAAATCGGGTTGCGGGTCGTCCTCAACTACAAGTTGGACGAAGCGAAGCCTCCTGAGGCTGTCCCGCACGCAGCCGTATACACGCTGGAGAACGGAAAAGCGAGCTTGACGATTTTGCTGGTCAATGAAGGCGAAAGCTTGTCCGAACCGGAGATCGAGGTGCAGCTCAAACAGCAGGACGATGTCAGCGAGCTTTTGATTGAAAGGAAATCAACGGTTGATTCCATTTATGCAGGCACGGTCGCACAGTACATGGCGGAGCTAAACAGGCCGCTTTCTCCCGGTTCTTACACGGTGGAAGTGAAGACTACGCTGGGTAACCGTATAGAACAGAAGGAATTCCCTTTTGAAGTAACGGACGGTCGGACTATGCCATCAGGAACCGTGATTCAGGCTACTGGGGACGGTTCTCCGCTTCATGAAGGTTCATTTGGACTGCGCCCATCCTGCGTCTACGGGAGCTCGCTGCTGATTCTTGTCATCGTCGTTGTTGTTATAAGAAGAAGAGCTTCACGCACGGAATAACGAGCGGCTCCTGGTTCCTGCTGAGGAGAGGCTACCGGACAGTGGACAGGCAACAGAATCGGCACTATGATGTAGGCAACAGAAAGTTTTTCCAGTTTCGCACATTTTCTTTAGGGAGTGAGGCATTTGAAAAGAAGGTTAGTATCCCTCCTCATTGTGACACTTTTCGGAAGTATATTCAGTTTGACGGCAAGCGCAGCCAGTAAACCGCCAACCTTTGTCAGCGTCGTCATGGACGGCCAAAAAATCTGGTTTCCAGACGCGCAGGCGTTTATTGATGAGAACGGGCGAACGCTCGTCCCGGTACGCTTTGTCGCCGAATCGCTCGGAGCGAAAGTCGGCTGGGAATCGAAAACACAAACGGTTCCGATTACGAGTGACGATCAATCTATCGTTCTGACGATTGACCAAAATGTTGTGCAGGTAGATGGCAAAGCGGTCACTTTGGATACGAAAGCCATCCTGAGCGGCGGTCGAACGTTTGTGCCGCTCCGTTTCGTCAGCGAGGTATTGGGTGCGAAGGTGGATTGGGACAATCCGACAGACACCGTGTTTATCAAGGCCAGCGAAGATAGCACGGCGCAGACCGACCAATGGGGGCGCTTGATACGCACGACCGACTTACCGAAGAATGCGAGCGATTATCCATACATTCTTGCGGACGTTCCGAACGAAATGTACGAGATGGGCTATCCATTTTCGCATCCAACAGACAGCAAAGTTTCATCCGTCCTTTATTCGACGAAGCCGGAATTCAACAAGAAGAACGTGGATATTTGGATGGGAAGACTGAAAGCATTCGGTGTGCTTTGGCTGAATGTAAATTACAACACGATTGATGACGCGTGGGCGCAGGCGGTTTTTGCTACCAAAATGCAAAACTCTGATGCCGAACTGAAGCATATTCGCCGCTACGCAGAATGGGTCAAAGAGAACCAAATCCAGATGGAAGGCTATCTTGATCCCGAGCCATCCATGATTTATAAAGATGGGTTTGGCAACAACTTTGTGCGATCCAAGTTCAGGATTAAATTCGTCTCGTACAAGGCAAGCAATGACTTGCTTTACGATGAGTGGTTCCCGAAAAAACAAACGTTTGAGAAAGGTGTTTGGTACGAAGGCTACGCCGATATTTCTCTATCCACTAATGTAGGCGGCGATTGGGGAAATACGTTGAAGGTCGATCCGAATGCAAGTTTGTTCCGCAATCATATCATTAGAAAGGCGGACTCGAACTAGATGCGCAAACCTAAATTCATACGAATCACGTTGAGCATGCTGCTGGCATGCTCTTTTTTATTGTCGTGCTTTCCGTTTCTTACGAATGCCGCGACACCGGCTGTCCGGGTAGATGAGGGTAAGATCAAATTTGAAATCACTAGCACAGCAGCAACCTCGTCCATCCGCTACAGAACGGTAGGTTGGACGGTGCGTCGTGACCAACTCTGCACGAATACATCATCCAAACAGTGCAGTGATCCGCGTAACGGCAGTCACGCATCATTTGTCAATCAACAGGTGCGTCAAGTCGCGCAAAATCCGAACCCCCCAATTCCCGGAGAGCCGGTCACGACCTACTACGAAGTCAGTGAAGATTTAGTAACGGACGGCATGTGGCAAGCAGGCATGGGAGACATCAAGGACAACGACGACCTGTACTTGTACGCAATCATGGTTTCCGTCGATGGCAATGGAAACGTGCGCAAAGGCCCATTTTACACGTTAGAAGGAATCAAGAACGCTGAACCTTGGGCGCACCCGGATGATCTCGATGATTACTTTGGGATTCACGTCCCCTATCGCAGCGCGAATTTTCCTGTCGATGTCGTTGCGAAAACCGTGGGAGGAACGATCCTCAAGCAGCCTGAGGTCACGTTCCATAAGGGTGACTACAAAGTCGGCGAGACGATCAACCACGAGTTTCCTGCGACGATTGAGGATAACGGGAAAACGTACAGTATTGTCCGCTCCTACCTATCGCCGAAGAAGGACCTAACGCAGAAAAGCTGGTTACAGGAAAATCCGGATACAAATCCGAAGGTGCGAACGCGAAGCTTCACGGCGGCGCTTGGCGGAACGGACGCGATTGCCGAATACGCTGAAAATAACCCGGTAAAGGCGATCTATCAAAAGGAAGATGGTACGAAGCTCAAGGAAGTCGACAAAGGCGTCTACGAGACTGGAGAGGAAGTGAACTATACGTTTGATCCGCAGCTCACATCTGGCGGCCAGACCTATGAAATTGTTCGCACATATATCACAAACAACAAGAAGCCGGATGAGAAGCTATTCATACAAGAAAAAGGCGACGCGAAGCTGCTCGAACGCTCCATCTTGGTTGGCTCTGGCGGCTCCAATTTCGTCGGCATCTATAAAATTCCTTCCCCGATTACCGTGACCTCCCGTATCGACGCACCAGATAACGTCGAGGCTTCAGTTACCACGGTTGATGGGAATTTTGTATTTGAAGCGAAGTCACCCGTGCCGCTCAAAACGTATGAGATCACAAAAATAGAGAACGCAACATTCGTTACGCCTAACGATAAGTCCGGCTCACTCAGCGGGCTGACGGCAAGTAAATCGCTGCCGATCAAAATTCCATTCACATCCGGCTCCAGCATTACCGTCAAAATCACGGTCGTCGTGAAAGATGCTAATGGTAACAGCGGAGATTCCACCTCGGATCACACCGTACGCAAAGGCGACAGTGACGGCGGCGATACCTCGTTACCTGGCACGAGCCAGCAAGTCGAGGCGATGGATGCCACGGCATCGGCGATCATAAAGGCGGATTCTCGCGGCGCTGAACGATTTGACGTTTTAAAGGGAATACCGACCTCTGAAAGCCTTTATGTTAACGCGAGCGCCAAAGCGTATTTGTATCGCAACACGTTCACAGAAGTGAAAGGCTCGAAATCGTATCCGATTACAGTCAGTCGCACCTATACGCTGAGATGGACGGAATATGTTCCCGGCCCGCCGGATAGCGAAGGTCATTCGACCACGATTCCGGTATCCCGATCCGACACGCAAACGGTCACCCAAAGCTACAGTGTGGAACGAAAGTACAGCTATTGGCTGGTAGACCGTTTGGAAGTGTACGGCTTACAGAAGGCGACAGTCGCCAACTATGCCCTGCCCTCCGGTTCGGTAACGCTGCAAGCAAACGGGTATACCGCACCGTCTGTTTCCGCCACCCATGATGCAGCGGTCTCGTCCCATATTACGGACCCGGTGTATCGCAACGTTGTGCTTTCCGGTCAAACGGTTTACGGCGGCTCCAGTAGACCTTCGGTTCCAAGCGAGAACTGGAAGTCAGAGGCTGAAAATGCGGTCGGGAAAATCAAGGTCAAGAACGACACGGTCGTCTTTAATGGACAAACGATCATGGACAATCGGACGGTGGAGGAAACGGCTCCTGCTCCGGGGGCGATTCCCGCATCTCCCATGATCGGTCAGGATGTTTTATATGGTTCGGGATTTGTCATCGATGCGACTAAAACGAACAAGGGGAGCCAGCCAAGCACGGGGACGATTTATTATACGCTGGTCAAGGGCATCGGAGGCGGGTCGAACCAAAGCTTCCCGATCAACGGCATCAATCCGGTGACGGTGCATACCCCCGTCGTCAATCTGGCATCTGTAGCCGACGATCAGGCGCACAATCAGAAAACGGTGCCGACAGCCGATCGTTCGGCGCTTATTCTGGATCGCTCCTTTACCGTGACGATTCCTACCAGCGGGCCGCACCGAGACATTATCGGCTACGGCAATCGGGACTATGCCAAATATGTGCGAGACAAGCAGGTAAGGTTCCCATTCGATGTATACAAGGCTGACCACGCAACGTTGATTCCGAAGGACACCTGGACTTCGATTCCTGTCGGCCAGCTTACAACCACTTTTTACATGCCCGTTTGGGTAGATGAGGGAAATTATGATGTACTATTCCGAACGTTTGCCGAAAACAGTCCGGCTTCATTCACATCACAAAGTAATGCCAATTTGGACTTAACTAATCATGTGGCGACGCAAGTTGTGGCGGTTGAGGTTATTGGCCGTCTGTTCGACTTCCGAATTACCGATGTTGCCGACTACCAGTGGGAAAAGGTGTTCAGAACGGCGGCAGGCAGTGCGACGCCGACCGGAAATAGCTATTGGGTTGGTACAAAAGGTATCGACGGCGCGACGCGCGGCAATACGGCCCCTTACGTGCTGCCGATTCGGCCCGGCAGTCACCCGGAGAGCGGAAAGAAAAATGTTGTTGTAAAAACAGGCTATCACTTCAAATTTGAGGTCAAAACGCTCGGCAACATGTTCAGCGCGGGCGACGGGATTAAAATCACGCCTACCTTTTATTTCGTTGACAAGCAGGGCAAAAACCGACAACAGGTGGACTTGTACTATCATTCGGGAACCAAGCGGTTTATTCGGATCGGCTCCACGGAAGACACCGAGCAGCGGCTGGTGACGCTTGATACCCGTATGCGCAATGTGTCGCAGCAGGAGTTATCCAATACTGCCAGTTCACTTTGGAGGGTGAATGGTTCTTCTGGCAGTCAGACATCGTATGTACAGCAGTATTTGAAGGAAGCGGCGCAAAAGCGGATTTACGTCGGCGGCTACGACGGAATGTTACTTCCTTCGCAGCTTCGGATGTTTATCGGCAGTATGCAGGTGCCGTCCGGCATTGATACTGCACGAGCTAATGCCTCGGTGCAGCGCTGGTTTGGCGAGTATAGCCTTCCCGCTGCTCCCTATGCAGTGCCAGCAGGCATGAATCTGGCCGAGTACGGACGTACCCACCGGTTGGACGACAATGCGCCGATCTTCCTGCGTGACGGCTATTTTGTAGTCAATTTTGACATCGAAACCATTCGCAATAAGGACATTGCTCACCCGCATTTGCAGTATAAAAATGCGCCGCTGGACAACCAGTGGCAGATGGAAGGTTTTCAGCGCAGTTTTGTCGATCCTTACGGGGGGATGTTCTCTTTGCTAGACGGGGACGTTGTGTTTTATCACGCCGACTTGTCTAGCTACGACGATTTTGGTACGGGCGGCACCCATTAAAGACAGCATATCGTTTGGGAGGAAAAGAGCATGATTGAGAAGTTGAAGATTGCCACATCTGAGGATGAGGCTTATTTTTATTCCGCCTCCATCGAGAAGGATACAGAACGCGGTTGTATTGGGCATGTGCGCGGTGATTTCGGCAAAGATGGGGAGGCATTCTGGGCGACTTGGTTCGAACATATCTCTTCGTTGAAAACTCCTGATTTTCGGGAGGAGCTTGGAGCGGTCATTCAAGCGTTGACGGAACAGGGGCTGCTTCAAAACCGCAGTGGCATGCACGATTTTTGTATAAAACATCCAGAGGCCCGTCTACCAAGCGCACGGCACAGCGATGTCTATGGCTTTTGTTTACAGACGGCAAAGCATCGTTACTATCTGCGATGCTTTCCGCGTGCCGGCGACTATAACTTCTATTTATATTGCTTTGCCCGGCCGGAGCGAATGAATGAATTTTCGTCGCCCCTCCATTCCCCTTCATCGGCACCACTAAAGCAGAAGTCTGAACTGGAACGATAGGAGGATGCACTTCTATGAATGATCTTGCCCGTTACCGGTTGCTGACCGGAGCATCTATTCCCCCTGCAGCGAAGCTGCTGTACAGCTATTTGTTGGATCGTGCAGGCGGGCGAAACGGCGCGGTACTGCTTTCGTCCAGGCGACTTGCGTCAGAGGTGGGTCTTTCCACTTCTGCTGTGCGTCGCAACCTACATCGGCTTCAGCAAAATGGACTTATTCGGCTCACGCCAAGATATTCCGAGGAAGGCATTCGTCTGACGAACCAAATTACCTTCGTATAAGGAGGTGCGACCGGTGACAGCAAAGTTACAGCGAATCGCCGAGCTTGCCGCGAGTACGGCCCACGCGGTTTCAGATCATCCCGAGCGCTGGGCCGATTTTTTACGGACGGCAGCCTGGAACTACAAGTATCCGTTTCAGGATCAACTGTTGATCTACGCGCAGCGTCCAGATGCTACAGCCTGCGCGGCGATTGAAATCTGGAACAATCGGTTGAACCGGTGGGTAAAGCGCGGCGCAAAAGGCATCGCGTTGATCGAGGATCGGGGCAGTCATTTGGGGTTGCGTCATGTCTTCGATGTGTCAGATACGCAGAGCCGAAGCCGACAAACCGTCCCCCTGTGGCGCATGGAGGTGCCGGACACGGAGGCTGTCATTGAAACGCTGGAAAATGCGTTTGGCAGTGAATCGGGATCGGGGATGGAACTGGTTGACGCGCTGTTGTCCGCTGCCCGAAACGCGGTGGAGGATCATAGCGCCGATTACGTGCGGATGCTGCTCACCGAACGCGACAGCAGCCTGCTGGAAGAACTGGATGAGCCGCATGTAGAACTGCTGTTCAGGGAAGCCGCACAATACGCGGTCGCCTTTATGGCGCTGACACGCTGCGGTTTGGAACCCTCCCATTACATCAGCGTTGACGATCTGTCCGGCGTCGGCTATTTCAATACGCTCCCTGCGCTCTCTCATTTGGGCGCGGCGATCAGCGACGTAGCTGAAACCATGCTGCGTGAGATTGAATCCACCGTCCGGGCGATGCGCCGCGATGAGCAGCGAAAAAAAGAGCGTCAGGCCAGCCGTACCGTTGCAAGGCCAGAATCCTTGCCGCAAAATGAAGCTAAAGCACGCGAAAGGATGATGAAACATGGAACTGACCTACACGCCGAACGGGGATTACCTCCTGCCCGACCTGACGATGGCCGATCCGATGAGGTTCGGGAAATATGGGATGTTGCGCAAGACGTTTCTCAAGGACCAACGGAGGGGAACCTACGCCCATCTGATGCTGTCGGAGCAGTTGAATCAGCATCTGGCGGACATCGACCGGACAGCGCGGGAGCAGATCGACCTGACGATGCAGGAACTGATCCGGCAGTATCCAGCACCGGAGAAGGCGACCGACCCGATGGGCTGGATGGGTCACATGAACAGCCTGAAGCAACAGGCCGAGGAACTGATTCTCGCAGAGTTGATTTATCACTAAAATGGTACGACCGGGAAACGGAGGACAGAAGTCTTCCGTTTTTTCATGACCAGACGGTCATCAACGACATGCTCCGCGCTGCACCGCTTTCAGAGAGCAAGGCAGCTATAGAAGCATTTTACGGCATACATGAGGACAATCGGGAACGAACGCTGTATATACGCAACTTGTTCCCAGCAGGAATCACCGAGTTGACACTAGCCGACGGCACGCAAGCCGGATTTGAGCCGTACCTCAACGTGTTGCGTCTTTGGACAGGCACGGCAGAACGCAAGACGGCGCAGAGCTTTTACGATTGGTCGGTTATTGCCGGGCATATCGACAGCATGATCATCCTTAACGAGTTTGATCCTGCTCGAAAGTCGATGCCTTCTATTCAGCAACAGACCTTATGGGTGGAACAAGCGGAGAGCGATAAAGCCTCCGCTTTTTCACTTCCACAAGCTGCAATCGACACCGTTCTGCAAAACGGCAGCGGCATTGAGAACGGGAAACTTCGCGTTGCGCTCTTTTTCCAACAGTCGTTATCCGCGCAAGAAAACGCGGATTTTCTGAAACGGGAATATGGCACTGGCGGACGCCTTTCTGCCTTGATCGGCACGGATATTCATGAAAATCACGATAGTAAGGGGATTACGCTGACACGCGGTTCCATTATGAACCCGAATGTACGGGTTGTGTTGCCGTGGATCAAGGTACAGAAGCGTATCGGTGAGTTGCTGGCAGCAGGTCGCTACCTGAACCGTCAGGAAGAAGAGCGATTGCCTGCTTATGCCGAGCAACAGGAGGAGCAGCGCAGGCAACGAATATCGGAAACAACGGAACACATCCAACCGCTATCCGAATGGCAATCGAATGAATCACAGCAAATACAAACACCCAATCGGGTTCATGCGCATTATGCCTATGCCGAGGGCAGCAAAGTCTTTATCGGTGCGGATGAATTCGAAATTGCGCAACTGGAGCCGCGAAAGGTTGTGCTGCAGAACGTTCAATTTCCGTTATTCATGCAGGAAATGAACCGCCGGGATTTCGAACGCATGCTGCGCGAGAATCCACTGAACGATCATCTAATTTCCGGCCAGCAGGAATTGGATTCGGAACATGCGGAATGGGATATGGAACCGGTGGACGAACCGGAGCAAGCGACACAAGCAGACGAGGACAGGATATCTCTCGGCACTTCTTCTCCTGCCACGCCCGAGAACCAACTTGAATCGACTACAGCCAGCAACTACCGGATTACGAATAACGATTTGGGACACGGCGGAGCGAAAACCAAGTACAAATGGAACGTGGAAGCCATTCGGCTGCTCGGGCAACTGGAGAAGGATAACCGTCAGGCGACAGTGGATGAACAAACCGTGCTTGCCCGCTATGTTGGTTGGGGCGGGATTCCACAGGCATTCGATGAAGGAAATCCACAATGGGGAACGGAGTATGCGGAACTGCGAGATTTACTGGACCCGGAGGAATATGAGTCTGCCCGTGCCTCCACGTTGAATGCGCATTACACCTCTCCAATCGTCATCAAGGCGATGTACGAATGCCTGGAGAGGATGGGCTTCCGTAGCGGTAATATTTTGGAGCCGTCTTGCGGCATCGGCAATTTTTTCGGTCTATTGCCGGAGTCATTTCAGGACGCTCGGCTGTTTGGCGTGGAGTTGGACAGCATCACCGGGCGCATCGCGCGGCAGCTTTACCCACAAGTATCGATTGCTGTCAGCGGCTACGAGCAGACCAGCTTGCCGGACAGTTTTTTTGACCTCGCGGTTGGCAACGTGCCGTTCGGCAGCTACGGCGTGGCCGACAAAAAATACGATAAGCACAAGTTTCTGATTCACGACTACTTTTTTGCGAAGACGCTGGATAAGGTTCGTCCAGGCGGGATTGTCGCCTTCATTACGTCGAAAGGGACGATGGACAAACAAAACCCAACCGTCCGAAAATACATCGCGGAACGGGCCGCGCTGCTCGGCGCGGTGCGTCTGCCTAGCAATGCGTTCCTGGCGAATGCCGGAACCGAAGTGACCGCCGACATTTTGTTTTTGCAAAAACGGGACCGGATGGTGGCTGTCAGCGAGCAAACCGAGGAATGGCTTTCGCTCGGCGTTACGGCAGAGGATGTGCCGGTGAATAGCTACTTTGCAGCCCGCCCCGAAATGGTGCTTGGTACGATGGCCTACGATGACCGGATGTACGGCAATCAACAGGAAACGACCTGCCGGCCCTACCCGGACGCTCCTTTGGACGAGCTTTTGCGTGAGGCACTGACGAACATCCATGCGGAGTGGGTCGAGTTGGAACGGGAGGAACAGCCGGAGGAGGAAGAGGTCTCCCTGCTTGCCGACCCGTCCGTTCGTAATTTCAGCTTTGCGCTGGTCGAGGGACGAATCTATTTTCGGGAAAACAGCCGGATGCGGCCGGTTGAAACATCAGCAACTGCGGCGGGTCGTATCAAGGGCATGATTCAGCTTCGGGACACGGTGCGCGAACTGATCGAATACCAGACCGAGGATTACAGCGACGAAGCGATAAGGGAGCAGCAGCGCAAGCTGGATACGCAATATGAACGGTTCACAGCGCAATACGGCCTGATTAACAGTCGCGCCAATAGCCTTGCCTTTTCGGATGACAGCTCGTACTTCCTTCTCTGTTCGTTGGAAGTCATAGATGAGGAAGGACGGTTGCTACGTAAGGCGGATATGTTCACGAAGCGTACCATTCGGCAACGAGCCAACATCAAACAGGTGGATACGGCCTCGGAGGCGCTGGCGGTTTCCATCGGTACGAAAGCTCGCGTCGATCTGCCGTATATGGCAGAGTTGACCGGACTCGCGCAGGAACAGCTTGTGCAGGAGCTTCGCGGCGTGATCTTCCCGAATCCTGAGAATCTGGACGAAGAAGGACAACCGACCTACGAAACAGCGGATGCGTATTTATCGGGCAATGTGCGTGAAAAGCTGCGCGCTGCCAAACAGTTTGCGGCCTATGACACCGAGCGGTACGCTGAAAATGTTAGAGCGCTGGAAGCCGTGCAGCCGAAGGACTTGGACGCTTCCGAGATTGATGTGCGACTGGGCGCAACCTGGCTGCCGCCGGAAGTCATTCGGGCATTCATTTTCGAACTGGTGGATACGCCGTATATGTACCAAACCTCCATCAATGTGATGTATTCTGGCTACACAGCAGCCTGGAACGTCAAAGGCAAAAGCGATGATCGCAGTAACAATATTAAGGCTAATGTCACCTATGGTACGAATCGCATCAATGCGTACAAAATTCTCGAAGACACGCTGAATCTGCGGGATGTAAGAATTTTCGATACGGCCGTTGAGAACGGTGTGGAAAAGCGGGTGCTGAACAAGCAGGAAACGGCTATCGCACAGCAAAAGCAGGAAGCCATGAAGGAAGCGTTTCGAGACTGGATATGGCAAGATCCGCAGCGCCGGGAGCAGCTCACGCGACTGTACAATGATCGGTTCAATTCCATCCGTCCGCGCGAATATGATGGAAGTCATATCCGCTTCACCGGGATGAATCCGGAAATCCGGTTGCGGCAGCATCAGGTCAATGCGGTTGCCCGCACGCTCTACGGCGGCAATTCCCTGTTCGCCCATTGCGTCGGCGCGGGCAAAACCTTTGCAATGACCGCCGCGGCTATGGAAAGCAAGCATTTGGGCCTGTGCAACAAAAGCATGCTGGTTGTTCCTAATCATCTGACCGAGCAATGGGCAGCGGAATTTTTGATGCTCTATCCGTCCGCGAACGTGCTGGTCGCCACCAAGAAGGATTTTGAAACGAAGAACCGGAAGACGTTCTGCGCACGGATTGCCACCGGCGATTACGACGCGATTATTATCGGCCACTCGCAATTTGAAAAAATTCCGATCTCGGCGGAGCGCCAGCGGCAGCAGCTTTACGAGCAAATATCCGAAATCACAAGCGGCATCCGCGAGCTAAAGGAAGCCAAGGGCGAGCGGTACGCCATCAAGCAGCTTGAGCGGACAAAGAAGACGCTGCAGGTCAAGCTGGAGAAGCTGAGCGACGCGAGCCGTAAGGATGATGTGGTCACCTTCGAGGAACTCGGCATAGATCGATTGTTCGTCGACGAAGCAGACTCGTATAAAAATCTGTTCCTTTATACGAAAATGCGCAACGTCGCCGGGCTGTCGCAAACCGAAGCGCAGAAGTCGTCGGACATGTTTGCCAAGTGCCGCTATTTGGATGAATTGACCGAAGGACGGGGCATTATTTTTGCCACGGGTACGCCGATCTCCAACTCCATCACCGAGATGTACACGATGCAGCGCTACTTGCAATACGAGCGGCTACGCGGGCAAGGCTTGCAGCACTTTGATTCGTGGGCTTCGACATTTGGCGAAACAGTTACCGCCATCGAATTGGCACCAGAAGGAACGGGCTATCGCGCGAAAACGCGGTTTGCCCGTTTTTATAATTTGCCGGAGCTGATGAACGTTTTTAAGGAAGTGGCGGACATTCAGACGGCGGATATGCTCCAGCTTCCGGTTCCCAAAGCCTACTTCCACAACGTCGCTGTGCCGCCGAGCGATTTTCAGCGTGAGATGGTCGCGGATCTCGCCAGCCGCGCCGAACAGGTGAGAGCGAAGCGAGTAGAGCCGCATGAAGACAACATGCTCAAGATCACCAACGACGGACGCAAGCTGGCCCTCGATCAACGGCTGGCAAACGCCATGCTACCCGATGACGAAGGCAGTAAGGTAAGCGCTTGCGCGGATAACGTCTATCAGAAATGGGCCGATAGTCGTGAGCAGCGGCTCGCGCAACTGGTCTTTTGCGACCTTTCTATCCCTAAGCAAGACGGAACCTTTAATGTGTACGACGAGCTGCGGCGAAAACTGACGGAGAAAGGCGTTCCGGCAGAGGAGATCGCCTTTATTCACGACGCCAACACAGAAGTGAAGAAGAAAGAATTGTTTGCGAAAGTACGAACGGGGCAGGTTCGGGTGCTGCTTGGATCGACGTTTAAGATGGGCGCGGGAACGAACGTTCAAACCAAGTTGATCGCGCTTCATGACCTCGATTGTCCGTGGCGACCACGCGACCTGGAGCAGCGCAGCGGGCGGATTATTCGGCAAGGCAACCAGAACCGCGAGGTTCACATCTTCCGTTATGTTACAGAGAACACGTTCGACGCTTATCTTTATCAAACGCTGGAGAACAAGCAGCGGTTTATCTCGCAGATTATGACCAGCAAATCGCCGGTACGGTCTGCCGAGGATATTGATGAGACGGCGTTGTCCTATGCCGAGGTTAAAGCGCTGGCGACCGGTAATCCGTACATCAAGGAGAAGATGGACCTCGACATTCAAGTGTCGAAGCTCAAGCTGCTCAAGGCCAATCATTTAAGCCAGCGATATGCGCTGGAGGATCGGCTGCTCAAAATGCTGCCGCAACAAATTAAGTCAACGGAGGAACGTATTGCCGGGTATGAGCAGGACGTGGCCTTGTTCATGCGCACCCAAGTGTCGGATAAGGCTAGCAGCGACGATTCCCGTTTTCCCGGTATGACCATCAAAGATTTTACGTATACGGAACGCGCTTCGGCGGGCGCAGCGCTATTAGAAGCCTGCAAGGGCATGACCTCTCCCGATCCGCAGGAAGCAGGCAGTTACATGGGCTTTTCTTTATGGCTATCGTTTGATAGCTTTGCAAAGGAATACAAAGTGACACTGCGCGGCGCTTTGGGCCATACGATTACGTTAGGACCGGATGCAGGTGGCAATATGAGTCGAATAAACAATACCTTGTCGGATTTGCCGAATAAGCTCGCTTATTGCCGTGAGCAGCTCGCAACACTCAAGCAACAGATGGTAACGGCGAAGGAGCAGATCGAGGCACCGTTCAAGCAAGAGCAGGAACTGCAAACCAAGTCCGCGCGGCTCGCGGAGTTAAATGTGCTGCTGAACATGGACAAACGGGAAAACGAAGCCGTGGACAGCGTGTCGGATGAAGAACCGGAAGCACCCGAACGGCGGGTTGCGGATCGAGAGCGATAGCAGCAATGGAAAGGTAAAATCACATGACGAAATGGACTCCGGCTTTGGGGTCCTTTTCGCATTTCTGGAGGAACGCACATGTTGTATGCCATCCCAAGCGGCGGCGGATGCTTTTGCCCAATTCTACCGCCTATTTGTTACGGAACCGATCCGACCGAGGAGGGAGAAACCGTGCCAGCATTAGAATTGATATCCAAAGGGAAGAACGGATTTGGCGACACGTATTATTACATCCGTGATTCGAACGGGGTGACCAGTCAAGTCTATGAAAGCGAGTTAGACGCATTCATGAAACAGAAAGGCGCTACAGAGTTGAGGGAAAGAAGTGCTTATCTGTATCCCAAAAAGAAGGGTAAGGCACGATGACCAAGTGCGGCAGGATGAAAGAAAATCAGCCTTACGATTAAGAGACACGAGTAATAAAGCCGTCGTCTCTTACTTACTTTTTTAGAGAGGAACTACGGTAATGAGCTATGTAAACAAGGAACAAATCGAACGTGCCAAGCAATGGGATCTGCTCACCTATCTACAATGTTTCGAACCATACGAACTGGTTCGTTGCTCACGCAACGCCTATTCGACCCGAACCCATGACAGCCTTAAAATCTCCAACGATAAATGGTTCTGGTGGTCTAGGGGGATCGGAGGTCGTTCTGCGCTGGACTACCTCATTAAAGTAAGAGGCATGTCGTTTCCCGATGCGGTGCTGCAAATTGACGGTAATCCGCCAGTTCACATGGCTCCGGCTACTTCTGCCATCCAGCAAGATGGTTCAAATGCGCGGCTGGAGCTTCCCGAACCGTATGAGACTTCGAATCGCGTCGTCGCTTATCTCTCCAAACGTGGCATTTCTCGCGATGTAATCGATTTTTGTCTCAAAACGGGACGACTGTACGAAAGCCGAATGTACCACAATGCGATTTTTGTTGGGTTTGATTTGCAAGGCACTCCGCGCTATGCGGCAATTCGCGGGACAACCAACACTCGATATCTGGGCGAAGCGCCAGGCAGCGATAAACGGTATTCGTTCGCTATACCGGCCGATGACAACGGCACCGAGCTGCATTTGTTTGAAAGTGCAATTGATCTCTTATCCTACTGCACCCTTGAGACAATTGCAGGGAAAGACTGGCGACAATCGCATCAACTGTCGCTGGCCGGGATATACAGCGCTAAGGAAAGCATCGCACCGGCTGCACTCACTAACTATTTGCAA
This sequence comes from Paenibacillus mellifer, assembly GCF_023195895.1. Classification (GTDB taxonomy): domain Bacteria; phylum Bacillota; class Bacilli; order Paenibacillales; family Paenibacillaceae; genus Fontibacillus; species Fontibacillus mellifer. The sequence goes on from NZ_JALPRK010000007.1 coordinate 41,240, forward strand.
AGCTACCCGGAAGTGAAGCGTCTGGTGTTTCATTTGGACAACGACGAACCGGGCCGTTCTGCGGCAGCGATGATTCGGCAATTATTCAGTCAAACTTATGAGATTTCTGACGAGCCGCCCTTCGTGAAAGATGTAAACGACGACCTGATGGTCTATCGTAAACAGCGCGAAGAGCCAACTCGATAAGGTATTCTGTATTTTGCTCGGCGTCGGGTGAAATCGCTGGGAACACAAGCGGTTCTGTGTTCTATTAATCTATTTCTTTGTTTGTTATAATACGGATGTACAACTGACTTGGGTGGGAAAGTATCGCCTCCAGAGCGGAGGTGATGCTTATGCAATTTTCGCTTACAGAAGTGATTATGCTCGGCATGTTCTTGCTGGCATTGCTCACATACCTGAAAAAGCGAAAATAACCCGCCCAGGTTAGCGCCGAGGGTACGGGTTATTTTCGAATAAGTCTTCTCTGGGAGGCTTCCCACCCAAATGTTGTACAGGGGAGTCGGATGGCGTCCGACTCCTTGTTTCTATTCTTATGATAGCACGGGACAATTATACGTGCAACTGATGCAAAGCATTGCGCCAATCAGACGCCTCTTTCCACCGTCAGATTATGGAATATTGCGCCATGCAGCAAAGGATGTGTGAACAACTTTAAGTGACAGACGCTGAGCGATCAGCGTCTTTTTGTCGTTTCGATGCCCCTCCCTTTTTCCCGGCAGGTGCCTTGAAGGGCAACGCGAGACGAATGTCTCGTGTTGTAGCAAGCACTGAATTTGGTCTCCCAAATTCGCTTGTTAGGGGCAAACCCCTAATACCCCTACCTCAACAGCACGCTGTTTTGTCAAGAATATAGGTTCAACAATGATCGGTATTTTTCAGAAACAGCAGAAACCATTCAGCTATTTCATGCGGGCCATTTCCTTTGAAGAAAGAAGTGAACATGATGAGAAGACGAGCGATTCGCATTCAGGTATGGGTGAACTATGATGAAAACACTAGACTCCAAGCGAGCGCGAAAAAATCGGGACTTTCACAGGAGGGTTATATTCGATCTCTCATTAATGGCTATGTTCCGAAGGCGATGCCGCCAAAAGACTATTTCGCGATGATGCGCGAGCTCCATGCCGTCGGCAATAACCTAAATCAACTCGCAGCGAAGGCCCATGCGACAGGTCATTTGGATCGGGCAGTTTTTCAGCAGGAAGCAGATCACTTGCGCCGCGCCGTCCAGCAGATTCAACAGGCCGTGACCGCACCGGAACCGAGAATCGAGCTACAAGGAAATTCTAACGTACATCCACCGTAAAGGGGACAGCGTACATGGCAACAACCGCAATATGGGATGTTACCGACCGCCTCAAGCGTGTGCTGGATTATGCCACCAATCCTGATAAAACCGATCAAGCGCGTGCAGCGCATGATGATTTACATCAGGTGCTCGCTTATACCAGCGCGGATGCGAAAACTGAAAAACAGCTTTACGTGAGCGGGATCAATTGCGATCCGCTCACCGCTTACGAGCAAATGCTGCGAACCAAACGACAATTTCAAAAGACCGATGGCATTGTAGCTTTTCATGGGTATCAGGCGTTTGCTCCGGGCGAAACGACGCCGGAGGTGGCACATGCCATTGGCGTCAAACTGGCACAGGAATTATGGGGGGAGCGCTTTGAAGTCGTGGTATCGACCCATTTGGACAAGGAGCATCTGCACAATCACTTCGTCTTAAACTCGGTGTCGTTTCTGGATGGTAAACGCTATTACGATAACAAAGCCTCTTACGCGCTGATGCGGCAAACATCCGATCGACTTTGCCGGGAGCATACCTTATCGGTCATCGAGCAGCCGGAACCGGGTAAGACCAAGCATTACGGCGAGTGGCGAGCGGAACAGGAGAGCAAGCCGACTTGGCGCGGGTTGATTCGCGAGGACATCGACGCCGCTATCGCCGCTGCCATGACGGTGACGCAATTCTTCGCGATCCTTAGAAAGCAGGGTTATGAAATGAAGTCGAACGTCAAGCATTTGGCGGTACGTCCGCCGGGCAAAGAGCGGTTTGTTCGATTGCGTAGTCTTGGCGATGAATATACGGAGCATGCGATAAAAGAGCGTATTCTGCAAAACCAGTTACCGCAGCGTCAGCCACCCATGCCGTTGCCGCGGCGCAGGCGAGCCGTCATCGTTCGCAGCACCCTGCACATCAGACGTAGATTTAGCGGTCTGCAAGCCTTGTATCTGCGGTACTTATTCAAGATGGGGATTCTGCCCCATTCCCGCGCGTCCCTCAAACGGACGTCTTTTTTATTGCGCGAAGACTTGCGGCATCTGACGGCCATTACGGAGCAGACCAGGCTGCTGTGTCGTCACGGCATTTCCAGCAAAGCACAATTGTTGGCTTACCACGCTGAGCTGCAAACAGAATTGCGGCAAGGATACGGCTCCCGCAAAATGCTGTACAACCGGCTTCGCCGCTGCCAGCATCCTGAGCAAATCGAATCGTACAAGTCGCAAATTGCCGAACTTTCCCGTCAGCTTGCGAAGCTCCGAAAGGAGGTGAGGCTTTGTACGGGCATTCTTGCCCGATCCAACGAACTGGCAAACAAGCTGCAACGTAACGAGGAAGACCAATCGACACGAAGGGAGGCCAATGTCCATGAGCAGCGGAACCGAAGCGGCCGATCAGGTCGTCAGCATGAGTCTTCGTGGCATTGAGGTCATGGCGAAAATCTCCGGCGAAGGCGCGAAGCATCTGGCCGTTTATTTGTTCGCCGCCCTGCAAGGGCAAAAACGAACAAGAGGCCGCATTCGCCTGGAAAGCTTGCTGCGCAGCGGCAAGGAGCTGAAGGTGTTTGCAGTACGAAATGAAGACTTGCCGACTTTTTGCAAAGAAGCGAAGCGGTACGGTGTCCTCTATTGCGCGCTGCGTGACAAGAAAAATGTGGACGGGCTTTGCGATGTCATGGTGCGGGCCGAGGATGCGTCCAAGATCAACCGAATCGTTGAACGCTTCAAGCTGGCGACCGTAGATACGGCCAGCATCAAGCAGGAGATTGTGAAGTCCCGCAGCGAGAAGCAGTCGGACGAGCGTAAAGGAGCGGCGCAACCACCAGAGCAACATGCCGTAACACCCGAAGAAGGAACCAGCGAGCCTCCAGCTTCAAACGAGGGCGCGGCAGTCAGTGAGGATTTTTTGGACGATCTGTTGGGAAAGCCCGAGCCGGCGGCGGAGGTTCAGCCGGTAAACGCGCAGCAGGGAGCCAATCAACCGGCGGCCGAGGCGTGGGAGGTCGAGCGAACGGAACCGGAGCGTCCGCTTCCCCTCCCGCCGACACAGGAGGAGAGGACAACGGAACCATCCTCTCCGTCCGCGCCTACCTCCGAGCGCAGCGCGGCATACGAAAGGGTTACGATTGACCCTGAAAAGCCGAAGGAAAAAGTGTCCGTCCGCCAATTGCTGCGTGAAATCCGGGAGGAAAACCGGGCGGCAGAGAGCAGACGGCGGAAGCAGGTGCAGGAACCGTCGTTGCCTAAGCGCAGAGATCGCGGGAAGTCGGCGTCCGGCAGTAAAGCATCCGTTCCGATGGCCGGGAGTCGAAAGCGAGGGAAATCGAAATGAGCGAACTGGACGAGTTATTCCAGCCCCAAGTCACGACGGCCTCCGGTCAGCGTGAGCAGCCGTTCGACAAAGAAGCATGGGCGCAAAAAAAGCAAGAACTGCGGCAGTGGACGTATGAGACGATTGATACTGCCACAGCCGACATTGCGCAAAACGGCGAACAATTTCAGCATTATCTGGACGTACAAAGCCGTTTTGATCTCTACAGCGTCGCGAATGCGCTGCTTATTCTCGCGCAGCGCCCGGATGCCACTCGCATTGCTGATTTTGATAGCTGGAAAGAACAAGGCGTCTATATCCGTCGCAAGGAAACCGGCCTCTACATCTTGGAGCCAGGCGAGGAATACAAGCGGGAAGATGGGAGTACCGCAATCAGCTACAACCCCAAGAAGATGTTCGATGTTGCGCAAACAACCGCACCGAAAAAGGAATCGCCGATCTACCCGGATGACCGCACGCGCATCAAGGCATTGATGGACCGGTCACCTATTCCGATTACGATTGGAGATAGCTTGCCTGCGGAGGTTCATGCGCTTTATCAGCCGGATACGCGAAGCATCGTGATACGTCGCGGACTTGGGGCTGGTGACATTTTTCGGGCGCTCGCACAGGAGCTGGCGCATGCGGAGATTGATCGCGGCCATAACGACTACAGCCGTTCACATTACAATTTTCAAGCTTACTGTGCTGCGTATATGCTTTGCAAAAAGTTCGGCGTCGAGACGGCTACTTTCCGCTTCGGCCGGGTTCACGAACGGCTCAAGGAGTTGGAGCCGCAGCATATTCGCGCCGAGCTGACGGTGATGAAGGATGCGGCACACGACATATCCCGTCGAATGCACCGTATGCTGGCCCAGCAGCGACAGCAGCAACAGCAGCAACAGAATCGCAGCGATTCCACCACCCGCTAGTCGTGGCATGAATCTGCTTTTCATTTTTCCGTTGGGAGGAGTGGCGATGAAAGAGGAAGAACGCATCCTGAGAATGGATCATTACGAGCATGGCATTGTCATCAACGCCTTAAATGCGCTCCGCAACGACTTGATCGGCCAGCAGCGGCCGACCGATCCTGTTGACGATTTACTGCTCAAAGCGATTGACGCTCCCTATCAAAAAATAAAGCGCCGGAGTCATCATGCGGCGCGCTGAAACCGCAAGGAGTAATCTTTTACTCTTTGCGGTTTTTTTTATTCCGGTCGTGTGGGCGGCGCTGCTTGCCGCCCCTGCTTTGTCAAAGGGATTACCTGCACTTCTGCTGCATCTCAGCGAAGCGATTAACCATCCCTTCCAGATTCAATGGGTCGAGGATACGCCGCGAAGCTTGTTGCTGTTCACGCTGACTTATGGGATTTCGGTCGGCATCTACTTGGCGTCCCCGCGCAACTATCGGCGGCGCGAAGAGCATGGCAGCGCACGATGGGGCAAGGCCGGACGGATAAATGCCAAGTATCGCGACAAGCAACCGGAACAAAACAAGATTCTGACGCAGCAGGTACGCATCGGCTTGGATGGCCGCAAGCATCTCCGGAACCTGAATGTTCTTGTCGTCGGCGGTTCCGGGTCCGGCAAAACAAGGTTTTACGCCAAGCCGAATGTTATGCAGGCGCATACGTCCTTTGTCGTGCTTGATCCAAAGGGCGAGATTCTTCGCGATACCGGCCATTTGCTCAAGTCCAAAGACTACGACATCAAGGTGCTGGACCTCATCAATCCGCACCGTTCGCATGGCTACAATCCATTCGCCTATTTGCAAGACGACAAGGATGTTCTCAAGCTGGTTACCAATCTGATTCGCAATACGACTCCTAAGGGCAGCAATACAAACGATCCCTTTTGGGAGCGTTCCGAGACCGCTTTGCTGGAAGCGCTCGTGCTGTACCTCCTGTATGAAGCGCCGCCGGAAGAGCAGAACTTTCCGATGGTGATGGATATGATCGCTGCTGCTGAGGTGCGGGAAGAGGACGAAACGTACCAAAGTCCACTTGATGAGCTGTTCGAGCGGCTGGCCATGCGCGATCCGGAACACCTTGCCGTCAAGCAGTACAACATTTTCAAGCTGGCGGCGGGCAAGACGGCCAAGTCCATTTTGATTGGCCTCGGCGTTCGGTTGGAGAAGTTCAACTTGCATACGATTGCGGGGATGAGCATAGTCGACGAAATGGAATTGCCCGTTATGGGGGAGAAGAAGACGGCGATGTTTGCCGTCATTCCCGATAACGACAGCAGCTTCAACTTCATTGTCGGCATGCTCTACACACAGCTTTTTCAATGCTTGATGTACGAAGCGGACTATCGGCACGGCGGACGTCTCCCGGTTCATGTTCACTTTGTGATGGACGAGTTCGCCAATGTAGCGCTTCCCGACGAATTTGACAAGCTGCTCTCCACGATGCGCAGCCGGGAAATTTCCGTTTCTATCATTTTGCAAAATTTAGCGCAGCTCAAGGCGCTGTACAAGGACGCATGGGAATCGATTGTGGGCAACTGCGACGAATTTTTGTACTTGGGCGGCAACGAACAGTCTACCCACAAATACGTCTCGGAGCTGCTTGGTAAGGAAACGATTGACACCAATACCTACGGCCAGAGCAAGGGGAGAAACGGCAGCTACTCGATCAATTACCAGCAATCAGGCCGCGAATTGCTCACACCCGACGAGGTGAGGCTGCTGGATAACCGCTTTTGCCTGCTCTTTATTCGTGGCGAACATCCAGTCCAGGACGACAAATATGATTTGCTCAAGCATCCTCATGTCTCGCTAACGACGGATGGTAACGGTCTTCCCTTTCAGCATGGCGGCGCGGAACACGCTTTGGACTGGCAATCCGTGTTCCTTCATGAAGACGGGGATTATGAACTTCTTTCGGAAGAAGAAGTAGAGTCGCTATTTATACGAAGGGAATGATGAACTTGAAAATGAAAACGAAACGGCTGCTGGCCCTGTACATCGTGCTGATCTTAGCGGGAACCGTATTCACCTCTACCGCTTATGCAGAAGGCGATCCAATGACGACAATCAACAACCTATCTACTTTTATATTCGGTTTAATCCGTGCGATCGGCATGATTATTCTCGGTTTTGGCATTGTTCAAATTGGGTTGTCGCTAAAGTCCCATGACCCTTCTCAGCGCGCAAACGGATTTTTGACACTCGCCGGCGGAGTCATTATTACGTTTACGAAGGAAATCCTTGCCCTGATTGCCGGATGAGCTTGAAGCTTTAGCATAAGGGGGGGCGGACGATTCGTCTGTCCCCTGTTTACGGAAGGGGTGAGAATATGGCAAAAAACAGTTGGGTCATCGACAATCTCGAAAATGCCTTGGATACCTGGAACGATAAGATGAATGAAATCTGGAGCCTCGTTACGCAATCGCCAGCGGATTTTAAGGGTGGCGGCGTATGGCGTGTGATTATTGATATTCATGGTGCGTTGCAAGCTACGGGATTGGCACTCCTGGTCTTATTTTTTGTGATTGGCGTTGTGAAGACTACCGGCAGCTTTGCGGAAGTGAAAAGGCCGGAGATGGCCGTCAAGCTGTTTATCCGCTTTGTGCTCGCCAAGGCGGTCGTAACCTATGGGCTGGAGTTGATGATGGCTCTCTTTACTATTGTACAGGGGATCATCTCAACGATGATGGGACGCTCCGGGTTCGGAACGTCAGAGGCTATGGCCTTGCCGGATACGGTAGCGCAAGCGATTGAAGACGTTGGCTTCTGGCAAAGCATTCCACTGTGGATCGTCACCATTCTCGGCAGTTTGTTCATTACGGTACTATCCTTTGTGATGATCCTTTCGGTGTACGGGCGCTTTTTCCGTATCTATTTGTATACGGCAATAGCCCCCGTTCCGCTGTCCGCATTTGCGGGGGAGCCAAGCCAAAATATCGGCAAGTCGTTCCTGAAAGGGTACGCGGCAGCGTGTCTGGAAGGCGCGATTATTGTACTGGCTTGTATCATCTATTCCGCTTTTGCCACCGCTCCCCCAGCCGTCGATGCTAGTGCGGGCGCGGTTACGATGGTGTGGACGTATATTGGGGAACTCATTTTCAACATGCTCGTTCTTGTCGGTACGGTAAAAATGGCAGATCGCATCGTGCGCGAAATGATGGGACTGTAACCACCTTGTGAATGATGGGAGTTATCGGATTGCTGTCAGAAAAAGCTTCAATAGCGCCAAAGCATCCTTACGCTGCTTTTCTGTGCATTGATTGAGCGCAGCCATAATCAATGCTGTTTCATCGTAAGGTGTGGAGCTCTCCTCTTGACCCAGAAGCAATTCATTAGGAGAAAGCTTGAGCAAATTGCAAATGCTGAACATCGTTTCAATGGACATCCCGGCTTTACCTCGTTCAATATCGGCGCAAAATCTTGGGACCCGTCCAATTCGTTCAGCCAGCTGTTCACGAGAAATTTCCAAAGCCTCTCGTTGCTTCCGAATGCGTTGCCCCACCTTCTTTTTATCGTAACCAATCATCAAGCGTCACCTCTTTAAAGGGGATGAGTTTATAACTCCCATTATGGAGAAGCACACAATTGACATAAATGAGATTAAAACTTACCATCGAAGTAGTCTTCTAACATACACCGTATTTCATTCAAAAATGTCGGCTCTCACAATAAAAACGGGAGGATGGATAAATGAACGAATTGTTAAGAAAGCTGGAAGAGGAGCGGCGAAAGCTGAATACGCTTGGTGAACAGTTAATAAAGCAATCCATTTCTTTATCCGGCCATCAAGCATTTCAAGAGCAAAGTCAGAAGGTCGATCAGCTAGTAGCCTGCTATCATCACATGAAAGCCAAGCAGAAGCAGCAGGTAAGGTAAAAGAGTTGTGGGGGGGAAGCAGGTAATGGAAATTCCACCGTGGTTTCGAACAGCTATTCAAGGTCGATTGGACTACGTTTCTGCACGATTCGAGCATCATCCTGATCTCAAGCGTGTTCGTGCTGAAGAAAAGAAGGCTTTTCAAGTCTTGTTTGTTGGTATGGATATTGGTCGTATGCCTGAATTTGAAGCTTGGGAGGACAGACATCATTTTAAACAATCGATTATCAATGAGTGGTTATATTTGCAAGGGATGAAGGATGGCTTTCAGCTTGCTGTGGAACTATTGAGCAATCCTGTGCCATTTGATGACGACACACTGTTCAAACCTGAATGCAACGAGCCTGAGGCGTAGACTGCTCATCCGGGAGGGATAAAAGTGGAAGTGAAAATCAACCGGGAAATCCGGGATTATACGGAAAGCTTGTTCTTCGGACTGTCCTTGCGGCAGTTCTTTTTTTCTGTTCTGGCGGTCGCTGCGGCGATTGGACTGTATTTCGGGCTGCGCAGTCATTTTGGACTGGAAACGCTCAGTTGGATGTGCATATTGGGGGCAGCTCCCTGCGCCGCGCTCGGGTTTATCCGCTATCACGGTATGACGGCGGAGCAACTATTGTGGGCGTATGTGAAGTCGGAGTTTCTGATGCCAAGACGGCTTGTCTTCCGCTCGACCAACATATACTACGAAGCGCTGAAAGGAAGCCTGCACAAGCGTGAGCAAGAAAGGATGAAGCGCAATGATTAAGACGCTCAGGCGGACCATGAAGCAGGACAAGGAGCGGTCTGTCATTCCCAAAAGCGTACAACAAGCGATCCCGATCCGCGCCATCTGGCCGGACGGGATTTTTGCTGTCGGCAACAAGTTCTCGAAGTCGTTCCGTTTCGCGGACATAAATTACGCTGTCGCATCGAGAGAGGACAAGGAGACGATGTTCCTTTCCTACTCCGAATTGCTTAATTCGTTTGACAGCGGCGCAACGACGAAGATTACGATTCACAATCGGCGGCTGAATCAGGCAGATGTAGAACGTTCCATTCTTATTCCGCTCCAGCACGACGGGCTGGATGTGTATCGGCAGGAGTACAACGACATGTTGCTTGGTAAAGCGACTGATGGCAACACAAATGGGACGATTCAAGAGAAATACATCACCATCTCCGTGGTTAAAAAGAATGTGGATGAAGCTCGCCATTACTTCGCGCGGGTCGGCACGGAGTTGACGGCGCATTTCTCTCGTCTCGGCTCGAAATGTACCGAGCTTGATGCGACTGACCGCCTGCGCATTCTGCATGACTTCTTCCGGATTGGCGAGGAAGCCGATTTTCGCTTCGACATGCAGGAGATGATGCGCAAGGGTCACGATTTCAAGGATTACATTTGCCCGGACACCTTCGAGTTTGCCAAAGATCATTTTCGGATGGGCGAATACTACGGTCGGGTCATCTTTCTGCGTGATTACGCCAGCTACATCAAGGACAGCATGGTAGCTGAACTGTGCGACTTGAACCGCAACTTGCTTCTATCGCTCGATGTGATCCCGATTCCGACCGACGAAGCTGTCCGCGAAGTGGAGAATCGACTGCTCGGTGTGGAAACGAACATTACGAATTGGCAACGGCGGCAAAATCGCAACAACAACTTTTCTGCTGTCATCCCTTACGACATGGAGCAGCAGCGCAAAGAAAGCAAGGAATTTCTTAGCGACCTGACCACACGCGACCAGCGGATGATGTTCGGACTACTTACGATGGTGCATGTCGCGGACAGCAAAGAACAACTCGATAGCGATACGGAGACATTGCTCACTACGGCCCGCAAGCATTTGTGCCAGTTTTCTACGCTCTCCTATCAGCAAATGGACGGTTTGAATACGGTGCTACCGTATGGGCTGCGAAAGGTTCATGCTTTGCGGACGCTCACGACTGAAAGTACGGCTGTCTTTATCCCGTTTCGAGCGCAGGAGATCGTGCATCCGGACGGCATTTATTACGGGCAAAACATCATCAGCAAAAATATGGTCGTCGCCAATCGAAAGCAACTGCTGAATGGAAACAGCTTTATCCTTGGCGTATCCGGTTCCGGTAAAAGCTTTGCCGCAAAACGGGAAATCGTCAACCAGATATTGGCGAGCGATGACGACATTATCCTGATTGACCCGGAGCGGGAGTATTCCGCTCTGGTAAATGCGCTGGGTGGCGAGACGATTCACATTTCTGCTACTTCGTCGAACCATATCAATGCGATGGATATGAACCGGGATTATGGCGACGGAGCCAATCCGATCATTCTTAAATCGGAATTCGTCCTGTCGTTGTGCGAGCAGTTGATCGGAGGACATCAGCTTGGAGCCAAGGAGAAGTCGCTCATCGATCGCTGTACCGCCGCTGTGTACCGCAAGTATTTGCGGAGCAACTATAAGGGACAGCCGCCGACATTGCAGGATTTTCGCGCGGAGCTGCTCAAGCAAGCAGAACCGGAGGCTCAGGACATCGCGCTGGCTATTGAATTATTTACTTCCGGCAGTCTGAATACGTTCGCCCAATCGACCAACGTCAACGTCCACAATCGGCTGATTTGCTACGATATTCTCGACTTGGGCAAGCAGCTTCTTCCCATCGGCATGCTGGTCGTACTCGACAACATCTTGAATCGGATTACGCAAAATCGCGCCAGAGGCAAGAATACGTTTATCTTTATTGATGAAATCTACCTTTTGTTTCAGCACGAATACAGCGCCAACTTCCTGTTCACGCTCTGGAAGCGTGTCCGAAAGTATGGCGCTTTTTGCACAGGGATTACGCAAAATGTGGACGATCTACTGCAAAGCCATACAGCCCGCACCATGCTCGCAAACAGTGAATTCATCGTCATGCTGAATCAGGCCAGCACCGACCGGATGGAGCTTGCCGAGTTGCTCAACATTTCGGATCTGCAACTGTCTTACATTACGAATGTTGACGCCGGGAATGGACTGATGAAGGTCGGCAGTTCCCTTGTACCGTTTAACGATAAGTTCCCGCGGCACACGAAACTGTATAACTTGATGACGACGAAGCCCGGCGAGCGGTAATAATCATTATGATCGTCGCGGCGCTGCTTTCCTCACCGTTCGGCATTTTTGTGGCTGACGAAAATACAGGACCCGACACAAAAAAATGATTCAAATCTTAGAGGAAATGGACGCCCAGTTTGCCGCTCGCATAGAGTGTTTACAATGGATCAACAGAGAGAGGAGTTGCTGCAGGCTGTTTTTTGGGATATGAATCAGATCGACTCGCAGCTCGAAACACTAGAGCATACAAGAACCGTTGCCGTTGAACAGAGTGATGGAAGTGTGGAGGAACAGTCGGTAACAGAATACGAGCACGTCCTGCAACTGTCGATTTCTACCCGAACAGCAGAGCAGCAAGCGACGCTCTATGGTTTTTCCACGGAACAGGTCGATTTGACGAATGAACTTCTATCGGTTGAATTTCGTCCCATGATGATGGCCATTCTTGGGAAGAACGGTGATACCGGATTAACGTCCGAACAGTCTGCGGCGGTTATATCCGATTTGCCCGCTGGTGTGCTTGGAAGCCAGGCTGTCGAACTGGCATTGACTCGGTTGGGCGATCCATACAGCCAGCTAAAAGCAGGAAAAGATAACTATACCGATTGTAGTTATCTAGTACAGTGGGTATATCGGCAATTAGGCGTTGAGGTGCCCCGAACGGCGGCAGAACAGGCGCGCTTTATCGCGGAAAACGAACTTTCCCTTACCTCCAATGAGCTAATAGCGGGTGATTTGATTTTCTGGAGCTATGAGGCGAACGGGAGATTTATGAATATTACACATGTTGGCATTTATGCCGGCGAAGGCAAGGTTATCGATGCCTCCTCCAGCCGGTTACAAGTTGTTTATCGCAATGTATTTGACGCCGAATTTCAAGTGATGTATGGGAGACCATATTATCAATCCTAATACGGGGATCGATACAAGAAAGCCGCTGTGCGTGCTGCAAAGATGCACACGGCTTTTTTATGTACAGTAAGAGACTTCCTTGTCACAGATTCGGCAAGTGTCTATATCATGTGTTATAATTCTTAAGAGGTAAGGCTTAAAAAACTTCCTTCCACTGTAAAATATTCACGAAAGAAATTAGGCTTGAGCCAAGAAGAACAAAATCCTATAAAGAAGCACGAGACTCGCACAACACATTTCAGTATAGGAGAAATAAAGATAGGAGAATGATCTCTCATGTTAGACCCGATAGCATTTTCGATAGGCCAGTTTTCTGTTCACTGGTATGGAATCATTATTGGATTGGGTGCTTTACTTGGTTTGATACTGATTTCTCATGAGGGAAAGCGATTTGGCATAAAGTCCGACTTTTTTATGGATCTGGTCTTGTATGGTCTTCCCTCTGCATTAATCGGAGCACGAATCTACTATGTAGCCTTTGAATGGGAAAATTATAAGAACAATCCCTTGGAAATGATTAACATATGGCATGGGGGTATTGCCATATATGGAGCTTTGATCGCTGCCATTGCGGCTGCTGTCATTTACACACGTAAAAAAGGCTATAATTTCTGGCGTATCGCAGATATATGCGCCCCAGGTTTAATCGTCGGTCAAATGATTGGACGTTGGGGAAACTTCATGAATCAAGAGGCTCACGGCGGTTCAGTATCAGAAAGTTTTCTGAGAAACACACTTCATCTTCCGAACTTTATAGTCAACCAGATGTATATCAACGGTCAATATTACCATCCGACATTTTTGTATGAGTCTGTCTGGAGCTTTGCAGGGCTCTTATTCCTTCTTTGGCTGCGCAGACGGCCGTTTTTGCGAGCTGGCGAGTTGTTTATGAGTTACTTCATTTGGTATTCGCTTGGACGTTTTTACATTGAAGGGGTTCGCACGGATAGCTTGGTTTTTGCCGGACCGGAATGGCTTGCCTCATTCCTTAAGACGACTTGGTCGCCAATGAGCTCGTTTGGTTGGGGGATGATGGAAGCAGGAAAGAACATTCGCATATCTCAGCTAATAGCAGTGCTGATAATTATAGCAGCAGTTGTATTCATCATAATTCGTCGAAATTGGTTCAAAGATAAGGTTAGATATTCCGATCCCATTGTTCCACAAAAGTCCATGAAGCATGCACCATTGACGATTGAAGGGAAACCAACGCCAGAAGGTTGACGTCAAGCATATAAACAAACCGGAACCATGGCAACTTTAGTTGCAAGGTTCCGGTTTGTTTTCTTTTAATTTCCGTGAACAAGGATCTATAGACTCACCGTAGAGCTATGATTACGACCCTGTCAGAAACCGATATCCAAATTGTAGTTCTGGAATGAACTTTAACGTTTCTTTAAACTATCCTTATAAAATGAAAACCTACTCTAGGGAGGGGAACGCATGCTGGGAAAAAACATATTGATCATCGAAGATGATCCGAAAATAAGAAAGCTGCTTAAACTATATCTGGAAAGAGAAGGGTACGAAGTATTAGAGGCTGAAAATGGAGAAGAAGGAAAGGAGGCTTTTCAAAAGCATGATCCTTGTTTCGTCATTACAGACCTGATGATGCCGAAGCTAAGCGGTGAAGAATTATGCACGTGGATTCGCTGCGAACTCAAAAGTGATATTCCCATTATTATGTTGACGGCCAAAATTACGGAATCAGAGCGGATTGAAGGACTTCAAATGGGTGCTGATGATTATGTAACAAAGCCTTTCAGCCCTCAAGAAGTGGTCACACGGGTGAATACTGTACTTCGACGAACATCAAATCGATGCAGCAAAATTAGTTTTAAAGGATTGACAATAAAACCTTTGCGTGGAGAAGTCAAATATAACGGGAACATTGTCCCTCTTACTCAGCATGAGTTTAAACTGTTGTACTTTTTTATGAGACATCCCAATCAAATCTTATCGCGTGAGCAAATTTTATGCGAGCTTTATCCGAACGAAGAGAAAAATGTGATCGACCGCACGGTAGATGTTCATGTGGGAAAGCTAAGGGAAAAGATCGAGACATCGAGCGATGTCCCGTGTTTTTTTGAAACGATCCGTGGAATGGGGTATCGCTTTGTCGCAAATTAAGCAGTTTAGTACATGGAAGCAGCATATAACTTGGAAATTAATTGCGGTTAACGTTCTGGTCATGCTCATTGTCATCTGGCTAGTAGGTGTTTCAGTCAAGGATTTTGCTTGTGTTCTTGTAGAAAAGTATCGACTTGTCGGTGAAGATAAGAACATTTTCTTTAACAGAACCATGCATTTTTATCTGATTCGGGCAAGTTTGCTAGCAATCGTTGTTGCCGCGCTCATCCATTTTGTGTTTATCAAGAAAATACTTTCTCCTTTAAAACGTTTGACCCAATTGACACGGCAGCTAATGGACGGATCATACCCAGAGCCCATTAAAGTATCGTCAGTGGATGAAATTGGCCAATTGACTCAGTATTTTAACGATTTGACTCAGACTTTAAAGCAGACTGAAGAAAATCGCAAAAGGATGCTAAGCAACATATCTCACGATTTACGAACACCTCTTAGCAATCTAAACGGCTACCTGGAGGCATTAAGCAGCGGTGTGATTGTCGGGGATAAAGACTTGTATCTGTCACTGCTGGAAGAGTCTCAGCATATTACCCGGCTTGTGGAGCAGTTGCATCAGCTTTCTGTATGGGAGGATCGACAAGCTGCAAGCATGACTTACAGCAATATACAAATCGATGACCTGATTACTCGGTGCACGCAGTCTTTTCAATGGGAACTTCAAAGCAACAATATGGAGTTGGAAGTATCTGTTTCACAAGACGTTGTCATCGGTGACGAAGGCGGATTAAGACAGGTGTTAAACAATCTGATACAGAATGCGATAAGCTATAATACGGGACGGATGATTTGGGTGATCGGGGTTATCGAACCTCTTCAGTATCGAATCACCGTCAGTAATGTTGGCGAGCCAATACCTGAAGAGGTGCGCGGATTTGTATTTGAACGTTTTTTTCAAGCGGATCCATCGAGACATCGCGGAGAGAAAGCAAAAGGAAGCGGGCTTGGTTTGGCTATTGTAAAAGAAATTGTGAAGAAGCATGGAGGCAGAGTGGGACTGGAGTCGGAGAATAATAAACATTCGTTTTGGGTAACACTGCCTCGCAACTCGAAAAAAAATTTGAAATAACAAAACAGACCGGCATGGATTGCACCGGTTTGTTTTGCTATATGCAAAAAATTTTGGGTGTATCACTGATTTCAATTTTCTTGTAAGACTTAAAATACTGTGTAATCACATCGTGAGCATGGATCCCTAGCTTCTTCTTAAGTGGATCATAGTGGTATAGAATTTGTTCACCTGCGCTCACAATTCGATAGGTGGTTCCTAGCTTCAATGGTTTTCCTTGGATAAGAAAATGTTCAATTCGATGGCCAGGCGGATTATAAGGTTTGTAAGCCATTGTGATGCCGCTTGCCCGCATGACATATCCCCCTTTTTGGTGGAAAGGATCAGGGGAGAAGACCTGTTCCAGATTAGATTCAAAAGCCTCCAGAATCTGTTTGCCATCCAGTTCTACGGTGAAAAGCTCTGGATTTGTCGGAATGATTTGATATAAGTCCCGCAAGGTTACGAGACCTGGCAGAATAGGGGCTCCGTATCTCCAACCATGTGATAAAGCAATATCGGCTTCGACAGAATGGAGATAAGCATCGGTAATTAGTCGATCCATTGGCGTTTCATTGAGGAACATGCGATGCAGCGGTGTCTGTAGTTCCCCAATGATCTCACTTAAATGCGTTTCATGCCTTTCGTTAATTTCAACAATTAATTTGGAGATTTCCGGATCTTCTTCGAATTCATGTGCAAATAGCGGAATAAGACGATGTTGAACCTTCGTTATCATGCCGGATTCAAAATTCAGTTCAAACTGCCCAAGAAACGAAGAACTGGCTCCGGATTGAATAATCCATGTTCCATTTTGTCTAATGGGATGGGTAAGTCGATCATGACTGTGACCGCTTAAAATAATATCGATTCCTTCGATATTGGAAGCGGCTTTCACGTCCAGGGGCAGTCCCATATGGCTCAATACGATTACGAGATCACACTTATCTTCCACCCGTAATTTTCGTATGTTCCGGCTCATCTCAGCTAGATCAAGTGAGAAAGACAATCCCTCGGAAAAAGCAGGTGGCATCGTTTGATCTACAAATGAGTAGGTCCATCCCGTCATACCTATACGAATTCCGCCCATTTCTTTAATCCACTGCGTCTTAAGCGGGGCGGCAGCGGATGAAGATTTCATATTCATTGCCAGGGCCGGAAAAGAAACCTGATCCAAGAGAGCAAACAACTGTGATGGGCCATACGCATAATCCCAATTTCCTGGAACGAATGCGTCAAGCGGCATCATTTTCAATAATGGGATAATGGCTTCTCCTTTGGACAATACAAGAGGAGCTGTGCCATGAAACAAATCGCCTCCGTCGACAAAAAGGACATGGGGACGTCTTTTTTTTAGTTCTGTTACATATCGATGTATGCGCGAAAACCCTCCACATGTCATATACGAAGGTTGTGTATCATGCCAAAAAAATTCAGGATGGGCATCCAAACAACCATGCGTATCGTTTTGCTGAATTATGGTAAGTTCCATCTTCTCTCCTCTTCTCTGCAAGTGATTCATACCTACATAGTAGTATAGGCAAACCAATCATTGCCAAACCTAGCTTTATTAAAACTTAACACCCCTCCGATAGTATTGAAGCACGGTGCTTAGGAGGTCGTTTAAGATGAATGAAGGATATCGGACTTTGATCTGTGAAATATTGATATTGACCTATTTGGATATATCCCCCAGACCAAAGAAAGGAGGGAAGAATTTTCAAAACCGACAAGAAGCGCTTGCTTTTTTGAATACGGCTTGGTTTGAAGTGCTATGTGCAGGTATAGAACTGGAACCTGAAATCGTGAGAAGGAAGATGCTTCAAATTTCCAATTCTGATAGTTTGAAAAGGAAGGGACAATAGCATCCCTTCCTTACACATCTATTTTATAGCGCTTCCGCCAAATACAAATCGGTACTCCCAATGCTTCCCTTCAATTTGATCGATTCGAACCCCGCCCGATTTCTCGGAATACGTATGCAGAATTTTCCCATTTCCTAGATAGATTCCATTATGGGTAATTCGCTGCGAGGATTTATTGATTCCGGAGTAGTCACTACTTTTACTCCCCTCGTAGGACATAAAGAACATAATATCTCCAGGATGCAGCTCCCTCCAGTTTGTCGTAGTAGCTCCAATTTTCTTTACATAAGCAGCCTGGGTTCTTGAATTCCCTGGAAGAATAACTCCGGCTCCATCTTTAAAGGCTTGTCTGACGAAATCAGAACAATCGAACGTTTGGGTATTGGAACGGCTTGAACCGAATACATAAGGCGTTCCCAAGTACTTCATACCCGCGTCAATAATGCTCTTGGGCGTCCCAGATACCGGTTCAGCAGGCTTGTCCGTAACGGAACCATTCGTTTTTATGAACTGACTTTGAGTGGTTACGTACCCAGTTTGACCACGCAGGTCCTTGATTTTAAACCAATACTGATTTACTTGTTCCAATATATCGACATGTTCACCGGCTTTTAGATAACGAATGCGGTCACCGCTTAGGGAAGGCTTCTCACGAAAGTTAACACTTTTTTCGATGATTCCTTCTTGACCCGCGGCCGAAACCGTAGGTTGTCCCGCTATAATTGAGCCACAAATTAGAGCAGAAGCGAGTAAAGACAAGGTCATTTTTTTCTTCAGCATTGTAATACCTCCTGTAGTTTTGTAATTTACCGTAGCGAAAAGGATGCGCTAACGGTTTAAGCAAAGCCTATCACAGGAGGTTAGTTGGACTTGGAGGTAATTTCCCCCAATGGAGAGCTTTATCATTTCTTTAAAGAAGAAGATTAGGCTTTACGTGAGAAGGAGGTGAAGAGAATTGCAAAATATACAGATCGGATCTTTCGTTCTAAATGGGCAACTGATTCTTTATCTGAGTTATGGAGCGGGAGGCTGGTTGATGCTGCAGTATCGGCTTAGAGGCAGCTTGGAGCGTCGGATATACTTGTCCGATGCAGCGAATGCATTCTGGCTGTGGTTGCTCGTTTGGAAAGGAAGCTTTCTGATCTTTTATCCCATAGATGTGATCACACAACCCATGTCTTTACTTTATTTTGATGGTGGGGAACGCGGAAGATGGATAGCAAGTCTGGTTACGGCTTCCTATATCTGGTACAGAAATTCGAAACAAAATTTAAGCGTCAAAATGTGGATCGATATGGGGATTTGGTTTACTTTATCGGGCTGGTTGGTCTATCACTTGTTGTTGCTTATTACAGGCGAGGAGTCTTCCTTGTATCATACAGCAAACGCTGGAATGACTGTTCTTCTCCTGATCTCATTATTGGTTTCTCAAAAAGGATCCGATTCGGGAAGTGGATTAAACCATGCCGTTTGGTTTTCGATCGGAAATGTGTTGCTTTCGTTTCTGGTTGCCGATCGTCCGGTATGGTTGTTGTCCTTCAGTAAACAGCAGATCATTTTTCTATTGGCTGCCGCGTGTTTAACAGGATGGTCCTGGTTGGATGAAAAGCAACAGAAAGGAGGTCCTCATGGATAATCTTACAATCCTGGTAGCCTTTGCAGCGGGGATGCTTTCTTTTTTATCCCCTTGCGTATTTCCGCTTATCCCCGCTTATATTTCCCATTTAACAGGCTCTACCTTTCAAGATGGCAAACTTGTCGTGAATCGGTGGAATCTGAGCCTTCAGGCGTTTAGTTTTATCGTGGGGTTTAGTCTGATTTTTATTACGATGGGTGCGTCTGCAAGCTTCATTGGACGCTTCTTCGCGCAAGAACGCGAGCTGGTACAAAGAATAAGCGGTCTGTTGATTGTTGTGTTTGGTCTGCAAATGGCCGGATTTCTAAATTTTCGTCTGCTGATGTCCGGTAGAACGTGGCAAACCAAACCAACTGCGAGCCGCGGCATAATCCGTTCGCTTCTTACTGGTGTGGCGTTTGGAGCAGGTTGGAGTCCATGCGTTGGGTTGGCGTTATCGTCTATTTTGCTTCTGGCCGGATCTACGGAGACACTGTGGAACGGAATAGGGATGCTGGCCGTGTATTCGTTTGGGTTGGGAGTTCCTTTTCTATTGATTTCGTGGTTGTTGACGTATTCGATGAGCATGATGAAAAAAATGAATCGATGGATGCCTCTTCTGTCGAAAATTAACGGTTGGCTTCTTATTGGAATGGGACTGCTGCTATTTACCGGCCAATTGCAAAAGATCAGTGCTTGGCTTTCTCAATATACATTTTGGGACATTACATTCTAACAAGGGGGATCAATAGAGATGAAGAAAAGTGTGATTGCCATCATTGCCCTCGTTATGCTTGTTGCTTATGGGGCTTATGATTATTATGAAAAAAAATCGTCTGAAGGGACTTCTGTCAGGGAATCCGCAGGCCAGAATATTAAAGTGGGCATTCAAAAGGGACAACAGGCGCCGGATTTTACCTTGAATGATTTGCAAGGCAATCCTGTCAAGCTATCCGATTATAAAGGAAAAACAGTACTTATTAATTTCTGGGCAACCTGGTGTCCGCCTTGCAGAGTAGAGATGCCCCATATGCAGCGGTTTTATGAAGACTATAACCAACAAGACGTCGTCATTTTAGGGGCTAATTTAACACCGACGGAGGAGAAAACGGACAAAGTTATGTCATTTGTTAAAGACTATGGCTTGACATTTCCTATCTTATTAGATTCGGAAGGAACGATCATGCAGACGTATCAGGTCGTCGCGTATCCAACTACGTATCTGTTAGACTCCAGCGGAGTTATTCGCGAGAAATATCAAGGAGCTATCAATTATGACACCATGAAAGAAGCTGTTTCCAAAATCAAATAATGGAAAAGAGGTGTTCAACATGAATTTGCCCGTTAAAAAAATGATGTTGTTTACGTTGTCGGCGTGCCCATTAGGCAGATCTATGAACAATGTGCTTCGCGAAGTTCAAATATGTCAGGATGAACTTTCTTATGAAGTCGTACATGTGGATGTTCATCCCGACCTCGCGAACCATTACCGGATCAAGACAAATCCGACTACGCTTCTTGTAGACGCAAGCAACCAAGAGTTATATCGGTTCGAGGGCTTCAAAGAGACAGAGGAAACGCTCCGAATCATCGGACAAGTCAATAACAAATCGTTGCGGTCATCAGACGATCTTCCTGAGAACCAGGAAATTACAGAAACCTATGTTATTTATTTATATCAGAACGGTATGGCAGTGCCAGTCGAGACTTTCTATGTGAATAAAACGTCCATTAAGGCACCTCGAATTACAGCTATTGGGCAACTGTTAAATACTCGTATTGATAAATATGATAACCCGTTTCCGCCGTCTTCTGCTCTGGAAGGGGTGCATTTTGAACAAGGGATTGGCGAGGTGACGATTCTAGTTCATCCTTCGGAAGCAGAATTGGATCAGGAAAAGATGAAGATTGTATTGGAACATACCTTAGCGCCATATGGGATCAAGAGTGTAAATATAAAGTGGATAGTCAGCGGGGACTCACAGTCATAACCCTGAAGTTAACTATTCTCCCCTGTTGACAATGCCTTTCTTTAGGATGTAATATACCTATAGGGGTATGAGTAATTATATTATGTGAATCCGTAGGGTAAACTCGTACAGGATATGTAAGCCCCGGCAAAACACCAATATAGGAGGGTTACGATTTGACTGCACATTCAGAAATCAAAGCAGATCAGACGCTCGATTGCAAAGGTTTGGCCTGTCCCATGCCTATCGTCAAAACCAAGAAAGCGATGGATCAGTTGCATTCCGGGCAGGTCATCGAGGTTCAGGCAACCGATAAAGGTTCACTGGCGGACATTCAGGGCTGGGCCAAGAATACCGGCCATCACTATTTGGGCACGATTCAGAATGGCGATGTGCTTAAGCACTTTATCCGTAAATCGAGCGCGGATGAGATCAAGGAAGAGAAAAAATATCCTCACACCGTGACCAATGATGAGCTGGAGAAAAAGCTGGGCAGCGTAACCGTTCTCGATGTTCGCGAGCCTGCCGAATATGCGTTTAACCGGATTCCTGGCGCCGTCTCCATTCCGCTTGGGGAACTGGAAGAGCGCCTAGGCGAGCTGAATACCGAAGATGATATTCATGTTGTATGCCGTACCGGCACGCGCAGTGATCTGGCTTGCCAGTTGCTGTCCGAGAAGGGTTTCAAGAACGTAAAAAACGTGGAGCCCGGCATGTCTGGGTGGTCCGGACCGATAGAAAAGAACTTTCAAATCTAATCATGGACCAAGGAGGTCGTTTAAAATGAGCACGAAAGTAGCGATTATCGCAAGCAATGGTGGAATGTTCGATGCCTATAAGGTTTTCAACATCGCGACGGCATCTGCAGCAACCGACGCGGAGGTAGCCATCTTTTTCACCTTCGAAGGACTGAACCTGATTCACAAGCAGGTCCATCACCAGCTTCCGCTGCCGGCAGGCAAAGAATATTTTGCGGAAGGCTTCAAGAACGCCAACATTCCTTCCATCCCGGAACTGGTGAATATGGCGCAGGAAATGGGCGTGAAAATCATCGCCTGCCAAATGACGATGGACGTCATGAACTTAAAGAAAGAGGATTTCATTGAAGGAATCGAAGTCGGCGGCGCCGTCACATTCCTGGATTTCGCGAAGGACGCAAACGTGTCCTTGACGTTCTAATTCATCAAAGGGGGAATCAACATTGACTACTGCAACCGGACTCCGCCCGATGACAGCGGGAGAACTGACGAAAATCGTTCTGAACAAAAAAGAACTCTTCATTCTCGACGTGCGCAATCAAAGTGACTTCGACGATTGGAAAGTGGAAGGAGAGAGCGTCGAGATAATCAACATTCCGTATTTTGATTTGCTTGACGGCGTGGATCCAGTGCTAGACCAAATTCCAAGCGACAAACCTTTGCTTGTGGTATGCGCCAAGGAAGGTTCGTCCAAATTCGTGGCAGAACAATTGGTTGGAGCAGGAAGAACTAACGTCTCTTATCTGGAAGGCGGCATGAAATCTTGGAGCGAGCATTTGGAGCCGGTGAAAATCGGAGATTTGAAAGACGGGGGCTCCCTGTACCAGTTCGTGCGGATCGGAAAAGGCTGTCTTTCCTACATGGTCATTTCCAGCGGTGAAGCAGCTGTAATCGATACGCTCCGAATGACGGATGTATTCGAACGCTTCGCTGAGGAACAGGGAGCGGCCATTAAACATACGCTGGACACGCACTTGCACGCGGACCACATTTCCGGCGGGCGCAAATTGGCGGAGCAAACAGGTGCAACGTACTGGCTGCCGCCCAAGGACGCGACAGAAGTAACGTTCCAATATGAGAAACTGGAAGAAGGTCGTGAGATCTCGGTAGGGAATATCAAGATCAAAATTCAACCTATATACTCGCCGGGTCACACCATCGGAAGCACGTCGTTTATCGTGGATGATCAATATCTGCTTACGGGCGACATCCTGTTCATCGAATCGATCGGCCGCCCGGACTTGGCCGGCAAAGCAGAGGACTGGGTCGGCGATCTTCGCAACACCTTGTACAACCGTTACAAAGGCTTGGCTCAGGATTTGATCGTACTGCCTGCCCACTTCGGCAAAGTGACGGAGCTTGGAGATGGCGGCCGCGTCATGGCCCGATTGTCAGATCTCTACCGCGACAATCCGGGCTTGAACATTAAAGACGAGGAGACGTTCCGGCGGACGGTAACCGTGAATTTGCCGCCTCAACCGAACGCCTATCAGGAGATTCGACAAACGAATATGGGTAAGATTACACCGAACGAAGACGAGCAACGCGAGATGGAAATTGGTCCGAACCGCTGTGCGGTTCATGATAAATAAAGGAGGACATCAAAGTGAATACAGATATCACGGTAGATACGAAAGGTATGGCCTGCCCGATGCCGATCGTTAAGGCGAAGAAAGCCTTGGATAGTCTGCAACAAGGTCAAGTTATGGAGGTCCTGTCTACAGACAAAGGCTCCGTCAATGATTTTCAAGCCTGGGTTAAACAGACGAAACACGAACTCATTCAGCACGTCGAAGAAGACGGCGTTTATAAATTTTACGTTCGCAAAGTATAAAAAAAGCGGGACCCGGAAGGGCCCGGAAGGGCCCGCTTATTTCGCCTCGT
Source organism: Paenibacillus mellifer (assembly GCF_023195895.1). Classification (GTDB taxonomy): domain Bacteria; phylum Bacillota; class Bacilli; order Paenibacillales; family Paenibacillaceae; genus Fontibacillus; species Fontibacillus mellifer. Next base: position 64,937 of record NZ_JALPRK010000007.1, read on the forward strand.
CATATACGATAGTGATGCCAAGGGAACAGTAACTTTCTTCGGTATAATGGCCATGGGGGCAAGTTTTCGTGCTGCAAGCCATATCGATTTTCGCTTGCAGTCTTTGATTGCACACCGGGCATTTATCTTCGAAAAAGCTTTTTAAATGTTGAAGCAATCGGATCACCTTATTTCTGATAAGTTTACTTGGTTTTAATTATAACCTGTATTCAACTTGATGTCACGCATTAGAGAAAACTTTACGACAGGAGGGTGTCATGGATTTCTTACTGCTCATTGTCATGGTGCTCATCGGTCTGGTCGGCTCTTTCTTTTCAGGGTTGCTTGGTATTGGTGGCGCAATTATTAATTATCCCCTCCTACTGTATATTCCATCCCTTTTCGGTGCGGCACACTTTACAGCCCACGAAGTTTCCTCCATCAGCATGTTTCAGGTCTTTTTCGCTTCACTTGCTGGTGTTATCGCGTTCCGGAAAAAAAGCAAAAAGGGCGGAACGGGCGTCGTCAATAAACAGTTGGTCCTTTATATGGGGTGCAGCATCCTCGTCGGCAGCCTGGTCGGCGGCTTTGTTTCGGGTATGTTGAACGGAGATGTCATCAACCTGATTTACGGCATCCTTGCGGTACTGGCGGTCGTGCTAATGCTAATACCCAACAGGGGGACACAACAAGATACGGATGACCTCCGTTTCAACAAAATCATCGCCATTACTGCGGCATTTGTAGTAGGTATCGTTTCTGGAATCGTAGGGGCCGGCGGAGCGTTTATCTTAATTCCCATTATGCTCACCGTGCTCAAAATTCCCACGCGCACAACGATTGCATCCTCGCTCGCGATCGTTTTTATTTCGGCCGTTGGAGGCGTCATCGGAAAAATCACGGGCGGGGATATCCCTCTGTGGGCGACGGTATATACCGTCATCGGCAGTTTGATCGGAGCACCGATCGGCACGATGATCAGTTCGAAAATCAATGTAAAGGTACTTCGATATGGTTTGGTCGTCCTGATCGCACTTACGGCCATTAAAGTGTGGTCGTCCATTTTGTGAATGCATTAATCGTATCTGCAAACATTTGCCGCGGCAGAAGGGTTGCATTCTTTATTATTGTCCGTTAATATACCTATAGGGGTATGAGTAAATATTATGAGAGAGAAGGTATGTGACGTTGGAATTGGAAAAAGATAAAACGACAATCGTGCTCTTCAGCGGCGATTTGGATAAAGCAATCGCGGCGTTTATTATTGCGAATGGAGCGGCGGCTTATGATCACGAGGTGACAATCTTCTTCACGTTCTGGGGATTAAACGCGCTTCGCCGGGACGAACCGATAAAGACAAACAAAGGCCTTCTTGAAAAAGCTTTCGGATGGATGATGCCGCGCGGCGCGAAGAAGCTGGGTTTGTCAAAAATGAACTTCGGCGGCCTCGGGCCCCAGATGATCAAGCATGTGATGAAAAAGCACAAAGCATTGTCGTTGCCCGAGCTGGTTGAACTGGCTCAAGAACAAGGCGTTAAGTTAGTCGCTTGTACGATGACGATGGACTTGCTCGGTCTGAAACAGGAAGAATTGATCGATGGTCTGGAGTATGCAGGAGTAGCCGCATATCTGGGTGACGCCGCGAACGGAAAGGTAAACTTATTCATTTGAACAAGCGTATATGAACTTATAATTTTTTCCTTTATACTATACCCATACTCGTATAAGGAGTTGTTGGACATGAACTACGAATACACGGACGAAATCAAAACCCGGCTGCGCAGAATCGAAGGACAAGTCCGCGGGGTGCTGCGTTTGATGGAGGAAGGAAAGAGCTGCAAAGAAGTTGTGGCACAGTTGTCCGCCGTTCGCAACGCATCGGACAAGGCTATCGCGCAGATCGTTGCAGAAAATTTGCAGCAATGCATCATGGCGGAACATGCTGCCGGTAACGATACAGGAAAGATGGTCAAAGAAGCTGTGGAGCTTCTGGTTAAGAGCCGCTAATACAACAACTAACAATCTGAGGGAGTGAAAAACATGGCATTCAAAATTCCGAAAGCAACAACGCCGCAAGAAGTGGCCGCAAGGTTAAAGAATGGCGAGAAGCTGAACCTGCTTGATGTCCGGGAGCCCGACGAATGGGCATCCGGCCATGTCGCAGGCGCCAAGCACATTCCACTTGGACAGCTCACCGAGCGGCTAAAAGAACTTGATCCGTCGAAAGAGACGATCGTCATCTGCCGTAGCGGCAATCGCAGCGGTCTTGCGTGTGAATTGCTAAGCGAGAAGGGCTTCGACGTCGTAAATATGACCGGCGGATTGAACGCCTGGACAGAAAAGCTTGTATGAGGTTTTGCCTCTCTAATAACCATGGTCTGCGGCAGCTGTGTCATTATTCAGCTGTCGCAGTACTGTAGAAAGGACTTCATATGATAACACTCTTGTATATTCTTGCCGGAGCCGTGATCCTGTGGGTCCTGCGCGGCTTTTGGCCCGTTCCTTCTTTCCAATATGTGCCCTGTCATGAATTGGAGAAAGCACGAAATCAGTCAAGTGTGAAAATACTCGATGTCAGGGATGCATCGGACTATCTGCATGGGCATGTTCCCGGCTCGATCAATATATCGCTCGGACGTCTGCCTTATGTGTGGCATAAAGAGCTCTCTAACGACGACTCCGTCATTATTTTGTCCTCAAGTTGCTATCAGAGTAATAAAGCAGCCCGCATCCTGCATAAGCGCGGCTTCCGGCAGCTGTGTGCCGCGCAGGGGGATTTTTTTCAGCCGACAGGCAAACAAGTGAATACGAAAGGATGTGGAATCTTTGGACACAGGTACAATCATTAATATCGGAATCCTTGTGCTAGTCGTGTGGTTTGCATATTCGCGCTTTAAACCGGCCAAAGGACTCCGAAACCTTAACGCAGAGGAATTTAAGAGCCATATGGGCAAACCCGGCAAACCGCTGGTGATCGATGTCCGAGAACCGAATGAATATAAAGGCGGATATATTGCCGATGCGAAGAATATTCCTCTTTCGCAATTGTCCCGAAGGCTTTCCGAGATTCCCCAGGATCGTGACGTGCTGCTCTATTGCCGCAGCGGTATGCGTAGTAAAAGTGCGGCAAAAATATTGTTGAAGAACGGCCATAAGGAGATCGCCCATCTGCAAGGTGGCATCGGGGCTTGGAAAGGTAAACTGGCAAGCAAGTAAACGAGTGGTGAGCGTGGTTTAGGGCAAGGATAAAAACGGTTAAAGTATTTTAGTGAATGAATGGAGGACAATCCCATGCACGAGCGTCGCTTTAATCCTGAAAATATGGCTAAACTCGACAGTCCCGAACGTAAGGCTGTTCTTCCCCCGGAATCTTTGCTAGAGAAGCTGGCCCTGAATGAGAACGAGTCAGCAACTATTCTGGATCTTGGAGCTGGCACGGGGTATTTTTCCATCCCTGTTTCAGAGCGAACAAGTGGGACCATACTTGCCTTGGATATCGAGCCCATGATGCTGGAGGTTATTCGCAGCAAGACGAAACAGAAGCAGATAAAAAATATTCAGACCATCGAAGGCCGGCTTGAGCAGATTCCTCTGGAGGAAGAGTCGGTGGATCGTGTCATCGCGTCCCTGGTCCTGCATGAAGCGGAGCCGCTTCAACAGGCTTTGTCTGAGATTCACCGGGTCCTTCGCAGAGGCGGCCGGTGTGCATGCCTAGAGTGGGAAAAGCAGGAGACGGATCAAGGGCCGCCGCTGCACCATCGAATAGGCTCCGAGGAGTTGACACACTCGTTTGAGCAAGCCGGTTTTACCATACTGGAAACGGATCACCCCACCGGCGCACATTACGTTCTGGTCGTACAGAAATGATGTAAAGGGAGTTGTAAACGATGTTCCATTATACAGTTGAAACTACCAAAACACCTGAGCAGGCGGTTGAAGCACTGACGGAAAATTTGAAGGCGGAGAAGTTCGGCGTCCTATGGCAACTGGATATGAAGGCGAAGCTGAACGAGAAAGGCGTCGAATTCGACATGCCGTATCAGATTCTCGAGGTCTGCAACCCAGTGGAGGCCAGGCGGGTTTTGTCCGAAAATGCGTTGGTCGGATACTTCCTTCCCTGCAAACTGGCTGTGTATGTGGAGAATGAAAGGACCAAGATCGGCATGCCGAAGCCAACGGCTCTCATTGGACTTGTGGAGAATGAGGCCTTGATGAACATTGCTTCCGACATCGAGAAGCGTTTGACTGCTTGTGTTGATAAGAGCATCTGAGCCACATCCATACAACTGCTACTGAACGCTTGAGTTAGATGAACAGAAAAGGCTGGGACGGCGGGCCTTCGCCTTGTTGGATCGGTATACGTCTTCGAAGTGAAAGCTGCCGTTAGCCAATTACAAAGCGCTAAACGGGGTAAAGTAAGTATGAATGAACTTCAAAGCAGGAAGGCTAGTCTGGTCAATTGATTGAAAAATGAGCTTCCCCGATCGACGGAGGAAGCTCATTTTTCTCTACACACAATGGATACGGGCAGGGGGGCAGCAAGTCACTGCCTTCGAGCTCCATTGTAAACAGCTCAGGGTTGGTGGGAATGATGCAATACAAATCCTTAATTGTCAGCTTCCATGGCAGCATAGGAGTGCTGTATCCAGTACGGGCACCAGCCGATGCTCGAAGGTGATGAGTCGACCCGATTCGATCGATTCGGCCGACGAATGAAACGCTGGCCCTGATTGAATAATGAAGGCCTGTTCTTGCGAATTGGCCGCTTGATTCAGTCATGGCTGTGCGCACTGAGCAAAATATAGATGCTTGAAACCAGGGAAGCCAGCTTGATGTCTAGCGGCAGTCCCATATGACTATGGATGACAATCAAAGCGAAATTTCTTGCTTATAAAGGAGTATTTCGATGGTTACAGGGAAAACCCGGTGCTCTTGTCTTTAAGATGAGAGTGGCATCGCTGAGCGGACGTATCGCCCCATGACGTGCAGGGAACTGAGCTCTATGCACAATGCACAAAAAAAGTGCCAAACCTATATATTTGCCGGTTAAAATAAATATCGAACCGACGATAAGAAAAGCAAAAAGGCAATTCCAAAACATAACCACATGAGCCATTTGTCTTGTCGATCAAAAAGATTCATCTTATTTTCCCCTTTACATAGTCTGCATTGAATAAAAACAAGCGTAACAGCAATATCAATGCCGGTATCAACAACAGCAGCCCCGCCGTGAATGCTGCAACCAGTGCACGCCCCATCACTGGATTGGTCACGCCGCCGGTTAATGTCAAGATGGGATAGAGAAGATACGGGAGATGTGACTGTCCGTAACCGAAAAAGGCAAAGGCGAACTGGGCCATAACCAAGATAAACGCCCATCCATATCGATGCCTGCGCCAGATGAACCACACCGCAATCGCAAAACAAATAAAAGACAAGCCAAACATCCACCACACATCCAATGTGTTTAGGAAATGGTCTCGGTTATGATTTCGCAACGCCATAAACGTAAATAAGCTGGAGATGATGGTCGGAATGCCTCCCCAGAGTGCAAACCGGCGAAGCCATTCCAGCGCCTTTCGATCTTCAGCACGCGCCGCGTAATAAGTAAGGAAAGAAGAACTTATAAATAGAACGCTTGAAATGGCTAGCAGAACCACCGCCCAGGAATAGGTACTAAAAAACAACTCCTCCATCAACAAGTGGACGGAGTGGCCTTCAAAAGACAAAAAACCTCCTTCCGATATGGTGAAAACTGTTGACAGCGCAGCCGGAATCAGTAATCCCGTGGATCCGTAAGCAAGTAAGTAAAGATTGTTTTTTCTTGCCCCGTAATTCGTAAATGCGTAGAAGGATCCTCGGACCGCAAGCAAGATTAGCGCAATACTTCCGGGGATTAACAAAGCGGTACCATAGTAGTAAGCAGTGTCCGGAAAAAAACCGACAATACCTACGAAGAAAAAGACCAGAAACACATTCGTTACTTCCCAGACGGGAGACAAATATCGGGAAATCAGCGGCCCAATAACGGACTCGATTCCGATGACTCTGCCGTAATAAGCATAAAAACCAGCGCCGAAATCAATCGAAGCAACGATCAAATACCCGTACAAAAACACCCAAAGCACCGTAATTCCAAGCTGCTCCAACGACATCTCCATGCTCCTCTACAAAATAATACGCCTTTCCTCTAGTTCCATTTCCGCAGGCTTGTTTCGGAACAATCGACCAAGGACGAATAAGCAAATGACGCCGAGAAGCGCATACAGTGCGGCAAAAAGCCAAAACGTAACACCAACGTTGGGATTTGTTGTGACCGCATCTGAAACTTTCATATATCCTCTGATAATCCAGGGTTGTCTTCCCACCTCGGCATAAAACCATCCCAGTTCAATGGCAAGAAGGGATAATGGCCCTCCTGCAACAATCCCGGTCAGGAGCCATCGATTATAGGCATTCCAGCGCTTTATTTTGTTGATAGTCAGGAACAGAACAGGAATAGCAAGTAAATAAAAGCCGATGCCGACCATCGAATCGAACAAATAATGGACATATAGCGGCGGCCATTCCGATCTTGGAAAATCGTTCAACCCCACTACGGTTCCATTCGGATCGCCTGTGGCGAGAAAGCTGAGCCCCCATGGGATTTCAATTGCACCGGTTACTTCCAACGTGTCCGGGTTCAAATGACCTCCTACAATCAAAGAAACCCGATTTCCGGTTTCGAAATGCCATTCAGCGGCAGCCAACTTTTCGGGCTGTACCTTAGCCAGAAATTTGGCGGACCCATCTCCGATCCAAATGGTCGCGACAGCCAGAATGAGACCTGAATGCCGGGTATTCAAGTAGTTCATCCTCAACCATTTTGACATTTTCAATTACAGCCCGGTCAATTATGTCTTTTTCGGATATGCCAGCGGATATCGCCTTTTCAGCAGCCGGTTCAATCTTATTAACAATGGATTGTAAATAAGCTGGATGCCTCCTTCTTTGTAATGCCTCAATAACCGCGCCGCAGTTCTCATGCCCTAAAACTAACACAATCGGAACGTGTAAATGATCCACTGCATATTGGACACTTCCTATGACATCATCATTCACGATATTTCCAGCAACGCGAATCACAAAGAGATCCCCCAGTGATTGATCGAACACAATTTCCGGTGCTACTCGTGAATCGGAGCAGCTTATGATGACAGCGACCGGTTTTTGTTCGGAGATAAGCTGCCTCCGATTTCGAATGACATGTTTTTCTGCTAAATGCCCCGTAACAAATCGTTGATTTCCTTCTTCCAACAGACGAATCGCTTGCACAGGATTCATTTCCTGCTTTATCTTTTCGCTGAAAGCAGGCTGGTTCAATGAACGACATCCTGTGCTGGACAGCAAACACATCCATACAACCAAACAGAGCAGGCTGCGGGACTTCTTTAATGACACAACAAGGGCCTCCAATAAATATTTGAATTTTTGAATATTTAACTTATCTGTTCCCTCCCTTCGCAAGATTTATTCCCACTAAAACAAAGAGGCACCTTCATAAGGTGCCACCGCTACATATAATCGTTATTTATAATGGAAGAGGTTCGTTAACGACAGGATCAAGCTGTAACCTTACGAGGACGCCCGCATGCACGAGCCCAGCCCCAAACCCATACAGTAAGGCTTTATCTCCCGCACGGATTTTCCCACTCCGAATCCCTAAATCGAGTGAAAGGGGGATCGTTGAAGACGATGTATTACCGAAGTGAGTTAGACTATGCAACGTACGTTCTATAGGGAACTCCAGTTTCTCACAAAGCGGCTCAATCAGTCGCAAATTCGCGCTATGGGGAATAAACCAGTCCACATCGTTTATTGTCTGACTGCTTTTGTTCATCAATTGATGAATCGAATTGGGTATTGTTCGCATCACCCAACGGAATACTTCCCTTCCGTTTTGGACAATGCAATTGTTGTCGCACAACTTTTGCTCGCCGAGTCTATTGGCAAGCCCTGTCCGATAAATATGGACCCCACCTGTGCCATCGGAGCCAACATGATGACTGACGAATCCCTCAAACTGGTCATCTCTTTCCACGAGAACGGCACCGGCGGCATCGCCAAACAAGACGCAGGTTGTACGATCCGAATAATCTGTAATTTTGGACAGCGTTTCACCGGCAATGACCAGAACCTTCCTATGCAATCCAGAAGCAATCAAGCCATGAGCCATGATAAGTCCATAAGTAAATCCAGCACAAGCGGCACTAATATCAATCGCACCAGCGTTTTGAATTTGAAAATGGGCTTCAATTAAGCAGGATACTGTAGGAAAAGGAAAATCTGGTGTAGTGGTGCAAACAATAATAAAATCCACATCCTCGATTGTCTTGTTATACCGAGAGACGAGATTCCTGACTGCACTTATACAGAGATCGCTGGTAAATTCGTCTCGCTCAGCAATACGTCGTTCATGAATGCCTGTCCGCTGTACGATCCATTCATGACTGGTATCCACCATCTTTTCCAAATCATCATTTGTCAGTTTTCGTTGGGGTACATACGTTCCAATGGCTGTAATACGCGAATGAAACACCAATATTCCCACCCTTCATCCTTATTGAAATTGCTACGAAATCGGAAATTTTTGTCGATATTCATGAAGTTCTTTTTGAAAACGGTGGAAAGAACTGGATAACATTTTTATATTCCGTTTTATTTTGGTTTTCCTTTTCCGATTATGCTGACACTCGTGGAGTTGATCAATCTGTTTATCGATTTTTTCCCGTAGGGTTAGGATAAACCCGATCGCAATGTGAGATTTAGCCAGTTCATGAAGATCAGTAGCAAGAGCCTCACTCAAATTGCGAAGATCCGGAAGGTATAACGACTTTGTCACATAAAAGACCTCTGGCGTAAAGTCCTCACGGTAATCTTGTCCCGGGACTTGCTCCCAAAAGTCATTCCATTCTCGTAGTAGACCAGTTTCATACAAAAAGAACTTTAAAAACCCGCATAACCATGCCGTACAACTTGCATTTCGTTTTTGGCATCCAATACCTTTGACAAGATGTCGACACCCTTGACAACAGGAACCTCCATTGGCGATACAAACGTTACAAATGGAATTGGACCCAATCTCATGTAACGCATGAATCCCCATTGTTATGACGGTTTGTCTGCTTACCTGCATGAAAGGTGTAGTCAATTCGTGAGAGGATGACGAATCTTGATGTGATGAGTTATTACTCGTAGAGTCCGGCATTCGTACCCACTCCTTATGTTCTTTTAATCAAATAATCAGATATTTGAATATAATGTGTATTATATAGGAGTTGCAACCAAATCACAATCCATGCTCCGGTATGCCCTTCTTTCCAGAATGTTTTTGGGTGAAGTTGTGTTATGATATTCATATATTCAAAAGTATAGTGATTAAGGAGGCGTTAGCCATGAATCAAAATATCCAACAGTTTAAAGCCGATTTTTTTAAGGCGCTGGCGCATCCCATGCGGATTCGTATCCTGGAGGTTCTGAGTGAAGGAGATAAAAACGTAAATGAGATACAGAGTATTTTAGGATCAGAAGGTTCAGCCGTTTCTCAGCAGTTGGCAGTATTGCGAAATAAAAATGTGGTGACGGGCTTAAAAGATGGTACTTCTGTCATTTATTCGTTACGTGACCCGTTGATTAAAGACCTGCTCGCAGTCACAAAGCAGATCTTCGATAATCATCTCGTTGATGCCATTTCATTACTTGAGGTCATTCGAAATGAATCTTAAACTGAAAAACAAGGGTATCCATGAGCAACATCAAGGATCACCTTGTTTTTTCGTTTTGCAGCCGGAAACATGCGAAGCGACACGAGATTATTACGATTGACATTATTCGATGACAGGAGTAACATTTCATATATATTCAAATAATCAAATATATGAAGAATAGAAGGTAGTTCAGATGAAATGGATGGGAAGATTTGAAGGATACCATGCAGCCGCATTCCGCAAGGATCTCATTTCAGGCCTCATTGTTGGCATTATCGCCATTCCATTAGGGATGGCGTTTGCTATTGCGGCTGGTGTAAAACCGGAATATGGCATTTATACCACCATCGTTGCCGGTATCTGTATTTCCTTGTTCGGAGGTTCTAAATTTCAAATTGGCGGACCGACCGGTGCATTTATTCCGATCCTTTTCGCAATTGTCATGGAATATGGATACGAAAATTTATTGCTTGCGGGATTTTTGGCGGGAATTATTCTCGTTCTCATGGGGCTATTTAAACTCGGTGCATTGATAAAATTTATTCCTCGCCCTGTAACCATCGGATTTACCGCTGGAATTGCCGTCATAATCTTCAGCGGACAAATTGCCAACTTTTTAGGTTTGAGCGGTATCGAGAAGCATGAGAATTTTCTACCAAATATGAAGGAAATTGTAATGCATCTCACAACTACAAATCTCTACAGTGTTATCACAGCGGTGGTTTGCTTGGCTGTCATCCTCCTAACGCCGAAGTTTCTACCGAAGGTCCCTGGTTCCTTGGTAGGGCTCGTCGTATCCACTATAGTGGCGACCGTATTCTTTAAAGGGGAAGTTGCAACGATTGGATCGTCATTTGGAGCTATTCCAAGCACCCTACCCCATTTTCATTTCCCTGATCTAACCTGGGATCGCATTGAAAACTTGATTCGCCCCGCCTTTATTATTGCCATGTTGGGCGGCATCGAATCTTTATTATCGGCGGTTGTTGCCGACGGCATGACCGGCAGTCGTCATAACAGCAATCGTGAGCTGATTGGGCAAGGTGTCGCCAATATGGTAACCCCTCTCTTTGGAGGCATTCCAGCGACAGGAGCCATTGCACGAACAGCAACCAATATCAAAAACGGTGCGGTCTCACCTCTGTCGGGTATTATACATGGCATTGTTGTATTGCTGGTGCTCATTTTGTTTGCACCTTATGCATCGGAGATCCCACTTGCTAGTATGGCACCGATTCTGATGCTGGTTGCTTGGAACATGAGCGAACGAAAAGAATTCGCTCACGTCTTAAAAACCAAAACGAGCGATTCCGTTGTCCTTCTCATTACCTTTTTGCTTACGGTCTTTACAAATTTAACGACTGCCGTTGAAGTCGGATTAATCTTGGCCGTAATTCTGTTTGTGAAACGAATGAGTGATGGCTTACTGGTTTCCAAGGTATTGCCTGACCCAACAGCTAAACATGAAAAAGTGAAAGCCCACATGGTAACCGAAGGCCACGATTGTCCACAAATCGGGATCTATACCATCGAAGGCCCTCTCTTTTTCGGCGCCGCGAACATGTTTGAAAAGTCCATTATGGATACGATTCATCTTAGGCCGAAAGTATTGCTGCTGCGCATGGGAAAAGTACCTTTTATGGATACGACAGGTGAATCGAATCTGTCCAGTTTGGTGAAACATTTCGAGAAGTTTGGCGGGATTATTCTTGTATCCGGAATTCAAGCTCAGCCTTTGGATGTATTGAAGAGAACAGGGTTGTATACGCTGATTGGGGCTGAACATTTTTTTGGACATACCGGTGAGGCACTTAACTTCGCGCTATTGCAACTGGATTTGAATAAATGTCTAGGTTGTAAACATTTCGCTTTCCGTGAATGCGCGGCGTTATCAAACAAGGAGTCTCAAAAAGAAGTAATCACCAGCTTGAAGCCAGATCCATCAAGGACCTAACCTATTCTCACTCGGAGTCGCCCCAAAGACGAAATGAGGTGAATGGGAATGCAACTTGCACTTCAGCAGTACAGAGTAGATGTTTTTAAGGTCATGGCTCATCCGCTGCGATTGCAGATTTTGGAGTTATTATGTGAAGGACCGAAAGGTGTCAATGAGCTTCAAACGCGTTTACAAAGTCAAGGTTCTGCGGTTTCCCAACATTTAGGTATTTTAAAAGCGAAGCATCTCGTAATAGGAATGAAGGTTGGAACTCGCGTCGTCTATTCGGTGCAAGATCCTCTTATATGTGATCTGCTCTTCATGACCAAAAACATGTTTAACAACCAATTAATGAGCGTGATTGACATACTTGATATCAGGACTCATTGAACAGCAAGGGTCAGATCGGAAGTGTATGAAATGAGTCAAATTCATATTCAGCAAAAGGGAGAGGGGTTCTCGATCATTCTTTTGAAGCAAACGACCGGCATTCGTCAAGAATTTGGATACTGTACGGGTTATTGCGAGAGCGTCGTATTTGCTTTGGAAAAGGCGAAACAACTACACATTCCAGAACAAAACATTTTATATCAGGGGAGAAAAATTGGTTTTTTTGCTTATAGAGATCCTCTTTAAGATGAAACAAGGAGCTGCTTGATATGGTTACCCGTTCGTTTCGACTACAGGAGTATATGGAAGTTTCGACCTTGCTTGAAACAACCTTTCGGCTATCTTCTTGGAAAAAACGATAACGGTTTTCGCTAAACAACTTAAGCGAGAGGAGAAGATTATGAACGATTTAAAAAATAAAGTTTTTTGTTTGACTTGTCAGAAGGTCACGTGTATCTCAAAGGCTATTCATGTTCTTTCGACAACAACGGTTTCTGGACAATATCGGAAATCAAAAGGTTGCCATGATTGTCGGGCGGATAATAGAAAAGTGTTCCAACAATCGTATCTTCTATTTAAGCAAACAAGCTTGTGATGTCTTTTTGATCTTCAACTTTATTATTACCTTTATTGCACTGGGAATTATAGTGTATTTATTTATCAAGTCGTAGTCAAACCGATGGTATTAATCTGGAGGTGTCAGTATGTTGCTTGTTTATATCGCGGTTATTGGAGTAGCCGCCTTTATTATATGGATTACCATATGGGCAACTAGTAAAGCGTATTCTAAAAAATGGGATCGACCAGATGAATAGTTAGCTATTCATGTGAAGGATGTAATGTAAGCGGTTGGGTGTGATTGCCTTGTCCAGTAGCATAAGGAGTTCGAATGACTACCCTGAGAAAAGTGGTGGGACGCTGACCTTCGAATCATTTATTCAATATAGAAAGGAGGTCGATTTTGAGCTCCAATGGATTTGGAATTTTGATGGTTAGTGTTGTTTATTTTGGTTTAATCATCTGTTCTTTTGTTATCTTGAAGACAAACAAGACTCATTCTAAGAAGCGAAAAGAAGAGGAACATTCTGATAAATGAAAGTTTTGTATCTATATTAATTATGAACTCCGATCGCGCGATTTACGAATTATGCGTATTGCGTTCACTTAAACAACAGGTAGTTGAGTTTGGTCCGGGTTCCACCGTCCGGGCAACTTTATCTCACGTAAGGAAAGCGCCGATACAATGTTGACACTTGCCCCAGTATGGCACTTATAGGCATAACCCCGTGAATATTTTCTTTAAGTTTCCGAATCTGTTTTTTGGTATTAGAACTTAGAGTTCTATTTTAATTTTACCGGTAAATAATAAGGGGAATAAGCATTAATTGAACACCATTGTTCCGGTTCTGACCATTTTAGGAACCAACGATTACGTTTTACATTAAATACATGTAAACAAAGTGGAAGCCCTTATTTAACAAGGGATTCCACTTTTGGAGTTTGGATAACTGACACTTCGCTGGTACTACCCCTAGAAATAAGAAGGGCTTATATCTTTCCTTCGGGTACAGTGTCCGCGGTACGATCTTTGATAAAAAATGTAGTAAGTAGGGCAATCATACTTCCGATCAATCCGTACAAAAATATGTGATGGATTCCGCTCATAAAATCTTCTGATCTCGTCAGAATTGCCCCCATGATCGTTACGCCTATTGCTGTTCCTATGTTACGAGCAAACATCATAAATGAAGTTGAAATTCCTTTTTCATGCGGTTCAACAAGCTGCTGGGCGCCGATAACGCCTGTTGTCGATAATAAACCGAAAGCGAAACCTTGAATCATCAAAACAAAAAATACATACCAAAATCCATTTCCATCGTGCAAAAAAGCGAGGAAGACTCCGGAAGTAGCGAGCAGAATACTTCCAATAATAAACAGACGGCGATAGCCAAATTTCAAAATCCACTTTCCCGCCGGAACAGATGCAGAAAGCCAACCAAGGGCAGTTCCTAGTAATGCGATGCCACTTTGGAAAACGGAGAGTTTGGTTATGTCCTGTAGAAACAACGGGATATAGCTTGCGGTTCCAAATAAGGCCGCCCAACCAAGGAAACCGTTAATGTTCATCCAGCGAATCGTTTTATCTTTAACAATGGAAAGGGGAACGAGTGGTGATGCTTGCTTTTTTTCAAAGAAGTAAAAGGCGATAATGAATATTGCGCCAACACTGACATAGAGGATTTGATTGCTATCTACGACAGTTGCCAGAAGCAACACACTGACTCCAATCGTAAACAAAAGTGCGCCGATATAATCGATACGTGCTTTTTTGGGAGTATACTCCTCTTTATATGGTAATAAAGTGAGCAACGCTAGAATGCAAATCGGGATATTTATAAAGAAAATCCATCTCCATGTCATATACTCCACGAAAAATGCGCCTAATAGCGGTGCGATGACTGCAGACAGTCCCCACATTGACGTCCCCAAGGCTTGAATTTTTCCGCGCTGTTGAATGGAAAATAGATCGCCTGCAATAATAGCTGGAAAAGGCATCATGAAGCCAGCACCGATACCTTGAATTCCACGGAAAATAACAAGCTGTACCATCGTTTGCGACACACCGCACAGTATAGAACCGATTAAAAATAAAATAATTCCAAAAGCAAAGACTCGTTTCCGGCCGAACAAGTCTGATAATCGGCCTGCAACTGGAGCGAGCACGGTGCTTGCGATCATATAAGAGGCAAACGGCCAAGCAAAAAATTCAAACCCGCCAAGACTCTTTGCTATGATTGGCATTGTTGTATTCATAATCGTGGTATCCATTGATGCTACGAATAGGGCGAGTACAATACTTATCAATATTGTTGTTCTGCTTTTCAATCAAACTCCCTCCCAACATCTTGGGATCAATTATTTTACAACAATAACTGGACACAGTACTCTCTTAACCACTTTATGACTTACGCTGCCCAAGACAAATTCCTGTAAGGCATTTAGCCCGCGGCTTCCAATAATGACCAAGTCCACTTTCTCATTGTTTGCATATTCCACAATAGCTGGACCAGGATCGCCAGTAATAATCTTTGTTTCATGATTGACATTTTTAGCAGAAAGTTGTTCTGCAATAGGAAGCAACTTTTGATGTCGTTTCAACTCTATTTCCTCATGATTTTGAGAATGCAAGACTTCACTTTTAATTTTGGATAAGTCCGCCACAAATAGGATTTCAACGGTGGAATCTGGAATCAAGGATGCAATTTTCGCAGCCTCCTGGGCTGCCCGAATCGAGTTTTTTGACCCATCAGCAGCGAGTAAAATACGTTGATACATATTCATCTCTCCCCTTCATTAGTGTGCTTTTAATTGAGCATTTGCATCTTGGTATACGGCTAACTTATCTATAATTTTTTTGCTAGATGCATTTAGTCCTTTAATTGTGACATGATTATTGTTTTCACGATATTTGATGACTACTTTATCTACTGCGCCTACGCCAGAGTCGTCCCAAATGTGTGCATGAGAGAAATCAATCACAATATTTATATCATCAGCGATATTAAAGTCAAAGGCTTTTATGAAGCCTTCCACAGAGGCAAAGAACAATTGACCCGTTACATCAAATATGATTTCTTTGCTGGTCTGCCGTCTTCTAACCTCTAGTTTTGAAATTTTGGCCACAAAGAAGATAGCGCTAAGAATAACACCGGCTATAACGCCTTTGGAGAGGTCATGAGTCGCCACAACGATAATGACCGTAGTCAACATTACAAGAGCATCCGTCTTTGGAGCTTTACGCAGATACGAAAATGATGTCCAATCAAATGTGCCAATCGATACCATAATCATAATCCCAACCAAAACAGGCATCGGTATTTGTACAACCAATCCGCCTAATACAAGAATCAGAAATATTAAGAACAGACCTGCAACTAACGTGGACAACCTGCCGCGGCCCCCTGATTTGACGTTGATTACAGATTGACCGATCATGGCACATCCAGCCATACCGCCAAAGAAACCTGTAATAATATTTGCGATACCCTGTCCTCTGGATTCTCTGTTCTTGTTGCTTTCTGTTCCTGTCATATCATCAACGATAGAGGATGTAAGCAACGATTCCAGTAATCCGACAATGGCTAAAGCGACAGAGTAAGGAAAGATGATTTGAAGTGTTTCAAAATTAAATGGAATGTCCGGGATAAAGAAAGAAGGCAGGGTTTGAGTGATTCTTCCTAAATCCCCAACCGTTCCTAAATCTAAATGTCCCCAGATGGCAACCGATGTAAGGATGATAATAGCGATTAATGGGGCTGGTATGGCTTTGAAAAAACGAGGCAATACATATACAATAATCAAAGTAATAGCAACAAACACATAAGTCAGAGTTGATATGCCAACAAAATGAGGGACCTGCGCCATAAATATCAGGATTGCGAGTGCGTTAACAAAACCGATCATGACGGCTCTAGGAATAAATTTCATTAGCTTTGCAATCTTGAATAATCCAAAAATAAGTTGTATGATCCCGGTGAGTATAGTGGCGGCTAATAAATATTGTAATCCGTAATCTTTAACTAGAGGTACCATCAGCAAAGCCATCGCGCCAGTAGCGGCGGAAATCATACCTGGACGACCGCCTACAAAGGCTATAATGACTGCGATACAAAAAGAGGCATATAAACCAACCATAGGATCGACACCGGCAATAATGGAAAAGGCAATCGCTTCTGGAATGAGAGCCAAAGCGACAACAATTCCAGCAAGTATGTCGCCCCTTATGTTTGAAAACCACTCTCTTTTTATTCTTTCAACCACGTTTACTTCCACTCCTTATTTATTTTTAGTGTGACTTTTAACTCTCATAAAAGTCAGGTTCCGTATTAGGCTCATTCATTTTATCACCAAAAGGACCAAAATGGAACCTTTTAGGTCCCTTTTTTGTGGTATGCTTTCAAAAGGGCTTCTGCAGTAAGGAGGGCACGTTATGTTAATTGGTTATATGAGACCCTATCAAGATGATTTAAATTGTAAAATCCAAATAGAGACTTTGAAAGAACTGAATTGTGACCAATTCTTCACTGAGGAGCATTCATCCCCTAAAAAAAGAGTAATGTTAATAAAAATGATGAATGAACTTCAACCAGGGGATACAGTTGTTGTTGCAAGGCTATTTTCATTTGCGGATTCTACCCGGCATCTAGCAGAGCTATTAAATCAATTAAATGAAAAAAGGTCATATCTCTATACTGTTGGCGAAGGGATAAATACGAATCAATCATCAGGATACTCATTTCATGACAGCGTAAATTATTTATTGAATTTTCAAAGTGATGTCATTAGTGAGAATACTAAAAAGGGATTGTATGAGGCGAAACAAAAAGGAATGAGTCCTGGCCGTCCGCGAAAGCCTGATGAGAATGTGAAACGAGCCATTCATATGTATCAGAGTCAAAAGTATAGTCTTGCACAGATAAAGGAAGAGACGGGAATTAGTAAAACTACACTATATCGCTATTTGGAGAGTTGATCTAGTCCAATATAGACTGCCTTAGGGGGAGTACCAGCGAAGCTGATACCACCCGGCCTTCTTGGAAATTTATGAGTCATATTCAACAAACTATTTTGTTCCATACTTTTGGACTTCGTGACAGTGACGCTGGTAATACCCCAATTAACCCGGCCTGGGTTCCGGACCGGGACGAAATAAAGTTGGAATAATTGGATTTAACTAACCTTCAGCAGACAGTGCAATTGCTTTTGTTTCATGAACTGTACCATATGGATGCTCAGGAGGCGCATAGATAACGTAAACTTTAAGGGGGGTATTGCCTGTGTTGGTTACATTGTGCCATTTTCCAGCAGGTATCATAATTGCATAGTCATCATAGGCCATTACTTGAAAATCCAATTTGTCCTTCCTATCACCCATTTGAACAAGTCCCTGACCTTCTTCAATACGTATGAATTGATCAGTTGTCGGATGGACTTCTAAACCGATATCATCGCCAACATTAATACTCATCAGAGTCACTTGAAAATGTTTTCCTGTCCATAAAGCGGTACGGTAAGTTTTGTTTTGCTTTGCTGCCTGGTCAATATTCACTACAAGTGGACTTTGTCCATAATCTCTTAATTTCATTTTTCCGTAGGGATTACTATCAGTATTATACCAATTGTAATAGTGAGGATTATAATCCCGATAGTTGTTATTCCAGCTGTTATGCATCGGATTATGCCATTGATAGTGATGGCATGATTTATGGAACATACTCATTCTCCTCTTATGATTCAGTGTTTACTTTTTTATCATATGCAACTGCCTATATAAAGGAGTGCAAAACCTGCAGTAATGGGCAAGAGCCTAAATAATCACAAGACAAATACAAACTATTTACAAATGGTCCTAGATGCCCAACTCCTGGAACTTGACGAACTGTCGTTCCGGTTTTTGATCTTTAGCCGACACACGGCCATATCCCAGCTTCATGTGTACTTTCTCCCCCATATTAGTTCCACCCGCAAAGTCAATGTAATAAAATATAATTGAAAGTGCTTACGTCCTTGAAGCGAAAGGCGAAGCGTATATATGGTAACGCCAACATTTCGGAAATTCTGTACGCTAAGGACTTCCCAAAAAGCGATGTAAAAAAATGTGGGTGCACAAACATTCTCGGTAATGAATTCTTTTTAATTAAAGAGGAAGAATATCTATTTGACCCTGTACTTAAGTACAGGGTTTATACTACGTGTGAGGTGAAGCAAATGCAGTTTCGTATCGGAGAACTTGCTGATAAATGTAACGTTAACAAAGAAACTATCCGGTATTATGAACGAATCGGTTTAATTGCAGAACCTTCTCGTACCGATTCAGGCTACCGAATATATCCAGAACAAACAGCCGATCGTATAACATTTATTAAACGCATGCAGGAATTGGGATTCGTATTAAATGAAATTGACAAATTGTTAGGTGTTGTTGATCGGGATGAAGTAAAGTGCCGCGATATGTATGATTTCACTGTTCAAAAGATAGAGGACATCCAGCGTAAAATTGAAGACCTCCGAAGAATTGAACGGATGTTGGTAGACCTTAAAGAAAGATGCCCCGAAAACAAAGATATTTATGAATGCCCCATTATTAAAACAGTGATGAATTAAAGACTGCACAAGGAGTGATACAAAATGCATAGCTGTTGTCAAACTTCCACTGATAATCCAACAAAATCAATTCAATGCCCTGTTTGTTACCAAAAGGGCAAAACTATTCAATTGATTACGCTCAAGGCATTGCTTCAACCAACCGCGTTAGAAACAATATACCCTGAATTAACTTACACTTTTTGCGCGAATTCATCTTGCGAAGTTGTCTATTTTAGTGATGAGCAGACATTTGGCAAAGATATGCTCAAAGTTTCGGTGTTCCAAAAAGACGCTGCATTGGAAGTACCCGTTTGTTACTGCTTCGGATGGACAAGAGAACGCTTAATACAAGCCGTTCAGGAAAATCAGAATCCAATTGATCATATAAGAGAACAAATTCAAGCTGGTCGCTGTGGGTGTGAGGTTAATAACCCACAAGGAGCCTGCTGTTTGGGCAATGTCACGTCATTCATCCGGAGCCTTGACAAGATCTAATTTCTTGTCAATCTTACGAAATCTATATCGTTTCACCCGGTGAAAATTAATCGAAAACATCGCAGTTCCTTCCCCGGCGGCTGCTTTTTTCTTTTTCAACGTTAATACTGCGATAACAATTGGCATGTAAAATCATATTTGAAATAAGCAAATAATTATATGGCTATTTACAAGGGGTAGGGGAGTGTGGGAGAATGAAACGGGATGTTACGCGGATTTATTTCCTTTGCGGGCAAAATCGGTGCCGAAGTCAGATGGCCGAAGCCTTTGCTAAGTTTTATGGCGGGGATCATGTGGTGGTGGAGAGTGCCGGATTAGAACCATCGAAAGAAGTGCATCCTTACACCGTTGAAGCTATGCGCGAGGTAGGCATCGATCTTTCCCAGCATGTTTGCAAAAAAATCGATATGAAATTTTTTCTAGCGTCGAATGCCATCGTCAAGTTGTGCGAACAAATTGTAGAACGCTGTCCTATCGTACCGTTTAAGATCATGAACGTCGAGTGGAACATCCCCGACCCGTTGGCTGTAGACGGCGGCAACCTGGAAGACGTGAAGAGAGCGCGTGACGAGATTCGGGAGAAAGTAATCGGGTTGTTAAAAGGGATGGACATTCCCGTCGCTTAAAAGGAGTGAAGCAGTTGAGCAAACTAGAAGAAGTAGCGGATGCCTTGAAGCTATTGGGGGACCGGAACAGACTCACTATCGTAGCCTTGTTGCAGGTGAAGGAACTGTGCGTGTGCGAGATCGTGGACATTTTGAAAACGAGCCAGCCCAATATCAGTCAGCATATGCGCAAGCTGCGGGACGGGGGCCTGGTCAAAGAGTCTCGCAGGGGACAGTGGGTTTATTATTCGCTCTGCCTGGAAGACAAGCCTTATATTTTGGATATTCTAAAAGAAATTCCTTCGCAAGCGGCGCTGATTGAGCCTGCCGTTTGCGAAACCAATGATTGCTGTACGTAGTTCAGGAGGAAGCATAAATGGTTTATGTGGCGATTTTCATTTTCTTGGTAACGTTGCTTTTTGTCATTTGGCAACCGAAAGGATTAAATATCGGCTGGTCGGCAAGTGCCGGAGCGATCTTTGCTTTGCTCTTTGGTGTGGTCAGCTTCGCGGACGTCGGCACCGTAACCGGTATCGTGTGGAACGCTACCTTGGCGTTTGTGGCCATTATTTTAATCTCACTGGTGCTGGATGAAATCGGATTTTTTGAGTGGGCTGCATTGCATATGGCGCGGCTGGCCCGCGGAAACGGCCTGCTCATGTTTGTATTTATCATCCTGCTGGGATCGGCGGTTGCCGCCCTGTTTGCCAATGATGGCGGGGCCTTGATTATTACCCCGATTGTACTCGCCATGGTCCGGGCACTTAAGTTTGATGAAAAGATGATCCTGCCGTTTATTATGGCCAGTGGGTTCATTGCGGATACGGCATCTTTACCGCTTGTCGTCAGCAACTTGGTTAACATCGTATCTGCGGATTATTTCAACATCGGTTTTGCGGAATACGCGAGCCGCATGATTGTTCCGAATTTCTTTTCCGTCATTGCGAGCCTCATTGTGTTGTATCTGTATTTCCGGAAGAGTATCCCGAACACTTACAATCTTAAGCAACTGAAAAAGCCGAAGGAAGCCATCAAGGATATGCGGCTGTTTAAGTTATCTTGGGTCATTTTAGCCGCGCTGCTCGTTGCGTATTTCATTAGCGAATTTTTCTCGATCCCTGTATCCATTATTGCCGGGGTTGCAGCGATTGCCTTTTTGTTCGCGGCGAGAAAAAGCCCTGCGATTCATACCTGGAAACTGGTCAAAGGCGCTCCCTGGGCTGTCGTCATCTTCTCTATCGGCATGTATGTGGTCGTTTATGGCTTGCGCAATGCCGGACTTACGGATGCACTAGGCAGCGTCATTCAAGCGGTCGCAGACCAAGGGTTATTTGTGGCTACCGTAGGTATGGGCTTTATTGCAGCCATCCTGTCGTCCATTATGAACAACATGCCCACGGTCATGATCGATGCGCTGGCCATCCAAGGTACGCAAACCGATGGGTTCATTCGTGAGGCGCTGATCTATGCGAATGTGATCGGTTCGGACTTAGGGCCGAAAATTACGCCAATCGGCTCCTTGGCCACGCTGCTTTGGCTGCATGTCCTATCCACGAAAAACGTGAAAATTAGATGGGGCTATTATTTTAAAGTCGGTATCCTGTTAACCATTCCCACGTTGTTCATTACGCTCACCGGTCTTTATGTATGGCTTTATGTTCTCCAGACGCTACAGGTGAATGTATGGTTATGTATCGCGGTGATCGTGATCGTCCTAGTGGTAGTTGCAATGATCATGAAGACTTTTATGAGAAGTAAACAAGCGAAAAGAGTTCATCAAGGCGATTAATGAATTGAAATCAAAGGAGATTGTTCACCATGGAGAAAAAACAGTTAATTTATTTTTTGTGCACCGGAAATTCTTGCAGAAGCCAAATCGCAGACGGGTTTTTAAACGCGCTAGGCAGCGATAAATATGAAGTTAAAAGTGCAGGTCTTGAAGCACACGGACTGAATCCGCGTGCGGTGCAAGTCATGCAAGAAGCTGGCGTAGATATTAGCAAAAACACCTCCGATGTGATCGATCCGGATATTTTGAATCACGCCGATTATGTTATTACCCTGTGCGGCCACGCCGACGAGCATTGCCCTGTGATCTCCAACAAGAATGTAACGAAATGGCATTGGGGTTTTGATGATCCGGCAAAAGCAACCGGAACGGAAGACGAAATTATGAACCAGTTCCGCACCGTTCGCGATTCGATTAAGAGCCGGATTGAACAATTTGTCAAAGAAGGGAAATGAGGTGGCGACGATGATCAAACGAATGCATGTTGCTTTAAACTGCACGGAGCTGAACAAGTCTCTTGAGTTCTATCGCGCTTTTTTTGGAGCCGAACCGAGTAAGGTTAAAGATAACTACGCCAAATTCGAGTTAGAAGAACCGGCGCTTCATTTTTCGCTCAATGTACGTCCCTTCGAACAAAAGGGTGTACTGAACCACTTGGGATTTCAAGTGAATAATACGGAAGAAGTGCTGGCCATGGGGGAGAGGCTTCGTCAAAGCGGACTGCTACTGATTGACGAGATGAATACCACATGCTGCTATGCGGTGCAGGATAAAGTTTGGGTATATGATCCGGACGGCAACGCTTGGGAGATTTTCTACACAAAAGAAGATTCCGAATTCGAATCCGCCGGAGAAGCCAGGGATTTGTCCCTGTGCTGCGCGCCGCCAGCGGCCCCGGTTCCGATTGAGTTTGGATCGTTTAAAAAAGGAGTATAGTCCATGGCGTCTGAAAAAACCTACCATGCTTTGATTCCTGATAAAATTTTTATGGGCGCGGCAG
Organism: Paenibacillus mellifer; assembly: GCF_023195895.1. Classification (GTDB taxonomy): domain Bacteria; phylum Bacillota; class Bacilli; order Paenibacillales; family Paenibacillaceae; genus Fontibacillus; species Fontibacillus mellifer. The sequence goes on from NZ_JALPRK010000007.1 coordinate 88,023, forward strand.
CCGATGTTGAATCGATGGTAAAAAATGAAGGTATCGACGTGATCGTGGATCTGCGCGGCGAAGCGACGGATTGCGCCTATCCAGCGGCGAGTGCGGAATGGATTCAAATTCCGTTAGCAGATCATGCTGCTATGCCGCAAGAAAAAGCCTTCGAGCAAGCGATCCAGGCCGTCATCGAAGCTTATCACCAAAACAAGAAAGTTGCTTTTCATTGTGGCGGTGGAAAGGGACGGACCGGTACGGTAGCCGCTGGCACCTTACTTGCCTTGGGATTAAGCGACACGCTTGACGAAGCCGAGGCCAAGGCGAAGAGCATTCGCAACATCATTGATATTAAACCCTCCCAGAGAGAATCGTTGCACAAATTATATCCCGGCAAATAAGCAATCAGGAGACCACTCAGCCGAGTGGTTTTCTATTGCGATTATTTTATTTGCAATTTGCAAATAAATATTGTATAACTAAGTCATGAGGTGAACCACAGTGGAAAATGTTCGCGAACTATTTCAGATCATGACACGCCGTTTTGGGTTTCTCAATAAAAATTGCTGCTCCGCCGGTGGATGCGATATATCTTTGGTGCAAAGCCATATTCTTTACGAGATCGATCGTCAGCATCAACCGTCCATTCAGCAGGTAGCCGAGGCGTTAGGGACCGATATTACGACCTTTAGCCGACAAGTCCAATCGTTAATTAAAATGAATTTGGTCAAAAAATCGCCCGATCCGGACGACCGCAGGGTGTATGTGCTTTCGCTCACGACAGAAGGGAAGTACGTGGCCACGACGATTGACCAGCAAATGAACGCTTATTTAGCTGAAGTTTTCTCTCACATGAACGATTTTGAAAAAGAAACGGTCATTCGCTCCATTAAGCTTTTGAATGAAGCGATGTCAAAATCCAGCCTTTGCTGTTCCACCCCCATCGGGTGATTTCTTTTCTCTAATACTTGCAAATTGCAAATAAATCGGAGGATGTTGGGTATGAATGAGGTATTGGATACGATTGTCATTGGAGGGGGGCAGGCGGGTCTGGCTTCCGGCTATCATCTTCAGAAGAAAGGACTTCGATTTCTGATTTTGGACGCGGGCGACGAGGCGGGGGGCTCGTGGCCGCGTTATTACGATAGTCTCAAACTGTTCTCTCCAGCACGTTTCTCGTCGATGCCAGGCATGAAGTTCCCCGGCGATCCGAATGGCTATCCCAAGCGTGATGAAGTCATTCGTTATTTACAGGATTATCGGGCAAAATTTCAATTGCCGGTTCGGACCAATCAGCGCGTAGCATCGGTCGAAAGGGATGGAGAAGGGTTTAGGGTCCGTACGATAGCAGGGGATACGTTTCGGGCGCGCACCATCATTAATGCGGCCGGCTCATTTCACAATCCCTATACGCCAGTTTTGCCGGGGCAGGAGGCGTTTCAAGGCCGCACACTTCATTCCTCCGAATACCGGAATCCGGAGCCATTTCGCAATCAACGCGTAGTGGTGGTCGGGCGTGGCAATTCTGCCGTACAGATCGGTGTTGAGCTGGCCGAGGTGAGCAAGACGTCTTTAGCGGTACTCCGGCCGGTCCAATTCATGAAATCGAGGCTGTTGGGTCAGGATGTGCATTTTTGGATCAAACTGATTGGATTTGACACCTTTCCATTTTGGCGGTTCGGGAAAACTGCGCCGAGTTCAAGTGCGGTGAACGATTCGGGCGGGTACAAAGAAAAAGTAGCGGCAGGAAAACCGGATCAACAACCGATGTTTACGTCCTTTTATGAGGAGGGCGTCATTTGGCCGAACGGGACAAAAGAACCGGTGGATACGGTGATCTTTGCGACAGGCTACCGGCCGCATCTTCCCTACCTTCAAGCGATTGGCGCGCTGGATGCGGAAGGGAGGCCGTTACATCAAGCAGGCATAAGCGACGTTCCGGGGCTTTATTATGTGGGGCTGGAAGGGCAGCGTTCCTTTGGTTCTGCTACCTTAAGGGGGGTGGGGCCGGACGCGCAGTTTGTTGTTAAAAAGCTTTTGCATCATCTTAAACACTGAATACTTACATTTTTTGATAAAAGGATGGGACCGACTTGAACCTCAATTGGTTTGCTGCGGAAATACTTATGAAACAACGCCAAGGGGAAATCGAACGATCTGCTAGAGAAGCGTGGAAATGGTCAGACGCTATGCCAAAGCAATCGGCCCGATTCTTTAACCGACGGCCAATCATTCGTGCAACACCAACGGCCTGCTGCGCTGCGAGCTGCTGTTGATTGTATAAAAAAACTAGGAGTGATCTTTCATGAATCAAGTGAGTAATGATCAAATTCGTCAAAACGTTCGGAATCGGTATAAAGAAATCGCCTTACAGGACGTAGGGGCAGGGTCCTGTTGTACGCCAGCGCCAGCCAATGATTGCTGTAGTTCGGCCGCGGATGTTTCCGCTAAAATGGGCTACTCGTCAGAAGAACTGACAGCCGTTCCGGATGGGGCGAACCTGGGCCTCGGCTGTGGCAATCCGCAAGCCATTGCCGCTTTGCAACCGGGAGAAGTCGTGCTGGACCTGGGCAGCGGCGGCGGGTTTGATTGCTTTCTTGCCTCCCGTCAGGTTGGTGCTTCCGGCCGCGTCATTGGTGTAGATATGACACCGGAAATGGTCAGCCGCGCCCGCGAAAATGCCAGTAAAAGCGGATTTACCAATACGGAATTTCGGCTGGGCGAGATCGAGCATCTGCCGGTTCAGGACCATTCGGTTGACGTAATTATTTCAAACTGTGTCATTAATCTGTCCCCATCGAAGCAGCAGGTTTTTGACGAGGCGTTCCGTGTGCTGCGTAACGGCGGCAGACTGGCCATATCGGATGTCGTGGCAACAGCCGATTTTCCGGATGAAATCAAGCAGGATATCGACCGTATCTATTCAGGGTGCATTTCAGGAGCTTCCTCCATCGGTGAACTGGAGGCCATGCTTGCGCAAAGCGGTTTTACCCAAATTGAGATCGAGCCTAACGACGAATCCCGGACGTTCATCAAGGATTGGATTCCTGGCGCAAATGTCGAACAATACCTGGTGTCCGCCGCGATACGTGCCGTCAAGCCTTGAGCCATGACGGGCCGAACTGTTGCAGCTCGAGTTGAGTTGAACATGTTCGGCATAATAATAAGGCGCTGCCGGTAAACTGGCAGCGCCTTCGCCTTGTACGCCCAGCATGGGCGTCATCTCTAGGGTGAAAGTCCCGAATGGGGGCTGGCAAGCGCCTACCATTAGCCAAGGGCAAGGGTGTCCGCCGCGAGGCGGAATCTGAAGGAAGCCGGAGGCAAAAGCACGGCTCGAGGTACACGAATCCAATTTGAGGCGGTTGCAGCCGGATGAGTCACCATACCATGACGAAATCCTAAGCTGCCAAAGGCTGTAGCCGTAAACTTGGGCGAGTACGGGCGGAAAGATGGCGTTCTTATCTGGGGAGGCCTGCGGGATACGCGAAGTAACTTCGTAACCGCGGCTGAAAAGCCGCGCTGAACCCGCAGGAGTCAGCAGAAGCCATAGTACGCGTGTTGTTGCAACAACACACGGAAGGGCTGAACTTAAAGGAGAGAAGAAACCGATGCGTTCGCGCGAAGAGCAACGACAGCAGAATATCCCGCAAGGGAGCTCGCGGCAAAGAGAAACGGTGAAACCGCCAGGGTATGCCGGAGCGCCGAGTTCTTCGTCGGCACAAATCGACCATACTTCTCGCGAAGGACAATACGACTTGCTGGAGCGGATGCTCGAAGAGAGCAATCTTCGAGACGCCTATAAGCGTGTGAAACAAAACGGAGGAGCGCCTGGCATAGACCAAGTGACGGTAGCAGAGCTACAAGCGCACTTGTGGGAACGCTGGGAAACCGTAAAGTGGGAACTCCAAGCGGGTACGTATAGACCGATGCCAGTCAAACGGGTGGAAATCCCCAAACCCGGAGGCGGGGTGCGGCTGTTAGGTATCCCAACCGTGATGGATCGCTTTATTCAGCAAGCCCTCATGCAAGTGATGACGCCGATCTTCGATCTGCAATTCTCGCCGAACAGTTTCGGATTCCGTCCAAGGAAACGAGCACATGACGCAGTGAAACAGGCGCGGACCTACATCCAAGAAGGATGTCGCTGGGTCGTGGACATGGACTTGGAGAAGTTCTTTGACCGCGTAAATCACGACATCCTCATGGCAAGAGTAGCTAGGAAAGTTTCGGACAAGCGAGTCCTGAAGCTTATTCGAGCTTATCTAAACGCGGGAGTCATGGTCGACGGGATGAGGCAAGAGACGCTGGAAGGAACGCCGCAAGGCGGACCGCTCAGCCCGCTCTTAGCAAACATTCTGTTAGACGATTTGGACAAAGAACTGACGGGAAGAGGACTGAAGTTTGTGCGCTATGCGGACGATTGCAACATCTTCGTCGGAAGCAAACGCGCAGGCGAGCGCGTGATGGAATCGGTTGTCCGTTTTGTGGAGGGGAAGCTTAGACTAAAAGTGAATCGGGACAAAAGCGCAGTAGACCGCCCTTGGAAGCGCAAATTCCTTGGATTCAGTTTTCTGACCAACAAAAGCGCGACAATTCGAATCGCACCGAAGAAAGTGGAACAACTGAAAGAGCGCGTAAGAGGGATAACCTCGCGAACGCGGGGTATCTCAATGGAAAGCCGGTTGAAAGAACTAAACCGCTATCTGATGGGATGGATTGGCTACTTCCGCTTGGCATCCGCGAAGATGCACTGCGAACGCCTAGACGAATGGATTCGGCGTAGGTTGCGGATGTGTCTATGGAAACAATGGAAGCTACCCAAAACCCGACTTCGAAATTTACGCGCCTTAGGTGTGCCTGAATGGGCGGCAAGGATGATGGCAAACTCCCGGCGAGGATGCTGGGAGATGTCCCGAAATATAAATAACGCCCTTAACCGTTACTATTGGAACGACCAAGGGCTGTTAAGTCTAACTTCTCGATATCTTGAAATTCGTTAACCTTTAGGAACCGCCGTATGCGGACCCGCATGTACGGTGGTGTGAGAGGTCAGGGGCTTGCCGCCCCTATCTACTCGATTGCTTAGCGTATATTTTCGTTAAAATGTTGGCAAGAAGAGGGTTGCGCTATGTTCGAACATACGTTACTAAGGTGTGACACCAAGCAAACTTTTTGGCATCTATTGAAATATGGTAAAATAAATCAATACAAATATGTCGAATAGACTAGGAAAAAAGGCAAACCTGATCGAAAGACAGGGACGCAAAGCCACGGGTCTTCTGCACTAGTGCAATGATCGCCGGGTTACCCTCTCAAACCACACCAAGATGACAAGTAGGCACGCCAGTGAGAGGGCGTGTCTTTTTGTCATTTGAAAATAAAAAGAGGTGATCGATTATGAACAAACAAACAAGCTTTTCTGTAGAGATAAAAGATATGATCCGTAGGAACAGGAGTATCAAAGTATTACTGGCGGATGGTGACCTAGCTTGGCAACAGCGACTCGCTATGTTGCTTGAATCCGAGCCAGATATTTATTTATCTAACATCGTTTCGACAAAAGAGGAAGCGATTCGAGCGAGTGTACAATTAGACGTAGACGTAATGATCTTGGAAATGATTTTGAATTCGCCCAAACGAGACGGGCTGGACGCCGCAGCCGAGATTCTCAGAAATAAAGAGTTACCGATTATTGTCCTTTCTTCGATACATGATCCGGAAGTCATGGTCGATGCGGTTGTTGCCGGAGCGGTCAATTATATTACAAAGTCCAACTATATGGACATACCGGTTGCGATCAGAGAAGCTCACCGACGTCAGTCCTCTCTCCATGCGGATGTCGCGACGATAATCCGTAATGAGATCGAGCTTATAAAGCGAAAAGAATTGCATTGCATGCTCACACCTACGGAAAAAGAAATTTTGCAGCTCATAGGCTTGGGCTATCGACAGACAATTATCAGAGAATTACTTGGCATTACTTCGAACACCCTAAAATCGCACGTTCGTCATATCACTCGTAAATTCGACACCCGATCCATTCGAGAAGCTGCTGAGAAGGCGAAACGAAGAGGTCTGTATGATCAGCACTATGCTACGTGATTTAATGGGACTGAAATTGAAACAAGCTTTGGGAAAATTCGGGGATTTTCGACAAAATCATCATGGCAGAGGGTGACAAAAAGATCACCCTCCCCATTCGAACTAATAATAGGTAAAATGAAGGGGTGATCTAAGGAAAAATAGGAATATTATCCCTTACCAAAGGAGGTGGAGAGAAAAAAGATGAATGCTGGAGATTGTTGTCGTGAATCGGAGTCTGAAGTAAATCAAAATGGGACAGGCTCTCGTAAAATGAAGAGGATGGTGCCTTTAACTTACGTAATTATGCGGCTGTCCCCAATATAACAATGAAGGGATGATCGTCATGTATCAATTAGAAACGGAGCGTGAATTATGTTTATTAACATGGATTGATTTGCACTTCATTCAGCAGTTTTGCGGAAGGAGAGTTGTAGTATTTCTTGGAATTGGGGAGGGTGTCTGATGAATCTTACTCAACAGTCCATCCCCTATGAAAAAGTGGAAGCATGGCTTATGTCCTATAGTGATTGGAAAGCAAGGTTGGAATATGCGCAGGCAGAGCTTAAGCATATTCCGGGATTAACGAGGGCTCTGCATGAATGGGTGAATCATGGCAATGGAAGAAAACAAGAACCATTGTTGCGTACGGTCATTCATCGGATAGAGATCACTGAACATGAAATCCCGTTGCTATTATCGAGAATCGGATTGATCGATTACGCTTTCTCGGCTCTCACCACAGAGGAAATTTTGTTCGTTCGTCTACGATATTTGGATAAACTGGCGCTTTCGGTCATTATAGATCGCATTGCACTTTCCCGCCGCGCGTTCTTTTATCATCGGAAGCGAATTCTGCATAAAGTATATCGAAAAATCAAAGATCGGGCGGTCCTGTTGGAACTGGATTCCTTTGGAGAAGACTGATCATATCATTACTTCAGAAGATGCACATACGCATCTTCTATTTTTATGGTTCGTGAATTGAAGAATATCCCCGTTTTCAAACAGGCTCTAGGGTCTACCCCCATTTTTAGCAGTCAGTTCAATCTCTCCGAGTACGATTAACTCCTCACCAAGAGAAGAGATGCCGTGAATCTTTCTTGCACCGAACATGCACCGAACGCTGCACTAGATTTGCTCTTATTTTGCACGAATTATGCACCCAATATGCACGATTTTCCTGATACGATGATAGTATAGCAAGCTTAAGGGCAGCCTACAAGATCATCGGCTGTCCTTTATGTTTGTGAAGCGAGGATTGACGAAACGGGCATAACTTGTTCCATGCATGGTTTCGTCATGTTCCCCATTAATTCGTACAATAATACCGATGAAAGGAGGGCGATGATGCGGTTCCTATTAATCTGTAATTTAGAAATAGGTAGACATGCCATCCTGAACTGGATACATCTGTATTCATTCTATGCGCATTACTTTGCATTCCAGCCATTGAGCGCCGCTTCATTTTTTGCTGTGATCAGCAAAAAGAAGCGAAACGCTCTTTTTTATTTTCTGATTGAAACCCAAAAGAAGGTAGCTATTACAGTGACGAGTGCTGAAGGCATGTGATACGGGACAATCAAAAAGGAGCGTTTGAACTAAAACGTAGGACAACACCATCATAAAACAGACTGGTTATTCCTCTCGCAATGGTGTTGCCATGTGAGGAGGGAAATTGATATTATGTGCCCCACGTTGCATGCAATGTCAAACCACGATCCTTTTATGTGTTTTTACTATTCGTACGGCTCATAACGCCTCAACGATGGATATTACTATCAGACTTGGCTGCAAATCAGCATTGGATTGCTGAGCGGCAAGGTCTTTTTTATTTATGTAACACAATCAACAATCGTTTTAAAGGGAGCGTTGGCTGTCGCTCTCCCCCTCCATTTTGGTTTGCTCACAAACCAAAATGGAGGGACGAATATGAAAAGGATTAATTTGCGGGATATGTATCCCTTTATCAAAACGGATGTATGGATCGACCTAGATGATGAAGTGGCACAAGAAATCCGCCGTTTCGACTTAAACGAAAGTGCATACAAATTGCGCACCTATCGTCATCGCGCTTATTACTCGCTTGATCGGAACGACGGTATAGAACAAGATATTCTTTTCCTTTCGATTTCCCCGGAGGAATATTACGAGCGTAAGCTTTCCAATGAGCAGCTTTATGCGGCTATGTGTCGATTGCCGGAAAAATCGTTCAGACGAATTTATGCTCATTTCTTCTTAGGCATGAGCAAAGTAGCGATTGCCCAAGCTGAACAAGTTGATGAACGGGCAGTACGAAAATCTATTGAACGCGGCTTAAAACAAATGGCGCAGTTTCTCAATAAAATGTGATTGCGGTAGGTCAAAGGGTCCGATTTGCTTGCCAAAATGAACAGATAGTTAGAGAGCTTTATGTAGGCGGCGGCTGGGTATTACCAGCCGCTCATTTTCCATGAGAGGGGCAGGTAACAATGAATCCGATTCGATTTCGAGATGCTGAACACGAAAGTTTCTACTATCGGATGCTGGATGAAAGGAAATGCAGCGACGGCTATCATCGGGCACTTTTCTACACATTAGGTATTTCCCGCGATACTCGGAGTCATATCCGCGATTTGTTTGATTTTTCTAATGGGGGCATTAAGCCCGGAGGTCTCGCAGCCTCGTGGCAAACCGGTAGTTCTATCCGCGTGTGTAGGCTTGCTTTTAATCTGTGGAATGGCTGGACGGAAAAAGGTGGGGAACGCTACTCTACTCCCCACGAATTATTCGATTGCAGCTACGCTCCCTATTTTTTTGAAGCGATTCAACTTCGTTATCCGGACTATTGCCGAAGCCAGGAGAAGAATTTCAAGCGGCTGAACGAACAAGTTCGCTGAATGGCAACAAGCTAGGGGAGTGGAATAGATGAAGGATATTAAAACGAGGACTGTTGTGAAAGATATTAAACGTTTGGACAGACTGCCAAACTTGATGGATCGTGTAAAACATTCGAGCGCACGCACAAAACAACACAAAGACAATGACAAGACGATTTCACAATCTCCAAATGAATATGCGCAGCACCATTCTGCATCGGCCATAGATAAAACGGTACGTTTTCAAATTGGAATGAGCGTGGTTGCTAGCAAAAGATTGATAAGGTTCATTCAAAAAAGGCGGGCAAAGTCAGAAGGGGATACAATATCGATACAGAACCCCGCTGCTATAATTACTAAGCCTTCAGGTACACGTCAATTGCGACTTGCCCGTAGGTTGCATCTCCGCAAGCCGGTAGATGGGAAATATCACTTGTCAGCTAACCATCAATCAAAAAAACAACGCTTTATACGGAGCCGGGTCAATGCCCGGCTTTTGCATCCTCTTCGCAAAAATAGCTTTACTAACCGAATTCTAAATCGGGAAGGTAGAGATCAAGAACCGGCCGGGAAAAAAGGAGCATTTGCCGCCGCGGCATCTCATTCAGCAAATGTACGCGTGAATCGTCCAAAAGCGCTAACGTCAGTAAGCATGAGGAAGCGGCATTTCAGGCCACCGTCATCCCGAATCCCCTTCGCTATATCCAAGCAAGCAAGCCATACGATCAAACGTAAAGAAAGGAAATTTAAGACATTATCGCCATTTATAAAAACGGGACAACGGCTAGGACAGGCTAAAAGCCCCTCTGATTATCAAGCGGAAGGAAAAATGAATAGTGCCAGGACAGCGCAGCGGACTGCACAGATGGCGATGACTGCCCGCCGCTCTATTCAAAGGGCACAAGCTGCGGCGCGATTAAATCTTCGGATCATTAAAATGGTAGTAAAAGCAGCCGCTTTGCTTGTCAAAGGGGTAGCCGCGCTTTTGGGGATTAGTAGCACCGTTATTGTATTGCTGTGCATTGTTATGGCTATAGCAGCTGTCATTTCCTCTCCGTTCAGCATCTTTGTTTCCGGTGAAAACACGGATGCCGATGTAAAGCCGCTTTCCCGAATCGTTCAAGAGCTGGACATTGAGTATGCCGACCGACTGGCAGAAATACAGCAGTCCGCTGGCCGTGTAGACCGGGTGGAGTTTCATTACCCCGGTAGCGCGGACAACACGCGAATAGATAATTGGATGGATATTATAACCGTTTTTGCCGTGAAGACTGTCATGGATTCAGAAAACGGAATGGATGTAGCAACACTTGATGCAACAAGGATTGGGATCATCCAATCGGTGTTTTGGGACATGAATCAACTGGAATCCCGTATCGAAACGATCGAACATACGGAAAGTGTTACGGTAGAGCATGAAGATGGGACTACCAGCGAAGAGACGACTACCAGCTATGAACACATTTTGCATATTACTGTTTCGAGCAAAACTGCGGAGCAACAGGCTGAATCTTATCACTTTACAAATGAACAGATGGACATCATGAAGGAAATGATGTCTGGAGAGTTTCGGCCACTCATGTTTGCGATGCTGGGTAAAGAAACGGATATTGGCTTGACGCCGGGGCAGCTAGCGGATATTGGGCAGCATTTGCCCGAGGGAGAAATAGGCAGTGAAGTCGTCAAATTGGCGCTAACTCGTTTAGGTGATCCGTACAGTCAACCGAAGGCCGGACAGGATGACTTTACAGATTGTAGCTATCTCGTTCAGTGGGTTTATCGACAGCTAAGCATTAACCTGCCAAGAACCGCAGCAGAACAAGCAAGATTTTGCGTAGAAAATGGCCTGACAGTAAGCGCGGCAGACCTGGTTCCTGGCGATCTAATATTTTGGAGCTACGAGCATAATGGTAGGTTTATGGATATTACCCACGTTGGAATTTATGCGGGGGATGGCAAAGTTGTAGATGCTTCCTCAAGCCGGGGACAAGTAGTGTACCGCAATCTGTTCGATTCGGACAAGCAAGTGTTGTTTGGAAGACCTGCGGTTCAAGTGTGAGGTACAGGTGAGCGTCAAATAGCCCCAACCTACCAGTCAGATGGGAGCGAGTGTATGATGGATAGAGATTACGTGAGACGGAAGGAGTCCGGTAGTGACGGCGACTACGGCATATAAGGCTCCAGTGCATGCGGGTCTTTCAGATCTGCAAGCTTCGGCAGTTGCTCGAACAGGTACATCAGGTACTTGAACGGATGCAGGCCATTTTCTTTCGCCGTCTCGATCACGCTGTAAATGGCAGCACTGGCCGTAGCTCCCAGCGGGGTATTCGCAAACAACCAATTTTTTCGCCCGATCACAAAGGGCTTGATCGAACGCTAACTGCGGTTATTGTCGATTTCAAGACGCCCGTCATTCAGAAACGCCGTCAGTTTCTCCCATTGATTCAAGCTGTAAGCTATTGCTTGGCCGACCAAGCTCTTCGGCATCGTTCGGCATTTTTGCTGGCGCAGCCATGCAAAGTAAGCATGTAGCATGGGCTGGCTTCGCTCGGCCCGTGCGAGGTGGTGATCTTCCGCTGTAGCTTCCTGCAGATCTCGTTCAATCACAAAGAGCTGGTTGCAATACGCCAATCCCTAGGCTGCGACGGTTTCCGGGTTGCCTTTGGCCTCCGGCGCCGCTTTCATTTAATGATGCCTCCAATTTTGAACTTACAGCGAAAAAAATTTTGATGCTTTATTTTCATTAGAAACAAGCAAGAGTCTTGAGCAAATAGAATCTTTCTGTGAGATAAGTATTGATACTTTATCAGGTCAAAAAAATATGAATCGTACACTAAAATAAGACTTAATAATATCAAGGATTTGTTAAAAATGATTTGAAAGACAAAGGTAAGAAAGGTGCCCGGAACATTGGAAGTCAAGGCGGGTTAGAACAGTTTGAATGGCACTTAAGTAGGATTATCCCAGTTCATGCTAACGCGTGGATAACGGACTTTCCCTTGCCTCTGATGAGCTAATGGCAGGAGATTTGATTTTCTGGAACTACGACCGAAAGGGAGGTTTATGAATATTTCGCATGTCGGCATTTATGCCGGCGAGGGCAAAGTTATCGATGCCTCCTCCAGACGGTTACAGGTTGTTTATCGAATGTATTTGACGCCGATCTTCAAGTAATGTACGGCAGGCCGTATTTTCAAAATTGAGGCATTTCGTTCATTTTTGTGAGACTTCTTGTGCAGTGACGTATATTAAGAAACACATCTCAGCCCGTAGTAGCCATTGCGACTATTGTGCTCGCCGCCGGGCTCTTCCTCCATGTAGTGTTTGATTTCTGCACGGATGGATTCCAAGTTTTCTTTCACGAACGAGGTGATAGCATTATCAAATAGATTGGCAAGCAAGTTTAGGGTATAGTAGTCCTCGAGTAGGATCCTTTCTTGGTGGCGTCGTAACCCCGAGGATATCCTACTTTTTTGTTGTCTTTTAAGTCTCCAAATCATGGTAGACAAACAATTGTACGTCATATTAGCAACTTAGAATGTATGGGAGACCACTGCAAAAACATCGCCCAATATATTCGCTATGGAGAATAGGACGGTGCGCTGCAGGAAAAATTAAAAAAAAATAAGGGGGTGGGCGCGTGGTAACCCTAACTGATGGGACAACTTTGCCCAGAATCGGTCAAGGTACGTGGTATATGGGGGATGAGCCGTCCATGAAAAATGAAGAGCTTCGCACGTTAAGACGCGGTGTGGAGCTTGGATTGAACCTGATCGATTCGGCTGAAATGTATGGTGATGGCAGATCCGAGTCCTTGGTTGGAGAAGCGATCGAAGGGATCCGAGATCAAGTGTTTCTGGTATCCAAAGTGTACCCGCACAACGCTGGTCTGAATCGCATCGTCGGCAGCTGCGAACAAAGCTTGAAGCGGTTAAAGACGGACCGTCTCGACCTTTATCTTCTTCACTGGAGAGGAAGTATTCCTCTAAGCGAAACGGTAGAAGCGATGGAGCAGTTGGTCGAAGCGGGGAAAATTTTGCGATGGGGTGTCTCTAACCTGGACACGGACGATATGAAAGAACTGTTCGACGCGGCGCGAGGGACGAATTGCATGGTCGATCAGGTACTGTATCATCTCGGTTCCCGCGGTGTAGAATACGACCTGCTTCCTTGGTTGAGAGAGCGAAAAATCCCGATAATGGCCTATAGTCCGCTTGCCCAGGCGGGCACTTTACGAAGAGGGTTGGTTGAGCATCCAGCGGTTAAGGAAATTGCCGATCGACATGGCGTGAAGCCACTTCAGATTCTCTTGGCTTGGTGCATTAGAAGCGGTGACGTAATTGCCATTCCTAAGGCGTCAACAGCAGCGCATGTCGAAGAGAATGCGGAGGCGGAACGTATTAAGCTTACCGAGGAAGACTTGGGGATGTTGGATGAGGCGTTCTTCAAACCCACTAGAAAGGTTCGGCTCGACATTATTTAAGAAAGCCTTCACATGAAAGTTTCCGCAGGTTAGACTTGTTGGATTCCCGAATTTAAAACCGCTGCTTTTCCGTCAGTTTCGACAACTGTAGCACATCTCTCCATGTTCTCTTTTACGAATTTTTCCTTCTGTTGATTGCCCCCGTGGGCAAGCTTGCCAATAGCGAATAATCCTCAAGGAACGATGCTTTCGCATGTTCGCTTACCTCAAGATCGAACAAGGTATCTCTCACACCCATCATTATGGAGCCGAATTGATTCCACCTCTGTTAGCCAGCTCCTCAGAAACAGAAAAGTCCCGACATAAGATTGAATGTTCGGGACTTTTCGTGATATTTTTCTATTTACCAACTCTAATGTCACTGGACACAGATAAACTGGGAGAAGACGCAGATGATGAAAATTACTTGGAAGTCGCCAAAGTGTTGATTCACGCAGCGGAGCTACGGGCAAGGGAGTTCGGGATCGCGGAGGTGATAGCCATGTAGACGATGACGGGAATTTTGTTGCTTCTCATCGGATGGACACCATTCCTGGCTGGCCTATGTCCGACATCACCCATAATAAGGCATGGACGGCGGTCGCGCTAAAGATGCCTGCGGCGAGCGTTGCTCTTTTGGCGGTCCTGAACGGGGAACTTTACGGGTTCATTACGACCAACCAACGGACGCGTGGTCGTGTTCGGAGGGGGATTCCGTTGTCATTCGAAGGGAAAATCGTCAGGGCGGTCGGTGCAAGAGTCGCGGATCGGGTCTCCAGGGAGCTTGCTGTAAACCTGGCGGTTTTAGGCCTATAATGAAACTTGGTCCTGCTAATATTGAAGAAGAATCGGCTAAACACATGGGGCTGTCCCTCAGGGTACAATACCCCGTGGCACAGCCTCTTTTCTCATGTCATCATTTAAGGCTTCAGTACGAATTTAATGCATTCGTCCGCATGATTGTAAAAGGTGTTATACGCGTTATGCGCCTGATCGAGCGGCACTTTATGCGTGATGATCTCCGTCGGATCGAACTCGCCTGCCATAATTTTTTGATACAGCATCGGCATGTAATGGATCACGGGCGCCTGTCCCATGGTTAGCTTCACGTTTCGTTCCCAAATGTTTCCGAACATGAACTGGTAGTATTTAGAACCGTATACTCCCGTAATCTGAATCGTGCCGAATTTCCGCACCGCATTCATCGCGATGTTGATCGGGCTAAGTGTTCCGCCAACCAGCTTGGCCTTTTGCTCTTCCTCCTCCAATGGCGTCTTCTTGCCGTCCATTCCGACGCAATCGATGACGACATCCGCGCCCCCGCCCGTTATTTCTTTTATATGCAGCCCCATGTCTTTGAAATCTTCAAAGTTGAAGGTTTCGACGTTATTCATTTTTTTGGCATGGTTCAGCCGGTACGGGAGATTGTCGATCGCGATGACCCGTTTGGCCCCTTTCATCCAAGCGAATATTTGCGCCATCAAGCCGACGGGGCCGCAGCCGAGCACCACAACCGTATCCCCCTGCTTCACGCCGCCGTTGTCCACGCTCCAATAGGCCGTCGGCAGCACGTCGGACAGGAACAGGAGCTTCTCATCCTCCAATTCGCATGACTCCGGAATAACGAAGGGCATGAAATTGCCGTATGGCACGTAAAGCAATTCGGCTTGTCCGCCCCAATAATTCCCATACCGTTCGGTAAACCCAAAGTAAGCTCCCGTATCCACTTGGGGATTGGGGTTGGAGTTGTCGCATTGGCTCTCCATTTCATGCTGGCAGTAATGACAGCTGCCGCACGAGATATTGAACGGGAGCACGACCCGGTCCCCTTTCTTGACCTTTGTCACCTCAGGGCCTACTTCTTCGACGATGCCCATCGGTTCATGGCCGATCACGTATCCGGTTTGGGCTTGAATCGCCCCCTGGTATATATGGAGATCAGAACCGCATATGGCGGTCGAGGTGATCCTGACGATAATCCCGTCTTTTTTCTGAATCGTCGGATCCGCGACCTGCGTCACTTGCATGTTCTTCATGCCATGGAATGTTACAGCCTTCATAATCGCCCTCCTGTTATGACATGCCTTGAATTTGCATGCATGCTTCTATTATGAAATTGGAGAGAGGATTATACATTCGATATACGGTAAATTCGACAGTCGCGGAGCGCCTAAGAACAAGAAAGGAGACGGAGGACGGAAAGATTCACGTGAAAGTAAATTCAACACTAAGGGTATTTGTAAGGTTATCAAAGAACAAAACCTCACTAAATAAATCCTTGTGCTCACAGTTAATAAAACTATCTAAATACCCTTTGTTAACAACTTGACCACACTACCTCTTTATTCTGGATTATCGCGCATTGCTTGTACTAAATCTAATGTCCATTCATTACTAACAGCAAGCAATGAAGAATGTGCAGGTACGGTGCACGGCCTTCCCGTCGGAACTTTGGTCCTGTAGCAAATTCACGCGCGACTATATAAAATTGTCTTCCCAAATCCTCAAAGACATTCTCGCGAACCAGATCAAAACTTACTTCGAAGCTGCACCTAGTTCTTCTATGGCTTTAACAATACTTGTAGGTTACCAACCCAAATTTCGCAGAGCGAAATTCGTCTTGAAGTCATGTCGTTGCAGGCTTCCAAGGCGATCAGATACTGGGCTTGTTAATAGAAAAACACCGCTTCGTTTGCTAAGTGAAAGTTTTGAGCAATCACTTTAACCGAAGAGGTGGTGTCTACCTAATGATATCCCATCCATCCGAATTGATTCAAATGCCTAACGAACTAAAGCCAGCGTTCCAAGAATTGAAAGTCATGCAGCATTTGCAACAAGCTGGATTCCGTAAACGTTTTGGCTTTAGCTGCGCCCGGCTGTTCCAACTCGTCTTCGTTTTGTTATTTCATCAGAAAAACTGGTTTCGCCTGCTTGAAAGCCGCAAGGACGATTCGAAGGCCGGCAAAGCTGCGGTTTATTGCTTTCTCAATCATGCCGGCTTTGCATGGCGTCGTTTTCTGACTTCGCTTAGCGTGGCCACCATGAAAAAGGTGGAAAAGGTGGATGCGCTGACTTCTGCGGATCGGGATACCGTCTTCATCGTCGACGATTTGATGTTCGAAAAGTTAACCTATGTGCTAATGTTGTCGCGAGGGATAGCACGGTAATCCCGTGCTAAAGCGCTTCATTTGTCCGAAAGCTCATTGGAAACCCTAATCAACTTGGTATCTTCGCAAAGTCAATATTCATGGACAAAGAGAATATTGCAGAAGATTGTCGAACCATGGCATAATGTGGTTGAAGATTAACAATTGAAATGGCAAACCCATTGAAAGATGGGGACGCAAAGCCATGGGCCTAATACGCATGTTCGTTATGGTTGCCAGGTTGCCGTGTGTTGCGTTTTTTTCGTTGTCTCTAGTCTGTTTGTTGGGGATTAGAGTGGCGAGAACAGCGATAGTCCCCCGTAATTCGATAAATTCATCCTCGATACCACAGGTACTTTGTCGTCTCATCAACAACACGAGTAGGGGGAGGTAACAATGGGGATTCAACAATTAGAGAAAGATTTAAGAGAAGCACTGGAACGTCAAGAGTTCCAACTGTACTATCAGCCAAAATTGGATTTGGCTTCGGGGAAAATCACAGGCGTTGAAGCATTGATCCGATGGGAGCATCCAGAACAAGGACTTCTTACTCCAACACAGTTTATTCCACTCGCAGAAGAGACTAATCTGATTTCCCCCATCGGTGAATGGGTGTTGCGAACCGCTTGTACTCAGAGCAAGGCATGGCAGGATGCAGGTGCCCCAACACTTATAATGGCAGTCAACCTCTCTGTACGTCAATTTTATCAACCTGATTTTGTGGAAAGTGTGGAAAATATTTTGCATGAGACAGGGCTTGTTCCATCGTATCTGGAGCTTGAAATTACGGAATACATGACGATGGAAATTGTCCGAATTGTTCCAATTCTAAGACAATTAAAAAATCTCGGTATAAAAATCAGTTTGGATGACTTCGGGATAGGGTATAGTTCCCTGTATAACTTCAAAGAATTGCCGATTGACATTATAAAAATTGATCAATGTTTTGTGAATAACTGCCTGGTGAACATGAAGGATGCAACGATTGTCAAGGCAATTATTGCTCTGGGGCATGAATTAAATGTGGAGGTCGTTGCTGAAGGAATCGAATCGAAAGAGCAATTGATATTTCTCCAACAAAACCTCTGCGATTTAGGGCAAGGTTATTTGTTTAGCAAACCTTTGCCGCCATCGGAATTTCTGGTGGCATTCCATCAAATAGAGAAGATTTTTAGTAGAGATGGAATACCTTCAGCATTATTCAGAGAAAAATGGTTACAAGAAGCTTTGCACAAAACAAAGCAGGAATTAGCAGTTACGTTGAGATACCAGCAAGGTATGACTTTTAAGTTGACTCGGCATGATGGAAAATTTATTCATACTTTGTGTGATGGTGAATTGTTATATCGCATGGGTCTAACACCCGAACAAGTCGTAGGAAAGGAGCCTCATGAATTCCTCCCGCTCAATGATGCTGAACGGAAGTCTCAATATTACGAAAGAGCTTGGGGTGGAGAGGAGAACGTCACTTATGAAGGTCAATACAACGGAATTTGGTATTTGGCTTCCTTACGCCCTATCCATAGAGGGAGACAAGTAGCAGAGGTAATCGGCTCGGCTGTCGATATAAGTGATCGTATCAAAAAAGAAAGGGAAGCGTCTCTTCTCACACAATACCTCGTGGAGCAAGAGTCAAAATACCGATTGATTGGGGAGAATTCACAAGACCTGATTGCCATCTTGGATACTAATGGTGTATTACAGTACGCTTCGCCATCCCACATTCGGATGTTCGGGGGGGAAGCTTCCCAATTTGAAGGAAACTACCCTTTCTCTATGGTACACCCCGATGATCTTGCACTCATCAGAGAACGTTGGGATGAAATGATATCCACCAAGACTTCGGTACGTCTTGAGTGGCGATTCGTTAAAGTGGACGAGACCTGCATTTGGCTCGAAGGCATAGGGACTCCCATTCTAACGTCCGATGGTAAGATTGATAGCATCTTAGTAACTGGTCGGGAGATTACAGAACGCAAGATACAGGAATGGAAACTCCGTGAGAGCGAACAACGGTATCGTGATATCTCTGAACGTCTCGCTGAGAGAGAAGAAAAGTATCGTTTTATTGCCGAAAATACCCAGGATTTAGTCGGTGTCGTGGATATGGAAGGTATAGTTCTATACGCCTCGCCGTCCCATGAATTGGTCTTGGGGTTTTCGTCCAGCGAATTTGAAGGAAATTCTGCTTTTTATTTCGTTCATCCTGACGATCTTGCGTATGTTAAGAAGCAATTCAATGACATGGTTACATTAAAATCAACGTTCGATTTTGAGTGGAGGTGTAAAAAAGCAGATGGCAGTTGGGTATATATCGAGACCAGGGGCACTCCTATATTTGATGAAAATCGCAAAGTAGTGCAATGCGTGTACGCGTCTCGTGATATTTCGGAACGAAAGAAGGCAGAAGAACTCCTTCTACGAACTGAAAAGCTATTGATAGTAGGTCAAATGGCTGCAGGGGTTGCACATGAGTTTAGAAATCCTCTAACCTCGATCAAGGAATTCGCCCAGCTGTTACAACAAGGTAACGAAAAACCCGAGTATATTGAATTGATTCTATCTGAGGTTGGGAGATTGGAAGCTATAGTATGGGGATTTTTAACACTTGCCAAACCCCAAGCTCCGGAAATGCAGGAAGTTGATGCGGCGGTTGTTTTACAACAGGAGGTGTTGTTATTCAGTACACACTCCATATTAAACAACATTGAAATTATTGAAGAACACGACTCGGAAGTACCACGTATTTACTGCTATGAGAATCAAATCAAGCAAGTAATTATTAACATTCTCCAGAATGCGGTTGACGCTATGCCAAACGGTGGAATCATCAAAACACAGATTCTATGCCACGATTCAGAATTTATCAAATTTCGATTTGTAGACCAAGGAAGTGGCATTTCATTGGAACGAATTAAATCCATTGGTTAACCCTTTTATAGTTCCAAAGAAAAGGGGACGGGATTAGGCCTAACGGTCAGCAACAAGATTGTCCACGTACACGGAGGGAGTATTCACATCGAAAGCACGGTCAACGAAGGAACCATTGTTGATGTGATTTTACCCATCAGATACGGACAGAGCTTGCTCCAGGAATCCCAGTTACGGTTGTATTCGTACGTCACCGATCCAAGAATGAATGGCTTGCCATTCTGATCCCTAATATTGAAGAAAAAACTCAAAATTTCACTCGAATCAGAAGCAATTTCCTCGGCCGCTTCTTGTAAAACAATCGGTGTACGCACTTTTATTGACTACAAAGTCCTGATTCTTAATGGAATTTTGTCATTCGTCGGTAACCAAAGTTGAGATGATTCATTATAGATTTCATCAATTCGATGCATGATCCTTAAAGTGGCTATTGTCTTTGCTCTACGCCAATCGGCGAGAGACTGCGTGCTCTTGCGACCCCTTTGTAGACCGAGAGGGGATTAGTAAGCATGTCGGTGACTATTGCTGAATATCACCGACATTGTCTGTCCCTAAATTTCTGTGTTGGAAGGGGTAGAGGTGCGAAAAAAGGCCGGTGTGGGTAGGGTGAGGGAATGGGGAAGATGAAGCCCGATTAGCTTGGTATAGAGCTAATCGGGCCAATTTCATGCCATTTTTTCAAGTCAAGGCTTCGGGTTACCTAAAACGATAATAACAGTGACAGTAGTGTTAGTATGACTTGGAGTCACCCACATGTGAAGAATGCAAAGAAATTAATGTTAATGTAATCGAGCATGTGAAAGGTTACATTCAAAGAAAGGTTCAAAAAAAGGGCATCCCGCAAAGGTCCGGTCGGGATGCCCTTTCTGTGTATGCCGGTGATTATTGCGGGTTGGTCGTGAGAATGCCCGCGGTTTTTAAAACGACGCGCGACGGCAGCGTGAGGGCCGCGATCGCCAGCTGCGCCACGTCCTCGGGCTGCATCATCCGCTCCTCCGGGCCGACCGGCAAGCCCGTCCTGACGGCGAGTTCCGTGTTCACGGTGCTCGGCGTCAAGGCGGCGACCCGGATGTTGGACTTGCGGACCTCATGGAAGAGGGATTCCGTCAGGCCCATCACGGCGAATTTAGACGCGCAGTAGGCTGAACCCGTCGCGAAGCCGCGTTCTCCGGCCGTGGACGCGACATTGACGATGTCGCCGGACTTGCGCTCCAGCATCGTTGGCAGCACGGCGCGTGTAACGTAGTACGTCCCCATCAGGTTGACCTGAACGATATGCTGCCACTCCTCGGGATCCATGTCCGTCACGGTACCGAACGTCGCCGTTCCCGCGTTGTTGATCAGGATGTTGACGGTGCCGAGCTCGCCGATCAAGCGGGCGACAGCCGCTTCGACCTCGCCGCGGTTGCCGACGTCGGCCATCGCGATGGCGGCGTCGACGCCGTACGTCTCCTTCAGCTCTTTCTGCGCGCGTTCCAGGTCTGGCGCGGAACGCGCCATCAGGCCCGGACGCACGCCTTCCTGCGCGAGGGCGCGGGCGACCGCGAGTCCGATCCCCTTACCCGCGCCTGTAATAATAGCCGTTTTACCTTTGAGCATGCTTGCCTTTCCCTCCTGTCCGTTATTCCAGATTCGCGTGATTGCCGTACATCTTGCCGGAGTTCTGGCGCTGCGATTCCATGATCCGAAGGATGACGGCGTCTAGTACAACCAGAAGCGTCTGCTCGAACAACGATCCCATCGGCTGCACCGTCAAATCCCTGCCGGACGCCTGGTCCTTCGGCGCTCCCGGCAGCTGGACGACGATGTCGGCCCGCGCTCCGATCGTCGACTGCGGTTGGATGGTGAGTGCGGCGACGTCCGCATCCAGCGCCTTCGCCTTTTCGGCCATGCTGATCAAGGTCTGCGTCTCGCCCGAACCGGAGCCGATCAGCAACAGGTCACCCATAGTAATACCTGGTGTTACCGTCTCGCCCACGACATGGGCTTGCAGCCCCAGATGCATCAGGCGCATCGCGAAAGCCTTCATCATGAGGCCGGAGCGTCCCGCCCCCGCCACAAATATGTGTCCGGCCCCGAGAATCGCTTCCGTCAGCCGTTCGCCGGCGTCTTCTGTGAGCAGCGATGCGGCATGCTCGAGCTCTTGCACGATATGCGCCGCATGGCGCTTGATGGACAGCGCCATCGCTTAACGCGCCGAAATCAGCCGCTTAATTTCGGCCGCCGCGGCACGCTTGTCCGCCTGGCCCGTAATGCCGCCGCCGACGATGACCAGATCCGGGGACGCCTCGATGACTTCCGGCAGCGTGGCGAGCTTGATCCCGCCTGCAATCGCCGTCTTGGCGTTCTTCACGACGTTTTTGATCACGCGAAGCTGTTCGAAGGAATTCTCGCCCTCCGCCTGTAAATCATATCCGGTATGCACGCAGATGTAATCAACGCCGAGCGCATCGACTTCGCGCGCGCGTTCCTCCAGGTTTTTCACGTTGATCATGTCGACCAGAATTTTCTTGCCGTGCTTGCGGCTTTCCTCCACCGCGCCGCGGATGGTGGAATCGTCGGTCGCGCCCAGCACCGTGATGATGTCGGCCCCGGCTTCGGAAGCCTTCATGACCTCGTAAGCGCCCGCGTCCATGATTTTTAGATCGGCCAGCACGTCCAGATTCGGGAACGCCTCCTTGATTTCCTTCACGGCGAGAAGCCCTTCGTTAATGACGACCGGAGTGCCGATCTCGACGATATCGATATATTCCTGTACTTCCTTGACGACTTCCTTGGCTTCCTGGATGTTCACCAGATCGAGTGCAAGCTGAAGTTTCATGATGAATGAGTGCCTCCTTTGAGTGTGAATATACTAAGTATGCGCTAGGCTGAACTTAATTATAAGGAGAAGGTATCAAAACTGGAAGTAGGCACAATTTTGTTATATAGTGTCTAAAAGTATACTAAGGTGTAGGAGGCGGACTGCAGCATGAGCAGAAATGAAGACAAGGTATTCAATTGCGAGAAAGAACTGACGCTCTCCATTATCGGCGGCAAGTGGAAAATGATCATCATGTGGCACCTTGGAAAAGAGGGCACCAAACGGTTCAGCGAGCTTAAATCGCTGATTCCGGACATCACGCAGCGCATGCTGACGACGCAACTGCGGGAGCTGGAAGACGACGGCATCGTGAACCGAATAGTGTATCCCGTCGTGCCGCCTAAAGTGGAATACAGTCTGACGCCCCGCGGCGAGAGCCTGATTCCCATTCTGGATCTGATGTACGAGTGGGGAAAGGACTATATCGCGGATATGGGAGAGCAGGTAACGATTCGCGGCACCGAGAGGTGAACGGCGGAAGGCGAGCTCGGTTAGTAGCAGCAATATTAGGGAGTCATTAAGAGTGGTTTTTGGGTGTTATTTTTTATCAGGCATGGAGTTAATGCTCCAAATTTTGCATACTCGGAGTGAAACACATGTCTACTGTAATTGAAAAGTTACTAAAAACTGATGAGGATATTAAAATAGATATTATTAAGGACTTTGTGTCTGATCTATGAAGGAAGTAAGTGTTCAAAAACTAGTCAATAAATACGGTAAAGATGAGTTCGTAAAAATGCAAAAAATTTAGAAATAATAACTAGGCACAACCTTCATTTAAACGAAGGTTGTGCCTTCTCTGATACTGGTTATTATCGTGGGATACGCCCGCCTTAGGCACATGTTATAGTATTTCGAGGAAGGTGGCATTTTTGGAAAGAAAGAAAAGTGCCGTTGGGTATATCCGGGTATCACGTGGTGATACGGGGAACCGTACCACAAAAGAAGTAAACTTTTTGGCATTACATGCTTGCGGGGCGAAGAAAGTCGCCCCCCGAAGAGGAACTATGCTTAACTTACATAATGGTTAATCTCGAGGAACTACATACCTAGATAATCTGATGACTTTACTAACCTCAGCTGCTTAAGATGGTCTAATCACAGCTACATCGACAAATTCCTTACACTTAAATTATTTTTGATTATCACCTCGGCATATCTAACACCAAATAAATCCACTACTCCCTTAGGCTACATATAGTATTGTTGTTTGACTCAAACCACATCTCAAAACGTTATGCGGTTTTGAAATACAAATTGCAGGTCGTATGATTTTTCGATTACAGGGCAAGATATTAACCACATGATTTTGATTACTTTAATAATGGAGAAGACTATGGTTGAAAAATACGACCCTCAAATAAAAAATCATCAAATGTCCACATGGCTTGATGAATTAAAACAGAAATTAAACCATATGGATGATGCCGAAGTCGTTGAACACAGAATGGGTACCAGTGCTTCAGTCCATCTTGTATACATAAAAACGTTAATAGATCAAGAGCGTTTAAACGAGGCGATTATTCAGCCACTTCATCGTTGTGCTGACAAGTCGCTTTCTTCATGCATAGCCAATGCTAAAGTTTCGGAAATTATATCGATCGAAGATGCTGAGCAAAAAATAATGCAAGGATTTATTCTTCTAAACGATTCAGTCAACGATCAATGGTTAGGCGTCCAACTGGAAAATCCTTTGGGTCGGGCAATTCAATCTTCCCAAACGGAAACTGTTATATATGGAGCGAAAGACAGTTTCAGCGAACAAATCGATAAAAACATTACAATGTTACGCAGGCGTTTGCCTATAACGACATTAAAAACGGAAAGCTTCACTGTCGGTTCACTGAGTAAAACGAAAGTTGTGTTACTGTACATAGACGGATTAATTAATCCGGAATTTGTTTCCCTTGCAAGAAAGAAAATTGAAAGTGTGGATTTCGATCAGTTTTTAGACTCCGCTCAGCTTGCAGCTTTTATGGAAGATCATCATCATACGGTCTTTCCACAGTTACTACAAACGGATCGGCCGGATTCCTGCGCCTACGCCTTAGGTGAGGGAAAGCTGACGCTATTGGTCTCCAATTCACCGTTTGCCTTAATTGCTCCCATTACTTTTTTTCATTTATTCCAATCGCCTGAAGACTACTTCCTTCGTTGGCCGGTAGCCAGTTTTTTACGTTTAATCCGGTACGGAAGTTTTATTGTTTCTTTGACGATGATTCCTTTTTATGTTGCATTAACGACATTTCATTACCAAATGGTTCCGCTGCCGATTCTCTTCGTATTATTGGAATCGAGAAGCAAATTGCCCTTTACTCCGTTTGCGGAAGGATTTTTCATGATCGTAACGCTGGAAATCATCAAAGAAGCAAGTTTGCGAATGCCGACCAAAACCAGTCAAACGTTAGGGGTTATCGGTGGTATCGTCATTGGACAAGCGGCTGTAGAAGCAGGCTTTGCAAGTAAAGTATTAATTGTTTTGATGGGTATATCCGCTATTGCTTTCTTTTTAGTTCCCAATTATCAAATGACAAAATCCATGGTTCTGATGCAAGTGTTTCTTCTTATCCTTGCATCGTTTCTTGGGTTGCCGGGAATCGTGATCGGGCTGATCGGGATTCTTGCACATCTCCATGGATTAACGTCATTAGGTCAACCTTATTTAGCGCCGATTGCTCCTTTTTATGGGAAGGATTGGATCGACCTCTTTATCCGCGGCCCATTAATTTGGATGAAAACGCGTCCGGGTTATCTAAAACCACTACGGAAATGGCGGCAGGAGATGAAGAAATGAAGACTTTATCCTTATACAATCGAACTTCCACCCTTGGTGGCATCTATTTCCTTTTATTGGTTAATCGCACGCAAATGCATTATTTTATTTTAATCATGCCGGTTTATTTGGTTCATTCGTATATGGTTTGGGGAATTGTCGTCATGGGGCTGCTGTCCCAACTTAATTTGATGATGCTGTCCAAATGGTTTACTTCCAGTTATGCAACGAAAGGCTATCAAGGATTTGTACAGCTTTTCGGGAAACGGATGGTTCAAATTTTCGCAATACTTGGTTTTTTGATCATATTGTTAAAAATTTCAATCATCACACTGGGATACGTTGAAATGCTCCATAGTTTTATTTATCCATCAATGAATAAAAAGTGGCTGGTCCTAATGATTCTTTTGATCAGCTTATTTGTGGCTTCACATGGAATGGAGAAAACATTGCGTTTTGTTGTCATCGCCTTTCTTTGCGGGGCTTGGATCTTAATCGTGTTTATTCCTTTTTTCTTTCCGCCGATTGCAAATTACCGCGATTTGTATCCTTTCATACCCACCGAATGGTCAGGACAATCATGGCAGGGTTTGTTGTTTATTTGGTCGGCATTTTCCGGTCCAGTATATTTGGCCTTTATGGTTCCATGGTTAAGCTCCAATAAAAAAATATCGAAATATCTTGTCATTGGAAACATGCTGACGATCATGGAATATTCATTATTGTTCATTGCTTCAGTATTGTTTTACGGTTCGAACTTCTTAAGCAAGATCAATTTTCCGGTAGTATATATGGGAAGCTACATTCAAACGAGCGGTTTAGAACGAATCGATTACATCCTTATCTCTTTTCATATGTTTAATTATGTGTTTGACATTTCAATTCTTCTGTTGTGTCTTTATGGAGCCGGAAGAGTCTTTATGAGAAAAATGAACGAACGCACGACTCGGATCGGATTATTGTCGAGTTGGTTCGTCATTTTGATAAGCATCATCATAATGGATCAATGGTTATGGGAAACGGTTCCGGGTCAAAAGATGTTACTGAACATTCAAATCTGGCTCGGCGCATTCATTTATTTACTTGTTCCTACGATCCTTTTCACTGTGGTTAAACGAAAGGAGAGTATGTAGGCATGGTACCATACAAGCACTATGGTTTATTGGCGATTGTAAGCCTTATGTGGATGGCCGGTTGTTCTTCTCCATATGTCGAGAACAATATGATCGAAGAGATCGCTCCGGTAGTTTTTTGGTCGGTTGACAAGGGGACGGAAGGAAAGTTGAAAATCAGCACTTTAGTACCACCACTCATCAAAGAAAAAAAACGTCTTCTCTCCAAGGAAGTCGATCTGTTAAAGCAGGGAGGCAAGGAGTTTAATTTAATTTATTATCGGGAATTAAAGCAGGGGCAGCTGCGAATGTTATTAATCAATGAGGAGCTGGCAAAAAAAGGAGGCATTGAAAAGCTGATCAATACGATATTGGTTGATCCCGATATTTCAATGCGTGTCTATTTATTGATTGTCAGAGGCGATTTTGATGAATACATAAAAAATCAATTGACGAAGCAAGAAAACCAAGATTATTTTCTTTACCGGATGTTAAAGCATTACGAGGAGCATAACCAAGGTGAAATGAGCATCGTCAATATTCATCAATTTATGAAGATGTTCTATTCCCCTCTTAAGGATCCGATCCTACCGGTTTTTCATTCGGATAAGAACAATTTCAATTACGTAGGGACAGCCTTCTTCCAAAAAGATAAAGAAGTAATGGTCATTCAAGACGTGGACGATGAAATTTTTCAACTTCTGGATAACGATCATTTCTTAAAAGTCTTGGCCATTCCAAAGTTATCTATCAGTTTAGGACGTATTCGATCCAATGTTCGCATGAAACTATCGAGGGACTATTCATCCTTGTCTTTACACGTGGGATTGAACGGAAGAATTGAGGAATACCAGGGAGAAAAGAAAATTCAAAGTGAGGAACAATTGGAGCATTTAATTCATGAGATTGAGGTCTACCTTGAGGAACAAACGTCAGATTTATTAAATAAAATGCAACAGTGGAAAGTGGATCCCTTAGCGGTCGGAACACATTCGCTTAAGCCGTTTTCTAAAGAAATAACGGAAGAGCAATGGTTGAAATATTGGGAAAATATAAAAATTGATGTTGACTATGACATCAAAATACATCCTTAAATTAATATTGAGCGGTTGATGTGATTCAAAACAAGCAAATCGTTCCGAGCCGCTTGAAAGGTTTTTGTTTGCATTAAAATAGATGCTTAGCCGTCATTTATGATAGATAGGGTTTTACGGCCCGGAACATTCTCTTGATCCGCTGGGCGTTTACAACAAGTGCTTCCATATCCTCAAGCTCCAACAAATTGTATATCGGTTTCCTGTATGGTCCTGTACTTTCCATAGCAGCATGAGTGCATTTTTTGGTCTTGAGCACCATGAGCAAGATCAAATCGTCGGTCATGGTGCCCAACCTACGGATTTCCTTACCTTCAGACGTAATGGTGCAGGCAACGATGTTCTTTTTATGAACGTCAAGTCCGCAAACAAGTATGTCGAAAATCTATTATAGAGTTTCGATCATAATTGTCTGTATGAGTTAACAACGGTAGAACAGGGCTGTTTCCAATCATTAGGGAAACACCTGCCAGAACGTGTAAATGAACACTTCGAATGAGTAAGACTTGACGAAGAAAAGAATCCATCCATAGATTCGGAATTTTTGCATTTGAACCCAAACGATTTGAAAGTGAGGGAACTATATGCTTTCAGTTGAACAATACATAACAAAGATGAAGAAAAAAGATAACCTTGATGAATTCAATTTTAAAAATCATGCCGAAAATATGTCCACGGTTCTGAAGTATGTCATGGATTATTTCAATCATTATCTGAATCCGGAAGAATACGATTATGAGAACATCAAGACAGAACAATCAGCATTAAAAATCACCCAAGAGATAGAAGGCTTATTTCCTGAAAGCAAGGGCTTTGTTATTGAATACTATAAAAAAACAAAGAGCCGGATAGATCGATTACTGAAGTCATGGATGTATGAACGGAAATACGTTCATCTTATTTACAGTACCGAGGAGTATGAGAATACGATTCATAAGTTCTGTAGCAGTGCAAAAATGAAAGGAACAGAAATTGATCAGTATCGGGATCAATTGATCATTCTGGCAAAAGAGATAAAAGCAAAAGAGACAGAAAAACCGTCCATTTCTGGATTCAAGTATTTGGATAACTCTTTGGTTAGCTGGGTAAAGGAGGCATTCCGCAGTTACGGTGTGAATTTATTCGAATTTGCTCAGAGCTATACAGGCACTTTTTTCAACGAGTACATAGAGCGCATTTATATTAGGGAATCGGAGCAGTTCTATTACATTAATCGTTACAACCACAGATACAACGATAATCCTTTTAACATGGATATTCTTTATAGAGAGAACGAGCATCGCCCTTTTATTAATGGACGTAAAGGCGAACTGGAAATGCTGATCATGTATGTATGGGTATTTGAAAATGCAAATGATGAGGACTACTGGCCCGAATATGTAAATCTATGTATTTCGACAGGAAGAGTGAGCTTGGTTAAACGGATTAATGTGTTAGTGCCAGTAACAACGAAAGACATGATGTACCCGGCAGATGTCAAGAGTAATATGATTTTTCTAGAAACGACAACAGGTACTTTAAAGGTTGCTCCAAATGAGGCATACATTTTGCGTCTGAGCTATGAGAAAGACAATGATTTATTGTGGAAAGACACAGCAAGGCTTGATGTTGTTATAAAAAATCTGATGGACACGTTTTCCCAGTATGGAATACCTGATACACTGGAATTATTATCCCCATTGCGGTCTCAAACCTACGGTGAAGAGGAGTTCTTCAAGCAGTTCTCAATTCTCGAAAAAAGCCTGAAAAAATATAAAACTATAAAAATTGCTTTAGTTAATGGACCGCAAAAGCAAAGTGGAAAGTTAAAGTATTTGATGCAAACAGCAGAGGATGTTGTGAATATCCATAAAATAGTAAAAGAAATGAAGTTTAAATTAAAGTTTACTATAGATATTTCAAAGCTGATCAAGCGGAAGACTTATAAGGCCGAATTCGAGGAAGACTTCAATCGACTTACTGAGATCAGAACGAGCATCATTGGAATTCATTTGTCCAAGCTTCCTAACCGAACGGGATTTTCTCATAAACATTATAAAGATGGAAATACGTATCTATATAAATATGATTATCCTGAGAACTCGGATTTCTTAGGCTCGTTTTCAGCATTTTTAAATGATAATTTGAGCCGTTATGTAGTGCCTGAGGGGATGGCTTCTGAAGTTGAGCTTGAAGAATTAGTTGACGATCTGCTAAGAGGTGGTTTCTCTTTTTTTGGTAAGGAGGGCGAATAGGTGGTGTGGCGACACGGTTTTATAGAACTAAAGGACATGAGCAATTATCCGATAAATCAGCTAAAAGAGCTTGATGCAATTGAACTGCTGATGCCGGAATCAATGACCAAGTTCAATCAATGGCGTAAGGATATTCAAACTGTGAAGCACAATAAGTACTTGCATCCGTTGATCCTAGAATATCAGGATGAGATTGCTTACCGTAATGCTCGTGATGAAGAGCATCAATTTTACAAAGAGATTGATTCGTATTCACAAAGGATTTCAAAGGTGGAAAACCGCAAGAACAAAGCTGTATTGTTCATAGACGTATCCGAAAAGCAAGCGAATCGAGCATATAGAATTATGAATCGCTTGATTGATGCAGTTAGTGAATTGGGTGGGAGTGTGAGCGTTTGTGCAGGAGAGCAGGACAATATCAGGATACGTTTACTGAACCATGAGTATTCCGTCTCATTGATTGAGATTATGGTCAAAAGACGTTCTCTTTTGTCAAAGTTACAAGCTGGAAGTATGACGGCTGGCTTATGTCCCATGTATGAAAAGATCCCCAGTGGTTTGTTCAAAATGGAGTTTACAGAGATTCTCGGATATGCATCTAGGAATAAAACGGTGCAACCCCTTTGTTTTAACGAAACTCTGGATCACTCTCTTGAAAAACAAATAGGTGAGATTCTCACGGATTTTTTGAAAGGCTCTTTTCGTAAGAATTGTTGCTGATTGAGATGACAAGAGATTAACTCTTGTCAAGACTCCGAATGAATGTAGTGACATTACCCAAACAACAGGCTCCTTGGGGGTTATTAACCTCACACCCACAACGATTAGCTTGAACTTGTTCTCTTATATGGTCAATTGGATGCTGGTTTTCCTGAACAGCTTGTATTAACCGTTCTCTCGTCCATCCAAAGCAGTAACATGCGGGTACATCCAACGCATCGTCTTTTTGGAACACCGAGACTTTGAGCATACCCTTGCCAAAGGTCTGCTCACCACTAAAATACACAACATCACAAGACGCATTAGTGCAAAAATTGTAAGTCATTTCAGGATGAATAGTTTCTAACGCTGTTGGCTTAAGCAATGCCTTGAGCGTAATCAATTGAACACTTTTGCCCTTTTGTAAACAAACAGGACATTGAGTAGGCGGTGTTGGTTTTTCGGTGGTTATTTGACAACATCTATCCATTTTTATCGCTCCTTACGCAGTTTTGAATGTGCGAACAAGTGTAAAATTAGCTTTCTTACACGCATCCAACACCATTGATTTTGTTTGTAGTTTCTTGTTAAGTTTCTTCTGCAATTCTAAAAAGCGGAACCACATGAGATAGTTATCCATGTATTTTGTAGCGACCCCATTAAATCTTTCCATCCACTTCTTTAAACGCTGATGATATGCGTTAACGTGTTGGATATGATAAACGCCTTTTTTAACATGTTCTCCTTTGTTGGAGTTGATGATTTCATGAGGTATGCCCCTCTTCTTCGCAAATGCCTTATAGTTTGTGGCAGAATCCGTGCAAAGAACAATTTCATTATCAAGGCATGTACCTAATGTCTGCTCAATTTCATCTGCTGTAATACGCCCACGTCCAGCTAATTTAGACATAATGTTGCCGTTGCGGTCATGGGCTACAACTATGCTAATTTGTTCTTTACTGATGCCACGTTTTTTAGCCTTGCCTCCTCGTTTCCGAGGCTTTCGATGCGAGATTGATTTCTTACCCTTATCACTTTCCAAGAAGTAGGTTTCGTCACTTTCAATGATTCCACGCAATGTTGAAAAGCCAAGAGAACGCAGAGCATTTAGAATCTTGTGTCGCCAATAAAATGCAGTAGAAACGTGTATATCCAATTGTTCTGCGATTTTGGGTAGGGTAACTCCTTCGACCATCAACTGAAAATACTTCAGCCATTTGTGGGGGTGATGAGTTCCAGAGAGTGGGCTTGCTGTCATGTCATTGAACGATTTGCCACAGTCCTTACATAAGTATCGCTGGCGAGAACGATATTTCCCGTTCCGTTTAATACATACACTTCCGCAATGGACACACGCCAAGCCGTTGCTGAAACGGACTTCTCGAATGTCCCCAACCATATTGGCAATATCCTCTTTCGGTTCAGGAAAAAGAGTATCTTGAATAGCTTGGAATAACCGATGCTGTTCAGCCTTTGGCAAATCGCTAAAATCTCCATAAACAGAATGCCAGTCCATTGTTTTTCATCCTCCCCAAACGAATGTTCTGGTCTAATTATATCATATGCCTTTTAAAGCAACAATCTTTTAGAAAAGAGCCTTTTGAAAAATGCAATTGGGATAAGCGTATCTAGATATATAGCTGAGTACGAATATGAAGTGAAGAAAAAAGAGCAGGAACGTGTTGAAGCCTTAGAAAAGGCCAGGAAGCGGGAGCTTCAGCAACTTGAAGAGTACAATCTTCACAAACAGAAACTAAAACAAAACATTGAGAATCAAATGAAGAACTGGTATAAAGCGAACAAGTTGCGTGATTACGCCGAGGAGCTGGAGCGATTTATTATAACATGTGAGGACGAGAAGACAAAAGAGTCATTCTCCACGTATATCCAACTGGTGCGGGAAGCTGCGGAGGATTATGATCCAGTAGTGGATATAATGTATAGGGTACAGGAGTTAGAGCATGGCAGTAAATGAATCCTCCCCACAGTGAGCTGCGGGGAGGATTCATTTACTGCTCGTTCATGTATTAAAGATACTTTTGATAGTCTACTCTTTATGCGGCCTTCATGTGTATACTTTCGTGCAGACCTGGTGGGAAGGACTAAAAATCCGAGCTTCGCCGATTAACCATAACTTAGATTCAATCAAGGCCCGGTGAAAGTGGATTGATCTGGCTGGGCGCCTCTACCCTATACGCCAAGCAGTTTATGGAAGCTATAGAAATCCAGCGCGCCAAAGGCTGGCATCGGTTCATTGTCATGCAAAATAACTATAATCTGGTTTATCGGGAGGAAGAACGGGAAATGCTGCCGCTGTGCGAGTCGGAAGGAACGGGGTCACACCCTGGTCGCCATTGGCGCGCGGACGGCTATCGCCGCCCTGGGAGGTTGAACGCAAACCGAACGTGCAAAAACGGACCGTCTGCGAGCGCAAACTCATATCCAAGCCAGATATGGATAAGACGATTGTTGACAGGCTGGCCGAGGTGGCTGGAAACCGCAGTCTTCCCATGACCCAAATTACGCTCGCCTGGCTGCTTTCGAAGCCTGTCATTGCCGCTCCGCTTGTCGACGCAACCAAGATCCAGTATATAGAGGATGCGGTCACCGCCGTATCGCTCCATTTATCGGAAGAGGAAATCAGTTTGCTGAAAGAACCTTATCTGCCACATGCGCCATTAAGCCATTACCGTTTTTTGAAAGATAGGTTTTTGTCCCCTAATCAATCCCGATCGTTAATTAAAAGCAAGCGAACCTGTCTATTGCAGATTCGCTTGCTTTTTGTGTGGCGTGAATATTAAGTGATTCTTCACTCTTACAAGATGATTAGTAAGTCAAGAGGCTTTAGATGCAGGAAAAATAAGAAAAATGTAGAAATATATCATAGTGGCTTGCATTCAATTTGGATGGAAGTATGGATATTGGAATTGGGTCGGGGAATTGTCATTCTATTTCAAGGCTAAATGTCCTGAGTCTATTTTGCTATAAACTAGAGAGCTTGGTGTTCTGTCAGTAAATAATCTGTCATTTTCTTCAGGGAATGAGCTGAGTGGTGTGAAATTATTTGATGTAATTCCCGATGGACTTTTCTTATTGTTAACGGGATCGAATAAACAGATTTATGCGGAGATTTTGTTGCTTCTTTATGAGAACGTTCAAGCTGAGCGGTTTGGCATTCGATATGAAGTGATGAGGGACCTGATTCAGGAATTGCTTGAGACTCACGAAGAATTGGGCCAATCTATCCACGAACCGGATCATGATGAAAAACCATTGCTCCAACGCGAACCTGAGCAAATTTCATTAGAGGAGGCTACACGGGCGAAAGCAAATGCTATTCTCAGACGATTGGAAACCATGCGTTGGATTAGTGTTGAAACTCGCAGTCAGTTTGACCGTTATTTGGTGTTGCCTCATTACTCCAGTAAGCTTATCGGTCTATTTAAGGAATTATGTGAAGCAAAATCGGTAGAATATCAGCGATTTGCTTTTCTTATATATCAATCGCTCACAGGTGAAGCTGCCAAGCTACAGCCTTGTTCTGCGGTACTTAGCGCTGCTGATGTCAGCGCACAGTTCCGACAAGAACTCATCGCGCTGTATAACAATATGAAAGCTCATATGGAACAGGTTGTTCGTAAAACTTCAATTCAAGATGTATTGGATCATCACTTTGAACAATATAAATCACAAATTATTGATAAGAGCTATCACCGTCTTAAAACATCGGATCATGTAGCCCGGTACCGTATGCAAATTTTAAATACTGTGCAGCAATGGCTGCTTGATTCGGCAATAATGGAAGAAGCGGCTCTTGACGGGGTGAAAAGCGGGCTATACGCCGTACTGGAGGAAGCTGAAAGGGCAGTTCGTCAAGCGTTGTTTTTCATCGAAGAAACTTTCCTTGGACTGGATGAATTATTTTATCAAATTGATGTCCGTCACAACCAGTATTTACGTTCTTCATTTGAACGAGCTCGTTATTTGAGCCAGCAGAGTGAAGGAACAGAACAGCAAATCGCTAAGCTGCTAGAATTGCTTGGCAAGGTATCGCCATCTGAGGAACAAGATCGGATATTTGCAATACGTGAGATCAGAGCGCTATCTGATCACTCATTGTTGCCGCCGCGGCGGAAAAGGGCACCCCATCAACCAGAGGCCCATATTGTTATTGATATGCCTGAGCACATAAGGCAGGAGCTGAAGGAAAAAAGCGTTGAAAAAATGCGTAAAGCTATAACTCGCAAAAAAGTCAATGATTATGTATTGCAAAAGCTGGATGGCAGGACTGAAATGGAACTAATGGAACTGGCTCCTCATAATGCTGAAGAATTTATTTTACTCGGATATGTCTACTTATACGGCAACGACGGCGGGTCTTCGTTTCGCCTTCAGCGTCGGACCGATCGGCAAGTGCTTGTAATCGGTAATTATCGGTTCGACAACCACACCATTAAACGGAGAGGGGGGCAGTCGTAATGGTGTTTCAAGAATTAGGCGATTCGGAACGTGAAAAAGTGCGGGAAGCAATAAACAGATTATTAGAAGTGAATATGCTTGTCAAGGAAAAGGAAAGGGAGATGTATGCGGTAATACGTCGGAATCGTACCAACTTAGCTTCCTATTTTCAATTTTTAGGTTGGGAATTAACTGTCGATGAACGGCATGAATGCGTTTATTTGCATATTTATGACAGCCGATTGCGAAAAAGGCTCGATCGTGATCATACGATTTGGTTGCTAATCCTCCGGATCTTGTATGAGGAAAAGAGACAGGGATTGTCTCTGGCTGATTTCCCGATGGTGACACTCTATGATATTCGAAGTAAATATGAGACTTTTCAAATGGAATGGGTTAAGCCTACCGTGTTAGACAGGCTAGTACGATTATGTGTCCAAGTTCAATTAATGGAACCGCTTGATGCGGAACAGAGATCGGATGATGCCCGTTTTAAGCTGTTCCACACATGGATGTATGTAATCCAGGCGGATGAGATGAAACAATTGACGGAGCGTCTTGAACGATATGAATCAGAAAAGAAGGGGGGAATACTGGATGAAATGGATGAAGCGGCTGCGGTTGATTAACTGGCATTACTTCACGGATGTGACCATAGAGTTTGGTAAACAGACGCTTATCACCGGCCAAAATGGAGCTGGAAAATCTACCATTATCGACGCACTTCAAGTTCTGTTCGTTGCTGATCAGCGGCTAATTCGTTTTAATGCGGCTACAGATGAAGCAAAAAGGAGCTATATCAATTACTTAAAAGGAAAAATCGGAAACGACGAACGCTCGTTTCTTCGTGATGGGGATTTTACAACCTACATCGTTTCCGAATTTCTGGACGAAAAGAAGCAGGAATCGTTTATTATTGGGATTGCCGTGGATGTTTATCGGGATCGTACGTACGATGAAGAATATTTTATACTGGCAGAAACCAGGCTGGAACAGCTTGATTTCGTAAACTCTCGTCACGAATTGTTGAATCGGGAAGAGTTTCATCGTCGTTATGGCGGCGCATCTGGAACGATTGGAAAAAGAGGAGTTCGAAACAAAGCGTTGTTTGAACGTAACAAGTCCAATTACTTAAAGGCGCTGCTTGCAAGGGCTGGAGGATTACCTGAACGTTTCTTCAAAGTATTCACTAAGGCGCTCTCGTTTAAGCCGATTTCTGACATCCGCGATTTTGTCTATGACTATATTCTTGACCGACGGGAACTTCAATTAGATTTGTTAAAGCATAATTTTGAACTTCACGAACGGTACAAACTGGAACTGGAGCGACTGCAGGAACGAAAAGTACAACTGCAGAGCATTCAGGAGAGTTATCGGATGTATGTAAGATACCGGGAGACGGCGAAGGAGCAGGACTATGTGATTCGTCGTTTGAGATTAGAGATAGAGTGTGAATACAAAGAACAAAAGGAGCGCAACCTGGCCCACTCGCAGCAACAGTTAGCCTTGAATGTGGATAATATTGCTTTAGCAGAAACCAAGCGCCAAGAAGCAAGCGAGGAAAGCAAAAAAGCGTACCAACGTTGGCAAGATAATGCGGCTGAAAAAAGAAAAAAAGAGCTTGAATTGAAAGTAAAGGAAGGTCAAGCAAAGCTTGAGGAATCCAGAAGGCTTAAACAAACGTATGAAAATCAGCTGCTACAAGAGGTTGAGCTTGTAGGACAACTTATCGGTTGGTCTGACAATGAATACTGGATATTAGAAACTCAGGAAAAAGCGGCTAATAATAAGCATCAGGAGACGTTGCAATGTCTACTGGAAATCGTCCGGTTTTCGAAATTGGAAGAGCATGAGGATGAAGAATGGCAGAAGCGATTGGAGACTATAGGAGGCGAATTGTCGAAGTGGCATCAGCGCCTTGTTGTTGGCGAGTCTCGTTTACAAGAACAGCTTAAAGCCGACGAAGAACAAATTCGGGAATTGGAGCGGGTTATTAGAGAACTGGAACAGAAACGGCGCAGTTATTCGGAACCGGTTCGCCAATTGAAAGCTTTATTAGAGGAAAGATTAAATGGCCGTTCGGAGGTATGGATTTTTTGCGAAGAGACCGAACTGATGGATGAGGAATGGCGAAACGCTATTGAAGGATACCTCAATACCCAGAGGTTTGACATATTGGTCGAGCCCAATTATGTTTCGGAAGCGTTACGCATTTATGAGCAGGAGAAGTGGAAGTACAAATTGGAAGGCGTAGGTCTGGTAGATACTGAAAAGGAAAAAAGATTTCTTGGCACTTCCGAGAAGGGGGCATTAGCCCATGAGGTGGAAGCTATCCATCCTGTCATTCAGGCTCACGTTGAGCATCTGCTTGGCAGGGTTATGAAAGCGGCAAATGAACAAGAGCTTCGACGCCATCGTACTGCGGTAACGAAGAGTTGTATGGTATACAGTAATTATGTAGCGAGACAAATGGCCAAGAAGCAGTATGAAGTTCCGTATATGGGGGCAAAGGCAATTATTCGCCAGTTGGAAATTCGACGAGCTGAATTGACAGAGCTCCAGGAAGCGCATGCCCATCGCAGGCAATTGCATAGTGTTTTCCAGACTCGAATGCGCCTAACCAAGGAAAAAGAATCCCAATATGCTCGTCTTGCAGCAAATACGGGTCTTATGCGGGAACTGGACAAGCTTGCTTTCGAGCTAGAACAAGATCGGAACAGTTTAAGAACGCTGGATTTGACAGAATCTGAGCGTTTAAAAAGTGAGTATGGGCGTTGGAGCAAGCAGGAGCAGGAGTGGCTAACCAAACTAGGAGAATATAAAGAGAGAAAAGGAAAGCTGGAGGAAGAATGCAAGCAAGGCGTTGCCAGTGTCCACATACAAGAAAACAAGATCCGAGATGCAGAGGAAAGTTGCCATCAATGGGTAAACGATTGGGGTTTAGAATGCGAGCAACGGGCAGTGCAACGATATGAAGAAGCCATGAAGCAAACAATACCCACCGCGCAAAAGCTGCAGAATTATACAAGCAGTTGGAGAGGGCAGCAGACACTTCGTGATGATCAGTTCAAAGCAGTTGTTACATTACGAACTCGTTATAATGCCAGTAGCGCCGATATTCATGATGAAGAAAATACGGTCTACGATCAGTTATTTGAAACGATTGAGCATCTGAATATTCCAGAGTATCAGTCAAAGGTGGAAGCGGCTCGAGCAGAGTCCGAGGAAGAGTTTAAATCACACTTTATTTTCAAATTGCGTGAAGCTATTGAGATGGCCCGTCGTGAGTTTGATCAGCTTAACTATGCCTTGCGTCATTTTCCTTTTTCGGATGATCGGTATCATTTCGAAGTAAGAGCCAATGAACGTTATAAAAAGTTTTATGACGCTATTATGGACCCTATGCTTATGGAAAAAGGTTCATTGTTTGAGCTTCCTGAAAGCGAGCGTACAGCCAACCTTCATGAATTGTTTGAAAAACTGGTGCGGGGTGAGGTTGGTGAACTAGATGAGTTTACAGATTATCGACAGTACCTGGATTTCGATATAGTTATTACTTCAGGCAATGGGGCGAAGTCCAGATTTTCGCAAGTGTTGAAGGAGAAATCTGGCGGGGAGACGCAAACGCCTTTCTATATTGCTATTTTAGCATCATTTCATCACTTGTATTCAAACAATAAGACATCGCGGCTGGTCGTTTTTGACGAAGCGTTCAACAAGATGGACGAGCAACGAATTCAATCAAGCCTTCGGTTAATCAAGAGATTAGGGTTGCAATTGATTGCCGCTGTTCCTGATGAGAAGATGCAGCATATGGCGCCAGAAGTGTCGACTACCTTGTTTGTCAGCAAGCACAACTATCAATGCTACGTGGATATGATTGATCGTTGGGAGGAGCTTGACGAATCAGAAACTGATAAAGCACACGATATCACTTTGGACGACGATGTCGATGAAATAAGTGGGGCTATGGACATTGCCGAGCGGCAAGAAACGTTATTTTAGACAACACCCCCCAATGTCAGAGACAGGAGAGGTAATGAGTGCAGATTGAATCGGATCGATTGGAGGAGGCCTTCAAACAACATTTTTCTCGCAAGCTCCTAAGTACGCTTCTGGAAAAATATGAACAGAGCCAGTCCTTCCAAAGCGGAGAGCCTGGCAAACAACGGCCGCAACTCGTCATGTCTAAAAGTCCGTTTAACTCGGACTATACAGATGAAATGGATTTTATGAAACGTCAATGGATGAACGAGATCCTGATTGATTTGGAGTACAAGGGAATCATCTCTTTGAGATGGGGAAAGTTCAGTAATTTTCAAGAAGTTGAGCGCATTTATCTCAACTGGGACATGCTTGTTGAAGCTTATTCTCTTTCCGGGAGAATGTCGCTTAGAAAAAAACTGAATCGCTTACGAGAGATATTTGAACCTCTTGTACAACATCCGTGGGCTTGGGTTGCAGATTGGGGAGAAAGGGTTCGGGCAGGACTACTGGAAGGAAAGACGTCATATCTCGATCTGGATAATCCATCTGGCTACGTTGATCTGGTGCGGACGTTGCTACAACTGTCGAAGCTTGACGGAAAGGTTGTTTCACTCAGATTGTTTAGCCAGCAGTTATTTCAGGATTCCAAGCATCTGGAACGGGAAGTATTAAAACGACTGCTAAATGTAGTGAAGCAAGCCTCGGGGGAACAGAGAGAAACAGATGAGGAATGGCTTGATTTCATCGGACTAACCCGTAATCCGCAGTATGTTTATCTATGCGGTCCTCTCAGGGCTCGGAGTAAAAGCGGAGGTTGGATTTCTACAGAAGAACTGATGGGTGGTGTTGGGTTATCCCGTCAGACGGTTGAACTCATTAACGATATGACTACCGATGCACGTCGAATAATTACGATTGAGAATTTGTCCAGCTACCATCAATGGGTCGAACAACGTGAATTATATGCTGCTGAAGAGTTGATCATCTACACGGGGGGATTTCCCCATCGACTTTTGCAGCACTTCCTGAAAATGTTGTCGAATGCAGTGGATAAGGGAGATAAGCCCATTCCAATCATGCATTGGGGGGATATTGATCTAGGGGGCATCCGCATTTTTGAATTTATCAAAACTCGGCTGTTTCCCTCGTTGGAGCCAATTTGGATGAATTCCGCCGTCCTCCTGAATTACGAGCGGCAGGCCGCCTCAGTATCTGATGAATATGCATCTCGAATTCAAGCGGCTCTGGATGACCCTGGATACGCAGCTTGGATTCCAGTAATGCAAACCATGCTGGAGCGGAGAATTCGGCTGGAACAAGAAAGCATTACTGAAATTGAACTGTCGTCGGAAGACTAACGATCGATGTAAGGTGATCTGGTATAGGTTGACCGATTAATAAATTTAGCCTCCTGATACTTCGCGACTGAGGTGAGTCTTGAGGTCGGCCGGATTTCGATCGCTTATAAATTTATAATAAGGCGGCAGTAGACTAAGCGGCGCAGGGATAACTCCCTATACACCGTTATTTTTCATATATGTTCTTTGATTCTCAAATGAGTTGTTCGCAAAGCGAGCCAAATCTTACTTTATGGGACAGCCCTGAAATTTTCAAAACCATTGCTCCAATAACATTTGGGATGGTTGTGGAGTTGGCTGATTCGAGTGTCGTTCTCTCCGAGTTCTCTCAAACGTCCAATTTTAGTCGCCTTTCGATGATTTCCCGCAATACCTTGTAGCACTGGGGAAAGGTGGTGTGAAACGCCGAAATCCCTTGACCTTATAGGATTTTTGAGGTTTTTTGTTCCTCTATAGGGACATGCTTTCCGCTTGCTTCCTTTTAATGTGCGTGATCGTCGAATTATCAGTGCGATCTCACAGACAAGAGGAGGAATAAAAGGATTTTGATCAGATATGTCGAATTATGAAAAATATTGCACCATGTTAAATTTTACTAAATGGGCGAGTGGGAGATATGAACGAGTGCTACGTCATTTGCAGGAGTTGTTTTGACGATCTAATCGAAGTCATTAACAGGCTAAATATAAAAGTAAGTATTAGCAGAAGACCTCGGATCATAAGAGAAACAGAAAAAACAAAGTATAATTGTTTACTGTGTAATTTAAAGCTTGAAGCTTACGTTGAGTATTATCCTGAAGAGTATTTTGAAGAGAAGATCATACCCATCTTCGTGTTAATCGGAGGCAAGCTTTCAACAAAAATTTATGGGTGTTTCAAATGTGTTGGCGCGCAGCTTGATTATGATGTTTATCGTTGGAATAAAGATGAAGAAGACCCGAGTAATTTTATTGAAAACAACGCAGGACAATCCGTTGAAAGCTTTTTGTGGGGGGAAGGAATAGACGATAAGTTCCAAAAGCTAATACTTGAACATCTACGATGTCAAACTTGCCACTATGGTGAAGAGCCAATTGATTATTCCCATAATCCGGATGGAGGTACTTTTGAATCTTATGATCAAGTATATGATGAATATGAAACAAATTCGGTATTTGGATTAGATGACTTTGACTTTATTGAGTTTTCTCAGTTTGCCCAAAAATATAATATTGATCTTAGTTGGCAGGAACTCCATGAGTTT
The DNA here is from genome assembly GCF_023195895.1 of Paenibacillus mellifer. Classification (GTDB taxonomy): domain Bacteria; phylum Bacillota; class Bacilli; order Paenibacillales; family Paenibacillaceae; genus Fontibacillus; species Fontibacillus mellifer. The sequence goes on from NZ_JALPRK010000007.1 coordinate 129,304, forward strand.
AAACAGCATCTTTTGAAATATCCTCTTCTGGCATATAAGCATGAAACGGGGAAAAAAGTATATGATCTTCTGCAAAAACATTATGAAAAGGGAGACTATATAGCATTAAGAAGTGGGACTCAACTTTTCAGGGGAAGGGCACGAAAAAAAGATAGGAAACATGTATTTGGAGAAGATGAAATCTGGAATCCACCCGAGGGATTGCCTCAGCACGGACGTTATAATGCTGTTGGCATATCTGTTTTATATCTGAGTAATCGAATGAAAGCCATCCCGTATGAAATTCATCCGTTAAACGATGAAAATATTGACATTGCTCTTTTTAAAACGAGAAAAAAATTGAAGTTGTTTAACATCGGTTTGTTTGATCATAGTTTCCAGGGTTTTTTTAATGAGATAAACGAAGAGAGTAAGCCCTTAAAAAAGGCTTATCTACTAACCAATTATATTGGTAATTGCTGTGCTGAAATTGGATTTCATGGTGTGGCTTATCAAGGTGTAAGCGATAGAAAATATACAAACTATGCATTGTTTAATTTTGAAAAGAACAATGAAATACGAATTGTTGAGGTTGTCAGTTTTGAAGTGGAAATTATATATAACCTGAAGACAGAAGCCAAAAGTACAAAACATAAAGGGAATGAAGATACCTTTCCAGAGTTCTAACACGTATATCAAATTTCAAAGGCTTAGAAAGAGGTGGGGTAATGTACATATCTGAGCTAAAAGTGGCTGGGTATAAAAATGCGAAGGAAACCTCACGAATAAAATTTAACAAAGGACTTAATGTTTTAGTCGGTGAGAATGGATCAGGGAAAACCACTATAATAAATGCATTGAGGTTAATTCTCAAAGAAAATGAGTTTTCATATATGAATATATCGGAGGATGACTTCTTTATATCGCTCGATAAACAAGTTTCTTCTGAAAATATTAAAATTGATATCACCTTTGATTCATTAACCCCAGATGAAGAAGTAACCTTCTTATCATGGTGTGATGCTGAGTTCAAAGCACAACTCCATTTAGAAGTAAACGCCAATCCCAACCGGAAAGGCTACTATAAAAAAGAAATTTGGGGAGGACAATCAAAAGCAAGTATTTTCGAAGAAGAAACCTTCGAATGTATTGATTGCATTTATTTTCCACCATTAAGAGATGCTGAAGAGAAATTAGTGAACGGAAAAAAATCTCGTCTTGCTCAGCTTTTAAAAAAGCAATATGGTGATAATAAAGAGAAACTTGTCGATAGCGTCAAAGGTTTTAACGACATAATCACTAGTAATGCTGATGGGAACTATAATGAAATAGAAGCAGCTAAAAAGAACATAAACACAAAATTAGTGGAAACCTTGGGAAGTCATCTTGGACAAAGTGTCAATTTGCAGTTTGCAGAGACAACTTTTAATAAAGTGGTTGAGAGTATTAAAATGGTGTTTTTTCCTCTTAGCGGAGAGACGGATCCCAATAAGTTCAGAGATATTGCAACAAATAGTCTAGGTTACAACAACCTTTTATACATCGCTACAGTATTCGCCGAACTTGAGTTGCTAAAAGACAATAACTTGGTGACGGTATTACTGATTGAGGAGCCTGAAGCTCATTTACATCCTCAATTGCAAGTAAAATTTATTAAGTACCTAAAGCAGTTGACAGATATGTTGCATAATACTCAAGTGGTCATTACAACACATTCCCCTGTCTTAGCTTCATCAATAAGTATAGACAACTTAATTCATATCGTGCAAAAGGATGAGAATTTTGTTGCAACTGCTTTGAAAGATATCAATATGGGCAATAGTAAAGGTTATTTAAATCGGTGGTTAGATGTTACAAAATCAACGTTACTTTTTTCAAAAGGAATCATTTTAGTAGAAGGTATCAGTGAAGCCATGTTAATTCCTGTGTTAGCGCAAATAACGCTGGCAAAATATAATATTTCAGTAATTGAAACTTCAAAAAAACCATTGCCGAGTTCCTTGGAAGAGGCAGGGGTCTCAGTTATAAATATAAATGGCATTAATTTTAAACATTTTTTGAAGTTGTTCTCCGATTGTGATGATAGTTCGGGAGAAGAAACATTACCAATCCGTTGTTCTGGTATTACTGATAATGATCCGGGGAAAACGGAAATTTCTTTATTCGATAAAGTTGGAATGCCAATTTTGAGTGATGACGGAAGGCCCAAAAAAAAGTTAATCGAGACATACCCACTTCCCAGTAATACTTCAAAAGGAAACAATAGCGCCTTAGCATTAATTGAAGATGTTAACAAAAGCAAGTGGGCACGATTATTTCATTCGCCATTAAAAACTTTTGAATATGATCTTGCTATGGAAAAAAACACAAAATTAATGGCGCAAACGCTTAAAATTTTGTGGCCTACTGGAAATGGAAAGGTAAGTAAGGATTGTGAAAAAATTATTGAGTACGATAATAAATACGTTGATGAGAATCTTTTGAGTGAGGATGCAAAGTTTATTATTGAGCATATTGAGGATGAGAATATAGGTAAAGGAACTTTTGCTCAACAATTTGCAGAAATAATCGAAACTCAAATCAATAATGAACTGTTTAAGATTGCTTCAGAAAAATCTAATTCGACGGCAATATTGCAAAATATCAGCAAGCTGATAAATGTCCCAAAATATATTGAGGATGCAGTAATTTGGTCTTGTGGTGGTGATTTACATGACTAAAGAAGAAATGCAAGAGGTACTGTCAAAAGTTTTATGCAGGAAAGACCACCCTCTTCATTGCGACAGTTGTTCTCATAATCCAAACAAGGAATCATCGTCGCAGGAAGAGCGGTATGTTTGCCGCATTTCAGAAAAGACGGAGCAGCAGCTCCAATATATATTTTCCTCAATTAAGCAAAACATTTTTTTAGAGGCATGCGCTGGAAGTGGGAAAACCGAAGTTGTTGGGATGAAGATGTCATATGAAATAAGCAAATGGACAGATAGAAACAACGGAATAGCTGTACTAACGTTCACAAATGAAGCTACAGAAACAATAAAAAATCGCGTTGAGCAATTTTCGAAACTATCCTCATTACACCCACACTATATTGGGACACTAACAGGATTTCTTCATGGATTTATTGCTCAAAAATTCGGCTACAAATTTTTTGGTAATAATGGGAGAAATGGCGACTTTTCATATCGGTTGGTTGATAAAATGATGGATACTTTTAAAAATCATTGGCTAGAGAATTATAAGTCAAAAATTCCCTATGTCTATGGAGTTGGAAAACAAGAAAGTATTTACGCAAATCAAATATATTATGATTATCAGAAAAAAGATTACTATATACAATTCTCCGAAAATTACAAATTAACTATTACTGAATACTATAACTCAAAAAACTTTCAGAGATTTGTTCAAGATACTCGAAATAAATATAATAATAACGAGTTATATAAAATTGAATACGTTAAGAAACAACTCATAAGTGACAAAGTTAAATTTTTAAAAGATGGATTTGCAAATTTTGAAGATATGAATAACATTGCTTTTAAGGCTTTGCAAGAAAATATAAAAGTAGCTTCAATAATATCCAAGAGGTTTCCAATAATTATAATTGATGAGTGTCAGGACTTATCGTGGATCGAAATTCAAATCCTTGAGAAATTAAAAGATGCTGGAAACATACTTCATTTTATTGGTGATTTAAATCAAGCCATCTACGATTTTAAGAATGCCAACCCAACATATACAAAGGAGTTCCTGTCTAACTTTATTTGTTATAAATTAACTGATAATTTTAGAAGCTGTCAACCGATTGTTGATGTATCAAATCGTATATCTTCTATCACAACAACAATAGCAGGAAGAACCAACAATAAATTAAGTGACAATAGTGTTTGTTACTATGAATATGATGACTTACAAGTACTTCAAGAAAAATATTTGTCATTCTTAAACCTATTCAATATCCAACCTGAAAGTTCCTCTATTTTAGTTCGTCAACTTTCATTAAAATCAAATTTGCAAGTACGTTTAGATCAAAGAAGCGTTCATTTGATATTAGATGCAATTCAACTTTGGAAAGCGAAACAACAATCAACTAGAATAATGGCGTTAGAACTTGCAGGAAAGCAATTGCAAAAATGGTTAGGTGGATCGAAAAATAAAGATAATTATTTTTGTCCAATTGATATTAAATCTGCATTCAGATGGCGGATTTTTATCAAGGATTTCCTTCAAGCCTGTTGCTCAAACTCTTTTATAAATAATTTTGAAAATAAAAAATATGGTGAGTGGTATAAAACAGCAAGGGAACAACTCCCTTCTATCTTGCTGAATACATATAAAAATTTAAATGAATATGATGAAAATCCGCGTGATTTTAATAGTTTACCTATTTTACGTACACCTTCAGGTACAGCAGAAAGTGCCATCGACGCGATATCAATGCTTGAGACCTCTATGTCAATAAGAATTAATACAATCCACTCTGCTAAAGGTTGTGGTTTCGAAAGTGTAATGGTCGTTTCGAGTAAAGATCAAAAGAGTATCGGTGGGCATTGGAAACAGTGGATGGAAGAGGAAGGCGAATCAAAACGAATAGGATATGTTGCAAGCACCAGAGCTAAATATTCATTAATATGGGCTGTGCCGAAACTAAATGCAAAAGACAGGAACCAATTAGAGACTTATGGATTTAAAAGAATTGAATAGTTCTATGTACTAGGGTGTGTATTCAAACTACTAAAACCCGCAATGGTTTGGTAAATTATTCATATGAGAAGACGATACGAGACGATCAATGGGAACAACTAAAAGATCTTTTGCCGCTAGAACGAAAACTCCAAAGAGGACGCCCTGCTACGGATAACCGTAAGATGCTCAATGGCATGCTTTGGGTGATCCGTTCAGGAGTGCCGTGGCGGGACTTGCCAGAATACTATGGCTCCTGGAGCAGCGTCCACAGCCGATTCCGCCGATGGGAGAAGACGGGCATATTCGATCGCATGCTAGAGGTGCTGTCCACTGAACCTGATTCCGAAAGTGTCATGATTGATGCCTCCATCGTCCGTGCTCACCAATATGGCGCGGGAGCAAAAGGGGGCAGCAATTCAAGCGATCGGACGATCTCGAGGAGGCTTAACCTTCAAGATTCACGCGGTTGTGGATGCTCTGGGCAATTCCCTCCAAATGGAAGTGACGGCAGGCAATATCAACGATTGTGTGGCGGGTTACGAGATATTGCAGTCCCTTGATATCAAGGGCAAACACATTTTAGCTGATCGTGGGTATGACACTGATAAAAATCATCTCGTTGTTGGTGGAAAAGCAAGCGAATTCTGTGATTCCCAGTTGTAAACATCGTACCGTTCAACGATCGACCGACTGGTGGTTGTTTAAAGAGCGATACTTGGTCGAATGCCTCTTCAATAAACTGAAACATAATCGGCGACTGGCTACACGTTACGATAAATTAACGTGTACTTTTGTTGCTTTTTAAAGTTAGCTTCCTCCATGATTTTGTTGTCATGAGGTTAGAATACACAGCCTAGCAGAGCTGGCTTTCATTATATAAGATGCTGCTGGTGGGTTAAAGGCGTTATGGAGCGAAGAAGCCAAACTTTGCAGTGGAGCGATTCAATGGAAGGCGCGTTTATTGAATCGCGGCGGAAAAAATTCCAGTGTTTACGCTCACGTCATTGACGGTGAATAATGCACCGACAAAGTACGTGAACGGCGACATTCCAGCGATAAGGCTAATGCGAATCATTAGATTAAGGAACTATTAACGCTGCCTCTCGTTTTTCTCCAATAATACCATATCCCCTATTTTCTAGTCCTTCATAAAAAGATACTATTTGGCTCCCCAGGCTCGTTCAGTCATACGGAGTAAGCGAACGATGGCTACTAAGAGCCGAGAGCTGCAGCTAAGTGGTCTTAGGTTACATTGACGCACTTTTCCTTATTTGCGTTCCGATTTTTTTCAAAGACCAGGAAGTTTGAAATGATAAGCCATTCCGGAAGTGCAGACGATTAAAACAAAGAACAAGAACAAAAGGAAAGGTCAAAAGCCAGGTCAAGTACGGCATATCGGAGATATCGGAGACACCCTCTTGAGTATTCAGTATAGTTTGATAATTTTATGCAGGTGTTTAGGATATCTGATACTATTATATTATGATAACTCTAGGAGTGAGTTAGTTGGCTTATTCAGCGCAAGTTTATGAAATAGTAATTGCATCACCGGGTGATTTGAAGAAAGAGAGAGAGATAGTCAGAGATTGTGTTCTTCAATGGAACAGGGATCATTCAAAATTTTTTAATCTAATCTATATGCCCAGGATGTGGGAGACAGATACTGTTCCTGAAATAAATATACGTCCGCAAGAAAGCATAAATAAACAGATCCTCCACAATTCCGATATTATGATAGCCATGTTTTGGACAAAGCTTGGTAGTCCGACGGGTAAAGACCAATCAGGAACCGTGGAGGAAATCAATCAGTTTATATCCTCAGAAAAACCAGTAGCATTATATTTTTCAGACAAAAAATATTCGCCATCTACCATTGACCCAATGCAACTCGAAGCACTGAGAGCTTACCAAAGTTCTATTAGAGACAATTCTTACTACAATGTGTTCAAAAGTACTAGTGAAATAAAAGAGCTGGTATTAAAGTATCTCAATGTAACTGCCTCAGAAATAACTAAAAAAAAAGAAAGTAATCTGTTAATTGATATACAAGAAAATGAAAAATCGAAACCCAATTCATTAGATGACTTTCATAGCTATCTTTCGTTGGCAAGTCACGCTAACGCAGATGGATTCTGGTTGAGCATTGTAGCCGGTTACGATGATGGTTACTCTAGCTTCAATACAAATGAAAAGGAATATATATTTGACTGGGCGACCACAGTATTACAGTCCGTTTATCCAGAAAACGTGGGTTCAAAACGCTATGGCAAAGATTTTGTCTCAGTAACATGTAAAACGCAAGATACAACTGCCCCAGTGTTTCAAGTTCGATATGATAACGTTGGTGTTGCAATGATCCAATGGAGGGCGATAAACCCTTTCATTCCGCTTAACTGGTTAATAACACTTTGTTTAGTTTCAGTAGCTCAAGTCGTAAATAGTCCGATTGTTTCAGGCCAGAGATTAAGAAAGCTAGGGATTACGTTAAGTAATTCTCCAGAAGAGGGTATAAATACTGATGTTGTTTTTTCATCATCAATGTCAGATGTACATTTTAACTCCCGTAATTCGATTTGGACGTCAACTGTAGATGAAGATGTTAATATTGATAAAGTCATTAAAGAATTTGTTCGGAACACTCTTCAAGAGTGGGGATACTATGATTTTGAAGATAGCTTAGATTCCCTCATTTTGAAGAATGTTAAACAGGACTACTTACTCCTGCTAAACGATTAATTTTGCTCCGCTAAAATTTGTCGATGGTAGTGGAGCAGGGCTGATTCGAGTGTCGTTCTCTCCGAGTTCTCTCAAACGTCCAGTTTCGCTCACTTTTTGATGATTTCCCGAGACGCCTTGTGGCACTAGGAAAGGGTATGTGAAACGCCGAAATCCCTTGATCTTGTAGGCTTTCTGCAGTTTTTTGGTTCCCCTAAAGGGACATGATTTCCGCTCGGTTCCCTTTACCGTGCATGATTCAGGTTCGTGTGGGCTAACCCCCCGTGGAGGTTCGAGCACTCTCGACCGTACCATATACTCAAATCAAACTCTTCTTCGGAAGGGTTTTTATTTATGCCTAATTCCCCACTTTTACTAACTATACACACTTTATCACAGGAAATTCCTATCGTCTGTCGAAAATCATTAATAAGTTGCCTATGGATTTGAAATTTTATGTATTTGAATCCTGACGATTTGAAAGTGAGGGGACTATATGCTTACAGTTGAACAATACATAATAAAGATGAAGAAAAAAGATAACCTTGATGAATTCAATTTTAAAAATCATTCCGAAAATATGTCCGCGGTTCTGAAGTATGTCATGGATTATTTTAATCATTATCTGAATCCGGAAGAATACGATTATGAGAACATCAAAACAGAACAATCAGCATTAAAAATCTTCCAAGAGATAGAAGGCTTCTTTCCTGAAAGTAAGGACTTTGTTATTCAATACTACAAAAAAACAAAGAGCCGGATAGATCGATTACTGAAGTCATGGATGTATGAACGAAAATACGTTCATCTTATTTACAGTGCCGAGGATTATGAGGATACGATTCATAAGTTCTGTAGCAGTACAAAAATGAAAGGAACAGAAATTGAGCAGTATCGAGATCAATTGATCATTCTGGCAAAAGAGATAAAAGCAAAAGAGACAGAAAAACCATCCATTTCCGGATTTAAGTATTTGGATGACAATCTGGTTGGTTGGGTAAAAGAGACGTACCGCAGTTATGGCGTAAATTTATTCGAGTTTGCTCAAAGCTATACAGGTGCTTTTTTTGATGAGTACATTGAACGCATTTATACCAGGGAATCAGAGCATTTCTATTATATCAATCGTTACAACCATAGATACAATGATAATCCGTTTAATATGGATGTTCTTTATAGAGAGAACGAACATCGTCCTTTTATTAATGGTCATAAAGGCGAGTTGGAAATGCTGATCATGTATGTATGGGTATTTGATGATGCAAGTGATGAGGGCTACTGGCCTGAGTATGTAAATCTATGTATTTCTACAGGAAGAGTGAGCCTGGTAAAACGGATTAATGTGTTAGTGCCGGTAACGACGAAAGGCATGATGTACCCTGTAGATATCAAGAGTAATATGACCTTTCTAGAAACGACAACAGGTGCTTTAAAGGTTGCTCCAAATGAAGCGTACATTTTGCGCCTGAGCTATGAGAAAGACAATGATTTGTTATGGAAAGACGCAGCACGACTTGATGTTGTTTTAAAGAATCTGATGGATACATTCTCCAAGTATGGTATGCCTGACACACTGGAATTGTTATCCCCTCTACGCTCTCAAACCTATGGTGAAGAGGAGTTTTTCAAGCAGTACTCGATTCTCGAAAAAAGCCTAAAAAAATATAAAACCATAAAAATTGCTTTAGTTAATGGACCTCAGAAGCAAAGTGGAAAGTCAAAGTATTTGATGCAAACAGCAGAGGATGTTGTGAATATCCATAAAATAGTGAAAGAAATGAAATATAAATTAAAGTTTACTATAGATATTTCAAGGCTGATCAAGCGGAAGAATTATAAGGGGGAATTCGAGGAGGACTTCAATCGACTTACTGAGATTAGATCGGGCATTGTTGGAATTCATTTGTCAAGGCTTCCTAGCCGAACGGGATTTTCTCATAGACATTATAAAGATGGAAATAGGTATTTATATAAATATGATTATCCTGAGAACTCGGATTTCTTAGGCTCATTTTCAGCATTGCTAAATGATAACTTGAGCCGTTACTTAGTGCCTGAGGGGATGACTTCTGAAGCTGAGCTTGAAGAATTAGTTGATGATCTGCTAAGAGGCGGGTTCTCTTTTTCCGGTCAGGAGGTCGAATAGTGGTGTGGCGACATGGTTTTATAGAACTAAAGGACATGAACAATTATCCGATAAATCAGCTAAAAGAGCTTGATAAAATTGAACTGCTAATACCGGAATCAATGACCAAGTTTAATCAATGGTGCAAGGATATTCAAGCTGTGAAGCACAATAAGTACCTACATCCGTTAATCATAGAATATCAGGAAGAGATTGCTTACCGCAAGGCACGTGACGAAGAACATCAATTTTATAAAGAGATTGATCCATATTCGCTAAGGAATTCAAAGGTTGAAAACCGCAGGAACAAAGCTGTGTTGTTCATAGACGTATCTGATAAGCAAGCCAATCGGACATATGGAATTATGAATAGCTTAATTGATGCAATTAGTGAATTGGGTGGGAGGGTGGACGTATTTGCAGGAGAACAGGACAATATCCGGATACGATTACTAGACCATGAGTATTCCGCCTCATTGATCGAAATTATGGTCAAAAGACGTTCTTTTTTGTCGAATTTACAATCTGGAAGTATGACGGGTTTAAGTCCCATGTATGAAAAGATCCCCAGTGGTTTGCTCAGGATGGAGTTCACAGAGATTTTCGGTTACGCACACAGAAATAAAACGGCCCAATCCCTTTGTTTTAATGAAACCCTGGATCGACCGTTTGAAAAACAAATAGGTGAGATTCTCATAGATTGTTTGAAAAATGCCATTGGGATAAGCGTATCTAGACATATAGCTGAGCGCGAATATGAAGTAAAGAAAAAAGAGAAGGAACGTCTTGAAGCCATAGAAGAATCCAAGAAGCAGGAGCTTCAGCGACTTGAAGAGTACATTCTTCGCAAACAGAAACTAAAACAAAACATTGAGAATCAAATGAAGAATTGGGTTAAAGCGAACAAGTTGCGCGATTACGCCGAGGAGTTAGAGCGATTTGTTGTAACATGTGAGGATGAGATAACCAAGAAGTCATTCTCCACTTATATCCAATTGGTGCGAGAAGCTGCGGAGGATTGTGATCCGGGAGGGGACATATTGAATAAGGTACAGGAGTTAGAACATGGAAGCAAATGAATTCTCCCGCAGCTTGCTGTGGGAGAATTTGTTGCTTCTTATCCATGTAATAAAGGCACTTTCAATATGCTTCTCTTTAAGCGACTTTCATGTGTGTACTTTCGGACAGACCCGGCGGGAAGGGATAGCAATAAATCCGGGCCTCGCCGGTTAACCAAAACTTAGTTTTAATCGAGGCCCGGTGAAAGTGGATTGATCTGGTTGTCGCAGTAACCGCACAAGTTTATCATTGGAAAACGCTGTGATCGGATCTTTGGGAGCATTTCAATCTGACAATCTGCTTCGCCTGAGGCTATAGAACGCTGACAAATTGATTTTTAGAGGGTCCGGTTTTGTCCGGAAAATGAAACGAATAGTGAGGGGGATTTCAGAGTACATCTGTTTGGAGGGACGAGGATGAGCGGAAATGTTGTAAGCCTGTTTCGGCAAAGTCAGAGTGATAGATCGAATAAACGACGCAGAAATGATTTATACGATGTAGAATCGTTTTCCAACGCGGGTTATCGGCTAACGTGGGAAGAAGCCGTGAGATTATTTGTTCAGGCCCGCCGCGCTGAAACATCAAGCGAGGATACCGTAAAGTTTGAAATGAGCACTTTGAAATGTTATGAGCGAATTTTGCGAGAGCAAGAGATCGAAGCCGACATCTATCATGTATCGACTGACTTGCTGCGAAATAAGTTTATTATGGCTATGGTTGAGAAAAAAGGCTACAAGCTCAATACGATCAATAATCGAATTAAATCCATCAAGCGTTTCTTTTTATTTTTATACGAAGAAGGCTGGATTCCAGACAACCCGGCAGAACACTTACGAACACGCAAAGGTCATCAACCAACCATTCCATCCTTCACCGAAGAGCAAGTTGTAGCCCTGCTCAAGCAGCCGAATCAAAACACGTTTACGGGGTTTCGTGATTTTGTCATTCTATCCTTGATTTGCGACAGTGGACTGCGCGTCGGCGAAATCACAAAACTCAAAATGAATCAGGTCGATATTAAAGAGAATCAGCTTCTTGGTGTCATTGGGAAAAGCAAGAAGCCGCGGGACATCCCTTTTTGTGATGATGTGCGTAAGCTCTTAATCCGATATATCAAAGCAAGAGGGGACATCCACTCATCTCATTTTTTTGTCACACTGGATGGTCGTCCGCTCGGTGTTCGCTCTTTTCAAGGAGCTCTACATCAATACGGTAAAGATGCCGGAATCACTAACGTTCGGGTAAGTCCTCATACGTTAAGGCATACCTTCGCCAAAATGTACATTATCAATGAGGGCGATCCGTATAGCTTGCAAGATATTCTCGGCCATACTTCTCAGGATATGGTGAAGCGTTACGTTAACTTGTGGCGTCCAGAAATGAAATCGAAGCATGCGAAATCTTCCCCCGTGCGCCGACTGTATCAAAACAGGTTGATTTAAATATTTCAATCAGGTTGAAGAGCGAAGGCCATTCCGTTGTGAATGGCCTTCGCTGCTGCTTATGGCAAGGTTCAAATAATACGTTTCATGTTTTCAACCGGGCTATACTTTTTGTGCTGTTGCTTAATATCGCTGCTAAATAGCTCAACATAGTATTCGACCATTTTAAGCGTGGCGTGGCCTAATATTCGCCGGAGCGTGAACGGATCACCGCCATTTAAGATATAGAACTTGGCCATCGTATGCCGGAAGGTATGAGGGGATACCCTTACCCCATTAATGCTCGAAGCAAGACCGTAATCATGCATTTTCTCCTGTAGCGCTCGGGTGCTGATCTTTTCATTGTTCAAGTTTACGAACAGCGCTTCCGTCTCCAAGTCTCCACGTATATCCAGGTAACGGCGTATCACTTTAGCACACGTTTGTTGCATAGGCACGCGGCGGGCTTTTCCCCCTTTTCCTTTTGTAATACGAATTTCTTGTTCCTTAAAAAAGACATCGCCAATCTTCAAATTACATAATTCACTGATTCGCATTCCCGTTTCAAAAAGAACCAGCATCATGGTGTAGTCCCGAAAGCCCGAGAACGTATTTCGCACCGGTTGCTCCAACAAGGCGACGACTTGTTCTTTGGTAAAGGTTTGAATCATCAACTTTTCAGCTTTGGTGGCATGAATCTCGTTTGCAAGATTCTGAAGGAGCCAGCCTTCCTCAAATAAATATCTCAGGAATTGCTTAATGGCCTTTATGCGTCCATTTACGGTATTGTCCGATTTTCCTTGTTCGAATAGATAGGCAATAAAATGATTCTTAATATCTCGGGAAGTGACAGAGTAAATATCCAGTACAATCTCCTGGTCCCGGAAGGCAGCTTCCAATTGTTTTGCGCTATCCTGATAAAAACGAATCGTGAGTGGCGAAAGTTTTTTTGATTTGCAATCGAGAATAAAAGAGTGAAGCAGATCGCTATAGCTTAACTGTTGCTTGGCGTCGCTCGCCTTATCGACCTTTGTTAATTTGTTTTGTCTGCGTCCGATAGTCATTCCCCATGCACCTCGCTTTCGGTGAAGATAGAGGGGAATTCCTGAATGATCTGTTCCAGCGGACTAAACTTCTCATGTTGGATCTGCAAATCGCGCGAGAAAAGTTCAACATACATTTCAGTTGTTTCTATCCGTGAGTGCCCGAGAATATTTTTTAACGAGAAAATATCGCCACCGTTTAATAAATACTTTTTTGCAAAGGTATGGCGAAAAGTATGGCAGGAACATTGAACATCCTGAATGTTTGCGGTTTTGCATATCCGCGAAATCATGGTTCGAATGCCACCTTCATCGAATGGGCGATTGTCCAACGTGATCCACAGCCGATCCGTGTACAACGTTCCTCGCTCCAGCAAATAAAGATGTAACTCATGAGATACAATTCGCTGAATCGGCACCATTCTGGCCTTTCTGCCTTTCCCATGCCGAACACGTACCATTCCTTCATCTAATAGAACATCTGTGATTTGGAGTTGAGTGAGTTCGTTCAGGCGTATGCCGGTTTCAAGCAAAATCAACATCATCATGTAATTACGGAAGCCAGTAAATGTTGAACGATCGTGTTGAGTGAACAGTCGCGTCAAATGAGCATCCGTGAAAGTATGCATCAAAGAGGGTTGGACTTTAAAAGGCTTTAGTCCATCCGCAATATTGCAATCAGCTTGTTTCTCAGCCACGAGAAACGCGAAAAGTTCTTTGATAATAGCCAGGTTGCAATTGACGGTTCTCAGGGACAATGCCCCATCAAGCATACTGGGGATGATGCGATGTTTTAACAAATCGGAAGTCAAATCAAACCATTCGAGATTTTGGGTTTTTAAGTGCTGTTCGATGTTTTTCAATCCGTCCCGATAACGGCGAATAGTCGTCTTGGCCAAGTTTCTGGACTTGCAGTCCATGAGGAACAAATGAACCAGGCTTGACCAATCGATCATATTAGGTTGAGACACTTCGCATTTCCTCCCTTATTGGATATGCGAAGCAAAGCAGATATACGAAGTGAGCAGGGGGAGGTTCGTAAAACATTTGGATGTACGACTGCGTTTAACTTCCACGAAATTTCGGGTTATTTACAGCCTTTTGGAAGGGTTTTACAAACGCGAAAATCCGTTGATATATAAGGGTTTTTCGGCACTTTTAGGGGGAGTGCTCACCTCCTCCCGGTTCGTATAACACCGTATTCACGCTGCAGGGCTATCGCCCTTTGGTTTTCAGATGTATAATCATGGAAGAAGCTCAGCTCAGACAACAAACGACCCAGCCTAAGATAAGAGTTATCTAAGGCTGGGTCGTTTCTTGAATACAAACACGTTAGATGAAAGTTCTGAAAGATTAATAAAAATTCAATTCATTAAATTCTTAACTTAGAGGTGACCTATGAAATTAAAGATCGAAAAAGTTAGCGAAAACCAATTGGAACTATTCCTTTCAATATTAAAGGAGATTGCGATTTGGTTGGAGGAAATTGATAAACCAATGTGGAGTTTAGAGGGATTGGAATATGATAATTTTATTCGGAATAACGTGGATACAGATTTTTATATTTGTTTCAATAATAATGAGCCTGCGGGAGCCTTTATGTTAAAGGAAGAAAATGAGTTTTGGTGGCCTGAAGGGAATAAAATAGAAGATTTATTCCTTAAGAAACTAGGGGTGCGTAGACAATATGCAGGGATGGGAATCTCAAACTACATTATTGATTGGGTTAAGAATGAAGCTAAGAGACGAAATAAAAAATACGTAAGAATTGAGTTCTATGCAGATAGAGTTAACCTTATAAGACTATATGAAGATAACAAATTTAATCAAGTTAAGCGTATGACAATGCCTGATGGAATATGTATTGCCTTGTATGAACATGTAATAAAATACGCTTGAGTATTTCGAGGATGTCAGAACCTTCACCTAACACCGTATTCACGCAGCGGGCCTAGCGGCCCTTGGTCTGCAGAGGCATTTCAGAGAAGTGGAATCAGTAGACAACCCTGCACTGGCTAAGTCTGTCGGACCCGGTCGCATGCGCTCCCTTATGCCTCTCAGGTTCGTAGATACAAGAACGTTAGGCGAAATTTCCGCAAACAATAAGAAAGGATTAAATTATGACTATCGCTGGGATGCTAATAGCTTTATTTGTTTTATTAGTTTCATTTTACTTTCTGGGGCCATACGGTGTAGGAATTTTATTTAGTATCTTATTTGGATTAACGTTAAGTACCTATCTAAAATCTAAACAGATAAATAGAACGTTGTATGAACCTCGGGAAGGCGGAAACATCCGACTTCGTCGGACGTCGTGAATACATGCACGTTATCTGAAAGCCCCGAAGTGCGATAGAATATCTCAATTCAAGGTCGGTGAATTTCATGAAAAACATTAAATTCAGGTTCTCTTTAATCTTTATTATTTTAGGTATTTGTATTATCACAATATCTAAGATCGTAGAAGAAATAATCCCAAAGTTAGGTTTTGCAGCATACCAATCAGCAGCCGCTGGTTCGTTTTATCCCGAGAATTATCATGTAAATTTAACACTAAATTATTGGATAGGAGCATTATGTATTCTGGGTGGAATTATTTACTTGATAAAGATCTCAAATATTATAAAAAATCAACTCGAAGAAATTAAATTAAGAAATAAGCAATTTGAAGAGAAATTTAAAAATAATCAACAAGAATAAACCAATTAGTATGCCAATATTTCAAGTATCGGGGCCATCAGATAACACTGTATTCACGCGGTGGGCCTTGCGGCCCTAGGTCTGCAAGAGGCATTTTGAGGAAGTGGAATTAGCAGACAACCCTGCACTGGCTAAGTCCGTCGGACCCGGGGCTGGGGCCCCTTAAGCCAGTGAGGGTTCGTGAATACAACAGCGTTATATGAAACTGGCGAAAGCCATGAAAAACGAAAAAGAGGAGAGAAGTGAATGAGTGAATTCAGTGAGAGTTACCATCTTTTTTCTATAGATCAGAATGAAGGTATAAAGCTATTGAAGAAAGCTTGGTTGCGAGGATTTGTTTATCCCTCAAGTTACAACTGGGTAACTATTGTTCCAAGTGGTCGCAGTTTTCAGCCTAATAAGAGATTAATCAATAAAAACAAAGGAGTATTAGTGCACTTAATAAACGCAGAAGATCATGGATGGTCAATTAGTATTTATGATGGAAGGAAACGGACATTCCACTATGAGTGTAATTGGGAAGAAGAAATTGATATCAATCAAGATGAGTATAATAGAGAACGTTTTGTTGATTTGGTAAATAGCAATCCATATCAACAAAAGACAGTAACCCCATTAGATATAACAAAGGTATTCTATGTTTCCGATTTTGAAGAATTATTTGAAAGAAATCCGGTCCAGCAAGTTGCAGAGTTATTGGGATTTGAGAATTATGAGTGGATTTCCTACGAGTATAGCCTAAGAGAGGCTAAAGAAAATCCTGAAGGGTTCAAAAACAAAGGAATCAAAACAGTAAATAGTATTTTCACTTTTTAATTTGTTGATTTTAAGGAGTGAACTTATTGAGAATCTTTGATTTTGATAAAGAAACCGGTAGAGAAATAACTCAATTCAATAGTAAAAATTCTAACTTCTCAAAAATCATTCAACCTAACAATCAAATACATATCGGATGCATATATATAGGACCTGATGGAATATTAGGACCACATCCAGCGCCAATAAGCCAATTATTTATAGTACTGAATGGTCAAGGCTGGGTAATAGGTAAAGAAGGCTTAAGATATCACATTCAATCTGGAAAGGCAGTTTTTTGGGAACCAGGAGAAATACATGAATCAGGATCAGAACTTGGAATGACAGTCATCGTGATTGAAGGAGAAGATCTTAAACCGTTAATGAAAGAGATTGAATGGATCGAGAGCTGATTCGAAGGAGAAGTTTTCTGTAGCAGGGAAGAGGGATCAGCCAGATCCATCCCAATACTTAACTGGCGTCGCGGCCGCCCTTCGGCTTAAGGGAGTTGGACGGTGTGAACACAATTACGTTATGCGAAATTTAAGCAAGATTGGAGAAACGTAAATGCCATTAACCGACAATCAATTATTTGAGATATTAAGGGATCAAAATGAATTTAAGGTTCTTGATATAAGAAGGACAGAGAATATTACTCGAGATCGGGCATCGCTGAATAAAATTGATGTACACACGAGAGACAATAGGATTGTTCCTTTATTAGAGAAAAACACGATATCTACGTCTGTTCCAAATGAGAATATTATTTACAATTACTATTCCAACAAGGATGTATCCATTCCAAAGGTTTTTTACAATGAGTATGATCAAACTCAACATGAAGGTATATTGTTGATGGAAGATTTAACACCGACACATTGTAATATAGCAGATTGGGAGGTACCCATTGACCCCGATAAACTAAAAACCATTATTGATATGATCTCACAATTTCATGCGGTCTCTTGGGGAAGGGGAGAACTATCTGCTCCCCAGCATTTGCAGAGTACAGAGGAATATTTAAAGCATATTGGCTATTTGGAAAGAGATTATATTCATTTTAGGAAAACTCAAACATATAACCTTGGAGATGATCAATTCGAAGTATATGAGAAGAGTCTACAGAATTTACGCGAGAACGCTCAAAAACACATTGAACGTATAACTACTAATCAACATACTTCATTCATCCATGGTGATCTGAATGTATGCAATATGTTGTATCCGTTAATAGGTAATGCAAGGCCTTACATAATTGACCTTGAAGCAGTCAGGGTTGGGCTTTGTACAGAAGACTTGGTCATGTTATTTATTCATGATTTATATCATGGTGGGGAAATGACCTTACATATTTTTCAAATGTACTACCGTTCAATTTGCAGTAAGATCCCCTGCGAATATACTTATGATCAATTCATGGAGGATATAAGAACATCAATCATGGAAGGGATCTTTTTTCCACTTAAGCTTTTTGTTCATAATGGTGTAAAGGATGAAGAACTGATATTGAAATCATTAAATGCATATCAATCTTTAATAGGTGTTATTCGCCCCAGCCTAAGATAAGAGCGATCTAAGGCTGGGGCGTTTCGTGATACAAGAACGTTATAGGAAATACCTGCAAAGTTATAGAAAGAGAGATGATTCGATGAGGATTGCATTAGTTTTATTCAACGGAGTTACATTCCTTGATTTTGTCGGGTTCTATGACGTTATCTATCGTTTAAACCTTTTTGACAAGACTAAAGGAACGACATGGGATATTTGTGGTGTAGTCGAGGAAGTTACGGATGAACTTGGGATGAAGGTAAAGGTAAATGTCATTAAGCCGGATTTATCTGAGTATGATCTTGTTTTTATTCCAGGAGGAATGGGAACAAGAACGCTTAAAGATGATGCAGTCTTCATTGACTGGATCAAGACTGCCGAGCTGGCTATGTATAAAATATCGGTATGTACAGGTTCATTATTGTGGGGAGCTGCGGGATTTTTGAAAGATAAGAAAGCAACAACTCACCCCAATGTATATGACTTACTAGAACCTTATTGTTTAGAGGTAATGAAATCCCGGATTGTGAAGGATGGTAACATCATAACAGCTGGAGGAGTAACAACATCAATTGATTTAGGACTATTTATTATTGAATTGTTTGCTGGAGCGGAAGCGGCCAATGTTGTGAAGAAGCAGCTTGATTATCCATATACGGCAGTTGGAATTGTAGAAGTGTAGGCAATTAATAAGCTGATACACAGTTTGTATCATCGGAGGGGATGATTAATATGAGCAAACTTCAAAATATGCGAGGGATTGAGATCAAGAAGTTCCGTGCGGTTTCATCAGGCTTGAAAACATTCGATGAACTCTTTGGCAAAAACGGTTTTGCCGAATGGTTAGAGTCTCACCGCCATCTAGTACAAGAGCATATCTACGAGCCTACGGACTTTTTATGGCATGAGGGCGATAAAGAAACATGGGGGTGTGGGCAAAATGTTTTTATATCAGCCATCAAGGATGAAGTTACTCAAGCGGACGTTGACCCTTACGATATCATTGAATTTCCAGGGGGTATGTTCTTAGTTGCCACAGGGGATGAAAACAACAATGCTGACCTAAACGAAACTGTTACTTATATGATGCAATGGATAGAAGACAGCGACATTTTTGAATATGGCGACTTTCCTAAAAGTGGAATGTGCAATATGCCAAACCCCGGTGGTGCTTTTGATAAGGCGCTTGGTATTGCCCAACAGCAAATATACTTACCATTAAAAATCCGTTCAAAATAATGCCGATCTTTTTTGTACCCAGGTACTGTGCGGAATATAAATCTTAAGGATGAGTACCTGTCTTTTTATCAAGAGTGGTTAGAGTCTAATGCTTGAAGAACTCCGGAGTGAAAAATATAACTAATTCTCTGTAAGTTCAGATGTATAATCATGGAAGAAGCCCAGTCAAGGGAGACTACAATGAAGAAAATACGAAGTAAAACAGGCAGATCAACGGGATATGTCATCCTACTTATCGCAATCATTACTACTATCGTGTGTTGGGATGAACTCGGGAGTTTGGTGAGGACAGGGAACTATGACAATTCGGATCATATGGTGGAAACCATAATGGCCAAATCAGCGACTCCAGGAGTGGCTATGGTCGTATCAAAGCAGGGCAAGACCGAATTTAAGAATTTCGGATATGCAGATGTCAATCATAAGAAGAGGGTAACTGAAGAGTCATTATTTGAATTGGGATCAACGACAAAGGCATTTACGGCTTTGGCCATTATTTTATTAGAAAATGAAGGCTACCTCTCTCTCTCCGACTCTATTACAAAGTATATTCCTTGGTTTGAGCCAACCCTTAAAGGGGAGAAAGTGAATATGACGATTTCTCAGTTGTTAGCCCATACCAGTGGAATTCCGCCGTGGAGTATTCGATTAATTCCAGAAGGCACAACAGGGGATTTGCTTGAAAAGACCATACATAATATTTCAGACATCGCATTAGATACGTATCCTGGGACAGCCTATCATTATGCTACCGTGAATTATGATATTTTAGCGATGATTATTGAAAAAGTTACAGGCAAACGTTATCAGGATTACCTCACTGATAGCATACTGGTCCCTTTAGGAATGAGGGATAGTTATTTTTCAACAGGGCAGGAAAAGGAATCTGATCAACTTACCCAAGGATATCGCGTGTTTTTTGGAAGAAGCTTAGAATATGATGCTCCTAGATATTATGGGAATATCGCGGCAGGATATTTGGTCACGAATTCAAAAGATTTGGAACGCTGGATAAATGCCCAAATGGGGATCGGCGATATTCCAGATCATCTATTGAATGCGATCCAACAATCTCATCAAGTCGACATCAAAACCGCTGGATACGTAGATGAAAATCAATACTACTCATTCGGATGGAGCGTGGATACGAAAAGTAATGTTGTAAGTCATAATGGATCTAATCCGAATTATTCCTCAAAGGTTATTATTGATTTAGATAAGCGGCAGGCCATATTTGTTTTGGCCAATCTGAATTCAACGGCGCCCTCGCTTATTGCTAATAATATATATGAAAATATGAATGGAAATCCTATGAGGAAATTTAGGTATGATGACGAGTATTTATTAATTGATTTGGTATTTTCATCCTTAGCCCTAATCGCAGTCGTTGTCTTATGTCTCCAAGCCATTAAACTCTTTAGAGGAATCAAACCAAATCTTCATGATGAAAAGACAAGGATCAGAATAAAAACAAGAAGCAGTATCGCACTAATCTTAAAAATTATACTTTTGGTATTCGTCATGATCTGGCCTTATCTAATAAACCATAATTATTTCGTGATAGAGGTGTGGATGTCGCATTCCATATTGATTTGGATGGGACTTGCTGCGATCAGTTGCATTTTATCGATAATAATGAATATCAAGACCCTTCATGCTCTAAAAGCCTCGCGGTCGCGGCCGTTTGTCGCTTAAGGCAGTGAGAGTTCGGGAAGCAATACTATTTTATTCTGATAAGTGCAATAAGGCTGGGGCGTTTCGTAATACAAATGGAGGAGTCACTAAAGCACGACTATACTTGTTTTTTCCTTCACGTTGTATTGATTTGAGTTGTACCATTTAAGGGTAGGTAAAACTTACCGGGGCCTACTGCGGATCAAAGATTGCGGTATAGTCCCCAAATTTTATGGGATAGGTCGTGTTCGTATTGAACAAAATAGACAAGCATAATAGATTAGCTGAAGAAATATTTTCTTATAAAGTCACAAAGGATAATAAGGTCTTTATTTATTGGTGCGGTAAACAAGTTACCATATTAGTCGGAAAGCAACGGGATAAATTCCTAGAAAGAATTCATGGTGCGGAACCCTTAGAAGCACAACTGATTATGGCTAAAGTTACAGGCAACTTTAAACGAGGAAATGAAAGAACGGTCAACGGCAAATCAGAATATGGAAGCTAACCAAACATTCCCGAAGGCCGCACTAATCAAATATAGATTTTTAAAATCAATTTTGATCCTATTCGAATATGGAATCATCTTTGGATGTATGCATTATGGCGGAGTTCATCTGAATTTTCTTATTTATATTGCGGCTTTTTTCGGCTTAGTCATAGGGACGTTTTGAAGACCAGTAAAGAGGACGGTAGAGATGTTCGTCACAATACCTGTTACCATCTATTTTGGTGTTAATATCTTTATGATTCATAATGGAGAGTTAAGTATCAAAATTATTTTACTACTACTCATCATACTCACCATTATAGGATTCGAAATCATTAGTAATAAGTTGCTGGATAAACTACTGGGTTGTCAGATGATCATGGAAGAAGCATGAGCATTTTGAAAAAAATACGAAGAGTTAAATATGCAGTAAAGCTAAACCCAGAGGCATAGAAAGACGTCATCTAAGCCTCTGGGGTTCCTTCTATTTCTGCCTTTAATTGTTCAAACCACGCTAAGTTCACCAAGTGATGGGATCGGGAATTTTCGTTCATGCGGCGGTAGTAATCGATTTTGCCGGGAACCTCCTGCGTGTTGGACAGGTATTCATCAAGGAGAGCAATTCGGGATTTCGTCTGATCGATTTGCGATTGGATGAGTTCCAGCAACTTGCTCTTGTCATACTCATCGGCAAAAAGCAGTGCTCCATAAAATTGCAGGTTCACATACTCCGATTGGGTGCTGTATTTGACCATTAATTTTTCGAATTCAACCCTTCCGGTCTCGGTAATTTTGAAGTTTCGGGTTTCGCGTCCGCTGCTTGAAGATTCCTGTTGGATCTGTTCGATCCAACCTTTCTCTTCAAGTTGCTGCAGATTGTAATAAAACGAGCCTTTCGTGAAATTGACAATATACTTGTAATGGCGTTGTTCCATGAAAGCTAATAGTTCGTAACCGTGGGCGCCGGGGTTTTGGATCAGTAAGCCAAGAATGAGTAAGGGGATCAATTCTGCATCACCTTCGCCATCCGCGCCTCGAATTCCGCGTACGTGATTTTGCCCAAAGCCAAATCCATGCTATGGAGATAAATCTGTTCCGTTTTGGAGTAGTCGCGCTTCCCTTTCAGCGACTGATCCTCCTCCGGGAGGGGCTCCAGGACATGACACTTGTTCGAGAAAGCCTCGAAATAACGGTAGCCAAACTTGCGCTGCGAAACCGCGTCGATATGAATGCCATCCGCATTCGCGGTCAACTCTGCCGCCGTGACAAAATAACAATTCGGGTGTTCATTGGCGTAGCGCTGCAATTGCTCATTGACCTGACGATATTCTGTCGCGTGTTGTCCAAAACCGTTTTTTCCCAGGAAATCACCAAGTCCGCCAAGGATCAGCGGCACTTCATCCTTTAGATTCAATTCGTGCCTCAGGGTTTCGATGATCAAAGCGAATTTCTCGTAATACGTTTCATGCAGCGAACCGTAACTGTCGCTTTCCCCCTGATGCCATAGGATTCCACCGATTTCACTGGACCGCAGGGCGAAGCGGGCTTCGGACAAAGCATGTTGAAACAGGGTGCCTTCCGGGTGCCAGTCCTTTAAGGAGCTGCCGCCTTCCGCACAAGGAATCAACCCCATTTCCTCCTCAGGATGGGCTTTCGACCAGGCATCGGCAAAAGACGCCGCCAGGCTTACGCCTGAAACGGGACGGTCGTAATTGATCGGCTCTGTCATCATCTGCCATTGTCCGTTACGCAGCATTTTTATTTTTTCATTATAGATCGGATCGACTTCATGTAAAAATCCACGGCCCGCCATATTCGACTGACCTAACATTAGAAATGACTTCATCATCAGCTAACTCCTTCACATTACTACTATAGTCTAATTAGACTATGTATAGCTTAGTACATGCTTAGGCAATAGTCAAATGAATGTGGCTGGTATTGGCGAACAGATGTATAATCATGGAAGATGCTCAGACGACAGACGCCCTAACCTAAGATACGAGCTATCTTGGCTGGGGCCGTTTTGTGTATACATAGTCATGGAGTCCAGCAGCGATTTTGAGGATCAAGGAGGGTTAGGCTGATGCAAGAAAAAACTCCGATAACCAAATATCACGTGCTGGCTCGAGGAGTTATCATTAAGGATTTCCATCTCTTAGTTGCTCATTGTAAGGGAATGGATAATACATTTCTACCCGGAGGACATGTTGAATTTCATGAGAGCATGAAGACCACCTTGCATAGGGAAATCAATGAAGAACTTGGTTTAACCAGTGAGGTTGGCGCTTATCTTGGAGCAGTTGAAGCTAGCCACGAAGACGGAGGCGTGTATCATCAAGAAATAAATCATGTGTTTGCTACTAAACTAGCGTATTTAGATCTTGGAACGAATCCCGAATCGAAAGAGAGTCATCTAGAATTTTATTGGATCCCCGTAAATGAGCTCGACCGTCACAATTTACTTCCCGAACCCATGAGACAGCTTATTCATAACTATATTCGTGGGACTGAGGGTCCTTACTTTGAAAGTACATTTGAAGAAGGTTGAGTATGAAACTAACACTCATGAATGGGATGACAAGTGATGCAAAAGGAAATTATTGTTTACTTTTTTACAGATAAGAAAAACAATCTCAATGAATTGAACCAATTATTATCTGAGGGTGGAGAGCAGATTCTGACCAAGGATTCCTTGAAGAAGTATATTGAGATTGGGATTGGTAACACGTGGCTTATTAGAACAGAGATAGAAC
This sequence comes from Paenibacillus mellifer, assembly GCF_023195895.1. Classification (GTDB taxonomy): domain Bacteria; phylum Bacillota; class Bacilli; order Paenibacillales; family Paenibacillaceae; genus Fontibacillus; species Fontibacillus mellifer. The sequence goes on from NZ_JALPRK010000007.1 coordinate 153,534, forward strand.
ACGAAGATGGAACCGAAACCGAAATGAGAGGTATCGTAAAGCCATTTAAATTAAAATCAGTTTATTTAAGAGTTTGGATAAGAAGGAGAGTTTTGATTCTTGATCTCAGAGAAGGCATAAAGGTTCAGGCCAAAAGTAAAAGCAACTTCAAGATTATAATAGGATTTTACGGCGTTTGATGTCCACACTCACGGAAGAGATGTGACGGAGACCGGTTGACGGTAAACAAGAAGATGAACGATCGTATAGCTAAGGATGACATTATCATTAATGAACAGGACACCAATCATTTGCAAGTGCCTCATCGGAGATAGCCTTGATAACAGCCTGGACAGCAGTGAGTTATGAAAATGACAATTAAGAATAGAATTGAGGAGGAAAGATCATGATTCAATCCATCGTCCATATCGCACTTGTGGTTAAGGATTATGACGAGGCCATAGATTTTTATACGAAAAAGCTTCATTTCTCATTAGTAGAGGATACCTATCAGCCGGAACAAGATAAACGATGGGTAGTCGTTTCTCCGCCAGGCTCAGTGGGTACGACAATATTGCTCGCAAAGGCTTCGAAACCGGAGCAAGAGCCATTTATTGGGAATCAGGCCGGAGGTAGGGTTTTTCTGTTTCTGAACACGGATGATTTCTGGCGAGATTATCAGGATATGGTTTCAAAAGGGATTGAATTTGTTAGAGAACCCAAGGAACAAGAATATGGAATCGTGGCAGTCTTTAAGGATTTATACGGCAACCTGTGGGACTTACTGCAGCTCAAAGAAGATCATCCGATGATGAAGCGGATGAAATAAGTCGGCAGCCATACCATCACATCCTAGTTGTTATGAACGGGGAAGTTAGTCAAATCCATGACAGGGAGAGACTATGATGCTGTTCCATAATTTTCTTCCGGAGGTATGAAATGATATATATAGAAACGACTCGATTACATTTGCGGGACTGGAAAGAGGCCGACTTGGCTCCCTTTCGTCAACTCAATTCGGACGAACAGGTCATGAGATATTTTCCGAAAGCTTTATCGACTGAAGAAACAGATGGCCTATATCAATCCATCCTGTCCGGATTTCAGGAATGCGGCTTTGGGTTATATGCCGTCGAACTCAAGGAGACTCAAGAATTCATAGGGTTCATAGGATTTCGCAGGGTCCAATTTGAGGCGGATTTTACGCCATGCATCGAAATTGGCTGGCGGCTTAAACAAGAGGCTTGGGGTAAAGGGGTTGCAACGGAAGGGGCGGCAGCCTGTTTAGAGTATGGATTTAACCGTTTGGGGTTTCATGACGTTTATAGTTTCACAGCGGATATCAATACGCCTTCCCAAAACGTAATGAAAAAAATCGGGATGGACTATGTGAAAGTGTTCTATCATCCAAGAGTTGAGAAAGATAGTCCATTAAGCAAGCATGTTCTCTATCATATAAGCCGTAAAAATAACTAGGCAACCGTGTGATTGTTGTATTTAAGAGAACTGTGGTGGACTGAAAATAGTCCCGAAGGAAGGTGCCCTAAGATGGCAGAATTGCAGATTGATTTATAAGGATGAGCTGGAGGATCTTCTGAGTTTATACCAATTTCTGATACCCGGATGATCCAGAGTTAGAAAGAGGCCCTGATTTGGATGAACATAACGGAGAAATTGTGACGTCATGCGTTTTGAATATCATCAAGAATCTTAAATTGGGAAGAAACGGGGTTTGTAATGAACATGTAAACGGCATGCGTTAGGGAGAGGGAAAGGAAAAGCTCAATGAAAATAGCCTTAGCCTTTACTGCGATGGGTAGATTTGTATTTATTGCCTTTGCTGTCATAGGTGATCCATTCTCCGACAGGCTCGCCCATCTCGAAATATCCCGACCGTTTTATTGTTCCATCGGCACGAAACCATTCCCAATACCCGTCCGGCAGGTCACCAACCATTTTTCCTTTTGACCAAATGGTTTTACCGTTTGCATGATATTTGATCGTCCAACCGTCAATCACTTCCAACTTCTTCTCCTTCACCCCAGTTGGATGAATCAAATCGCAATTTTCGTAATTCATCACGTGCCTCCGATCATCGGGTTTCGTTCATAATACCATATTTCAAGGAGAAGGGTCAGGAGGATTTATTTCATGGGATACATTTCGGAGCTTCGCAAACTGGTCGGCACAAGGCCGATCATCATGGTTGGGGTGAGCGTCATCGTCAAGAATCCGGAAGGACAGGTGCTGCTTCAGAAACGGACGGATAGTCTGGATTGGGGAACGCTCGGCGGTTCCATGGAACTCGGAGAGACCTTTGAGGAAACCGCACGGCGTGAGCTTTTTGAGGAGGCAGGGCTCCAAGCGGAAGAGCTGACATTCATCACGAATTTGTCCGGTGAGGATTTCTACTACAAGTACCCCCATGGGGATGAGGTATATAACGCCATAGCCGTTTACGAGGCGGTTCGTGTCCATGGCACACCGACCATCAACGATGATGAAGGCCTTGAATTAAGATACTTCTCCCTGGATGAGCCTATCGACAACTTGAACTCCAACAGCTATATGATTTTAAAACAAGCGGGATATATCCGTAACTGGTGAGCTGGGCGCTGCAAAAACTTCTGGGAGGTTGAGGTGTTCTCTATGAAAAGAGGGTGGGTGCTCTTCTTGTTGATCCTGGTTTGCGCCGGCTGCGCTTTGGGACCACAGACGTCCAACCGCATGGAAGGGGAAGGATATATTTTGGAGGTTGCTGAGGACCGCGTTTTAGTGCTTGAAGAACCGTTCGCGAATCAAAGTTGGACGGATATCATGGGGGATTATGACGGAGAAGCGATTTGGCTAAACACCCGCATCTCCAACTTGAAACCAGGTCAAAAGATCCGTTACACAATCAAAGGCGGAATCAACGAATCTTATCCGTCCCAAGCAGATGCCAAAGTCATCCAAGTTCTTGAGGAGTAAGTATCCAATGAAGGAGGCTTCCTATGAACCAACCTTGGTCAGAGCAAATGCCGGCGGTTCAGTTCCGCGTGGCACGACCGACGCATCAAATCGATAAGATCATCGAGTTCTATATGAAAGGGCTTGGACTGGAAATCGTAGGTTCCTTCGCAAAACATGAGGGTTATGACGGGGTTATGTTTGGCTTGCCGGGAGTGGATTATCACCTGGAGTTTACGCAGCATGTGGACGCCGTTCCGGTGTTGCCTCCCTCCAAAGACAATTTGTTGGTCTTCTACATTCCGGATGGGAGCGCCAGAGACGAAATTGTCACGCGATTAAGCTCCATGGGCTACCCCGAAGTCGAACCTGAAAATCCCTATTGGAAGCAACAGGGCATCACCGTATGCGACCCGGACGGTTGGAGAATCGTCTTGCAGAACACGGCGGGAATCTAGCAGGATACTTGGAATGGAATTGCGGCTTTCCGAACTTGCTGTTATACTTTTGCCTATAAAATGGAATTGGGGGTTTTACAGATGGCAATTCGCGATTGCTCATTTGCTAGGAAGTCCTCATGCAAAGCCTGATCTAGGGCGATACTTTGCGTGGGGTGCGAGAGGATGAATTCGATCGCCCAAACTTAACTTTATCGTTTCTAATAACAGGCTTTGCACCTTATTGATTTTGAGGGTACATCACAAATAAGGGGCTGAAAGCTATGAGTACACCATTTATTAGAAACCACCAGTATAACGTGATCAAGAAACAAGCGGAATTTCTTCAGAGAACACTGCGTACCGTCGCGGATCGAAGCGTTCTGGAGACCGTAAGGTTTAGTGCCGTTAGAAATATCGTTGAGGCCTTTCCGATGCTGACGGAGGAGCAGAAGCAGATGCTGGGTCAAATCGCTTCCTTCGAGACGGCTTACGATTTCCAAAGGTATCTTGGGGCATTAGAAGCCTATCTGGAGCCTTTTCCGCCGATTACGGTGAAGCAGATTGAGAAGCTATTCCCTAAAAATAAGAAACTGAAAGTACCGGATCTCGCCTCCATCGACTTTCGTGACGTGACGTACTTGAGTTGGGTGGATATCGCGACGAACAAACTATTCATTGTCTATCCGCATGAGGGCCGGTTTATCGGCATCGAAGGCAGGTTGACGCCGACCAACAAGAAAGGGTATTGCTTGTTCTGCAATCGGCATCAGGAGCTTGCTTTTTTCTCGGTCAAAACCAAATCCGCCAATGCTTCGCCGGATAACTTCTCCATGTACGGGCATTATGTCTGTCTAGAGAACCAGGGCTGCAACCATAGCATTACGGATACGGGAGCCTTGGAGAGGTTCTTGCTGTCGGTAGGAAAATAAATAAGGGAGAAGAAGATCACCGTTATACGGTGGTCTTCTTTTTGCTTTTGCAAGGATTGTAGGTGCTCAGGCATTGGAGTAAAATGGAAGCGAAACCAAGGTGATAACGGAACAATTAAAATGACTTGAGGGAGGCACTCTCAATGAAAAAAGCACTTAAGGTTATGCTGTTGCTATCATTTATATTTGTTTGCTTGGTTCAGCCTGTGTCGGCTGCAACCAAAACGGTTAAACTCAAGGTGACCCTCGTTAGCGTTGAACTGGTTGAGAACGATCATGTCGGCAACGAGTGGTATACCGCTGCATCGGTGAATGGTAAAGAAATTGAGGAAGGATCGACCGTCAGTCTTAGCCTCAAATCAACGGAGAGTCTTAAGTTAAAAGCGTATGTGGAAGAGCAGGATAAAGTCCCGGACAGCGGTTCAGCCAACGCTTCGATTAAGGTGTCCTCTGTGACCAAGGACATTCATAAGGCATTAAAGGTTAAAGTTACAGAAAATCGGGGGAGATACTCCGGGAACACCGCGGAGTGGAAATTTACGTTTAAGATGCAAAAATAGAATTGACAAGTGACAAGGGCCCCCCGATCGTCGGGAAGGCCCTTTTTCATGCGCTCTTCTAGCTTCAAGCCCGCTCCGCCACCGGCCACCGCGCCGCACTCCGCGAATTCTTCTTGTATTCGTTGGGCGTGACCCCGACCTCCTGCTTGAACAGCTTGGAGAAATAGGAGTAATTAGCGTAACCGACCTGGTTCGCCACGGCGTACACGGACAGTTTGGACGTTTCGAGCAACTGCTTGGCGACGGAGATCCGGACCTGGATGACGTAGCTGCCGAGCGAAACGCCTGTTTCTTTTTTGAACAAGCGAGCCAGATAATCCGGGTTGAGATAGACGACCTCCGCCAGGTCGTTCCGCGTCAATTCATCGCCGTAATGGGCGTGGATGTATTGCTTGATTTCCTCGGCGACCGATTTCGGTTCCGCCGCGAAGTCCCGATAGGCCATAGCCGTATTCACCAAATAAGTCACGTATTCCTGCATGTCCTCGATCGAATGGAGGGACCCGGATAGCAGCTCCTCATTGGCCCTTGCGGCGTACAGCTTATGCGCTTCGATGCCTTTTAACTTCAGGAAGGCGTATACGAGCTGCACGATATCCAACCGGAACAAAGCGAGGCAGGAGGTGTCCAACGTCTTGCGGTCCAAGCGGTCCTTGAGGTAACGCGACGTTTCTTCCATAAACGCGGCCGGATTGTTTTGATGCAGCAGCTCCTCCAAACGCGCCAAATCCGGGGGGAGATATACCGGTTGCTTTTGCGAATCGTCGCGCTCCGCCCAATAGGTCCGGTTGCGGGTTTTGGTCAAATTTTCGTTCATCGCCAGCAGTTGGTGCAGCACCTGACCGATTCTCTCCAACCGGCCGGAGAGGCCCACGCAGCAGCAGGCGTCGCAATTCAAATACGCGTTCGCCCGGCGAATCCATTCAGCGCATAACTCCGCAAGTAACGCAGGCTCCGGCGGGTCGTTCCATTTGAGGATCGCGATCCAATGATATTCCTTGAACTCCAGAAGGGATTCGACGGAAAACCGCGGGTTTTGCAGCAGCTCGCCCAACACGTTCCCCAGGGCAAAGTCGAATAACCCCTTTTCCTCCCGACCCAGGCTGCCGTTGTAGGGAAATACGTGAATCAGCACCGGCTGGATGAGGTCGGACGGAAGGTAGGCGAGCTGTTGATCTTCCACGGCCTGAGCCACCGCCGCCGGCTTGACGGGGGCGGCCGCGCTGGCGCTGATCTGTTTCCGCCAGAAATACTCCACCAGGTTCGCCTGATTTTTCTGCCACAGCGCCCCTTCTTGAATCGCTTTCTCCCGATGTTGTTGCTCCTTGGACCGAGCGACCGCCTTACGCAGGATCAGCATCAGTTTATCGAACTCGATCGGCTTGAGGAAATATTCGAAGCTTTGCAGCTCGATCGCTTTTTGCGCATAGTTGAAGTCGGCGTAATTGGTCAGGAAGATGGCCTGAACGGCGTAGTTTTCCTCCCGGATCCAGGCCAGCAGCTCCAGCCCGCTCCCTTGGGGCATTTCGATGTCGGAGATCAGGATTTGCACCGGATGCCGCTGCAGGATATCGCGAGCCTGAGCGACATTGTTGGCCGTATACACCTTCTCGATGCCCAGCGATGTCCATTCGATTTTCTTCTCCAAAGCGGCGACGACGTAAACATCGTCATCCACGACCAAAGCGTTCATATAGCCACGCTCCTCCTGTTCGTTCCGGCGTAGGCCGGGAGAGATAAGATCACGCATGCCCCGCCGTCCTCCTGGTTAGAGAACGACGCGGCCGCTTGACCGTTGTATAGGGATTCCAAACGCTGCAGCGTGTTCATGATTCCGATATGGGTCCCCGCCGATTGATCCAGGGGGTTCCCATTTTGCAAATCCTCCAGGATTTCCGGCGGGAATCCGGGGCCGGTATCGGTGATTCGGATCGCGATGCGCTCTTCACCATCTTCATTCCTCAGCCGGACCGCCAGTTCGATTTGGACCTGCGAGACCCGGTTTACCGCGTATTTGACCGCGTTCTCCACGAAGGTCTGCAGGACGAGCGGCGGGATTTCGGCGCCTGCCAGGGGAGCTTCCTCATCGATGCGGTAGTCCAGGGCATCGGGATACCGGTGTTTCTGGATATCGAGATAAATCCGCACATGCTCGATTTCGTCCCTCAGCTTCACGAAGTCGCCGTCGTTCTGGAAGATATACCGGAAATACTTCGAGGTGGACAAGGCCATCTGCTCGATTTCCCGGTACAACTGCATTTGCGCCATGCTGTAGATATTCGTCAAGCAATTCAGGAAGAAGTGCGGTTTGATCTGCAGCTTCATGTAATCCAGCTGGATGCGCTGCTTCTCCAGCTCCCGTTCGTACAAGTCGATTTTGAATTTCCTAATCTGGCCGACCAGGTTCATGAACTGCTTGTTGGCCTTCTCCAGCTCGATGATCTTGCTGCTTTCGAACTCCAGCGGCTCGCCTTCCTCCGTCCAGAACGCCAGGTTGTAGGAGAAGCTTTTGATCGGCCGCAGCACCGTGTTCCTGAAGTAAAGCAGGATGAATCCGAGGCTGCAGGAGATGATGACGGCCAGCAGGAGGATCAGGAGCTGGGCGATCATGATTTTTTCGAAGGCCCCGAACTGGATGACCAGCTTCACGTGAAAAGAGGCGTTGGTGAACTCCCCGTTGACCGTCGTTCCGGCTCGGAACAAATCCGGTAAGGAAGACGGCCGCGGAGTCGCGTCCAGCAGCTCGCCGTTGTTGGACACCGGAGTGGTTACGGCCATGCCGCGATCGTCGATGAGGGAGACGAACCCGTCTTCGCCGAGATTCAGCGCACGCAGGGGACGGATCAAGTTGTCCGCCGACACCAGGCTGATCATGTAGCTGTCGTGATAAGGCACGATATTCGTGATGTAATACCTGCCGCCAATCTCAACCGGCGTCCACTTGGAATAAATTCTCTCGTACACGTTTCGGTCCGCTTCCACGTTGGCGATAATTTGTTCCTTCAGCTCCAGGTAGTCCGCATAAGGAATGCTGATCGGCGCGCAGTTGAGGAAGAAATCCTGCTTCTTCAAATACACGAAAAAGTTGTATTCCTGCCCGTAGTTTTTCTGCAGCTCGTTAAAACGCTTGTGCAGGTTTTCGTTCCCTTCGAAGAATTCCGCGCTGTTCATGGGACTATCGTTCATCGCCTTCAGGTTTTCGTCGTTCGCCAGCGTCCAGCCCGTATAGTGGTTGATATAGGCAAAATCGTGATTGATCCGATGGATGTACAAGTCGGCAGTGTCCTGTAAATAACGTGTGGATTGCTGCTTGACGATCGAAATCGCGGAAATGCTGATGGCGAAGTCCAGGATCAGGACAACAAAGGAAATCAGAAACATGATGTTGACGTAATGGCGGACCGGATACTGTTTGTTTTTCGTCGATTTGCCCATGGCTTGCTAGCGCCGCATCCTTTCCCGCGCGCATCCATTCGTTCAACCGATGCCATGAATGCGCTTTTACAGTGTTTATCCCTATTATAAATCCTACCTTTAAAAAAAGAAGGCGTTATCCGGCTTGCCCTGCCGGAAAGTCCGGATAACGCCAGGAAAAGTCTGCTTACCGTCAGGCAGTTGCCGAGGGGGGCGCCCATGAGGTTCCCCTGGCTTCGGAATCCGGCGGAATAGTCCGCATTCCGCGCCCAAGTGGTCCGGCAAACGGACGGGTGAACCGCTAAGCTTAAAATGATTCAGCAAAACCTTGGGGCGCAAGGCCGGGAGGGAGGATGCATATGAGCGTCACGATCAAGGAAGTCGCCCGCCGAGCCGGGGTCTCCATCTCCACCGTCTCGCGGGTGATGGCAGGGGAAGCGCGGGTTCGCCCGGAAAACCGGCGCAAGGTCGAAAGCATCGTGAAGGAGATGGACTATTCGCCCAACTCTACGGCGCAAAGCCTCGTCTCCCATGCCGCGAATGCTATCGGCCTGCTGCTGACCGAGGCGGAAGCCGAGCGGGCAAACCATCCCTTTGGCATGGAATTGATCCGCGGCGCGGTCACCCGGGCCAACCGGTCTGGCTTTGACCTGTTCATCGGCTCGGGTTCGGGCGAGAGAGCGGGCCAGCAGGTCATGTCCCGCTTGGTGCGAGGGAAACGCGTCGACGGGGCGATCGTGCTCGCGGGCCGCCACAAGGAGGCCGTCATCGATTGGATGCGCACAAACGGCGCACCGTTCGTATTGATCGGACGAAGCGAGCAGGAAGGCGTCCCCAGCGTGGACATCGACAATGAGGCGGCCGGATACGAGGCGGCGTACCACCTGATTCGGCTGGGGCATAAGCGGATCGGCTTCGTTGGCCTCGCCACGGAGCGGGATGCGGTGGAATGCCGGTTCCGCGGATACAAGCGGGCGCTGCGGGATAACGGCTTATCTTGGCGTTCCGGTTGGATTTTGGAAGAGGAGCTGCTGAGAGACGGCGGCGATCGGGCCATGGCTTACCTGACGAGCCTCCTGCAACGGCCGACGGCGTTGGTTGCGGCGGACGATATGACGGCGCTGAGCGTGATTCGCGCTCTGCACAACCTGGAGCTCCGCGTTCCCGCCGACATGGCGGTGGTCGGCTTCGACAATACGCCGTTGGCCGAGTTGTCCGTGCCGCCGCTCAGCAGCATCGACACGGGCGCCTACCACTTGGGGTATTGGGCGGCGGATCGGCTGCTCCGAATGCTGCGGCAGAAGAAAAACGGAGCGGAGGGACCGGAACGCCTCGTCGTTCCCCATAAGCTTGTCGTCCGCGAGTCGTCGATGCCGGTACGCGGACCGATTTCACCAGCATAAGAAAGGGAGTAACGCATCAATGGCAAAGGAAACGGAAGTTACGCTGCGCAGTCAAGTCGTTTATTCGGTTTACGTGCGCAATCACAGCCCGGAGGGCACGTTCCGGGGCGTGGAACGGGATCTCGGCCGGATCCGGGAGTTGGGGGTGGATATCGTCTGGCTGCTGCCGATCCATCCGATCGGCCTTGAAGCGCGCAAAGGGGAGTTGGGCAGCCCTTACGCCAACCGGGATTACCGGGAAATCAACCCGGAGTTGGGCACGCGCGAGGATTTCGAAAGCCTGGTGGAAGCGATCCATCGTCACGGAATGAAATGCATCATCGACGTGGTTTATAACCATACGTCCCCGGATTCCTGGTTGGTCCAACATCGCCCGGACTATTTCTATACGACCCCGGAAGGCAAGCGCGGAAACCGCGTCGGCGACTGGGGCGACATCGTCGACCTGGATTACGGCCAAGCCGGGCTTTGGGATTACCAGATCGATACGCTCAAAATGTGGGCCGGGATCGTCGACGGTTTCCGCTGCGACGTGGCTCCGCTGCTGCCGCTGGAATTTTGGCTGCGGGCGCGGGAAGAGGTGGCTAAGGTCAAACCGGATTGCTTGTGGCTTGCCGAGTCGATCGAGCCGGAATTTCTCCTGCATTTGCGTTCGCGGGGATTAACCGCGCTGTCGGACGCCGAAATCCTGCAGGCGTTCGACGTTTGCTACGATTACGACACCTACCCGTGGTTCGCGGGATATTTGTCCGGCGACAACGCCTTGAGCGCTTATGCGGACAAGCTGAACCAACAGGAGCACCTATATCCGGCGAATTACGTCAAGCTGCGTTTTTTGGAAAATCACGACCGGCCTCGCGCGGCCAAGCTCATTTCGGACGAAGGCAGCCTGATCAACTGGACGGCGTTCCTGTATTTCCTAAAAGGCATGCCGCTCCTCTACGGGGGACAAGAGACGCAAAGCGAGGTTTGCCCGGATTTGTTCGGCCGCCAGCCCGTCGACTGGAGCGCGGGGAAGGATTTGTCCTGGCTGCTCAAAACCTTGTATGCGATCAAGAAGAAACCGATCCTGGCCTACGGTTTGTGCCGTTGGAACGCCGATGACGCTTTGGATCTCTTGGCCGGAACGTATGCCTGGGGAGAGCGGAAGCTGGCCGGGGTGTTCAGTCTGAAAGGGAAACCGGGGGAAGCGGAGGTTGATCTCCCCGACGGCGTTTACGCCGATCTGATCGGCGGCGGCGAAATCGCGGTGATCCGGGGCAAGGTGCGGAGCGAGGGGAAACCGGTCATCCTCGAGTTTTGACGAAGCGGAAAGTCCGGATCGTGCCATATCGGGTCCGGATTCCGTTATTCACGTTCATCCACGGCGGGGATCCAGGCTGAGGGCCGCAGCAAACCTGCGGCAAAAGTCCGGTTACCGCCTGGTTCTGGTCCGGTAAACGCGCAAGGCGCGAAGTTATACTTAAGACGTTGAAGCCGCCGGACAGATGGAAGGCGCGCCTCGGAGCAGACGATAGAGAAGGAGGGGATGTCATGAAATCCGGCGCATGGGGGTTTAGGCGGACGTTCGGACGAATCAAACGAAACCAGGGATTGTATTTGCTGCTGTTGCCCGCGGTGGTGCTGTCGCTGTTGTTCGCGTACAAACCGATGTACGGCGTGCTGATCGCGTTCAAGGATTACAGCCCGGCGCTGGGCATTGACGGCAGTCCATGGGTGGGGTTCAAGCATTTCGAGAAATTTTTCCATTCGTATCAGTTTTCGACGACCATTAAGAACACCATCGTTATCAGCTTGTACAGCATCGCTACGTTTCCGATTCCGATCGTATTGGCGTTGATGGTGAATCAGATGCGGGCAAACCGGTTCCGCCGGTTTTTCCAAACGGTCTCGTACATGCCGCACTTTATCTCCACGGTCGTCATGGTCGGGTTGATGCTGATCTTGCTCTCCCCGAGCACCGGCCTGGTCGGCAATTTGTACAAACTGTTCGGCGGGGATGCGCCCGATTTGATCGGCTCGGCCGGATGGTTCAGCAGCATCTATGTCTGGTCGGACGTGTGGCAGCACGTCGGATGGGACAGCATCATTTACATCGCCGCGTTGTCCACGGTCGATCCGAGCCTGTATGAGGCGGCCACGGTCGACGGGGCCAGCCGCTGGCACAAAATCCGCTACATCGATATTCCGATGCTGATGCCGACAGCGATCACGCTGCTTATTTTGCGGGTCGGCGGCCTGCTGGGGGTCGGATTCGAGAAGGTCTACCTGATGCAAAACGACCTGAACATTACCGCGAGCGAAATTTTGTCCACGTACATTTACAAAATCGGCCTGCTGAGCAGCCAATACAGCTTCTCCTCGGCGGTCAACCTGTTCAACACCGTCATTAACTTCCTGCTGCTGATTCTGGTGAACCAGATATCGAAGAAATACAGCGAGAACAGCTTATGGTAGAGGAAAGGAGGAGATGGAGATGGACACAGCCAATCCGGTAGCTAGCGCGGCCGCGCAGCCGATCAACAACCGCTCGTCCGACAAAGTGATGGAAGTGCTGCTTTACGTTTTTGCCGCCATGTTTCTGATCGTCTTGATGTATCCGCTTTACTTTATCGTCATCGCTTCCTTCAGCGATCCGTCGGCGGTGGCGAACGGGCAGGTATGGTTCGTTCCCAAGGGGTTTACCCTGGACGGCTACAAAGAGCTGTTCAAGCACGAAAACATTTGGATCGGGTACCGAAACACGATATTGTATACGGTAGCGGGCACGGCCATCGGCCTGGTCGTCAACGTGTCGGCGGCGTACGCGCTGTCGCGGAAGGATCTCGTCGGAAGGAAGTTCCTTTCCTTGTTTTTCATCTTTACGATGTTTTTCAGCGGCGGACTCATCCCGACCTTTTTGACGATCCGGGATTTCCATCTGTACGATACGTTTCTGGTCATGGTCCTCCCATTTTCCGTGATCGTGTACGATATCATCGTCGCTCGAACGTTTTTTCAATCGAGCATTCCCGAGGACCTGTGGGAGGCGGCGCAAATCGACGGTTGCGGCAACCTCCGTTATTTCGCCCAAATCGTGCTGCCCCTGTCCAAGGCGATCATCGCGGTGCTGGGGCTTTGGATCGCCGTCGGTTACTGGAACTCTTATTTCAATGCTTTGATCTATCTGAAAAATCCGGACCTGCATCCCCTGCAGCTCGTGTTGCGCAACATCCTGATCACCAATCAGATGCAGTCGGGCATGGGGACCGGCGAAGCGGCGCAAATCGCGCTCCGGCTCGCCAATCTGATGCGGTACTCCGTCATCATTATCGCGACCGTTCCGATCATGTGCGTGTATCCCTTCCTGCAAAAATACTTCAATCAGGGGGTGATGATCGGCGCGGTCAAGAGCTAGTCCGTTACGCATAAGCAGGATAAAAACAATGAATGGGGGATCTTTCGATGAGCAAACAAGCCGGCAAATTCGCGGCGAAAAAATGGACGGCGCTGGTACTCGCTGGCGCGCTTGCCTTTGGGCTGGCGGGCTGCGGCGGGGATAATTCTTCCGCGGGTTCAGGGAACCCGGCACCAAGCGAAACGAGCAACTTCAATAAGGAAGGACTGCCGATCGTGAACGAACCGGTGACCCTCAAAGTGCTGACCATGCGCTGGGGAAACATGGGCGATACGTTTACCCAAAACCAATGGTTAAAGGATTTGGAGACGAACACGAACGTCAAAATCGAATGGCAGGTCGTGTCCTCCAACGATTGGGGCGAGCAGAAATCGATCATGCTGGCCAGCGGCACGCTGCCGGACATCATTCTGGGCGACCAGACCTTTTCCGATTCCGATATCGTTAATAACCTGAGTTACTTCCGTCCGCTCGACGATTACATCGATCCATACATGCCGAACCTCAAAGCCGCCATGGCCGAAACGCCGGATCTGAAGAAGATCAGCACGTTCCCGGACGGCAAAATCTACTCCTTGCCGACCCGGCTGCCGTCGCGACCGAAAACGAAAAACCAGCCGGTCATCAACAAAGCATGGCTCGATCAATTGGGGCTCCAAGTGCCGGACACGGTCGACGATCTTTACAACGTATTGAAAGCGTTTAAGGAGCAGGATCCGAACGGCAACGGGAAAGCGGACGAAATTCCGTATACCGAAACCGGACTGGCGCCGGATTTCCTGAATCCGTTCGGCATTACCGACATCAACGCCAATAACATGCTGGTGAAAGACGGGAAACCGGTGTACTATCCAATCAGCGAAGAGTACAAGGAAGGCTTAAAATTCGCCAACAAGCTGTATGCGGAAGGCCTGATCGACAAAGAGCTGTTCACCCAGGATGCGACGATGACATCGGCGAAACAGCAAAACGCGGATGCCCCGATCGTCGGGTTCACGAACCAATGGACGCCGGATGCGGTGTTCGGCAAATGGAGCGATCAGTATGCCGCTATTCCGCCGATCGCCGGTCCCGACGGGAAGCGCTACAATCCGGGGAATCCGAACGGCATGAGCTTTAACCGCAATGAGCTTTTGATTACGACGTCCTGCAAATATCCGGAAGTGGCCGCCCGCTGGGCCGACCAGTTCTATACCAACGAAGCGAGCATCCAGAACTTCTGGGGCGCGATCGGCACGGTCATTCAGAAGAACGACGATGGCACCTACACCTTGATGGATCCGCCGGCCGGAACCAGCGCGGACGCGTGGTACTGGGAGCAATCGCTGCGGGACTTCGGACCGAAATACGTCAGCCCTTCCTTCGAGAAAAGCATCGTGCTGAACCCGAAAGCCGGGGACGGCCTGAAGCTGGAGATCGACAAAATGGGCAGCGAATACGTGACCACGCCATTCCCGAACGTCATGTATACGGCCGAGGAGTTCCAGGAGCTCCCGACCTTGACGACGGACATCGATACCTATGTGGCGACGATGCGCGCCCAGTGGGTAACGAAAGGCGGCATTGACGAAGGCTGGGACGCTTACGTGAAGAAGCTGAACGACATGGGCCTGGAGAAGCTGATGAAAATCCGCACCGACGCCTATGACCGTTATATGAGTGTGAAATAAACCGAATTAATGCCTGCGGAAACCGCCCTGCAAATGAATATGCAGGGCGGTTTTGTTTTCCCAGCGGAATAAACGGGCCTGATGCAGGTATGGATGCCCGCGGCGGAGAATAAAGCATTAGATATGCGCTGATGCCATAAGGAGAAGGAGGAACCCCATGAACGAAGAGCGGATCAACCAATCGGGCAATCCCTTGTTTCCGGGCTGGTATGCGGACCCGGAAGCGAGGATTTTTCAGGATCGGTATTGGATTTACCCGACGTATTCAGCCCCATACGAGATGCAAACGTTTTTTGATGCGTTCTATTCTACGGATTTGACGGAGTGGACGAAGGCGGAGCGCATCCTGAAGATGGAAGACATCACTTGGGCGAGCAAAGCGTTATGGGCTCCGTCGCCGGTGGAGCGAAACGGGAAATTCTATTATTACTTTGCCGCGAACGACATCCAGAGCGACGACGAGCTTGGCGGGATCGGCGTGGCCGTTGCCGACCAGCCGGAAGGGCCGTTTCGAGACGCCATTGGCAAGCCGTTGATCGATCGGTTTCATTTTGGCGCACAGCCTATCGATCCCCATGTGTTTCTTGATGATGACGGGTGTGCCTACCTCTACTACGGGGGCTGGGGACATTGTAATGTGGCGAAATTATCCGAGGATATGGTGCATCTGGATACTTTTGCAGACGGAACTATGTTCAAGGAGATCACCCCGGAGCATTATATTGAAGGACCGTGCATGTTCAAGCGTCATGGCGTCTACTATTTCATGTGGTCCGAGGGAGGATGGACCGGGCCGGACTATTCCGTGGCCTATGCCATGTCGGATTCGCCGGTGGGACCGTTCCAGAGGGTCGGAAAGATTCTGCAGCAGGATCCGGATATCGCCACCGGTGCCGGCCACCACGGATTCCTGCAAATACCGGACAGCGACGAGTGGTACATCGTTTACCATCGCCGGCCGCTAAGCGAAACGGATGCGAATCATCGCGTGGTTTGCATGGACCGGATGTTGTTTGAAGAGGACGGGCGAATCCAGCCGGTGCAGATGACCCATGAAGGCGTCGCGGCCAGACCGCTGAGGCGCTAGCCGCAATGACGGGAAAGGAGGGAGCATGATTGATGCAGTTGGCGGAAAGAAAGCTGTGGAATGCCAATCATCAGCGGTTAACCGCTCTTATGCAGAATCCAAAAGGGCACGAGCAAGCGGTGGAGTTGTTTCTCAGCCAACATGCCTGGTTGTATGTCTCGAAGATGGCGGACGCGGGTTCGGCCAACAAGCTGAACACGCTGGAAGACGAACTGCTGGATGGGGTCAGGGAGGAGACGCTTCGCCAGTATCCCGTGAAGGCGCCTGACACGAAAAACTCGATTCTTTGGCATTTATGGCATATCGCCCGCATTGAGGACATGACGATGAACGTGCTGATTGCAGGGCGTGAGCAGATTTTTGAGGAGGGAGATTGGCTGGCCAAGTTAAGGCTCGCATGCCCCCATACGGGTAACGGCATGACGGAGGAGGAAGCGGCCGAGTTGAGTACCGGGATCGACATTGAAGCCTTGCTGGACTATCGGATCGAAGTAGGCCGGCGCACCCGGGAGATCGTCCGGAGCATGGAGCCCGCGGATATGAAGCGCAAAGTGCCGGCGGCGGGAATCGAAAAGCTTCGTGCCCAAAGGGCGGTGAAGCCGGAAGCCGAATGGCTGCTGGAGTATTGGAGTAAGAAGACGTTGGCCGGATTGATTCTGATGCCGGCGACCCGGCATAATTTCCTGCACTTGAACAAGGCGATTCGGATCAAACAAAGGCTCCAAAAGCAAGGTTAAGGGGGGATTGGATGGATAAGCAGAAGTTGGTTCGTATCTTCGACAAGCAAGCCAATCAATATGATCGCCGTACGGAAAATCCGGCCCAAAGCCGGTGGCGTCAGCAACTGTTGAGCCATGCTCGGGGGCATGTTCTGGAGTTGGCCGTTGGGGCAGGTGCGAACTTCCCCTTCTATCCTTTAGGTGTGCAGGTTACGGCGATCGATTTCAGCCCGGCCATGCTGGAGAAAGCCGAGCGTAGGGCCAAGCATTTGCATGTGAATGCGGAATTCATGTGCACAGATATGGAGAATGCGGATTTTGCCGATCAGTCGTTTGATACAGTGGTTTCCACGTTGTCGTTCTGCAGCTATGAGCGGCCGCTGGAGCTGATGGAGAAACTCCGTCGCTGGTGCAAGCCGGAGGGCGAAATCCTGCTGTTGGAGCATGGTATCAGCTCTCGCCGTCTGGTCGCAGTACTGCAGAAGTCGCTGGATCCTTTGTTATATCGGGCTTACGGCTGTCATCATACGCGGGAGATCCGGCAATTGGCCGAACAGGCTGGACTAAACGTCCTTGCAGCGGAAAGCTACTGGATGGATATGGTCCAATTGATTCGGGCGAAGCCGGGAAGTGTCTAGATAGGAGGCCAGACCATGACCATCGACTTCTTCGACCTGACTTATTTGCGTCAAGGCAATGTCCGACAGCAACAGGCTTACGAAGTGATGGAGGAGCTTCAAATCGTGGGCAAGCTGGATTCCTACCATCCGGTCTTAGCCGGAACGATTCCCTTGGATCTCGATTTGCCTGAAAGCGATTTGGATATCATCTGCGAGGTTTGTGACGCCAAGAGGTTTGAGCAGGAACTGGAGCTTCATTTTGGAGCATGCCCGAATTACATCTGCTCCAGCAAAACCGTGGGCGGTCTCCTACGTACGGTTGCGAATTTTACATATCGGGGATTGGCGTTCGAAGTTTTTGGTCAGCCGAAGCCGGTGACGGAGCAAAACGCCTACAGGCATATGGTGATCGAGCACCGGATGCTGGAGATGGGAGGGGCCGGAACCCGCGACGCCATCCGTAAGCTAAAGGCAGGGGGGCTGAAGACGGAACCGGCTTTCGGCGAGCTTTTTCGAATCGACGGTGACCCTTATGAGGCGCTGCTGGGCATGTACGATTGGGAGGATGCGCGGCTGCGCCAGTTTATTGAAGAAAGGATCGGAACGAAATGATCAGCAAACAGAACGCGGAGCATTATGTTTGGGGCGAAAATTGCGATGGCTGGCGGTTGGTGGACCGGGAGGAATGCAGCATTATTCATGAGAAAATGCCTCCGGATAGCCGGGAAGTCCGGCATTTCCACGAAAAGGCGGAGCAGTTTTTCTTCGTTTTGTCCGGCTGCCTGCATATCGAATTGGACGGGACCGAACACGAGCTTCATCTGCATGAAGGGATCGAGATCCCGCCGAATATTCCGCACCAGGCCATGAACCGTTCAGCCGGCCCGGTAGAGTTTGTTGTCATTTCCCGCCCGAATACGCGGGGGGACCGGGTGCTGGTTTGAATGGATGCACCGACTGTTTTTTTATCCAAGGAAGGGGAGAAAGGAAATGTACGCACATCATGCCGAATCGATCGAGAAACTAAAGGCCAAGCTGGCGGTCCGGGAGGACATTCTGGCCTTGCTGGTTTCCGGTTCGATTGCCCACGGATTCGCGAAACCGTCCTCGGATGTAGACGTGATGATCGTGGTGTCCGAGGAGGACTATGCCCGGCGAGTAAGCACGGGGGAGACGACGTATTGGGAAAACGAATCGACGGACTATGAATCCGGTTACGTGGACGGGAAATATATCTCTTGCGGGTTTATGAGGCAGGTGGCCGAAAAAGGGAGCGAGCCGGCGCGGTTTGCGTTCGAAGGGGCGATCCTTGTCTTTTCGAAAATCGCAGGATTGGAAGAACTGCTGGCGAATATCGTTCGGTACCCGACAGAACGAAAGCGGGAGAATATCGCCCGTTTCCTGGCCCAGCTTGAAGCGTG
Source organism: Paenibacillus mellifer (assembly GCF_023195895.1). Classification (GTDB taxonomy): domain Bacteria; phylum Bacillota; class Bacilli; order Paenibacillales; family Paenibacillaceae; genus Fontibacillus; species Fontibacillus mellifer. The sequence continues at coordinate 172,122 of NZ_JALPRK010000007.1, forward strand.
GAAATGGTATTCCGCCGAAGCCTTCAAGCACGACAACCTCTACCTGCTGCGGCATGCCGTCAATAACTTGGTTTTGTTCGGCGGAAGATTGATCCTGGCGCATAATGAAATGCTCTATCCTTACCACAAATGGTTTCTTAACGTCCTGGAAAAAGCGCCCGATCGGCCCGAAGGCTTCCTGCCTTTGATCGAACGAATGCTGCAAGTACCCACGGCCGAGCATATCGAAGCGTTTTACCAGTCGGTCCGCACGTTCGCCGATTGGGGCGAGGACGGACGAAGCTGGCCGTCGCGTTTCATGGAAGACAGCGAATTAAACTGGCTGAACGGCTTTACGCCGGTGGGTGATATTTAACGGTACAACGGATCGCCTATTTTCCTGCCGCGATCTCTTTCAGCCGTTCTTTGACCGGCCCGGTACATACGCCGCCATGGTAGGTAATTACCGTTTCCACATCCAGGGCGGCCAATTTTTCAACCGACTGAAGGGCCAGGGCGTAATCCGGCGTGAACTTCGCTTCGGGCGGCTGTAGCGTCCCGCCGCTCGAGACGAGCGCGTCCCCGCTGATCAACGTTTTGCTGGAAGGATGATACAAGCTGATATGGTCGGGCGTATGTCCGGGGGTGAACACCACCAGCAACCCCCCGCCAAACGGCAGCTCGTCGCCGTCGCGAAGCGCCCGATCCACCTTGACCGGTTCGGCGGTAACTCCGCTCTTGATCAGCGGGATTTCGCCGGCCAGGTAAGGAATCCCCGCTTCGTGGGCCAACACTTCCAACTTCCCCGCTTTCGCCCGGATCAGTTCCGGCATGCTCCCAATATGGTCCCTGTCCTGATGCGTGATGATCACGTGCGTCAGCTGTTCCAGGGAAAACCCCGCTTGCTCCAACGCTTCGCGGATCACGTCCAATTGACCGGGAACCCCGGTGTCGATGAGGACGAGATGACCAGTACCCCATAACAAAGCCGCATGGACCGCCATCTGACTCCCATTCGGCAAGTTCAAGTTTAGCGGCAGCGGCATCAGGCCGGATGCGTAAGTTTGTTCCATGCAATCTCCTCCTCGTTGTTCAATCTTAGCTTTATCTGCGCAAAATCGTAGCAGAGAATGGGTCGAAGGACAAGTCCTATCCCGATTTCAAGTAAGGGTCTGCGGAAGAGGTAATTGCAGAGAAAGGCGTTTTTCATCCCTTGAAAACGCTAATTCCGACGAAATTATCTCGTTTTTTAACTCAAATCTGCATGCGGGCCGGCTTTACAAAGAACTGGCGCAAGCGTAATATTCGACTCATGAAATGATTCCAATAAAACAATCTGTATCGCTTAATTTCCGAACAGGAAAACGGGGGACCCAACGACCGGTGCCGATGTGAGAGTCGGCGGAACGGTCCGGGGTGAATCCCTTGCGGCTAGTGCTTGCCGCAAGGGTAGGGCGACTCTCACCGCCCGAATCCGACAGCTAACCTCGTCAGCGTAGGGAGAGAGGATGATGGACTTGTGATGGCGAGCCGCAGGGATATCCTCTGTGGTTTTCTTATGCCTGTTCATGAAAGGAAAGAAAGTTTTACATTAACAATTTAGAAGAAAACTAACAATCCATTCGCATAACACTGAATCCTTCCGATACGAAGGAACGGGGGACCCAAACGGGCGGAAATCACGCCCACGGGGCGAATCCTGGCAGTCACTGACTTGTCCAGGTAGGGCGACTCTCGCGCCCGAGCCCGGCAGCTAACCTCGTAAGTGTGTTCGAGAGAGGTAACCTTAAAGCGCGATTCCCTAAGCATAGATTACATGCTGGAAGCCCGCGAAGATTCCCTCTTCCCAGGCTTCTTTTTTGATGCCTAATTTCTGAATCAGGAGGAACACAAGAAATGGGTACGAACGAATACGCGCTTGTGACGTTTCCGAATCCATTGGCTGTAGATTTCATCAGAACGTTGAAATACCGCGACATTCCGTTTGCGCTTATGGTCAACAATGATAGAAGCCGCCAGGAGGCGATAGACCGTGGGATAGAGCACGTCATTTTGGTAGATACTACGAAGCGCAAAAACAAGGCGGTACCTGAAATCTCCATCGGGCCGGTGTATATCTTCGAAGAATCCCTGACTCTGACTTGCCGATACCTGCAATTATGCCGCACGTGGACTTCGAAGCCCGTTTATGTCATTACGCAAAAGAGGCATCCCAGCGCGGTTTATACAAAGCTTGGAGCCAACTATGTGATTTATACGAAGGGGAAAGACGTATCATTCATTCTGCAAAAGGAGTAAAGGAGGATCCGATCGACGATGACAGATATTCTAATGATCGGCTTGATTATCGTTATGGCTTGCATGATGGCAGGTCTGGCATCTTGGGCTTCCAAAGTGATTTCGGAGGGTGGAGATCAGCGATGATGTGGGGACTAGGCATCTTAATCGTGGCCGTGTTTATTTATTTGGGTTATGCGCTGCTAAACCCGGAAAAGTTTTAACATTTGCCTTTCGGAGGGATAAGTCGTGACAATCTATAGTTGGGTCGCCATACTCGTAACTTTGGGCCTTGCGGTTCTCATCGCCAAACCGGCCGGTCTGTATTTGGCTAAGGCGTTTGATTACGAGAAAAACGGTCTGGACCGGTGGTTCGGACCCGTCGAAAGAGTGATATTCCATGCAAGCGGCATCCGTCAGGGGAACCAAACCTGGAAGATGTATGCTTTATCCGCGGTGCTGAGTAATTTGGCGATGATGTTGATCGTCTATTTGATTTTTCGGCTGCAAGGGTTCCTGCCGCTGAATCCGAGCGGGGTTTCAAACATGGAGCCGACGCTGGCCTTCAATACGGTGGTTGCCTTCATGACCAATACGGATCTGCAGCATTACAGCGGGGAAAGCGGACTGTCCTATTTTTCACAGATGATCGGGATCGTATTCATGATGTTCACCTCAACGGCGACCGGGGTCGCCGCGGCTATGGCTTTTATTCGCGGCTTGGCCGGCAAACCGATCGGCAATTTCTTCGTGGATCTGGTTCGTGCGATCACCCGGGTTTTGCTGCCGATGTCGTTCGTTTCCGCTTTAATATTCGCAGCGTTGGGGGTTCCGCAAACCCTGGCATCTTCTGCGATCGCCCACACCCTGCAGGGGACCGAGCAACAAATCGCCCGGGGGCCGATTGCCTCGTTTTTATCGATTAAGCAGTTCGGCAATAACGGCGGCGGATTTGTGGGCGTAAACTCGGCCCATCCATTTGAAAATCCGGGCGGATTCAGCAACATGCTGCAAATTTTATTGATGATGTTGATCGGGACTTCCCTTCCTTTCGCGTACGGGAAAATGGTCGGGAATGCCAAACAAGGCCGAGTATTGTTCGTATCGATGCTGATGATGTTCATCGTCATGCTTGGCGTATTGCTTTCGGCCGAAAGCGCCGGCAATCCGGCATTTCACGCCCTTGGCATCGGGCATGACCAAGTCAGCATGGAGGGCAAGGAAGTTCGTTTTGGCATGGCCCAGTCGGCCTTGTTCGCGACGGTCACGACGGCGACGGAGACGGGGGCGGTGAATACGATGCACGATACGCTGACGCCGATCGGCGGGATGGTTCCGCTGGCGAACATGATGCTGAACACGGTCTTCGGCGGAGCGGGCGTCGGTATCATGAACGTGCTGATGTATGCGATGATTGCGGTGTTCTTGTCCGGTCTGATGGTCGGGCGGACGCCGGAGTTCCTTGGCAAGAAGCTGGAAGGCAAAGAAATGAAGCTGATCGCCGTCAATTTGCTGGTTACTCCGTTCCTGATATTGGCACCAACCGCTCTGGCCTTGTTGGCTTACCCGGATACGATATCCAATCCCGGGTTCCACGGCTTAACACAAGCGATTTATGAGTTTACTTCGTCCGCGAACAATAACGGCTCGGGTTTCGAAGGGCTTGGCGACAATACGCCATTCTGGAACATCGCCACGGGCGTCGTGATGTTCTTGGGGCGCTATTTCTCGATCGTCGTCTTGCTGGCAGTGGCGGGTTCCTTGGCCGCCAAGAAACCGGTACCCGTAACAAGCGGGACGTTCCGAACGGATACGGCCCTGTTCGGCGGCGTCTTTCTCATCATTGTAATTCTCGTCGGCGCCTTGACCTACTTCCCGGCCATCGTGCTGGGACCGGTCGCCGAGCATCTCACATTACGGCCATAGGTTGAATGAAAGAAGGAGTGGAACGGGCATGCGTAACAAGAAAACGATGTTATCTCCTAAGATCGTCAAAAATGCGGTCAAAGAGTCGTTTATGAAGCTGGACCCAAGGTTGATGATCCGTAATCCGATCATGTTCGTGGTCGAAATCGGATTTCTCATCACGTTACTACTGATATTTATGCCCGATGCTTTCGGTGGTGGGGTGTCTCGCGGGTTCAATGTGACGGTATCGTTGATCCTGCTCGTGACCGTGCTGTTCGCGAATTTCGCGGAAGCCCTCGCAGAAGGCCGCGGCAAGGCACAAGCGGATTCGCTCAAGAAAACGAAGAAAGAGATTATGGCCAATAAACTCGTTGGCCAACAAGTGAAACAGGTTCCCTCGACCGAGCTGCGTAAAGGAGACCTCGTCATCGTTTCCCAGGGCGAAATGATTCCGGGGGACGGCGAAGTGGTAGAGGGACTGGCTTCCGTCGACGAGTCCGCCATCACCGGCGAATCGGCGCCCGTGATTAAGGAAGCCGGCGGAGACTTCAGTTCCGTGACCGGCGGCACGAAGGTGATCAGCGATCAAATCAAGGTGAAGATCTCCAGTGACCCCGGCGAATCCTTCCTTGACCGGATGATCTCGTTGGTCGAAGGGGCGAAACGCCAAAAGACGCCGAACGAAATCGCTCTGAATACCGTCTTGATTAGCTTGACCTTGATCTTTCTGATCGTGGTGGTCACGTTGCCGTTTTTCGGAAATTACCTGGATATCCGGATCGAAGTCCCGGTGTTAATCGCCTTGCTGGTTTGCTTGATTCCAACGACCATCGGCGGCCTGCTGTCGGCGATCGGGATTGCCGGAATGGACCGAGTAACGCAATTCAACGTCCTGGCGATGTCCGGGAAAGCCGTCGAAGCGGCCGGGGATATCAATACGATTATATTGGATAAAACCGGGACGATCACGTTTGGGAACCGGATGGCCAGCGAATTCGTGCCGGTTGGCGGTGCGGGCTTGGCGGATGTCTCCGCCTGGGCCGCGATCAGTTCCGTCAAGGATGATACGCCGGAAGGGCGCTCGGTGTTGGAATTGATGAGAAAACAAGGCTTGAGCTATGACGCTGCCCTTGCGGATGGCGGGGAGTTCATCGAATTCAAGGCGGAAACCCGGATGAGCGGCATCGACTTGCGAGACGGCCGGAAGGTCCGCAAAGGGGCGGTAGATGCCGTGAAGAAATGGGTCATCGCCCAAGGCGGGGAAATTCCCGCCGATCTGGATCCAGGCAGCGATGCGATTGCGACGGCGGGCGGTACCCCGCTGGCGGTAGCGGTCGATCATCGCGTCTTCGGGTTAATTTATTTGAAGGATACCGTGAAACCCGGGATGCGGGAGCGGTTCGAACAGATGCGGGAAATGGGAATCAAAACGATCATGTGTACGGGCGATAACCCGCTGACGGCAGCTACGATCGCGCGGGAGGCCGGGGTAGACGACTATATCGCGGAGAGCAAGCCGGAGGATAAGATCGCCGTCATCCGCAAAGAGCAAGCCGAAGGCAAACTCGTGGCCATGACGGGCGACGGAACGAACGACGCGCCGGCGTTGGCACAAGCGGATGTCGGGATCGCCATGAACAGCGGCACCGTAGCCGCGAAGGAAGCGGCCAATATGGTCGATCTGGACTCCGACCCGTCGAAGATTATCGAGGTTGTGTCGATCGGCAAACAGCTGCTGATGACCCGCGGTGCTCTAACCACGTTCAGCATCGCCAACGACGTGGCCAAGTATTTTGCGATTATCCCGGCCATGTTCATGCTGGCGATTCCGGAGATGGGAGTTCTCAACGTCATGCGGCTGGGTTCTCCCGATTCGGCGATCATTTCGGCGTTAATTTTTAACGCGATCATCATTCCGCTGCTGATACCGCTCGCTATGAAAGGGATTGCTTACAAGCCGATGAGTTCCTCCAAGCTGCTGGCGCGCAACCTGTTCATTTACGGGGTGGGCGGCGTGATAGCTCCATTCGCGGGGATTAAAATCATCGATTTGTTTGTCCACTTATGGATTTGATATTTCTTGAAGGGATGGTAAGCCATGCGAACGATTTGGATGATGCTGCGCGCCAGCGTAGTGTTGATGGCGCTAATCTTGCTGTATCAGTTGGCGGTGCTGGGGATCGCCCAAGCCGCAATGCCGGATAAGGCGAATGGAAGCCTGATATATAATGAAAGTCATGAAGTCGTCGGCTCGCGGCTGATCGGCCAAAGCTTTACGGATCCCTCGTTTTTTCACGGTCGGGTATCCAGTATTGAATATGATGCGGGGGCTTCGGGAACGCCGAACTATGCGCCTTCCAATCCGGATTTGCTTCAGCGATTGGCGGACACGGCGGAAGCATGGAAGCGGGAAAATCCGAACGTGCCGGTGAACGAGCTGCCGATCGACTTGATCACAAACTCCGGTTCTGGCCTTGATCCTGAGATCAGCCCGGATGCGGCCCGGGTGCAGATTCCACGGGTCAGCGAGGCCACGGGAATTTCTGCGGAGGAACTGGAACGGATGATCCGCGACCATACCCGGGGGCGCGATCTCGGGTTTCTGGGCGAACCGGGAGTGAACGTCTTACAGCTCAATATCGAGGTTCAGCAAAGAACTGCGCAATAACCAATTCCCTGCTTGAAAAGCGATTTTCAAGCAGGGCTCTTGCGTTTTGCGGTGGGGAGGCGTTGCCATTGTGCAAAGTTTTAAACGAAAATCGCCCGAAGAAATCCTAAAGTCGATTTACGAGCTGCATCGGGGGCGCTTGAAGGTGTACGTTGGGGCGGTCAACGGATCGGGGAAAACGTACCACATGCTGAGGGAAGGACAAATGCTGAAGTCGGAGGGCATCGACGTGGTCTTATGCGCCGTATCGACGCTGCAAAGGCCGGAGACGGTGGAGCAATTGGCCGGGTTGGAGCGGATTCCCAGCATTCACTGGAAGCAGGATGGCATAGAGAAAAAGGATTTGAATCTAGACGCTTTGGTTCGTCGCAATCCGGAAGTGGTGCTGGTAGACGGGCTGGCGCATGCGAACCGCGAAGGAGCGCCGTTTCCGACGCGTTTAGAGGATATTCATTATTTGCTTGGCCACGGCATCAGCGTCATTACGACGGTGAATATTTATGAGCTTCGCGGGATGACGGAGCTGGTACAGAAGCTCGTCGGCATCGAAGTTAAAGATACCGTGCCGGAGGGGACGCTGGAGTTAGCCGACGAGGTGCGGTTGATTGACGTGTCCCCGGAAACGCTGCTCCAGCGGCTCGCCGCCGGCCATTTGCGCAACATTCCGGACAAAGCGGTGTTCAATCGCGGAAATCTCGGCGTCCTGCGCGAGCTGGCCCTGCGCTGGATGGCCGAAGGCGTCAACGATACGCTGGAGAAACACCGCGAGGAGCAGGGCTTGATCGGGGCGGCGGGCGTGGCGGAACGGATTCTGGTGTCGGCCCAATATCATTGGAACGGATCGATCTACGTGCGGAGGGGACAACAAATTGCGAGACGGTTAAACGGCGACCTGCTCGTCGTCACGTTCGTGAACCCCCGTCGCAAACTGTCGCCGGAAGCTACGACCTTCAAACGCTCGTTGACGCAGTTGTCGGAGAAGGTGGGAGCCGAATTTGCCGAAATCTCCCTCCCCTCCAGAAGGATGCTGCCGAGGGCTCTGGTTCGTTATGCCCTGGAACACCGAGTTACCCGGATCGTGTTGGGCCACTCCAAGCAAACCTGGTTGCAGGAATTATGGCAAGGCTCGATCGTGGGGGATATTCTGAAGCAAACGAAAAACGTGGACATTTTCGTAGTGGCAGATCGGGCCGAGACCGAAGGGGAACGCATCCTTCCGGCGAAAACCCGCGAGGAACACGGGGCGGCCGAACCGTATCGCCGGTTGAGCGAAGCGGAAGTGGAGCAACAAATCGGCCGGATTCGCCGAGGCAGGTTCAAGGTTTACATCGGGGCCGCCCCCGGCGTAGGCAAGACGTATACGATGCTTCGGGAAGGCAACGATCTGCGCAAAAAAGGGATCGACGTACGCATCGGCCTGCTCGAAACCCACGGGCGTGACGAAACCGCGGCCCAGGTCGGCTCATTGCCGTCGTTCCCCCGCGCTGTCCTTGATTATCGCGGAACCAAGCTGGAAGAGATGGATACGGCGGCTATCCTTGCCGGGAATCCGGAGGTCGTGCTGGTCGACGAGCTTGCACATACGAACATGCCCGGTAGTAAGCATAAGAAGCGATATGAAGACGTCTTGGAAATTTTGGAGGCAGGCATTTCGGTGATCTCGACCATGAACGTGCAGCATCTCGAAAGCCTGAACGACGCGGTCGAACAGATCACCGGCGTTCGGGTCCGGGAAACCGTGCCCGATTTCATCCTTCGCCAGGCCGATGAAGTCGAACTGATCGACGTTGCCCCCAAAGCTTTGCAGCAACGGATGCGGGAAGGCAAAATCTACGCGATGGACAAAGTGGACCAGGCGCTCGGGAATTTTTTCAAAACCGGCAATCTGATCGCTTTACGCGAACTCGCGCTTAGGGAACTTGCCGACGAAGTCGACGAGCGGCTGGAATCCTGGCAGCGCCGCAGCCCGCTGCGGGGAGGCGCAAACCGGGAAGAAGTGATCTTCGTAGGCGTTACGTTAAGCTCCGGTGCGGAGCGTTTAGTCCGGCGCGGCTTCCGAATTGCCTATCGGCTGAAGGCAAATTGGCATGTTTTTTACCGGCATAACGGGAGTGGACTCACGCCGCTGGAACAGGAACGGCTTCAGGCGCTTGAGAAGCTTACCCGCCGGCTGGGCGGAACCTTCGAGATGCAGAAGGGGCCCCGTACGCGAAAGCTTGGGGAAGCGCTTGTCCGCAGGGCGGACGAACTCGGAAGCACGCAATTGATCCTTGGCCAATCGGGAAGAACCCGGTGGCAGCGGTTGTGGAGGGGGGAAGTGATCGCGCCGTTGCTCCGGCAGGCAAGGCATATGGACATCTTGGTCGTTGCCGATTTCGATCCTTCGGCCCAAATCAAAAAGGATGTGCTTCCCTTCTCTACGGAATAGGATATCGACAAGGTGATCCGGATCAGGTATAAATGAATCAACGAGAAAGTGGTCATTCATTCCTGAACAGGAGGCGATCCTAGCAATGGACCCTAGATATCCGATAGGCAAGTATGCATTCGAAGGCGAGATCACCGCGGCGCAGCGGGAGCAGTGGATACGTGAAATCGAGACGCTGCCGGCGAAACTAAGGCAGGCCGTAGCCGGTTTGAGCGAAGATCAACTGAACCTGCCCTACCGCGAGGGAGGCTGGACCTTACGTCAGGTCGTGCACCATCTGGCTGACAGCCATATCAATGCCTACACCCGGTTTAAACTGGCGTTAACCGAAGAGACGCCGACGATCCGGCCTTACTTCGAAGACCGTTGGGCGACGCTGGCAGATTACGAGGGAGAAATCGAGGTTTCGCTGCTATTGCTCGAAGCGCTGCACCGTCGCTGGACCAACCTGTTGAAATCGCTGGGCGACGCAGATTATGAGCGCAAGTTCCATCACCCCGAATCGGGCGAGACGACCCGCTTGGCCTATACCCTCGGCAATTATGCCTGGCACGGAAATCATCATCTTGCGCATATCACCGCCTTAAGAACGAAGCTGGATCTTTAGTTCCGGCTTTATCGACGACGCAACAGCCCGAAAGTCCCAAGAAGGACCTCGGGCTGTTTTTTTGCGTTCCAGGGAGCTTTGCGGAATTGGAAAAGAACTTTAATTTCAGCTATAAATCGGCATTTTGAGTTATAGAAAGAAAGCGCTGTCTATTTTAACATGGGGTTCGTAATCGATACTTTACGACGAAAGGATGGATGATCTGTGAAGGCTGACACGGCGAAAAGGTGGAATTTGAAAGCAGTGTTGCGATACGCGCTGATCGCGATATTGGCTTGTTCGATGACCGGAGGCGCGGAGGTCGCCCCGATGCGGGCTGCCGCCGGGGAGACAAACGCGCAAGAAGGAGGCGCGGTTTACTCGTTTGAGGCGGAGGCGCCGGCGAACTCCTATTCCGGTAAAGCCGGGCCGGTCTCGTACGACACCTGCTCCGGCGGGGCTAAGGTAGGCAATCTCTACCAAGGATCGGCCATGCAGTTTCATGACGTCCGCGTAGCGGAAGCCGGCGTATACAAACTGAGCCTGTCCTATATTTCTGGGGACACCCGCTCGTTCATGATCAGCGTCAATGGCGGAGAGCGGGAGCGGTTCACGCCGCCGGCGACGAAGGATTGGAATGCCGTCGGCATTTTCGATTTCGAAGTTCGTTTGCAGGCGGGCGCCAATACGTTGTCTTTCGACGATGATGGAGGGTATGCTCCGGATTTGGACAAGATCAGCTTGACCTTCGTATCCTCCTCGGACCCGGGAACGAGCCCGGGGGATGGCGAAGATCTGGAGCTTGGCGCACCGGTAAACACGGAGAAATATGGACCGATCGCCGTGACCCGGCACGAGAAAGGATTAAGCATTTCGAGCGGCAGTTTGAAGCTGCAATACAACACGGAAACCGGGTTGTCGGCTTATATCTGGAAAGCGAGCGGGGAAGAAGCGAAGATCCAAGGGGCTTACAGCTCCCTGCAGCTCGATCAATATTTAACCAGCAAGGATTACGCAAGACACGAATTTAAGATGGAAGAGGTAGAGCGGTTCCAGGACCGGGGCGGCAAAGGGATTAAGGTGACGGTGAGCAACCGGCAGGACGGACTGCCGACCCTGAAGCAAATTTACTATATTTATGAGCAGAAGGATTACCTGCTTACCCAGGTCGTCGCGGAGCAAGCCACGCCGATGGCCACGAACTATATCGCTCCGCTCATCGTGGATCGACGAGGCGGGGTGGACCTCGGCCAGTACGGCGACAACCGGGTGCTGGTGACCCCGTTCGATAACGATGCGTGGTCGCGGTACTTGTCCAAGACGATCAATACGGACTTGAACAATCAAAATTACGAGAGCTCGGAACTGACGGCGATCTACGACAACGACAGCCGCCGCGGTTTTGTGATTGGTTCGGTCAGCCACGATACGTGGAAAACAGGCATATATTGGAGCGGTTCGAACGACCGGTTGAATAAGCTGAACGTTTACGGCGGATTCTCCTCCCTGGCCTCCACGCACGATTCGTTGCCTCATGCCAAGGTCGGCGGGACGACGGTTGCCTCGCCGAAGGTGTTTGTCGGTTATTTCGCCGACTATCGGGACGGGTTAGAGACATACGGGCGGGCGAATGCCTCGGAGGCGCCGCCGCTTGCCTTCGGCCCCGGCGTACCGCAAGGAGTTCCGGTCGGCTGGAACAGCTGGGGAGCCGTCAGCAGCCATTTAACCTACGACAAAGCGGTCGAGACCTCCGATTACTTTAAGGCCAATCTGCAAGGGAAGTCATTTGACAACGGCGGCCAGCTTTATATCAACCTCGATTCCTACTGGGACAACATGAATGACGAACAATTGGGTCAACTGGTCGAACATATCAAGGCGAACGGTCAAAAAGCCGGCATTTATTACGGCCCCTTCGTCTTCTGGGGCGATAATTTAAGCCAACCGGTGGAAGGGACGGACGGAAAGTACACCTATGGCGACATCGTGCTGCGCGATGCGCAAGGGAATCCGTTGCCGAAGCTGGACGGCGCCTACGCCGTCGATCCGACCCATCCGGGCACGAAGCAGCGGATCGACTTTTACGTGAATCGGTTTAAGGAGCATGGATTTGAGTATATTAAGCTGGATTTCCTGAGCCATGGCTCACTGGAAGGTCAGCACTACAATCCGCAAGCTACTACGGGGATTCAGGCTTACAATGAAGGCATGGCATACATCGTGGATGCGCTGGACGGTTCGATGTTCATCAGCGCTTCGATCGCTCCGTTGTTCCCGAGCCAATACGCGCATAGCCGGCGGATCTCCTGCGACGTGGACGGTTCGCCGGGCAGCACCGAATACCAACTGAACAACTTGACCTATGGCTGGTGGCAGAACGGCACGATCTACCGCTACACCGATCCGGACTACATGACGTTGGCCAAGGGCGGCTCACTGCTCGGCGCGCAAACCCGCGTGAACGCGGCGGCGATTTCCGGCACCGTGTTCCTGAACTCGGATGATGTCGGTGACCCGGCCGCCCGTGAATACATGGAGAAACTGCTAATTAACCCGGCCGTCAACGCGGTGGCCAAGAAAGGGCAGGCGTTCCGCCCAATCGAAGGCAATACGGGGACCGCAGCGGCGGATGCCTTTATCCTGAAGGATGGCGGCGTGTATTATCTCGCCTTGTTTAATTTCACGAACGAGCCGGTAGAACGCACGATTTCATTCGAGCGGGCTGCGATGGACAACAAAGGCCATTCCGGCTTCCGCGTGACGGATCTGTGGACCGGGGAGGAGACGCGGGCGAAAACCCAACTGCATGCCCGGCTGCAAGGGGCCGAGTCCAAACTGTATAAGCTCGTTCCCGTTGCGGGGGGCGATTAAAATAAATAGATCAAGGGAGCCGTGATCCACGGCTCCCTTGATCTATTTTACAGCACCCAAGCGCCTACGACCCCGGCGATGACACCGAGGATGACCACCGAGGCGAACACGAATCCCAGCACCTTGCGCGGGAAAGAGCGCGTCACCATCAGCAAGGACGGCAGGCTAATGGCTGGCAGCGTAAGCAGCAAGGCAACAGCCGGTCCAGCGCCGAGTCCAAGCGCGGTGAACGACTGGATAATCGGAATTTCCGCCGCCGTCGGGATCACGAACAACGTGCCGACGAGGGCGAATAGCAGAATGGCCAGGATGCCGCCGCCCAGTTCCACCGGGAACAAGACGCCTTGGAAAGCACCGAGCAGCAGGACAGATAACAGATACGCCGGTACGACGTTCAGGATCATCATCCCGAGGCTTTTCAGCCAGCGCAGGGCAAACGGTCCCTCCTCCTTCAGATCGGCTACGGCCTCCGCTTGTTCCATTTCCGCCGGAGCGGGAACTTGCTGGCCCTTAGCTAGCCGGTTGGCGAAATAACTGACGCCAAACGTCAGTGCGATGCCAAAGACGAGACGAAGCAAGGTGAACTTCCAGGATAACACGAAGGTCATGAAAATCAGCGTTGCCGGGTTCAGCACCGGATTGCCAAGCCAGAAAGCCAGGCTGGCGCCAACGGACACGTTGCGTTTACGCAGGCCTGCGGCGATCGGCGCCGCGCAGCAGGTGCACATCATCCCCGGCAAGGAGACGAGGCCGCCGACAAAAGTGCTCTTAAACCGGCTGCTGCCGAGAACTTTATATAACCACTGAGCGGGTAGAAGAACCTGTACGAGCGAACCTAGTAAAATGCCTAGTACGGCAGCCTTCCATACCGATTTGAAATAGGCGGCCGCATAATCGAGCGCCGCACTCCACGAAATCGGACCGGAAGCATCCGCTGCAAGGATCGAAGAGCCGATCGAATGCTCGGTGACGGCTTTGAACGCTTTTCCGTAATAAGGCCACCACTTGACATAACTTAAGCCGGCGATGGCTATGATGAGGAACAGAATGATAAATATCGCAGTTCTGCCTTTATGAAATCCATGCGGCTGTTGCTGCGGGTAGTTGCCACTTGATGACGAAACCATATGTTTTGTTTCCCTCCACGAACGTTTAGATTTGAACTAGAGCACGAAATATAGTATACCATACGATGGCAAGCGAACTATATCGCATCCGTGCTCCAGCAGGAGCCAGGCGGTTGCCTTTTATACCGGAACTGGAGTACGCTTGAATATAGAAGAAAGATTCCTATTAAGGATGTAGGGAAGGATTGTGATCAATCATGTCTACCGCTGAACCTGTAAAATTAACGTCCCTGTCCAGCAAAGGGGGCTGCGGCTGCAAAATCGGCCCGGCCGACCTGATGCAGGTCATTCGGAGCCTCCCGCCGACGGTGCCGAATCCCGATTTGTTGGTGGGTCTTGATACAAGTGATGATGCCGGGGTTTACCGGTTAAACGATGAACTGGCGCTGGTGCAAACCGTTGATTTCTTTACGCCGATTGTCGACGATCCATATTCGTTCGGGCAAATCGCCGCGGCGAACGCGCTCAGCGATATTTACGCGATGGGCGGCAAGCCGCTCACGGTGCTGAACATCGTGGCTTTTCCCATTTCAACGTTGGATAAAAGCATTCTGGCCGACATCCTGCGCGGCGCAGGGGACAAGGTTCGGGAGGCAGGGGCGACTCTGGTAGGCGGCCATTCCATCGACGACAAGGAGCCCAAATTCGGCTTAGCTGTCACGGGGCTCGTGCACCCGAACAAGGTTAGGACAAATGCCGGGGCGAAGCCGGGGGACAAGCTGATCCTGACGAAACCGATCGGCGTCGGCATTATGACCACCTCGATCAAGAAGGATCAGTTGACTGCGGAAGAGACAGAGCGCGTCACCACGGTCATGGCTACGCTGAACAAGACGGCCGCTGAAGTGATGGAGCCGTATGACGTGCACGCTTGTACAGACGTGACCGGCTTTGGCTTGATGGGCCATGCTCTGGAAATGGCCAAGGGCAGCGGCACCGGGATTATGATCTCACAGGGCAGCGTACCCGTGCTCCCGCGTGTGCGCGAATTGGCGGAGCAAGGGTTTGTCCCTGGGGGCACCAAAAACAATTATGCCCACGTGGAAGCGGACATCACGTTCCCGGATTTGTTGGACCAGACCGGCCGTTATATTTTGTGCGATGCGGTTACGTCCGGTGGTTTGCTGATTTCGGTGAACCCGGACCAAAGCGAGCAGCTGCTGGCCGAACTGCAGAAAGCTGGCGTCGAGGCAAGCCTGATCGGTAAGGTCACCGAGGAAAACGCGGGTCGCATCGTGGTGGAAGCGTAGGAAGGGGTTTGCAACATTGGATATGTTTCAGGATTTAGAGCTGGAGGAATGGGCGAATCAGAGAGAGGGCGGTAAGGCGATCACGATGATCGACGTGAGATCCCCTTCCGAGTTCGCGGAATCCACGATTCCCGGCAGCTTGAATATTCCGCTCTTTGACGATCAGGAACGGGCGGAAATCGGAACTTTATATAAACAAGTGAGCGTAGATGCCGCTAAACAACGTGGGCTTGAAGTCGTTTCGGCCAAGCTGCCGGACTTTGTTCGGAAGTTTGCGGAAATTTCTGGGCGAAAAGCGGTGTTTTGCTGGCGAGGAGGTATGCGGAGTCGCACGACGGCCACGTTGCTCAGCCTCATGGACATTCACACCTACCGATTGGACGGCGGATATCGGGCTTATCGTCAGTGGGTTGTCAGCACGTTGGAGGGGATGGAGTTCGTCCCCGATATGACGGTGATCCACGGGAATACAGGAAGCGGCAAGACCCTTCTGCTTCGCAAGCTGCAGGACAAGGGATATCCCGTGATGGATCTGGAAGGGATGGCCGGGCATCGGGGGTCGGTATTTGGCCAAATCGGATTGCAAGCCCGTAACCAGAAGATGTTCGACTCCTTGCTATTGGAGGACCTTCTACGTTACCGCGATACTCCCTATGTGTTAATGGAAGCGGAAAGCAAACGGATTGGCAAGGTGGTCGTCCCCGATTTTCTCATGGCGAAGAAAGAACAGGGCCGTCACATCCGTATCGACCTGCCGTCGGACGTCCGCGTGCAGATCATCTTGGAGGATTACGAGCCTTGGAACCATCCGGAGACCTGCCTGCAGGCGTTCCGTAAGATCAAAACGAAGATTCACACGCCAATTGCTGCGGAAATCGAACAAAGCTTGCTCTCAGGCCGTTACGACCGAGCGGTTGAGCTGCTGCTGATTTACTACTATGATCCAAGATACGCTCATACGGAGAATCAATACGAGGACGCCGATTTTACCGTGATTCGTGTGGGCTCGGTCGATGAGGCGGTCACGGAGGCGGAACGGTTATTACCTAAGCCAGTTTGAATATGAGAAGGTTCCGAAACAGCTCGCAGATCGTTCTGCGGGCAGTTTTTTTGGCGGCATCGTTTTAGGGATGGAAAATACAGACAATCCGCTTTACAATAGATAAGGAAGAAAATATTGGGAAAAGTGGGAAGGTGAAACGGTTGAAGCATCAGGTTTATAAAGTCGGCAAGTCTTCAGGCAGGAAGCCGTCAGTCAAACTGGCATTCCTCGGTTTGATTGCGCTTTCAGTGGCTTTGCCGCAAGGTGCGGCGTTCGCAGAGGATGTAGCGGCATCCTCGACTTCAACAACTACGGTCGTCGTAGATTCGGGAAATGCAGGAACGGGCTCGTCCATATCGGGGAACACGGCAGCAGATCCGTCCAAAGCGAAAATCACCAAAGACCAGGCCATTGCCAAGGTCCGGGAGTGGTTTCCGGCGTTGGAAGCCGCCACAGTCTCGCAGGTGGAGTATGGCGTGAATAATGTGTACCCGGCTCCAAGTAATCAAGATGTATGGACCATCCAATGGGAAGTAGAAGTAGAGAATGGAAGCTATGGCTTTAGCAGCCAAGTTGACGCAATCACGGGGGACTTGATTAATACATACATCAGCTTTCCGCGGGAAGGCAACAAGTCGTATTATCCTCCGAAAATTACGAGAGAGCAGGCCTTGGAGAAGGCGAAGGCCTTTATTTCTAAAGCTGTCCCTTCGCTATCTGTGGATGAGGTGAAGGAAAGCGATTCGATGTTTTTCTCGGATGCACCGACTTTATTGGGTCCCGTGAATTATAGCTTTAGTTTCAGTATTCTGAAGAACGGATTGACCTCCGGTTTTGAATCGATCTATATCACGATTACCGGTGATGGAGAAGTAACGCAATTCAGTCGGCCTGGGGAGAAGCTGGATTATCCGTCCTCCGTTCCGACGGTTTCGAAAGCCGATGCGGAGATGAAATTCCGGGAGGAGTTCCAGGTTGAGCTGGGGTATGTCCCAGTGTACAAGAACGGCGTCATCTCGGATTGGGTGTTGACTTGGGGGCCGGCCTCAGACACTACTCAGCCCATC
The DNA here is from genome assembly GCF_023195895.1 of Paenibacillus mellifer. GTDB lineage: Bacteria > Bacillota > Bacilli > Paenibacillales > Paenibacillaceae > Fontibacillus > Fontibacillus mellifer. The sequence continues at coordinate 189,325 of NZ_JALPRK010000007.1, forward strand.
AACGCGTTGACCGGACATAAGATTAACAATGAAGGCGAAGAGATCACCGCCACAAAGGTAACCTACAGCGACGTTCCGACGGGGACCAAGCTGTTCCAGCCACGGACGTCCACGACGGAATTGACGTCCGACGAAGCCGCCAAGCTGGTGGAACAAATCGTCTTTATTCCGGAAGGACGGGAGCTACGTTATCCGAACCTAGACCAGGATTATCAGAATCCGGAGCGGAAAACGTGGCGCCTAAGATGGGAAGAGGAGCGTCAAAACATGGCGGAACCTTTCTATTTCCCCGCGCAATCGTCCGCAACGGTCGATGCCTTGACCGGACAAATCCTGGAATTCCAGATTGAATCCTATAATTACGGTGAACCGCGCGAACCGTTGGTGGCCCCTTCGGGAGCAACTAAACTGGATTACGAGCAAGCGAAGCAACGCGCCCTGGAGTGGGTCAACCAACTGTATCCGCAAGCAAGCAGGGACTTGAAGTTGATGGAACGCGGAGAGTCTTGGAGCCGCCTCTCGAACGGGGAGCAATTCCGATTCGAGCTTAACCGCTACGTGAACGACATTCCGGTGCTCAGCGGAGGGATAACCATTACAGTAGACGCCTACGGCCGATTGTTCTTCTATTCGATCAGCCGCGGCGAAGTTCCGGCGAATATGCCTGACGGCAAGGCCGTGACCGTAACTGCCGAGCAAGCGCTCAAATCGTATTTGGATAATTATGAACTGGAATTGCAATATACCCAAATCGGCGGGTATACCATCGATAATACTTACGTGGAGCCGAAGGTTTACCTGGTCTATTCTCCGCAGGCCAAGGATCCATCGAAGCCTTACCAGGTGCTGAATGCCGTGACCGGGAAATGGGTGACCTCCTTTGAGGACCTCCGTACAGAACAAATGGGGGGCAACGTAGAACCGAAGGATTTGAAAGGACATTGGGCGGAAGCGGATTTAAAGACTTTGGTCCAATACCGGATTCTTGAACAAGATGACCAAGGAAACCTGAAACCGGAAGAATCAATCACATTGGGCGAATGGTTAACCTATGCCGTCAAAGCGGCAAATCCTTATTATACCGGTTACGTTCAGGCTTCCTCTTCTGCGAAGGCGGGTATACCGGTAGACCATCCTTATTATCAGGTGGTGAGTTACGCTGCCGAGCTAGGTTGGATTGAAAGCATTGACCCTTCGCAATTGGATAAGGTGCTGACGCGGGAGCAACTGGCCGTCCTGCTAACCTCGATCGTCAAATATGATCGATTAGCGACGTTCTACGGGAAAGACGTTTTGGTCAATCAATTTAGCGATACGGAGAAAATTACCCGGCCCGGCGAGGTCGCCATCGCGGTACGACTTGGATTGCTGCAGGGGCAAAACGGTAAATTCAATCCGCAGCGCCCTGTCACCAAAGCCGAAGCCGCCTCAATCCTCATGAGATTGGTGAAGCTGCAAGGCAAAACCGACCAGTCGATCGGCTTGGAATAACGCCGCTGGGTGAAAGCTGTAGGGAGAGGCCATAAGGCCTCTCTCTCTTTTTGTAAGCTTGGTTGGATTACGGAAGGGTAAATTGCAGGATTTAGGCTTGGTGATTTCAAATGAGAAGGAAACACTATAACGTAAGGAGGTAACTCTTACTTGGGCTATGAAGGAAACAATCCGTCGAAATTGGAGTTGCGAGAACAGCTGCAGCGTATGCAGCAACAGGTGAACTTCACCCCCGCTCCTGATGCTGCATTTCAACTTGCCTTGTCAATGATGGAGCATCTCGGCGACTCTGACCCGGTGCTTCGAGATGAACTCATTTACAGCACACTTCAGAGTTGGATCACCGAGGGGGGATTTCAGCCGCAACAGTTACGCCAGCTATTATCGATTGCTATTGCTGATGATCACCTCTTTTATCGGATCGGAGAAGAGAAGACGAATTCGGTTTTTGTACGTTCGTTCTCCGCATTAATTCTACCGCTCATCCTGTGGGCGGATCGGCAAGTTTCTTTTTTGGATGATTCGGATATTCGTACGATTGTCTATAAACTAACAGATTATATCAACCGGGAAATAGATTTAAGAGGATATACCGGTGAAACGGGATGGGCTCACGCAGTGGCGCATGCCGCTGACGCGGTCGAGGATGTCGTTCAATCTATGTACATACGCCCCGAAGATTTAAGTGGCTTCTTGGAAGCTTTTAAATCTCAATTACGTCAAACCCAATATCCATTTATCTATGAAGAGGATGAACGGATGGTTTCCGCTGTAGTAACTCTATTGAACCGAAATCTCTTAGAGGACAAGGAGATACTCAGGTGGATTGCCGATTTGGGAGATACTCCGAAAGTTGGTGACCCCCTGGTAGATCTTGTGTCCATGACGAACATCAAGAATTTTCTAAGAAGCTTATATTTCCGACTACTGCCGAACGAAGGGATAGCCCGATTTATCGATCCGATCCTTATGGCATTGAACGGAAAGTTGTTCCGGTCCTAAAGGTCGCTGAAGCTGTAAAATGACAGTTGACTCTCCCCTTTGAGGAGGCCTTAAGCTCAATAAGCGGAAGTCGGAAGCCGATGTGGTACAACGACGAGACCGCCAAGTAAAGGAGGAGATGTTCCATGTTATACACCGTTAAAGAGGTATCGGACCTTTCGGGAGTGACGATTAAGACGCTGCATCATTACCACAAGATTGGCTTGTTGAAGCCGCAGGAAATTAGTGAAGCCGGCTATCGGTTATATGGCGAACGGGAGCTGGAACGGCTGCAGGAGATCCTGTTCTACCGGGAGCTGGAGCTGCCGCTGGCGCATATCCAGTCGCTGCTGGAAGAGGAGCGGAAACGCGGTGACATCTTGGCCGAGCAGCGGGAAATGCTGCGAAGCCGACAGCGGAGGCTGGATTCCATATTGCAGACGCTGGAGAAATCACTGGATGGCGCAGCTGCAGGAGAAGAGCTGAGAGGCAAGGAACTGTTTGTTGGGTTCACTGATGAAGCGGAGTGGCGTGAGGCCTTGCAAGAGCAGGAGGAGTATTTAAGCCAAACCTACGGAGTGGAGATCCCCGGGCCCCAACCGATCGATGTGCCGGAACTTAACGAGCAAGCCAAGGAGGCGATGGAGTTTACAAGCAAACTCGTGGAGGCCTTACGTTCCGGCATATCCCACCAGGATGAGGGAATCCAGCAAATCATTAAGGACCATCTAGCCTTTATGACGAAGCACGGCCATCCCGCAACGCCTGCGGATTTCGCTGCGCAAGCTCGATTTTTCCTCAGCGACGAATTCCACCGCGCGATGCTGGAAGGACAACAAACCGGGCTGGCGTATTTTTTGCTGGCTGCGGCCGAAGCCTATGCCGCCAATCCGCCGGAAGCCGGATTGAACCGATAACGCCAACCAACTGAATGGATGAACCGCAAACGCTCCCGCGACAGGCATGTCCGGGGGCTTATTTTACATTCGGCGGGCTGAATTGGCCCAGATACTTATGGTAAAATCAGGGTACCGCCTTAAGGTGAATTTTTCCTAGACAGCTTTTACCAGGGAGAGGAGTCAGGTCGATGTTAAAGATGTTTCAATATAACTGGCAAGTTCGGGACGAATGGTTTCATTGGTGCGAGAAGGTCTCCTCGGAAGAACTGCTGCGCAAGCGGGTGGGCGGGGTTGGGAACATCCTGCAGACGTTGTTCCATATCGCCGACGTGGAATGGAGTTGGATTCGCACCATCCAAGGGAAACCGGATTTTCAAGAGGATTTTAAGTCCCATATGTCTTTGGAATTGGTGAGAAAACTTTCAGATTCCTTTCATACAGAAGTGGAGGAGTTCCTACAGACTTGGACGAATGATAGGGACGGTATACTCGTCACCGATCCATGGGGAAGAGAATTTACGCAAGGCGAAATTCTGCGTCATACCATTGCCCACGAAATCCATCATATCGGCCAGTTGTCCGTTTGGTCACGGGAGTTGGGATTAGCGCCGGTATCGCCTAATTTTATCAACCGGGGCATTCGGTAGCTTTTCGAAAAAAAGGGCAATCTAATCCATATATCCCAATTTAAGCACCGAGGAGGAAGCGGCTTGAGACAAAATATTCAGGTGCCTTATGGTTACGAGCCCCCGGCCCCAAGTCGGAAAGGCACGTTGATCTTCTACGATTCCTTTGAGCATATTTCGGATGAAGAACTCGGGCGGGCCGCCGATGAGGCGGTGAACCGCAAGTTTACGAAGTTGATTCTCTATCCGCTGCATGAAGAAACGGTGAGACGGATGGCTAAAGAACCTGTGAGCCCTTTCTATCGAAGGGAAGACCGGCTTCATGAGTGGAGACGGGAGCAGGAGGGAACCGGTCTGGCCATTGCGGTGGAAGGTTGGGAAGGCAAGCGGAAAAAGTACACGCCCATCGACACCGCCCTTCGTCATTTGACGGAAGTCTACCCGGCGCCACACTTTCTATATCTCACGCCGGAGATGGCGAACCAGTTTGCCTCCTTCTCCTCTTTTGAAGAGTGGATTGTCAAGATCCGGCTTCTGCTTGCAGCGGAACCGAGTCATCCGCACCCGCGGCTGGTGAAATTCAGCCATCGTTGGGACCTTGCCGGTGGTCGTTTGGATTCGCTTGATAAGGTATAGTTTATATTTATCTTGCAGGAGGGAAGAGGATGAAATCGATTTGCGTATTTGCCGGCTCGCGGTTTGGTGAAGATGAGCAATTCCGCTTGAAGGCGGAACAACTTGGGATAGTTATGGCTCAGCGGGGATACCGCTTAATCTACGGGGGATCCAGGCACGGCCTGATGGGTGCGGTAGCGGACGCGGTCTTGGCAGCCGGCGGTGAAGCGGTTGGCGTCATGCCCTCCGGTTTGATTCACGGAGAGATGGCCCACCCGGGGCTGACGCAGTTTATCGAAGTTGAAGGAATGCATGCTCGCAAGGCGAAAATGAGCGAAATGGCCGATGGATTTATCGCCCTACCTGGCGGATTTGGTACGCTGGAGGAGCTGTTTGAGGTGCTGTGCTGGCTGCAAATCGGTATCCACCAGAAGCCGGTTGGCGTCCTCAACGTACAGGGCTATTACGAACCGCTGATGGTGTTGGTGAATTCCTGCGTCTCGGCGGGGTTTGTACACCCTGGGCATGAATCCCTGGTCAATCTGGCCGAAGATCCGGGCGAGTTGTTAACCCAGATGGAGAGCTTCGTGCCGTCCATCGCGGAGAAGAAGTGGAAGCAGGGCTGAAATCTGCGAAGTAAGAAAGTTTAGTTTATTCCTAAAACGAACGGAGGCAGACGAATGGACGGGATCAACACACAGCATCGAAGTAGAAGCATCTGGATGGTCGCCTGCCTGCTTCTGATAGCTGTCCTTTTGATTGGGGGATGCTCCCCTAGGCGGGGGGCGGCGAACCCTCCTACGCCTTCCGCAGACGAAGGAAATGGAACGGGCGAGACGGGGGCCAACCAGGGGGAGGCATTCCCTTCCTCCTCCGAAGCGCCAGACACACCGGAGACGCCGACTGATCCAACTGCTGAGCTCTTAGCCCAGTTGAGCACCGAGGAGAAAATCGGCCAGCTGGTTCTGGTGGGCATGGAGGGGACGAAGCCGGACGACGTGACCCGGTCATTGATCGAGGAGTATCGCGTTGGGGGCTTTATTTTCTATAAGGACAATATCCAGGATACCCAACAGGCGCTCGAATTGTTTAACGGCTTGAAAGCCGCCAATGCGAAGCAGCCAGTGCCGCTGTTTCTGAGCGTTGACGAGGAAGGCGGGCGGGTTAGCCGGATGCCGGGAGAACTTACGAAACTGCCGACCGCTCGTAAGATCGGGAATACAGGAAGCGAAGAATTGGCCGGGCAAATGGGCGGCATCCTGGGCCGTGAGCTGGCCGGTTTCGGCCTGAACCTGGACTTCGCCCCGGTGCTTGACGTTAACAGTAACCCGGATAATCCGGTGATCGGGGATCGGGCGTTTGGTACGAAGCCGGAAATTGTCAGCCGCATGGGCATTGCCGTGATGAAAGGGATCCGGGAGCAGGGCGTAATCCCGGTCGTGAAGCACTTTCCGGGGCATGGCGATACTTCTGTGGATTCACATCTCGGGTTGCCGGTCGTTGAGCATGATTTGACCCGGCTGCGGAAGCTGGAGCTCGTGCCCTTTAAGCAGGCGATTCAAGAAGGGGCCGACGTCGTGATGATCGCTCATCTGTTGATGCCGAAGCTGGACCCTGAGCACCCGGCTTCCTTTTCCAAGGCAGTTATTGATAATTTGCTGCGGCAAGAGCTCGGATACGAGGGGACGATCATTTCCGACGATATGACGATGGGTGCCATCGTTGAGCATTACGATATCGCTGACGCTGCCGTGCAGTTCATTCAGGCCGGAGGAAATATCGTGTTGGTCGGGCATGATTACGAGAAGGAGAAGCAGGTGATCCAGGCGCTCCGGGATGCCGTCAACTCCGGTAAGATATCGGTGGAAACGCTGGACGAACGGGTATACAACGTCCTGAAACTGAAGGAGAAGTATGCTCTCACTAACGACTCCGCGCCGGGGCCTGATACAGAACAGTTGAATCGCGATATCAGCAATACCTTGAAGCCTTACGGATTATGATCCTGATCACCCATTCTCCGGGCGGTACTGGTACCGGTTCAGATCAATTCTACCGCCCGGCAGAACTTCTACGCCTTCCGCTTCCAGGTTCCAGGTCTGTTCCTGCACCGCCGCTTCCTCCTGCAAGGCGATTTCCCCCTTCCCGTTGACCACACGGTGCCATGGCAAACCGTATTTGACACTCATGCTGTGAAGGATGCGAACGACCTGTCTGGCCGCGCGGGGACTTCCTGCGGCGGCGGCAATCTGACCATAGGTCATCACTTGTCCTTGGGGGATGGCGGAGATGATTTCGATGGTTCGAGCGGTGAACGGCTGCATGGGCGATAACTCCTTATTCAAACGATAGGATCTATACCGTTTTATACCACGCCGACGAGACAAGTTCCAGTCTCCAAACCCGGAAGATCGGAGCTTAGGAGTCGCTGCAGCGGTAACTATCCGCCAGCCTAAATCGTATATTGGCCATAAGGCAGACGGGAGGAATGAGTTTGCAACGGTGGAAGAATCTCGGATATCCGGACAAATGGATCTTATATGTAATCTTGTTCATCTTCACAATCATCGGGATGAAATACGTCATAAGCACGCAGCTGCCCGAAGGCGGACGTCCGCCTTACCTGTTCCTGATTTGGAACGCTTTTTTGGCCTGGATTCCGCTGGGGCTGGCGGTGTTGCTCGACCTGATCAGCTTGTTAACCTCGCGGACGGCGAAGTTTGCTTTAAGTGTGCCGGTGGGGCTGTTATGGCTGTTCTTTTACCCGAATGCCGCCTACTTAATTACCGATTTGCTGCACCCGTTTAACCGCTATCCGATTGCGGCGGACACCCGATTTTGGGAAGACATTTCGTTCTGGGACCATCTCTTTACCCTGCTGTTTGCTGGATTACTGGGATTGTCGCTGGCGTCGGTGTCTCTGGCATCCGTGCATCAGTTGGTACGAAAGGCGGCCGGCCGTCTGGCGGGCTGGGCGTTTGCCGTTACCGTACTATTGCTTAGCAGCTTCGGTATTTATCTGGGCCGCTTTATCCGCTGGAACAGTTGGGATTTGCTCAGGCATCCGGGATTTGTGCTTCGGGAAACGGCTGCTTATTTTACCGATGCCGCTAACGTGGAGCATGCGCTGTCTTTTTGTAAATGGATTTTTCTGATCACGTTATTCTGTTATGTAGTGCTTTACGGGTATGGGAGAGTACATCGCTTATCGGATCGAATCCAAGGGGAGGGCACATGACGGACATGAAAGAGCAGCTGCGGCGGCAGTTTCCTGTGTTGGAGAGTGAGCGGCTGATCCTGCGGCGGCTTCTGCCGGAAGACGCGGCGGCGATGTTCCGCTGCATGTCCGATCCAGCGGTACGCGCGTTTACAGAGATGAATCCGGGTAAACTGCTGTTCCCGGGTCGATTATACCGCTATTTCGAGGAATCGTACCGATTTCTGCGGGACCTGCATTTTGCCGTGATCCGTAAAGGAGAAGGGGACTGGATCGGACTCTGTTCGCTGCAATATTGGGACGTTGAGGGGCAGAAAGCTCGGCTCGGCTATCTGATCTCCCCGGCTCACTGGAACCAGGGGTATGCGACCGAAGCGGTCGAACGCGTGCTGGATTTTGCTGTCAGTAAGCTGGGGCTGAGCAGCGTCGAAGCCCGCTGCAGCGCGGATAATCCAGCATCGGAACGCGTCCTGAAGAAATGCGGTCTGCGGGAGTCAGGTCACCTCGTTACGACTGGAGGCATGGGTGAGAGAGTGCAGCTGAAGAGGTATCTCTTTGAAGGGAAGTTCTTTGAAACGTAAGTGATAGCTTTTGTTACACAAATGAAATATAGCTGTGATCAAACCCTAATAGAAAGGGGGTACACTTATTACATGACCCCCTTTTGAATATATATTTTCTCTTGGAACCCGGAGCGTGAGACGTCGGGTTCTCTTTTTTTGTCTATAAAGGAACGGTGATTTTCTGTTTGTTCTTGAAATACACCCATTCATGAAAGCCGATTTCTTTGAGGCGACGGGCGACTTCTTCCCATTCATCGCCAACCCGCGACGGCGTGTGAGCGTCAGAACCGAAGGTCACGGAAACGCCAAAATGAAGCGCCCGCTCGAGGATCGAATCGTCCGGATACCAACCGCCGCTTAGCTTTGTTTTCCCAGAGGTATTGATCTCAATGGCAATCCCGTGCTCCGCGATCGTCTTTAGCGTCTCGTCGATCGCCTGCGCAGCCGGAATGTCGGTAAATGCCGGGTAGTTGCCTTTCATTGCATCGATATGGCCCAGAATTTGAAACATTCCGCTTCGCGCCGATTGGCGAATCAGATCGTAATAGCTCTCCTTGCTAGTAATTTTCTCCTCGCGGCTCAGGCCTTTCCAACGGTTCTTGTTGAATATGCTTACCTCTCCGACGCTGTGTACCGACCCAATCACGTAATCAAAAGGATATTGATTTAGCGTATTCCGGTATGCGCCCACGTGTTCCGGGAAGAAATCCGATTCGATTCCCAGTAATACGTCGATTCGGCCGGCATATTCTTGCTTGAGTTTCAACACTTCTTCAACGTATCCGGCAAAAGCTTGTTTGCCCATGGCGATTTGGGGAAAAGGTTGGTCTTCTACACGGCCGAAGTAAGGCGTATGGTCACTGATGCCGATCACCGCTAGACCGGCAGCGAGGCCGGCTTCGATATAGTCGCGGATGTTCCCGTCGGCATGGCCACAGCGGAAGTGATGAGTATGAAGATCGAATTTCATAGGGGGCTGCTCCTTTCTCGTAGTGAGGACTTGGCGCCTACTTCTGCCCGCGGCTTATTCAGAGCTGATGAAATGTGTTTCCGGCATGCCCTTCAGATCACCAAGGAACTGCTGCATCGCCGAATTGATGTAGCGGCTCGATTTGTAAATGACACCAACCGGATGCGTCACTTCAAGCTCAGGAATCGGTACCACCTTTAGCGTACCCTGTTTCAGCTCCCGTAATATCGACTGCCGCGAGATGATTGCCGCGCCCAGATTGATTTCGACCATCCGTTTAACTTCTTCGCTGCTGGAAAGCTCCATGACGATGTGCGGTTCGATGTCATGCTGCCGGAATACCTCGTCGATAAAACGGCGACCGACCGTATCGGGCGATAGCATAATGAGGGGGACGTCGCGCAGTGATTCGAGGGTGGGTGAAGGGTTGCCCGCCAAAGTGTGCAGCGGCGAGACGACGAATTCGAAGGTATCGTAATATAACACCGACGATAGTACTTGAGGGTTGTTTTCAATTAAATACCCGATGCCGATATCGACAAGTCCCTGCTCTACGTTTTGGTAAATTAAGCTGGAGGGCATGGATTGAATGGTGGTTTTGATCAGAGGGAACTGGTCTTGGAAATAGGACAGAATCCGCGGCAAGATCTGAATCGCGATAGACGTAGTGGTCCCGAGCACGATATGGCCCTGCGGGGTATGCTCCATGTCGGACAACTTCTGCTTAAGTTCCTCGACGATATCCAAGATGCGCTCCGCCTTCTCGAGAAACACCTGTCCCCGATCCGTCAGGGTGACCGGTTGGTTCCGGTCGACCAATACGGTGCGGAATTCGTCCTCCAGGCTTTTGATCTGGGCCGATACGGCAGGCTGGGTTAAGTTGAGCAATTCCCCCGCCTTTCGGAAGCTTTTCGTTTTCGATATGGTGATCAGCGTCTCCAACTGACTAATATTCACCAGAAGGCCTCCTTTCTTCCCGTTCCTTGGGAAATCGCCGGATCCGGCGATTTCCTCGTGATTTACTAATTATAGGGGATGTTCCTTCGCTAAATCAATGATGCGCCGTTTGGCTTTCTTCGACAATCCTTTTACCGCAAAGTTCGTCTGATCGCCATCATTCGATTTTTAATGACTTATGTATAGGAATAAAGTATAATAAGATTTAACTAAAAGCTGGGTCTAATGTATCGTAAAGTTATTCTCCTAGTGAAAAGGGGCGCATAAATTTTGAAAGCAGAAGTCATAAATCCTTTTCTTGAATCCGCACGTTCGGTCATACAACAGGTTGTTCAAGTTTCTCCTTCCACCGGGAGTATGGGGGTTAAAGACGTAGTACCTGTGCAGGATCATATATGGATTCAAATCGGCATGACCGGTCACTTTAGCGGCATGGTTGTGTTCGGGTTGCAGGAAGCCGTGGCGCTTCGCATCGTTTCAGCGATGATGGGCGGTTTCGTACTAACGGAAATGGATGAGATGGGACAAAGTGCAATTTCCGAGTTGGGTAATATGATCAGCGGCAATGCCAGCACGATTCTGTCCAACCAGGGATTTGCTGTGGATATCACTCCGCCGCAGGTCATTAAGACGGAGAATGCAACCGGAGTGGGACCACGTAAGGCGCTTTGCATTCCGCTGTTGATGGACGGGATCGGCGAACTGGACATTCAGGTGATGATCTCTTAAGATAGGCAGGTTTGGAGCACCGAGAAGGTTGAATGAAGCTAGGGAGTGAGTAGCGGAGCGTAGGGAGACCTACGTGAGCAACGGAGGGACCGGCTGAGTTCAAGATTCGATGTCGATTAGCTGCTCTGAAATTGCCTCGTGATCCGAAGATGACTTTTTGAACTACCTTTCGGAGGGAAGTAGGATGTCGTTAGAGGGTAAGGTTATCGTCATCACCGGCGCATCCAGCGGGATTGGCGCATTGGCGGCGCAGATGCTGTCCGAGCGCGGGGCTGTGGTCGTCTTGGCCGCAAGGAATGCGGACAAGCTGAAGCAAGTTGCCGCTAGGATGACTGGGCCGTATCGGGTGCTTGAGATGGACGTTGGCAGCGATACTTCCGTGAAGGAAGGATTCGAACAGATCCTGTCGGAATTTGGACGGGTCGATATCCTGCTGAACAATGCGGGATACGGCAAGTTTGAACCGCTGGACCAAATGCCGGTGTCCGAATTTACCGAGATGATGAACGTGAATTACATAGGGATGGTTCGATGCACGAAGGCGGTTCTACCTTCTATGAAGGCAGCCCGTGCTGGACGTATCGTTAACGTTGCTTCGATGGCCGGCAAGATCGGCACGGCCAAATCGACGGCTTATACCGCTACCAAGCATGCGGTTGTTGGTTTCGGTAGCGCGCTGCGTCAGGAGGTCCGGGAGTACGGGATCACAGTATCCACTATCAATCCGGGACCAATCGATACGCCATTTTTTGATATCGCGGATCCCAGCGGGGGTTACGTCAAGAATGTGCAATGGATGATGCTGAAGCCGGAGCGTGTCGTTAAAGCAATGGTGAAGGCGGCGGAGAAAGGCACAACAGAGATTAACCTGCCTTGGATCGCCGGGGTAGGGGCGAAGTGGTACCAGATGTTCCCCCGCTTGGCCGACCGCTTAAGCTATCGGATGATGAATAAGAAATAGCCTGCCTGCGAAGGCAGGCTTTTTGTTTGCGGACGGGTGGTACTGCCCGTCGTCAATTATGGGAAGATGATCGCGTACGAGTTTTGCTTCCGGCAGCAAGTTGAGGGACAAATACAAATGTTGTATTGGATGCAACATTTTTTGTAGGGTCGGGTACATTCAGAGCGAATTGTTGAAAAAAGTGCAACATTAAGATCGTAGCAAACTCAATTGAATGCTGATT
>NZ_JALPRK010000008.1 GCF_023195895.1 Paenibacillus mellifer
CGCGGCCGGCGTGCCCGCCGGCGCGGTCGCGCGCAGCGCCTGCTGCTCGTGCTCCGCACCGAGCAGCTTCAGCACGCGCCCCACCCACGGCTCCGCCGCGGGGGTGGGGCGCGTGCCCGCAGGCGAAGGCCCAACGGGCCCTTCGCCTTGCGGCGGTACCGCCGCCGGGGCCGTGCCTCCGGCGGCGGTGCTGGCGCCTCCCGTCAAGCTCGCAGCGACGGGAGACCCTCCTGCCGGGCCGCTAGCCCCCCGGCCCGACTCGGCCCCGCCGTCCATGCCCTCCTGGAGCATGGACGACTGCAGCTCCGCCAGCACGGCCTGCAGCTTCGCAACCAGCGCTCCGCCAGTTCCGCTGGCGGCTTGCCCTTGCTGGCCCGGCTGAACCGTCTGCGGCCCACCTCCGGTGTCCGCAAATGCTCCCTGCCGGGCCAGTTGGACCAATCCGGCCGCTTGGTTCGGCTGAGCCCCTCCGCCGGCGGGAGCAGCTCCGGCTTGAGCCGCAGCCCCTTCGGCCCCTGCGGGATTCCCCCCTGAGGCCAGCGGAGCCGCACCGCCCATAGGTATTGTCGACGTTGTCTGCCCCGAAGGCGCAGCGGTCGCTTCCTGCCCTGCTTGGCGGAAGAATCCAGCCATTTGCTCCTCCAGAGAGGATAACAAAACGTGCAGCGGTGGCCCGAAAACCGCTTGATGCAGCCCAGCAACCGATTCACCTGTAACCGGTAACCCTCGGCCGAAGGCAATTCCTGCCGCCTGGATCCATTCCGACAGCGGTACCCCGGCCGGCTTCTGCCCATTCACCTGCTGCAAGAGCGCTAAATTGTGTTTCGTTAACGGGATCCCGCTATTTTGCATGAGCTGCAATAAATCCCGATTCGAAGCCGTATTCTCGAGTCCGAGCGATTCAAGCGCCTTAGCCAGGGAAGCGGCGGACAACACGGCACCTGGAGCCGATTGAACCGGCTTCAAAACGGCCAGGCCATCCTTGGAATCCGGCTGCACTTGCAACAACGTCGTTTCTCCTCGACGGAGCGGCGTTTCCAATGCCGCGTGGAGTTTGACGCCTTGTACTTGAATGACGGCTTCTTGCCCATCTTCAGAAACGGACAATACCGTACCGCGGACCACCTGCCCCGTCTTGAGTTCCAGCGACTTTGGTTCTCCGGAACGAACGTCCCCCATCATGCTGCGCAGCAGCGGTCCGATATTCATAAGCTCCCCCCTTCACTTCGTTCACGATATGGAAAACCCGCCTCTAACGAGAGCGGGTAAGGAATGCCGGTTAAAACAACGTTTGTTCTTCTACGAACAAATTGCGCATAAAGCTCTTTCGATGCATCGGCGTTGGCCCCAGCGCTTGAATCTGTTCGCGGTGCAGTTTCGTCGCATACCCCTTATGTACGGCGATTCCGTATTCAGGATAACGCGCATCCCATTCGCCTTGGCATAAACGGTCTCGCGTTACCTTGGCGACGATCGACGCGGCAGCGATCGACTGGCTGGTGGCATCCCCCTTAATCACCGAGAGTTGGGGAATCGAAATATCCACTTTCTCCGCGTCGATTAACAGGAAATCCGGCCGTACCTGAAGCTTCTCGACCGCCTGTTTCATCGCCCGCCGGGTCGCCTGCTTAATATTAATCTGATCAATCGTCGCGGCGTCCACAAATCCGATCCCTACCGCAATCGCCCGTTCCATGATGATATCAAACAGCTTATCGCGTTTCTTGGCGCTAAGTTTCTTCGAATCATCGACATCCTCTAGGATGAGATCCTGCGGCAAAATCACCGCGGCGGCCACCACATCTCCAAACAGGCAACCCCTTCCGACCTCGTCGATCCCCGCGATGTGCGAATAACCCGATTGCCAGTAATCACGCTCATATTTCAATAAATCGTCCATAGTGCCTCCTTGTCCTTCGCGAACCTTCCCCCGGTGCTAGCTGTTCTATGATGATCTCATTTCCAGCCCTGGAAATGAGGGTTCCACGCCAGGAGTGCATCCTTCACTCTATCATCTTGATCTATGAAACTATTCTTCCCTTATATTATCGGCTTTCCTTCCTCGATTCTACAGCCTTTCTCCCAAAAAACAAGCCGCCGGCAAACCGCCGACGGCTTCATTTCTCTAATAAGGCGCTTCCAAGGAGTATCGTCCCAGCTTGCCGGCTCGCAGCTCGCGAAGTAGAATGCCCGAAGCTTTCTCCAAATCCACGCGTCCACCGCTGATGAGACAACCTCGCTTCCGCCCGACAGCCTCCATGACGGCGACGATTTCGTCCGCATCCTCGTAGTCACGTGGCGCCTGGTCCAGCTCAAATCGCTCTCCAAACGGCTCCCAATAATACCGGACCAAATATTTGACGGCAAAAAAAGCGATGTCTTCCACGTTTAGAATCTCTTCGCGGATTGCTCCCGTCACAGCCAGCCGGTAACCGACGTTTTGGTCCTCAAACTTCGGCCACAAGATTCCCGGCGTGTCCAGGAGCTCCATCTCCGTACCGACCTTTATCCATTGCTGACCTTTGGTTACTCCGGGACGATCGCCGGTTGCGGCGATTTTACGACCAGCTAACCCATTGATCAGCGTTGATTTGCCGACATTCGGAATGCCGACAATGAGAGCCCGAACCGCGCGAGGGTTAATCCCTTTAGCGATTTGCTTCTCAATCTTCTCTTTCATGAGTTCCTTAGCCAGCAGCGGGATTTCCTTCAAGCCTTGCCCGCTGGCCGCGTCCGCCTCAACAGCCAAGTACCCTTCCTGCTTAAAAAAGGCGATCCATTGCCGCGTGACCGAAGGATCGGCCAAATCGGATTTATTCAATACGATCAGGCGTGGTTTACCCTGCAAAATCTCATCAATCATCGGATTGCGACTGGACAAGGGCAACCGCGCATCAAGAAGCTCAATCACTACGTCAATCAGCTTAAGCTTCTCTTGAATCTGCCGGCGTGCCTTGGTCATATGGCCGGGAAACCATTGAATTGTCATCTTCCTTCACCTCATCTATCCCAAGAACGCGCCTTTACCTAGGCGTATGCCTATCCGCAAGCCATCGTCTAATGACGAATGAACTGGAGATCCGAGAGCGGCCAGAACACCAGGTCCGCCCGACCTACGATATCTCCGTAAGGCACATAGCCGATCCGTCTGCTGTCCGTACTGTTCGAACGGTTATCCCCCAATACGAAGACATACCCTTCCGGAACGGTTCCGTCCGGGACCAGCTCATTCGGAAAATTCGCTTCCGTATTGTATAGCTCATTATTATTATGCTTCTCAATTACAGCATCTTTAATGTAAGTTTCATCCACGACCTGTCCGTTGACCGTAATCGTATCCCCTTCGACTTGAACCGTATCTCCCGGAACACCGATAACGCGTTTAATGAAATCGCGTCCCTCGGATGGAACGTGAAAGACGACAACTTCCCCGTGTTTGGGATCGCGGATATCGTAAATGATTTTGTTCACGATGATACGTTCTCCGGTATGGAAGTTCGGCTGCATCGACGGGCCGTCTACGATAAACGGAGCAAAGAAAAGCCAACGAATCAGGAGAACCAGCACAACGGCGATCGCAATAGCCTTTAGCCATTCCAGTGCCTCGCTTTTTTCCTTCTTACCCGCAGGCGGCACCTGCACCGTATCCGGCCCATCTGGTTGTTGCTCCACCCGTTCAGAAGACGGCGAAACTTCCGGATAATCCTGTTGTGCTTGCTTCTCCATGGAACGTGACCTCTCCTTATCTCAAAATATGTACTTCAGAAAAAAGTAAAGGGGCTTGATTGGATACAAGCCCCCTGTTCGTTAACAGATCATTAACGACGTACTTCTTTAATTCTCGCTGCTTTACCGCGAAGTTCGCGAAGATAATACAACTTCGCACGACGCACTTTACCACGGCGAGCCACTTCGATTTTATCGAGTTTTGGGGAATGAAGCGGGAAAGTTCTTTCCACGCCTACACCGTTGGAAATTTTACGAACTGTAAAAGTTTCGCTGATTCCGCCGCCACGACGCTTGATCACAACACCTTCAAACAATTGGACACGTTCACGAGATCCCTCGATAACCTTAACGAACACTTTCAAAGTGTCCCCAGGACGAAAGCTCGGAATATCCTTGCGAAGCTGTTCTTGCGTAATCGCTTGTACGATATTCATCTAGGACTCCCTCCTTCCACTCAGGTGTTCATGCCTCTTCCGGAGAAACCCTTGTTCTCCTTCATCATCCGCAGCGGACCACCAAATTCACAACAAATTGAATTTTACCATAATACCATAGGCATAGCAAGGAAAATATACAAAGAAACAAGCTAACCGTCCATAACCTCAGCCTATTTTTATCCTATCCCGATCCTCACAAAAAAATGCCTCCAATCCCTTGGAGGCTTAGGTTCGATCCTCAAATTAAAGCGATCGCCAGAAGCGTAAATAAACTGAGCGTTAAGATCTCTTCATTAGCGCCATAAGGCCCGTAGCCGTAACCGTATGGCGGAATAAACGCCGAGGTTTGTGCCCGACCCTTTGCCGATCTTTTCAAATAAACGTTATCCCGGTCAACCTTGACGACCGTGCCTTCATAGACTCCGCCATCCCGGGTTAATATGCGAACCTTCTTGTTCATACAATGCAGGCAATTATAATAGGCCTCTACCATTCCCCTTGTTCCCCTTCCTTTGCAAGCTACTGCATAGTATGAGAACGATGGACGAACGGTATGGGCGACTAGCGGTTAAATGAGGCAACAAACTCGCTTTCTTTCGCGGTCATCTCGACCCAAGCCGGCCGAAATCCGCTCTTCAATGCATTCCGCACTGATTTCAGGTTAGACCAGGCTGCACAGTAGAAAGGAACCTTCCCACGCTCAAGGATCTCAACGGCCAGGCGGCTTGTCAAGGCTGCGGCAATTCCCCTTCGGCGATAAAGGGGTAAGACGTCGACGCCGATTTGCCACATCGATTCGCCATCCGCGGAGCATCCAGCCAATCCGATCAGCTTGTTCCCATCGTAAGCCCCGACCGCCAAGACATCAAGATGTTTACGTTTCTCGCATAAGGCATTGCTCCACTCAGCAGTATACAAATCGGTATAATCACCGGGTTCCAATACTCGCGTCGCGAAGTCACATTCCCTTGCCTTTAACACCTGAACATCCGGAAGGAAATACTCGGCCATAAAGCAAATTCGCCGATTTCTTCGCTGTAGTTCATCGTTGAGCACATGTAAATTGGGAGTCTCAAAGCAATGCTCTATAGGGTAGTAGTTAATGTAGGACTCTACGACCTCTCGGATCTCCGGATGAACGGAAGCAACAATGTTATTTCCGTAAGAAATCAAATTGCAGTAGAAGGGTAAGGTCAAATATTCCCTGGCCTTTGGATGCTCCGTGGATAACACAACCTTGTTTTCCTGTTGATAGAAGTCTTCTTTGCGGCAGTTCGCATCGATGGCGGATTGCTGCATGGCAATATCCAAGATCTCTTGATTCGTCATAGACAGAAACCCTCGATTCGTTCTTTGGTTCTTTGATTATACTTGCTCCGCACAAAAAAGAAACAGACAAAATTCACTCCGGAATTTGTCTGTTTCTTGGTTTACTCCGATCGGAGTAGCGGGATTCGAACCCACGGCCTCACCCACCCCAAGGGTGCGCGCTACCTGACTGCGCCATACCCCGATATATAAAGGTGTTTCCATTATAAGCCATAAGCGCGCACCCTAGCAAGAGTTAGACACGCGCCGAAGCCCCAATGATTTTAGCGATTACCCCTAGTCCTTTCGTCTCATCGGCACCCATCCAAAATAACCCATGAAACCTATGTCATGGGATAAACTTCTGGGTAATATTTTTTAAAGACGATAAGTGATTGGAGGAATTCTTATGAAAAAACTAATTCTCGCAGTTGCGGTTTGCTCCTTATTAGGATCCGCATCGGTAGCGGCTGCCGCACCTGTAGTCAAGTCAATCAAAGCAACCATCAAATATTTCAACTTCGTGGTCAATGGCCAAACCAAACTTACCGCGGATGCGTTGGTTTTTAATGGGGCCACCTATGTCCCCATCCGTGACGCCGCCAGCTTGTTCAATTACGAAACGAAATACGATGCCGCGACGAAGTCGATCTCGTTTAGTTCCAAGAGAGACTGGATCACGCTGTCCGAACTGATCGCTGCTAACACACGCCTCTCTGCTTCGCAATCTGAAGATACCCCTAATGTGTACGTCATCCGAGCGGGAAACGAGATCGCATTTAGTCTGAACGCATCAGCACTCAAAGATGGAGAGACCACTTCCGTGGTTACGAATCGTTCTCACTTGATCAGTGTAATAAAAGAGCTGGGATCAGTTGTCTTAAGCAAAAAAGACGTCATCGCAGCTGGATATCTCGTCGATTAATTGCAACAACAAAACCCTCGGTAAGAATACCGGGGGTTGTTGGCTTGATCTATTCCTTCTCCCGCTTGACTACAGCTTCCTCCTGCAACACCTTCAGCCAGCGCTTGTCCTTCTCGGTCAGCTCCAGACCCTCCAGCAAATCCGGACGCCGCTGCCAGGTCCGGCGGAGCGCCTCTTGCCGCCGCCATTCGTCAACATTGGCATGATGCCCGCTCAGCAGGATCTCCGGCACCTTCCAGCCGCGAAATTCAACCGGGCGCGTATAATGCGGATACTCCAGCAAACCGGTACTAAACGAATCCGTTACCGCGCTAGTTTCATTGCCCAATACACCGGGCAGGAGGCGCGTGACGCTGTCGATGACGACCATGGCCGGTAGTTCTCCGCCGGTCAGCACGTAATCCCCGATGGACAACTCATCGGTGACTAAATGCTCGCGAATTCGTTCGTCATAACCTTCATAATGTCCGCAAATAAAGACAAGATGGTCCTCCTGGGCCAATTCCTCCGCTTTCTTCTGCGTAAACGTCTCCCCTTGCGGACACATCAGAATGATTCGTGGCGCACGAACAGGCGCCTTTTCTCCTGATGGTTCGAGAGTCTCTTCGCCTGTTGGCTGTCCAAGCAAATCCTCTACCGCGCGGAAGATGGGTTCCGGCTTGAGCACCATCCCCCCGCCGCCGCCATAAGGGGTGTCGTCCACGCTGCCGTGTTTATTACCCGCGTAATCTCGGAAGTTGATGGCATTTAATGAAACGATGCCTTTTTCCCGGGCTTTTCCAAGAATGCTGCTGCCGAATACGCCGGCGAACATTTCCGGGAACAGGGTCAGCACATCCACCCGCATGCTACAACAGCCCTTCCATGACGTGCACTTTGATGATCTTCTCCTTCACGTTGACGTCCAATACGACGTCATCGATCACCGGGAGCAGCAGCTGTTTGCCGCTTGTCAGCTTAGTCACCCAAACATCGTTCGCACCTGGCCGCAAGATCTCCACAATTTGGCCCAGATCCTCACCCTCATCGCTAACAACCTGACAGCCGATGATTTCATGGAAATAATATTCGTTCTCCGGCAACTCTACGGATTCCGTCTTCGGTACCTTCAGCTCACGGCCCTTGAACGGTTCTACCTCATTAATATGAGAAAATTCAGCGAATTTCACGATATACATCTGTTTGTAGGGCCGGGCCGTTTGAACGGTGACCTCGAACCTCTCCCCGGTTTCCGGATGAATGATCAGAAGCCGATTTTTCGGAGCAAAACGCACCTCCGGAAAGTCCGTCTGCAGCAGCACTCGAAGCTCCCCGCGAATCCCGTGCGTATTCACGATTTTGCCTACCGACAATAATGAATCCGACATAATAACCTCCCAATAGATTTATCCGTCATTCTTGCAGCTGAACCATCCGTCCGAAGGATCCTTCTGCTTCAGCATGTACGAAAAAGGGCTAGGACAAACATCCTAACCCGCTTTCGTCTACCATTATGAAGTTACCGATCAAGACATGATATCCACGGTGACCCGCTTATCCATCTTGACCGCTGCCGATGCTACGACCGTGCGGAGCGCCTTGGCGATTCTCCCCTGCTTGCCGATGACCTTCCCTACATCGTCGGGATGTACGGAAAGTTCATAAACGATCAGGTGATCCTTCTCCACGACCTCCACGCGCACGTCGTCCGGATGATCAACAAGAGCCTTCGCGATAACGCCGACTAATTGTTCCATACACGACCCTCCGAATCAGCAATTATTTCTGCTGTCTAAGCTCATGGAATTTCTTCATAACGCCTGCTTTGCTCAGCAGATTGCGAACGGTATCAGATGCTTGCGCACCATCTTGGAGCCATTTCAATGCTTTTTCTTCATCGATGTTGACTACTGCCGGTTGTGCAACCGGATTATAGTAACCAATCTCCTCGATAAAACGGCCGTCACGCGGGGAACGAGAATTCGATACCACGATACGGTAGAAAGGAGCTTTATGAGCACCAATACGTTTCAAACGAATACGAACTGCCACGAAATTCACCTCCTTCAAAGAATGAACGTTATAAAATTATCGGAAAGGAAAACGCATCCCTTTGCCGGCTTTGCCTAACTGCTTCATCATCTTGTTGCCTTTGCCTTTCGGCCCCATCATATCAGAGAACTGCTTCATCACGCGGCGCATTTCATCAAACTGCTTGATCAAGCGATTGACATCGGCCAGCGTGGTCCCGCTGCCTGCAGCAATCCGCTTGCGCCGGCTATGATTGATCATATCGGGATGTTGCTTCTCTTCTTTGGTCATCGAATGCACAATAGCTTCCACTCGGCCCATTTGCTTCTCGTCAACCTTAACGTTCTGCATCTGCTTCATCTTGCCCATACCTGGAATCATATCCATGAGCTGATCCAGCGGCCCAAGCTTCTTGACCTGATCCATTTGCTCCAGGAAATCATCGAACGTAAACTCCGCATTGCGCATTTTCCGTTCCATTTCCTTCGCTTTTTCCGTGTCGATGTTGGCCTGGGCTTTCTCGATCAGCGACAGCATGTCGCCCATGCCGAGAATCCGGGAGGCCATCCGCTCTGGATGGAATGGCTCCAGCGCATCGATCTTCTCGCCTAGCGCGGCGAATTTGATTGGACAACCGGTAACGGCCTTAACCGACAACGCCGCACCGCCGCGGGTATCCCCATCGAGCTTGGTCAGTACGACCCCGGTCAACGTCAACTGCTGGTTGAAGCTCTCCGCCACGTTCACCGCATCCTGACCGGTCATGGCGTCCACGACCAGCAGCACTTCATCCGGCTTCGTCACCTCATGGATTTGCCGCAGCTCTTCCATCAGCTCTTCGTCAACGTGTAGCCGGCCTGCGGTATCGATCAACAGATAGTCGTTGCCGTTATCCTTGGCATGCTGCAGCGCCTGACGGGCGATTTCTACTGGGCTGTTGCCCTCCGGCAGCGTAAAGACCGGCACCTTGATCTGTTCGCCGAGTACCTGCAGCTGCTTGATCGCCGCGGGACGGTATATGTCACCCGCGACGAGCAGCGGTCGATGATTCTCCTTCAGCAGCAGCTTGGCCAGCTTGGCCGAGGTCGTCGTCTTACCGGCGCCCTGCAGGCCTGCCATCATGACGACGGTCGGCGGCCGATTACTTCGGGCCAGCTTGGCTTGGCTTCCGCCCATGAGCTCGGTCAGCTCTTTGTTGACGATATCGATGATGACCATGCCCGGCGTAAAGCTGTCCATGACCTCTTTGCCGACCGCCTTCTCCTTCACCTTGGCGATGAATTCCTTGACGACTTTAAAGTTGACGTCCGCTTCCAGCAAAGCAAGCCGAACCTCGCGCATCGCTTCGTTAACATCGTCCTCCGATACCTTGCCTTTGCCCCGCAGTTTGCTGAACACGTTCTGCAAGCGGCTTGTCAATCCTTCAAATGCCATATGACCGTCACCCCCATTCATTAAGGTAGTTCAGAATGCTGACTTTTTGTACATTAATTTAGATCTATATCGTCATCTTACAATTGCTCCGCCTCGCGAAGCAAATTTCTTGCCGTTTCTTTATGTAACGGGGACAAGGTACTGTCTTCAAGCAATAGCTCCAGCCGGGACAACACGCCGCTCCGCGCTTCGTGTTTCTTTAACAACCCCAGCTTCTCTTCATACGTTTCCAGCATGCCTTCAGCCCGTTTAATATGCTCATATACCGCCTGGCGGCTAATCTCGAACTCGGCGGCGATTTCACCTAACGAGAAATCATCGAGGAAATAATATTTCAAGAAGGTCTGCTGTTTCTCCGTGAGCAGCGCTTCATAGAAGTCAAACAAAAGGTTGATCCGGTTCGTCTTCTCAAGCCTATTCTCCTGACTCATCTGGGCACTCCCTCCGTCAAGGAAAAACACTTTACAGCGCATCAACTTTTCCTATGATACCGAATGCCGTAATGGATGTCAAGCATTTTTCCTTAACATCAATTTATGAGCCAAAAACCTCCTTTTATCAGCCAAAAGCCGCCTTCCGAATCATCGGAAAGCGGCTTGATTGTCGGTATCCATCTCTCAATGATGAGGCAGCAGATACAGCAAAATCGCAAAGAAGTGCGTCACGCTGCCGCCGAGCACGAACAAATGCCAGATGGCGTGATGGTAGGGGAACCCCCGCCATACGTAGAAAATTGTGCCCAGCGTATACGCCAGCCCGCCCGCCACCAACAGGACAATTCCTTGATGCGGCATGGCCACGGTCAACGGCCCCCAGGCGATGACGATCAACCAACCCATGATTAAGTAGAAGATCGTCGACATGAACAGGAACCTTTTGACGAAGAACGCTTTGAACACGACCCCCAGTAACGCAATCCCCCAAACAGTTCCGAACAGGCTCCAGCCGAGCGGCCCTCGAACGGCCACCAGCATAAACGGCGTGTACGTCCCCGCAATGTAAATGTAAATGGAGGAATGGTCGAAAAACTCGAACAAGTCTTTCAATTTGCCTTCCTTGAAGCTGTGTACGAGGGTAGAGCACAGGTACAGCAGCAGCATGCTCGCCCCGTATATGGTAAAACTGACGACATGCCAAGCCGTGCCCTTCATGCTGGAAAAAACGATCAGCAATACTAATCCCGCCAAGCTAAGCAAGGCGCCGATGCCATGAGTGATCGCATTGGCGATTTCCTCGCGACGGTCGTAAGTATGCGTATTGGCCATCCTGTCACCTCCTAAAAAATCTCTAAGTAGTATGTCTTACCGGGCATTCGCCTATGATCATCATACGACGAAACCCCGCTACATGTTACAACCGACTGCCGGGTTAAGCCTCTTCCGCCTCTTCCGCCTCCGCAATCAGGCCGGCGAACAAGCCATGCACGAACTGCTCGGAATCGAAGGGTTGGAGATCGTCCATCTTTTCGCCAAGTCCAACGAATTTTACCGGGAGGCTCAACTCCTGGCGGATCGCGATGACAATCCCACCTTTGGCGGTGCCGTCCAGCTTCGTAAGCACCAGGCCGGTCACGCCGCTCTTCTCGCCGAACAACTTCGCTTGGCTCAGCGCATTTTGTCCGGTGGTTGCGTCGAGCACCATCAGCACCTCATGCGGAGCGCCCGGAATTTCCCGCTGAATAACACGGTAAATCTTGTTCAGCTCCTCCATCAGGTTGGACTTATTCTGCAGCCGTCCTGCCGTATCGCACAGAAGAATGTCTGCCCCGCGTTGCTTGGCCGCTTGAACCGCATCGAACATGACCGCCGCCGGATCAGAACCAGCCTGCTGCTTGATGACGTCCACCTGAGCCCGCTTGCCCCATACCTCCAACTGCTCGATTGCGCCTGCGCGGAACGTGTCCCCGGCGGCCAGAATGACCTTCTTGCCCTGCTGTTTATAGTAATGAGCCAGCTTACCAATCGTTGTCGTTTTGCCGACGCCGTTGACACCAACGAACAAAATGACGCTGATCCCGTCCGGATTCAAATGCATTTCGCTGTCTTCATCCCCGCGCAGCAGCCCGGTCAGCTTCTCCGACAGCAGCGGCTGCAGTTCAGAAGCGTCCTCGATCCGGCGCTGCTTCACTTCCGTCCGCAGATCGTCGATGAGCTTCAATACGGTGTTTACGCCGACATCGGCTCCGATCAAAATTTCCTCCAGCTCTTCGAAAAATTCCTCATCGATCTTTTTGCGCCGAGTGACGAGCTCTGTAACTTTCTCAACAAAGCCCTTACGGCTTTTTTCTAGCCCATCCCGGAATTGTTTGGTTACGGACTCCGTTTTAGATGCAATGCTTTCTTTCAGTTTCTTAAAGAAACTCATAGGGATTATTTCCTCCTTCATCACTTCGAACTCATTATCGCATACCGCGAAGGTCCAAGCAATTTCCTTCAACCGCGGTACGAAAATAAAAACGTGGCAGGAGAGCCAAGCCGTCACCTTGACTCTCAAGCCACCGTAATTTGAATTTGACCTTTCGCCTTGCTTAAGCGATTTCGACCGTCTCTTCGTCCTCCAGCTTCACGGAGACGAGCTTGGACACGCCGCCTTCCTCCATGGTCACGCCGTACAGCACGTCGGCTTCCTCCATCGTCCCTTTGCGGTGGGTAACCACAATAAACTGGGTCTGTTCCGAGAATTCGCGCAAGTACTGAGCGAAGCGAGCCACGTTGGCCTCATCCAGCGCTGCTTCGACTTCGTCGAGCACGCAGAACGGTACGGGCTTCACCTGCAAAATAGCGAACAGCAGGGCCATCGCCGTCAAAGCTCGCTCCCCCCCGGAGAGCAGCTGTAAGTTCTGCAGCTTCTTGCCTGGCGGTTGGGCGACCACATCGATCCCCGTATCGAGCAGATTGTCCGGATCAACTAGAATCAGGTCCGCTCGTCCGCCGCCAAACAGCTTCGAGAAGACGATCACAAATTCGCGGCGGATGGCATCAAACGTCGTTTTGAAGCGTTTGGACATCTCTTCGTCCATCTCGCGGATGACCTGGTACAACGTGGTTTTCGCTTCGACGAGATCATCCTTCTGCTCGCTGAGGAACTGGTAACGCTCGGACACGCGGTTATATTCCTCAATCGCGCCGAGATTCACATCCCCGAGCAGAGTAATTTGCCGCTTCAGCTCCTTGACGTCCGCTTGGGTTTGCGGCACATCCTCCGGCACGGCATAACGCTGCTTGGCCAATTCATAGCTGAGCTCGTAATCCTCAGACAGCTTGCGCAGGATATTGTCCAGCTCCACGTCCAGACGGTTCGCCTGGATTTCCGTCTGGCGCAGTTGCTCCTCCACGGCCTTCAGCCCTAGCCGCTGCTCCTTCGTCTCGCCTTCGCCTTCCTCCAGCTTCTTCACGAACACGGCACGCGAAGCTCTCTCCAGTTCCAGCTGCTCGCTAGCGCGTTCCTTCTTCAGCTTGAAATCGTTGAGCTCCTCCCGTTGCTTGACGGTCTGCTCCTCATTTTGCTGCAAATCGACTTCGATCGATTGCAAAATCGTACGATTTTGCCCCAGTTCGCGCTCCTGAACCTTGAACTCGTTCTCCGCGCGGCGCAGCTGCTCGCGCAGCGACTGGCACTCCTGATCCAACTTGCCTTCCCGAACCTTCAGGTCGGTCAGTAAATCCTGGAGCTCCTCCTTCGCCGACTCGCTGGCTTTCCGCGCGAATTCGGCCGCCCGGATCGATTGCTGGACGGTTTGTTCTTCCTTCTCCAGCTCTACAAGTCGCTCTTCCGCGGCTTTCTTCGTCGCCTCAAGCTCCTCGAGCTCTTTGAGATAGTGGCCCTTCTCCTGACCATACAACTCAAATTGCTCGGAGACATGACGCCACTCGTGATCGACCTGCTTCAGGTCACCCGCGCAGGATTGCTCCTCGACCCGCTTGGCATCGCCGGCTTCGCGTAACCGCGTCAGCTCGCTTTCCGCCTTTGCCAATTGGCTGCGAACGTCGGTGATTCCTTTGCGCAGCTTATCCAGCATCTCTTCGCTCTCGCGAATGTCGCTGGCAAGCTGGTCGAGCTGGCGTTTGCGCCCCAGCAGATTGCTGTTCTTGCGATGCTGAGAGCCCCCGGTCATCGAACCGCCGGCATTCACAACGTCGCCTTCCAGCGTTACGATCCGGAAGCGATATTGCAGCCTTGCCGCCATCTTGTTCGCCCGTTCCAGATCACTGGCAAAAACAACGTTGCCCAGCAGGCTGCCAACGATATCCGCATACCGCGGTTCATAGCCGACCAGCTCTGCGCCGATTCCGACGAATCCGTCCGCCTCTTCCAACTGACGTTTGTCCGCCGCAGAAATCTGACGTGGACGAATGACGTCCAGCGGCAGGAAGGTTGCACGACCCAATTGCCGTTGCTTCAGGAAAGCGATCGCCTGGCGCGATACGGCTTCGTTCTCCATGACGATATGCTGCATAGCGGCGCCCAGCGCCGTTTCCACAGCCAGCTCAAGCTTCTCCGGAACCCGGATCAATTCGGCAACTGCGCCATGAACTCCGGACAACGTCGATTTTTTTGACGCCTTCAGGACTTCCTTAACGCCAAGGACAAACCCGTCGTAGTCGTCCTCCATCTCCTTCATCGTGTCGCGCCGGGAAACCAACGCCTCGCGCTTTTGTTCCCATTTGCGAATATTGCTTTGGCTCTCTTCAACGAGCTTCTGCAGCGAATTCACGCGTTCGCTTTCTTGAATGTACTGTCCCCGTACTTCGGCAATTTCCTTACCCAGCTTGTCCAGCACCTTCTCCAGCTCGGCCTTGCTGCCCTTAAGTCTTTCCAGTTCATCCGTCCATTTGACGCCTTCCTCTTCGGCGCGTTCCATGCGGCGTTTGACGCTTTCCTTCTGCTGTTCGGCATAATGGATTTCGTTGCGGGATTGCGCCATCCGGTTCATGATGTCGAGCAGTTGGCCTTTCAGACCTTCCTCCTGCACTTGGCTAATGCCGCCGGTCACGCCGATCAGCTTTGCCTCTTCGGCCGCTAGTTCGTTGCGCAGCTCGCTAAGCTGTTGCTCCACTGCGGCGAACTTGGCTGCCATCTGCTCCATTTCTTGCTGCCGCTGAGCAAACCGCTCTTCGCTAACCTCCAGCGACTGGCGAAGCTGCTCGCGATTTTGGGTCAAGTTCTTGGCGCGTTCCTTCAAAACCTCGCCATACCCTTCGCTTTTCTCATAGCTTTCGCTATATTCAAGCAACTGTCCTTGCAGCCCCTCAATTTGGTCCTCGACCTGACGGAGGGCCAGCCGATCGCTCTCCAGTTTGGCATCGTGCGCGGAGACGACGGTGGACAACGCCAACTGCTCCTCCTGGAGTTTCGCTAGCTTGGCGTTGGCTTCGCTCCACGAAGCGTGGATTTGCTCAATCTGATACACGTATAACGAAATCTCTTTATTTTTCAATTGCTCGCGCAATTCCTTGTATTTGATCGCTTTCTCCGACTGCTCCTTCAGCGGTTCGATCTGATCCTCCAGCTCGACCACCAGGTCGTTGATGCGCAGCAGGTTCTGTTCGGTCTCGTCCAGCTTGCGGCGGGCGTCGCGCTTACGACTTTTGTATTTCACGATCCCCGAAGCCTCTTCGAAAATGCCGCGGCGATCCTCCGAACGCGTACTCAGAATCTCCTCGATCCGACCCTGCCCGATGATAGAGTAAGCTTCCTTCCCGATCCCCGTATCCATGAACAGCTCGGTGATATCCTTGAGCCGGCAGCCTTGCTTGTTAATAAAATATTCGCTGTCCCCGCTGCGATGGACCCGCCGGGTCACCGTCACTTCGCTGAAATCCAGCGGCAACGCCTGATCCGTGTTGTCCAGGGTCAGCGACACCTCGCTGAAATTCACCGCTTTGCGCGCGTCACTGCCGGCAAAGATGATATCTTCCATCTTCCCGCCACGTAGTGATTTGGCGCTTTGCTCCCCGAGTACCCAGCGGATGCCGTCAGAGATGTTACTCTTGCCGCTGCCGTTGGGTCCAACTACAGCCGTAATGCCGCGGACAAATTCCATCTCCGTCTTATCGGCGAACGATTTGAAGCCCGCTAACTCTATCCTTTTCAAAAACATACGTTCACTATCACCTCTACCGACTATTGTAACATACCCAAAGCTCCCGAGAACAGGCATTCCGTCTCGTGCGAAAGCCCGGGATGACGCTGCCAGGGCTTGCTTGAAATCTAATTTTCTTTTTGCTAGTGTGATAGAAAATCCAATCTTTTATATCGGTAAAAGGAGCGTCCTTGATGAGCACGAAGAAACATTCTCTCCTGACCGGCTTGCTGTTGGCGGTTGGCCTTGGAGCCGCTTCCCTGCTCGCGCCAGGTCTGTCGATGGCCGCTGCCCAGCAGACACAGGCGGTGACCTCCGCGAATGTAACGATCGGAGGACAAGTGATCGCTTGGGCCACTTCGCCGCAGATCTATCGCGGCGTAACCTATGTACCGCTGCGCGAAGCAGCCGAGCGCCTGGGAGCGGAAGTGAAGTGGAACTCCGCCAAACGCGCTGCCGAACTGCGAGTACACGGCGATACGATCCTGCACCGCACCGGGACGGACCTGTTCAGCGTTAACGGCGATCCGCTCCGGACGGGCGGGAGCTCGTTTGATCGCGGCGGCGTCACGCTGGTGCCTCTGCGGGCTTTGGCCGAGGTATTGCAGGCAGATGTCGGGGCCGTTGCATCCGGCGGGACGGTCAATGTCAGCTTGATGTCGGACGGGGTGACGATTCGTTCTTCCGAAACGGAGTTGGCGGATCGATATCTGATCGCTCAACAGTACTCCGGCATCACTTTGATCGCCAAGGGTGACCAAATCCTGCTCCGCAAAGGCTATGGATATGACGGAGAGAATCGCCTTGTCCGCGCAGACCGCAAATCGCGCCTTGGTTCTCTGACCAAGTCGTTTACGGCGGCGGCCGTGATGAAGCTGGCGGAAGAAGGCAAACTGAGGTTGGACGAACCGCTGGAATCGTATTTTCCCGGGTTTCCTGGTGGAGAGCGGATCACCGTTCACCTGCTGTTGTCCCACCTGTCGGGCATCAACCCCAACTTTCCGCGCGAAGCGAACTATTCCTTGCTGGATACGATCGAGGCCATCCGATCCAAACCGCTGCTGGTTGAACCGGGCAGCAAGTTCATCTACAGCAACAGCGGATATGTCGTGCTGGCGGGAATCATCGAGAAAGCGTCAGGGATGAGTTACGGGGAATATCTGAAGCAGAGCTTTTGGGAACCGCTGGGTTTATCCGGCACCGGGGAAGCAAAGCCCTCCGTACCGGTTATCCAGGGTTACGTCAGCGCCGGAGATCAGCTATGGGCACCGGCCGGCCCTTATATCTCCCAATCCGGCACCGGAACTTTGTATTCTACCGTCAACGATATGCTGACATGGATCGCCTCATTCGAAACGGAACGGGTGTTACGCAGTTCATCCATCACCCAAATGTTCACCTCCTATTCGGAGAAAAACTACGGTTACGGCTGGATGATCCGGCAAGAGAATGGAGGGACACGTGTCTTTCACAATGGAAGCGGCACCGGCTACGCCACCGGGATGTCCCGGGAGCTTGGCGGAGGGTACACCCTCATCCTGCTGGGCAATCACTCCGGGATGGACACGCTGACGTTGATGACGGAGCTTCGCAAACGGCTGCCTTAGTCGAAGAACCCGAGGGTGCCTAATGATAGAATGGTTGCAATGATTTTGTGCTAACGCTTGTCAGGAAGCTTATGGGGTCCAAAAACACGGAATTCCGGGGCTAACGCTGACCTCCGAGCTTATGGACATCCCCCCCCTTTGGTGTTCAAAGATCAGCGTTAGTGCTCCGCAGGAATACACTCATTCAAAAAAAAGGTCGTCCCACAGGGTCTGCAAGACCTTGGGGACGACCTACTTTTTGTTGAACTATCATTCAATATTAATTATCTGGCTGAGCGTCCTTAAGCAGCTCCAAGGCCACGGCCGCCGCCTGCTGCTCAGCTTCCTTCTTGGATCTGCCTGTTCCCTGACCGAGCGAACGCCCTTCCATGCAGACCTCCGCAACGAATTCGCGTTCATGCGCCGGCCCCCGTTCTTCGACGATCCGGTATTCCAACGCCCCCATGCCGTGATGCTGCGTAAGCTCCTGCAACTCCGTCTTGAAGTCACTGGTCGCCAGCTTACCGTTCAGGGTCAATTTAGGGAATACGTGGCGATGAAGGAACGCAGTGACGGCTTCCAGTCCCTGATCCAGATATAAAGCGCCGATAAAGGATTCGAATACGTCCGCAAGCAACGCCGGACGAGTTCGTCCTCCCGTCAGCTCCTCGCCTTTGCCCAGCAGGACGTAGTGTCCGAATTCCAGGCTTTCGGCGAATTTCACGAGCGACGGTTCGCAAACAATAGCCGCGCGCAGCTTGGTTAACTCGCCCTCAGGACGATCTGGAAATAACCGATATAAATGCTCCGAAACGGTCAACTCGAGTACGGCGTCGCCCAAAAATTCCAGGCGTTCGTTATCCTCATATTGACTGAAGCGATGCTCGTTCACGTATGACGCGTGGGTGAAGGCTTGTTTCAGAAGCTGCCGATTTTGGAATGCCAGTTCAAGTTTTTGCTGTAACTGCTTCAGATCTCCATTCACCAGACTTAACCCCTTACGCTTCGTATTTCTTCATAATGATCGTGGCGTTATGTCCGCCGAATCCAAATGAATTGGACATCGTAACGCGCACATCCGCACGTCTGGCTTCGTTCGGAACGTAGTCCAGATCGCATTCCGGATCCGGATGCTCCAGGTTGATCGTTGGCGGAATGACGCCATGCTGCAGTGTAAGTCCGCAAATAACGCCTTCTACCCCGCCAGCAGCTCCAAGTAAATGACCGGTCATCGATTTCGTCGAGCTGACGGCCACTTTATAGGCATGATCGCCAAGCGCACGCTTGATGGCAATCGTCTCCGAGCGGTCCCCGACCGGTGTCGAGGTGCCATGGGCGTTGATGTAATCCACTTCCTCCGGCGCGATGCCGGCATCGCGAATCGCCATCTTCATGCAGCGCTCCGGACCGTTCGGGTCCGGTTCTGTCATGTGATGGGCGTCCCCGCTCAAGCCGTAGCCAATAATTTCGCCGTAGATTTTGGCGCCGCGTTTCAACGCATGCTCCAGCGATTCCAGGATCAGAACGCCAGCGCCTTCGCCCATGACGAAGCCGTCGCGTTCCAGATCAAACGGCCGGCTGGCTTTTTCCGGTTCGTCGTTGCGAGTCGACATCGCCCGCATGGAACAGAACCCCGCCATACCGGTCGGACGGATCGTTGCTTCCGCGCCGCCGCAAATCATCACATCGGCATCACCCCGCTGGATGAGCTTGTACGAATCGCCAATGGAATGAGTTCCGGTCGCGCACGCAGTCACCGCCGTCGTGTTCGGACCCTTTGCCCCGAACAGGATGGATACATGGCCTGAGGCCATATTGGCAATCATCATAGGAATAAAAAATGGGCTGACACGTTTCGGACCTTTCTCCAGCAAAATGTTATGCTGGTCTTCCCAAGTTCCGAGACCGCCGATCCCCGAACCGATCATCACGCCTACCCGCTCCGGGTCGGCCTGCTCGGCAATATTAAGTCCGCTGTCATTCATTGCGTTAACCGCGGCAGCGGTTGCAAACTGCACGAAACGGTCCATTTTCCGCGCTTCCTTGCGATCGACATAATCCTCAGGATTAAAATCTTTCACGGAAGCCGCAATTTGCGTCGGGTATTCGCTGACGTCGAAAGCTTCGACTCTCGAAACACCGGATTTCCCCTGAATCAGGTTATTCCACAGCGTATCGAGGTCATGGCCCAGCGCCGTCACGAGCCCCATTCCCGTTACTACTACTCTATGTTTCAAACACACTCACCTCGTATGGACTTCATGTGTACTTATCATTCCTGGTTTAAAGCACGAATGCTTGTAGAGGGTAAAGATGAGGAGAAGTCCCGCCTGCTTAGTAGGAGGTACGGGACTTTGGGATGACAATTAGGTATGAGATTGTATGTAGTTTACAACTTCACCTACAGTCGTAATCTTCTCTGCATCTTCGTCGGAAATTTCCAGATCGAATTCATCTTCCAATTCCATAACCAATTCAACTACGTCAAGCGAATCCGCACCCAAGTCGTCTTTAAAAGACGCTTCTAGTGTCACTTCGGCTTCATCAGCGCCGAGGCGATCGACTACAATGCGTTTTACGCGATCCAATACATCGGACATCCGGTTCACCTCCTCTTTGGTATTATAAGAGATTTGAAGTTAAAATGCCATAGAAGCGAAAGGCGCGATTTACATATACATTCCGCCGTCCACGTGCAGCGTCTGTCCGGTCATATAGGCCGCGCTGTCCGAAGCGAGGAACAGAACCACGCTTGCGATTTCCTCCGGCTGTCCCAAACGGGCCAACGGGATATCCCCGAGCAGTTTCTGGCGATATTCCTCCGGAAGCTCGCCCGTCATGTCGGTATCGATAAACCCGGGAGCAACGCAGTTTACGGTGA
Source organism: Paenibacillus mellifer (assembly GCF_023195895.1). Classification (GTDB taxonomy): domain Bacteria; phylum Bacillota; class Bacilli; order Paenibacillales; family Paenibacillaceae; genus Fontibacillus; species Fontibacillus mellifer. The sequence continues at coordinate 20,393 of NZ_JALPRK010000008.1, forward strand.
TCCCGCGCGAAGCCAGTTCACGGGCCGATGACTTCGTTAAGCCAATGACCCCGGCCTTCGCGGCGACATAGTTTGCCTGCCCCGCGTTGCCGAGTACACCAACTACGGAAGAGATGTTGATAATTCGTCCCGAGCGCTGCTTCATCATTGGACGAGTTACGGCTTTGATCCCGTTGAATACGCCCTTCAGGTTCGTCTCGATGACTTGGTCAAATTCTTCTTCCTTCATACGCATAATTAAATTATCTCTTGTAATTCCTGCGTTATTCACCAGAATATCAATCCGACCCCAAGCTTCGAGCACGGACTTCACCATTTCCTCGAACTGCTCGCTGCTGCCAACATGCGCTTTGGCGGCGTAAGCTTTCACACCAAGCGCCTCGATTTCGGAAACGACGCGGGCGGCAGCTTCCTCATTCCCCGCATAGTTGACGACAACGTCGGCTCCTGCCTCGGCCAATGCAAGCGCGATGCTGCGGCCGATTCCGCGGGAAGCCCCGGTCACCAAAGCGGTTTTACCTTGAAGAGGTTTGCTCAAACGGTTCAACTCCTTTCGCCTTATTTATGAAACACATTCAAATCAAACTCTGTCTTGCTTTAACATAATCTCATCGCCATTCCTTGAGCCATACGGCACCTTTGCGGCGAAGGTCTATCTTCGGCCTTCTCGGCCGGTTAAATTAAGGCTGCAGCCGTCTGTTCCAGGCTGTCCAGGCTGCTGACATTCAAGAGCCGCACGGATTTATCGATCTTCTTGATCAATCCGGTCAGCACGCTGCCGGGCCCGATCTCCACGAAAGTATCCACTCCCTGCGAGAGGAGCCAACCCACGCTATCCTCCCAAAGAACAGGGGAATAAACCTGGCGTACCAGCAAATCCTTGATCTCCGCTCCATGTTGCACCGGACGAGCCGTTACATTCGCCACAACCGGAATCTCAGCGTCGCGGAACGAGGCGGCGGACAACCGTTCGCCCAGCCGCTCAGCCGCCGTCTTCATGAGAGAGGAATGGAACGGTCCGCTCACCTCGAGCGGGATCGCCCGTTTGGCGCCGATCTCCTTCACCCGCTCAACAACAAGGGTAACCCCTTCTTGGTTTCCCGAAACTACGATCTGTCCCGGACAATTCACATTAGCCAGCTCAACCAGCGCACCGCCGGCAGTAATATCCGCACATAGCTGCGCAAGTGCTTCGCGTTCACCGCCGAGCACCGCAGCCATCGCGCCTTGTCCGCCGGGCACCGCCTGCTCCATGTATTCGCCGCGTGCTCGTACGAGCTTCACGGCATCCTCAAATCCCAAGACGCCAGCGGCTGTCAGTGCGCTGTACTCGCCTAAGCTATGGCCGGCGACGTAGTCCGGCTTGAAGCCTTTCGCCGCAAACGCCTCGTACAACGCTACGCTTGTCGTCAACAGCGCCGGCTGCGTATTGGCTGTTTGCTTCAGCTCGGTGTCCGGTCCTTCGAAGATCAAGCCGCTGAGCGAAAAGCCAAGCTGTTCATCGGCCGTTTCGAAACGCGCTCGCGCTGCCGGCAACGCATCATATATATCCTTGCCCATTCCTACGCTTTGGGAACCCTGTCCCGGAAAAACAAACGCGATTTTGCCCATCCTGTGCACTCCCTATCGTAAAAAATCAGGTTGATCGCCCTACACACGGCAGCGGGTGGCTCCCTCGAAAGCGCATCTTACCACACCAGCACAGACGCCCCCCAGGTTAATCCACCCCCGAAGCCGACCAGCAGGATGGTGTCGCCTTCCTTCATCCGGCCATCCTCCGCCGCTTCCACCAGTGCCAGCGGGATAGAAGCTGCCGATGTATTCGCGTATTTATCCACGTTGATGACGCATTTGTCCTCCGGCAAGTCCAAGCGCTGCATGGCCGATTGGATGATACGGATGTTCGCCTGATGAGGGACGAATAAATCAATGTCTTCTTTGCTCTTCCCGGCTTTGCGGAGCACTTCCTCAGTTGCCGAGCCCATCACGCGGACGGCAAATTTGAATACCTCGCGCCCGTTCATGTAGATATAATGCTTGCGGTCCGCTACAGTAGCTTCCGAAGCCGGTAACCGTGAACCGCCTGCCTCCAGCTTCAGCAATTCGCCGCCGGCACCTTCCGCGCCGAGATCAAAGGACAAGAATCCACGACCTTCCGGTACCTCTCCAATGATGACGGCCCCTGCTCCGTCCCCAAACAACACGCAGGTGTTCCGGTCCGAATAATCCGTGATTCGGGACAACGTGTCCGCCCCAATCACCAGCGCGTTCCGGTACATCCCCGTTTGGATAAACCCATTCGCCGTCGCCATTCCATACACGAACCCCGAGCAGGCGGCGGACAAATCGAAAGCCGCAGCTTTTTTCGCGCCTAGCTTATCCTGCAAGATGCAAGCCGTCGACGGAAATGCCGAATCCGGCGTTACGGTGGCTACGATAATCAGATCCAGCTCATCCGCCGTAAGACCAGCAGACTTTAAGGCACGAACAGCCGCTTCATAAGCCAGATCGGAGGTTGCTTGCTCCGGAGCGGCGATATGCCGTTCTTTGATCCCCGTACGAGAAACGATCCACTCGTCGTTCGTATCCACCATTTTTTCCAAATCGGCATTCGTCAACACTTTTTCCGGCACGTATTTCCCGGTACCGATAATCCCTACCGAACGTAAATTATTCACTCTCGTCACTCACTTCCCGCTGATTTCCCGTGCTATGCTCTCCGTCAGTTGGCTTTGGAGCGCCGTCCGCGCTTGGCGAACGGCATTCTTGATCGCGCCGCCGTCCGAGGACCCGTGCCCTTTTACGACCAGACCGCTAAGGCCTAGAAGGGGGGCGCCGCCATGTTCTTTATAATCCAGCGTCTTCTTCAAACCGCGCAGCGACGGCATCAGTACAGCCGCGGCCAGCTTGTTCTTCAGAGATTTGGAGAATTCCTTCTTCAGAATCGAAAACATCGTGCCCGCCGTGCCTTCCAGCGATTTCAGCAAAATGTTACCGGCAAAGCCGTCGCACACGAGTACATCGCAGGCACCGGTCAGAATATCCCGGGCCTCCACGTTTCCGACGAAATGAATCGGCAGTGTCTCGAGCAGTGGATAAGCCGCTTTAGTCAACTCATTCCCCTTCATCGCTTCCGTGCCGACATTCAACAATCCGACTCGCGGTTTCGCGATCCCGTGCACCTTTTCCCGGTAAATGCTGCCCATAAGCGCATATTGCGCCAGATGCTCCGGCTTGGCATCCATATTAGCGCCGAGATCGAGCGCAAGTACCCCGCGATCGTCGACCGTCGGGATCATCGGTGCCAACGCCGGCCGTTCGATCCCTTCCATCCGTCCGACTACCAGCAGTCCCGTTGTCATCAATGCTCCGGTGTTGCCGGCGGAGATCATCGCCTCGGCTTCTCCTTCGCGAACAAGACGGCCGGCCACGACCATGGATGCGTCCTTTTTGCGGCGTACAGCCTTAACCGGTTCATCCTCCGCATCAATCACCTCGGATGCGTGTTGAATCCGTAAATTCGCCGGAGCGCCTTGCAGCATCGGCGCAAGCACCTGCTCGTCGCCGACCAGAATGATTTCGGTGTCGCCCCATTCCTTGGCTGCGGCCAACGCGCCTTCGACCGTGCTTTGCGGCGCGTGGTCCCCGCCCATGGCATCAATGGCGATTCTCATGCTGACTTCCTCCTTCTGGATTGTCGTCTCCGGTGGACCGGTAGATGACGAAATTCCCCTGGAATACCATTTCTTCGCCTACGTAGGTAAACACCTCGACCTTAGCTTTACCTTTCTGGCCGGAGCTTGGCCTTACGTAAGCTTTCGCAATACACTTCTCCCCTAGATGAACCGATCGGACAAACCGGATATCCGCGGAGAACGTCAAAGCGATTTCATCGTTGATTACGGCCACGGCCAAGGAGTTGGCCTGTGCAAACACGTGATGTCCACGGGCGATCCCCGTTCGGGAGAACACGTGCTCCTCGCGGATTTCAAAAATGGAGATCCCACTCTTGTCCAATTGCAAATCGACGATTTCCCCAATGACCTCATGCAGCGGCAAGGAACGAACCTGGTCGTAGGATCGTTCGGCCATCAGCTTCATCCGTTCCCGAAGCTCGGGGATGCCCAGCTCCATCCGGTCAAGCCGGATCGTCTGAATACTGACCTTCAGCTGACGAGTCAGCTCCTGGTCCGTAATAAACGGATTGGCTTCTATCATTTGGACGAGTTGCTGCTGCCTCGCCCGCTTCGGCAATCGTTCGATGGGTATCCCCCCCTGAAGATTAAACAAACCATGACGTACTATCTATAGATCAACGATTCTTTATATGTAAATTTAGCGAAGTTCTTTAGAACCTGGTACTAAAAAGTAGTATAAAGCATCCTGCCCCAAAAGAAAAGCGAAATCACCATAAACCTTTAGTGAAGCTAGGCCGAAGAAGGCAAAAAAAATAGCACCTCATCGAAATGAAGTACTACTTTGAGTTGGGCGCCTAAAGCTTATTGGCCGATAATTTCTCTCGATTTGTATGTTCCGCAAACTTTGCATACGTGGTGAGCAAGCTTCAATTCTCCGCATTGTTCACATTTTACCATGCCCGGCACAGCCAATTTGAAATGCGTGCGGCGTTTGTCGCGGCGCGTTTTGGACGTTCTCCGTTGAGGTACTGCCATGGTTCCCACCTCCTTATCAAGTCAACCCTAACCGTGGCTTATTCCTTGTTTACTTGCTTATTTTTTGAAAAAATCGCCGAGCGCTGCGAGCCGCGGGTCGATTACTTCCCTGTTGCAGCCGCATTCCTGTTCGTTCAGATCAGCCCCGCAATTCGGGCAAAGCCCTTTACAGGATTCCTGACACAGAGCGGCATACGGAAGGTGAAGCAACAGCGTTTCTTCCACATACGGCACCAAATCGACTTTGTCGTCGGCGACATATTGCAAGTCATCGTCTTCGTCCTGCGTCTGCATGTCCGTCTCGGGAGCCTCGCCTTGTTTGAAGCTTTCTGCAAATTCCGCTTGTACGACCTGTTTCAAAGGCTTCAAACACCGAGAACAGGTCATATCGAGCTCCGCCGTCAGCTTGCCCTTGACTTCGACTACGTCTCCGCCAACAGCTTCCGCCTGCAAATCAACTTGCAGTGGACCCATTGCGAGAATGTCCTTGCGACCTTTAACAACACGGCTCACGTCCAAGCTCTGATAAATCTTCACCGGAGCTTCAGACGAGGTCACCTGACGCAAATTGATATACATCAGCATCACTCCAAACAAACAAAAATTATTATACCGATTTTAAGTAAGTTTTGTCAACAATAAAGCTATTCTTTCAGTGAAAACACCGCTGCCGGCTCCATCCTTGTAGCTCCGCTATCATTTCATGGTATATTCATAGGTGAAGAATCCACCCCAATCCCTGGAAAACAAGGAGTAGAACCCTTTGAATATCGTTGGTATTATTGTCGAATATAATCCGCTGCATAACGGTCACGCTCATCATTTCGCCGAAGCCAAACGGCTAGCCGGCGCCGATGCGGTAGTCGCTGTCATGAGCGGCGATTTCCTGCAGCGCGGCGAGCCGGCACTCGTCGACAAGTGGGCGCGGGCGGAGATGGCTCTCCGCCTCGGAGTTGACGTCGTGCTGGAGCTGCCGGTCGCTTACGCGGTCCAGCCGGCGGAGTGGTTCGCCTACGGCGCCGTGGCCTTGCTGGATGCGACGGGGGTCACGACGCATCTGTGCTTCGGCAGTGAAGCCGGCGCGCTTACGGCGCTGCTGCCGCTGGCCGAGCGGCTGGCCGCCGAACCGCAGGCGCTGCGGGCGGCCCTCGCGGAGGAGCTCGCCACCGGGGCGAGCTACCCCGCGGCCTACGCCGCCGCAGCCGCACGCACGCTCGGCGGCGACGCCGCCGCAGCGCGATCGCTATTGGAGCAGCCCAACAACAGTTTGGGGCTGCACTACCTGATCGCGCTGCGGCGGCTTCGCAGCGGCATCGCGCCGGCCACCGTCCAGCGCCGGGCCGCAGGTCACGGCGATGTAGCGCCGAAGGATGCAAGCATCGCCAGCGCCACCGCCGTGCGGCGGCTGATCGCCGGCGGCGGCCGCGCCGCAGCCGCGCCGTATCTCCCGCCGTACACGGCGGAGATCCTCACCCGCGAGTTCGCGGCGGGCCGCGGGCCCGTGACGTGGGAGAGCTTGGCCGCGCCGCTCTTCCATCAGCTGCTCCTGGCCGCGCCGGAGCAGCTCGCCGCCCTTCACGAGGTGACGGAAGGACTGGAACACCGGATCAAAAAAACGCTGCCCCGCCTATCCCAACCTACGGTTACCGAGCTATTGGGACAACTCAAAACTAAACGCTATACCCATACGAAGCTGCAACGTATGCTTCTGCATATTCTCCTGCAACACCCCCGCGAGTTGTTGACACCCGAGGCGTTGGCTCAGGGCCCGGGTTATCTGCGGGTGCTTGGCTTCAGCGAAGCCGGACAGCAGCTGCTAAAGAAGATGAAGCAAACGGCACGGCTGCCGATCATCACAAGGGCCGCTGAGCTCGATCATCCGCAACTGGCCCTCGATATTCGGGCTGCAGCCGCTTATGCCAACGCGATGCCTCAGCGCCAAACGGAGGAGTTGCTGCGCGAATACCGTCAGGCGCCTCTACGTATAGAAGACGACCGCCCTAGATCATGATGCTTTCGGCTCCAGCGTAGCCAAATAGTCCAGGGCGTCGTCCAGCTTTTTCACCGGTACCAGCTTCATTTTCGAACCGATTTCCTCCGCTTTCGCTTTGGCGTCTTTATAGTTTGCCTCCGGCACGAAAAATATTTCCGCCTTCTCCCGGTCCGAAGCCACAATCTTAAACTGGACCCCGCCGATCGCCCCAACCGTCCTATCCTCCGCAATCGTGCCGGTACCGGCCACTCGGTAGCCATGACTCAGATCGCCCGGAGTCAGCTGATTGTAGATCTCGAGCGTAAACATGAGGCCGGCTGAAGGGCCGCCAATACGCGTGTCTACAAACTGCACTTCCTTGGCTTTATCGGCCGCTTGTACCTTACGGAGTTCGCCCACCGTCACGCCCAAGCCTGCTTTACGTCCTCCGTCGGCCGTTTTAATCTCCACGAGTTCCACCTCTTGGTCCACGGCTTTGCCGTTACGCTCCAGTTGGAGTTTCACTCGATCCCCCGGTTGATTGTCTTGAAGCAGGACGCCAAGATCCTCAAATTGCTTCACCGGCTGACCGTTCACTTTCCGAATGATATCCCCGGGATGGAAATCCCCTTTCGGCTGGCTTTCCTTGGATAAGCCGACGATAAATACGTACTCCGAGACGACGTCGTATTTAACGCCCGCCTTGTTATACGCGGCCAAGATTGCATTCGACTGAGAGCTGCTCATATAATAGCGCTGCTGAGTTTCGTATTCCTCATCATTTCGGTCCGGTTCCTTGCGGACGATTTCGGCATGTTTGTTGAAACGCGCAGTCGCCAGCATCCAAACGTTGGCATAACTAACCGAAACCGTTGTCAACATAAACGTTCCTTTTTCCTCCGAATCCCCTGACTTAATCGAGACCATTGGTTTGATTTCCTCCGCCGTCCCCGGTTGATTGATCATGTACGGGGTTGACATGTAGACAACGACATAAACAATCACCGCGAGGGTCAGGACGTACAGCCCCGATTTGATCGCTTTGGCTCTGGATTGCCGCATCCGGTTCTCCTCCCTTCCTGTACAGCGGCGTAAGAACCCTCGTCTTCCGTCCGCATTCGTCTTAATGCGATGCTTCGCTCCATGAAACCGGTAGTCTGTCCTTAGCGCCTGATGCATAGCATGTATTATGCGCTGAATTGCTATCGGTCTTTATCTAATGACAAAGAAGGTGGATCTATACATATGAATTTCCGACGTTTGGCCGACAGCCCGTTGTCCACGTTGTTGACCGGTTTATTAGCCGTTTTGGTCGTCATCTGTGTCGTTTATGCCCCGGGCGAAGCTTTTAAAGCCTCCGGCGAGGGCCTAGCCATCTGGTGGCGGATCGTCTTCCCGGCTCTGCTCCCGTTCGTCGTCCTGTCGCAAATGCTGCTGGCCGCCGGGTTCGCCCACGGATTAGGCACGCTGCTTGACCCCTTCACCCGCCGTGTCCTGGGATTGCCCGGCTCCTTCGGGTGGGTACTGCCGCTGGGGATGACCGCCGGCTTTCCTGCTGCGGCCGAAGCGGCGGCCACACTATATAAGCAAGGCAAAGTAACCGCAAGAGAGGCCGAGCGGCTCGCGTCTGCAGCCCATTTCTGCAGCCCGATGCTGCTCGTCGTAGTGATCGGCTCAGGCTTCGTGGGACGACCCGAGTTCGGCCTGCTCCTGTTGGCCGTGCACTGGGCTGCAGGTTTGGCTGCCGGCCTCACACTGCATTTCGTATTCCCTGACCGTTCTGCTTCCAGTACGCCTGCGGCAGCGAGATCTACAACCAGGCCGCATATTCCCTTGCTGCGTCTCGCCGTACGTAACATGGAAGAAGCTCGCCGTGAGGACGGCCGAAGCTTTGGCAAACTGCTTGGCGACTCGGTGGCCTCTGGTGTCCAAACTCTGATGATCACTGGGGGATATATGCTTATTTTTGCGGTCGTCATTCACGTTATTCTGCTGGCCCTCCCCGACCAGGCTTTTGCGGTTGCCGTAAAAAGCGCAATGGAGATCCATTTGGGCTCCTATGCGATTTCCGGATTGGCACCCTCTCTTCCACCGGCACTTACCGCATCTCTGCTCGGAGCGGCGCTGGGGTGGAGCGGCTTGTGCGCTTATCTGCAGGTGCGAGCTATCCTCGGCCCAGCCGGTATCGGCGAACGGTCGTTTCTGCTCAACCGCCTGCTGCATGCCGCCTACGCTTATGTTCTCACCTTGATGTTATGGAAACCGTTCACCCGCTGGATTCCAGGTGTGCTTCCGGCCTTTGGCGGCGACGGATCGCCCCCTTTAGGAAACGACACCCCGGCCGCCACGCTGCCTAACTGGCAGCAGGCGTTCGGGGTGATGGAATGGCAGCTTTGGATGTTGACCCTGCTGATGTTCGGCTTGTTGTCCATCGCGCTTCTATGGCGGCGCCAAGACGAGCACTAAGCTTCGGTTCCTAGTTTGGCCCCAGCTTCTCCTTGAACTTCTCACGCATCGCCCTCTCTACCTCTGGCGGAACGAGATCGCTGACATCCCCATGGAAGCTGGCGATCTCCTTAACGACGCTAGAACTCAAATAAGAATATTTCGGGTGCGTCATCATGAAGATCGTCTCCACTTCGCTGTTCAGCTTGTGATTAGTAGAAGCCAGCTGCAGTTCATATTCGAAATCGGTCACGGAGCGTATGCCCCGGACGATGACATCGGCTTGTTTATAATCCATGTAATTGACCAAGAGATCCCGGAAGCTGTCAATTTCGACGTTCGGCAAATGACCGGTGACCTGTGTGAGCAGCTCCTTTCGCTCGTCGACCGTAAATAACGGCTTCTTGCTCAAATTATTCAGCACCGCCACGATCAGTCGATCAAATTGACGTGAGGCTCGCTGGATGATGTCCATATGTCCTTTCGTTACGGGATCAAAGCTGCCCGGATAAACCGCTACCCGCAGTTTCCGCTGTTCGTTCATGTTGTTCCTCCTCCTTGATCGTCGGTTTGAACCGCGTTCGGCTCGGAATCATAGGCATAAATCGAAACGGCGGTTTCCCCGTATTCCGCTTTGCGCAATTGCCGGAAAGGCCCAAATCGCTCAGGATAAGCATACGAGGATTCGTATTCGAGCACGACCGTCGCTTGCGGTGTCAACAGCCGCAGCTCGTCCATTTGCTCCATCAGCGCATCTCCATTCTTCATGCGGTAAGGCGGATCCAAGAACACGAGCTCGAATACCGCATCTCGTTTCGCAAGAGCTTTAAGTGCCCGCTCGGCATCATTCTTGTAGACCTCAGCCACAGCTTCAAATCCGGTTGCCTTCAAGTTCTGACGAACCGTCTCAATGCTCTTAAATTCCTTATCGATAAATACAGCCTTGTCCATGCCGCGGCTAAGCGCCTCGATCCCGAGACCTCCGGTGCCCGCAAACAAGTCCAGCGCGGCACCTCCGTCAAAGTACGGACCGATCATGCTGAATATCGCTTCTTTTACTTTGTCCGTCGTAGGCCTTGTCCCCATACCGGGAACGGCTTTGAGCGATCTGCCCCGGGCGCTGCCCGAAATGACTCTCATCGATTTGTTCACACACCTTTAATATGCCTGGAAAATTCCTGTCGATATCGTACCATAATCCGCCTTGGAATGAAAAACGAAAAAAATCATACAAAATTTTGCGGACCCGAGGTATAAAACCCCCTTGCCCGGACAAACTTAGATTATCGACATCACAAATGTCGTAGACAACCGCGGAGAAGACTTACGTTTCCCCATAAGCTCTTCGTCCGGTTTCTCCTCTCCCATGATGGGCGTCCCGCAAGGGATGCCCGGACAAAAGCCCTTGTAGCGTTTTACTACGAGGGCTTTTGTCCTTTTTTTATTTGAACCCTTGCTTGGCCAAGTAACTATCTTTCAGCTCCTGCCGCAGGCTGTTCGATTCTTCTCTGGAAGAGGCCGGTGTAACCAGCCAAACTTCCGCTTCGGGGAACTGCTGATTCCTAAGCTCGGGAGGAAGGTCCGACTGGGGAAAGGACCACGCCAAGCGCTCCAAATCCCTATCAAAATATATTTGCCCGTGATGATTGATTTCCTTACCCACAAACTGAGTCGAAGAATATCCGTTATCCAAAATCATATCCGAATAGGCTTGCCCGTTAACCTCCACCGTACCTCTAAATTGATCGTCTCCCTGATCGTAGTAGCCGTCCAGAGAAATTCGAACCGGCGGGCTGTACGTCGGATCTTCCTCCAACCAAGCCACTCCCTCAAGGGTTTTCGTCATTTTAACCGGAGATACGTTCTCGATATACCACCACGTATATATCGCCGCCAGCAGGATGAGCCCGACCGCTGCGGTAAACCCTAAGCTCTTGCGAATCGAAATCCCTCCTCGCGGAAGTACCTTTATCTTCCAACCCATCGTACCACCGGAAAAACTTGAATACAACCAAATGGTGATGCCCATTTTGTCCCAGACCCTACGACTTCTCCTTCTTATCAAACAACCCTCGCCGGTGCATCACAGTGATGATCCGGTAGAAGTCAACGCTGCCCTGCTCCGGGTTTTGCAGCAAAGGCTTATCCTTGCTGTAATTCACGGCCGCATTTACCGCTTCCTTAGCCCAATCAGGAATACCTGGCCGAGTCCATTTCTCCAGATCGGCGATCTGTTTCGCCTGGGCAAGAACCGTTTCCTGAAGCGCTTCGAATTGCTTCCTTTCCTCCGTCGTCATCGGTTTGTCCCCCTTCGCTTCATCATATTGAGTCAAGTTATAGGTATCCATCAAACGGATCAACTTGTTCGCATATTGCGGGTCTGAAGCGTATCCTGCTGCGGCAACTGCCCGAGCCGCTTCAGCCCCTGTCTGTCGAAGCACCCCGGTATAGCGTTTCGCCGATAATAATCGGGCATGGTCCGCAATGGAATCCGCCCAGGATGGGTACTTGCGGAAAGCCGCGTTTACCGTTACCGCTCTTCCACCCCGGTATTCAGTTGTAGGCAAAATCAAACTCCCCGACGGACCGCTGCCTTTGAGCCCAAATAGATTATTGCCTTCGGCGGCCAAACGACTAGCTCCCCAGTTCGATTCCAAAGCGGCTTGGGCAATCGTCAGCGAGGCCGGAACGCCGCTTTCCTCCGCGCTAGCGACGGCAAGTGGAGCGATTTTCTCTATAAACTCGTTTTTATCCATTCGCTTATCACCTCCACCTATAGTTTATGAACCCGTTCGGATGAGGGATTGGACCTTTACCTTCTCATCATCCGAAAGATGCATAGCCGAAAGTCCGGAGGGTACCCTAACAATGGTTTCACAACCTAACCTATCTTGAGGAGGATTTACATCTTATGTACAACAATGTCAGTCAACAAGTCCGTGAAATTGAACAAACGATGCGCCAATTGGAACAACAAACCCGCCAAGCTACAATGATGTACCAACAAATGCTGCAGCAGGAGCAGCAAAACGCGATGCAGCTGGAGGAACTCGCTCAACGCGAGCGCAGAGCCGTTCAAACGATTCAAACTGCCCTGCACGGCCATCAAACCGCAATGCAGCAGTTCCAACGGGTAGCTCAAATCGCCGGACAACTGGAACATAGTATGAACTCGATGTCCGGGATCGGGACCAGTTATACTCAACCCAACGTGGGTCAAACCTCCTATAGCACGCAAGGCATTGGCCAGAGCGGATTCAGCGGAGGCAGTATCGGAAACTTCGGATCGGCCATGAACAGCCACATCCCAAGCTCACCAAGCTCAAGTTCGTTTAGCCCCATCGGCTCCAGCTCTACAACTACTATGAGCTCGATGAACTCCCAAGGCGCTAGTTCTCTAGGATCTGCCAGTTCAATGCGCAGCTTCCAATAATATTCGTTTTCCACAGCCGCCTTACAGGCGGTTGTTCTCTTTTTCCCTCGTCCTCCTTACATTGTGATATAATTGGAAATTATGATGTCATGGGTGGAGGATTTAAATGAGTAAGGTATTCTTGTTTCTATTCTTATCTTGGCTGCTTGGCAATCCTTTTCTCGCCATTATTGTCCTGCTCCTCATCGTTTACTTCATCGATCGGCGTTATGTTGGATTATTCCCGAGCCTGAGCAAGCCATTGAAGCGCGGCCGCAGCATTTCTCGGTTTCGCCAGCAACTGGCCGCCAGTCCTTTCGACGTTTCCGCCAAACGCGAGCTTGCTCGCTTGCTGCTGGAACGCAAGAAGTATGCAGAGGCTCATCGGCTACTGGAGGAGGCCAAGGATGCCTCCGAGACGTCTGCGGAGTTTTGGGACGATCTGGGAACGGCTTGTATGGGACTCGGAAGAACCGAGGAAGGCGAGGCGCATATTTTGCATGCTCTAAGCTTGAATGAACGCGTCAAGTACGGACAACCTTATTTGCGGCTAGCTTCTGCCTTCCGTGAGCACGATCCCCAGAAAGCTCTGCAATACGCCGCCCGTTTCGGCGAGATCCAATCCTCTTCCAGCGAAGCTTATTATTTGCTAGGCAGCCTTTATCAATCGCTGGGCAGTAAAGAGGAAGCCAAGCGTGCATTTGACGAATCCATCGCCATCTATCGCTCCTTACCGAAATATAAGAAACGGCAAGAGCGGAGATGGGCGCTGCGCAGTTTCCTTAAGCGCGGGACGTTGGGTTAAGAGTTTGGTCCAAGCTGTTAAACACAAAGAACGCCGGCTTATCTCCTGTTGGAGAAGAAGCCGGCGTTCTTTTGAAATACGATTTTACAAATTTACGCTATTTCCTTGTTCGGTGTCTTTGCCGATACGGCGATGGAACGGCCACCAGTTGCCTTGCCCGAACATCTTCACCATAACCGGGATCAGGAACGGCAGGACGATTACCGAATACAACGCAAGACCGGAAAGCACCAGCGTGGCAATTTGCAGCATGGACATAACGCCGGACGGATACATCGACGCCATCGTGCCGCCGAGAATGATTGCCGCGGACAAAATAACCGTCCCCATGTTGCGCATCGAATGCAGGATGGCATCTCCAACGTTCCAGTCCTTATTCTCGTTGAAGCGGTCCATCAGGAAGATACTATAGTCAACGCCCAGCGCTACTAGCATAACGAAGCCGAAGAATGGCGTCGCCCAGCTCACACCGGAGTAACCGAAGATATCGACGAAGACCCATTCCGTAAACCCGATCGAGGCGTAGAACGTCAACACCAACGACAAGATCAGATACACCGGCATGACCAATGAACGAAGCAACAACACCAGGATAATAAAGATCCCCGCCAGCATCAGGATAACTGTACGTGTATAGTCATTGCCCGAGATCGTTTTGAGGTCGTTAAACGTACTGGATACGCCGCCGATCGCAACCTTGGCGTTCTCCAGCTGCGTTCCTTTGACTGCGGTTTGTACGGCGGATTCCACTGCACCGATCCGGTCGATAGCTTCCCGACCGTAAGGATTACTGGAGAAAACCACTTCCAGTTTCATGACTTTGCGGTCTTCGGACAGATACGTATCGAATACCTGAGTAATTTGTTCGTTCTCAAGCGCTTGCTGCGGAACGTACCAACCATCGAGTCCATTATCAGAGCTGCCGACTTCCGTCAAGTAATCCTTTGCGGTGTTCAAGCCGCCGGACACCTGCTCCAGGCCGTTTACACTCTGATCCAAGCCATCGGTCAATTGCGTGATTTGACCAGAGAACTGGCTGAACCCGGTTTGAATCTGTTCTTGGCCATTTTGAATTTGCGCCAGACCGGATTCAACTTCAGGCAGTTGACTGACAATCTTCCCTTGCCCGTCGGCTGCCTGTACGAGGCCCGATTGCAGCTTCGCCAAACCGGCGACGATCTGGTTCAGACCCCCGGCCAACTGTTTACCGCCTGCCGCCGCTTGAGCGTAACCTTGGTTGGCTTGATTCAAGCCTGTAGCTACTTGCCCCAGCTGTTGTTCCGCTTGCTGCAGTCCGGCCGTCAATTGACCTAAGCCTTTGCCGGTCTCCGTAACCGTACCGCGAATCGTTAAATAATCTTGATCCGCGGCCAATTCAGGGAACTTACCCTCCAGACTTGCGAACCGCGCGGTTAGTGCAGTTAACCCCTGAGAAGCCGTCCCCAATGGTTCACGAATTTGCGTGAGACCACCGCTCAGACCGGAGACGCCCTGAGCCAATTGCTGATACGATCCCAGCAATTGCTCATGAGCGTTCGCCAGGTCCTCAGCGCTTTTTTGCGCCTGTTGCAGCCCTTGCTTCAGCTCACCTGCGCCAACAGAACCCTCACGGATCCCTTTCTCGATCGCGGTTAGACCCCCGGACAGCTGAGTAATGCCGTCCTTCAGCTTGGCGGTACCGTCCACCAGCTTGCCAGTGCTATCCGCGGCTTCTTTAAGTTTCGGTGCGTTTTCGGACAACGCTTGGCTGGCTTCGGACAATCCGTTTTGGATTTTCCCCAGGCCTTCTCCGCCTTCGCCTAGCCCTTCACCCACGGTTTTCACCTGGTTACTCAGAGCGAAATCCTTGAGGACCTCGCCCGTTGGACGGCTCATGCCGCGAATGCTCGCTACTCCGTCCGTTTTCTCAACCTCCCGGCTGATCTTTTCGGATAACGCCATAAACTCCGCATTATCCATACGTTCGTCATTCTTGATGACGATCGTGGACGGAAGCGATTCGCCGGGTTCGAAACTCTCCGAAATGATGTTATAAGCCTTTACCGATTCGTATTCGTCGCCGATCTCCTCCATGCTGTTAAAGGAAACATTGCCGCTATAGGAGATCAGAAACGGAACCGTCACCGCGGCAACAATCAACAGCGCCGCCCATGGACGCTTCAAGGAGAAGGAACCAATCGCGCCCCAGAACCGGTTCTCCTTATGCTCCAGCGAACCGCGAACCGGCCAGAACAGCTTGGTTCCCAGCACGGCCATAAAGAACGGTACGATCGTAACCAAAGCCAAGAGCATGACCGCAATACCGACAGCAACTGCTACCGCCGAGCGGTATAACATAAATTGCGACAAGCCGATCGTCGAGAAGCCGACCAGGACCGCCAATCCGGAGAAGAACACCGTTTTCCCCGCCTTGCGGTACGTCTGGATAATCGCTTCCCATTTATCGTCCGTATGCTGCAGTTCCTCCTTAAATCGGCTGATCAGCAGTATACAATAGTCGGTCCCAATCCCGAACATGACCGCGACCATAAAGATCTGCGTATACGTCGAAATCGGGAAATGAACCGAATCCACCAGAAACGCAACGATGGATTGGGACACCAGATAACTAAGTCCGACGGTCAACAGCGGAATGAAAGGTGCTACCATCGAGCGGAAGACCACGAACAGGATCAAGAGAATAAAGATAACCGTAAAATATTCCGATTTCTTTAAGCCCTGCTCCGAGCTGACCACCATATCCTCATTGATCTGCTTTTGCCCGGTCAAATAATGCTCCACCTTGACCGAATCCAGGTTCTGGTGAATATCCTGTTCGATCTCCTTGAGCGGACGCTGCTCGTCGAACACGGACAAGGAGGTCAACACCGTCTTGCCGTCCTTCGAAATCAGCTTATCCTTCGCTTCCGGCGTACCGAACGGATCGGTTATCGAGGCGATGCCGATCTCTTCCATATGATCGCGAAGCGTGGTAATTCCTTGCTTAATCTCTTTCTGGTCGGCATCGTCGATGCCTTGCTTGTCATGAAAGACGAGGGCAATTTGTGTCTCTTTCGCTCCGCCTTTCATATCGGCTACTTCCTTCAAAATAGCGGAAGCTTCGGAGGAGGAGTACCCGTCCGGAACGGTAATTTCCCCATTTTCCCGTACCAAATCCGCCATCGAAGGCGCCGTTAACATCAATGTGGCCGCTAAAGCGATCCACAGCAGCAAGATCCACCATCTTGCCTTCAGTATGAATCTCATTTCCCTATACTCCCTTCGCCGATCAGTCTGGCTAATTTCTCAAAAGCGCTGATAAACCCTTCCACCTCGTCCGCATCGAAATGCACTAAATACGTCGAGACGGTACTCATGATTTGCCCCTGGACAACGTCGTAATTGTGTCTTCCCTGCTCCGTCATGGTCAAGTAAACGACACGGCGATCCTCTTCATCCCGGGTTCGGTGCAAGAACCCTTTATCGACCATCCGCGTGATCATGGCAGTGATGGAGCTTTTGCCTACTGCGAAAGTATCAGCCAGTTCCGTTGAGGTGCACCTGCCGCGGGGGGCGATATACTTCAAAATTTGAAATTGCTCCATGGTGATATCCTCTTGAATGATATCGCGGATTTGCCCGTTCAGTCGTTTGGTAACCTCGAAATAAGCGGCCATATAACGCTCGATCAGCTGCTTTGACTCCAGATTCACCTCCCGAATCCCCCCTGTCTTGAACATGAAACTCGTCCTGTTAGTTCTATAGTAAAATAGTTCGACAATGAAACTATAGGCGATTGCCCATCGAAAGTCAATTCTCTTTTTGATGAAATGATCCCAATAATGAAGAAAGGCCGCAGGGTATCCCCGCAGCCTTTCGACTCTTCCTAATCCTCGTCGTTCTCAACTTCGTAGATACAGCGAAAACGTTCTTCCCCGGAAGCTTCATCCTGAAAGCCGGTAATCTGAAACCCTATACTGCGGAAGAAATCCGCCCCCTCCTCATCGGTGAGGGCTTCCACCCGCTCCGGCCCGGCTTCCGTTAGGGCCAGCAGTACCAAGGCGCGCCCGAATCCTTTCATCCGCTGTTCCGGATGGACGGCAAGATGCTCGATTTCGAGCGTATCCGAAGTATTCACGCGAAAGCCGATGATGCCGGCGATCCCGCCTTCTTCCTCATAACCGTAAAGCTTATAGGTATCCTCTTCTCGATATAAACAGGCCGCCGTCTCCAGCGCATCGGGATCGAACAGGACCGCGCATTCCAGTAACTCCCGAATAGCCGGCTCGTTCACCCGCTTGTTTATTGGTTTGAACATGGAGCCTCCTTGATTTCCGTACGTCCGTCTTCATAACCGATCACGACCGTTTGCGCGATTCCGACAAACAAACCATGCTCGACAACGCCGGTCATCGCTTTCAACTCCTCGCTCAAGCGAGCGGGGTCTGTGATTTGGCCGAAGGCCGCATCCACGATATAATTCCCGTTATCGGTGACGTACAACTGATCCCCTTGCATCCGCAATTCAAACGGAATGTCGTAACGACTCTTCAGCTCTCGCAGCGTCCATTCGTAGCAGAAAGGAACCAGCTCAATCGGAAGCTTAAAGCGTCCTAGGCTGGAAACCATCTTCCCCTGGTCAGCAATAACGATAAACCGGTCGCTGTTGATGGCTACCAGCTTCTCACGCAGTAAAGCGCCGCCGCCGCCTTTGATCAAGGCCATTTGCGGATCAACCTCATCGGCTCCGTCGATGGCGAGATCCAGCTTGTCCACTTCCCCTGCCTGAATCAGAGGGATCTGATACTTCACGGCAAGCTCCTCCGAGGCGTTGGAGGTGGCAATTGCCCGGATGCGCAGTCCGTCTCTCACCATCTCTCCGATTTTCTCAATGGCATAATAAGCTGTCGATCCCGTACCGAGTCCTACCGTCATTCCGTCCTTGACCCATTCTGCTGCGCGGTAACCCGCCGCCTGTTTGGCATTCATGTCTACCCCTCCAAAATCATGACGATTCGTTCCATCGCTCGCTGTTCTCATCTGTCCAGCGGCACTCAGCTCCTATCATACCAAAAAAGCCCGGACAATAGAACAGCAGCGTGCCCCCAAGGGGAAGCGCTGCTGCGAAGAGACGCGATTTGACTTATCCTTGATGCAAAGGTCTGGCCACCTTCTGACGTTTTTGGGGTTCCTTTGGCTTGACGGCTCCGCCGCGCCCGGATTCCGGCTTGACCAAGGTCAGGAGCAGGATGACAGCCACCAGTGACACTCCCGCGATGACGAAGAACATCGTCATATGACCGGCCTTCATCAGCAGGGACATGACCGGCGGTCCCGCCGATACGCCGATAAACCGCATGCTGCTGTATAACGAAGTAATCGTCCCGCGCATTTCCTTGTCGATTCCTTCCGTGATCAAGGCATCGGAGCTGGGCAGAACAATGCCGATGCCGGACCCGCAGACAATCAGACAAGCGATAACAAAATAGATATTGCTAAAAAAACCGATTCCAAATAAAGCCGCAGTGGACAAAATCAACCCGGCAACGCCGGACCATTTCATCAGCTTTTTGTCTTTTCCGATTTTTTTTCCGGTAATATAAGAGGCCAGACATAAAGCAGCCAACGGTATCGCCAGCACCAGCCCCTTGATCACCCCATTCAGACCGTGCTTTGTCTCTAATTGCTCGGAGAGATAAAACAACACGCCGAACAGCAGAAACATGGAGATGCAGCCGATCGAAAATATGGCGTACAACCAACGCCCTTTCTGCTTCAACACGTCACCGACGGCGGAAACAAATTCCCGCAGCGGCTTGGCTTTCTCCCGCTCCTTAGGTTCATGCACCAGAAAAAGCACCAACAGCACAGAAATGAGACAGAGCGCCGGAATGGACAAAAGCGGCGCATACCAAATCCAAGCGCCAAGCAGCGCGCCTAAAATGGGACTTAACACTTTGCCAAATGTATTAGAGGTTTCAATTACGCCCAGATTGTGGCTGACCTCCTCATCGCTTTCAAACAGATCGCCAACCAGCGGCAGCACGATCGGAAAGGCACCGGCCGCACCGATCCCCTGCAGGAAACGCCCACCCAGAATGATCCAATATACCGCCAGCCCGTCCGCAAACCAATCCGCAATCCCCGATACGCAGCCTCCGATCCCGGCAATAATCAAACTGGGCACAATGATCGCCTTACGGCCGAATTTATCGGAGAGATAGCCGGCAATCGGAATCAGCAAAATAGCCACAACGGCATATACGGTGATTAGCATACTTACCTGAAAAGAGGTAACGTGGAGCTCGCGGGCAATTTGGGGCAAAATCGGAATCAGCATGGAATTGCCCAGCGTCATGATAAGCGGTATGGATGCCAAAGCAATCAAATCGCCTCGTTTGCCGACCATCTAACCATCAGGCCACCCTTCACGAAAAGAAGTTTAAAACAGACCCGGTTAGTGTGATTCATTTTGCCGAAATTATACTGCCCTTTAAGGAAGCAGAGTATAGGTCGATTTTGCCGCTTCCCGAATAAATCGGCTCGGCTCACCAATTGAATAGACACGCAGCAAATGCATCGCTCTCGTACAAGCGGTGTAGAACAACTTCCGTTCAGCATCCCTCGTATATCTCCGGTCGGAGCCGTCATAGATCAATACCGCATCAAATTCTACGCCTTTCGCCAAATAAGCCGGAATGACATGGACGCCCTTCTCGAAGGATAACGTCGTTTTCTTGATCAGCTTGGCCGGCAGTTTGGCGCTCAGCCGCTCATAAGCTTCCAGGCTTTCCTCCGCCGTTTTGCAGATCACTGCGATCGACTCATAACCGTCCGCGCGCAGTTGACCAATGGTTCTCTCCAGCGAGGCATGGAGCTCGTTTATATCCTCTACTAGTTGAACCTCAGGCATTTCACCCTCCCGATTGAACGGCACGATCGCTTCCCCGCCGGGAATCATTTCACGAGTGAATTCGACGATTTGACGCGTAGAACGATAGCTTTGCTCCAACGTAATCAGCTCGCTCTCCTCCGCTCCATACAAGTCGCTAAACACAGAGGACTGCTGAAGCACCGAGGCATGCGCATAAATCGCCTGGTTCAAGTCGCCAAGCGCCGTCATTTTGGCACGCGGGAACAGCCGCTTCAGGAAGAACAGCTGGAACGGCGAATAATCCTGCGCTTCGTCGATGATGACGTGACGGATCGAGGTGTTCGATCGGAACCCAAGCAGCAGCTCTTTTAAATAGAGAAAAGGTGTAATATCTTCATAGAACAGCTCGCTGTCCGCTATTTTCCGCAGCGTCTGTTCGCAGATTTCTTCCCAATGCTCAGGCAGCCCTTCGGGATTGACCTCGCGGATCATAAACAAGTCGCTGAACAACTGCGTATACAGTCGCGTTACGTCTACGAAGCGCAGCGACTTGACCCATTTGCGGAGTGGCTTAAGTCGTTCGCTAACCACCATTCTGGCCAAGATAGTCTTCTCATCCTCATAGTCGCTGAACGAGGTCCCTTTGCCTTGCTGCTTGCGCCGCATACGCTGGTAAGCCCGCTGATAATCCTCCGTATCCAGCAGCTGAATTTGTTCTTCAACCCAAGGCTGTTCTAACTCGGATTTGCCAAAAGCGGCGATTTCCTTGAGCAGCCACTCCTTCAGCAGCTCGCAGCGGTTCGCCAGCCGGATCGCCGGATCAAAGGCATAAAATTGCCGGGCGATTTCCTCCGCGCCAACAATCTCCCTTCCTTGAAAACGCAGCGGTTTGAAGATCATTCCTTTTTGTTCCAGCAGCTCCTTATACCGCGTGATCGCGAGCAGGAACTGCACCGACGATTTAAAGCGAATTCCACTGATCCGGGCTTGATAGTCCTCATCCTCCGGAGCGGAAAGCACGTATTCAATCTGTACAAACGGATCCTCAAGCTGGAATTCCCGCCCTAACCGGTGTTCCAGATACTCTTGGAACGTCGTTTGCTGCATGTTTTCTTCGCCTAGTTCAGGTAATACCGTTGAAACGTAACTGTTGAACATTGGATTGGGCGAGAACAGAATCATCTGGTCGGCTTGCAGCACCTCGCGGTGCTTGTAGAGCAAATAGGCGACACGCTGCAGGGCGGCCGACGTCTTGCCGCTACCGGCGGCCCCTTGTACGATCAGCATCCGGCTGCGATCGTTGCGAATGATCTTGTTCTGCTCGCGCTGGATCGTTGCCACAATGCTCTTCATCTGCGCATCGGAACTGCGGCTTAGTACCTGCTGCAGCAGTTCGTCCCCGATCGTGACGCCGGTGTCGAACATCAGCTTGATGTTGCGACCGTGAATCACGAACTGACGTTTCAGCGACATCGCCCCGGTGATCGTACCGGATGGCGTCTCATAGGAGGCCGGCCCAGGGACACTGTCATAATAGAGGTTGGAGATCGGCGCACGCCAATCATAAACGAGGAACGTTTCATCTCCATCTTCAAGCAGCGAAGCGATCCCAAGGTAAATGGCTTCCGCCGGTTCCCCCGCTTCGGCGAAATCGATCCGGCCGAAATAAGGCGATTGCTTTAACCTTTTCATCTTCCCGAGCGCAATGGACGCATGCTGATGGCTCTTCTCCCGCTCCGCGAGCACCTGGGATTGCTGCCGCAGACTGGTGGACGTTTCGCCGACATCATCAGCTTCGCTAAAATTCACCGTCACTTCGTCCCAGAAGTCTTTCCGCATCTCGACAACGTCTCCGCGAACGCTGCCGACCTCTCGTTCTAGTTTGCGGATTCTGGCGTCGATTTGATCGGCCACGTACTCCACGCGGCGTTGTTCTTCCTGCCAAGCCTGATCTGTATGATCCAATTGAATCGCTCCCTTGAATGGCTTCTAAATCACCCACAACCGATCTATTGACATTAATTTAAAAATGTGATAAAATTGACTCAGGTTGATTGCGACTAACCACTATTAGTTTGCAGTCTATTTTTTATTTTATCAAGAAGAACCTTACTTATCAATCTATGTTTGCTCGATTACTGACATGAAAGTCCTGCCCCTAAGGCAGGACTTTTTTCATGTTCTAAAATGGATTAGTCTCCGGCTCCCGCTGCGGAATGGTCGGCTAACCGATTAAGGCGTTCCAATTGATGCCCATATTCATACATCTCGGCCGACACGATGGATAATCGCAGGACGCCTGTCCGCTCGGCCGCATACCGATCCAGCATCCGTCGCAGGAACTCATCATTTTCGTTTTCAAACTTCAGCGTTTCGCTATAACCCGGCTTTAGCTTGTCGTCGAATTTCAACATGATATGCTCATGGAACTTGGTCAACTTCTCCAGATGCTCATCGAATTCCCGATTTAACTCCGGCGTACGGGACGCCTGGAAATAATGTTGTTCCACGGCGTCCAGCACTTCAAACCCTTTGCGCAGCGTACGCAGCATTTGCTTGTACACGACTAACTGACGATGGTCGCTAAACTTCGGCGCCTTTATTTTCTTCTGATCCTCTTCCATCAGCTTATACTTATCGGTCAGTTGTGCGATCGTATCCTCGAGCTCCCGTTTGTCGGCCCGAAAAACCGATTCTTTGATTTCATCGGAGACGGCCGTGCGGAGCAACAGTGAGAGTCGGTCGAAAGTTTGCCTAACCTGCTGCTCAAATTGGACCTTTGGCTTGGGCGGAAATAGGGCGATATTAATGATAAAAGCGGAAAAAATACCGATCAAGCTCAACAAAAACCGATTCAACGCGAAGTCCCATTGGCCCGAGGCCTCCATAACGGAAACCACCGTGACCAGGGTTATGCCAATGGTATCCCCCATTTTAAGCTGCAGGCAAATCATGATAACCAAAATACATACCAGACCCACGGCAATCGGTTCGTTTGAGAACACCATGCCCCCAAGCATAGCCAGGATAGCCCCCAATGTATTCGTCTGCAATTGATCGATCAAGTAACGCCAGGAACGATAAATTGTCGGCTGCATGGCAAATATCGCGGCGATCCCCGCGATAACCGGCGAAGATAATCCCAGCAAAGCGCCGGCATATAAAGCCAGGGTGACCGCAACCCCCGTTTTCAGCATTCTCGCGCCAAATGTCACTTCCATTCCCCCTACGCTTCACGACACATTCCATTTATTTTAAGCGAAAATTTAAGAAATATTAAGGTTCATTTCAGATATCCTGCGTTTTTTTGGTCAAGACTGATGAAGGCAAGGACCAAATTATTCTAAACGAAGAGGTGAAAAATGTCCATGTTTATGGAGAACTTGAAACCGACGGCCGGCAAACTGACCCTTGCACTCCTGCTCGCTGCAGGTTCAGCCGCTACGGCGGACACCGTGTATGCGGAAACGGGCACACCGACCGATCAACCGCAACAGGTCCAACCGAATCCGTCCCAGACGGATACGAAGCATCATCACCCGCACGGTCATCACTTCCGCGGCGGTCATATCCTCACAGATACGGCCGAACTGCTTGGAATTGAACCGAAAGCGCTGGTAGTGCAACTCAAGCAGGGTAAGACGCTGCTGCAAATTGTGCAGGCCCAGAAGGGCTGGAGCGAAGATGAATACCTGAAGAAGCTGACCGAATCGGCAAACCGTAATATCGACCAAGCGCTTGCAGAGGGCAAAATCGACAAGGAGAAGGCGGACAAAATCAAGTCCAAACTCCCGGAAAAGCTAAAGAAGGTCATTAACCGCTCCTGGAAGGACCGCGAACCGGGACAACCTACGGCGGATTACCAGAACAATCAGGTTAACTGGAGCCACCTGCCGCATTAAGAGAACGTATAAACTTCGGTTGATCTCTACAAAAAAACCGCTGGGCTACCTATACGGTTAGCTCAGCGGCTTTACGTCTATCCAATCATTTGAACTTCGCAGTTTAATTCTCTGCCGGCGGTTCCGTTTCCGCCGCAATTTTTACCACAGCAGGCGGATGAATTCCCACAGGCACCTCGACGATATCCAGCATAAAGATAAAGATCGGAACGCCAACAATCAATCCCCAGATCCCAAGGAAGTGCTCGGAGACCAGCAGGATAAGAAAGGTAAAGAAAATCGGCAAATGGGTTTTGTTGGACATGAATTTCGGATTCAGGAAATACGTTTCGACGGCATGTACAACAGCGATCATAACCAGCACATAAACGATTTTAATTAATCCACCGATTTTAAAGGCGATCGCGCAGAGCGGGATCAATGAAATGATGACGCCCATGACCGGGACCAGCCCCAACAGGAAGATCATGATCGCCAAGGCAATCAGGTTTGGAAATCCTAATATCCATAAGAAGATCGTCGATAGAGAAGCATTGACTAGGGCAATTAAGAATTGCACCTCAATCACTTTGCCGAAGGACTGGACAAACTTACGTCCAAAGTACTCCAGCTCCTTGAACAGCCCGCCGATCCGACTTTCGCGGAACAGGACTGTAAAATTGGTCACCTTCTCTTTCTCCAGCAGGAAGAACAAACTGAGCACGATGGCGATAAACAAATTCAAACTCCATTCACCGATGTCGGTCAGCGTACTGAGCAAGAAGTCAAAACCGTTGTTGATATAAGCCGATAGATCGATATCTTTCAAATATTCAACAATGTAGTTCAAGATCGGGTTATCCGGCAGTACCGGAGGATTAGCGTAAAAGGATATCACTTGGTTAACCAAATCGGTTAGTTCGGTGAGCAGCACCGGCATATAATAGTAAATGGCGTAGCCGAGCAAAGTAATCAACACGACATAGATAAACAAGACGGTTACGGTTCGGTTGACGCGAATCACCTTAGCCACATTCCGGCTGATGAAGTTGTGCAGCCGATTAATTAAATACGTCAGAATGAAAGTAATCAGCAGCATGTTCAGCATACTTCGGGCGAAGTACAGAACGATAACGACAAACAGCAGGGCTAACACCCTGCGGAATCCCGCCATTTGAAACAATTCCTTAAAAAACGTCATGAGTCACAACCGGCTCCTTCATGTTTACTGGAGAAAAATCCCCTGGGTTAATCTTAAGCGAGCCTCTTCTACATTGCAAATGAATCCTTTTAGAACCAAACCGGCTTCACGCATACCGGCTTGGATACAGATACGGTCCGGCCGGTAAACGTCATTCGTCCGCTCTCCGGCTCAACCGAAAAGACCGCTAACGCACTGTTATCGCGGTTTGCAGCAATGAGAAACAATCCGTCCGGCGTAAGTGCAAAATGCCGCGGATGCCCGCCTTCGCTGGAGACATGTTCAACGAGCGTAAGCCGTCCGCCCACCGGGTCGATCGTGAAATGCACCAAGCTGTCATGGCCTCGGTTGGAGCCATAGAGATGATGGCCGTCCGCTGAAATAGCTACCTCCGCCGTCGTATTTTCCCCTGTATATTCAGTCGGCAAGGTCGGCACCGTGTCCTGCAGTGTCAATTCACCGGTCGCCGCATCGTAATTGAAATGGGAGATGGACGAATTCACTTCATTGATGGAATATAACCACTCTCCGTTTGGATGAAAGACCAGATGGCGTGGACCCGCCCCCGGCGGGGTAGAAACTTCGCTATGGTATACCAGCCGTCCGACTTCCGGTTCAAACGAATACACCACAATGCGATCCAATCCCAGATCAGCAACCAATGCAAATCGATTGTCCGGGCTAAATGTCACGGAGTGGGGATGCGGACGATCCTGACGCACCGGGTCGGCGCCTTGGCCTTCATGCTGACGTTCGTCGACCAATCGTCCCACTGATCCGTCTGCCTGAAGCTGCACAAGGCCGACATTCCCCCCATGATATCCTGACACGACGGCAAAGCGACTGCTTCGGTCGAGCTGAATATGCGAAGAGGAAGGGCGGATCGTAACCTCACGATTCAATTCGCGCAGCTTGCTCTCGGTGTCGACATCAAATGCAATGACCTCGCCGATTCGCTCCCCTTCCATGGACGTTTCGGAAATGGCGTAAACCTTGCGGTGCTCTGCATCCACGCCAAGGAAGGTTGGGTTCTTCATCCCGGCAGCTTGATCCAGGAGACGAATTTCTCCGTTGGCTGAATCCATTTCATATACATAAACTCCAGGATCGTTCGCTTCGGCGTAGGATCCTACAAATAACAGCAATCGAGGTTGTGAAGCTGACAAGTCAATTTCCTCCTTCAGGATAGCTCGTTTGGAATAACATCCTCTATATTTTTTCGTAAATAAGTGTAAAAGTCCAGTCTCAGCCGAAAAAAGTTAAAATTTTTAACATGAACCGGTCACCTACCCAAATTGGATAAAATATGATATACTGTAAGCGCTTCCGAAAGCATCTTCTAAAGGGGGATTTGGAATGATGAACGTCGGACTCGAAGAAAGGGGTGTCTATGAGGACCTCAATCCTTACGAGACGTATTTCTTCAAGATCGGAGCTCACGGACTGGTTTGCTTCCATGGACGGAATTACAGTATTAAACAGAGATTATCCGCCGAACAGACCTCGAAGCTGATCTCAGACCCTCGCTTTTACCGCATCAGCACGAACTGCTACGTCAACCTGTCCCAAGTCTCCGAAATTCGCGACAACGTCGTATGGTTCCGGGATGAACGGCACGGCATCAAGACGATTCATGTGCCCAGACGTAATTTGGAGCAAATGAAGCGGCTGATCCCGTCGCAACGTGGCACGGTAACTGCCGGGGTGAATTAACTCTCCGCCAATGGGATCAGGCCTAACGGCCAAAGAAAAAGCAGCCTGACTCACGTCGTCTCAGACGGCCGGTCGGCTGCTTTTTTCATTTAATATTGTTATTTCACATACAGACGGGAGCGTTCTTCCCAAATCTCACCCGGAAGCAAGCTGAACAATCCAATTTCTTCCGCCGGCAAATCCGACTTCGGCGCATTCACCAGATTGATTTGCGGCTCAGGGCAGAAGAAGCCTTCCGTTGCGCCGTTATTCCAAATCATCCATTGCTTGTAGGAGGTTCCCACGTCGTATACGAGGGTCTTTCCGAGTCTCGTGTCGGTCAGCTCCATCCGATTTCTACCGTTCTGCGGCACGGCCGTATAGTGATTATCCATAGATGCGAAGAATGGGAAAACGCCTTCCCCCTGCATCTGCAGCTCTTCGGCCGTCAGAGGTTGATAGGATCCGGTCGGGAGCATCCGATCGCTCATTTGCCAACGTTGTCCGATCGTCAGCTTCACCCGATAATCCTTCGCTGTACTCTCTGGCGCAAACGGTGCATTCACCGCCGTATGGAAAGCCAATAGGCACGGCATCTCCTTGTCGCCATCATTGAGGATGAACACCTGCTGAGCCAAGCCATCATCGCTTAAAGTGTACTTTAAACGGGCGGTAAACTTGAATGGCAGGTAACGGTACACCTCATGGTTCTCGTCAACAGCCACCTTAACCGTGACATAACTTTCAAACGGCGTTTGGCCGAAATCCTCGACCTCCCAGGCCGTCGTATGTAGAAATCCGTGCAGATGGTTATGGGTTGCCGCCTCGTTGACCGGGAACTCAAGAACCTCGCCTTTCCACGGGAACCGTCCGTCCTCGTAGCGGTTTGGAGGAAACAGCACCGGAATGCCGTGAACTCCCGGGTTGCTCTTGAAAGCTTCCATCTCGCTTTCACCAGGTTCGCGCAAGAATCGGTAACCGCTTTCGACATCACGGAAAGCGATCAAATTACCGCCGATTTCCGGCAGCAGGATCGCTTCGTACCGTCCGGATTTGAGCCATACTGCTTTTTCACCTTGATAGGTACCTTCGTAAGCCGTTCTTTGTGCCATGAATGATAATCTCCCTTCATTGCTTAGCTGCTCAACTTGTAATATACCTTAAAGCGCCTCCAAAAGTCACCCCTGTCCGTCACAACCATGAGCTTGAATCCCCGCCATCAAACATCACGCAAAATTCGCCGACCCAAACTCGCGGCCAACACAAACATCGCCGTCCCGACCACCAGTTGCATACCGAATACTTGTGTCCAGATCGGCCACGCTTCGATCCATTCCAGTACCTGGCCGCCCAACAACGGGCCAAAGAAGGAGGCGACGCCCGTAATGGCTGAGTACATCGCCATGTACATCGGACGTTCCGACTTGGGGGTGTCACCGATCATAAAGTTAAAGGCCAATTGGTTAAAGCCGCCGACCCCCACCCCAAATATCATGTGAGCCAGGAAGAGCACGGGCAGCATCGGCATGAAGGACAGGCCGCCCCAGCAGAGAATCGCAAGCGCAATGATCGGTAACGTCCAAAACAGTAGGCGTCGATTGCTGTAACGCGCGTTTAGATTCCCCCAAACGTAAAAGCTCGCCATCATAAATACCGTCTGCGTCACATTCAGAAGCGAGATGGTCTGGTAATTGATGTGCAGCAACTCCAGCATCACATACGAATAAAGCGGAACCACGAGGTTCTGCAGGAGCAGGAAGCCTGCCAGGAACAACGTTGCCTTCATAAAAGCTCCATCGCGGAGCGGTTTGCGAAGCATCGGGATAAACTTGCTTTCGGCCGATCGCTCAAACGCCATGTCGGGATAAAACGTAAACACGATAATGTTGGCTATAGCGCTGATCCAGATCACGATATACAAATAGAAGAATCCCTGTGCCGCAGAATAATGATCCAGTACCATCCCGCCTAAAAACATCATTATTGTGCTCAGCGCATTGAGGAACGTATTCCGGATCCCGAAATACCTGCCTCTAACGCGTGCCGGCACAATATCGCTTATCAACGAGTTCCACAGCATCGCGCCAACTGTATTGAAGATAAATGCGACGATATACAGACCGATAAATCCAGCGACCCAATAACGGTGCGGAAATACAAACGGGACGAGACCCGTAGCCCCCCAAAGAATGCGGTGCATCCCAACGAACAACACCAACGCCCATTTACGGCTGGTCAATCGTTGGATCAAGAAGGCGACAGCAATTTGGGCAATATTGACAAAGGTCGTAATCGCGAGGACGAAGCCAATCTGTGCGGAGTTCGCCCCCAAATACAGCAAAAATCCAGTCAGGAACTGACCGCCGAGCAAGGTTTGAAAGATCGTGGAAGGGACACCCTCCCAGGTTGCGATCGACAGGTTGCGGCGCTGGCGTGTCGGCTTGCGCTGTACTTGCGTTTTTTGCATGATGTTGCTCTTCATGATGATGGTTGCTCCTTTAGCTCCTGCCCGAATAGTTCTATCTCTTTTTTTACATACTTCAATTGATTCGCTAATCTGAATGAAATGGAGTGCTTCTCACCCTATGCGCAATACCTTGAAGTTTGGGATGTTCCTTGTTTGTATGGCCCTGCCGCTTGTGCTTGCCACCTCATGCAGCCAGCCGGACCGGCTCCGCTCGAATTCCGTCCCTCCTGCCCGTAACTCACCGGTAAGAACGGAAGCGGTTACGGATGCGGGCGGCACGAGTTGGGTTCCGCTGCCCCAAGTAGCTCAAAGTCTGGGCTTACGACTCCAAGAGACGGGCGACACCGCCAATCTCGGCTTTACCGATGTCATGTTTACTGTTCAACCCAGTCAAAGACATGCCATCTCCTTTGGACGGCCCATTTCCCTGCCCCAAGCTCCGGTTCGCGAGAACGGCCAATTGTATATGACGATGGATGCCGTATCGGCCTTGCTGCAAACGAAGGCCCGGATCGATTCCCGCACGGGAGATTTGGCGTTTGATCGCATTTCCCCCGCAGGTGGCCCCATTTCTCCGCAGACGGGAACAAGCCAATACGGGATTCTTGGGGTTGACGATCATCGTGATGAGATGGTCTCCTACGCCAAGCAATATTTGGGCGTTCCTTATGAATTTGGCGCTGCCCCTTACGAGCAGTCTAAAACGTTTGATTGTTCGTCCTTTACCCGCCATGTCTTCAAAAAGTTCGGTCAAGATCTGCCGCGGCTGGCCCGGGATCAAGCCCAAGAAGGCGTTACGGTGACCCGAAACGAGCTTCAAGTCGGAGACTTGATCTTCTTCACCGTCCCCGGTCGGTTTAAATCCGACAATATCGCCGGTCATGTCGGTATCTATATCGGCGATGGCAAATTCATCCACACCTGGGGTGAACCCGGCGTTCAAATCAGCCCGCTGGATAGCGGCTATTGGAGTGACGTGATCATTTCCATGCGCCGGATTCGTTAACTTAGGCCTGGATCTATCTGGATCTATCCGTCAAAGGCCGGGGAACCGCGGGGTTCACCCGGCTTTTGATTTTGTCGACAGGTCATTTCCCTTCATTACAAATACAAAGTATAATAAATGTATGCATCACTTTCCATATAATATTTATACATCAAAACCCGATGGATTCAGAGGAGAAAGACAATGGACAACGACAATTTGAAACAGGATTATGAACTGCTGGGGTTACCCGAAAACGCTTCCCGCGAAGAATTGGAAAAAGTATTTGATATTTTGCTCCGTAAATCCCGCTCACGCCATCCGAGTCCTGGCGAAGCCGAGGACATCGAACGAAAAATCCAGGCTTATAAGCGGATCGTGGAGACGGAGGAACAACGGAAGATCGCGGAATTAAACCAGAAACGCTATGCGAAGTGGGGCAAGCTCGCCGGATCTGCCGAGAAGGTCGACGATTTTTTTCGACTTTACCGAGCTCACGTAATTATTGGACTTATCGCTGTTGTAGCCATTATCTTCGGTACGAACGCTTATCTAGACCACCGCGAGGAACAGAAACGGTTAGCCGCCCTGCCCCCCATCGACCTGTCGATCATGATGGTTGGCAATTTTATGACCGACGACCAAAATGGCGGTGTCGACGCCCTAGAGCAAGCGATGACGGCACAGATCCCCGGCTTCAAGCGGGTGGAAATTGAGAATGTGTATTTACCGCCTCAAGGAGAAGCTGGCATGAGTACCGCGGATATAGCCTACCAGCAAAAAGCGATGGCCGTTATTGCTAGCACAAGTCCGGATATTTATATTACCGATACCCCAACTTTTGATTGGCTGTCGAACGGCGGCGCTTTTCTCAGCCTTGATGACGTAGCAAGCGGCGAGCTTAAAGATCTCCTGACCGATGAAACCATCGTCACGGATGTATCCGACGAAGACAATACCGAGCACGTGTATGGGATCAAAATCACCGACAGCACGCTCGTCAAGGACCTGCCGCTCGGCATGACGGACATGATTGTCTCCCTCCGTGGCGACACGAAGAATAAAGACAAAGCGGTTCAAATGATGAAAGAGTACTTGGAGAATATCCCGAAGGCGGCGGAGTAGCCGCCTTTTTTTCGTGCATTTTTCGGAATTGATTAATTTCAGGGGATGCTATAAAATAACCCTATAAACGCGCGTTTACGAAAGTGGGGACCAACCTTATGCGCAGCGAAGACATAGCTAAACTGGCCGGGGTGTCCCGCAGCACCGTCTCACGGGTGATTAACAATTATCCGAATGTTCCAGAAGCCACACGGGCCAAGGTACTCCGCGTCATCGAACAACACCACTACGAGCCCAACAGCTTTGCCCGGGCGCTTGCCGGGAAACGGACCGATACGATTGGCTTGTTCGCCATCAGCATGACCGAGAAGGAAGACACCAGCCGCATCTATCAGAACAGCTACTTTGCCCCGATCGTCGACATGGTCGTCGATACGGCCAACGCCCGCGGTTTCTATGTACTCATTCATACCGTATATTCGCCGGGGGATTTCCAGAAGGTCAAGCAAGCCTTCCAGCAGAAGCGGATCGACGGCGGGATTCTGGTCGGCACGCAAAAGGATATCGAGCTGGTTCGAGAAATGGTGGACCAGGAGGCGCCGCTGGTGCTCGTCGATTACGACATCGCGGAAATCATGGCGGAGCGGCTGAACAAGAACCACCTGGCGGTCATTAATTCCAATGACTATGAGGGTACAGTCCAGGCGATCGAATACTTGATTGAGCTGGGACACCGGGACATCGGTATCTTGAAAGGCAGCATGAATACGTATTCGGGACGTGAGCGATACTTAGCTTATGAGCACACGCTGCAGAAGCACGGATTGCCGCTGCCGGAGGCCTTTGTTCTTGAAGGTGAGTTCCTGAAGGAGAGCGCTTATCGCGAAACCCGCAGGCTCATCGAACAAGGGAACCTGCCTACGGCATTGTTCTGCGCTAACGATGACATGGCCTTCGCTGCCATGGAAGCGTTCGCAGAAGGCGGGATTAACGTGCCTGAGCAGTTATCCGTCATCGGCTTTGACGATGTCCAGCTCGCTTCCCGGATCACGCCCAAGCTAACCACCGTCCGGTTGCCTGTTGACGAGATGGCCAAAGCTGCCGTATTGAAAGTGATCGAGCTTTGCGAAGCGGAGCAGCCAACGTTCAGCACAGTCAGCTTTCCCACCCGCCTGGTGATCCGGGATTCCTGCCAATCCCCGGCGGAATAAGCCGGCGCATTCTCCTCCGTATACGATCCACGATCGCTGGGAGGAATCTTTTTTCAATATAATAAACGCGCGTT
Source organism: Paenibacillus mellifer (assembly GCF_023195895.1). Taxonomy (GTDB): domain Bacteria; phylum Bacillota; class Bacilli; order Paenibacillales; family Paenibacillaceae; genus Fontibacillus; species Fontibacillus mellifer. The sequence continues at coordinate 53,129 of NZ_JALPRK010000008.1, forward strand.
CACAAACGAAGGGAGAGTTCCTATTCATGAAATTCGGAGCATTTGACGATCAGCGCAAAGAGTATGTCATCAACACGCCGCAAACCCCTTACCCTTGGATCAATTACCTCGGAAATGAGCAATTTTTCGGATTGATCTCCAATACGGCGGGCGGCTACACGTTCTACCGGGATGCACGCCTGCGTCGGTTGACTCGGTACCGCTACAACAACATTCCGCTCGACACCGGTGGACGTTATTACTATCTCCGCGACCATGACAACGATGATTTCTGGACACCGGGCTGGATGCCGGTGAAACGCGAGCTTGATTTCTACGAATGCCGGCACGGTTTGGGGTATACCTCGATTACCGGAGAACGCGGCGGGATTTCGGTAACGCAATTGGCGTTTATCCCGCTGGGCTATAACGGCGAAGTGCATCGTCTGACGGTGAAAAATACGAGCAACGAGACGAAGAAGGTCTCCCTCTTCTCTTTTGCCGAGTTCTGCCTATGGAATGCGCAAGACGACATGACCAACTTCCAGCGCAACCTGAGCACGGGCGAAGTGGAAGTGCTGGATTCGGTCATTTACCACAAAACCGAATACCGCGAACGCCGGAACCATTATGCGTTCTATTCCGTTAACCGTGATATCGACGGCTTTGACACGGATCGCGAATCCTTTGTCGGTCTGTATAACGGCTTACATGAGCCGCAAGTCGTTGTGGCCGGCAGAGCTTCTAACTCTGTAGCCAGCGGCTGGTCGCCGATCGGCTCGCACGAGGTGACGTTGAAGCTTGCTCCGGGCGAGGAACAAAGCCTGATCTTCGTTCTCGGTTACGTTGAGTTGCCGGAAGAAGACAAATGGGAAGCCCCAAGCGTGATCAACAAAAAACCAGCCCTCGAGATGATCGCCAAATTCGCCACGGACGCCGACGTCGACCGTGCCTTGGCCGAGCTGGCTTCGTATTGGGACGGCCTGCTGTCCAAATACCAAATCCAAAGCGGCGACGATAAATTAAACCGCATGGTCAACATCTGGAATCCGTATCAATGTATGGTGACGTTTAACATGTCGCGTTCCGCTTCCTATTTCGAGTCCGGTATCGGCCGCGGTATGGGCTTCCGCGACTCCAACCAGGATTTGCTTGGCTTCGTGCATCAAATTCCAGAACGCGCCAGAGAGCGGATTCTCGACATCGCCGCGACCCAATTTGAAGACGGCAGCGCGTATCATCAATATCAACCGCTGACCAAAAAAGGCAACAACGAGGTCGGCAGCGGCTTCAACGATGATCCGTTGTGGCTTGTATCTGGAACCGCCGCTTACATCAAAGAAACCGGCGATCTCAGCATTCTCGACGAGCAAGTGCCATTTGACAGCAACCCGGATAACACGGCAACGTTGTTTGAGCATTTGAGACGTTCCTTCTACCATGTCGTACACAATCTGGGACCCCATGGCTTGCCGCTGATTGGCCGCGCGGACTGGAACGACTGCCTGAACCTGAACTGCTTCTCCAAGGAGCCCGGCGAATCGTTCCAAACGACTGCGAACATCGAAGGCCGCGTCGCCGAATCCGTATTTATTGCCGGTTTGTTCGTCTTCGTAGGCCCGGATTTCGCAGAAATCTGCCGCATGCGCGGATTGGACACTGAAGCAACGGATGCCCTCGACTGGATCGAAAAAATGCGCAAGACAACGCTGGAGCACGGCTTCGACGGCGACTGGTTCCTGCGCGCTTACGATCATTACGGCGAAAAAATCGGCAGTAAAGAAAATGCGGAGGGACAAATCTTCATCGAGCCGCAAGGCATGTGCGTCATGGCCGGCATCGGCGTTGAAGAAGGTTTGGCAGCCAAAGCGCTTACTTCCGTTGAGGAGCGTCTTGATACGAAATACGGTATCGTGTTGCAGCAGCCGCCGTATTCGAAATATTATCTGAACCTGGGCGAAATCTCCAGTTACCCGCCAGGGTATAAAGAGAACGCCGGGATCTTCTGCCACAACAACCCGTGGATTATGATCGCTGAAACGGTATTAGGACACGGCAACCGGGCGTTTGAAGTGTATGCGAAGATCGCGCCGGCTTACCTCGAAGAGATCAGCGAAGTCCATCGGATGGAGCCTTACGTCTATTCGCAAATGATCGCCGGTAAAGATGCGGTACGTCACGGCGAAGCGAAGAACTCCTGGCTCACCGGTACGGCAGCCTGGAACTACGTAGCAATCACCCAAGCGATCCTCGGTGTTCAAGCGGACTTCGCCGGCCTGAAGGTAGCTCCTTGTATCCCATCCGCATGGGACGGATACGAAATCACCCGCGTCTTCCGTGGCGACACGTACGTGATTCGCGTGAGCAATCCGAACCACGTAGAAAAAGGCGTGGCCCGTATCTCCGTCGACGGCAAGGCAATCCAGGGCAACGTCATCGCCCCGGTTGGCGACGGCGGCGTGCATCAAGTTGAAGTTGTTCTCGGATAAGAGATGAACAAAGCCCTTTCGCTTTCCGCCAGAAAGCTGAAAGGGCTTTGCCCATATCGGCCCACCTATAGAATGTTGTAATGATTACAGCATATCCGAAAAAAAGGTACAACCGCTCAAGGATTTCTGAGAGGTTGTACCTTTTAATATTTAGGGAAGGAATTAAGCCTTGGCAGGCTTCATGCCGTTTTCCTCTTTGTTTGGGTCCTGGCCTTCTTTATTCACCTGCACTTTGCGGATAAAGAACGCCAAGACGAAGGCCACCAACGTAATTCCCGTCGCTACGACGAAAGCAAAGTCGATCCCGTTGATCGTCGCATCACGAGTAATCAAGGCCACTTGCTGTGCATTTGCCGGATCCTTAGGATTGATCCCAGCTGATATAATCATCTCCGTCGCCTTCTCTTTGGCGCGCGAGGACATGATCGTAACGAGAAGTGCGGTACCCAGCGCGCCAGCGATCGTGCGCAGCGTATTGGACATCGCGGTACCGTGGGCATTCAGCCGCGCCGGCAGCTGATTGAGGCCGGCTGTCTGAATCGGCATCATCAGCATGGACATCCCAAACATCCGCGCCGTGTACATCAAGATGAGATGCGAATACGTCGTGCTGTCGGTCAGATTGCTGAATTCCCAAGTCGTCACCGCCGTGATGGCCAAGCCGATCACCGCCAGCCAGCGTGCGCCGATCCGGTCGAAGATCATCCCGGTAATCGGCGACATGATCCCCATCAGAATCGCCCCCGGCATCAACAGCAGCCCGGACTCGAGCGGGGAGAAGCCGCGGATTTTCTGCAGGTAAATCGGCAGCAGAATCATCGCCGCATACATCGCCATTGTAATTACGACATTGATGATCGTCGTCAAAGAAAACATGTCGTACTTGAACACGCGGAATTCCAGCAACGGTTTATCTGATCTCATTTGACGCCATAGGAACACTCCCAGGGCGACAACGCCGACAATCAGGCTGACGACGACTTCCGTCTCGCCCCAGCTTGTGCTGCCGGCTTCGCTAAACCCATACAACACGCCGCCGAATCCGATCGTCGACAAGACGATCGAAAGGACGTCCAGCTTCGGCCGTCCGACCTGGGTTACATTCTTCATGAAGATAAAACCCAGAAAGATCGACAAAATCGCAAACGGCAAAATGATCCAAAACAAGACGTTCCAGGGATGATGCTCAATCACCCAGCCGGAAAGCGTCGGACCTACCGCAGGTGCGAAAATCATGGCGATCCCCATCATCCCCATCGCCTGACCGCGTTTCTCAATTGGAAAAATCGTCAGGAATACAACGGTCATCAGCGGCATCAGTACGCCGGCTCCGGCAGCCTGGACCAACCGTCCGGCGAGCACAAGCTCGAAGCTGGAGCCGATTCCGCAAATAAACGTGCCGGCCGAGAACAAAATCATCGCGGAGATAAACAGCATCCGCGTCGTGAAACGTTCCATCAAAAAGGCGCTGATTGGAATCAAGACGCCGTTCACCAGCATAAATCCGGTCGACAGCCATTGGATGGTAGTTGCTCCCACACCCAAGTCGTCCATCATCTGCGGTAGGGCAACGTTCATTAAGGTTTGGTTCAAAATCGAAACAAACGCCCCGATCAAGAGCGCCATGACGATGGGCCATCTCTTGAAATTCACGTCCTGTACAGCCGCTTCATGGTTCATTGGTTTCTTCTCTCACTTTCTCTAATGACTCAATAATTTTGTGATGCGTTTGCAGCATATGGTCGATGTCTCTCCCGGATGTCTCCAGAACGGTTGTAATCGCCTTCGTATATTCAAGGTCCGTCAGCTGATAAACCTCCATCCCTTTGTCCGTAATCTGCAAGGCAACCGATCTTCGGTCGCTATCCAAACGTGCGCGCACCACCAGTCCTGCTTTCACCAACCGATCGATCACTCCGCTGACCGTACTGTTCCCCATCCGCATTTGATCGGCAAGCTCGGTGACGCCGATTTGCGGGTTGTTCTGAATCCTTTTCAACACCATGAATTGGATACCGGTGATGCCGAAGGGCTCGGCCTGTTTGGATAACAGTTGGTAAAAAGCCCTCTTGACCTCGCGAAAGGATTCCACGATCTCATGCATGCGTTGCTTTTGATCCAAGCAGCTCTCATCCTTTAAATTTTTGTTTTATGATTTAATATTTCGTATACGAAATAATCCATGACTTTATTTAACAAAGGTTCAAGTTTAATGTCAATAAGAAAATTACAAGCCCCGAGGTTCGGCAAAAACAGAACTTTTTCAACTTTGGGTTAGCATTTCTCGGAATATTTCGTCCTATACCCCTGGCATCATGGATGATATAATTATGGTAGAATTCACCTATTACTTAAGGAGGACATGAATCTCATGACATGGTTCAACAGACTTCCCTTATCCGGAAAGATCTCCGCCGCGTGTTACCTCGTGGCTGCGCTCTTTGCCGTCCCCTCGCTGATTGTCTTCATCGTGCTGGGACACATTGTCATCGGGATCTTAATGATCGCCGTATTGGCAGCGCTTACCTTACCTCTTTCACGTTATCTCCAGAAAGCGCTTACGGGGTCCTTCGATGATATCACCAGCGCTTCCGCAAAAATCGCCAAAGGCGACTTTACCAGTCGAATCATGGAGTCCGGAGGCATGGACGATCTTAGCCGCTCCTTCAACAGCATGGTGGACAAGCTCCGTAAAATTCTGCAGGAGACCTCGGATATCACTCGTAAGGTGATGGATTCCAGCCGGAGTATTTCCGATCGCAACCAAGAGCTAATCGAAGTCATGACCCAAGTCACCCACTCCTCCAGCGAGCTGGCGTTGGGCGCGAATGCCATCTCCGAAGACGTCAGCGGCATGAAAGACGCGATCGGCGAAATTGAACAAAAGGTCAGCAATTACACCGATTCTACTCGTGAAATGAATCAACGGTCCGACGAAATGATTCAGCTGGTAGAACGCGGACGCGACTCCGTCTCGCGGCAGGCGGACGGCATGCGCAAGAACATCGAAGCGACTGAAAAAGTTGCCGATTCCATCGAGGCATTAGCCAAGAACGCGCAAGGCATAACTAAAATTACCGCGACCATTTCGGAAATTGCCGAACAGACCAACCTGTTGTCGCTGAACGCCTCTATTGAAGCTGCACGGGCAGGTGAGCACGGAGCTGGGTTTGCTGTAGTTGCGCACGAAGTACGCAAGCTGGCCGAAGAATCAACCGCATCAACCAAAGAGGTATTCAATTTGGTTCGGAGCATCGAACTGGATGTGAAGCAAGCGGGGCAGAACATCAAAATCAATGAAGAAGTCGTTCGACAACAAAGCGAAATGATCCGCGAAGCGGAGCAAATCTTCCAAGATATCGTCCAAAGCGTTCAGTACATCAGCGGGGAAATCGCCGCGTTCTCCAGGGAAAGTGAAGCGATGCTGGAAAGTGCGCAGAACATTTCTTCCTCGATTCAGAACATTTCTGCGATCACTGAGGAGTCCGCTGCGGGCACTGAACAAGTATCGGCTTCCATGAACGAGCAAATCACCTCGATCCGGGCCATGGCCGAGGAATCCGAAGCGATGAAAAATGCCGTGTTCCAGCTGCAAAAGACGATACATATCTTCAAGTTTTGATCGACGCTGCAAAGGCCCAGCCCTCCTCTCGAATAGGGGCTGGGTTTTTTTCGTTTTTTCGGTAAGATAAGAGAGACCTCGAAACGGCTCCCGCTCCTCCTGACGAAAAGACCGTAGCGAGATGGACCGCTGCTCAATTTGATTCGGGAGGATGCTGTACTCATCTCCGACGGAGGGGGAAAAGTCCGGGCAGCCATCCACCTCATTCTGTCGACGGAGCGCGTTGTTGCATTTTGGCAAGGCATTCAGGCCAAAGACTCCTTGCAAGGCGAGCTAATTCCGATGCGGATCAACGGAGAGATCGGACTGGTCCATTACCGCGATGGACATGTGATTCACGTTATTCTGTTTGAGAGGGATTCACAAGGCCGAATCCGACGTTTCTCCCCTTGTCTTACCTATGTAAGCAAATCGTCTACTGGCGAGCAAAAAGACCTGAAGGAATGTAGCCTGCTTCAGGTCTTTTCGTATCTTATCGCTTCGCTTTCAATCGAACCATCTTGCTGCTGAAGTCGCCGCGCACCGAGGCCATGGATAAGCCGGCGCTCATCAAGCGATCCCCGCCATACACTTCGCCGCTTCCAGCCACCTCATAATCTTTAGCCGGGTCAAGCCCTTGCAGTTTGACGCTGCGCAATGGGCCGTTAGGTTCTGCGAGCACCCGAAAATAGAACAATATTGCGTCCTCCTGGTCCGGGCTAACAAACATCCAAGCCGTCTCATTGCCTTCGAACGGGCTTTGCAGACGATACAGGTCGCCTTGCTGAACCAATCCGCGAATTTCTTTGTACATCGCAATCTGGCGTTTGGCCGTTTCCTTCTCCTCGTCCGTAAACCGAGTGAGATCCAATTCGTAGCCGAAATTGCCGGACATCGCCACGTCCCCCCGGAACGTCAACGGTGTCGTCCGCTCCACTTGATGGTTCGGTACGGCGGAGATATGCGCGCCCATTGTCGAAACGGGATAGACGATGCTGGTGCCGTATTGGATTTTCAAGCGTTCCGCTGCATCTGTATCATCGCTCGTCCACGTTTGCGGCATGTAATACAACATGCCCGGGTCAAACCGCCCGCCGCCGCCGGAGCAGCTTTCGAACAAAATATGTGGAAATCCGCTTGTCAAACGCTCCAAGAGTTCGTACAACCCCAGCATGTAACGGTGGGCGACTTCTCCCTGCCGCTCGGCTTGAATCGCCGCCGATCCGATCTCCGTCATGTTCCGGTTCATATCCCATTTGACGTATGTGATCGGCACTGTGGAGAAGATATCGTTCAAGCGCTCATACAAGTACTGGCGCACATCGCTGCGCGACATATCCAACACCAGCTGGTCGCGGGCTTCCGTACGTCGCCGTCCCGGGACATGAAGGCACCAGTCGGGATGGGCCCGGTACAAATCGCTGTCCGGGGAGACCATTTCCGGCTCGAACCAAAGGCCAAACTGCAGTCCGTTCTCCTTCACACGATGGGCTAAGTCCGCCAACCCGTCGGGCAGCTTGCGGCGGTCTTCGAACCAGTCGCCAAGCGAGCTGTTATCGCGGTCGCGCCGACCAAACCAGCCGTCATCCAACACAAACAGCTCAATACCCAGCTTGCTGCCCTCTTTGGCGATGGCTTCTATTTTGTCCGCATTGAAATCGAAATACGTTGCTTCCCAGTTGTTGACGAGAATTGGCCGCTCCTGATCGCGGAATTGCCCGCGGCATAACCGGGTCCGGTACAGTCGGTGATAGGTGCGGGACATCCCACCCAGCCCTTCAGCCGAATATACAAGCACCGCCTCCGGCGTTTGAAAACTCTCCCCCGGTGCCAGCTTCCAATTGAAATCAAACGGGTTGATTCCGATTGAGACACGGGTGGTCCCGAATTGCTCGACTTCAGCTTCAGCGGTGAAGTTCCCGCTGTAGACCAAGCTGAACCCGTAAACCTCGCCTCGCTGCTCCGTCGCATCTGGCCGCAGTAACGCCAGGAACGGATTCTGCTGGTGGGAGCTAGAACCGCGGCGGCTGCTGATCCCGGTAACTCCCGGAGCCAGCCGTCTACGCTGCACATGGCGTTCGCGTGCCCAGGCACCGGACAGGTATAATGCATCATAAGAAACGTCCGGGAAATCAACCGAGGCGCTAAGTGCGCGCTCCAGTTGGATCGGTTCGCCGCTCTCGTTCCGAAGCTGAGCTGATCTGGCGATAGCGTCGAAATCGGTAAACACGGTGTAGCTTAATACAATGGACAACCCGGAGACGCGATCCTCCAGCTCCAGCTCCAACGTTTCCGCTTCACGGTCCTGCTCGGTGTAAACGGATGGCAGCCCCTCGAGTACCGGCTTACCCGGAAGGATCCGGTGGGAACGGTATGTCAGCTCCGTCGCCCGAGTTCCGTTAGCAAGCCGCACTTGATAAGCCGGGCTCCGAAAGTCGCTTGTCCCGTATTGTGGGTATTCCTGCGGGAGGGAGTCCAGCGAGATCGATTTGTCCTCCGGGATCGGGTTCGGGCTGAACGATGCTCGCTCCTGGAAGGTTAGCAAGCCTTCGAGATTACTGTCGTGACGCAGTTTGGCGCCGAAATACGCATGCGCGGGATATCCATGTACCAATTGAATCAGATAACTCGTATTGCGAGATTGCAAATGGAAAAGGCCTTTCGCTTCATCGAAAAAGATAGGCATTTGGCGATCCTCCTGGTAGGTTCTCTTCTGATTATACTTACATTCATCTTCCTTCATTCTACTATCATACCCAGGAGGAGTAACGAGAATAAAGTGATCTTCTATATGGACTTTTGTGATTTAATCACGCTTAACGAAATGAAGGCGATCGCGCATAACAGGCTTAGCAGCACGTTGAGTTTGGCGATCATAATAACGGTATGACAGCAGAATGCCGATATGCAACAACGCTAAGACGAAATAGATATTGGCAAACACAGCGGAGTCCTCAAATGGATTCAGGGGATTCCAATGCGCTGTCGAACCGTAGTCTACCGCCTTTCCGTAGAGGCTGGTCGAAACCGCACCGGACAAAAAGCCCAGCATGGACAACAACCCCATGCCTACCCCGGTCTGCTCCTTGGGCAGGGTGCGGGAAATCGTGTTGGACAACGCCAGCTGCATGAACATTTGCCCCACGTTGCCCAAGATCAGAATGGCCGCAATCCAGCCCGCCGCCGCCCCGGACACCACCGAAATCAGGGCAAAGCAGCTGATCAGCAGTAGGGACGCTATATAAACGACGAAGGAATTGCCCTTGGCATCCGCGAGCTTCCCCCCTTTACGGCCGAGAATCGCCGACGCGACGGCCCCGGGCACCATGGCGAACCCGATCCAACCGGCAGGAAGTCCGTTCACTTCTGCCAGCAGCTGGGGCGACAGGAACGGCAGCGCATAACCGATTCCCATTACCAGTACCGACAGCACTAGACCATACGAGTAGCTTTTATTCTGAAATAATCTCGGATTCACGAAAGGCTGTGAGGCCCATCGGATTCGCCAAAGGAATAAGAGAAACAAGAGCAAACTGCCTAAGTACAACTCCCACCGCCCATAGGTAACACCAAGCAATAGCAGCGTAACTGTGCAGCCCAGCAGCCCCCCGCCTAGCCAATCGATCCGAACGGCCTGAATCGGCTCATCACTGAGGTATTTACGATAGAACGGCAAAGTGATCAGCATCAGCATCGGAATGCAGAACAACCACCGCCAATCCACCAGACTGACTAGCAGCGCAGACACAACCGGACCCATTGCGCCGCCGATCGCGAGCCCCGTGGCTGTAATCCCCAGCGCATATCCGCGTCGCTCAGCCGGGAAATACCGCACCGGAATAATCATCGCGGCCGCGGGAACCACGGACGCTCCGGCTGACTGCAGCACGCGTCCCAGCAAGACCATCCAATACGCCTGAGCCAACAGTCCGGTTAACGAACCCACACAAAACAGGATTAACCCAAACGTCAGCAGCTTCCTCAATTGAAAGGCATCCGCCAACTTCCCGTAAATCACAGCACCGATGGCATAGACCAAAGCGTATGCTGTCGAAACCCAGCTGACCTGAGTAACGGATAAGCCGAATTCGCCTTTGATTTCAGGAAGTACGATATTAAACATCGTCGCCCCCATGGAGGACAAGATCATGGTAAAAGCCAAAATGCGGATCAACTTCTCACTCGCCTCGGATGAAACGGTATGGTTCATCATCATCGCCCCCCTATTGTGTTCCTCACAAGTTATTGTATGATTGAATATTAATAATGAAAAATATATATTAATTTATACATTCATAACCTCAAGGATATCAATCGGTCGAATTTCAATAAAGAGGAGTTGTCCTAATCATGGAATTATTGCAATTGGAGTACTTCCGAACGGTCGCTCATATGGAGCATATGACCCGAGCCGCCCAAGAGCTGCATATCGCCCAGCCGGCGCTCAGTAAGACGATTGCCAGGCTCGAGGAAGACCTGGGAGTCCCGCTGTTTGATCGGCAAAATCGTCAGATTCGGTTAAACGCCTTCGGCAAAGCTTTTTTGAGAAAGGTGGAGACCGCGCTGGACGTCCTTGAAGAGGGGCGGCAGGAGGTGGCGGATCTGGCGGGGATGGAGCGCGGCAGCATCCATTTGGCCACCAATACGCTGGGACGTATCACGGCTGCGCTTGGGGCCTTTCGGGAAGCTTATCCGGAGGTGAATTTCCGCATCCTCCAGACATCACCGGCTTCCGTTGAAGAAATGATCGAGTTGCTGGAGAAGGGCGAGGTGGATCTCTGCTTCACCGCTTCCTCGCTGGATCATCCGGGGGTGCGCGAACAGCCGGTGTTGGATGCCGAGGTGTTCCTTGCCGTCCCGCCCGGCCACCGGCTGGAGGCAATAGAAAACATCCGCCTCGAAGACGTGGCGGACGAACCTTTTATCGAATATAAAGCAGGCCACCCGTTTCGCAAGATCAACGAATCGTTTTGCCTGGCCGCAGGCATTCGCCCTCGCATCGTCTGCGAGGTGGACGAACCAAACGCGCTTGGCAGCCTCGTCCAAGCCGGATTAGGCGTTGCCTTCGTGCCGGCATGCCGGAAGGACGAACGTCCTCCTTACTCGATGCTGCGGATTGAAAGCCCGGAGTGCCGGCGCGTCTTCTCCGTCGCTTGGCTGGAGCGCCGATATTTATCCGAAGCTGCGCGTCAGTTCAGACAGTTTCTCAGCGAATATTATAGCGAGGCTTAGTTATCTTCCAGATCTACGGCGTTCTTGTTTTCTCTGCCTTTTCGAAGCGACGTCCGTCTCTCTCAACATGATGGCATGCCCGGTGCGGCTGATTTTTTCGTAGAAGAGCAGTGGCTCCTTTCGGAAGAAACGTTTGGCGACATGGATGAAGAAGCCCAAGTTCACGGCGAGAACGACTAACGCTAGTAGCACCCGGAACAAGCTTGGCATATCGTCTGGCGGAAAAACTAACAGGCGGTTGAGGCCAAGCACTCCCCAATAGAGCAGCCCATAGCGAACGATCAGGGTGAGCAGTCCCACGGTTAGCCGTTCGCCCTTCGCGGCGGACAAATATCGAAGTACAGCAGCGGCCAGGCTGCCTTCTGGTTTCCGGTCCCCCTCGTCCGTAGGAAGTCCAACCAGCTGTATCCGCACCATCCACTTGCCAGGCGTCTTCCCGCCGGTCAAGTAGGGAATCAACATGAAATACAATCCCGTGGACACGAAGTATGCTTCCGTAATCCCTAAGCGGTAAATTACAGTCATCAAGATACCCCAGAGGAGATAGTCGAAAAACAAGGCCAACCCGCGCCGGGTATAGGTCACCCGTTTTGTCGCCAGGTCCACCCCTCGGTCCAGATGCTCTATCCGCGGCAGATACCGGGACAACCACACAGCTAGCAGGAAACCGATCATGCCCCCGAGCGTATTGCTCATCAAGTCGTCGACGTCAAAGAGGCGGTACGGATGATCATATATTCCGAAGATTCCGGTCAGCTGTGTCACCTCAATCAACAAAGATAGCAGGAACGACAGGATCAAGCTCGTGATCGGGCCTGAGCGAAAATAATACCGAATCAGCATTCCGAAGGGCACGGTCAAGGCTACGTTAAAGATCACCTGCAGGAAAGCCCGCTCCTTGAGCACCCGCCAATAGGTTGACGGCTCTCCCTGAACGATCGCGGTTTCTTTGACAATGTCCTGAATAAAATGAAAAGGAATCAGCTGCAGCGCTCCGTCGCTTAGCGGCAAGTTATGCCGGCTGGCGGGCAACGGCAGCATTACGAGGAATAAGGCGTTCATTAAGTACAGCAGGAACAAGTACAACACGAACGCCCGCACCTTGTTGACATAACCGTGCCGCCGGTATTGCACGACCAGGAAAGGCAGAGTGAACAGTAACGCCACAATCGGAAACGCACCGAAAGCATACGTAATGGGAAATAAATAATTGGCTAACATCAAAAGTCAACCCTTTCAATCTGGGTAGTTTGGCTCATTCATCTTAACATAGAACGGAATCCATCCCGTTTAAGTTTAGTTTAAAATTAGGGAATGTTTATCCATATTTCTTTACACGAAAAAAAGCAAGCCCCAAGGGCATTCCCTTGGGCTTGCTTTTACATTCAGCCTGAACCTAATTTTCTTCCGTTGTGTCCCCACTCTCTTCCTCCGTGTCCGGCTTCGTCGGCGTCACGGAACCGGCCATCGGTCCTGCCGCCTGGCCCGCCTGAAGCTGTGCACGGCGTCGTTCCCGCTCCGCTCGGTTCTTCCGGCGCGCCATCCAGATCGGGATCACGATCAAGGCTGCGATGATGAGCAACGGCAACGCACCGGCTGCAAATACGACCAGCCACTGGAAGAAGAGTGACAAAACGTCGATGCTGCCTGTCAAAGCCTTTTTCATCCGCTCCAGCAACGGCGTGTCACCGCTTGACGCGGCCGCCAGCTTCGAAACATCCGGCTGATAGACGCGGATCTCAATCGTCGAGAAAGACACGTTGCTGTCGATATACCGCATTCTCCCTTTGATCTGCTCGATCTCCGTTTGAATTCGCTCCAGCTCATTCACGAATTCAACCAGTTGCTTGGTTTGGGTCGCTTGCTCGACGAATTTTAAGTACCGTGCTTCCATTGCCTGCTTGACTTTTAAGCGGGATTCCAGATCAACGTACTCCTCGGAGACGTCCTGTCCTTGAATACTCCGCTGCAACGACTCAGGCTTAAGTCCCTCCAGACGATCCAGGAACGAGGAGAACCCCGCCGCCGGAACCTTCAGCACAAAGTTGCCGCCTTGTTCATGCTGCGTTTGGTTCTCGGAAAATTCAACGATATACCCGCCCGCCAGCATCACCAGATTGCGGATCTCCGATTGCGTTTTGGCGTAATCCTTCACTTCCATGACAACACTCGCCCGGTAAATGAGTTTACTGCTAATCCCCGCGTCCGAAGAAACTGGCTGAAATCCTGGCGCGGGATTCACCGCCGCATCGCCGCTCCCGCTGCCACCGTCCGTCTTCAGATCCTGTGCGGCGGGCGCCTCTGCCGTATCGGCTGCGACCGCCGCGGTACTCCCCCCATCCATTTCACTTTCAGCCGAGCTGGTTGCCTTATTCGCCGCCCCGCTATAGGCTAACGAATTCGAGTTCGAGGCTGCATCATTGCTAGCGCTTCCACAACCGCCGAGCAACAGCAGAAACACCACGACGATACTCCAAACGGCAACCTGTTTTCCTCTTTGCCCCATAGGTATGACCCCCTACTGTTTCAGGTTTCAAGACTCCCGCACGATGCCGGCTTTGTCGGTTCGCTTTATCTGTTCACCGTACACAGTCGTCTCTTACCTATCCAAACGCAACCCGAGTTCCGAATGTTGCCCGTCCTGTAGAATAAATTACCGTCCCGGAAGACGGGACGGTTCGATTCGATTTATTCCTGATATTTGCGCAGCACGATCACCGCATTATGTCCGCCGAACCCAAACGAGTTGGATAACCCGATTTCAAGATCAGCCCGGCGTGCCTCCTGCGGCACGTAGTCCAGATCGCATTCCGGGTCGGGGTTCTTCAGGTTGATCGTTGGCGGGATGATCCCTTCCTTCAGCGATTGAACCAGGGCGATTGCTTCCGCGCCGCCGGCCGCGCCGAACATATGGCCAATCATCGATTTGTTGGCTGTAACCGGAATTCGATAGGCGTGCTCGCCAAACGCCTTCTTGATCCCCTTCGTCTCCCCAAGGTCGCCGACCTGGGTGCTTGTCGCATGGGCGCTGATCACGTCCACCTGCTCCGGCGTAATCCCCGCCGAAGCAAGCGCCCGCTTCATCGCTTGGTAAGCTCCGACGCCTTCGGGATGCGATGCGACAACATGGTACGCATCGGAGCTGGCGCCGTAGCCGATCACTTCGCCGTGGATACGCGCTCCCCGCCGCAACGCATGCGTCAGCGACTCCAGCACGACGATCCCCGCGCCCTCGCCCATCACGAAACCGTCGCGATCGGCGTCAAACGGCCGGCTGGCCTGCTCAGGGGTATCATTCCGCTTCGAGAGTGCGGTCGCATTCCCGAAGCTGGCCAGCGCGAGCGGATGCACCGCCGCTTCAGTTCCGCCGGCGATCATCACGTCGGCTTCGCCGCTGCGGATTAGCCGGAACGCTTCGCCGATCGACGAATTGCCGATCGAGCAGGCGGTGACCGGCGACAGCGTTTCGCCCAATGCACCGAAGCGGATGCTGATCTGTGCGGCGGCCATGTTGGAGATCATCATTGGCACCAGACTGGGACTGACTCGGTTCGGTCCGCGTTCATCCAGGACTCTAACATTGTCCGCCAGTGTTTCAATCCCGCCGATGCCCGAACCAACGTATACGCCAAACCGCTCGCGATCCAGTAATTCCGGTTGAAGGCCTGCGTCCTGAACGGCTTGTTCGGCAGCATATAGAGCGTATTGGCAGAAGAGATCCATTTTGCGAGCTTCCTTTCGCCCGAACACCGTTTCGCCGTCAAATCCACGGACTTGCCCCGCAATCTTGGTACCAAACGCCGTGACATCAAAACGATCGATCGGCGAAATTCCGGACCGTCCCTCTTTCAACCCTTGCCAAAATGTATCTACATCATTGCCCAGCGGGGATAAAATCCCCATGCCAGTAATTACGACCCGTTCCATCGTCATCCTCCTTCAGATATTGCACTTGTTGTTATCCATTGTAGCCCCAAAATATCCTATTACAAGTTTTTAGTTATCCTAGTATAATGGATAATACATTATGGATATGACCAGGAGGAGGACACAAGCTGATGAGCACGGAGCCAAGATTAGAAGCCTTATCCGAATTTTTGAAAACACAACGCGCCAAGCTCCATCCCCATACGGTAGGTCTGCCGGCAGGGTCGCGTCGACGTACGTCGGGCTTGCGCCGCGAGGAAGTCGCCCAGCTTGCGGGGATAAGTACGACATGGTATACCTGGCTGGAGCAAGGCCGGGATATCAAGGTATCCCCTTCTGTCCTGGATGCGATTGCCGGGGCGCTTCGACTGAATATCGACGAGCGGAAGTACCTGTTTGACCTGGCATCCGACAGCGGTTTTCACCCGGATTGGGTGGAAGAGAAGGAACCGGTGATCAACCCGTCGCTCCATAAAATTTTGCAAGAGCTGAAATATTGCCCCACGATCATCTCCGACCGCCACTGTCATATTGTCGGATGGAATCCCGCTGCGGCCCACGTATTCGTGGACTTCGAACAGATCCCGGAAGAGGAGCGCAACCTGATCTCCCTCCCCTTCGCCAAGAAAGAACTGCGCAGCCTGGCTGTCAATTGGCCGCATTTTGTTAAAGGCTTCCTGGCCATCTTTCGCGCTTACTATGGACAATACGTCGCCGATCCCTGGTATTCACAGTTCATCGAATCGATGTCCCAGCGGTACCCGGATTTCCAAGAGTTATGGAACCAGAGCGAAGTGAGCGCCGCTCCGGAAGTGATGATCGAATTCCGTCACGCCAAAGCCGGCAAAATGTTGTTCAATTTGACCTCCCTTCAAGTCCAAGGCGATGCCGATTTACGCTGCAGCATTTATACCCCGATCGAAGGAACGGCGACCGAAGCCAAACTCAAGAAATTGCTTGAGGGAACCTAATAGGATTAGTATTGACAAACCACGAAGAAATTCGTATTGTGATTCATAGTGATACTGATAATCATTATCATATTAATCAGTGACAAGGAGAATCACGTATGAAGAAGCTGTTTATTCCCGTTATTTTAGCCTTCACCCTACTAGCCGGAGCCTGCGGCAACGAATCGGCACGGCAGGACCCTGAGGCCAATACCCAGAGCAATGCCGCAGCTGCAAACACCTCAGCTGAGGGCGCCGCAAATGGCACGAGTGGAAGCAACTCCCCGGGGACGGAGACGGCTTCCGGTACGGTTACCTATCAATCAGAGAATGGTCCCATTGAAATTCCCGCGAATCCGAAGCGGATCGTGGCTTTGACGAACGCTCCAAACATTGTGGCATTAGGCGGATCGCTGGTTGGTGTCGATACCTGGACGATGAACAACCCCCTCTTCACCGATAAATTGAAGGATATCGCCGTCGTATCGGAAGAGAACCCGGAGCAAATCTTCGCGTTGGAACCTGATCTCATTATTGCCGGGTCGCATATGAAAAATCTTGATAAGCTGAGCGAAATCGCGCCAACGATCATCTATACCTGGGGAAAACTAGACTATTTATCGCAGCAGGTGGAAATCGGGAAGGTGCTGAACAAAGAAGCGGAAGCCACCGCCTGGGTTGAGGATTTCACAACCCGAGCCAAAGCTGTAGGCGAAGAGATCAAAGCCATAATCGGCAAGGACGCCACCGTCTCCGTTCTCGAATATGACACGAAGAACTTCTATGTCTTCGGGAACAATTGGGCCCGCGGTACGGAACTGTTATATCAAATGATGGAGCTTAACATGCCAGAAAAAGCGAAAAAGGATGCCTTGGGCCCCGGCTACTACACGTTGTCGAACGAAATCCT
Source organism: Paenibacillus mellifer (assembly GCF_023195895.1). Taxonomy (GTDB): domain Bacteria; phylum Bacillota; class Bacilli; order Paenibacillales; family Paenibacillaceae; genus Fontibacillus; species Fontibacillus mellifer. The sequence continues at coordinate 70,217 of NZ_JALPRK010000008.1, forward strand.
TCCCGAGTATGCCGGAGATTACATCGTGCTGAGCCAGAATAAAGAAGCCCAAAACAACTTCCTGCAATCCAATACGTGGAAGAATATCCCGGCTGTGAAGAACGGCCGTGTCATCGAGATCGACACCGCCGCTTCCTCGTACAGTGATCCCATTACCCTCGAATATTTGCTGAAGATCTTTAAGGACGGATTTCTCTCATTACCATAAAGCATAACAACTTTTCCTAATCAAAAGGGATGAGCCCTCACTTCCAAATGGAAGGGCTCATCCCTTTTTTTGATTTAGGACATAAACTCGATCCAGCCGATCTCTAGCCCCGGCTTGATATAATCAAACTTCAACTCGTAATCGCCTTCTGCAAGCTCGATACGGAGCTGCTTCTGCGTGACCCATTTGCCAAAAGTGCCATTTGTCTGTACGGTGGTCAACAGCTCGCCATTCAGCAGTAAATTGCAGGCCGATTGCGACAGGTTCATCGCTTCGTAACGGATATGCGCTGCCACCGTATACACTCCGGCTTCCCGCACCTTCACAACTGCGGTTTGTGCATTTGCCAGAACTTTGGTGCTTTCCGTACGGAACAACGTATAAACCTCTGTGCCTTCCCCCACAACGAGCTTATCGTCTTGTACAGCCTGGATCGAACGGATTTCGTCAGCCGATTTCGGTTCCCGGGCAAATACTGGCGCGTTCATCAAGAACCGGCAAATATTAATGGCGCACCGCTGCAATTCGCCCACAGTCAAAGTACCGTTCGCCAAGGCCTCCAGCGTATTGTCCCCCAGCGAATTAATCTCCGCACCATTGTTATTCACGACCATATACAAGTCGTTTTGGGCGCGGACCATAAAGGATGTGTTCTTCGCATCAGCCGGCCCGCCTTCCACACAGTCGTTCATCACGGCCCACCAATCCGTCATGACGATGCCTTCATACCCCCACTCCTTGCGAAGAATGGTCGTATTGAGATCATAATTGGAAGCCGCCCAATGCCCGTTGACCGGGTTATAGGAGGTCATGATCGAAGTGGCCTCCCCTTCCTTCACCGTCATTTCAAAGCCTTTCAGGTAGATCTCGCGCAATGCCCGTTCGGAGACGACCGCATCGACTTTCGAACGCGCCTGCTCCTGGTTATTGCCGGCAAAATGCTTCACGGTGGCGGAAGAGCCGCCTTTCTTAATTCCACGCGTCATAGCTGCCGCAAAACATCCGGTCAAATACGGGTCTTCGGAAAAATATTCGAAATTCCGTCCATTTAACGGATGTCGATGGATGTTGATTCCCGGCCCCAACAGCGTGTCAATTTCATTCTGCAGCAGCTCTTGTCCCTCCAGCACGTATAACGACTCCACGAGAACGACATCCCAACTGGAGGCGAGCAGCGTCCCGATTGGCAACTGAGTTGCCTTCAGACCGCTGTCCATACGAATGCCGGAAGGGCCGTCGGCAGCACTTGCCACCGGGATCCCATACTCCAGCAGGTTATCCCCCACCCCGCCGAAAGCGGACGCCGTGCCCGGCGTGACTTTCGGACTGCTCATGCCTTCGCCGCGCACGATCGTAGCCAAGTCCGCATCGCTCAACTGGGCGACAAATTCCTCCAAGCTGGCTTTCCCCGCTTGAACGTCCTTCAGCACGAGGCCGCGATTTCCGGTTTGCGGATACGCTTCCGGCAATCGGCTTTCGATGCGCTCTTTCAATGAAATCGTGCGCCGCGGCGTTTCCTCGCGCACGATGGTATACGTTCCATCCGGCTTCCGATTCCCTGGTTTCAACCGTGAGAAATGTTCCGTAGGAGCCGCTGCTTCCTCCAGCCGTTCAACAACTGCCAGTTCTGCAAGCTGGAACGCCGCTTTTCCGTTCACGGCAACCCGCTCCGTGGATCGGATGCTGTTGCCGACATGAAGCTCGTAATCGCCGGCTTCCAGCACATAACAGGATTTATTCCCTGTAAAGCCGCCGTCGTCATAGGAAGCCATCCGCCGCACCGGTAATTGCAGCGACAACACCTCGGTTTCGCCAGGCTGGAGCAGCTTCGTTTTCGCGAAGGCTCCGAGTGCACGGACCGGTTTGCCCAATTGACCTTGCGGCGCTTCATAATACAGCTGAATGACTTCTTTCCCGGCAAACTCCGTTCCGGTATTCGTCACCGCCACTTCGACCTCAAGCCGGGCCGCCGGGCCGGTGCCTTCGAGCTTCACACCCTGCACGTTCCAGGCGAAGGAGGTATAGGAAAGGCCATAACCGAACGGAAAGAGGACCTTGTCCGGGCAAAACGTTTCGAAATAGCGGTAACCTATATAAATATCTTCCTCATAGAGGTTCCTCACTTCGCTGCCAAAGTTGGCCGTCGACGGGTAATCCTCAATGTGATACGCGACCGTATCCGGCAACTTGCCGCTTGGCGTGACATCCCCCGACAGCAGGTCGGCCACCGCATGACCGCCGATCATCCCGCCTTGCCACACGAACATAACCGCCCGGATCCGGCCTTGATGGACCGGATCGTTGATCCAGCTCATGTCGATGACATTGGCGACGTTCATCAGGACGGCGACTTGTTCGAAATGCCGGGTGACCGTTTCGAGATTCAGCCGTTCCTGCTCCGTTAACCGATAACTGCCTTCGGTATCGGCATTATCCTTATCTTCGCCGGCCGTCCGACCGATGATGATCACCGCTTTGTTCGTTACCTTCTTGGCTTCAGCTACGATCTCGTCCGTCAGCGGCATTTCCTGCTGGCACCAAGGCTCGGCAGCCCAACCGCCGCCGCCGTTATCAAACGGGTTCTCGGCAATCCATTGCTCATATTGCCCGGCCAGCTGCGCATTGACCTGGATGCGTGGATTGGCCCGCAGCCCGTCCAAAATGCTGACGACATAAGGGACGTTCACGGCGCCGCCAGACCCCGTTCCGCTTCGGTAAGTATCGATTTGACTTCTTCCGAAAACGGATACAATTTCATCTTTTCGAATCGGAAGCATAGCGTTTTCATTTTTCAACAGAACGCCGCCTTCGGCTGCCGCGATTCGGCTGTACTCGGCGAAACCTTCCAAAGGAACGCCCAACATCGATTTGCTCATCTCTTTGCTCTCTCCTATCCGATAGTAGATCCCAATACGGGATGCTCATAAGTAGTAGACCTAGCAATAACTATACCAAAATCAGCATGAAGTTGGATAGAATAACCTGCTTCTTTTATGGGGGAAATCAAGCGAAGATATTGGCGTAGATGATGATGCCGACATAAGGAACCACCCATAACAAGGGCAGCAGATTCCACCAAACCGCTTGTTTATATTTCCCCTTAGCGAAGTAGGTCCATCCTAGAATCAGGCCTAGCAGCAGCCCCCCGGGATAAGCCTGGAGGTAGGCGAACAACGCTCGGATCCCTGGATTCACCTCGCTGGAATCTCGAAATAAATAGGCGGAGATCCCCAGCACCACCAGCCACGCGATGGAAAACATCAAATAAACGAGCTGCGACAGGATCAGGAAAATCAAAGTTTTGCGTTTGAATGACATGGGATTGACCTGCCTTCCTTCATCGGGAATGGTGTGCCTAATCAAGCCATACTTCGGTTCCGTGACGCAGGTCGAATAAGCGTTCAATTTGCTTCGACGTATTTCTCCCTACGGACAACGGCGGTAATTCGTATCGGCCGAAAAATCCGACTTCCAGCGTCTCCATTCCAGCTTCCGCTTGCCCCCCTGTGATCTCGCACAAAATAAACATTTTGTAGATATGGAAAGCTTCGGGAGGATGCTCATGGAATTTCTTGTCCAACACGGCCAACAATCGCACGGGGACGACGGCGAGGCCGGCTTCTTCCTTCACTTCCTTGACGACGACTTCCTTCGGCGAAAGACCGATGTCCGCCCAACCGCCGGGAAGGGCCCAAGCCCCATCAATGCGTTCTTTGACGAGTAAAATCCGGTCATCCTGAAATACCGCGCCGCGAACATCAACCTTCGGGGTGGCATACCCGCTTTCTCCGGCAAACAGGGACTTTATTTTCTCCGTCTCTACTTCCGTGTAACGGGCCAGAATGTCCACGCTGAGTTCGCGGAGCATCTCAAAACGCTCAAGGTCATACATATCTTTGGAATAGGCTAACCCGGCCTGGCTAATCGCCTGAATCTGCTTGGCCCATTCCAGCCATAACCGTTGCGGAACCGAGTCCGACATCGCATCTCAACCTTTCCTATAGAAGTGATCTAGATCCATTGCACCGCCATGGCGATCAAATGGGCTGCCGGCAGGATAATCGCTTGTGCCGCTAGCGTCCCCAGAAATCTCGCGCCCATCAATAAAATATAGATCCTCCCGAGCTGCTGCCGGGATTCCTCCTGATGCAGCGCGCGTTCGGTGATCAACCCGAGCTGCGGATCGATGAAGATCGTCAACAGGATGGTTGCCACGCCGTTAATGATGCCGGACGCTTGCGAAGCGGTCGTACTCAGCGCCGGCACCAGATAAGCGGCGAACAACGAAGCCAACACGCCAACCGTATAAAAGGCGGTCACCGCGATATTCAACAAGACGAAGCGTTTAGGCACCCCAAGCAGACGAAAGGAACGGAGGTGCAGGCTGGGTTTGCGAAAATAATGCCTTGCGTTTTTGAGCTGCGTGACCGATACGCTCGTGACCAGCTTGGGCAGGGATCCCGCCGCCTCCAGCTTGGCGATCACGCGTTCAAAGAGATTCACGCAGGTGGGAAACAGAAACATCGCCAACAGCGTTCCGGCAGAACCGGCCAACAGGATGATCCGCAGCGTATCCATCACCTGAAAATCGGGATGCTTCCTGGCATAATCGATAAACGTGGCCGTCATCGGTGCCTGAAGCATATTCGCCGTTCTGGATACAAGCACGACGATCCCGGTCAGAGACAACGCAACCACGATTTTGTTCAATTTCACGCCGGCATAACGGATCGAATACGATAGGGTCTCAGCTGCATGAATAATCATGGTTTGGATACATACAATTACCAGATTGGTGGTCAATTTATTCCCATCTCCACTTAGCTTCCCTCGGTTTCAGGTTTCATTGCCGTACTTCAATGCGCTTCACAAATTTAACCATCATCGTTCGGTAATCGAACAATACTTCTTCCTTGTCCTCGGTATACACAAACCCATTCGATTTATAAAAGAGCGTGCCGATGCCGTTCTCGCGCTCGCACCAGGCGTAAATTTCTTTGATCAAGGGGTTCTGGCGAATCAGCTCGTTCAGCAAATGCTTGCCGATGCTCTTGCGCTGATGCTCCTCTAAGATATAGAGTCGGGTCAGTTCGCTGACTCCTTCATCCGGCTCCGACAATTGACCGAAACCGACGATCTCCCCTTCCCATTCCGCAACCAAAAACTTGCGAGACGATTGCGCCTCATCCAAGGTAATACTTTGCTCCAGACTGCTTTTGGCATAGGCATGGGTCAAGTACGTTGCGATGAAATGCTCCGGATAAATCGTTTCGTACGTGCTGTTCCAGGTTTCCACGGCCACCTCGCGAATGCCTTCGATGTCGTTCAGCCTTGCCGGACGGATCAGCAGTGAATCCATCAGCTTCAATCCTTTCTCTTCCTGAAATAACTGGACCCAGCTTTGGATATGGACGATCTCCAGCCGGGTCGGATGTCGAAAAGTTATATTCATGCCGTTTTACAAATCTATGATACACTGTACTCGGCGGGGAAAGCTACCCCCAATCATGAAATCGCTTTCTTTCTAACAATGTAATCGACGAAGCCTTGTCTGATGCGTTCTCCTTCAAAAATTCTTTCTAGCACCCTGTCCTCTTTGTACAGGATCTCCATATCGCTCAGAAGCGCATCCGGTTCCCCCGGCTCGTAATAGGAATGAATGACCGGCTGATCATCGTCAAATTGTTCGTGCTCGTGGTTGCCTACATCGGGTCCTTGCCCGCAGCGGAAGTCGTTCGTCGTCAAAAAATTAACGAACATCAGGCCGCCCGGCATCAAGACGCGTTTTAACTCTTCGACCGATTGTTGGACCTCTTTTTTACGCATATGAAATATCGAATTGTACGAGTAGGCGAATCCCATCGATTGATCCGGAAAGTCCAATTGGCGCATATCCCCTTGGCGGATATTCAGGGTTTGGCCCTTTCGTCGGCCATAGTCGTTAGCCAATTCACATTGCCCCGGATCCGCATCGATGCCGTAAGTGGTAAAACCGTATGCGCTAAACAAGCTCAAGGGAGGCATGTCCCCGCCTGCCCCGCAATCCAGAATACGCCTCGGGCTGTTCGTTTCCAGGCAATAAGCCAGAAACCGGTACAACGGAACTTGCTTGAATATTTCTTGCACGGCCATCACGCTCCAATAAATATGTAATTTCGTTCACAAACATTATATTAAAGAATCGGCGATAGATATAGGAAAAACCCTTTAATTGAGGTTAATACAGCGATAAACAACATGTGCTAGGCTGGGGAGAGAAAATGAAACCGAAGGAGGCTTTCAACATGCTGGAGAATAACGTCAATTGGCGGGAGCTGGCCTTTCATCATATCCCGCGCATGCTGATCGACGAACGCGAGCCATTCCGTCCCGTCCGAGTCGGCGTCACGGTGCTGACCGAGACCGGACCGTCTCCTTCATTCAAGCGGATGCTGGAGGTGGACGGCGAACGTGTCGGGGCTGTGATCGAATATGCGGTTTATTGGGATTACGATATTACCCATCTCTACGATCTGGAACACATGTGGATCTTCCTGTCCCCGCAAGGTACCGTTGTGGATTGTGAAGCCAGCTTCCACGGGACGTACCTGAAAGGCATCGCTCCCGGGAAAACGAATGTAGGGTCTAGTGGACGAATCAGCTTGTATTGCCAACCGGGAAAACATGCCTATTCTGCGCTCCGTGAGTTGTTCGACCTGCTCCCGAGCTTGCATCAAGCAACCGGGGAGCATGCGGGCAAAGACGGCGTTCTGGAGCCTGACATGCTGCGCGGCACGTACAAGACGCTGCCCGATGCCGACGAGCTGGCGGCTGAGCATCTCCGCGGCTTCCGGTTCGACATCGCCGGCACCTATATCCCGTTTGAATGGACTCCCGATCTGCTGGTATGCTGGGAGGAACTGAAGCGGGAAATTCCTGCCCGCATGAAGGACCTGCTGAACCGGCTGCGCGAGCAGAAGCACTCCGGCGCCTCAAGCCGATAATCCGTCACATGAACCCAAAAAGCCTTCCGGACGCGGATCGCCGCGTCTGGAAGGCTTGACTTTTATTGACGATCAGCGGTAAGGGTTACGGAGATAATTCAGGGCAAATTCGCCGAGATTGCCGAAGTAAATCGATACTAGCTTGGCCGGATCGGTTGCCAGTTCTCCGCCGAGCAGGTTGCCGCCGTCATTCTGGTCGTCCCAGCCCCAGGGGGCATTGGCGCCGCCCGTGCCGTTGTTACCGTTAAAGGCTCCCCAGCTTAAGAAGGTTTGCGGGTCATTGCGATGATCCCAGAAGCCGCCCGCGGCGAAGGTGTCCACCAGCTGGTACTTCACATCCCGGTCGTTTCCGTTTTCCGGCACCTCGCCGGCACCGCGGCTCGGATAGTAGTATACGACGTCTGTATTGGCATAGTTCGTCCCGTCCCATGCTTTGATCCCATGCGCTTTCGCTTCCTGGAACGTCACCGGATGATCCGCTCCGTCATAGCTTTGGAACCGGACGGCGCCGTCGATCGTCTCCTGGCCGTTCGTATAGGAACCGCCGCCCGGTTTAAAGGAGTAGAAGTCTTTATGGGACGTCGTGACCATCGCTTCCAGTTGGCCATATTCCGATCCATCCTTGCGGACGACCGTCAGCAAGCCTTCCATATCGTTCTCATGCTCGTCAAGCCCGAGAAACGGGAAATCCGTCCAATCCCGCGGGTGATAGAAGCTGTATAAAATGAACCAGTGCGTCGGCGTTTCCACGATGGAATAATAAGCCGTGCCCTTGAGCCGGTTCACGTCTACGGCCTGGTTTTCCCAGTTGTTCGACGTATTCCAGTCCCCGTCGAAATCGATGGCGGATAAATAATCGGCATCGTAATCCGTGCTGTCCGTGTCTTGGATATGCACAGGCGCCCAACGGTAAGCCAAATCAACGTCGCTGGCCGCCTTCGTCGTTCCGGCTGGGATGATCGCGCCGCTCAAGGCAAGCGCCAGCATCAGCACGGCAGGAATCGCTTTCTTGGTCCATTTTGTCCGTATGGATTTCACGTAGGTCCAGTCCTCCTCTTCATCTCATCCTTGATTTGTAAGACGATTGACTCCTCTGCGTTATTCTCCGGTGACTGTAGCTATCTCTTTCATATCTGAAGCTTCTCCCCTCTTGGCCTCACCTCCTTAGAAATGGATCCTATACTGCCGCTCGGCTTCGGCATTAAGCCGTTCCGCCAACTCCAACAGCTCCAGCGGCTCGTTGATGACATAATCCGGGTGTTCGCTGTCGTCGGCTGGCGTACGCGGGTATCGCGGTGTCCATGCCAGGTGCACCGAAGTAATCCCCAGTGCATTCGCCCCCTTCACGTCACGGCTCAAATTGTTGCCGACCATCGCAATCCGGCCGTAATCGGCTTCTGTTAAGTCGAGCGCGCCTACGGCCGCTTTAAACATGCGCCGATCCGGTTTGCTCGCCTTGATCGTTTCCGAGTAAATCATTGTATCGAACAATTCGTAAATGCCGTTTTGCATCAATATATTTTTGAACGACTGGGCTAACCCGTCGGCGACTAAGGCCAGCGTGTACCCTCGATCAGCCAGCCTCTTTACCGTCTCGCCCGCGCCGGGGATCAGCTCCGCCGACAACACGACATCGTGTTCGTCTCTGATTTCGGTTCCTTCGTCGATCAACGTGTCGCCACAATCCAAAAACAAAATCAAGGTCTTTCGATTTTCCTTCATAATAGAACCTCCTCCTTTCGTTCGAGTGCCTCGAGGGGAGCGCCTTTCAAATCGAGTTCCGCAGCGTAGTGGCACGCGGCCAAACGGCCCTTCGAGATTTCGCGCAGCGCCGGAACCTCGGCGGCACAGCGCTCCGTTCGGAAACGGCAGCGCGGATGGAAGGGACAGCCGGACGGCGGATGGGCCGGATTCGGTACCTCTCCTTCGAGCAGGATGCGCTCGCGTCTACCGTCCGGATCGGGAATTGGCACTGCCGAGAGCAACGACTCCGTGTACGGATGCAAAGGGCGCACGAACAACGCCTCTTTCGGCGCGAGCTCCACGATCCGGCCGAGATACATCACGGCGACCCGATCGGAAATATGCTCAACGACGGACAAGTCGTGGGAGATGAAAATATACGTCATCCCGAGCTGCTGTTGCAAATCCTTCAACAAATTGATGATTTGCGCCTGAATCGATACGTCGAGCGCGGACACTGCTTCATCGCAGATGACCAGCTTCGGTTCAGTGACCAGCGCGCGGGCGATGCCGATCCGTTGACGCTGGCCGCCGGAGAATGCGTGGGGATAACGGCGAAGATACGCCGGATTCAAGCCGGTTTTTTCGGCGACGTCCGTCACCCGTTCCTCCAGTTCGCGGCGGGTGAGCTTGAAGTTGGCGCGCAGCGGCTCGCTGATGATATCGAAGACGGTCATTCGCGGATTCAATGAAGAATACGGGTCCTGAAAAATGAGCTGAATATCCTTGCGAATCCGTCTGAACGCTGTGTTATCCGCCGAAAGAAAATCTATCGTTTCGCCGCCTTCGGCCGTGTACAGCACCCGGCCTGAGCTGGCCGAAAGCCCGCGGGCGATGCAGCGGCCAAGCGTCGTCTTCCCGCAGCCCGACTCGCCGACCAGGCTGAATACCTCCCCGCGGTTCACTTGAAACGATACGTCCGATACGGCATGAATGGGCGATGACTTGCGTGCCCCGGGATACTGTTTAGATAGCTGGTCAACTTGCAGCAGTATGTCAGCCATGACGGAGCCCCTCCTCCCGAACTTCTTCCTCGCCTATGCCGTCTGCTCCGCCATAGAGAAAGCAGCGAACCTGATGGCCTTCGGTCACTGTCGTCACCGGTACGTAGCGCCGATTGCAGATGCCTTCGATTCGTTCAGGGCAGCGGTCGTAGAAGCCGCACATCGGCGGCAAGCTTAGCGGCAGCGGCACCGTGCCTTCGATGGAGGCAAGACGCGTTTTCGCGTTGCCGATCCGCGGCACGGAGCGCAGCAGTCCCCGCGTATAGGGATGTTTCGGATTCCTGAACAGCTCCTTCACCGGAGCTCGCTCGACGATGCGGCCCAGATACATGACGGCCACCTCGTCGGCCGTCTCCGCAACGACGCCGAGGTCGTGCGTGATAAACAGAATCGCCATGCCGAACTCCCGCTGTAACTGCTTCATGAGCTCCAATACCTGCGCCTGGATCGTCACGTCCAGCGCCGTTGTCGGCTCATCAGCGATCAGCAGTGAGGGGCGGCACGACAGCGCCATGGCGATCATGACGCGTTGCCGCATCCCCCCCGAGAACTCGTGGGGGTATTGGCGAAGCCGCTGCCTGGCGTTGCCGATGCCCACCCGATCCATCATGTCGAGGGTGATTTCCTCCGCTTCCTTGCGGCTTCGGGTGCGGTGCAGCAGCACGTTCTCCATGATCTGATCGCCGACCGTATGCAGCGGCGATAATGCGGTCATCGGCTCCTGGAAGATCATCGAGACGATGCCGCCGCGAACGGCGCGCAACTCCTTGCTGCCCGGCTTCAGCCGCAGCAGGTCAAAGCGGCTGCCGCGAATGCCGCCGGGAGCGCCAGATGACCCCGCGACGCCAGTCGGCGCCAGCCAAATTTCGCCGCCGATTTCGGCATGCTTCGGCGTCAACGCCAACAATGCCCGGCCAGTGACGCTTTTACCGCAACCGGACTCTCCGACGAGCGCCAGCGTTCGGCCGCGGCCAAGCGCCAGGCTGACGCCGTCAACGGCCTGCACGACGCCGGCCGGAGTACGAAAACCAACGCGCAGGTCCCTAACCTCCAGCATCGGCGGCTCCTGCGTTTCCCTATCATGTAACCTCTCCGCTCCTTGACGTTGCAGGGTTACATCGACATCCGTTTGCCCTTGCTCCGGTTGAACCATCTCTGCTTCTCCTTTCGATTGGCCGATTTCAATCCGCTCTCGTGGCTATACGGGTCCGCCGCATCACGCAAGCCGTCCCCGAAGAAGTTGAAAGCCAAGACAACAATAATGACGAAGATCAAGGGAATCAGCTTCCAAGGATATAACGCCACGTTCTCAATCTGCTGAGCTTCCTGCATCAGAACGCCCCAACTCGTTGCAGGCGACCGGATGCCAAGCCCAAGGAAGCTCATCGCCGTTTCGCCGATGATCATGCCGGGGATGGCCAGCGTTGCGGCCACGACCAAGTAACTGATGAAGCCCGGAACCAAATGCACAAAGATGATCTTCAAATCGCCGACTCCGGCAATCTTGGCGGCAGTGACATAATCCTCGGCCCGCAAGGCGATGAATTTGCTGCGTACGACCCGTGCCAGACCGGTCCACTCTATGAACGCCATAATGATCGTAATGTAGAAGAACATCTCAACCACGCCAACCCTCGGCGGAATCGCTGCGGCCAGGGCCATCCAGAGCGGCAGCGTCGGGAAGGAGCGAACGATATCAATGAACCGCTGGATGACCGCATCGACCCTTCCGCCAGCATATCCCGAGATACCGCCAATCAAGAGTCCCAGTACGAAGCTGATCGACACGCCGATGAGCGGGACGGTCAATGATACCTGGCTGCCCAGCACGACCCGCGAGAACAGATCGCGCCCCATGCCGTCGGTACCGAATAGGAATATCCGTCCCGGTTCGTCAACGCCGAATAAATGTACATTCGTTTGGAATACGCCAAGGAACGTATACTCTTCACCACGCACAAACAACTTGATCGGGAACAGCTTTGACGGATCTTCTACAAACCGCTTGCGCAGCGTTTCCGGATCACGTTCGGATTTGAGGCCGTATACGAACGGCTGCAGGTGAAAATTCCCTTCCGCGTCGACGAAGCGGACCACGGTGGGTTTGCTGTTCATGTATTCGCTGCTATAGTTTTCTAACCCCTGCGGTGCGATAAAGGGTGCGAATAAGGCTAAGGTGTACATCATCGCCAAGACTACCGAGCTGATGCGCGCCAGCTTGTGCCGCTTCAATTCGCGGTACATGAGGCGCCAGTGGGATGCCGATTGGTCGGGCCTTGCCGCCGCTCGGACGGAGCGGGCATTCCGAAACCGGCGAATCAGCGCTTTCGCTTGCGTCACCATGCATTAGGCCCCCTTCCGTTCCAGCCGGATCCGCGGATCTAGCAAAGCCAACAAAATGTCCGAAATCAATGTTCCGAGCAGCGTGAATACCGCCATTAACAGCAACCAGCTACCGGCCAAGTACATGTCTTGGCTCAGCAGCGCCTTGTGCATTACCGGCCCTTGGGTCGGCAGGTTCAGCACGATCGCGGTGATCGTCGATCCGGTGAATATCGTTGTCAGCGACCAGCCGATGGTACTGATCACCGGGTTGATCGCCGCGCGGATCGAGTACTTCACCAGAATACGCCATTCCGGCAATCCCTTGGCTCGGGCTGTAACAATATGAGGTTTCGTCATTTCATCGAGCATCTGACCGCGCATAACACGAATCAGCTCGCATGTATTGGAAGTTCCGATCACGATGACCGGAATGATCATATGCTTTAGCAAATCCAGCCACTTGGCATAGGTCCACGGTGCTTCTGCGAACTCCGGGGAGAACAGGCCAAGCATCGGGTCGCCCCACCAACGAAACGACAGGAACATCAAAAGGATGGCGAACAGGAAATTCGGCGTCGCCATGCCGAGAAAGCCAATCCCGGTTGACAAATAATCGAACCAGGAGTATTGCTTGACCGCGCTTAGCACACCAATCGGAATCGCAATGATGTACGTAAACAGCATCGTAAAGATGGAAACTAGCAGCGTAATGCCCATATACTGCCCGATAATGTCGGCAACCGGTCGGTTATAACTAAGGGAGTAACCGAAGTCGCCTTCGGTGAGAATGCCCGTGATCCAGGTAAAATACTGGGCGTACCAAGGTTGGTCCAGGCCGTAAGCTTCGCGCAGCTGAGCCAGTGCCTGGGCGTCCATAATCTCCCCGCTGGTGGACATCTTGGCGGCATACCCGCTGATGAAGTCACCTGGCGGAAGTTGAATGATGAAAAACACGATCATGGAGACGACGAGCGCCACAGGGATCATCACCAGCGTTCGGCGTGTTATGTATCGTACCATTAAGCATTGGCTCCTTTCGGTCAATCGCTGTAAATACCCATAAGGAGAGCCCGGCTAAGGGCGAGTGTTTCATCAGGCTCCAAATGCCGGGCCCCTCCGGGCATTGAACAAATGCTTGTCGGTTACTCGAGGAAGAATTGCGCCGGATGCGCGTGTCCCAAACCGCGGAATTCGTCGGAGAACACTAGCTGCGGCACATTTTTCAGATTGTTTTTTGCCACCACCAACACAGGCGTTGGCGCCGTATAACCGATGACCCACTGATTCTTCTGATGAAGCTTGATGATCTCGTCCGTCCACTTCTGCACTTCTTCCTTGGTCTTGGACGCTTTGACTTTATCCCAAAATTCCAAGATCCTGGCGACGTCTCCCTCCGGCTTTACGCCTTCCTTGCCTTGCGACGATGTATACAGGCCGTAATGTCCGAACCAAGGCGTAATGACCCGCAGCGGCACGAGTTCGTCCGGACGGTAAGCGACGTTTACAACCGTAACCGTTTTAACCGTCACCGGAATTTCGTTTGCGTATTTCAAGTCGAAGAAGCTTCCTTGATCAACGATCTTGACGTCGGTTTTCAGGCCAATCGCCTCGTAATATTTGCGGACCAGCTCGATGAATTTCTCGTTATCCGCCGTATCTTCTTGATAGATGGTTAACGTGAGATCGGAGCCATCCTCAAAGGTGCGGAATTTCTTCTGCGCATCCCATTTCAAGCCGATTTCGTCGAGCAGTCCTGCGGCGCGGTTGGTGTCATACTCCGTCCACTGCTGCGACCAGCCCGGCTGCTCGTTTGGCAAGCCTGCCGGTACTGAAGCCTGACTTGGCTCGCCGAGGCCGTTCGTGATGATTTCGGACACTTCCTTACGATCCACGGCAACCGACAGCGCTTCACGGAACCGGATATCCTGGAACAGCTTGCGAAGTTTCGGATCCTTCGTCGTTTGGTTGAGCTGCACGCCCGTGCTCGACCAGCTTGGCGTCGTCCAAGGTATGACGCGGTAGCCACCCTTTTGTTCATTTTCCTTCAACACCGTAAAGTCAGTAAAATCAAAGGTCGAAGCCTCGACGTTACCGGACATCGTCTCTAACAGCTTATGGCTCTTGTCCTGCATCTTGGTCAATACAATGCGGTCGATGTAAGGCAGTTGGTTGCCCTCGGTATCCGTTTTGAAATAATACGGGTTGCGCTCCATAATAAATCGATCGCTGTTCATGTCATTCGTGGCGACCCATGGGCGCAGCGTCGGGCGTTGCGGGTAAAGCCAATAGTAATAACCGGTCCAGACCCCGAAGTTTTTCAAGTCCTCGAAGCCGTATTCCTTTGCCTTTTCCAGCGCCTTCTCCTCACCGATGAATTCGGGAAGGATCGTCTTGTAATAGTGCGCCGGCGCAAAAAACCACTTATTATCGATGGCCAGGCGTTCCAGGAACATTACGTTCGGATGCTTGAATGTGACTTTGACCGTGTAGTCGTCCACTTTGGTGACTTCTGCGCGGGCTTTTTCCCCCGTCGCCGGATCTACGGAATAGTAGCAGTCGTACAACGCTTTCCCAAAGGTTTCAGGAATCAGCATATGCTCCCAATAGAACACCACGTCGTCCGCCGTAAACGGTACACTGTCCGACCATTTCATCCCCTTGCGGAGATAAATGGTGTATTCGGTGGCTTCGGCGTTCACGTCGTAGCCTTTCGCCACGTTCGGCTCCACGCCGGACCCGTCCGCTTTAAAACGGAACATCGCTTCCTCGGTGACCATACCGATCCCCCACTTATCGTCAGGACCATTCCAGGGGTAATGCCACTCGCCTCCGTATTTGCCGATTTCCTCCGCTACCGGTTCAACCATGACGTCATCCTTCTCCGGCAATCGTTCGCCTACCGGCTTTAGCTTCCCCGCATCCACCAGTTCCGCCAGCATCGGCGCTTCTTTGAAACCGGTCGCTCCGGCCGACACGGCCGTCGTGCTCGTCGTTTGGGCGGCTGCCTCCTCCGATTGTTTTTCCGCTTCGCCGTTACTGTTCTGTGCCCCGCCGCCGAAGCAGCCGGACAACAAAGTCGCGAGAAGCACCAGCGCCATCCCTAGAACTGAAATCTTTTGCCGCAAACCAATCTCCCTCCACTCTCTTGATCGATCTTTTATGTATTTTCACGCTGCTCCCCGGTTAATGCGAAGGGACCAGGCGGGAAAACCGTCGTTGCTTCCTCCGAACCTAGCGGAGAACCGGGGCGCAGGAGGCCCGTTCCGCCAATCGGCTCTGAATAATCACCTGCTTTACCAGCGGCTCCTTGGCCTGCAGTTGTTCGATTAACAGCTTAGCCGCTTCCTGGCCCAGGACTTCCCCGTTCAGTTCGATGCAGGTGAGAGGCGGGTTGAATTCATTCGGATACACCGTATTGTTGTTGAACGCGATGACCGACAGGTCTTCGGGTACCGTCAGCCCAAGCTCGGCCGCTGCGCGGTACACGCCCAGCGCGATCTGGTCGGTGTCGGCTATTACGGCGGTAAGCGTCGGATCGGCCTGCAAATATTTTTTAGCGGTAACGTATCCATACTCCACCGAAGGAACGGACTCATCACGAAACACCGTAAGCCGTCCGTCCGGCTCCCATCCTCTTTTGGCGAATGCCTGAAGATATCCGGCTTTGCGGTCCTGGCTGACCGTGTGCTTCCTCACCGCGTTCAGGAACAGGATATTCCGGTGGCCCAGCGACAGCAGATAGTCGGCAGCCGTCTCCGCCGCCTGAATGTTATCGTTGTTGACGTAACACAGCTTCGTTTCGAAAGGGGCAGGCGGTTTGCCGATAATCGTCATCAACCTTCGGTTTGCCATTCTTTCCTTGATTCTTGTGTCCACCGCCATCGGGTCGAGGATAATCTCCCCGTCCACCGGCTCCGAGGTCATTTGCGTCACCTGCCGGCGATAATCGTCGGCCAACGTGTCGATCAACAGACGATACCCCTGACGGTTGCATTCCTTCAACACCCCGTTGATGAACGAAATGTTGTATTGGCTGAATTTCACTTTTTCGCTGTCCATCACTATGCCGATAATCCGCGTCTCTTTGGTCACCATGCTGCGGGCAAAATAGTTAGGCCGATAGTTCATCTGCTCGGCCGATATCAATACTTTTCGCCGGACCGCTTCGCTTATCGCCCGTTTCCCGCTAAACACATTCGACACCGTGCTTTTGGACACTCCTGCAGCTTTCGCCACGTCATTCATATTGGTCATTGCTTGTTCCTCCACTTCCATTCCAAATGTTAAACTAGTTTTGTAATTGGGATATTTCCCCAATGTTTATTTTTGCGTTTTTTTCGTAAGAAAGGTTACGGAGAGTCTCAGGTTGTGTAAACTAGTTTTATCGCTTCGGCAGGCAACAAAAAAACCCGCCTATATGGCGGGGAAGATAACAGGTATGCAAGAAGTTCACAGAGACGATTGCCGCTAAGATTTCACCCAACGTTTGCCCAGTTCGTGGCCGACCAGCACCAACGGTACGACAAGCAGACCAACCGGAATGCTCAGCAGGATCTCTCCCCAGGTAACCAGGTTTTCATAGAGTAACCGGTGAAACAGCAAAAGCGAATAAGGAAGCACGATCAAGACCGCGGTGACGACGCCCGGCGTGTACATTTTCAGATATACCGACTGGGCCACGTGGGTGAACACATGCAAGAAGAATAACGTGTTAAACGATAGAAAAATAAAGAACCTTCCCTGCTCCGCCGCCATCAGCGTAAACGGAACAAAGACGATAAATTCCAGCAGCACGGCCACGGCAAATTGACTGCTGGTGATGTTAAGCATCTGCGTCAACGAACGCTTCATGCGCGGCGGGACTGCAACCGCGACCTTATGCCGATTCCGCTTCGCCCAAGGCCCCACCCAGATAATCTCCTCCATGTCATGGATGACGAACGACACGAGAAACAGCCAAACCAGGGATGTAACGCTTAAGTTGTCCATCCATTAAACCTCCTCAATGTCCCGTTCAACCGCCTGCTCGATCCTTATCACGCCAATCCCCCTTATCGCGAACGATTAGCAAACCACATTATGTATAAAAAATCGTATAAACCACGGGGATGCTGGATCGCCCGACCGAATCACGGTCGTGCCTACCCCGTCACGACCCCGAGGATCGTCCAGAGTCCGGAGCCGAGGATCAGCCACAGGGCGATTCGCTTAAACCGCTGCTCGTCGAGTTTCTTAAGCGCACGAATGCCGACGAACACGCCGACCAGCATGCTCGGGACGAACCATGCCGTATAATGGAGCGTCTCCCGGGTTAGCAAACCGCCGTAAAGGTAGGTCAAGATCGTCACGATGTTAAGGAAGATCCCGTACACCGAAATATTTGCCCGAAACGTCTCCTTGCCTACGCCCTGGTTCGACAGGAACAAGGCAACCGGCGGCCCGCTCATCGAGATGCTTCCGTTCAGCAGCCCGCTTAACGCGCCGATCGGCAGGTAAGCCAGCTTATCCCGCTTGACCGGAAACGATTTGCCCGCCAACTGGAGCGTTGCGACGATGATAATGAGGACGCCTGTTACCAGCTTCAAGGTGTCCCCGCTCAGAAACAGCAAGAGATACGTTCCAAGCGGAGCCGCCAGCAGACTGGAGAGGATCAGAAGCCAAATCTTACGAATGTCGGCGTGCCTGTAGCAGCCGGCGAATACAATCCCATTGGTGCATAAACTCAAAATCACGACGATGGGCACGGTCTGCTGCAGCGGGATGATTTGCCCCAGGATCGGCGTCGCGATCAGCGCAAAACCAAAACTCGTCAGCCCTTGGGTAAATCCGGCGGCTAATATGACGACGACTCCAAGCAAGATAAGTACGGGCAACTCCATGATTACGGGCTCCTTCTGGGGAGAAAATTCCTGAAGACATGCTCCGTCTACTTTACCACCATCGGCCGGTTCCTTCCATGCCCAATCTCCCGAACCGGCCGAAGAATCTGAAGAACCTCGTTACGTCGCCGGCTGCAAATAACGTTTAAACCACGCCGAAATCTCCTTCAGCCGGCGAATCCGGTGCGCCGGTTTGCCCGAGCGGGACAACTCGTGGTTTTCGCCTTTAAACAGGCATAACCGCGACTCCACGCCGTGCATTTTCAAAGCGGTAAACATTTGCAGCGCCTCCGCCTGCCAGCACCGGAAATCTTCGTCGGAATGGAGAAACAAGGTTGGGGTCTGCACGCGGTCTGCATACTTCAGCGGAGACTGTTCCCACATGCGCTCCACTCCGTCCCATGGCGTCGAAGCGGTTTGATCCATGGCGAAATAATAGCCGATATCGGTGGTACAGCACATCGAGATCCAATTGGAGATGGAGCGCTGCGAGACGGCGGCGGCAAACCGCTGCGTATGACCGATGATCCAGTTCGTCATGAACCCGCCGTAGCTGCCGCCGGTAACGCCCAGCCGCTGCGGGTCGATCGCGGGGTAAGCCGCCAAAGCCCGATCGGTGAATTCCATCAGGTCATCGTAATCGATCGTGCCGTAACGGCCGCGAATATCAGCAAAATCGTCCCCGCGTCCATCCCCGCCCCGCGGATTGCTGTATAACACGAAGTATCCTTCACTCGCCCATAGCTGCATTTCATGGAAAAACACGGTTCCGTATGCGGTTTTCGGTCCGCCGTGAATGTTCAGGATCGCCGGATAGGTTCGCCCCGCCTCATAATCCTTCGGCAACAATGCCCAGCCGTCAATCTCCACGCCGTCCTTGTTCACGAAGTTGAGCGGCTGCGGAACTGCAACGTATTTACCATGCAGGATCGGATCATTGAATTGTCTCTCTGGATTGCTGGTTTTCACACCATATGCGGCATAGCTCCCGTTCGGCGAGAGTTGTACGGCCGACAGGAAACGATACCCGGTAAAGTCGTCAGGCTGCAGCGCTTCCGCTTCTGATCCACTCCTTTCCGGCATTTTATCCCATTCTACTATGCAGGGGTCCGGAACAAAAGAAGCGATGCTGAAATCAATAAAAAAGACCTTCCCCGACAAAGATCGGTGTAGGTCATTCGAAATTGGAAGGGTACTTATGTCCGATTTACTATTTGGGCTTGGCGGTCGAGTCCGGCGTTTCGCCAACATCCTCCCGTGCTTCGCGACTCCCCGTAATCTCCTCCGCCGCTTCCATTAGCGGCGCGGCGATCCGTGGTTGCGCGGACCGCACCGTTCCTCGGGCCCATCTCTCTTTCACCCAGTAGATCCCGGCGAGCAGCGCAACCAGACTGAACCCGACCACCAGTCCCGTTCCCTGTCCGGAAATGAAGGGCATGCTCACGATGATTCCGACCATACCGATGAGACCGGCCCAAGACGTATAAGGATAACCCGGAAGCTGACAGGCCGCTTCAGGAGAGCAAGGCGTCGTACGCCGCCAGCGATAGTGGGAGGCCAGGATGATAAAGTAGGAGAACAACAGCGAAAAACCGCCGCAGCTGACCAGGAAGAGGTAAACCTGCTGAGGAAGCAAGTAACCCATGGCCAGGCCGAACAGCATCGCGGCGCCGGAGAACAGGATGCCCTTGTACGGGATATCCTGCCGATCTTTCATCCATGCGGGAGCGTGGCCTTCCGCCGCCAGCGAACGCAGCATCCGGGCAAGACCAAACGTCGAGGCCAGCATGGTGGACAGAATCGCCGTGATCATCACGATATTGATCAACATCCCGGCCCATCCCATCCCCCAACGGGTCAGGGCCAATACCAGCGGGCTTTGGTCCGCGATCATCCCCTGCGTCGGATACAACATGAGAATCACGGCGATGGCGGCGATATAAAGAGCCACCAAGCTGACCAAGGTCATATTAATGGCCCGGGGAATCGTCTTCTTCGGGTTCTCGACCTCGGAAGCGGCCAAACCGATCACCTCAAATCCGGCGTAGGTGAAAATTACGATCAGCATACTTCCGGCAATCCCCGCAAATCCGCCGGGAAACCATGCTACGCCTCGCAGTTCACCCGCGCTTGCGGCCGGAGTCCCGGGAACCCAGCCTGCGATCAGAGCCAGTCCGATCACGATAAACCCGACGATCGCCAGCAACTTGACCGCCGCCAGACCGCTTTCAAGCTTGCTCAGGTAGTCGGCGCCAAGCAAATTAAGCAGCGTGATCCCCACAATAATGAGCATGCCCATGGCAATCTCCGGGAAGTTCGGAAACCACTCCCGAAGAAAGGTCGACGCAGCAATCGATTCGCTGGACATCGCCAGAATCAAGCCGACCCAATACACCCAGCCGGTGATAAATCCGACGCCCCGGCCAAAGCTGCGTTCGGCATAAGTGCGGAACGAACCGGGCACCGGATCGGCTGCCGTCATCTCCGATAAGGCATAGAGAATCACGTAGACCAGCAAACCACCCAGGATGTACGAAAACAAGATACTGGGACCGGCGGCTTTGATCGCCACGCCCGATCCGAGAAAAAACGAACCGCCGACCACGGTCCCCAGTGCCAGCATCGTTAAATGAAACGTCGAGATCCCTTTTTCGCCCGCCTTGCCCACATGCACGCCTCCCTGATAAATATAGAAACTATAGGGAGTATTGGCTATTTCAAGCTAAAATATGTCATTCTCACATAGTCCCGTTGCGCACGCTCCGCTTGATTTTCCGCATGACCCAGCCGAGATAAATTGCGAAGCCCCAACCCAAAGCGGCCCCAACCGCATATGGAATCGTTTGGCCTTTATCCCACGCGTGAGAGACGATCCAACCCGTCAAAAGGGTGGCCACGATAGCAACGACGATCAACGAGAACGAGATTGCCCAAACGAATCGCTGATTTCTGGCCCGCAAGTTTTCCGCGTCGCTGAACGACTCAGGTCGCTCATCCGCATAAGGTTTGCGCCACACATATAGGTTAGACATGCGGCCGACGTATTCCCAGCCAAACTCCTCGTAGATCTGCTTATAACCTTTCTGAGGGACTGCCTGCAAATCAACGACGTAACGGTATCTTTCCGGGGTTCCCTTGACGAAGCGCATGGCCATGGAACTCCATTGCCCCACCTTAATTGGATGCCAACCCTCAGCTGCCAATCCCTCGAACCACTGCTCATACTGAGCCGGAACCACATAACGAAATGCAGATAATAATTCGACCCTGTTTTCGCTCATATCAATCCCTCCACATTATGATGAAGCTCTTGGATTCGCCTAGCTTCTTCCATCAAGATCTGTTTGCCCAGCTCCGTGCTTGCATAAAATTTCTTCCGGTCCGCCTCCCGGGTCGGCACGATTAGTCCGTCCTTTTCAAGCTTGCCAAGGCTTTGATAAATCGTACCCGCACCAAGAACGATGCGATCGTTCGTGATCTCCTTGACATGCTGCATGATGCCGTACCCGTGCCGCTCTTGCTGGAGAGATAGCAGGATGTAAAACATCGTTTCGCTCATCGGAACGAACCGCTTTTTCGCGCTCTCGAAATTCATGTTCCTTCCTCCATATATCGCGCCGTTTTATATCACGTTGTGATATAAATATACATCACGTTGCGCTACACGTCAAACCTCCCAATGTTTTACGAAAAAAGCCGTATCGCCAAAGCGATACGGCAGCGCCGTGATCTATCCTCATTCGGCTCATTTCCCATTTCAGAGGGCGGCTTCACGCCATCGCTCCGCTTGTTCCTGAACCATCGTGACGAATTGATCCAAAGCGGGGGAGCGCCATTTCTTGCGGTGCAAGGCCAACTGCGTCGCGACTCGCTGGGATGCGTCGTTCCAGTTCAGCTTCACCAGTTTGCCTTCCGCAAGTTCGCTGCGGACGGTGATCAGCGGCAAGAAGGAAATTCCCAACCCGGACATCACACACTGTTTGATCGCTTCGATGCTCCAGAACTCCAAGTTCGGATCGGGAAAAACGCCGTGGCTGTTCAAGTAATGCTCAAACAAGGTTCGATAAGAGCAGCCGCTTTCGGTATGCAGGATCGTCTGATCCTTCAGTTGGGCCGGAACGACCTCCGGCTCCCCGCTTAACGGATGATCGGCCGGAGCAACCAGAGCCATCGGCTCATGGATGAGCGTTTCGATGTGCAAATCCCGGTCCTCCACCTCCGGCTGCAGCAAGAAGGCCACATCCAGCTCTCCCGAACGCACGAAATCCCGTAATTCCCAGCATTGACCCGGCTTTAGCACGATCTGTACCTGGGGATAACGCTGCCTGTATTGACGGATGACCTCCGGCAACCGGAACGCGGCCAGCGATTCCGGTGCGCCGATCTTCAGAGAGCCGGCCATTTCGGCTTCCGGGTGCAGCGCGTTTTTGGCCATCTCGTGGATCTTGGCGATTTCTTGGGCGTAGGGCAGCAACCGCCGCCCCGCGTCAGTCAAAACGATCCTCCTGCCGATTCGATCGAACAACGGCAAGCCGATTTCCGCTTCCAGCGCCTGAATTTGCGCCGTGACGCTGGATTGCGCATAATCAAGCTGTTGCGCGGCCCGGGTAAAGCTGCCGGCTTCGACCACCACCAAAAACGTAAACAAATGACGGGACTCCATAAGTACACCTTTCTTCCATCGGAAATTCAAATGGATAAAATTCGATAATTCTGTTTTTCCTATGGATCTATTATCTGATACGCTAGAAAAAAACACAATGAAAGCAGGAATCGCTCCATGAAGGAAACAAGCAGCAAACTCCAAAAAGGGATTGGCCTGCCGCAGGCCATCGCATTATACATCGGCGCCGTACTGGGCTCCGGCGTCTTGATCGTGCCGGGGCTGGCGGCGGAGATGGCCGGACCGGCCTCCTTGCTCGCGTGGGGGTTCATGACGATGCTGATCTTGCCTATGGCGTTGTCGATGGGACTCCTGTCGGCCAAATATCCGAATGCCGGGGGCGTATCCCATTTCGTAACCTTGGCTTATGGAGAGAAGGCCGGGACGCTCGTCGGCTGGTTCTTCCTGATGTCGGTGCCGATCGGCGCGCCGGTCGCCGCATTAACCGGCGCCGGATATTTGACCGCAGCGCTCGGTTGGGGCGAAGGGGCCAAGCTGGGCGTGGCCGCCGCGATGCTGGCCGCCGGGCTGTTGACGAACTGGATCGGCATGCAGCTTGCCGGCAAAATCCAGATCGCCGTCGTCATCGCGATCGCCTCCGTTCTGATCTTCGCTTTCGGGGCCGCGCTGCCGCGGATGGAAAGCGTCCATTTCACCCCGTTTATGCCGCACGGCTGGCTCAGCGTCGGTCAAGCAGCTTCCATGCTGTTCTGGTGTTTCATCGGCTGGGAGGCGGTATCGCACATGTCCGAGGAGTTTAAGGATCCGCAAAAGGCGGCGATCAAAGGAGTGACCGCCGCCGCGATTATCGTAGGAATCTTATATTTTCTGACGGCGTTAGCCACGGTCGGCACGCAAAGTTACTTGAAGGGCGGATCGGACTCCTCCATGGTCTGGATTATCAGCCAGCCGTTGGGTTCCTGGGGGGGCATCGTCGCCGGGGTTACCGGGCTGTTCATTTGCATGGCTGCGATCATCGCCTATACCGGTGCTGCTGCCCGGGTCGCTTACGCCATGTCCCGCGAGGGAAATGCACCAAAATGGTGGAACGGGTTATCCCCGCGGTTTCATACGCCAACCGGGTCGCTCTTGTTCCTCATGTTCTGCTTTGCCGCGGTCATGCTGCTATACGGAATCGGGGCCGTATCCCTAAGCACGTTGATCCAGTTCCCGAACGCGACCTTTATTCTGACGTACATGGGCGGCTGCGCAGCCGGGATCCGGCTCTTGAAAGGCAGCCGTGCCGGCGTCGTCCTCAGTTGGATCTCGTTTGCGGCCACGGCCGCCGTATTTCCGTTCACGGGTTGGGCCATGCTCTACCCGCTGCTGGTCACGCTATTGTTTCTCGTGATCCGGCTGCGCTTCAGCCGGCGGAAGGCCGCATCGCTGGATGCCTAGCTAGAGACTGGCGGGTCGAGGCTACGATGGGCCGGCAAACTGTCCATCGTAGCCTTGCTCATATCCGCCCCTCGTCGAAGTACGTGACCTCCGCACCTTTGGCCACGATAGAGCTAATCCCTTCCGGGTAGTACGGCATGAGCGCATCAGCGCGATTCAATTCCACCCAAGCGATGTTTAAAATCTCGTCCGGACGGGTGATCTCCAGCTCGCCTCCGGCAATTTCCGCCCGGAAGGTAAGCAATATCACATGCTCCTCTTTCTCCCTATGTACGAACTCATTAACAGCCACGATCCCGTGCACCTTGACCTCCAGTCCCGTCTCCTTAAGGGTTAGGCTGGGAAAATTTTGCCCATATAATATTCATCGACGTATTTCCCATCCATTCGGATGGAATTTCGTTTGACGCCTTCCACTTCAAAACCCATTTTCTTATAAAGTGCAACGGCCCGTTCGTTCGGGACCATCACCGTCAATTCGAACTTCGTGAGTCCGGTTTGCGAACGCCACGCCTCGGCCGCCTCGAACAAGGAAGTCCCAAGGCCCTTTCCGGTATGGGCTTCAACGATGCCGACGACGAGGTAACCGACATGCTTCGTTTTGTTGGCGTTCCCGCCGAAAACGGCCAAATAACCTACGAACTCTCCCTGATCCTCCGCCACCAGAATCGTGGATCGGCCTTCGGTCAGGATCGATTGAATCCGGTCCCGCTGCGCCTCTACCGTCGTGGTCCGTTCCCCGGGTTCATAAAGCATAAATTTCGTTTCCTGATCCAACCGCAAGCAAAGACGCAAAAAACGCTCGGCGTCGTCCTCCCTGATTTCTCTAATTTCAATCATCCGGTTCTCTCCACCTTGAAATGATAAATATGTTGCATTCCCATTGGTCCCATTCGGGTTAAGCCGCGGTCTTCAAATCCGATTTGAAGGTATAGCCGTTGCGCGGCAAAGTTCCGTGCGTTTACGGCCAGCACGATTTCATCGACTTCCGGGAAATACTCCCCCACGAAGGCGGGAAGCTGCAGCATTGCCGCTTTGGCGTACCCTTTTCCCTGTTGCCTGAAGTCGACCGATAAAGCCCGTAAGATAATGGCCCGAGGATTGTCGACCAACGACGTGATTTCCGCGTTCAGGTGCAGTACGAAGAATCCGACCGCTTCCCCTTCCACCGACAGGATGACCACCGGATATCGGTTTGGATCCTGGGCCGCCGCTTCCAAAGCCTCGTCCGGCAGCGCCGTAAACACGACCTGCTCGGAAGGGAGCTCAAATCGTTGGAGCGCTTCGAAATCCTCCTCGGCATAAAAACGAAGATGCGATCGGCTACTCATTCTCTTTCCCGCGCTCCTTCGCCGCCCACTTGTCGGCAACCTGGCCCTCGCCCTTGAAATAATCCACTTGGCTGGAGCTTTCGTAAATTTCCTGATAAGGCAAAACATTAATTTTCCCCGAGTCCGGATACTCGCAGACATCCAGTCCCATATTCGTACGAATATCCAGGTACTTGCACGGTTGTTCCGTATGATTAAACAGCTGGTGTGCCCCTGAGGGTCCCATTTCGAAGAATGCGATGTCCCCGGCCAGTAATTCCTGATGCCCTTCCGGTGTTCGAAGCAACGCGCTCCCCTCCAGAATGACGAAGATTTCCTCGGCATTGCGGTGAAAATGATAAGGATAGGAGTACTTCCCCGGATCCAACGATCGGATATCGAACGTCAAGTGCTTGGAGCCGGTCAGCTCCGCCAAACGTTCGCTGGTGTGCCAAGCAAACTCCGGAATGGGCGATTGCTTCAGGTGATACGTAACGCGGTCCGCATGAAAAAGATGTGCCATGTTTCTCCCCCTAGATAAAAAATGCCTTACAACGAAAAGGTTTGTGCCAGAACGTCGTGGAGACCGGGCAGCCCCTCGATTTCCACGCTTTCGATCGACTCGACGAATGGAATACCGTGCTGCCGGTAAATCTTCTTCCAGAATGCAACGGCAACGGCGTTATTCTGCAACTGCTCCACCCGGATCCGGCCCGAAAGGCGCCGCAAGATTTCGGATACGGCCGTTTCCGCCGTTTTTCGCCCGCGATATTTATGCAGCACGAACATCTCCTGCACCGTAAAATCGATATCCTCGGGCACAAACGGCGGTGCGCAAACCAGAATGAATCCGGCTACCTTTCCCGAACAATAAATAAAATAAGGATGCAGTTCTTCCCGCTCCAGATAAAGGTACGTGTTCGCCAGATCGAATCTCCCGTCCTCGCCCGGCTCCTCGCCGGTGAAAGCCGACAAATCATGCAAGTACAAATTAAACAAATGAAAGAACAGCGACTTTTGAGACGGTAAAATTTCCGCGAGATGAACGTCCACGCTGAACCCCTCCTTGGTTTCGCGAATTACCTTCCTCATGTGTCCCGGAGATAAATATCCAGGGCTATGATACCCCTGCGGGACAAATATGCGGAGCCGCTTATCCTTCTATCGTGCGGGCAGGCTCCTTCTAGATAAAAAAATGCCCGGCCTCCGATCGTTTCTTCCTGGGGCCGGGTCATGCGTTGGTTTTTCTATTATACCTCATCTTTGCACGTTTGGGTCATCGAAGTCCGCCGAATCCCTGGATCCTCACTTCGATCTTCACTTTGAATGTCAGACGGGGATATAGCTCTTCCCACTGCCGCCAATCGTCTGAATTTGAATGGGTTCCGCGATAGATCAGCCCGAAACCGACGGGGTCGGCTCCACGGGCTTGCAGCTTGGATAGCAAAGCTTCCGCCTTTTTCATGTACCTCTTCTCCGCTTCTTCCTTTAACTGCTTCGTATCAGCCGGGTCAATATCCTCTGACGATTCCTCGATCGTCCCAACCAATTTGATATTCACTTCGGCATATGGCTCGGAATCCCGCGGAATTTTGATTTTATATTTGGTCTTCGCTTTGTTTATTGATATATAGAACTTTTGGGTTCCGGTCGTCTTCACTTCAAGATCCGCTTTTTCCGTACGATTGGTGATGAGGTTCAACAATTTTGTTTCCTCCGGGTTCAGCAAGCCCAAGCTCTTGTCCTTGTTCATGAAGACGGACTTATCGATCTGTAATAATTCGTTGTCTTCGGCTTCGATAATAGGGAGCACCGGGTCCAGTCCTCTTTCAGTCAAACGCTTGCGAAAGCTAAACAAATAATCGGAAACAATGAAGGCAGACTCCGTTCCAGATTGGCCGAATGATAAAAACAAGGCATTGGAAGGCAGCCGTTCCGATTTCGGCTTGAGCTGCAGCACTTTCTCCGCATTGGGCCTGGCCACGCCAACCCATGCTATTTTCTGGATATCCCGCCTACGCATAAACCAATCAAGCAAACGGTTCACGTCTCCTTCTTTGACGACGTCCTCCCCGAATAGGATTACCTTTGTATGGCTGAAATCCAGCTCTTTATCCACTTTCGCTTTGATTTTGCGGACGGCATTCGTGATCGAATCGGACTTTTCTCCAAGGAGAATAAATTCCTCCTGACCTGCTTTGACATCGGCTTGAGGGATAGCCAATTTAAGCAGCACGTTATAACGGGGCGAGTCTTCTTCCGCCTCGGCGTTATGATCGATACCCATACTGACCACAAAAAAGCGTTTGTCGATATCTTTATAACCGCAAGAACTTAACGTTACAACTAAACCGACGAGGAGGCAAGCGAACATCCATTGTCGACAGATGCGGGTCATTCGGTTCTCCTCCTTGCCAAAATCAATAGGACGGCTACAAGCAAAATTTCTGCGGGCAGACGCAGATTCAGCCAGGCTTCGCCAAACTTCAAGATGTCCAACTCTTGCATCCAGTTTTCGGTCAGCCATACTGCAACGCCAAAAGCCAATAAGACTCCCCACCGAAACACGTTCCGGATCCCGACTCTCCGCGGCCTCCAAGATACCGATCCCCGCAGTAATTCAATAGAGATATGCCAATGAACAATAATCGAAACGACGGATAAGATGATGTAATTAATCAGCGCAATCGTCGTTACCCTTTCGATCGGTGCCAGTTCCATTCGCAGCGAATCCACGGTCGTGACCCAGGGAAATGTCAAATCCCCAACGCCGTCCGTTCCGTGAAAGGCGATAGGTATGAAAAAAACCGTTAGTAACACGGTACAACCCATCAAAGGTACGGGCCATAAGCCGCTAAGGCGTATTTTTTCGGGAAACACCCGCTGAAAGATCGCCATGTTGGCGTAGCCCGCAAAAACGTATGAGCCGGCCGACAAGTCGCTCCAACTTGGAATATTCCCGGCACGGGACGCAACCTCAAATATCGAATACCAACTGATGTTATCGCCTGTATAGGCCAAGTATAGGACGATGAGCAAGACCGGGATATTGAGGATCAGAATGATCTCCAGCAAATACAACACCTTATGGGTGTTCAGGTAAGCGACGGATAGGATAATCACCGTGCAAAAAAGGGCGATCAACCGGGGTTCGGACATTTCCGGATTTATGTACCGCTGGGCAATGTCATTGATCCCCAGCAGTGTCATGGCCCCGGCTAAAAACCAAATCCCGCCAAACGCGGACAAGAAAGCAAATTTGAGCCAGCCCGGAAATCGCTTCAACAACTCTGGTAGTCCTTTGTTGGGATGGTTCTTCAGAGCAAAGGTGAATACCGCCATCATAATAGAACCTAATAGAGTAGCCAGCAAAATACCCATTACCGCGCCATCGAAACGGTCCCGTATCAGTATCGAGGGCACGTACACCAGAGAATTGACCAGCATGTTCAATAGCACAAGAGATATGAAGTGTCGGTTCACATCAATCTCCCCCTTTGGGCTTTCTAGGGATCTCTTCCGGTGTCGGCGCATAATACATTTTGAAATACGGCTCTCCAAAACTATCCAAGTGAACCAGATAAATAATCAGCCCTGTCATTCCCAGAATCATCCCTATCACACCGAATGCTACGGTACAGGCAAATATCCCGTACTTGACGAATCTCATGGCAAAACCCATGGCCGTAATAGGAATGACGAAGTTGGCGATCGCCACCGCCGCCACGATAATAATCATGATGTTGGATACAAGACCCGCTTCCGTCGCCGCTTGCCCCAGTATCAGACCGCCGACCGTCGCCGCTGTGGATCCGATTGTTTTGGGAAGCCTAACGCTGGCTTCCGTAAGTAATTCCATCATCAAGAGCATAAACAGCACCTCCACAAAGGCAGGAAAAGGAACACCGATGCGGCTTCCTGCGATCGAAAGGGCCAGTTGCACCCGGAATACCTCCGGATTGTAGGCCGTTAACGCAACATACATAGAAGGAAGCAGGACACTGATGAACAAGCCGAGATAGCGGATGACAATCAGACTTTTCTTGATCCAATACGACTGATATATGTCCTCCATCGAGGAGAAGAAATCATAGAATGTGGAGGGAGCGATCAGAGCAAAAGGCGTTCCTTGAATGAGCATAACGACCTTTCCCTGTGATAGATTGAATGCGACCCGGTCCGGGCGTTCCGTAATCATCATAATGGGAAACAGCGATCTTTTTTTCTTCGTCAAGTGCTTTTGCAGCTGTCCTGCCCCCTGCAATACTTCGACCTTCACCCCCTGAATCGCTTTTTTAACGTTTTCCAGCACTTGGGGGTTAACCAAATTCTCATCATACAACATGCCGATTCCGGTTTGCGACAGCTTTCCGGCGGTTTCCTGCTCGAAACGCAGAGATACCTGGCGGTAACGCGCGCGGATCAAACCGACATTGATTGCTATATCCTCGCTGAGAGCGTTTTGCGGCCCTTGAATTACGGTTTCGATCGTAGCTTTATGGATTGTTTTATTCTGAACGTGATGGACGTCCAGCAAAAAGAGCTCATCGCTGCCCAACATTAGAAAGGCGAATCCGAATAGGATGCCGTTCATTATGGTTTGCCGATCATCCGACAGAGGTCGAGAAACGGGAAGAAATCGAACGTAGCCGCGGTAAGCCTGCTCATCTCCCAATGCGTAAAGCGGTTGAATGATCTTTTCATGGATGGATTTTTCGTCGATTAAGCTATTCAAGTAAAGAATTCGGACCTGAGTTTCCCCGTGCTTCACTTCCCGGTACACCATATCCGAGTGCTTTCTTAACTTTTCCTGCAACCAATCCAGGATTTTATCCGATTGCTTGCCCCCCATATCCATTTGAACCCTCCTCCGTTCGGAACGGAGCTATTATTTCCCAAGTAATTGTCTTCCATGCATCATGCTCCCCACGCTTTTATGCAGCCCCGAAAACCGCTTAAAGCCGGTTCCGTGCATAAAAAAACGCGGCAACAAAGGGGATATGCCCTTGCAGCTCGCGCTTTGGATTTCCTAATACTTCACCGTTATCGATCATTACGGACAACCTATCGCGATTCTCCGTTCCTAACACCGGTCAGCTCCTTTACTTCCTCCAATCGGTGAATCTCATATGTCGTTTGCAGGTCCAGCGTATTTGGGCGGCGAAACGGGTTAAACCAGCAGGTGTCGATGCCGTAATTGAAGCCGCCTTTCATGTCGGAGGTCAGCGAATCTCCCACGATTAACACCCGGCTTTTGTCCGTTGAACGAAGTCCCAATATATCAAAAGCATAGTCGAAAATCCCCGGATGCGGCTTCTGATACCCCGTGTCCTCGGACACGATGACGGCTTCGAACATCTCCGCCAATTCAGAGCCGGCAATTCGGCTCGTCTGCACCTTCTTGATGCCGTTCGTGAGGATCGCAAGGTGAACACCGGCTTCGTTCAAATCGCGGCAGAGCTCATAAGCGCCGTCGATCAAAAAAATGCCTTGCCCGAGTTGTCCCAAATAACGCTCGCTGATCTCCTCCACCTGGAAGCAGGGAGTTAAGCCGAGCTCTTGAAACAGCCTGGAGAATCGTTCCGTCCGCAGAGCGGCCTGCGTTACAAGGCCCTGCTCAAGATCGCGCCACAACTGCTGATTAATCGCCTGATAGGCCCTCATCACCTCGCCGGTGCAGGCGATGCCTGCCTCCGTGAGCGTCCGGTTCAAGGCATGGTTTTCCGCCTTAGGGTAATCGTATAACGTATCGTCTGCGTCGAATAAAATATGTGTGTAAATCATGGGTTCCTCCTGTTGCGTTCTCTGCTATCGAAGAATGTCACCTAACACTGACACACCATCAGCACATTCCCGTCGGGGTCCTTGAAATTAAACCAGTGATCATGCTCGATCCCCGTAATCAATTCCACGTTCTGCTCCTTCATGAAAGCATAGGCTTCCGCAATGTTCCCAGCGTTGAAATGAAATGCCGGAACGCGAAACGTGGTTTCTTTGGCATAGATTTTGCTGTCCAGAACCAGGCTTGTTCCCTGCATCGGCAGCACGTACAAATGTCCGTGCAGAATTTCTCCATCGGCAGCCAGACCGAACAAGCCGCAGTACCAGTCACGGGCCCGCTCTATGTCGCTGACCGGGAGAAACACCGTCCCGATTTGATTGCTGATTGGATTCAAGAAACCCTCCCCTTTCACGTCCTTGTTCTGATCGGAATGTATAAATCCACCTTGGCCTTCCCTTGCGGATCCTGCGCCGGATCGTTCATGCTGAACTCCAGGCAGTACCGGTCGTCCGGGTCATAAGCGCTGTCCGGCAGCCAGTTTCCGAATATGCTCTGGTACAGAAGCGCAAGTTTATCCGGCGTATCGTAAAAATAAAACTTGGCATATAGTCCTCCGGGTAGCGTCTGGAACCGGATCTCCTGCGGGGCATCCGCTCGGCTTAGCGTATTCGGTACGGTTACGCAGGCATCGTACCGGCATTCCTCCTCCTCGGTCACCGCCGGATCGTCCAAAGAAATGCCGATAAAGGATTGCTCCGGCGGAAACAACCGATGCTGGGCGGCCCACTTCCCTAACTGCGCCCAAGCCCGATAGGTTTCCAGATAACTGCCGACATGCCTCACGTACGCTACTTCCAACAAAGGAAGCTCTTCAATGGTTGCTTGCATTTGCCAAACCCTCCTCAAGAAACTGTGTTTTACAGTTTGATCATAAAGGGTTGGCGTTTGACCGGCTTCCCCGGGATTGCGGTCCGATAACGAAATATTGCGGTCCTGCCGTGTTTGCTCGCGCATTCCGGTTGGTGTTTGGCCAAAATGCTTCTTGAATGCCGCATTGAAGTTCGAGGCGGACTCGAAGCCGCATAACAAGGCTATTTCCAGTACGGATTTGTCGGTTTCCAGCAAACAACCGGCCGCTCGGGCTAACCGCTGCTTGGTGATATACGCAAAAGGCGTATCCCCCGTCACCGAGGCAAAAATTCGCGAGAAATGATACTTGGAGAAGTGGGACAACTCGGCTAATTGATCCAAGCTGAGCTTGTGATCCAAGTGCGCATCGATAAACTTGCAGACCTCGCCCACTCTTTCCCGATAATCGTTCATCAAGCCTCTTTCCTCCCCGAAGCCCCTTCCCAATGGGAGGGCCGCTTGAGGAGAGGAGGCAGCTTGGTGGCGGCGTCCCCTTTGGCGGCGTTGACCTGAGCCTGAGTCAAGAACAGGCTCTGTGACAGATCGGCCCCCCTTAAATCGGCATCCCGCAAATCCGCGCCGATCACGTCGGCCCCGCGGAGGTCCGCTCCCCGCAAATCGGCGGCGATCAGATAGGCGCCTCTTAAGAGGGCGCCTCGCAAATCGGCACCCCGGAGCTTGGCGCCAATCAAGTCTTCGCCCCGTCCAAAGTTGCTGCGGCGTCCAGGCGCAGAACGGGCCTGCCGGAGCGCTTCGGTGCGGACGCGATCGCTCACCTCCAGCAGCAGCTCGTTGACTTTCGCGCGATGAGCGGCCGGGTCGCAGCCGATCAAGCCGTCCACATCCGCGTAAGTCAGCCGTTCCGTCTCGTCATAGGCGATTCGCAGTCGATCATGCAAATCGTTCACCTGGGGTAAACTTAACGCTTCGTCCAGGTACCAGAGCATTTCGTGCAGTTGCCACATCACCGGGAAGATTTCGAACATCGGCTTAGCAGATCCCGGTGCTTGACGCCAACTCACCCCGGCGAAAGTCACCTGTGAAACCTGTTGCCCTGCGCCAAAGCAATCGTAAACGGTACACCCTCGGTATCCTCCCTCCCGCAGACGGCTGTGCATTCCGCAGCGGAAATCCTCCCGCAGATGTCCGCAGGGTTGTCCTGCCGCTTTGTCCGCGGCGAAGTCCACCGATGCGGCGAAGGGCAGAGCGGCACAGCACAAGCCAAAGCAATTGTCGCAGTCGGCCCGCAGCGATAACCGGCGTTGCCCGTAAGCTGTTTCCCCGTTCGTTAAGTTATCAGGCATCACGAAATTCCTCTCTTTTCTTCTTCATGGTTGTGTAACTAATATAAACAAGGAGACGAGAAAATCATAGGGATATTCCTAGTTTATTCCCTTAACGAATTTCGCGGATTTGTCCGAGATGATGCTCCGCATGCCGGACGTAATCTTCAAGCAATTCGTCGAGCGTTAGCGAGGTACCGTCGCTGAGGAAGCACCGTTTCGCCCAATCCGATGCGACAGCACTCCGCAATACGTTTAGAATCATTCCGTTAAGTTGATTCCATAACAAGTGCAGCTCCTCCCGGCTATAATGATGCTGATAGCCGTGACGCTTCACCCATTCATCCTGCACGTATCCCTCAACAGTGATCGGCTCATCCGTCGTCAGGATCCGCGTAAACCGCACATGGTTATTGGCTGCCGAATCACACAAGTGTCCGAGGATCTCCAGCTTCGACCACTTCTGCGGCGATGGCTTATTGACAAACTGTGCCTCGTCCATACCGCTGACCGTGCTTGAAAGCTCCGCCAGCAACCGTTCTAATTCTTCAATCCATCTGCTCATCCCGCTCTCCCTCCTTGATTTGGCGCTGTAAATACGCTTCGTTTAACCCGTTTTGGACAAAGGGAAATTTCTCCCTGGTTGCCGCTTGCACTCGATCGATGATTTGTCTCAGATGATTCCCGGTATGTTCGGTCACATGCAAAACGATGCCTCCGACCGAATATACCTCCATATTAGGCCAGAACAGAGATGGAAGTAAATGCCGATTTACGTTTACTTTCGTAAATCGAAAGAAGCCTGTCGAAGCAGGATATATTCCTGCTCCGACAGACCTCCCAAGATTCCATCATTGGGTATTCTTTTTCATACCTTCGTGCTTTTATCTCTTATTTCAACTTCGCAACACTGGCGGCGACCTTCTCCAGCTCCGCCTGACTTGTTTTGCCATCCGGCGAGCTCAGCGTAACGAAACGGTCATCCTGTTTGAAAGACAACATCGGCGTATCGGATGGCGTGTACCATTTGGCTTGAACCCCGTTCGACAACGTGATCGTTTTACCTTCGTATTCATAAGCATAATCCCGAGGGGACACCGTGACCGTCATATGATTAAAGATCAGATTAACGCCGTCATCCGAAGCGCCCACCATCTTAAAAGCGTCTCCTTTGGCCATTTGCTGCGGTGCATAAGGCGCTTCAAAGGTCTCGAATTTGGCGAACGCTTTGGCGACATCCTCCAGTTGAGCTTTCGTATAGTTCACTTCGGTTAACACCACATTACTTTTAGAGATATCCGCCGTCTTGCTACCGATTTGCACCAATTGGCGGTCACCATCATAATTGACCGGCACCTTCAACACCTCCGCCAATGCCCGTACAGGCAAATACGTCGTACCGTTGTAGCTGATCGGTGCCAAAGGCTGCCCTTTCCCGTCAACCGGAGCATAGGTTTTGCCATCGACTTGAATGCTAATTTGATGGTTCAGATAGGCGTTGATCTTCTGCATTTGGGTTCCGGCATAAACTCCGGCTGCCCCGGTAAGCGTCATACCTACTACTGCGAAAGCTAAGATTGATTTTTTCATATTGTTTTTCATAACGTTGATATCTCTCCTCTTAATTAAATATAAAATCGATAACCTGAGTGACGAGTTGCGAGTTCGAATCATCCACCGTAATCCCCAACCGATGGCCTGACGGACTCCAGCTTAGTGGGAAAGTCGGATGCGGTAGCGGCTCAGTGGGCGCATAATAAGGTGCGAGCGGCGAGACTTGACCCGATTGGGTATCGAAAAGATAAACCCCGTTCATACCCGGTTGTTTTTCGGTGTACACATCAAACGCCAGCTTGTCGGAGTCGGGGGACCAAGTTACGTAAGAGATCAAGTCGCCTTTGCCGATGAGCGTGCCCTGAAGAGTGCCGGCGGAGTCGTAGATCAGCAATTCGCTGCCCTGAAATGCTCCCGATTGAGTAACCGTGGATACCGAGATATATTGGCTGTTCGGCGAAAGCTGGAAATTCCATACGTCGCGAATTAAACTGACCGGCTTCGTTTGTCCGGGATCCAACACCTTCAACACCTGATGGTTGTCGGTATAATAGATTCTGCCGTGACTAACGCCAAACTGCGTGAATACATCCACATCGGGGTCCTCCAGCGGAAGTGTCGTCACTTTCCCATCCGCCGCAGAGATTTTCCGGATCTCTCCACGCCCATTCATCGAACCGGCAGCTAAAACAAACGTATCCGCGTTGAGCCAGCCGCCGAGCTCCAGGTAATTATCCCCGAGGATTTGAGTCATTTCCCCCGTCCTGTGATCCTTCACGTAATTGTCGGCTGTGTATTTGTCTTTCCACTTCTGAATAAAACTGTACTCCCCGTCAGGAGACTTGGTCTCTTTCACGAACATATAGCCGTCCATCTGCTGTCCCTCCTCTCCCGTGGGTTCGCGTATTTGACCGTTCAGCAGGTTCATGATCGAGGTCGTGTACTCATATTGAGGTTCCTCTGTCTCCGTCCCGGCTTTGACGAGCCGAATCGTTTCGATTTGGACCTCATCCTCTGAAAGCCAGGATTGAATTCTCGCGGATTCAATCTTATGGGTCCCAGCGACGTCGACCTGCCGGCCAGCTTGCTCCGTCGGCATTCGCACGACGGTCAACTGCCTTTTGCCGTCAGCTCCATCCGCTCCATCTCGTACAGGCTGCTGTTGCCCGGTTCGGTGAGTGTCACCAGGGTCCACGACCGTCAGCCGGTCTCCCGGCTGCGATTGACACGCCGACACCGTGATGGACAAGAGGGCTGCCGCCAGCAGCTTGAACCCGTATTTCCCAGTATGGTGATTCATCACAGGTACCTCCCGCGTTAGTGCCACAGGAGCTCCGAAGCCTTTCGGTTTCCCCTGTTGACCTAAGTATAGAAAAGAGTTATCACGTAAAAATATCCGACTTGTAACGTTCCTGTAACGGCGTCGCTAAATGTAAAAGTGCAGATGACCTGCACCGACGACATGCCAAAAAGCCTGGACTTAGTTCAAGTCTGGGCTGAAACCGGCTGAATTAGCCGCCGTCTTGAGGATCAGGACGCTCGAGTGGCAATTCGAGTACAAACGTCGACCCCTCGGGTCCAGACGCTGTCAGGTTCACCGAGCCACGCTGCTTCTCCGCAAGGCTTCGAACCAACGACAAGCCTAAGCCTGTCCCGCCATGGGCTCTGGATCTGTCGCTGCTGACGGTATAAAACGGATCAAAGAGCTGGGGCCACGCCTCCCGAGGGATGCCGATTCCGGTATCCCTCACCGTGATCTGCATCCGGCCAGGACCGCCCGGTTCAAGGATCGCTTCGTTGGATAGAAACACTTTGCCGCCCGGTTTATTGTATTTCACCCCGTTATCCAAGAGATTCATCACCATATGCATCACGTTATCTGAATCGGCCCAGACCTTACCGTCCTGCAGGGTGGTCATTAGCTCGATGCCTTGCTTTTCCGCTTTGGCTTGCAGGCGTGCCGCCGCTTCCTCCAGCAATGGCTTCAGGTCAACGGAGGAGGCATGTGTCTCAAACTCGTAGACGTCCATCGAAGAAAGCTTTAACGATTTCTCCACAAGCGCGTATAATCGCTCCGCTTCCATACCAATATGTGTGGCCGCCTCCTCCAGGAGCGCCGGATCATCTCGATACATGTCCAACAAATCGGCGTAGGCGAGGATCGAGGTTAACGGTGTTTTCAGTTCGTGGCTGATGTTCCCGATGAACAGCTTCTGCTGTTGCTCCAGCTCCTGTAAACGGGTAACCGCCTCGAGCAGTTTGCTTTTCTCATCGGTCAGCTGGGCATGGGTCGTGGCTATTTTTCCACTCATCTCATAAATCCCTTGCGCCAGCTCCCCAAGCTCATCCTTCCGATGGACAGTTGGCTCGCGAAGGTAATCTCCTTCCCCAATCCGCGTTGCGGCGCGGTTTAGCCGCGTGATCACGTGTGCTTGGCGCCATACGTAGAGATAGCCTAGCAGAAATCCCCCAACCAGCACCGCCACGCCAACGAGCCAGAACAAACGCTGGATTCTTTCGTAGAAAGCGTGTTGTTCGGTGAGGGACACATGAAATTGAACGGTTCCCACCGGCTGCTGATCAGCCATATACAACGGCGCAAGATACAGCAGTTGGTCTCCTACCGTGATATAAACCGACTGTCCTTGTGCTGTATAAGCCAGCGCATCCTGGACATCCGCCTTGGGCTGAAAGGGAAGCGAGGTCCCCGCAAGCGACCCGTCTGCTTGATACAACGTTACAGGAAGCCCGCTTTCCGCACTTAAATCGACGGCAAGTCCTTGGCCGCTTTGTTCCATGAATGCATCCGGAGCGAGCAAACCGCTCGTCAGTGCCTCCTGACGGACGCGGAGATTCGCGGCCTCTGCCTCCGCAGCCAGCGTTTGTTCCAGACGCTGGCGTTGATCCTCCCGGATACCGGCCAACACCAGGACACTAAGAACAGCGATGACGGCCGCAAGCAGAATGGCGAGAAGCGCCGCCGCCTTCCCTTTGAGGCCAAATCGCCAAGTCCGCCGCTTCATGGCTGTTGCTCCGCGCCTTTGTAGCCAATGCCGTACACGGTTTGTATCACATCGCTCCACTGACCCAGCTTCTTGCGCAGTCGCTGCACATGCATATCGACCGTTCGCGTGCCGCCGGCGAAGTCCATGTCCCACACTTGCTCCAACAGCGCTTCCCGAGAATACACCCGCCCAGGATGTTCGGCCAGGAGGGCCAGCAAATCGAATTCTTTCGGCGTCAGGTCAATCCACGCATCGCCGGCGTGAACGGTTCGGTTGAGCAGGTTAATCGTTAATCCCCCTAGGCGGACGGGTTCCCGCTCTTCGCCGGTAATTTCCGGGCTAGTTCGTAGGCCGCGCCGCGACAACGCTTTGACCCGGGCGACAAGCTCCCGCATGTCAAACGGCTTGGTCATGTAGTCGTCCGCCCCAAGCTCCAGGCCCAGTACTTTGTCGACGATGTCGTTCTTGACCGTCAACAACAAAATCGCCGGCCGCTGCGGCCGGACTTCCAGTCTGCGGCATACCTCGTATCCGCTTAGCTTGGGCATCATGACATCAAGCACCATGACCTCCGGTCGGAACGAATCGACCCGGCCCAACGCCTCTTCCCCATCCGCCGCCGTTTCTACCGTGTACCCTTCCCGTCGCAATGCGTAGGACACCGCCCCGGAGATGCTCGCTTCATCATCTACTACAAGCACTTTGGTCATGCGACAACTCCTTCTCGGACTATAAGCTTAAAAAGTAATGGTAAAACTCCGTATCCCGCTCGTATCCATTTTGTTCATACAATCGCTGGGCCCGCGCATTGTTCATGGCCGTTGACAATTCTAGGCCTTTGGCATTCGTCCGCAGGGCATGCGATTTCGCGGCTTCCAGCATCAGCTTAGCCGCGCCTTGGTTCCGATATTCCTCCTGAACGTATAAATCGTTTAAAATCCAAACTCGTTTCATTGAAATGGAGGAAAAGGAGGGATACAGCTGCGTAAACCCAACTGCCTTCCCGTTGAGCGGATCGACTGCCAAGAAAACGACGGATTCGCGCCGGCTCAACCGTTCCTCCAAAAACTGCCGGGCTCCATCCAGATCCGAGGCTTGTTCATAAAATAAGCGATATTCGTCAAAGAGCCGGGCTGATTGCTCCAGATGTCCGAGCTCCGCTTCATATACGAGGATAGGTGTATGATTCATTGGTGTATCTCCTTTTATCATGAAATTCGATGATCAAGCAGCCGGCGGAGCTGCCACTGCCGTTCCATCTCTGTCTTCGCCTTGGCCGCGTCCGCGTCGCCTGCAGCGCGGGCCATCGCCTTGGCGGCGTAGGTGGCGCTGTGCGCCGCATGCTCCGCCACATGCGCGGTCGCCGCCGCATGGCCGGCGGCTCGGGCTGCCGCGCTGGCGGCCTCATGGCCGGCTTCGCGCGCCGCGTTATGCGCCGCAAACGCCGCTGCGCGTGCAGCGGCCATGCTGACGTCGCCGCGCACCCAGGCGCGTGCCGCTTCAATCGCCTTCCGCGGCCGCTGATCTCCCGGCCGCTCCGCCTCGAAGCAGGCCAGCACGCGTTCGGCGCAATCCGCCGCCCATAACGCCAATATCCGCTGATCCGTCTGCTCCGCATGATCCGCGATGGATCGTTTGATTTTCGCGTCGACAAACTTCCTGGATTCCAAAGTGGATTTCCCCCTTTCCCCAGACCGAAGCTAGCTAAACAATCCCCAATAGAAAATAAAAACGAGCAGACTTTTTTCCTTATTCAACAATATCACGTCCTTCGCTTATATTGGCTTGCTTAGCATCCTGTCATATAGTTTATATATGCCGAAGCCCAGCAGAAAACCCGTCGTATTGAGAATCATATCGTCGACATCGAAGCTGCCTCTCTTCAGTACCAGCTGCAAGATTTCCAGGATCACGACTCCCGACAGAAAAAGAAAAATCTCTCTCCGCAGCTTCCCTCCGAACACCATGGGCATCAGGAGACCAAAAGGGATAAATACGCCGATGTTCCCAATCATATTTACGAGCCATCGGGCTGACATAAAATCACCTGCCCGAAGAAATTGGCAGATTGTTAAGAAAGGCTTCAAGTTGTACATATATGTATCATGCGGTGCTCGGCCGAAACCAAACAACATCCAGTAAATCAGCAGCAAGGAATATCCGACCAGCGCGATGGCAGCCCACCGCCTATCCTGAGGTTTCACCAT
The DNA here is from genome assembly GCF_023195895.1 of Paenibacillus mellifer. GTDB lineage: Bacteria > Bacillota > Bacilli > Paenibacillales > Paenibacillaceae > Fontibacillus > Fontibacillus mellifer. The sequence continues at coordinate 110,470 of NZ_JALPRK010000008.1, forward strand.
TCGTTACCTCTTTCCGATCTGGTCAAATAACAATTGATAGTACTCGTCCGAATTGGGCGTAAAATCCGTTAGACGCCATGTGGCCTCTTCTTCGATCAAGGTCCCGCTGGCCTCATCCACGTAAACTCCGGTCGACGACAATTGGTCGCGATCCCCGCGGCGCAACTCCTGAAACTCTCGCAGGCTAACCCAATAAAGCCCCGTCAGCTCCTCAATCTGGATGCGGTAATCGACCAAAGGCTGTTCGCTTTCGTAGAGAAATACATGGTTAAACTCACGATCGATCAAATGGGGTAAAAGTAGATGCTCTTGGGTTACCTTTCCGATATAAGTCAGATCCTCAACCCGTACCGCTAGTCCGAGCTCCTCCTCCAGTTCACGAATCCCGTCCCTTGCGTCTTCTCCAGCTTGCAGATGCCCTGCGCAGGAAGTATCCAGCAGCGAAGGGAAAACATCTTTGTTCGCATGGCGCCGTTGAAACAAGAGATCGACTTCGCCCATTACGTTCCGTTTCATAATCCAGCAATGAAAGGTTTGATTGCACAGACCTTTTGTATGTACCTCTTGTCTAGAGGCGGTGCCGAGCTTCCTCATCTCTATGGTGTAGATGTCAAAAATTTCAGTTTCGCTCATCATGTTGTCCTCCAAGCAGATTCGTTCTCATGCCCCTGTTGTCACGGCCGAAGCTCCGCCTCGCGAAGCACATCCTTGTAGATCACGGTGAGCTCGCGCAAAATCTCCAGGCTTTCCTCCGCCCGCTCCGTCTCCAGGCCATGATTGGCACCGGGAATGGCCACAACCTGAAGCCGGTTTGAAACCTTTAGGCGGCTTGCCAATTCAGTTGGAAACAGGTCGTCCTTCGTGCCGTAAACCACAACCGCTCGAGTTTCATGGATATACGGCAGCGAATCAGGAATCGGTGTCAAGTAAATATGCCGGATTGCCGCTCCAGCGCCTAGCTTGCGATGGACTTCCCCGGCCACGACCGTGCCCAGGCTTTTGCTGATGAACACGATCTCTTCATAATTGCCGATCAGTTGCCGCACCGCCTGTTCACAATCCTCGATGACCTTCGGAATCTCCCGATATTCCAGATCCGCTCGGGCGGCCTGATAACCGTACTCCAGTGCCAGGATATCGTATCCGCACTCCCGGGCAGCAAGACCGGCATAGTGCAGCGTCGGCTTCTCGCAAGAGTAATTCTTCCCGGGGAACAAGACGACCAGCTTCCGATTGGTATCTGCGACCTGAACGTATCTAACGTTGATCTCTATGTTCCAATGAGAGGAAAATGTCAGAATGGTTGCTTTCATGCTTGCCACTCCTTTTTCGGTTTTAGGGTAACTCCAAAGCAACTATAGCTGAAACCGCTTCTGGATCATTTGCGCCACCTCGTCCGGGGAAGAGGCGGTATTGTTGATTTTGATGTAATTAGCTTCTTGTATCTCGCCGTCCAAGGAGTTCAATCGATGTTTCTCCAGGGTTTGAAGTAGCTCCTTTTCGGAGCGCGCCAGATTTCTTTTACTCGCCTTATGCAGCAGACGATGCGGATCACGGTTGCGGATGAGCCGCTCCTCCAGATCAGCCTCCAATTCGACATAGTACACTTCACCGCCCCGGGATTCAAAAATTCGGCGGATATGTTCAACATATTCCCGGTCAGACGGGAGGTCAAACGCCCAGACATAGGTAAAAATCAACCCAGGCAAGTCACTTTTTGCTACCTCTTCAAAGATTTCCTCCCGAAACAAACCTACCAACCGTTTACCGGCGGGAGAACCATAGTCAAAAAAATGCGAAACCAGCTCTATCGTCATATGATTATGAAACAGCTTCAGTCCGGTAAGCTTCTCCAGTTCCTGGCCCACCGTCATCTTTCCTACCGCCTGCGGGCCAAAAATAATTACAAGCTTCATCTGCACCATCTCCCCCTCCGTATAGAGTTCGACCCGGCTCGTCGCACACAGGAAGGCCGGGTCGTCTTGAAGTTCTATTGGATGTTAGTTGCGGCGGGGCAGCTTGGCATCCAGATAGGTGGTCTTGCAATCGCTCCGCAGCATTTCCATATAAATCTCATCGAAGTACGTATCATTCATATAATAGCTTTGCGATCGGCGGCCGAAACCGCGGAACCCCGCTTTTTCATAACACCGGATGGCCGGCTGGTTGAATTCGAACACGCGCAGCATGATATTGTTGAGATTCAAGATTTTGAACCCATATTCGCAAATGAGTTGCAACGCCTCGGTTCCGTAACCCTGCCCCCGCTGTTCCTCATCTCCCAAGAAGATCCCGACCTCCGCTACTCTGCGAATCGGGTCCATCGCAAACAAGGAACAATTCCCTAGCAGCTGGTCCTCGTTCATCCGAACAATGGCAAAATTTTGGCCCTCTTTGACCATGTCTTCCAGCAAGCCCTGTTCCCGTTGCAACCCAAACACTTCTCTGGAACTCCCCAGTCTGACGGACACCGAAAGATCATTGATCCACCGGGTATAGGTCTCTACGTCCTCGGGATTCACGGGGGACAGATACAACCTGGATCCCTCCAGCTTCTTGAAATACCTCATCAGTTATCTCTCCTTCTCTCCGCTCTATCGATCACTTTCAACAGGATACCGTTACAGGTTTTATACAAGATACGCTTTACGTTCTTCGATTTGACTCCGATGATGCTGATCATGCCAAATAAAATCGCGTAGATAGGATTCTATCGTAAATTCTCCATAGGTTTGATTAAGCTTCGCCTCATCCATGCCCTCAATCGCCTCGAGGATCAAGCGGCGATAATACACGGCAAGCTCGATTAATTCCGATTTTGATTTCGAATGCCCGAACTCCACGGCCTCACGGTTAAATTCGTCAAAATCCAGCTCCTGCAACGAAAGGGGCTGATCCTGCGAGATGGGCTGGATAGCCCTCTCCCAGAAATATTTGTCCCACATCATCAAATGGCTGACCAACCCGTGGACAGACCACTTCCCTTCGTTAAGGGGCTTCGTCCAATCCAATGACTCGAGATCTCGGACATAACTTGTCCATTCGCGAAATTGGTTCAATAGTTCATTCTTAGCAGCTTGCGTTGTCATTCCCGATCTCCTCCTACTCAAACTCTCTTGATAGAATCGAATACTGATACGAATCCCGCCATTTCGCGTTATGCCAACGATGTTCCCGAAAATGCCCTTCGTATCGCATCCCAAGCTTTAGCATCACTTTAGCGGAGCCCCTATTATCCGGACGACAAGTCGCATAAATTCGGTGCAAGCCTAAATCTTGAAAACCCATGCGCACCAGGGCCTTCGCTGCTTCCGTCGCGTAACCTCGCCCCCAATATATACGATTGAAGCAATACCCGAGCTCGGCTTGTCTATACCCCTCCAAGAACAAGCCGCAACCCCCGATCAATTGACCGGTCTCACGGATGACGACAGCCAGATCATACGCTGTGCGTGGCACTTGTTCTTGCTTCTGGATCACTTGTCTCAAATAATCCTGCGTCTCTTCCTCCGTATTCGGTCCCCAGAGCATATGCTCCACCACCAAGGAATCAGAGGCATAAGCATGAACCTCCTTCTCGTCCTCCCACGTATAATCCCTGAGGTGCAGTCGTTCCGTGATCATTTCCATCTTCCGTCCCCCGTTTAGTTCAGTTTTAACGCCATGTAATCCTCGTCATAATACTTGCCGTCCCATTTCAAGGCTCTTCGCTCGGTTCCGTAGGTCCGAAACCCCATCGATTCGTAGAGTTTGAGAGCCATCCCGTTTGTAGTTACGACCGCTAGATTGAGCTGTTCCAGCCCATCCAGCTGCTTAGCTCTCGATAGGAGCTCCTGCATCAGCACCTGACCTATTCCTTGGCCTCGCATCCGGGGCGTGACGTACAACCCGAATACAGTTCCTTTATGCCGTGCTTTGGGGGAGCTTTCCCGAACAAAGGTAACGATGCCCGTTAATGTCCCATCTTCGTCGAACGCGCCCAGCACGAACCGGTCTTCGTTTGGTTTGATGCGATCCGCCACCGTCTCAGCCGAGAAAGCTGCTTCTCTCTCGTAAGTTGATCCGAACGCCTCCGGATGATCCTGCAAACCTCTCAAACGAAGGGTCTGATAGATCACAGCATCTGACGCCTCCACTATCCGCAGCTCCATACGATTCCTCCCGTTCTATCATTCGTTGATACAAGAATATCAGAACCGAGTTCATTTGAAAAACCTTCCAAAAAAACAGTTGTAAATCTAACCTTTAAATGGTAATCTATGTAATGATAGCGCTATCATTTTAATCGAAACCGGTTTAGTATGAACCTCGCACGTGGCAGTTAGCCCAAACCATTCAATTTTTGAAAGGAGCGAATTCATGATGCTAAAACGCGGTAAACCGATTCTCCTCTTTCTGCTGTTCACCCTCTTGGTTGTCTTTGTGCCTGCACCCAGCACCACAAGCGCGGCTCCAAACTGGAAGCTAGTCTGGAGCGACGAATTTAACGGTTCCTCGCTGAATCGTACTTACTGGACTCCTGAAATAGGAACCGGTACGGACGGCTGGGGAAACAAAGAACTCCAGTACTACACGGATCGGCCGCAAAACCTGCAAGTCACCGGCGGCAATCTGGTGATCACGGCCCAGAAGGAAAATTACGAAGGTAGAAACTACACCTCGGCGCGCATCAAAACCCAAGGCTTAAAGAGTTTCACTTACGGTAAAATCGAAGCCCGAATCAAGCTTCCGACCGGACAAGGCCTCTGGCCGGCATTCTGGATGCTGGGCGAGAACATCACTTCGATTCGCTGGCCTTATTGCGGCGAAATCGACATTATGGAACGCGTAAATCAGAACGCGGTTGTCAACGGCACTGTACATTGGGACGCGAACGGATACGCTTCTTATGGCCGGACCTCGGGCAATTTAGATTTCTCCCAATACCATACGTACACGGTGGAGTGGGACTCAAGTTATATCCGCTGGTTCGTGGATGGTGTCCAATATAATGAGTTTTACATTGCAAACGGAACCGGAAATACGGAAGAATTTCAGAAGCCGTTTTTCCTCCTGCTGAATCTGGCCGTCGGCGGCAATTGGCCGGGCAGTCCGGATGGGTCTACGCCGTTCCCGGCGCAGATGCTGGTGGATTATGTACGTGTCTATCAGGACCAGGGCGGTACTTCGCCTACTCTTGAGAATGGCGCAGTTTATACCATCGCGTCAAAAGCCAGCGGTAAGGTGTTAGATGTGGTGGACGTCTCCACCGCGGATGGGGGCAAAATTCAACAGTGGACCAATTACAGCGCCAGCAATCAGCGCTTCCGCTTGGATAGCACGGGCGATGGATACTACAAGCTGACCGCTATCCACAGCGGCAAGGTACTGGATGTGCCAAGCGCGAGTACGGCCACCGGCGTGCAGCTGCAGCAATGGACCGACAATGGTACGGATGCTCAACGTTGGCGAATCGTTGATGCGGGCGGCGGATATTTCAAGCTGGTATCCAAAGCCAGCGGTTTAGTGGTGGATGTGTCCGGCGCTTCGACGGCGGACGGTGCAGCGGTGCAACAGTGGACGGATAACGGCACGGACGCGCAAAAGTGGATGTTTACGAAGGTGAACTAAGCAGGATACAGATTCGAAAGAGCAAAAAGGGGCGGGCATCCGCCCTTTTTCAGGTTAGTTAATTTTTGGGAGAGAACGTTGGATTTGGATGCTGGCTGGAATATGTCCGATCCCCAGAATTAGGCTGCAAACCAATAGCGGGACGGAATGCATCAGCAGCGAGGCGCTTATGAAATACAGGACCGGCATGACCGCCATCGGCACGGGAATACCCAACATTGCCGCGTATAAGTAGCGGTACTCGCGTTCATTCCGAAGATAGCGAATCCAGCCACTGCTGTAAATTCCTAAGCTCAGGAGCATTATCCCGAGTGCGATCGATTCAAGTCCGCCTTCCATTCTTATCGCCGAGAACAAGGGTAGAACCATGACGCCTACCCGTCCGAGGTTTTCGGTGATTTGATACATTCGGTTTTGTTTGGTTTCCTTCCATCCGGGTAGGGGCTTCGGGGGCCAAACGATAAACAATAAATTGGGGAGTAACACCGCTGCCGGAATGAGTAAACTGGACACATGCACCATGAGATAAGCACACCTTCTCTTCCCCTGCTTTTCCCTCTAGTTTAGCAAAATTGGACTTGCGGCGATGTGACCTGCATCCCAACGCTTAGGATCTATCAACGATTTGAATGGAGTTGTTACGCCGAATCAGCTCTTCGATGAAACGCTCCTGATCCGCCGGTGAGACCACAACGCTGCCAAGGGCGCCGGTTCGGTAATGGATCTCTATCGCATCACGTGAGGAGATGAGTCGGTACCCCACCCAAAGATTCGGATGACGCGTAATTTGAGTAATCTCCTCATAACGAATTTTGGAACGGAACATACCTCCCTTGACAAATAGCACCTCCTCTTTGAACACATAGGAGATATCGATCGCCAGCCATCCCAGCAAGGCGGTCACAAGCACATCGGGCACGATAAGCCCAACGAGTCCTCCCGACGATAACACCTGTGGATCAAGAAGCAGCGGCCATAGAATCACCAAATTCGCAACCAGAATCAACGCCGTCCAAAGACTTGTGAACAACGGATCTCGTTTTGTTTTGAATCGCATAGCAACCCTCCTGCAATACAGGTTGAATTTCAGGAATTTCTATTTATATCCAAACCTTACCCTCCTCATAACCGATTGGCATGAGATAATGGCAAAAGAAGAACCGATTACATAGGGGGTTAAGGATTGATAACGTACACGATTCGAGAAATACGGAAACCGGACGATTATAACGCGGTCGCCGAACTGATTAACTTCATTGCCTCAGAGCCAACGTCCGGGATGTTATTAGAGGAAGAAGACGCCAAAATTCCGCCGGGCCAGTTGGACTATAACGAAGAGGGGAAACTAACGGGCTGGGATCATCCCAAATGGGTTGCTGAAGACGAGCAGGGCCGGATCATTGCATACGCCCATGCTTGGCGCGCTCCTTGGACGGAGCCGGGCGAGCTCATGTTCACCTTAGTGGTGCGGCCGGAGAAGCGAATGAACGGCGTTGGCCGTGCCATTTACAATGAAGTTCAACGCTGGTCTACCAAAGTCAAAGCCAGTCGTCTGACCATTTACATGAGAGATAACGATGCCTCTTCCTTGGCTTTTGCAACGCGCAGAGGATATGACCAGGAACGCCACACATTCGAGTCCGTACTGGATCTGGCGGCGTTCGATGACGGTAACCTGCTTAGCGCGATTCCTGCAGCTCAGAGCACCGGCATCGAGTTCATTACATTGGCGGATGAGCCCGGTGAAGCTAACGAACGAAAGCTGCATGAGCTATACCAGGCAACTCACCTGGATATCCCCGGATTCTCTGGAAGCTTTCCCTGGTTCGAAGAGTGGAAGAAATGGAGTATCAACCAACCCGGCGTCCGCCCCGAGTGGATTCATATCGCCAAAGACGGGGAACGTTACGTCGGCGTCGTGACGCTTCAGCAAAACGAGCAAACGCAGGCGATGTACCACGAGTTCACCGGCGTGCTGCGGGAATACCGCGGACGGCATATCGCTTTAGCCTTGAAGTTGCTGGCGATCCAGACCGCAATGGGTTGCCGCGTCCCCTACTTGCGGACGCATAACGATTCCATGAACGGTCCCATGCTGCGCATCAACCGCGATTTGCTTGGTTTTCGTGCCGAACCCGGCAGTAATAAGATGATACTGGAGCTAAAGTGATCGCCGAAGGAATTCCTTAATTCTAGCAAAACGCCCCAACCTAAGCTGTATTGTCTAGGTGGGGCGTTTTGCGGTTGAGTTCGTTTCTTTCTATTTTACGATTAAGCCAAGCAGTTTGGCAAAGCCCATCGCTTGTTCCTGAGAAACCGTGCAGCCTACCAAAGCATAGGTTGGAATATCCACGCGTTCAAACGTGCATGTGCTGATATCCATTCCCTTCAGAGAGGTGTCGTTAAAATCAGCCTCATTGAGATCCGACCCCAGAAGCTCGACCTCCTTGAATTTGCAGCCGTAAAAATTCGCGTTTTGCAAGGAACAGTCCTGAAATCTGACCAGTTTCAAGGAGGCTTCCACCAGATCGCTCAAATTCATAACGCAATGTTCAAACGTTACGGAGCCTGCATTGACTTTCGAGAAATTGAGCCCCGTCAACTTGCAATCCTTGAAATGCACCCGATGGATGATCGCTTTCTCCAGCACCGCGTTGGACAAATCGCAATTTTCCAGCACGACATCGGTCATGTCCATCCGCTCGAATACGGTACCAGCAAAAGAGCAGCCCCGGAGCACCACTTTGGATAAAATGCATTTTTCCATGACTTCCTGCTCATAAGACGCGCCCACCACCGTTGCTCCAACCAGTTCATGGTCCTCATCGCGCAACACTTCATTCCAATCGGCTTCTATGAAATCGGCCATGAGCTGCGGGGCGCTAATTTTCGATTTTGCGGTCATTCAGATTCCTCCCCCGTTGGCTTCTTCGCCAATTCATGTACCTCATCTATTAAGGTTCGGAGTTCATGAATGCTCTCGTGGATTCCCTGCGGGTCCGGTCCAAGCTTTCCGTAAACGAGATCCAATCGTTCTTTGTAACGCTCCGGTCGGATGTCAAACGATTGAATGTTGCGTACCGCCTTCTTCTCGTTCAAGCAATAGCGCCCATTTAACGCATAAAGTGCTTGGTTGAGGCTGGACACGCTACGAAAAGCATGCCCGGTTACGTATGAGATATCGTCACGATCGGCACTAGATTCCATAAGCATCAGAGAAAAGCCTGCTTCAAACAGAAACTGCCGTAACATGCCCTCTCTTAATAGAGGCGGGTACGGATGGGTTTGAATTTTCAGCTGGGTCAACCGGTCTTCCCGGTCCCACAAGATCCGGCAAACCGCTACCTCCCCCATATGCATGCTGTTCAGGAAAGCATGAGGATGCCCCGTTTGGTACATCATTTGGACTCTTCCTTCGCAGCAATCCTCAACTGCCTTACCGACAACGGTTATATCCCGGTACAGGAAGTCAACATGATATCCGCCGATGACGAGCCAACCGCCGCCGTTAACCCCCGGTCCCCATTCGCCGATCCCCGTCAGCAAATCGCTACGGTGCTGATCATCAAGTTCCGTCGCGATTTGACTTAACCCGGCGATATCCAAACCTTTCTCGCCTTCATAATACAGACCGATGTCAATATCCGAATCGGGGCGATGGGTATTCGTCGCCCGCGATCCTCCCAGTACAATAGCCTGAAGGCCTTCCGTTCTCTGCAGGCGGGTAACAATCCGCTCTAAGATGTGTTCAATACTCATGGTCGTCCTCCTCTACTCATCAGAACTACTCGATCCGAGTGGATTTTCACTTGGCTTTCCCGCAGCCTCCAGAGCCTCAGCTAAACCTGTTATGTCCAGTCCGTCTGCGGCAAAAGCTCGCCGCACCAGCTCAGGCGGCATAAATTCATCGTATTTGCCCAGATAAGGAGCCTCCGATGCCGCCAGCAGCGCCTCCGGATGGTCGACGGATGCGAGTTCCGCCTGGATGGCGGATAGTAGTTCCTTGGCGCCCGCTCTCCCCGCCACAACCATATAATAGGGTTCCATCGGCACCACCTGACGCAACCCCATCGGGTCCGTCAGATTATGCTTCAGCAAGCGCTCCAGTGTGCGGAATTGCTTACTCCCTGCCCAAGGCAAAATAAACAGCGAGTCGCCGCCCGCCGGAATTACCGGGCTGTTCAATAGCCCGCTTTCCCGGGCTAACCGGCGCGCCCGCTCCAAGCGGTTGGCTGCACCCGGGGCGAGGTACGGGTACAACGTATGCTCCTCCAATACTTGGCGCATTTTCTGCATGACCCGGGTATGGACATCTCCCCCGGCGCCAAGCCAAAGCGTATCCACCTTCCCGCGGGAGGATTTCACGTACACCGCTTTATGCTTGCTGTCCACTTCCTCTACCTTCCACAGCTTCCCGGCCAGCGAGAAGCAATATCCAGGCGGCGGCACGGTGGTGATGCTGCCGATTTCCTCGGAGCCGTTGTAAACGACATGCTCCTCATCGTCCTTAAAGACGGCGTAGAAGCGGAAGTTGTTCACCACCTTCTCCCCGCCAAGTCCGATGATCAGCGTGCCCTCTTCGGTCTGCTGGATGTGGTCGGTCTGCAGCAAATACTGCAGCATCCCCTTGTACTCCTCGGGCTCGACACCGCGAAACGCCGGCAACGTTAACACGGCCCGAGCCAAATCGGCCGGTTCCGCTTCACCGATGCTCTTGAGCGTGCTCATCGTCTGATGGTATAACACGCCTATCGGCTTCTTGCGCAGAGCCACGGGTTCTACCCAGCGCTCACGGACGTATAGCTCGATGACGGCGATGGCCCGCAGCAGCATCCATGGCATCCGGGCAGGCAATTGGGCGTCCTCGTCCTCTTCCTCCGCACAGAGGAACATCATCTCCGACGCCTGATCGCCGCGCCGGCCGGAGCGGCCCAGCCGCTGCACGAAGCTGGAGCAGCTGTATGGCGCGCCAAGCTGGATGACCCGCTCGAGCTCGCCGAGGTCAATGCCGAGCTCCAGCGTCACTGTCGCTGCGGCGACCGCCGGGCCGGGGCCGGAGCGAAGCGCGGCCTCGGTCTCCTCGCGCAGCATCGCGGAGATGCTGCCGTGATGGATATGAAATACGTCGCGCTCCTCCCGTTTGGCGGCAATCCGGCGCAGCTCCAGCGTAGTCAGCTCGGCGTCGGTGCGGCTGTTGGTGAAGACGAGCGCTTTTTTTCGATGGGTGTTGTCATAGATGAAGTTGTAATAGTTCTGCTTAGCCAGCTCCAGATGCTCCGCTTCTCGTTCGTCCCGGGCATCCGGGAAGGAGAAGTGCTCGACTGACAGCTTCAGCTTACGCCCGCCTTGCGGAGAGACCACCTCCACCGGCTGCGGCGTCCCCGCCCCTAGCCAACGAGCGGCAATATCGTAATCGCCAAGCGTAGCCGACAAGCCGATTCGCCTTGGCGAGCAGGAAGCCATACGCTCTAATCGGGTCAACTGGCTGATCACCTGAATGCCCCGGTCCGCTCCCATGAACGCGTGTACTTCATCGATCATGATGTATCGCAGATCATGGAACAATGCGGGGATCGCATTCGGGCGGTTCATCAGCAGCCCTTCCAACGATTCGGGCGTAATTTGCAGAACGCCGCAGGGGCGCTGCATCAGCTTCGTCTTCTCCGCTTGCGCCACATCGCCGTGCCAATGCCAGACGGGCACTTCCCCGTCCCGCAGCAGCTCATTGATCCGCTCGAACTGATCGTTAATCAACGCCTTCAGCGGTCCGATGTAAAGAATGCCGACGGATTCCGAAGGCCGATGATAGAGCTCTGTAAGCGCAGGGAAAAAGGCCGCCTCCGTCTTCCCCGACGCGGTCCCCGACGCGATCAGGAGGTGATTGGGCGTGTCGAACAACACCCGGCAGGCTTCTACCTGGGCATCGCGCAGCGAATCCCATTTTTTGCGGTATATGTATTCCTGAATGAACGGCGCTAACCGGGAGAACGAATTTGCCCCGCTCATAGCTCAAACTCCGCCAAGAAATCGTCCAACTCGTCGGTGCCGCCCTTGTTCTTGGAACCCTGATTCCCGGATGCCGCATACTCCTGCTCCCGTTCGCCCATCAGCTCCTCGAAAGACAAAGACGGCTGCTGATGCAGCAGGTGCAGCACATCCATGAAATCGCGCACAACCTCACGTGTCGTGAGCAGCTCCTCGGCTCCTAACCGATTCACCGCCGCCTGCATGAAAGCGATCAACTGCTCATCGGTCAGACGTACGTCGTACCCAAAATGCAACGCGTGAATTTCGCGCAGCTTCTGCAGCAACAGCAGGATCTCCTCATGCGACAGCATGTCCAACTTCAGGATCGGCGAGGTGTACGAACGCCGTGTCCCGCTGCTGTATCGTCCGTCCATAAGCCGCGTACGAAGCGCGTCGTAGCTGAACAGCCCGCGTCGTTCATCCTCGACGAACTGCGGTGTCCCGCCCAAATAGATACCCAGGTATTGTGCCTTTCCCTGCATCGTGTCATTAAACATCGTCAGCAGCTTCTCGTAATTGCTTTGGCGGGAGACGCTGTTCGTGATTTTGTACAGGTTCACACCTTCGTCGATAAAGAGCAGCAGCCCGCGATACCCGATGCGCACCGCAAACTCCGCCCATAACTTCATGTAGTCATACCAATTGTCGTCATCGATGATGACGCCGACGCCCAGCTCCTGGCGTGCTTCCGTTTTGGTCGGAACCTCGCCGCGCAGCCAGCGCAGGGCGGCTGCTTTCCGGTCATCATCACCAAGCTTGTACCCCGACCAGTAGGCGGCCAGTACCTTGGCGAAGTCAAATCCATGCACCAGGCTCTGCATCTCGTTCGTCACCGCATAAATCCGCAGCTCGACCGCATCATGCAGCTGCGGATCGCCGGGCCGGAGGCCGCTGGCCTGCATCTGCTCTTGTTGGAGGGCAGCGATCCACTTCTGCAGCATCGTCTCCAGCGCGCCGCCGTCCGGCCGCGTCCGGGTCGACAAATGCATCATCAACTCCCGGTAGGTCGCCAAGCCCTGCCCTTTCGTGCCCACCAACCGGCGCTCCGGCGACAGATCCGCATCGGCTACCACAAAGTCGCGGTCCATGGCATAGTTGCGAATCATCTGAAGCAGGAAGCTCTTGCCGCTCCCATAACGACCGGAAATGAGGCGAAAAGCCGCCCCGCCCTCCGCAATATTGTCCATGTCCTGCAGGATCGACGCTACCTCCGGTTTACGCCCGACTGCGATATGCTCTAGTCCTACCCGCGGTACAACTCCGGCCGTCAAGGAATTGACGAGCGCTGTGGTCAACCGCTTCGGGATTTGCACCTGTTTCATCCTAAGTCACCTCATCATTTGAAAACTTTTCCTCTATGTGATCGGTGCTGGCTTAGCATTGTGTTATTAGCCACTTACCAAGCTCCACACGGTAATCCTCCAAGATTTCGTCCCCCTCGACCAAGAGATCCCCGATCCGCTCCATCGCGAGCTCGTTGATTTCATCGACCAGCAGTTCAGGCATAGATCCAGCTTGCTCGGCGATCATTTGGCGTTCTGCAGCACTCTGCCCCTGGAACAAAGCGGCCAGCATCTGCGCCTGGGGCGCGGTAAGGCTCGCGAACAGCTCCTGCCATTCCGCCGGCAGGTTTGCCACACCCTCTCCCTCAGTTTCAATGGTCTCGCGCCGTTCCTCGATCGGAGGCAGAGGAACCTCTTCTGGCACCTGTTCATACCCCCGCTCAAAATCAAAAGCCGGCTGCAGCGGTTCGATAACTGATATCCCCTGAGGGCTTGCAGCCCTCTCTGGCGGCAGGCCCGGCGCTTCCGGCGCAAACGCCAGCGTTAGCTCTTCGCTGAGCAGCATGTCCCGCACTTCGTCGGATTCTTGCTGCAGCTTGCGTAATTTGGCGGTGTTGATTTTCACCTTAGGGATCCGGGCTTTCACTTCTTCCGCCTTGCGACGATCGAATTCCTTGCTCAGGTATCGGTCGACCAACTGTTCAATCTCTGGCCCCAGTTTGATTCCTCGAAGCTTGCCCTTATAACCCATCCGCTCACGCAATTTATTCTCCGTCAGGCGAACGAGCTGGGTCAGGAACGCGCGAAGCGGCGGATGCCCGCTATAAGGCAAAATGGAGACCGGCTTAGTTCGTCCGTACAGATCATGGTCGTACACGGCGCTGCGGAACAGGAAACGGGATACTCTCTGTTCCATCGGCTTATGCAGCTCCAGAATACGGCTTCCCTTGTTCCTTAAGAGATAACCGTCCACCAAAGAGACAACCTTCGGCACATAGTTCCGCAGTTCCTTACGCCCTTGCTCCAAATAAAAACGGCTTTTCTCCACATCATAATCAGTCAGCGTAAGGAGCAGCTCCCAGCTCACTTCCAGCGGATCCGCCGTGAGCCTTCTTCGCCATTCCAGCTCCTTCAGCTCCATCGACAAATTGCGTGGAAGCTTGGCCATCGGCTCCGCTGGCGGCATCTCTAAATCAAACACTAAAGCCAGATCATATAACCATTCCCGCACATAAAGGTCCAGTTTGGGATAACGCTGCCGATACCCTTGCCAGACCCGTTCCATTAACGTGTATCCCTCGGCAGGTTCAGACCAACCGACCCCATGAATTAACTCGTACAAGTAGATGAATAGGTACGACAGGTCGGTATCCGGATACTGTCCGGAGCGGACTTCACTCCGCCAGTATAAATACCATTTCAGCTGCCGTGGCTGCATTTCATCATATGTCGGCCAATACGTCTGAAAAGGGACAAACTCCGCCATTCCCTCTACAGCCGTCTCCAGCTCCTTTGCTTTCTGGACGAACAGCTGCTCCCGCGAAACATAACGAAAGTCCTGACGCCAATCCACCTCACGGTCCCACGGGTCCGGCGCAACAACTCGGCTCACAGGTTCCGCCTTGCCGTTCGCCTGCTTTGTGGCGTCTTCCAATTCCAATTCGGCAAATGTCAAACGAGGTTCCGTTCCTGACAGCTGCTCTTGATCTCTATGTAAATGTTGGCCGAAAAAGCCGCGATTATCGCCCGTTCCATCCTTCATCGTCCCAAAACCTCCGTCACGACCCGTATACCATCGAACCGAAAATTTGTTCGCCTTTTGAATACTATTTTGCCCTCCCTTATAATGAAAAGCAACAGCAAGTTGCCAGGGAGGGCGAAAGTTTGATGAATAAATGGCTGAAGGCCTTATTATTTCTGATCGGGGCGGCCGTTTTGACCCGATTGATCCCATTCTCCGATTGGTTCCGCATGCTAGATACGATGGTTCATGAGTTAGGCCATGCCATCGTCACCTTGTTTGCGTCAGGACAGGTGCTCCGCATTGAATTACACCCTGATCACAGCGGCGTTACCTATTCGGTACTAGCTTCTGGTTGGAGCCAATTGGCGGTGTCCTTGGCCGGTTATATCTCTGCTTCGCTGTTTGCAATAGCGATGTTCTTCGGTTATTCTCGGCAAAATCAAGCTGCTGGCCTTGTCCTCATCAGTATCTTGGCTTTGGCATCGTTGCTGTTGTTTGTACGATCGGGATACGGCCGGGGGTGGTTGATCCTGTTTGTGCTGATCAATGGGGCGTTTTTCTTGCTTGGAGGGCGTATTCGCAATTTCTATTACTTGCTGCTGGCGTTCTTATGCCTGGAGGAGTCGGTGATGGGGCCCGTTACGTTGCTGCTGAATTCCATCGTTTCCCCCAGCCAAGCAGGTGACGCGACCAATCTGGCCCAGCTTACGGGAGTTTCCCCTCTAGTATGGTCATTGATCTTTCTAGGTATCTCATTGATTTGCGCCTTATCCGCGCTGCAATTGTATTGGAATGATCGCAGGCGGAGTCGGGAGAAGAAAAGAATGAGCGGGTCAAGCTCGATAAGCCCTTAAAATCGGCCTCATTGGTCCTTGATGATCGTACATCTCAGCACATGGACATCTTGATTCTCACGAATCATTGCATCGACATCGTCGCTGGATTCTACATGGTCCTTCCCTTTATTTCTCACGATTACACCCAAAACAGTCGTTTCATTAGGGTTTACGGTAGTAGGCTGCATGGTGTGGATCATCATACTATCAAAATCGCCTTTGGGAATTTCGAATCTTGAGCTGGTTACATTTCCTCTCTTCCTGTAAGCAAGTGTCCATCCTTCGTCCCCCTCATTCATGCCAGGGGTCGTTAAATAAAGCCTGAATGGGTTGTCCTGGGCCTGATCAAGTAACGTTTCCAGCCCAAGCACGGATCCTTTGCTTTCACCGTTCACGTATTGATCGATCCAAACATGCACCCGGTCAACTTGGATCTCTCCTGGGTTCACATCAAATACCATCGAATTACCGACACCCGCCGCTTTAAGAACGGCATACTCCTCGTCCTCCATCGGCAAGGTCTGGATGGAAATCCCGTTGATCTCCTGCTTCGGTGAATGATTATCTAGGTCAACCGTCTCTGAACGAATCCCTTCACAACCCGAGAGGACTAAGGCTGTAACTAGAAGACAAGCCAGGATGGGATAAAAATGTCTTCTCATTATGCACCTCACATACTGCTGATGTTAAATCGATTTCCATCCGGATCATAGAAATGAAAACTGACCAACCCTTGAGTCAGAAAGCCGCCGATCCCGGAGGTTTCGATCCCGCGTTGTTTTAAATATTGATGATATTTGAAAAAGTCCTGACGTTCCCGAACCCAACATACTGGCTGGACCTGTCCGTCCACTTTACCCACATAGGCATCGCTGCTTTTTTGTTCAAGCACCCAAAGCGACTTCTCCTCCGAATGATTTAGCTGGAGCTCCATGACCGCGAAGCCTTGGGATGGTTGGTGTTCGACGCACTTCATCCCCAAATGCTGTCCGTACCACTGAACGGACTCATTTAACCGGCTGACCCCCAGCCTGACCCAGGAAGGCGCCAATTCGGAGGAAGGCAGCGACCGATCCTCTTGAAGCGTTAACCGGATCCCCTCGGCGGTAGCCCAAACATCGAAGTACCTGGTTTTGGGGCCCGAATATACGGCAGATACCCGTATTCCATCGGTTACAAAAGCGCGCCGCAAGCGATCCAATTCCCGAGTCCGAAAACACAATCGAAGATCGGGATCCACGGTCCCACGTTCGGCATAATGATGGGGAAGCCGAGTTCCCGTAAGATATGTAACCAACCAGGTTCCGAAGTCCATCTGCGTCATTTTGCCCTCTGAACAACGGGGATCGACCTTCCAGTTTTCTTGCCGCAGCACCTTCCAGCCGAAATACTTCTCAAACCAATCTACGACCTGATCATGATTATCCCACAACACATCCATTGTTTGACCGTCAAAATAAAGCTCGGGGATCTCCTTGCCCGTTGCCATAGGGGAACCTCCTCATAAACACCTGTTTTCAACCCTATTATCGCTGAACACGTCCGAATGATAAAGGAAAATATTTGCAAGAAGCGCCGCTTCCATCTGAAACTTTTGTTCATATAATGCGACTGGATATAACAAAACAAGTTTAAAGAATGCCGATTTTGAGGTAAGATGGTATTCGATGTTTCTATGAGCTAGGGATTGGAAAGGAACGATGGCGATGGATCGGCAGCAGCAAATCATTAAACAAGCCGAACAATTCGTGCAAGAAGTGCACAGCGGTGATGGGAGCGGGCACGACTGGTGGCATATCCACCGCGTTCGGAATACGGCCCTTGCCATTGCTCGCAAGGAGCAGGCGGATGTATTTGTATGCGAGCTTGCGGCTTTGCTGCACGACGTGGCGGACGAGAAGCTGAATCCGTCCAAGGAAGCCGGGTTATTGCGTGTCCGCAGCTGGCTGGATGAACATGTGAGCGATTTGTCCGTTATCCAAGAAGTCATGGAGATCATCTCCACGATGTCTTATAATGGCGGCAAAAATCCTCCAATGTCTACGCTCGCGGGACAAATCGTGCAGGATGCGGATCGGCTTGATGCCATCGGCGCGATCGGGATAGCCCGAACGTTTGCTTTTGGCGGATCCAGAGGCAGATCCATGCATGAACCTGGCCAAGATTTCTCGGATTATGACTATCGCAGCCGCGGAAAAACGACGATCTATCATTTCTACGAAAAGCTGCTCAAACTGAAAGATTTGATGAATACCCGGCATGCCCAAAAGCTGGCCGAATCGCGGCATGAATATATGCTGCGTTATTTGGAGCAATTTTACCGGGAATGGGATGCTACCGATGAACATCAGGATGAACAAACCACAACAAATTCAGGTGATATGAGTGAGAATCGCATTTTTTGATTCAGGCATCGGCGGCTTAACCGTGTTAACGGAGGCCATGAAGAGGCTGCCGAAGGAAGATTTTCTTTATTTTGCCGATACGCTCCACGTGCCTTACGGGACCAAGACGCTGCCCGAAGTGAAGCGATACGTTCAAGAATCGGTCAGTGTCATCATGCAGAATGACATAAAAGCTTTGGTTGTTGCCTGCAATACTGCAACTAGTGCCGCCATTGAAGAACTACGGCGCATGTACCCTATTCCAATCATCGGCATGGAGCCGGCCGTCAAACCGGCCGTCAAACGAAGCCAAGCTGCCGGCAAACGAGTGCTGGTATTTGCGACCTCGTTGACATTAAGCCTATCCAAATATACCGACCTGGTGGCCCGGGTGGACGACCACAAGGTGGTGGATTCCATGCCGCTGCCGGAGCTGGTGCAATATTGCGAACAGCTGCAGTTCGATCGGGAAGAGATCGAGCGTTATTTCAGCCGCAAGCTTTCCGGTATTGATCTTGGGCAATACAGCACCATCGTACTTGGCTGCACGCATTTTCCTTATTACAAGAGAATTTTGCAGCAAATTGTGCCGCCCCATATCGAGCTGATTGACGGCAGTCACGGTACAGTTGAGCGGTTGTGCACGCTGATTGGCAGTTCATCCCTTTCCACTCAGGGGTATATGGGACAAATCGAGTTCAGATGCTCGGACGAAAATCCGGCTTATCTGGACAAAATGGCGCGAGCACTCGATTACCTGCAAACGCAATATGCACGATAAAAGAAGATGCTGCTGATGTAAAAGTCGTGTCCAGACGAGGAGTCGCTCGGGACAGGGCTTTTTTTTCGCGGAGATATAGGGATCGGTTTACTCCATCTCCTCATTTAATATCACCATATGAATATGATCTTCCCATTTCCCGTTGATCTTTAAATACTTTCTGGATGTCCCCTCATTCTGAAAACCCAGCTTCTGGACCACGCGAAGCGAGGCCTGATTTCTTGGCATGATGTTCGCTTCAATCCGATGCAAGCGTAAATTCTTGAACGCATGGTTCACCACCGCTTCGACGGCTTCGGTCATCAATCCTTTTCCTTGTTCCTGCTCATCGATCTTATAGCCCAAATGACAGGATTGGAACACGCCTCTGACGATATTGCTCAAAGCCACCGCCCCAATGATTCTACCGTCAAGGAATAACCAAAATTTACAGAGCGATCCTTCTTGGTTCTTAGCCGCCTCGTCCCGCAGCAATTCCTGTTGAACCGAGGAAGTGTAGAAGTCCTCCGTTCTTAGCGGTTCCCACTCCTCAAGATGGGTTTTATTCCGAACGGCAAACGCCAAGACCTGATCCGCATAGGTCTCATCGATCATTTGGAGCGTCATGCGTTTCGTAGTGATTTCCTTCGTCATAAATGCCCTCACTTTTCTACTTATCCATTTAATAATGAAATTTCTAGATTCACACATTCACTTCCTTTATAAGCTTCACTGAATCCTAGGGTTTCGATCTTTCTCTTCGAGACCTGCCTCACCGGTAGCGTTGTCGTTAGTTCCTTGGCCAAAATAGGCGGGGTTAACCGGATTTCTCTAGCATTGCCCCACCTGGCTTCACAACGCTCCCCTAGTAACGTAGCTTCAAAGCCTTCCCTAAACCAAGGATGTTCCTCTTCTTTGGAAACGCCGGGTTCATTCAGGCAAACGTAAAGTGAGATGTCGTCACATAGCTGCAGCAGCATGAAATGCCTGTGGATAACCTCTTGAGGAACGCTTAGTTTCTCGGTGATCCGTTGCTGCCTTGCTAGCTCGTGCTGATAGAACCGAGAACTCACCTCGTCTAGCGAATCCCTAATGTGCATAAACGAAGCGTAGTGGAGACTGCACAGCAAAGCTGCGTATTCATTCATCGCCTCAACCTCGTCGAGGCCTTGCTGGTATTTTTCAATTTTCGGGGCTAACGGGTAGTCCATGAAGGAGTAAGGCGCCTGGCTCTCCGCATTCCAAATTGGCGAGGCATCCAGCGGGATCCAGCCCCGGTCATGCTGATCTATGGCTAGCAAAGCACTTGATAGATACTCGTCATCCAGAAATAACTCCTTCTCCAAATGGCTGGCGATTTCACCCGCCAAGCGCGCATGGTCATGCTGGGTGATCAACACAAATTCCCGATCCGTCTCTCGAATAATCACGGTACCACCGCCTTTTTCGTTATGTATCTATCCTTTATTCCGATATCTGGGTACTGATGATCCGATGATCCGCTTCTGCTGTCAGCTTAAACTTTGTTCCCTGCTCTTCAGGAAGAAATTGATACCAGAGCCGGACATTCCGATCCCCCGTTGCCTTAATAGACGCAGTAAAGCTCTCCTTTGTCGCATAGCTATAAACCTGGATCGAATCAATTTGCGGGTTTCGGATCACGCCAAATAGAAACGGCGATGGAAAATCATATTTTGTTCCTTTTGTTGATGAAAAATATTGATCCGTCCAGTAACTGTCGGGATCTTTGTCATGGATTGAAGGCAAAGTGTGCCCCCCTCCATATCCCCATTTCCACCCAAGTAACGGCGTTTTTTGGACGTATTCTGCATTGATCGTTTGTCCGTTTTGGAGATCACGAAGAATGAACAGAATTTTGCCACGATCCGTCTCGGCCTCGTATAAGAGATGCCCCTTCATCTCATACCTAACCTTTTCGACCGCCTCAATCGGAGTAGACGAGTATTGGTTACCGATGTAGATGTAGCCGAACCCCAACGCACCTAAAATCAATGCAAGAATAGTTAGCTTTTTCATAGATCCTCCAGGAAGTGACCTCTTGCTTCATTATAACGGAACCTAGAGCCGTTATTTGAACATTTCCCGCTCATTTCCCATGCTAACGGAACCATAAGCCGCTATTCGGCTAAAAATGGAGCTGCTGGGGCCTATTTCGACCCAATAAGGTCTCCTCGTTCCGCTAGAGTTCACAGTCTCGTGTTTACAGCCAATTAAGGTCCCTCAGTTCCGTAAACACTCGACCCACCTTCCTGCGAAGGTGGGTCGAGTTCAACAAGATGATTAGAAAGACGGCAACTCCACCCAAACCCCGGGCGTTTCCGCCGCTTTCATTCCATACTCGATCACGGCGATCACGGCTACGGTTTCCGCAGGATCGACCACAGGCTGGCCGGTTTCGAAGAACGTCACCATATTCCGGATGAACGGCTCGAAAAAATTGGAAACCGCAGACGCCTGCGTAAAGCTTCCGTTGCCGTATTTGATACCCAGCGTAAAAGGGCAGTTGTCCCCCAAGTGGTGGATCGTAGCGCGGCAGCCTTCCCCGAAATCGATGAGAAGAGCGGGCGAATCCGCCGTTCCGGTATACATTACGCGCTGCGGATCCGCTCCCATCAGGCTCACGATGGGCTCGATTTGGTGGATCGAATAGTTGTCAAAAGCGCCGGGCCCCCAGCTGCTGATCGTTTGGATCCCTGCCGGGTCGATCGCCGCAAATTCGCTGGCAAAGCGGAGCGCGGACGTCGAATACATCGGCGTACCGTGCCTCGCGGCCAGTTCGAATAGGCGAACCGCTGTTTCCCGATCGGGTGCGAACGTCTTATCGATGTACGTCGGTTTGCCCGACTGCAGAGGAAGCTGAGACAACTCCTCGTGGAACTCCGGATTGTCGGGAGATAACACAATCAAGTAATCGCTCCGCTCGACGACGTCTTGGATGGTCGGCAACAATTCGATCCCAATCTCCTTGCACCAGGCTTCGTTCGTGCGTCCGTTTTCCTTGTCTCTTTTCCCATATGCACACGTCACCTTCATGGCACCAGACGTAGCCTGCTCAATCCACCCGGGATATTTGTTGGCGTGGAACTGGTCGAGGTGAAGGTCGATAAATCCGATATTTTTCATGGGATCGCGATTTCCTCCCCCTCGTTAGACGAATCATAAATGGCCTGGATCATCTGGGAGGACAGGATGACCGTGTCGATGTGGGAGGACTGCTTCTCTCCCGTCTCGATACACTCCAGGAACCCGTCAATTTCCTGTTGATACATATTGTTAGAGGTGAATTTCGGTGTCATTTCGGTCAAAGCGCCGTCTGTCGCCGTATAGAAGGTAAAATCTCCGCCGTAGTTCAACCGGATGCCGCCCTTATCGCCCAAGAAGTCGATAAACATTTCCTCGACTCCGATGTTTTGGGCCCAAGCTCCGTTTAAGGAGATCGTGGGGCCTTCGGTGCGGATCAGCGCGGTCACGAAATCGTCGACATCATAGGTGCCGGTATAATCCGGCGGTCCAGCCCACATTTTGAGGTAAGTATAGTTCGCCATATCTTTCCCCAGCTTGGAGTAAGCCTGCCCGGTGACGGTTTTGGGTTTCGGATCGCCCGCGCAATACATGACGATGTCGAGGAAATGAACCCCCCAATCGATCAACGCGCCGCCGCCGGCAATGGCCTTCGTGGTAAAAGCACCGCCCAAGCCTGGAATCGATCGGTGTGAACGGAAGCTGGCATAGACATGATACAACTCGCCAAGCTCGCCGTTTTGGATCATTTTTTTGATGCGATTCACGCTTTCGTTATACCGGTTGACTACACCGATATTCAGAATTTTGCCCGTCTCATGCTGGACCTGCTGCATCTCCAGGGCTTCCGCATAAGTGCGGGCTGCCGGTTTTTCGCACAGGACATGCTTGCCTGCCCGCAGGCAAGCGATGGCGATGGAGGCGTGGGAAGCATTTGGCGTACAGATGGATACCGCATCGACCTCTGGATCTTCAACGATCTGCCGGTAATTCGTGATGGCCTGGCCGCATTCGTATTTAACGACGGCCGCCTCCGCCCGATCCATCAGAATGTCGCAAAAATACTTGATATTCACATGCTTGTGAGCTAAGTAGGACGGGATATGAGCGTGGTTCGCAATCGTGCCGCAGCCAATCACGGCAATGGTTACTTGGTTCATCGGCTTACCTCCTACAACGTGAAATAGTCGCTTCAAGAAAGTCTATGATGATTCCTAGCATACCAGATCCATCTTGAATTGAGATGAGGTCGAGAGCGAATGCGCATCAGATTACCATAAAAGGTCACCCGCCTCCCGTACCGTTCTCCGGCCGAACCCTCTACAATGAATGCAATCATGGCATTCTTACGCCTAACTTATAAATCCAAATCAAAAGGAGAAACCATGCGATGAAACGCGAAATGCAGGCCGATATCGTGATTCTCGGGGGCGGGACCGGAGGAACCGCGGCGGCCCTGGCCGCCGCGGCTTCGGGCAAAACCGTCATCATGACGGAGGAGACGCTCTGGATCGGCGGGCAACTGACCAGCCAGGCCGTTCCGCCCGATGAGCACCCCTGGATTGAGCATTTTGGTTGTACGAGAACGTACCGGAATTTCCGCGAAGGCGTCCGCCAATATTATCGCGAGCATTTTCCGATGACGTCGACGGCAAGGAACTTGCCCGGGCTCAATCCCGGCGGCGGCATCGTCAGCCGGATCAGTCATGATCCGCGCGTCGGCTTAGCCGTGCTGCAGCAGATGCTGGCTCCGTACATTCACAGCGGAAGGTTAACGATTCTGTACGGCTACCGCATCCAAAAAGCCGAAACCGCCGGGGACTTGGTGAGCAGCGTTACGGTGCGTCATCTCGGCACCGGGGATAAGCTCGTGCTGCAGGCCCCGTTTTTTATCGATGCTACCGAGCTTGGCGAGTTGCTTCCGTTGGCTGGCATCGAATACGTGACCGGTGCGGAATCCAAAACGCAGACCGATGAACCCCATGCGGTGGATGGAGACCCCGCGCCTCAGGACATCCAGGGCTTTACTTATTGCTTCGCCGTCGATTATACGGAGCAGGAGGAGCATCTCATTGACAAGCCCAAGATGTATGATTTCTGGCGGCAATATCGAGCGGATTTCTGGCCCGATCAACTGTTAAGCTTAACCGGTGTGAGGCCTTCCACGAATGAGCCGGTTGAGTATGAAATTTTCCCGGGTCACGGTGGTAAATTCCCGTTGTTCCAATACCGGCAGATCCTCGAACCCGCCCATTTTGACAACCGCTACGGATTTCGTCCGCTTTCTCTGGTCAACTGGCCGCAGAATGACTATTGGCTGGGCTCCATCATCGACGTCCCGGAGGAGGAAGCCGCGCGTCATCTACACCAGGCCAAACAGCTGAGCTTGTCGCTATTGTATTGGCTGCAAACCGAAGCCCCAAGGCCGGACGGCGGTCTAGGTTATCCGGGTTTGCGTCTGCGCCGCGACGTCGTCGGGACGGAGGACGGACTCGCCATGGCTCCTTATATCCGCGAGTCAAGACGAATTCAAGCCGAGTTTACGGTTCTGGAGCAGCATGTCGCTACGGCCTCCCGGCCGGACGGGGTGGCCGAATGGTTCCCGGATTCCGTTGGAGTCGGCTGTTACCGCATCGATCTGCATCCGAGCACAGGCAACCGGCCGTATATCGACATTTCCTCCTTGCCTTTTCAAATCCCGCTGGGCAGCTTGATCCCGAAACGGGTCAAAAACGTGCTGGCTGCGGGCAAAA
Organism: Paenibacillus mellifer; assembly: GCF_023195895.1. GTDB lineage: Bacteria > Bacillota > Bacilli > Paenibacillales > Paenibacillaceae > Fontibacillus > Fontibacillus mellifer. Next base: position 134,909 of record NZ_JALPRK010000008.1, read on the forward strand.
ACATCGGGGTCACCCATATCACAAACGGCTGCTACCGGCTTCACCCCGTGGAATGGAATATCGGCGAAGCGGCAGGGTATTGCGCCAGCTTCTGTTTGGACCGTAACCTCTTTCCTACCGACGTACGCAATCATGAAGAGACCTTATCCGATTATCAACAGCGACTCCTCAATCAAGGGATTGAATTGCAATGGCCGAAGCTGCGTCCGGTTTGATTCTGTAAAAGGTAATGCCAGCCCGCGGATGTAACCATCCGCGGGCTGGCATTTTTCAATTTCAAGCACTCTTATGGATTGATTAGCCCCGCCAGCCGCAGCATTCGGGCGAGAACCGCCGCCGCTTCCGCACGGGTTGAAGAGGCTTCGGGAGCGAACAGTTCTGACCCGCGTCCCTTCATTAATCCGGAATCCACCACAGTTGCAACAGCTTCTGCCGCCCAAGCCCCAATATGGCTGCGATCCTCGAACCCGGCCAGCATGGAATTCGGAATACCAGGGGCAACCTCTGCACCCGCCAGCTTCAGGGCTCGAACCAACAGCACGCTCATCTGTTCCCGCGTAATTTGCTCGTTCGGACGGAATTCTCCGCCATCAAAACCCTCGATCAATCCGTGTTCCACCGCTGCTGACACCACGTCCGCATACCATGCGCCGGAGCTTACATCCTTGAAGCTGGCCCCATTTCTTTGCACCGATAGTCCAAGAGCACGGACCAGCATCGTGGTAAACTGCGCTCTTGTAATCGGATCGTTTGGACCAAAATGCGAATCTGAGCTGCCCTGGATGACCGTTTTGGAGGCTAACATCACAACTTCATCTGCTGCCCAGTGACCGTTCATGTCCGTAAAGGTCTTCCGGTGCGAAATCGCCGCATACGTGCCGCTTTCCTTCAACCGGAAGGTGATCCGGAACTTACCACCCTCTTCATTGAAGATGGCAGGTACGAACGTATAGCCATTCAGAGAAGGTTCCAGAAGCAGAACCGTCGTTGTATCGGCATCAACGGTTCCTACAAGCGGTGCGGTCGTCAGCTTGGCGTCGGCTCCCTTAAAGGCCGGCAAGGCAGTCAAAACGTTCCCCTGCCCCCAGAAGAGGGAAACTTCCAGCATAGATCCGAGCAGGCTAGCCTGCTTCGGTAACAAACCGTTTAGCCGAGCCTCCTGCCCTTTCTCAGGAATCCCGATGCGAATCAACAAGCGATCCGCCGCCCCCCTCTGATTTAGAGGTTCATTCAACGCCTTCACAGGCAACTCCAACCTTCCTAACGAAGACTCCAGATGGATGACACCATTCGGCAACTCCTTCACTACCGCCTCCAAACCCTGGATGGGGAGATTCAGGGTGATGACATCGGCTGTTTCAATGAAGCTGTATTGCAACTGTTGCGATTGGACCGGCTTCTCACGAAGGCTCTTCACCTCTTCGAGCATCCGTGTCAGATCCGCTTTGACATCAACGAGGTGTTGCCCGTTCCCCGTTGTTTTCTTCTGGATGCTCAACCGTTCCGGCTTCGCAGGTGGGATTGACGCGGACTGCGAACCGCTGCTGCTGCCGGATGAACCGGGTTGGCCGGGATTGGAGCCGCCATCCCCGGTGGACGTGCGAATGATTTGCACCGAATCGCTATTGGTCTTCAGCTCATCCACATATACATCTACCTGCACGAAGTTGATTCCTGTCGTTAAAGGTACGCTTACAGTAAAAGCACCGGTTGCCGATAGGGAAGCTGAGTCTCCGTTCACTTTGACGGTAGGCGTCCCAGGGCCGAGCACCTCGACCATTCCTTCCAGTTGATAATGGCTATCTCGTGTCTCCCGCTGCTCATCGTCCATCAGGCCGCTTAATACGGCTGCACGAACCTGATCGCCCACCTCGTAAGCATTCGCTACGAGCTGCCGGTTTGTTCTTGTCCCCGAAGGGTCGATCGTCGAGATCACGAAGCCGCCAGACGGAATCACGCTATTGTTCTCTTCCGGCGCGCCCCAGCTCCAATTGATCGCTTGCCTCCGGTTCGCAACACGAGTGACGACTCCCGTATGATCCACGACCACCTCAACGCCAAAGTGATTGGTTCCGGTTGTCGTTCCGTAAGCATCCGTCATGACGTTAATGTTGCCCTCTACCCGGTTCACATTGTAGTAATGACCTTCCAGGAACGTATCGGCGCTGTCGGGCAAGCTCATGCCAAGCTGGTAATCCTTCACCCACTCGCGGTCCTGCAGCGCCGCCTTGGCAATCGCCCAGTTGATCTGGGAGGCGTCGAACAGCATCAGCCCGTTGGTCGTTTTCAAGCCCGCTTGGAATACCTCGCGCTGAACGGCAGGGAGCTGTACATTATTTAACGCAATTCCCGCGTACAATGGAATTTCCCCGTTCGTGACGATGTTCCCGAGCGTAATATACTTCTGGATCTCCTGACTGGTCGTCTGATAGGCGCCGATCATCAGAAAATCCAAATATTCAATATATCCGGTATCGTAATACTCCGGCGTATAAATGGATTCCACCGGCAAGCCCAGAGAAGGATGGATCCGGAAATTCTTACTTCCCCAGTTTACCCCGTTGAGATAATACGTCTCATACCAGGATCCCACATAGGAGGACACTTTGATAGTTCTTCCCGTTTGAGCCTCGTAGGAATCCACTAACGATTTGACTTCGCCAAAGAAGCTCTGGATGACGCCCGAACGGAACTCCCACCAGTCCTGAATGAGCTGGCCATCCACTCGGGCATTATTTTCATAATAGAAAATATCATTGGGCCAATGGTTTAACGTCTTGCCGTGCTGGAGCAAAAACTGCTCGAACTTGACCCTAGTCTCCTCGCTGAAATCCGCGCCTTCGTTGTCATACCGCCCGCGGTCGTGAACCACGCCGTCTACGTCATAATTTTTGATGATCTCCTCAAACGTCTTGAGCTGGTATTCGCGCACCTCATCGTTAGCCGGATTGACGAAAGCCACCAACCCTTGCTTCGCACTTTCCCGCAGCCGTTTGATCTCGCCGTTGTTCTCCGCGTAGTGCACGCGTTCCTCCCAATCCAGGTGGTCATTCAGGACGGCGAACTCGTTATAGGCGATCGATCCCTCGGCAAATACGTTGATGGCCGCATGAATTTCCAGCCCCAGAGCGTGGCCATGATCGATAAATTCCTGCAGCAGATCCAAGTCTGGGCTGGCCCCTGCCTTCTCCGGAGCTTGGATTTCGCTGACGTACGGCCTGCCGGTCAAATCGTTTTTCTTGTAAGAGACATACCCTTCAACGCCTTTCACATCAAAAGCGATGGAGGTCACTCCACTATCCTTGGCCTTCTGAAGAAAAGCAAGGACCTGTTCGCTGGTTTGGAACTTTTTCGCGTTTGAGGCCTGATCTACCCACAGAAGCACTTGCTTCTCTTCGGATAAATTATCCCTGGCAAACACCGCAACATCCCGTCGATCCTGTTCAATTCCGTTCTTCAGCACTTTGATTTCGATATAGTTGGTACCTTTCGTTAAGGGATAGGAATAGCTGAAAGCCCCGTTCTCTTCAAAAGGGATCGCGCTCTCATTCACCAGCAACTGGATGGCCGCCGGATTGTCGATGTTCTCGATCGCCCCCGAGATGAGCGTGCTGCTCTCCGTGACTGTGTACATCCGCTGATTGTTCAGCTGGAGCCGGGCGATCAGACCGTTTCCGCTCATCAGGTCCCGAACCGATACAACCTCCCCATTCTTCCGAAGCTTGATCACATCTCCAACCTTGAAATTTTCCGCCAGGAAACGTTTAATGTAATTGCCGGCATAACTGTTATCCTGCGCCATCAGCACGTAACCTTCCTCTGGAATATCAAGAGAAGTGGGCCCGGTCCATACGGGAGGCTGGCCATTGATCGAAGGATTAATTACTTGTAAGACGCGATTGTTGGCATCAACCTGGACCGCGACATTCGTCTGAGGAATCACGAGGGAAGTACCGTAATCTCTCGTAAACAAAGCTACGATATTCGGAACGCCTGTCACATCTTTATCGATGTAATTGATCTGAATCCGCGGCCCATCGATGTCTATCGAGATGTCCTTCGGTGCCGCCTCGACTTCGATATAGTCCTGATTCTCCGAAGGTTCATACGTAATCGTCAGCGTGTTCGTTGCGATCTCCTCCCCAGTCTGGAGCAGCCTGATCGTAACCGCGTTTGCTCCAGGACTTAAGTACACATTCTCGCGAAAAACCCCTTCCGCCGATAGCTCGGCCGGATCCCCGTTCACCATGACGGCAAGCTCCAGCTTCGCGTCGTAGTTCGCCACAAATCCAGCCACTTCGATGACAGGAATGTCCACGAGGGTCTGGTCCTCTGTGAGGATCATCAGCTCCGGAAGCTGTGGTTCCGGGTCAGGATCTGGTTCGGGTTCGGAGGCAGGTGGAGGCTCAGGCGTAGGCTCCGGTTCCGGATCTGGCGATAGTGGAAGAAAATCAGCCGCCGTCACTTCCACTCCCGCTCGCATCAGCTTCACGCGATCCCCGGTATGGTATCGCTCATAAAGCGTCTGCCGATAACTCGACTCCTCCCAAGTGCTGATCCCTCCAGCCAGTACGATATACCCTCCATCCGGAATCAGGAGCATCTGCTCCTCATCCCAGGTTGTCGGGGGATCGTCTAGTGGGCCAACGACCTCCTGCACCAGACCCGCTGCATCCACGGCGACCGCAACATGTCGTTCCGGAACTCGAACTTCAAGGGCGGTATACGCAGCGTCGGTTACAGTGGCTCCGCTTGTGTATAAGGCGAGATAATCGGCCTTTTCCTCGAGCGAAGCTTCCGTCACATTCATATCCGTGAATTCCAGTGAGGTACTACCGTCCTCGGTGACAAACTGCACCGGTTCCCTTTCAACCTCTTCAGCGCTCGATGAGTCCTCCATCCCGGCGGCCGAGGAGATCATCGGCGTGCCGGGCCAGAACAACGCCGCGATCAAAGAGAGGCAAATAAGCCCGGCCATCCGTTTCTGCAACGTACGCTTCATCCGCTTCCCCCTTTCCATTCAAAGAGTGTCTTTACTTCGTGGACTGGAACCACTCGTTCGCCGCAGCGACCATGTCGGCTCCGCCTTCCGCTCTCCATTGCGCCAGGAATGGATCATATTGCTCGATTGGCTTCGCCCCCGAAATGAATTGCAGCACGTTATCATCCAACAACGTCGTTAACTTGAGGAGATTTTTGGACACGGCTTCAATTGGCGGTGCCGTCGACATCGGATCCACGACGATCAAGCCCTCGGCGTTTTTCTGGAAAGCTTCAAAATGCGCCTGAAGCACCGGATCCTTCCGTACGCGAGCCTGCCAGTAGATCGGATACTTCTCTTCGTCGACGCCCGTCATGAAGCTGCTGGCGTTGTTTAATTGATCGTTGAAGATCGGGAGAATCGGATAATATTTGTCGTCCTTCACCTCATAATGAACGCCTTCCTGACCGAGGGCGATGCCTTTGAAGGTCTCCGGCTCCAGCTTTGCGTTCAGAAAATCCATCGCCGCTTCTTTATTCTTAGAGGATTTCAGAATGCCGATATACCAGGTCGTGTTCGCCTTTGCGCCAACAACCGCTTTCCCATCCGGTCCCTTCAGATAAGGGATAATGGACGTCTTGGCTTCGGGGAAGTTTTTCTGGAGCGCAGCGATCGTTGATCCCGCATTCCACCAAGCCAGCTTATACATGGCCGCATTGCCGCCGGAGAACTTCTCGATCGATTCTTGGGCGGTGTTCAACGGGGTTTCGGTATCCAGCAGGCCTTCCTTATACAATTTGCTCATGTAAGCAATGTACTCTTTCATCTCCGGCTGCTCGGCCCGGTGTACCAGCTTACCGTCCACTTCCTTCCAATCGGTGTACACGCCAAACGTCGTGGCAATGTCGCCGTAGATGGAATCCTTGCTCATCGTCAGAGGGATGACGTTTTTCTTTTCTTTGATTGTCTTTAGCACCGTATACAGCTCATCGCGGTTCGTCGGAATGGACAAGCCGAGCTCATCCAGCCAATCCTGTCGGACGACTAGCTCCTCGCCGATGCTCACGCCTGCTCCGGTCTCCGGAATGCCGTAGATCTTCCCGTCGATCGTTGCGCTGGCGAAGGACTCCGGCTTGATCGACTGTTTGATGTAGTTGCCATGAGCCTCCAGAAGCTCATCCATCGGCTCGAGCGCTCCTGCCGAAGCCAGATTATAGAACTGGGCTGCATTCAGCTTGGCGATATCATAGTTTTCTTTGCTGGACACCATTAAGTTCAGTTTCTCATCCGCATTCTCCGCAGGAAGCAATTCATAATCCACATGGAATCCGGTTCTTTCCTCAATGTACTTCGCCACATATTCGGTTTTCGGGTCAAACAACCCGTATTGCATGATCATCCGTAGATCTGGTTTACCCGAGTTATCCCCGCCGTTTGTTCCTTCCGACGATGCATTCGTTGTACCGCCCGAAGGCTCAACCGCAGATGGTTCGGACGTTCCGCCTCCTCCGCCGCATCCGGATAATACCAACGCGAAACTTAGAATGGCGGTAAGCACCGCCGATGTTTTCATCTTAAAAATCATGAATAACCTCCTTAATATGCATTTTGTTATAGGGGGAATCCTGCAAGCGGAGCGCATCACCTCCTTCAGGAGTTGTTATCCTTAATCCAACCGAATCAACCTTTAATCGAACCGACCAGCACGCCTTTGACGAAATATTTTTGCAGGAAAGGATATACGAGCAGAATCGGAATGGTTGCAAGAAGGATCGAAGAGGCTTGAATCGACTGAGGGGTTGTATTAATCGCGGCATCGACGTTATCCTTGAGGAAATCGCCGCTGGATGACACGAGAAGCTCCTTCAAGTAGAGCTGCATCGGCTTGATCGCCGGGTCGCTGATGTAGATCATGGCGGAGAAATAATCGTTCCAGAACGCCACGGCAAAAAATAATCCGATGGTGGCAAGCACCGGCAGCGATAAAGGGAGCATCACCGACGCCAAAATGCGGATATTCCCCGCACCGTCCAGTTTGGCCGATTCCTCCAACTCCTCTGGAAGGCCTTCGAAGTAGTTTTTGATAATCAGCATGTTGTACACGTTCACCATCGCAGGGAGGAATAGAACCGGAAAGGAATTGACCAGGTTCAGGTTCTGCATTAGCAGATAAGTGGGAATTAACCCGCCGCTGAACAACATCGTAAATACGAAGATCAACAGAAGTCCCTTCCTGCCGCGCAGCCGAACCTTTGACAACGGATAAGCCGTCAGTGTCGTCAGGAACAGACTGCAAACTGTCCCAACCACGGTGAGGGCGATGGACACTTTGAGTGAATTCAGGAACATGGAATCTTGGAGCACATATTGATAGGTCTCGAGTTGAAGGCCGACCGGCAGCAAGCCCACCCTTCCGGAAATCACGGCGCTTTCGCTGCTTAGGGACTTGGCGAGCAAATTGACGAAAGGCAGCAGCGTCGTCAGCCCCAACAAGATAAAGAAGATGTAATTGAAAATGGTAAAGCACTTCTCGGAGAACGTGGTTTTCATCGTCCCCCGAGGCGCTGGTAATCCTTCCAAAGCTTGATTAGCTTCCATGCCTTCCCTCTCCCTTCCTTACCAAATCCCGCGCTGCAAATATTTACGGCTGGCTGCGTTCCCGGCGATGACCAGCGTAAAGGAGATGACCGCTTCAAAAAGTCCCACCGCCGTTGAGAAGCTGTAATCCTGACTGCCAAGCCCTCTGCGGTACACATACGTGCCGATGACATCGGATACTTGATAAACCACAGGATTGTACATGACTAAAATTTGTTCGGTCCCGGCCTCCAGTACGCTGCCGAGCCGCAAAATAAACATCAAGACGATAATCGGCGCGATCCCCGGCAACGTAATGTGCCAGAGCTGCTTCCATCTGCCCGCCCCGTCCATTTTCGCCGCTTCATAGAGCATCGGATCAATCGTGGTGAACGCGGCCAGGTAGACAATCGTGCTCCAGCCGGTCTCCTTCCATCCCGCCGAAGTGATCAGCACGCTTCGAAATACGCTGTTATCGAGAAAGAAAGCAATCGGCTCCATCCCCATCCCGGCCAGCGCCTTATTGACGATCCCTCCGTTCGTTGACAACAGATCCATAAATAGTCCGCCAACGATGACCCAGGACAGGAAATGCGGAAGGTAGATCACCGTTTGCACCGTCCGCTTAAAGATCATATTTCGCATCTCATTCAACATGAGAGCGATGACGATGGGTAAAGGGAACAAGATGACGATTTTTAGGAAACTGATGATGACCGTATTCTTGAACACTTGGGCAAAGTCCGGCGATGTAAACAACTTCTCGAAATGCTTCCAGCCGACCCACGGGCTATCCGCAAAACCGCTGAAAATATTGAAATCCTTGAAGGCAATACTTATTCCGTACATCGGCGTATACTTAAACAACAAAATAAACAAGATGCCCGGTACGAGCAGCAAATAGAGATCCCATTCCTTCCAGATGTCGAGCCCCAGCCGGCTCCAATAGCCGCGTTTGGGCTTGGGCTTGATCGTCCTGGCTGATTCGGGCCCTGGCCCGATTTTCAATTGCATCCTCTTGCCCCCTTCCCCTGTCATTTGTCCACTTGTGATAACATTGTAAGTTTGGAGCGGGTGGGCTGAGTAGGCGAGAGCAATTACTATTTGTGGTAATATGATGGTTTATCAACCTATGAATGGGTAAAAATAGAAGCCTTGCGGCTTCTATTGGCGTGGAGCTATGATCCGATCGATCGACATGGGGAGTACGATGAAGGTTAAGCATGAACGTGCCCTGTAGGCTCCGAGCTCAAATCTCGCTGACGCTTGCCATGGTGCTTATTTCGGGATAATTTAGGGATTTCCCATTCTAACGCTTGCCAGAGAGCTTATACGTGGAAAAACAGCTCCTTTTCCGTAGAAAACCGACAAATAAGCTTTCTGATCAGCGTTAGATTGACAACCACGCCATAAAGACCCAAATAGCGTTGCTCACAAGCGTTGGAGTTCGCTAACCCTTACACTCCCCAGGGTTCACCCCCCAATACTTGCGGAAGACCTTGGTAAAGTAACTCACATCCCGGTAACCCACCGAACGAGCGGCGTCGTACACTTTATGACCATCCTGCAGCAGCGATTTAGCCCGCTCCATTTTGCGAGCAAGCACATAATCCGAGAAGGCGACCCCCATCTCCTGCTTGAACAACCGGCTTAAGTACGAGGAATTGATATACATGCGGTCCGCCACCGTGTGCAGGGTTAGTTCTTGATCCATCTCCTCATTCACCAACCGTAGAATCTCCTTCACGACCTGATGGCTGTTCGCATTGCGTTGCTCCTTCACGTAGGCCACGATCCGGTTAACGATTCTCGTCATATGCGCCCAGGTCTGCGTTTGGGTACTCAGTAAACTCATGTTATGGATAAACTTCGCATCTTCGCCAAGCACCTGTTTAATCGTCCACCCCCGCTTTTGAATCATACGGGTAAACAGGCTATGCACAAAAAGAACCGACTCATGGAACTCGTCCGAAGTCTCCATCTTGGAAACCAGTTCATCCCATATCCCCTGCAGCGCTTCTAGGGCTTTGACCTCGTCCGCGGTCTCCATCGCAATCTCCAGCTCCTTCTCCAGATTCGGCTGGATCGCGAAGGGCCGAGTATTCTCCCCAGCCGTTTCTCGGTATGGAATGATGAGATCATGCCCGTACACAACCCGCTCCTGCAGGGCATGGCTAGCCTGCCGGTATAACGAAACCAGGTGCTCTAAGGGGCCTGCCCCTGCGCTAATTCCCGCGCTGACGGTTCGATGCAGCATTTCTTTGGTTCTGGAGAGCAGTTGGGACAAATCCGCATTCATCCGCAGCAGCGCCTCGCTCGCCTCTGTCTCAGGGCCAACTACGAACACCATCATCAGATTCATGTCCGAGTCAGTCGCGATCCACCAACTTGGAGGCGTTAACAGCTCCTTGGCCAGGAGCTGCAACGTAAACTTCTGGATCTCCGCCTTCTCCCCATCCTCTGGAGATGGATCCAGTTCCATCGCGGCAACCGCAATCCGATCTTCCGGCCGCAGCGGGATTTGTAACTCTTTGCATTTGCTCAAGATCTCCCCGCGTCCAACCTTACCGCCGGCCCACTGAAGAAAGAACAGGTTTTGCAAATGAGGTAGATTGGACAACCACTGCTTCTCCAAAGCCGCTTGACGCCGCCATTGTTCTAAATCCTGCTGCAGCTGACGTCGAGCTTCCAGCACGGCATCCAAAATCTCCGCTTCGCCGGCAGGCTTCAGCAAATACCGCGAAACCCCATGTTTCAATGCGGTTTGAGCAAATTCGAAATTATCGTGCCCGCTTAAAATAATGATCTTCATCAACCTAGTAAGTAGGCCGCGCGCTTTAAGCTCTTGTAACAAAGACAGTCCGTCCATGCCCGGCATTTGCACATCGATCAACATCAGATCCGGCTTCTTCCGTTCCATGAGCTTCAACGCATCCAGGCCGTTAGCCGCCGTGCCGATCATGTCGATTCCGTGTGACTCCCACAAGATATTATAGGCAAGCGCCTGGCGCAGCCGGGGCTCATCTTCCACGATCATCAGATTCATCCCGTTCCCCCTCCCATGGAATGGATAACAAAACAGCTGTTCCTTCTCCCCACACGCTCTGAACCGTCAACCTCGCTTCCGGTCCGTAATACAATTTCATTCTGCTCAGCACATTGCGCAAGCCAAACAAGTCTTTCGCCTGCTCATCTTCCTGCGAATAGGCGGAAACCTTGCGGAGATCCATATGGTCCAGCTCCTGCTGGATATATTGGAGCCGCTCTTCCTCCATTCCCGGGCCATTATCCTCCACGCGGATAAACAATGTCCGCTCCTGTTCAACCCAACTGGAGATGACCAGACAACCGTCCGATTCTTTCCCTTCCATCCCATGGATAATCGCATTCTCCACGATCGGCTGAAGCAGCAGCTTTAACAACGGAATCCGCTTGCTCCGCTCCGATATCCGATATTCCACACGGAAATTGTCCATGAAACGAAGCTGCTGGATACGCAAATAATAATTCAAGTGGACGATGCTCTCTTCGATCGTGAACACCTGCCGACCCTTGTTCAGGCTGAGCCGGAAGAAGCTGGAGAGGTTCATCACCATCTCGCTGATCTCCTCTGCATCGTAATTTTTGGCCATCCAGTAGATGGAATCCAGCGTGTTGTACAAAAAATGCGGGTTAATCTGGGATTGCAGAAAGCGGAGCTCCGTCGTTTTCAAGCGCAGCTGCTGCTCATAATGATCTTCGATCAGGCGCTTCTGCACCATGGCCATTCGATTAAAGGATTGAATCAAAAATCCAAACTCATCCTTCCGATTCGTACTGACATGGATCCCCAGCTCCCCGTTGCCGAGTCGTCTCATCCCCTTGGCCAATTTCAGTACGGGGGAAGCAATTCCGCTATACACGACCCAGGATACGGTAAAGGCAAGAATCAGACTCAGCCCGATAATCGCAAAGGTAAACAGGCGCAATTGATCGGTCTCTTGATACAGCTCCCTTTTGGGCTGGACCATGGTCAATCGCCAGGTCGAATAGGAAGATTCCATCGTGACGGTCATATCCTGGTCCGGGAGATGGGGGGCCGATGGTTTGCCAACCTCAAGCAGCACTTCTCCCTGTTCATTTGATAACGCGATTCGGCTGTTCTCTGAAGGCAGCAATGTTTTGATAATATTCAATAATTTATTCTTACTGAACGACACGACGAGCAAATTGGCTTGCCGATCGCTGTTGTACAAATCCATCGCCCGCAGAAGCGAGATGCTGTCGGTGTTCGTCAATTGCCCAAAAGTCACCCCGTCCGTAACCGCATAGTCCACCTTTACATAAGAGATGCCTGTCCCGTTATGACGGGCGGTCTCCACGAACCATTCTTTCTGGGCGTCCCCTGGCAATTGTTTGCCGCCATAATGGGTGGAGATCAGCATGCTTGAAGCGGGATGATAGACCGAAATTTGCGAGATATATCGGTTAACCGAAACGGAGTTCGACAGTTGTTCCAAAATATAAGAGAACGCCAGGATCGATTGCGGCGAGAAATCGCTGCCGTTTTCGTTCAACAGTGCATTCATGGCAGGATCCCCGGCAATCAGCGTTGAAATCTCCTCGACGTTCTGGAAGACCAGGTCCAAGTGGTTCATGGCCGAGGAAAGGGCCGTTTCGGTTCGCTGGACCGCCTGGTTATAGAGGATATCGCGCGATTTCTCCACCGCAAACAGACTAATCAGGACTAACGGAAGCAAGATGAGTATAAAATATCCGGTCAGCCGGAATTGAATATGGTGCGAAAAACGGTTCATGATCCATCGAATCACCGTACTCCTCCTCCAAGCCGTGCGGCTCTGCGATTACTTCCTGCTTTCGAACCAGCGATTGACTTCTTTCGTTATTTCACTCCCTCCATCCGCTTTCCATCGCTCGACATATTGGTCAAACGCATCCAACGGTTCGATCCCTAAAATGATTTTGACAAATACGTCCTCCAATCGAGTCAAATTCTTGCTGTATTTCCCCATCGCCGGCGTCGGAATCCCATAAAATGCGTTAGACATAATATTGCGGTGAACGGTCTGGATATTGTTATACAGGTTAAAATCGCCTAGCGAGTCGAGGCGTTGCTTAAATAACGTTTCATCGGGGACGTCCACCAAGGACTGATAAATCCCCCGGTACAGACTCTCGTCATGCAAGGCGAAATCCGTAACGATCCGATCCCCTTCCCGCCGCCAGATTTCATTTTCAAAACCGAGTTTCAATGTTTTATAATCACTCGCGATAAAATCCAGCAATTGAATCACCTCAGCTGCATGCGGGGAATTCACCGGGATGACGTTATAACCGCGAATGAGGTCAATACCGTTTACGCCTTTGTCCCCCTTGGGCCCTGTAGGATATTCCAACGGAATCCAGCGAGCGTCCGGGTCCCGCTTCATATTGGCAGCGATCGGTCCGCGCGTATCGTACCAGGTTGCTGAGAATAACCCCACTTTTCCGTTCTCGACCTTCTCGAACAAATTCGTCTGAAGGTTTAACGGGAATTCTCGTTCCAACAGCCCTTCTTGGTACAACCGGGCCAGAAAGCCAAGTGCTTCTTTCGTTTCTGGCAGAATATTTCCATAAACCAAGTGACCGTCACGTTCAAACCAGGTATCCAGCTGCGTACCAAAGGCGCCGAAGAAAGGAGAGGATCTCCCAAGCTCGGCCGTAAACGTTAAACCCACGGTGTCTTGCAAGCCATTGCCGTCCGGGTCGTTCCGGGTGAAGGCTTGAAACACGTTGTAGTACTCGTCCAGCGTTTCCGGAGGGTCCAGACCCAGCCGGTCCAGCCAGTCTTTTCGCGCATACATCAATTCGATGCCGGTCACTTCGTTTAAGCTAGGCACCGCATAAATTTTGCCGCCGTACTTGACTCTATCCCAAACTTCGGGTGGAATTTTTGCTTTCAGGTGAGGGCCGTACTGTTCGATGAGATCATCCAAGGGTAACAGCGCCCCTTGTTTGACATAATTGTCAAACCATACAGGTTCATAGGCGTGCAGCATGTCGGGGAGGTTCCCCGAGGACATAATGACGTCGAGTTTTTCGTCGTAGACCTCGGTGGGGGGCGTGTTGACCTGAATATCCAGGCCGGTCTGCTCTTCGATATAATTCAAATAGCGGTTGTCGTTCTCATCCATGCCCTCGGGAAAAGTCATGCCCAGATTGGAGATGACGATGCTGACCTGAGGACGAGATCGCTGATCTCCAACAGTAGGCGGGTCCTCGGCTTGTCCGGGGAGACTGCATCCCGTAAGCTCTATGGCGATCCCCACTATCAACGTCAATAATTGAAGCAACCGGGTGTTCCTCCGGGGCAGAATCGATCGTATTTTCATTGTGTCCATGTCCCTCCTACTCCCTCTAGATCTGATCAGACCCGCTTTATCTCTCTCCTATAAACCAAATTATACATAGCGACGCCTAGAGAATTTGTCGAACGTTGAGGGTGGACATCTAGAAAAAAACTAAAAATAAATAGGGAAAATCATTTTATACCATGTTAGGATGCGTATGGAATCAATTACGCTTCATCCAAGGAGGAATAATATGGAGTTCAAGGTCGAAACACTTCCCCGTTATCAAATTGCTTATGCGAGGCGCGTGGGACCCTATGGCCCTGTAAATGTTCAGACGATGGAGGAGATTAAAACGTGGGCGGAGAAAAGTCACCTATTGAATCACTCGGCGATTCTGTTCGGAATTCCACAGGATAACCCGAATACGACGCCACCGGAGAACTGTCGGTATGACGCGTGTATCGTTATTTCGGCGGATGAGGTCCAAAGGGTAGCGTCCCCCATAAGTATGGGCGAACTCCCCGGAGGGGATTACATGGTGTTCACAATCAAGCACACTACTCAAGACGTTCAGTTAGCTTGGGCCGAATTGTTGCCGACCCTTCATACCAGGGGATATCAAATCGAAGACAAACCTATCATGGAACGTTACACCGGGGAAATGCTCCGCAGCGAATATTGTGAAATTTGCGTACCTATTACAAGTTTGAAGTAAGCAAGATCAGCCCCAACCCGGCCGTTGATAATTATTCCAAGGCCGGATTGGGACTGATCTGATTCCATCATCACGATCCAAACTCATTCTTGTACTCATCGACAGGATCCCATTGTGACCAAGCTCCTTCGAGCAGGTTCCCCTCTGGATCACGGAAATAAAAATACTTGGCTTCCCCGTTCCCCAAGATCCTCAAATCTTCCACTTCGACCCATGATCGGAAACGGATTTCCGTTGCGCAGAATTTCAAGACGATGAGGCGTTTCCGTCTCAATCAACAATAACGCAATCGAATGTTGATGCGGGTGATGCAACACGGAGGTTGACCGTTTTCTCTTGGATGCCTCCGACGATCCAACCGTATTCGACCGCCACAATATGATATAACGTAGGAAGGATGTGTCCGAGTCCTTCCGTGCGTTTCTTCATCAATTCTTCCTCGCTTACTGTCTCGCACCAGTCAAACCAATCGCGGCGAACTTGCCAGTTATACTCGAATAATTTCAACATCCCTGATCCTCCTTCAAAATCCCTGAGATTTCGTACATGTTCCACATCCAAATAATTAGACACAGTAGGCAAATTTTCCTTCCTATGGAACAAATGGAATCCGGAATGGACATGCCGTTTTTTTTCGGACGATTTACGGAAGTATTCACATAATCTTAGAGCGCTTACAATGGTAAAAAATGTTTCTCTATTTCAAAAAGGAAGTGAGGAGATTCTGATGTTTGTGTTCCTTGCTAAGCGAAAAGAAAGATTCCTCAAACTGCTCGCCGCGCTATGCATCGCTTCTCTTCTTCCGCTTCTCCCGATTGGCCCCCTCCCAATGGTCTCAGCTGCTTCCCTTGTAACGATTGATACCCCTGCCCACGGAGATGAAGTGGAGGTAGGAACGCTTACCGTTTCGGGTCAATATACGGAGGCGTACAACATCGTCCTGATCGTCAATGGCACGGATCAACTGCCGACCCGGACGGACGGCGAAAGCGGCGAAACCTCTGGCGTATGGAGTGCGGAGCTGGACACCAGCCGCTATGACGGCGAGATCACACTGCTTGCCAGAGGAACCCAAAGCACGACCCGATACGGGGTATCGAGTCAACCGATTACGATCCGCGTGGATAACCCCCAGGTGTCGAAACCCGTCGTCTCCATTACGAATCCGCTGGATGGGGCATCGCTTAGAGGGAAGTCCACCCCGATTCACATTTCTGTAGACTCCAGAAATCGTATCCGCTTGGTAGAAGTTAGAATCAACGGCGGAGCATGGCAGAAAGCCGTTAAGTCTGGAAGGCTCTATAAATATAACTGGAATACCAAAGGCCTCGGCGACAAGACCTCCAGTCTGGAAGCCAGAGCGACCGATGAATTTGGGAATATGGGTCGCAGTATGACCGTCTATGCTTCCACGGGGGGAGGAACACACGAACCCGTCACGATCAAGAAGCAGGACCGCGCCATGTGGATCTGGGAGAAGGCAGCCTATAATCTGTTCCTGAACCCCGGTTCCCGATCCGCGCTAAAAGCTTTGGCCGATGACACGACCACCTTTGATTCGGATCCAATCACAACCTTCTACATCGGCGTGTTCCCCTACGGCGGAGTCGATATACTCGAGGAATACCCCGACAAGGTACGAGATTTTGTGAGCTGGGCGCACAACAACGGCTACCAGGTTCAGGCCTGTATCGCGGGCGGGACAACACCGCCATACATGGGAGCTCTGGCCCCTTATCATGAATATGCCATCCAGGAAATTGAGAAGGTCATCAACTACAATATTGCAGCCGCTACGGGCGAACGATTCGATGGCGTCAACGTGGATATCGAACCGTATATCCTGCCTGAGTTCAACGCGGAGAAGCCTTCGGTTCAACTGCAATACCTCGATGTGCTTCAGAAAATGATTGATCGCCGGAACGCCGCCGGCATTGACCTCCCCTTCGGACCGGCGATTCCTCGATGGTTCGACAGCAGCGAGGGCGCGAAGGAGATTACGTGGAACGGGCAAACCAAATGGTTATCCGAGCACGTTCAGGACCTCAGCGATTATATCTCAATCATGGATTATCGCGACGTTGCGGATGGGGGAGTCGGAATCATCGCTCAAGCGCAAGGCGAACTGAGCTACGCCAATGCGATCGGCAAGCCGAATTCCGTTGTGATCGGCGTTGAAACACTCGATATCGCAAGCAGCGGCGATCCGGAAACGATCACGTTCCGCGAAGAGGGGCGCACGTATATGGAAGCAGAGCTGGATAAAGTGTATGCGGCATTCCAATCCGATCCAGCCTTCGCCGGCATCGCCATGCATCATTACGACTCGATCCGCTGGCTGCCCTCCACCTGGGGCCCAGACGGCCATCTCTGGCGCGTCAATCCCGCAGATACGGAGCCGCCTTCCGCCCTTCCCGGTCCGCCGCTGGCCTCGGCTGCCGGTTTTCAGTCGGTGCAGCTAAGCTACGGGCGAGCCACGGACAACTCTGACATTGAGCATTATATGATCTATCGCGGCACGGAACCCGATTTTTCGCCGGATGACGTGCATTTGGCCGGGACCTCTAGAAACTTGACGTATATGGACACGGGATTACTCTCAAATACGACCTATTACTATAAGGTCGCAGTCATGGATATCAGCGGCAATATCGGGCCGGCGACCTCTCCGGGGGCATCCGCAACGACGGCGACCTCCTCCACATCTATGAAACCGATGATCGTCGGAAATATGGAGGTCACCTTCAACGGAACACGCGCCGAAGTCCGCATGGAAATCATTGATCTTGAGACCGGCCAAGGCGTCCCAGCCGCTGTGTATGGGCGATTTACCCAGAGCGGAGGGCGTTACATTGAAATGACCACCGATGCGGGCGGCATCGCCAACGGTTCGTCCGAAGCTTTAACCTACCCGTCCGGTGAAGTTGGCTTTTTGCCTCAGCGAATCGTGGCTCCCGGTTACTACTGGGCGTCGGCCTATGACCTGAACCGGAACATCACCGCCGTCTGGCCGCAGCGTTAATCCCTGGCGTAGACTAATACAACCGATACCGTTCGATGGCCCGGCGAAGAGAAGCGATCTCTTGCCGGACTAATTTGCAGCCGGTGAGATCATTCGCGGCTTCCTCCGGGATCACGCCGGACAATACAAGGCACCCAAGCATACGCAATATATATTGATCCATCGGGCGGATAAAGGTACTCTCGGCATAGCCGTCCACCCGAGCGGATAACGCCATGAACCTTGCATAATCTCCATCGGCATACGCCTGCATCAGATCATACTGAATGTTCGGGAACGCGGCGCCTAATCCGACCAAGGCGCTGCGAGCCCCGCGCATCAGCGAATACCCGAACATTCGGTCCTCCCCGGTAATCAGCAGTTGCTCCGGGAATTCTTCAGACATGAGCACGGACACGTCCTGCAGCGTCATCACGCTGTCGAGCGTCGCCATTTTGATCCCCACTGACATCTCAAGGGACAACAAGGCTCTTAACACTTCAACGGAGTAGGCGATTCCCCCGGCCTCGGCATATAAATAAAACAAAATGAGAGGTTTCCCCAATTGCCCTAACGCTTGATGATAATCCACAATGGCTTGATCCCGTTCCGCTGCGGGGAGCTCTTGGAGAATCGAAGGCGGAAAAACAAGCAGGGCATCCGCTCCCCCCTGAACCGCATCGGCTGCCATGGCCAAGCTTTCCTGCTTCCATCGATCTATCTTGGCCGCGCCCAGAAAACGGAGGTCAGGGATCGCTCCAACGCCCGCTACCAACAGCTTGGATTCCCCAAGCGCCGCTCTCCACGTCTCTAGAACCGACATCCGTTCCGAACGGTCCATATGTAACCCCCGTCCTGTGTGAGCCCAAACGGCCACCCCTGCGACGGATTGGGACGCAAGATACCGGGCATAAGCCTCCTGAGCCTGCAAGTGAATCCGTCCTTCGCGCGTTCGCGGCACCGGAACCGCCGGTACCAGTCCCCATTGCAAGGTTTGTCTTACCCCGCTCTTGTTCATTCGTGTTCCTCCCTCATGAAGAAATCGCGTCCCCGCTCCCGGTACCACGAGGTCACTTCGCGAAAAGAAGCGATCCCCTCCCGATGTCCGATTTCCCCAGTTTCTCTTAAGTGAAGCATCCAGGTGACCAATCCTGTTACCGGATGGAAATACAACTCATGCAAAGCCCGTTCCGTTTTGCTGCCAATGGTCATGCCATACGCGCTGGAGGGCAGTTGAAACAAGGTGTGCATCTGCAAGCTTTCGGCGCCGCGCAACGCGTATTCCAGCGCCATCTTACCGGAGTAAACATCCCCTGTCCCCGAAATGGCGGGAACAGGCACCGACAGCTCACCTTCCAACTCCAATCTGCGTAATCTGCAGAGCAAACGCAGATTGCGCCGACTTAAATCGGGCCCGCCGTAGGCGACCCCGCCTTTTCCGGTATCCAGATGAGCACAGTCATAGAGCCGATTGGCATAAATGAGGTAATCCGGTCGAACCTCGCCTTCCTCGATCAATGTCGTCATCGTCCGCAGCTGAAAGTCATCATCAAATACCGTGTTCATCAGTTTGATGCCCAGCTGAAGTTCGCCCGGCGACAAGGTCGATTGGATCAACTTGGGCACCTCTCGATACCATCGCAGGATGGCCTCCTGCTGCTTCGCTCGATCCGATCCGGCCAGGGTCGGGCTAAAGTCTTTTTCCATTTGCAGCGGATCGCTTCCCGTGAATTGCCCCCAAACCTGAGCTAAACTTTGTGTTGTATGACGATATTCGTCCAGCGCAAAATCGTCGTCCCCCGCCGGCAAATGATATTTGCAGGAAGGCACAACAACGGTTCCCCACTCTCGCCCCAGGCGCAGTGAGGTTGCGAAGAAGCTCAGGTATTCCGCGAACGAACCATGCCACCCCCGTCCATGCCAAGTGACGTTCCAACCGGTGTCCCCTGTCTCCTTTCCCACGATGGGCTCCACCTTCATCCGCGTGTCCTTGATGGCCCAAGCCTCCATCCCACGATGGCCTTGTCCGTTTTCTGCGATCACGGTCTTTAACACGACAAACCCCAGGCCGGCCTGCGCATCCGTACGGACTTGGGCTTCATTCAACGACAACTGGCCGGCGGCTTTGCCAAACGGGTTCTTGATCGGAGTCAGTCCGTACCTTGATGAGACGTCGATGCCATATGCCTCCATCAAATAAGCCTCAACCCGATTAGGTAGACCGGTATCTCGGAACCGTTCATAGTCGCGGCGGATCCGAATCTCATCCGTTTGGCGGAGGCTGGGCACGGCAGGCAGTATCAGGCGGTCCATTTGCTTCATCCCCTTTGGAATAACACTATATCCTGATTTGTATGCCAGCCCTGCCCCCGTTTTGTCCTCCGAAACACCTATTTTTATCTAGTCAAAAGAAACCGTCGATGTGCAGCGCGTAAATCTGTCTGGGGCGTCCGCGACCCACCGGCTGTTCCTCCCCCACGATGGTGGCTAACTCGTATTTCTCTAAGGCGGCCATGATTCGCCGGGCGCTGCGCAGGGTGATTCCGAATCCCTCGGCCAGCTGCGCCGCGGTTAAGGCCCTGGTGTCCAGCCTGCGGCATAAGGAGATCAACCTGTTCAACGTTCCGACGCTGAGGCCGGCTTTTTTGGCCATGGAGATCAGCTCCGGATCTTCGCTGCGTGCCGAATATTTCAAGGTCAGCTCTGATCCCATTGGCCCGTAGACCTGCCCGTCCTGCATCATGAGAAAACAGTTGCCGCCCCCGCCCGCTTTGGCTTTAAGCAGCGCTTCCCGCGCTTTCCCTTCCGCTTCGTTCGCCGTTCGGCCTAGACCAATTCCGATGCTCGCCCTCCACTGCAGCCGCTCCATCACTTCCAGCAATAGCGGGGCTTGCTCGAATTTGCGAGTCACCTGTTCAATGATCCCCCGCGTCGTTATGAAGGAGACCTCGCCCGAATCCGTCCAATTGATCAATGACTGCGTCTCCTCCCCGAAATCGATCAGGATTTGCTGGAGGATAATCTTTTTGCGTTGGACCTCGTAGTCGGAAGCCGCCTCCTTCACAACCCGCTCGAAATGATCGATGTTCAGTATGCCGATGGCCATTTGCGTACTGGATAAACGCAGGCTCTTGCCTTCGAGAAGCGCTCGATTCAAGACATCCCGAATGGACGATTGCGTTGGCACGACGCGAAAGGCGGGAACGCCCAGCTCAACGAGCTGCTGATACACCGAAGTGACGCAAGTGACGGTGGCCGCGACGAGCCCCTGGCTCCACAACTCGTAGTGAAAGGCGACCAGGTCTTCATGGCGCGTACCAGCGCTGTACGGTTTGACGTAGATTTGCCGGCGCACCAGGCCAAGCTCGTCTAACTGCTCCTCCAGTTCATGACGCAGGAGCACATCCACACTAATGCGGATTTCCCCATCCATCTCCAGCAACTGGGTACGATAAAAATCAAACAGCACCTTATACAACGTCGTCCCGGAATATTGCACATGCACCATCGGCAGGCCGGGTTCGCTATCGAGTGCGAGCTGATAAGGAATCGGACCCGTAAACAGCAAGATATCCGCCTGCTCCCGAACGCGGGCCACGACTTCGAGCGTATCCTGCTCATGCAGATAGGGATTCGGGATCATGGTGAGCTCCTGGAACACGCTGCCGACTTCCACCACCTTATCGACCAAGTCGCTTGGACCAATTACCGCCACATTGAGGTTCAAGGACGATCGTCACCTCCGATGGACAATTCCCGGGTCACTTCGATGAGGGAGAGTTGCGTTAACTCCAGGACCCGATCGCCGAAATATTCAAACGAGAGAAATCCGTCATACTCAAGCTCCGCCAGCTTTCGCAGGATTGCGCGATGGTCGCTGTCTCCCTGCAGCACGGGAACGGGAACACTTTGGGCCCAGTCCTGGTGGTTCCATCGATAGTTCTTGAAATGAACGTGGGAAATCCGGCGATAAAACCGGTCTAGGACGGGCAAGGGATCTTGATGATCGACGAAAAAATTAAACCCGTCATAGATCAACTCCAACTCCGGGCCGCCGCGATCCAGTAGCTTGGCAATGGTGTCTTCGGTGTCGGCCAACGTATCGTTGTGCATTTCGATGGCCAATCGAACGCCATGCTCTGCACAAGCTGCGGACGCAGCCGACAGACCGGATACGACGCTGTCCCATACAGAGGGGGTTGCTTCACGAGACGGCAGATGACCCGCGAATGTGCGTATCCTTGGGCAGCCCAGTTCCTTGGCCCAATGGGCAGCCCTCTTAACCTGCTGGAGATCTAGTTCCCAAGCTACCTCGCTTTTGGAAAAGGAGGCATACGTACTGATTGCCGGAACGCGTAGCCGGTGCTCCCATAAGTACCGCCCAAGCTCGTAAGTCGTACCGCCGTCATCCAGATACGATTCGATGTGGCCGTCCCAAAGCTCAACTCCATCAAGCTGTGACCGGTTTGCTGCCTCCAGCACCTCCTTAAGGATCATCCCTTTGAGTCCGGTGGAGCAGATACTAAACTTCATCCCGTGGCGGTTAGGCTCAGTCGACAACCTGTTCCACCCCCATAGCCTGCGAACGGTACACCGCCTCCAGCACGGTGATCACGGACTTGGCGTATTCGCCGGAACACTCCGGCTCCGAGTATTGTTCGATGGCATCCAGCAGGTCATGAAGCTGTGCGGCAAACGGAGATTCGGCGTATTGGGCGCCATCTCCGTCCACTGGCTCATACTCCCCGTTACGGCTGATCCATAGACCTTGGTGCGAAACCAGCCTGGCCATTCCGCCGGTAAAAATCAGCTCCGTTTCATCCTTCGCCACACCCGCATAACCGGATTGGACGATCACCGCGCAGATGCCGCCATCCGTTTCCGCCAACACCACACCGCTGCCTTCTACATTGCCGATCGGCGCTTCATAGCTGAGCATCGCCTTAACCTTGGTCACACGGGTTCCGGTTAACCACTGGACTTTATCGATCGAATGGGCGCCCAAATTCATCAGGATGCCGCCTCCGGCTTTCTCCTTCTCAAGGAACCAACGCGGCCGCTCCTCCTCAAAATAGGCTTTGTGCCGGGTGTCGTGAATCGCCACCAGCTTGCCCAGCCTGCCGCTTTCGATCAACGCTTTCGCTAACCGGTTCGCCGGCAAATAATGCTGCGTATGCCCGACCAACAAGGTTACGCCTGCTTCTCTTACCGCGGTTAGAATCGCCTCGCAAGACGCCGAACTGATCGCCATTGGCTTCTCCAGCAGCACATGGCAGCCCTTCGCTGCGCAGAACACGGCGCATTCCTCATGCAAATGATGCGGCAACGCGATGATGGCGATGTCCGGCTTTTCCTGAACGATCATCTCACGATAATCGTCGTATAAGTTCAAGCCATATTCTGTCGCCACCGCCCGCCCCTTGACCCCATCCGGTTCCGCTACCGCCACCGCGGTCAGCCGCTCCAGCCCTAACTGCCGAATCGCGTCCAAATGATTTCGCGAAATGCCGCCGGCCCCGATCAATGCTACCCGGTAACTCATAAACTCCCTCCTTTAGCGCCCTATTTGATGCCAGCGGAATTGCTGCCTTGGCACAATCCCACCGCCTTTACTTGATGCCGGCGGAATTGCTGCCCTGCACGAAATATTTCTCCGCGAACAGGAACACGAGCAAGATCGGGATCAAGCTCATCAACGCGGCGGCCACCATATACTGCTCATTGCCTGACCATTGACCGGCCATGGACAAGATCCCAATCGGCAACGTAAAGTTCTCCTTCGAAGTCAAGAAGATGGCCGGGGACAAAATTTCGTTCCATTTCGTCATGAACGTGAATACCGCTAATGTTGCGAAGGTCGGCTTGCACATCGGCATAAAAATCCGCCAGTAAATCTGCATCGGATTGCAGCCATCCAACCGGGCCGATTCCTCATAATCCCGCGGGATGCCCAGAAAAGCCTGCCGCATCAGGAAAATGCCAAACGGCTGGGCCAGCCATTCGATGATCCAAAGCGGGGTCAGCGTGTCGAGCAAATGCAGCGACTTGAAGATCACAAATTGCGGAATGATGAGGACGACCGGCGGGATCATCATCGTCCCGAGGACGACGAGGAACAGCGTATTTTTCAAGGGAAATTTCAGCCTAGCAAATGCGAAGGCCACCATGGAGCAGGAGATGAGCGCGCCAATCACCGACAGCACGGTGATGATGACACTGTTCATCGTATATTGGCCAAAGGCTCCCAGCTTCCAGACTTCGGCGTAGTTACTCCACTGCACAGGAGACGGAAACCACTCGGGTGGGAATTTGGTGTATTGGGCGTAGCTCTTCAAGGAATTAAACACCGTCGTGAGAAAAGGCAGCAGCATGATCAGCGAACTGAAAATGATGACCGTATAACCGGCGATTTTTTTCTTCCTCATTCGTAATGCACCCACTTTTTCTGCAACGTCATTTGGACGACCGTCAGCAAGAACAGAATCACGAACAGCACCCAGGCGATTGCGGAAGCATAACCCATACGCAGGAAGGAAAAGCCCTCCTGATACAAGTAAATCATCAGTACAAGGCTTGCTTTGTTCGGCCCGCCTGCGGACGAGGCGTCCATTGCGCCGCCAGTCATGACGTAGATTTGCTCAAACGCCTGGAACGTCGAAATCGTACTCATGATCAACACAAGGAACGTGGTGCCCGAGATAAGCGGCACGGTGATTCGGCGGAACTTCTGAAGCGTGCCGGCGCCGTCGATTTCGGCCGCTTCGTACACCTCGGACGGGACATTTTGCAGTCCAGCCAAATAAATCACCATGATATAGCCGATCCCTTTCCACACCGCAATCAGCACGAGCAGCGGAATGACGAGATGCTCATCCTGCAGCCACTTCTGAGGATCCAGACCCATCGATTGCAGGAGCGAGTTGGCAAAACCAAACCTCGGGTTGAACACCGCGTCCGACACGTACATAATGACCGTCCAGGAGGAGATGACCGGCAAGAAATGCGCAAGCCGGAACAGCTTCAACGCCCGCAGCTTTTGGTTTAACGCGACCGCAAGCACGAGGGCAAAAAACGTCTGCAGCGGCACAAACAAGATCGTGAAATAAACGGTGTTCCCCAGTGCCTTCCAGAAGACCGGCTCATGCAACAACTTGGTGTAGTTGTCCATTCCAGTCCATTGGGGCGGGTTTAAGATATCATACTCGGAGAAGCTGAAATACAAAGAAGCGAGAAGCGACCCGAGTACAAATACGAGAAAATGAACGAGATAGGGGGTCACCATCAGGAGCCCCCATTTGCCGTCGTTATGCAATCGACTTCGTTTTTTGCGGATCGGCGGAGTCCCGGTATGAGCCAGGTCTCTCGCCTTTAGGTCTGCCGTTTTTTCCGCCATGTTCATCACGCTTTCTTATCGAATTGGGCATCCGCCTCTATTTCTTATAAAATTCATCCAACACCTGTTGAACGTCCTTATCGGCTTGGGTTAAGGCCTCGTCGACGCTGATCTCGCCTTCAAAAGCCCGGTTGATGTTGTCCCCGAACTTCCCGACCCATTCGCTCCAAACCGCGTTGACGTCCAGCGTGCCGGCGAATTCGAAGCTGTCGAGGAACGCCTTCTTGTTCTCCGGCTTGCCGCTCAGGAATTGTTCGGAGTTCGCCACTGATTTTTTGACCGGCACCGCTTCCCCCAGCGCTGCCCATTCATTTTGTGCTTCGTCTTCGGTCGCCCAGTATTTCACCCATTCCCAGGCCGCGTCGCCTTTTGCGCCTTCCGCTTTCTTGTTGATGACCCAGGAATTCGCGATGACCGGGGAGAACCGTTTGCCGTCCGGCCCCTTGGGCAGCAGGGTCACGTCATAATTCAGCCCCGCCGCATTGGCATCGATCGTGCGGGCATAGATCCCGATGCGCATCGCAGCCGCTTTACTCGGGAATGGGGCCATGTTGCTTTGGAAGCTTTTCAAATCAGAAGGGGTGGTTAACAGCTCGCTCTGCATGCCGTCTACGATCCATTCCATCGCCTTCTTGTTCTCCGGAGTATGAATGATCGACTTTGTCAGCGATTCGTCCAGGACGCCCCCGCCGTAAGACTTCAGCACCGTCATCCAACCTTCGGTAATGCTGAAGAACGTTAAGCCGTATTGCGCGACTTTGTTTTTGTCAAAAGCGGCATCCGTCGCATACGCTCCGTTCGAATCCTTGGTCAGCTTCTCGGCCGCCGCCTTGAGATCATCCCAGGTCCAGTCCTCGGTTGGATAAGCAACTTTGGCTTCTTCGAACATATCCTTGTTGTAGTAAAGGACCGCGATTTGAATGCCCTGCGGTACGCCCCAATATTTCCCGTTCGCGTCTTTGTTGAAGTCAAGACCGTAATAGTCGTCCTTCTGCAAATCCCGTTCGATCCATTCGGTCAAATCCTTTAAGACGCCACGCTCTGCGTATTTCGGGACGAGCACGCCGTCGGACAGCCAGAGATCAGGCGCACTTTCGGCGGCAATCTGCGTGTCGAGCTTCTGGAAGAACTGATTATACGGCGAGGACTCCGTCTTGATCGTGATGTTCGGATGCTTCTCCTGAAACTTGGCGATGAGCTCCTGCATCTTGGCGTCGGTTTGCGCCGAGGAATAATAACCAAGTCTCAGCTCCACCGGCTTATCGGCTGTTTCCTGCGGCTGATTCTGCTGCTGGCCTTCCGTCTGTCCTCCGGTCCCTCCGTTCCCGCCGCCATTCGTGGACGGAGTCCCGTTTCCTCCCCCGGAACAAGCCGAAATCAACAACACAAACGTCAATATGACGATTGCTCCGATCCCTTTCCGTTTCATGCCCTGACGTCCCATTTCCATCCCCCTTGCTTATTTCCCACCCCATGTAAGCTATTTCAAGAAGGTCGATGGGAGTGGTGTTGTGATTATCTTCAAAGTAATGGACCCCAAATTAGAGTTCAACGTCCTTAAATCGACCCAAAATCGTCCGCGCTCTAGACGTTTACAATAAAAGCTCGATCGGGGCAGCTTGCCGAATGAGACCGGCGAACCAGCAGCACATTCCCGCTGAGGTGGACACCGGCAAACTGATAACCCCGAGGCCCTTGGTACGAAAATAACACCGCATCCTCCCCGCCATCATGCGTAATCGATAGGGCCATCGCCAGCTCCTTCGAGACCGGACTGCCATAGCTGTCCAGAACGTCCAGCTGCCGGAGAACCGGCGGGGCCTCGCTCTGCCGCCGGGCAGGGTACAATACCGTAACAAACTGCGTGAATCTCTGACCGGATTGGCGGAGCACCACTTTGTTGGCGGGCGTCTTTTCGTTATAGTGGCGGGAAATCCAGCTGGGTTCAACCTCGATCTTCACCGGGTCAAGCGGAAGGATCCGCAGCACCGGTCCATCACTGCCAACGGCGTCTCCGATCACGAGATGGCCATCGGGTTGGAACCGCACTTCTAGGCCTTCGGCCAAATGAAACGGCAACGCATAGGCGTGCTCCTCCTCACCATGAGAGAGACAGGTGTCGACGACAACCCAATAATCCGGCTTCACAAACAGGATTTGCCGCAGCACCTGAACCGGTTGGGGAAAACGCCAGTAGCCGTCATGGCCTCCTTGGGCAAAATCGTATTCCGAAGCGGTCCGCCATACGCGGCCCAGTGAACGAGCGACGTTCTTCCACTTCCAGGAATCCACGTAATCCGATATCGTCCGTCCATCAACGGAAATCGTATTATGTTGGAACGATTCCTTGAAATACTGGCGTTCCCGGTTCTCCATGTAAGTGTACCGTCCCGGATCGACCAGAAACTCGCGGCCGTAAGCAAACAAGCTGATATGCAGGGCATCGTCATGGCCGTGGGCCCGAATCACATCCATATGACCGTTATCGAACCAGAGATAACGAGCCGTAGGCTGCCAATCGCTGCGCATGAAGGCATACCCGCCTTGCGTCAGCTCCTTGGAGACGAATTCCGGCGGAGTCGCTTCAAGTTTCTCGTAAAGCTCGAACCCTTTTTGCGTGAAATACCAGATTCCTTCGTAATCCAATGCGTCATACGCTTGTGATTTCAAATCCCCTCGCCGGTACAGCACCGCCCCTCTTGCGAGCACATCACGAATATCTGTACTGTCGCTGTCGCTAAAATTCGGCTGCCGTCCATCCGGCTGAATGATCGTCAGCGAGGCGGTGTACATGCGGTTTAAGGTATCGTGCAGGATGGGCGGAAGCGCAATGCCGTTAAGCTCCGCAAGCCATACCGATTCGAACAGGCAATGCAGCACCTCGTGATGGTACATGCTGCTCTGTTCATTTTGCAGGCCGTCGTCAAAAACCTGGAGCGGACACATTCCGACCAACCTCTGGATCGCGGTTTCCTGCCAGCTTGTCGCCTCCTCCAGTTCGGGAAATAAAAGCGCTAATTGAAACAAACCGTTTGTTTCGAGAAATCCCCAGTTGCTTTGCCGGTCATGCGAAGTATAGGCGATGTACAGGTACATCCCGTGCCGACGAATTGCTTCGAGGAATAACGCCTCTTCCTCCGCCCCCCAATGCTCTGAGCTGCGGACGCAATAGTAGCCTTTAAGCCAATGGGTGATTCGGATGCCGCTGTCCAGCTTGCGCCAGGTATCCTTGACATTGAAGTTACGATCGGCGCTCGCCCGCACTTCTGCTTCAGATAGCGGGTTTTGCCCCATCCAATCCTCCAGCAGCCGGATATATGCCAGCGCATAAGATTCTTGGCCGGTTAACCAGTAAGCTTGCCCCAGCTCACCCATGTACCTCGCCCGGTTCAGCATCACAAGCCATTCCAGATCCTCGTTGTGCCGGTAAACCCAATCGATGCCGTTCGGGAAGGCTACCTCCTCTTCACAGCGCTCCATATCCCATCGATGGGTGAAAATAAACGTGTTCCGCTCAGCCAAATCGGCCCGGTGCAGCACCTGCTCCATTTCCTCGGGCCAATACTTGCGGCAGGTATCCACGATAAAGGGTCGATCCGCCTCGTTCCAGTAAAAACGCCGTGTTGCGGTCTTTGCTTGTTCACTTAGCGCCATTCGCTCTGTTTGCCTCCTCCCATGCTGACTTCATTGGCTATTAGCCAACCTAATGCTCTGCAAAGCCCAGCCACTCTTCCAATCCTTCTTGGACAAACTGATCATCGTTAAGATCAGGATATGCGTGATAGACGCGATCAATTTCTGCAATTTGTTCGGGTGACAGCTCCTCCTCCGGGTCGAGGCACCATCGACCGGCCAACAAGCCTTGGCGTCGCAGCACTTCATGGATGCCGGGAAGACAACCTTGAAACCCGTTAGCCGCATCAAAAAAAGCTGCATTCGCATCGGTGATCCTTACGCCCCGGGTTAGTAGCTCCTCAGGGATGGGGGCACCGCTGTCGCGAAGGGCGATGATCTCCTCCATCAGCTCCACCGCTTTAGACGTCCATACCGCCCAGTGGCCCAACAGACCGCCGACGATCCGTTGTTCCACCGTTTGCCCCGCAGGGGTACGGAAGTTGTACACCGTGAGTAAATCCGCAACAAGGTTATCGTCGTTTCCGGTATAAAGTGCGATGTCGTCCCGGCGGCTGGACTCACATACCGCTCGCACTACGTCCAGCGTCTGGTAGCGGTTAAAGGGGGCGATTTTGATCGCCATAACCCCCGGCAGTTCCGCCAGCTCGCGCCAAAACGCGTAGCTAAGCCGCTTCCCTCCCACCGCCGGTTGCAAATAAAACCCGCAGACGGGAAGCACTGCAGAGATCGTTTCGGTGCGGCGGATCAGTTCCGCCTCGCTGTAGTCCGACAGCCCGCCGTTGCTGACCAGCCCCAGGTCATACCCGAGACCGGCGGCCAGCTCGGCTTCGCGAACCGCCTGCTCGGTTGGGCCGCAGATGCCCGCTACCTTGAGGAACGGGCGCTGAAGCCCGGCGGCTTCCACCTCCTCGGCAGCTAGGCGGAGCACCGGCTCGAACAATCCGATTTCAGGGTCGCGGATCTGAAATTGCGTGGAGTGAACCCCTACCGCGATCCCGCCGCTTCCAGCGGCGATATAATACCGCGTTAACGCGCGTTGTCTGCGCTCATCCAACCGGCGCGCGGCGTCCAGCGCCAGCGGGTGCGCGGGAATCACCGCTCCGCGATGCAGCAGCTTGCGCAGCTCGGGTTTCAACTGGGGTTGCTCGCCCATCAGAACACCCCTCCCCTTTCTTGAAAATGCGTATGTTTACCTAACGTCTCTCCGCCCGCCTCTACCCAATCCGCCGTCCAACGTATCATCTCCCTTAGTGAAACCCGTGGATAACCCAATAAAGCATGCGAAGCGGAGGCATTGCTTAATAACGCCGTCGCCTGCTCCTCCCCGGTGAATACCGGTTGGATCCCGAAGTCTTCCCCAAACCGTTCGGCCAGCCAACGGATCGATACCGTCTCCGGTCCGGTGACGTTTAATGTTTTCGGGGGCGAATCACAATGCAGCAGAGAACGGATGGCCATCTCATTGGCGTCCCCTTGCCAAATGACGTTCACCAGGCCCATGTTAAGGTCAATGGATTCCTGTTCCTTCACTGCTTTGGCTACCTCCAGCAAAATGCCATACCGCAGATCAATTGCATAATTCAGCCGGAAGTTGACAAGCGGGGTACCGTTTTTACGGGAAAAATATTCAAACACCCGCTCCCGCCCCAAGCAAGATTGCGCATATTCGCCGATTGGCGCGGGTGCAGTTTCTTCCGAAGCCCCACCCTTGGAGACCGCCGTTAGCGGGTAAATATTGCCGGACGAGAAAGCCACGATCCGCGAGGCTTTAAATTTCTCCGCCACCCGTCCCGGCAAATAGGCATTCATGGCCCAGGTATAATACTCGCGTCCAGCTGTTCCGAATTTATGCCCAGCCATGTAAATGACATTCCGCGCCTCCGGCAGGCGTGACAACGCTGCTTCATCCAGTAAATCCGCCGAAAGGGTGCGGATGCCCGAATCCTCCAGCTCCTCCCGCAGAGAACCCGAGGAGAAGCGGGAAACGCCGGTGACCCTGGCATTCTTCCCTGCGGATGCCAAGCCCCGGGCAAGCAGCTTGGCTAAGCTGGGGCCCATTTTCCCCCCGACCCCCAGAATCAGCACATCGCCTTCGAGTTGGACCAGGTCCTGAATTAGCCGATCCGAGGGCTCGCTCAAACGCTGCTCCAGCTCAAGAATCGTTTTCAATTCACATCACCTCATCTCGTTTTCCCCTTTATGGTAGAAGCGTCCGGAATTCCAGACAACGACCTTATATCGTCCTAAAAACAAAACAGGAGGGAACCGGCCGCCGCCGATTCCCTCCTATCAATCTATGCTATACCTTCTTGGACAAGAGAATTTCGAGTGGATCCTTCTCCTGCAATAAACACCCGACATCGATATACCCAAGCTTCCGGTAGAAATGCTGCGCCTCTTCGTTGGACTGCGTCGAGGTCATCACGACTTGGAAGCCCATCTCTCTCATTTGTTCTTCCCAATGCAAGACGACCTGTTTGCCAAATCCCTGACCCCGATAAGGTTCGTCAATCCAGATTAGATTCATAAACGGCGTGTTGTCCCAAAAATAATTGAACCTCATCCAGCCGATCTCTTGGTTGGATTCCCGTAGAATGTAGATCTCCTTCGCCTTAATCTTGGTTGAAATCAACGGCTTTGCGAGATGTTTGTCCCTTTCACTGATATAACCGAGGTCCGCTTCGGTGGCGAAATCCATGTTCATCTTAGCTCCCCCTGTTCGTTATCCATGCAGAGGTCCTGGATCTGTCCAATGATTACAGGGAAGTCGCACGGATCCTTGATGACAAATAAATATTCCGCTTCTTCCGGGCCTGGTCGATCCTGTTGCGAACCTCTTTGTCGTTGCAGAATTTCCGAAAAACTAGACGCATTCCGAAAAACCTTATGATGTCTCTGCGTCTTTTCTACTCGTTCCTCTAGCAACTTGTAGGGCAACTCAAAGTAAACCAGAATTCGCTGAAATCCCTTCTCCTGAAAATAGCGAAGTACCTTCCTTCGCGAGGGTTCATGCAAATTCGAATTACTCAATAGGATGTGCATGTGACTGTGCTCTACCGCATACGCCACAATGGTATTGGTGATAGAGAACTTTAACATGTTTGGCCCTTCCGAAGGGCGTAGTTTCATATAATGCTTGTTAATAAACTCCGCATGATTGTCCTGATCAATAACAACCGCATCTTGCTGCATGACTTTTTCCAGCTCCGTGGCAAATGTCGTTTTTCCACTGTGCGTCATTCCGACCGTCATGATTACAAAGCGGTTCATAACTGTTCAAACTCGCTTTTTAATACACTCATGAAAATGCTATCCCAATATCGTCCCACTCGGTAGATCTTCTGTCGGAATCTCCCTTCCTCTTTGAACCCACATTTGAGATAACATTTATAAGCTCTTTCGTTATACTCATATACTTCGAGATCAATGCGATTTAAATTGAGTTCTTCGAAAGCAAATTTCAATAATAGCCGAATGGCTTCGGTACCGTACCCTTTGCCCAAGCACTCTTTTCTTCCGATGACAATCGCTAGGGAAGCAAATCGATTCTTCCAGTCTATTCTGTATAAATCAATTTGACCTAGATATTCCAAGGAATCCTTGGCCCCAATGACAAAATTTTTGTTACTAGTCTTCCCTTCAACCATCGTCCGAAAGAAGGTTTCCGTCTCAACCCTGGAATGAGGATATAAGAAGTTATCAGATAGAGTGCTGGTTATTTCTGGATCATTCACCCATTGTTGAATAAAGTCCAAATCCGAATCACGGTATTCCCTAAGAATAATCTCATCTCCAATAAGATGGGGCATCTCAGTTCATCCTTTCGAAGTTAATCAATCTCCTTAATAAACGCCACGATTCTTCCGGCTTCCCTAAAACCAATGCGCTGATGAAACGCTTGGCTTACATGGTTATCCCATCCTGTGTCCGACCCCAACTCTTTACATCCCAGAGATTTCGCCCAAACTTCCCCCGCCTCCACCAATTTCTTGGAGACGCCTTGGTTTCGTTGACTCTCGTCAACGTAAATGCCTTCCATGTACCCGACGGGACTTGAACTAGAGCCTTCGACGTAGTCAAAGCGAAGAGACATATGCAAGAATCCGATATAGTTAGCATCAATGGCAGCAAGAAAGACCTTATCTTTCTCGGATACTAGCAAATCTTCGAACTCACCTTGTAGTTCCGTCCATTTATGTTCCGGCCAAAGCTTCAACGCCAAACGAGTTACGGCATCAAGATTCGTTGGATTGGCTTGCTCAATTCTCATTGGATTCCCCTCCAATGCATTGTCCCTTGCCCCAATAACCTGGTGTTAAATCAAAACCGATTTCCGCTTTGGTTTCCCGGTTATCTTCGGTAGACCAACAATGGAAACCGCATGTCCCGATGAGCTCCTTGGTATCCTTGCTAAACAATCCATATCGGCAACCAGAATCATGGACATGGAAGGCGATGATCTCTTCAGCCTCCTGGATGTCTTTACAAACCTTAATATCCATAAATTTCGTGACCTCCGGCACCGAAAAATGCCTGTAGACCGCATCTGCATCTTCCAAAGTTAATTCTCTCATGAGTAATCTCTCGGTTTCCATATTCGGATAATTCATTTTAAACCGCCTTCAATTAGGGTGTTAAGTCCAATCCTCAAAATGCTCCTCAAGGAATCTGACTTCCTTCTCGTAGTGAGCTAAATGGCCTTCTTCAACAAGCTTGAGAAAGGCCGGGTCTCCGGCAGCGGCACGATCGGATAAGGTACTGCACATGGCTTGGATTCGAGAAATGACCCAATTCTTAAAGTCTCCAGGGACTTCCATCCCGTAAGATTGGAAGAACAGCTCAATCCTATTTTTTCGCCAAGAAGCATGATTCTCCCGAGCATAAGGAACAACCTCGCGATCCACTTCTCCCGGTGAAAAAGCAGTAAGCGGAACGGAAGTATACAAGGTGTAGGCGATATCCCACAACCGAGGACCGGGCCCGGCCATATCAAAATCAATGATTCCAACGGGCCGTTGGTGATCAAACACAATATTATACAATGCCGCATCGTTATGACAGACCACTTCATGCCTCGATTCATCGGAGTAACGGTTGACCGATTCATGGGTGGTTGCAAATCCTTCAGTGGCATCATGATAACTTCTCAAGAGCTTAGCCAACTCGGTAAGCACGCTGTCCGACCACATATATTGATCGATTTCAGGATAGTTGTTCCCCGGCACATCGCCTTCAAGATAAGTTAGCATTTCTCTCCCCTGATCATCTTGCCCCAAATATCTCGGGGAGTGGGCAAAACCTTTGGATTCAAGGTGTTTGAGTAAATCATACACATAAGGGTTGGGCTCCGCCTTTCTGCGTACGGTTCCCCCTACTTTCACGACCTGATTAATGTTACCGCCGTTCAACATTTCTTCGTGTTCGGACAAGATGTAAACCTCCCATCGATCGATCATTGCTTCAGATTTCTTTTATAAATATGTCCATGGGTAACTAGAAATAAGATTAGATTATAGAGCAAACTAAACGACACAGCATACAGCCAAATACCGAAATCCCATGAAAAAATAGGGAACCCCACTATGTCTTGATCTGAACTATTAAATGCATATAAAACCAAAGATACACCAATCCCTTCTAATCCGAGGATCCACATGAAAATAAATCCTAATACCTTTGTTTTGGAACTAAAATAAATTAAATTTAACATCCCCACAACGTAATAACTAATAATCCAAGTCATTTTACTGCCCAGGGTGTAGGTATCTGCCTGAAGTAACTCGTCAATTCTCGGATTCAGGAACTCAATCAAACGAATGATCGATAGCGGTACGAGAGTATAAATAAAGAGGAAAAGAACAAAGAGTATAAAGCGTCTCACCGTACACCCTCCTACAAATCTGATTAGAAAAACCAAACTACTTCCAAAGACGCTTTACATCAATTGCCTTATCCCTAGTAACCCCCAGCTCATACACATCCGGATTCGTAAGCCGACTCCATGCCTCAAACCCAAATGAATCATCAAAGTGTTTCAAGATTAGTGCCATTAGATTTCCGTGCGTCACCACAACGATATTCCTTTCCGGCCGTTGGATGAGATCTTGGATGGCAACAACTCCCCGGGTCATCGCCTCATGTGAGGATTCACCACCAGGTAACTTCAAT
The DNA here is from genome assembly GCF_023195895.1 of Paenibacillus mellifer. Lineage (GTDB taxonomy): Bacteria > Bacillota > Bacilli > Paenibacillales > Paenibacillaceae > Fontibacillus > Fontibacillus mellifer. The sequence continues at coordinate 169,712 of NZ_JALPRK010000008.1, forward strand.
TCGGGATCTTCAAACGACAGCCTTAAGTGATCCATCCAATCCGGCAAATCGATAGCAGACAAAATCCGCTCACTGAGTCGATCATCTCTTTGTATGGGTAAAGTTAATCGTTTTGCTAGCGGCTGGATCGTTGAGATTGCCCTTTGGTAGGGGCTGGTCACAATGCTATCGATAGATCGGTCACCTAACAAATTCGCCAATTGCTCCGCTTGAAGCCGCCCCTCTTCCGCAAGTTCCGCCGAAGGCTCCTGACCGTTTGCCTTACAATGCCTGATGAGAAAAATACGTTTCATCATATCACCCACTGCTTATTGATAGGGATGGTCCTCTAGGTCCTTGATTGACTATACACGTTTCGTCCTCTGATCTGGTACTTGTTGTAGTTCAATCCCTCTATGATTGCAGTCCACTCTCCGAAGGCATGAATAATCACCCGCTTGTGATCCACTCCTCCTTTAGTAGTCCATAAATCACCTTATCCACAAAACGGTCGATGAACCATTCCGCTTGGCGCAGGGTGCCTTCTCGAACAAATCCAATGTTTTCAGGGATTTTTCGGCTTTTTAAGTTTTCAGGTTGAACTCTAATTTCGATACGATTGAGCTCTAGCTCTTCAAATACATACCTAACAACTTCGCGACATGCTCGGCTTATGACACCTCTTCCTTCAAAGTCTTGGGCAAGTCCCGGTTGCATTTTTATGAATGGATCTTGTAATGAAGTCCTTAACATCTTCAAAAGTATGAGTATGATGCGGAAATTCAAGCCACCTGCCAAAATGATCCCGGTTGTTTTGAATAAGCTCGAACAAATTAACGGTATGACTTAGGTCAAACAACTCAATCTGTAGTTTTTCATCAATTCTTCTTCGCATCGAATCACCCCCGATTAGCCCATTACCTAAACGATCCCTTTGGTTATCTGGGGATACACCACACTCAAGATTACCGATGCTATTAACATAATAAGCAGGATTCTAGGATACTTCTCCCTCAAATAACGAAGCGTCTGGTACAGGCAAAATAATAATAGAGGAATTGCAATTAAGGAGCTAATATGCCACTGGGTCTGCCCATCCTTCGTCCAGCTACCAATCCCACTGAATTCCAGGAAGCAGTCCAATAATGAATAACCGTAAACGTGATTTGTGGCTAGGATCAACAATATGAAATAGACCGTCATCCATAGCCAGCCTTTGTTCACCTGATGACCTTGTTTCATTATTAAAGACCTCCGCTATTCGATCTTCATTTCCTTTACGAAAACCGCGGTACCTCTGATGGATATCTCCAAATCCTGATTTTGATCTCCTCTTGTGGCTTGCACGAATACTCTTCCATCTCTCCCGATTTCCATCCCCTGCTCAACGAGAAACTCAACCTTTCTCTCTACTTGATTCATATAAGTTAAATAATACGCTCCCATTACACCCGAGGCCGTTCCCGTAACCGGATCCTCTATGGTGCCTGAATACGGAGACGAGAAATGTCGTGCATGCATAAATGCACCCGGGTCGTGCGTTTCCATACAAAAAGGATGGATAGAAGTCCTTGGGTTTTCTTTCAAGATGTCAGGAAATATGCGATTCTTGGGGGCCATTTTCATGAATGAGGATAACCTTCGAATGGGGACTAATAATGTCCAGGTTCCTGTACTGCCATAGACGATGGGGAGGGATGATTCGATTTCGCTGCTGGTCAAACCCAGGGATTCCGCTAACAGTTCAACGTCCCCGCTAAATGAGAGGAATTGCGGACGATCTTGCCTCATTTCAATCTCCAGCGTAGGATCCGCCGTCTTCAAAGAGACCGGCAAAACTCCGGCACGGGTTTCAATCGAAAGAGAGGTTTTTTCCTGCAAAACCCCTTTATCCTTCAAACAATGGATCGAGGCTATGGTCGCATGCCCGCATAAATTGATCTCGTGCCCGGGAGTAAAATACCTCAACCGCAGATCGGCTACGCTGGACTTGAGCACAAATACGGTCTCATTAAATCCCACGGCGCTAGCGATCTGCTGCATATCCACATCACTTAAGGAATCCGCATGAAGAACGACGCCAGCCGGATTTCCGTAGTTCGGTTTGGTTGAAAACGCATCATAATGATAAACTGTGATCCTATTCATCCTTAAACCCACTTTCAAATTTAGGCTGCACCCTTCCATAATTATACAACCATAGTTAGGAGGCGGAAGCAACGATTCTGTTATAAAAAAGACCCCCGCCAACGCAGAGGTCTTATCCTAAGGAGTCTATGATTCTTCCATCAGCTTCGTTTTGATCTCCGGGACCGACATTCCCTCGGAACGCAGTTGCTTGATCCAAGAGATTCGTTCTACCGTTTCTTCCCGCCGGTACCGGCGCGTCAGATTCTCTTCAGCCTGCTCGAACGGCAGCATGCCTTCTTCCGTGTAGAACTTCAAGGTACTGTAGCGGGTCGCCGTCAGCCGCGCCAGTTCGCCGATCGTCACGAACTCCGAGGCCAGAATGGCTTCCATGGTACGTTGTCTGGACATAGGGGCAGGACTCCTTTAAATCGGGCGTTTCGGAAGCAGTCGTACCCCTTGGATCGGGATGCGCACCGTGACAAAATGAGGAACCGCTTCATAAACCAGATTATCGATTTTGATCGTGGGAATCTCTCCGTCCTTCAGCACAGTAAATACATGACCTTGCGCCTCAAGCCGCTCTTTGACGGCCTCTAGGCGTTGCTTGGAGTTGGAGAACCAGGCCTCCGTCTCAATAAACACCGCCTGCGTGCGATCCAGCAAAGGGAACAGGAAGAGCATGCCGGTGCCGACCGAAGTGCGAATGAACGTTTTCTTCATACGTAAAACATGCTTGATCGCAAATTCCCATCCCCGATAGATTTGAATCGGAAATAGCGTATGCGCCAACGAATTGCTGGGGTCCAACTCGTTCATTCGTGCCGCCACAAGGTCCAGTTCATTCCGCGAAAAGAGATCTGGCAAGCAGCCGCTCTCCCGCAGCAGCCACAAAAGGCAAATCGCATCGTCGCTGACCTGTCCCTCCTCCAGGATCTCCGCACGGAACCCCTCCGTCATCCTCGTATATTCATCAATCGGACAGCGATACTCCTTGATCGATAAGCCTGCCGATTCGTAATACATATCGCAACCGAGCAAATTCGGGATCTCCTCCAAGGCCCCGAGATCCGACAGAGTCTTCGCCATGACGAGCTCAAAACGAGCCAACTTCCTTTTGGACAGCGAAGAAGCATGCTTCAACCACCAGAACAAGTCATGTTGACGACCGCGAGCTTTCAAACGAACCCCATCGAGGATCATCTCTCGGTAAGCCGCTTCCCCGTTTGGGGTGTTCTCCCCCGTCCTCGTTGCAGGCTGGATTTTGCCCTTCGCACCGGTTAACCCGCCGTCCAGATAAACCTCCAGAATAACAGCAGCCGCCATCGCACGAAGCGATATCTTCTTGACGGTCGTCATCATGTTACTTCGCTGCGCATTCAGCGCGATCATCGAAAACCGTTGTGCCAAGCTAAAATCGGTAAACTCTGCCATCGCCAAACTCCCCCATCGACCTGGAATCGAGTGACCTTATCTTTGACAAAACCACTTATTACTTACTACTTACTACTTACTACTTACTATTTACACCATATTCCTTTTGGGATGTTTTGTCAATTGGGGTGCCGCAAATGGCTCGAATTCAGTCTAACACTCCTTAGTCCTCAACCTTCATCAGACCCTTGGAGATCGCCGTCCCCATAAACGGACTTGCCCTCCCCACGCTAAACAGCTGCAAATGGTGCATCGCGCGAGTGCAGGCCGTGTAGAACAACCGCCGCAAGCTCTCTTCCCCATAGGACCGTGCAGAGGCATCGTAAATAATCACCGCGTCAAACTCGATGCCTTTTGCTAAATAAGCCGGAATAACCACCACGCCCTGCTTGTATTCAATCGAATCACGGGTCACCAGCTTGAACTCGCGGATTCGTTCTTCTCCCAGGGCTTCATAAGCAGCTGCGCTTTCCGCTGCTGACCGACATACGATCGCAATCGTATCCGCCCCGCGAGCTTTCAAATCGGCAACCTTGTGTTCAATAAGGCGGTGCAGTTCCGAAAGGTCGGCCACCTGCGTCAACGTCGGCTTCTCCCCTTTACGCTCAAACGGCTCGATGTTTTCGCCGCCGGGGATCAGGCTCCGCGTGAACTCAACGATCGGCCGGGTCGACCGATAGCTGCGACGCAGTAAGATCGTTTCGGTAGCTTCCGGCCCGTAAAGGCGAGTTAGCTCCTGGAAATCAGCTATACTGGCGGCATGAGCAAAGATCGCCTGATGGAAATCACCGAGTACCGTCAGTTTCGCGGCGGGAAACAGCCTTTTGATAAACTCGAATTGGAGCGGGGAGTAATCCTGCGCCTCATCGATCAATACATGGCGGATGGACACGTTCGTCTGGAACCCAAGAATCAGCTCATGCAGCAGCAAAAAGGGGGTCGCATCCTCGTAAAACAATTTGCCTTCATCGAGATTCCGAATCGTGATGCGGCAAATATCCACCAAGTCTTCCCGCAATTCCGCCTCCTCCGCTTCCAACCCGGAGCTGGTGTGGAGCATCGGCATCTCAAATAGCTGTTTATAAATGCCAGTTAGGTCGAAGAACCGCAGCTCGCGGATCATCTCCCTTAACGGCTTCATCTTCTTCCGAACGATTATGCGAGCCAGTTCTCTCGATAAGCGTTCGCCTTCGATCTCTTCATCGGAATCCTCGGTCAACCCGTGTTTTTTGCGAATCTGCTCATAAGCCCGTTCGTATTGCTCATTGCTGAGCAGCTCAATCGCATCCTGCACCCATGGCTTTCGGCGCTCCAACTTCTCGATTTCACCGATCCGTTCGTTCAACCATGTCGTCAGCCGTTCGATTCGTCCGGATAAACGCAGGGTCTCGTCACCGCTGTAAAATTGCTCCGTCATTTCTTCAGCCGTGATCAACGTCTCCCCGCGAAACTGTAGAGGCAGGAATCGCATGCCGCTTTGCTCCAAGGTAGAACGATAAGCTTGAATCGCCTCCAAAAATGACACGGACGCCTTTAAACGAATCGCGGCCATACGCGCCGGATAATCCGGATTGTCGTTCGCCGTCAGTAAGTATTCCAGTTGCGCGTAAGCATCCTCGACCTTGAAGAGGCCGCTAAGCCGGTGATCGAGATATTCCTGGAACGTCACCTGTTGCATGTTCTCTTCGCCAAGTTCGGGAAGCACGCCGGATACATAAGTCTGAAACATCACATTGGGCGAAAATAACACGATCTGATCCGCCGTTATCCGTTCGCGGTATTTGTATAGCAAATAAGCGATCCGCTGCAAAGCTGCCGAGGTTTTCCCGCTGCCGGCTGCGCCTTGGACAATGAGCAGCCGGGCGCGATCGTGCCGGATGATCCGGTTCTGTTCCTGCTGGATCGTTGCCACGATGCTGCGCATCTGCGAATTGGCGGTTTGACCAAGTACCTCCTGCAGCACCTCGTCTCCGATCGTCAGCGAAGTATCGAACATCGATTCAATCCGCCCCCGGCGAATCAGATATTGCCATTTCCTCTTCAACTCCCCATGAATCATCCCGCCGGGCGTGGAGTACTCAGCTGGTCCAGGCGCGTAATCGTAATACACGCTGGAGATTGGTGCCCGCCAATCGTAAATCAGAAACCGCTCCCCGCTTGGATCCATCAAAGAGGAGACGCCGATATAAACCTGCTCCATCTCCGGCTCACCTTCTTCGGCAAAATCGATCCGTCCGAAGTAAGGATTCTCCTGCATTCGCAGCAGCGCGGCCCGACGTTTAGAAGCTTGGCGATGGCTGCTTTGGCTTAACGACAATACTTCGGCCTGTTGGCGCAGGCTGATCACCGTTTCCAGAAAGTCGTCGAAATTATCCAGATTGACCGTAACATCCTCCCAGAAATGCTTGCGGAACTCAACGACTTCATTTCTATGCCGCGAAGCATCCTCCTCCAGTTCGCCAATGCTCTCTGCGAGGACCTCCATCACACAGTCCAACCGTTCCTGTTCCCGCTGTAGCTCCTGATTCATAATCAGCACTCCTTTCGTAAAAATGGGGGTTGACTTGAAGTGATTTTTTCTGTACAATAAAATTAGGAAATGTATACTCAAATACTGAATACCTGACGCATGTTATTCAAATATAGCATGTTTTTTGACGTTTATCAATACGAAGTGCTTAAGCCGCGCCCTCCCCTCACTGGGGTGGAACGCGGCTTTTAAGATTGGATCAGTTATTCACTTGCCTTGCCTGCCTCCGGATTAGGGCAGCGTTTTAATTTTCTCTTTAATTGGCGTTCTCGGCTTCGCAGCCGGCACCTCAATTGGGTACCCGATGCCGAATACCCCAATCACCTCGTAGCCTTCCTCCACGCCAAGAAGCTCGCGGTTATGCGGCAAGCCGCCGATGGATGACCAGAATGTCCCGACGCCGGCCTCATGAGCGGCCAACAGGAAATTTTGCGCAAAACAAGCGGCCGCCATTACATTTTCATCCCGCTCGAGCCCAGTGGCTCCGGGTTTGGACAATAAAGCGATCACGACAGGAGCGCCCCAGAAGTCGCTCTTATGCTTCAGCTTCGCCCGCGTTTCCGGTCCGATGCGAAGCAGTTCCCACGGCTCATTGCACCGATGATTCGGTGCGAAGCTTGCGGCTTCTAGCCAGCTAATCAACGCCTCTTCCTCGACGGGGTCCGATTTAAACGCCTTAATATTTCTCCGGCTTTTGATTAAATCAATCGTGCTTATGCTCATCCGTAACTGCCTCCCTTAACTCAAACCAATGGATAAATTCTTGAATGATTTCGTTAACCGCCCTCAAGCGTCGTTTACAAATGTATAAAATAGGTATTTCAAAGTCAAGTTTGTCCATCCCGACGCAAAATAAAAGACAGCCTCTCCCAAGAGAGAGCTGTCTTCTCCAAATCATTTTAGACTTCAGGCACTAATATAAACGCTCTTCACCGGTAACCGGGTTTTGAAATGCCGACTGGATATCGCTTTTCGTCAATTCCTCGGCAAACTCCGTATCCTGGGCCGGCTTTGAATGTGCCGGTTGCTTTGCTTTCGGGGTTTTCTCCCGCTCTGCAGCCGATTGTTTCGAATCCTTCGCCATCGCTTAGAGCACTCTCCTTTACTTGCGTAAATATACATGCCTAGGCGTTAGAGTACGGTTCGAGCCCGCTTTTTATGCAGAACCGCCTGCCGTATTACTTAATAAGCTGTCCAGCCGGCATCCGCGGTAATCGTTGTTCCGTTGATGAAGCTGGATTCGTCGGAGGCCAAGAACAAGGCAACTTTCGCGATATCCTCGGGTTTTCCAAGACCGGGGTTGATCCCCATTCCGACTTGGGCCCGTTCCATGCCAAACGGATTAACCGCCGTGAGCGTCGAGCCGATATTGGTTTCCACCGCACCCGGGGCGATCGCATTGCAGCGAATCCCGAGCGTGGCGTATTGAAAGCCCACGTTCTTCGTCAACCCAACGACAGCGTGTTTGGATGCGGTGTAAGCCGCTCCTGCCCGGGACCCGAACAAACCGCCGGCGGAGGCGATGTTCACGATAACCCCCGCTTTTTTCTCCATAAAAATAGGAAGCGTCTTGCGGATCGTCCGCATCGGGCCCGTCGTATTCACGGCGAAGACCTTGTCCCACAACGCGTCGGTCATGTCACCGGCAGGAACAAAGTTATCCATAATGCCCGCGTTGTTGACCAGGATATCCACCGTACCGAAGCGGCTTACGGTACTGTCAATCAATCGCTGAACATCTTCTTCTACGGCCACGTTGGCCGTAATTGCAATTGCCACACCGCCCCGGCTTTCAATGCCCTCAACAACCTTCCCGGCTTGCTCCAGGTTGAGGTCGGAAACAACGACTTTGGCACCTTCTGCCGCAAACAACTCCGCGATCGCTTTCCCCATCCCCGAAGCTGCCCCGGTGACAACCGCTATTTTCCCATTTAACTTCATATCGCGTATCCCTCCGCTTTTTATGATAAAATGTACATATGTTGATTAATCACCATCTGCAATTCAAGTATAAAAATCACAGTAAGCGCTTGCAATCAGCAAAATACGTTGCTTTGTTGCTTAATGGACAAGCTTGAACGTTTTGTTTACGAAACCCAGGAAAGAAGATGAAACGATGCCACACTCAACGTCGAAATTGGACCCGAGAGTCCTTCGAAGCAAATCAGCGCTGCGAACCGGCTTGCTTCAGTTGATGACGCAGCAACCGTTTCACGCGATCACGATTACGGAGATCGCCCAGCAAGCCGGTTATAATCGCGGGACGTTTTATGCGAACTATGGGACCAAAGAGGAACTGTTAAACGATACGATCGAAGATAAAATCCAGGATCTGCTGCATGCCTTCCGGGCGCCGTATGAGAAGGTCGATGTATTATATCCGCAGGAGCTCCATGCGCACTCCGTGATGATTTTCGATCACATTGCCCAGAACGCCGATTTTTATACCGTGCTGACCCGCAGTGAAGTTCTTCCAACACTCCGCGAAAAAATCCTTGTGTCTCTAAAACAAATCATCATGGAAGACCTGCGATGCGAAAGTTGTGAGACTCAGGTAATCGACACGGAGTTGATGGTTATTTATTCGCTGCATGCGCTGCTCGGGTTGATTTTCCATTGGATCGAAAGCGGGTTCATCCACTCCCCTTTATACATGCAGGAGCAACTCGTACGCATTCTTCACCAGCAATCCAGCGTAAAACTTGCGGTCAAGACCAAACATTAACAAGAGCCTGCCGGTATGTTCGGCAGGCTCTTGCATTGTTGAGGCTGATGACTTAACCGCAACCTCTTATAGGCTTTGTTTGGCTGCTTTCAGCTTGGCCAGTTCGGCTTGCACTTCATCCTGTTCCGACCAGTCGGCCAATCGAAACCCGGCTTGATCCACCGCTCTTGTAGCCGACACCTCGGCCTCAAGCCGCATCACCTTTTGCTCCATGCGATCGAATCCGCGGACGATTCTCCCGGTGTCGCCTGCCGTTACAGCGGCGGAGGTTGCCCGCAGTGCGGTCATGGCATTCTTGCGTGCCAGGAGGAACGTCAGCTTGTTGCTGAGGTCCTTATGCAGCTCTACTAATCGACCGATTTCTTCCTGCAAGGCCGCCGTTTGTTTCCGAATGACCTCGCGCTGCTCCAGGTACGTTTGCTGCAGCTTCTCATGATGCAACTTCTCCTGAATCGCCAGCTTCGCAATGTCATCTTGATCGCGACCAACCGCCAGTCCGGCTTGGCGGATGCGTTTCTCAATCACTTGTCCGGTTTGGGCAACCAGCAGATCGTAATGCTGCTCGGCGGCAAGCTGGTTTCTTAAAGCTAAGCGGGCATGGTCAATCTGATCCTCGAGCTGCCGGATATAATATTTAGCCATGCTGACCGGGTCCTCCATTCGATCCAGCAGATGATGCGTATCGGCCGCCGCCATGTCCTTCATTCTTCCGAAAATCCCCATTTTATTCTTCCTCCTTATATTGTTTGCGTTCCCATTCATCCAGGAATCGGCCTCGGTTCTGACCGATGTCGATTGGATATGGAATCACGATAGATTCTTGCGAATTTGCATACGGTTGCGGATGATGGCTTGTCCATTTTCGGTACAAGAAGTAACCCAAAATGACAACGATCAGCCCCCACAATGGGGTTAACAAGCTCATCGCGCTAATCACGGCAAATACGGCACCCGCCCATTTCATCAATCCGCTTGCCTTAACAAACAACGCGGCACCGCCAATTAATAAAGCCAAATGGAGCAGAATCGGCCACAACGGCTTGGCGCTCGCCTCCGCCCGGCTGTCCGATGGCATCATCGGCATCCCATGCTGCTCGTAGCGAAAGGCATCATGCCAGCCTTGATGCTGGCCCATGTGGGCACTGGCCGTCGTCGCGCCAAACAGTTGGGAGCAAACGATCGCCGTGAAGAGGACAATCGCCATAACCGCCATCCCAACCGTGATGGAAGATCGTCTCACGACACTCACCTCCTTTCTCGGATGTCTTTGTCTTGATGGAATTAGCTTAACGCGCGAACCTTTAATGAAACTTAACGAATAGCACAAAAAAAAGCGAAACCACATCCGTGGTTTCACTTAAGACCTGCTTTACTCGATTTTCCCGTTTTCGATCACGGCGGCCAGCAAGGCGAGCGTCAATCCTTGCCCCCAGCCCTGCGCCCATTTTCGATCGATGTGAAGATATCCTTCGATATCCTTCATGACAGCGGTCCCGCCGGATACGTTCAAGACCCGTCCATTCTCGGCGATGTTCGCCAGCACCCCGTCCAGCGCTTTCTGCACATATTTAGCGTGCAGCGGATTGCCCTGGGTGATCATCGCCGCTGCGATCCCTGCCGTGGCGGAGACTTCGCCATAAGCGCCCGGGTAATTGAGCACGGTGCCCCACAAACCGTCCTCATGCTGCAGCTTCTTCATCGCAGCCAACTGATCGCGCAAGGAACTCCATAGATGCATCATCGGCGGATATAAATAGGCCTCCGGCAATCTCTTGGCCGCGCGGGACATGGTATATGCCGCCCAGGCGTTGGCACGCCCCCAGTAAATGCCGGACATATGATCTTGGTTGAGGTGATTGTACCCGTGATACCACAGGCCCGTGTCTTCGCTCTGCAAATAGTTGATATGCCAGTAGAACTGATGGAGCGCATCGTCGATCAAAGGCTTCTCACCCAGCAGCACCCCGGTGCGGAGCATGAAATACGCCGCCATAAACAACGTATCCGCCCAGCATTGCTCAGGAAAATCATTCCCCGCCGACACGGTATGCTGGAGCACCCGGTCCCCGAACCGTGGAGCCTGGTTTTGGAGATAATCGATTTTGCTCAGGATCAGGTCGAGATATTTCTGCTCCTTCGTTTGTTCATACAACGTGAGCAGCATATGCCCCATCGCGCAGGCATTTACCGTCCAAACCGGGAGCCCCGCCTCGATGTACTCGTTGCACCATTGAACCATTCGCTCCACGTATGCCGCTTCCCCGGTCGCTTCGAACGCCCGGCTGATCCCGTAATAGGCGACGCCGCACGGCCAATCCCAGGTCAAGTCCATCCCGAAGGTGTACTCCGCGACGCGCTCGATGATCGGCTTTAGCTCGGAAGGGGCTGTTTTCAGCTTCAGCATCTCTCCGTCCTCCTCGCCTAGGCCTCTATTTGTAGTTTCCGGCATCGATCGCCGCCTGCTTCTCGTCTAAAATCTCCTGATATCCCGCATCAAGATACGTTTTCTTAGCCGCTTCATACGTGGCGTCAAACTCGCTCTCCGGCGCAATCGCGATCTTGACATACAGCTCCTGGAACAGCGAGTTCAGGTCGGCCTTATATTCATTTACCTTCTCGAGCACCACACTGTACAACGCATCCGGCGTACGGAATTCCGCATATTTGTCGTAATATGCCAAGGAATCCTGGGCCAATTTCTCATATCCCGGCGGCGACATGCTGCGCAGATAAGCTTCCCGCATCTGCTTCGGATCATCGTATTTGACGGTTTCAACAACAAGGCACCAGTAGTCCTTGTTGTTATTTTGAGAGAGCACCGAATCGCCTTTGAAATCCGCATTCTTCACGGCGATACCATCGGCATCTAGCGTATAGTTTTCGCCCTCAACCCCGTTTTGCAGGAAAAACAGGTTCTCCGGCTGGCTCATCCACTCCAGGTACATCCAAACGGCGGCGCGTTCCATTTCGGTGGATTCGTAGTTGATGCCCATGATCATCCCAAACGGCCAGTAGGCGCGTCCCTGCGGCTTACGCCCTTCCGGCACGCTGGCTTGAGCATCCAGCACAGCAAATTCCGCATCCGGATTGTTCTTTAGCGCCGAGGTGATCACGTCGGTATTGCTGGAGAGATAGAAGCTAAAGGTCCCGGTTTTGCCTGCCACAAATTCGGCCTTAGCCTTGTTCTCATCATCGCGCAGATAAAATTCCTTATCGATCAGGCCGTTGTTATATTGATAGTTCAGGTTGCGAAGATACCGTTCGGTGTCAGCGGTAGTCAGATCCGCCACGCCCAAGTCGGAATACAACGCGCGGTATTTCTCGTCGATCGGCCAGTCGCGGAACGCGTAATTAAATGTATAGTTGTTCTTCTTTAACGTTTCACCACCGGCACCCAAGCCCGCTTCCTTCCACTTGGCCAGCAGCTCGTTATATTTCTCCAGGGAAGTGAGATCCTCCATCTTCATGCCCACCTTCTCCACCCAATCCTTGCGGATCAGCGTCGTGAAGCTGTCCAAGCTTGGACGCTCGCCGAAGAAAAACACGTTTTTCTTGTCGACCACTCCATACTGTTTAATGGTGTCCCCCATCGTTTTCCAATAGGTTGGTGCATAATGGGCAATTTCGTCCAAATCCAGCTCCTGCATCACGCCTTCCCCATAGTAGGCCAAAGCCTGAGGCATATCATAATGGTAAATAATATCCGGTGCCTTATGCGAGGCCAGCAGCTGCTCATAGTCCGTCACCTCGTTGCTGCGGGTAATCGGGATGAACTTCACGGTGACGTTATGCTTATCGCCAAATTCCTGCTGAATCCAGCGCGTATAGTAGTTGTCGGTAACATTCCAGCCCTCGAAAGCCCTTTCATAAACTGGGAGCTCAAGTGTGACCTTCTCGGGAAAACCAGCCGAATAGTCGGCGTATTTGCCGTCTGCGCTTTTATTGGCCGAAGGCGTCGGCTCCTCCGAGCCCGTGTTCGAATTGGCGTTCTTGCCGCTGCCGCCCATACAACCCGACAATAAACCTACAATGATCACAGAGACCAGGATCCAGGTGAACTTTTTGCCCATTCCTCAATTCCCCCTTATCGATTTGAACTACTCCTTGACAGCGCCGAGCATGACCCCTTGAACGAAATACTTCTGGATAAAAGGATACACGCACAGGATCGGCAAGGTGGCGAATACAACACACGAAGCCTTCAACACCTCGGGATTGCTCAGCGAAACCTGCGTTGCTTCCAGTTGGAAGCTTTCGCTCGCTTGAATGACCAGATAATACAATTTAAGTTGAAGCGGCCGTAAGTCTACCCGTTGTTTAATGTAAAATAGCGCATCTTGATATGCGTTCCACCGTCCGACTGCATAAAACAGCGACAACGTCGCCAGGATCGGCTTGGAGAGCGGGAGTATGATGCTCCACAAGATCCGGAAATGCCCCGCGCCGTCGATGCGCGCTGACTCCTCGAGACTAACCGGGATGCTGCTGGAAATCGCCGTCTTCATGATCAGCAAATTAAACGCGCTGAACGCCTGCGGTAGAATCAGCGCTGACCACGTATCCAGCATGCCTAGGTTGCTGATCAGCATGTATTCGGGAATGATTCCGCCGGTAAAATACAAGGTAAACATAAAGAGGAACGTCAGCGTGGTCCGGCCCTTCAACTGCTTGCGGGACAGCGGATAAGCCGCGCAGATCGTGATGATCATCCCGAGCACGGTAAACAGAATCGTAACCACCACCGACACATACAATGAGCGCAGAATACTGGCGTCGGCGAAAATTTTGCTGTACGCCCCCAAAGTAAACCCTTCCGGCCATAGAAACACCTTGTTCGCAATGACAAACGCATCATCGCTTAACGATTTGGCGATGACATGAAGAAAGGGCAGCAGGCATACGAGCGAGGCGAGAATCAGCGTAAGATGGATCAGAACATCCCAGACGTCGAAGCGAGGTTTTCGGCGGAGCCGCAATGTGTTTACAGATGCTTTCATAACTCGGTTCGCCTCCTTTCTTAGAGAAGCCCGTCTTCGCCTAGTTTCTTAGCCACCCGATCAGCCAGCAGGACAAGTACCAGCCCGATCACAGACTGGAAGAGCCCCAGCGCCGTGGCACGGCTGAAGTTCCCACTCTCGATCCCCCAGCGGTACACCAAGACCGGAATCGTCGTCGTGAATTCGGTGGTCGCTTTATTTTGCAGGGCAAAAATCCGTTCGAACGAACCTTCCATCACCCGGCCCAAATTCATGATGAGCAGCGTAACGATCGTCGCGCGAATTGAAGGCAGCGTCACGTTCCACACCTTCCGCCACCTCCCGGCTCCATCCACGGTCGCCGCCTCGTATAGCTCCGGGTTAATCCCGCTCATGGAAGCCAGGTAAATAATCGTTCCCCAACCCATGCTTTGCCAAATACCGATCGCTAGATAGCTGACCAGCCAGTTGTTGTCCTCTTGCAAGAACGGGATCCGCGTCCCGCCCATCATTGCGATCAGATTGTTGATGACCCCATTGCTTTCGCTTAACAGCTGATAAGCGATCGCTCCGATGATGATCCAGGAGAGAAAGTGCGGCAAATACAGCAGCGTCTGGTTAATCCTTTTGAACTTAACGTTCTTGATCTCATTGAGCAGGATCGCGAGCAGAACGGGAATCGTGAAGCTAAAGACCAGGTCGAGACTATTCAGCAGAAGCGTATTGCGGACGGCGCGGCCGAAATCATGTTTGGCGAAAATCTCGGCAAACACCTCGAACCCCACCCATTCGCTGCCCCAGAACCCCCGGGCGATTTTGTAATCCTTAAAGGCCAGCACAAGTCCGGACATCGGCGCGTATTTGAATACCAACACGAAGGACAACGGGATGAATAACAACAAATATAGTTCCCAGTCCCGCCGGAAATGGAATGCGGCCCCTCGGCCAAACGCCGGATCATACCTGAGTTTGGACTTCGATTTTGAAGCGCTTTCACCTTTCACAAACTTCACCTCCTTTGCAGTCTGGTCTGACTCGTTTCCATCACGGCTAGGAAAGCCATGGCGAGTTTGTGTCACATCATACCTCCGCATTCATTCCGGCGTAAATCATGAGTTTTGATCCTCCCTATCACTTCTGATCGTTTCCCCTTCCAGTAATGGCGATTGCCGGACGATATGATCAATTCTGATGGGTTGAATCAAAAATGGAGCTGCCTTCTTCGGCCAATCCGAAGCAAAGCAGCTCCCACGAAATCTAACCTGAGCTCCGCAGCTTGCTAGCCTTATAGCTGCTCGGCGGCATCCCTTCATATTTCCGAAAAAACCGGTTAAAGCTCTGAATGTTGGCGTAACCGACCTCCGCCGCGATTTGTTTCACCGTCATCCCGGATTCCAACAACAACCTCTTCGCTTTCTCGATCCGCCGCAGGTTCATGTAATCGATCAGACTGGTTCCCGTCATCTCGAACACGATCTTGCGCATGTAAGAGTAACTGATCCCGATCTCCTTCGCCATATCCTCAAATACGATCTCTTCGCAATAATGCGCATCTAGATAACGAATGATCCGTTCTCCGTGACCGGTTTCACTCTCCGGTCTACGCGCGAGGTACTGGAGGATCTCACGATAGAACTCACGCATATAGTGATCCAACTCATCCAACGTATCTATGGAGGCGATGGTGGAATAGAGGTTACCCCGACCGGCAAAAATTCGCGTAGGGTTGATCTGGTTTTCCCGCAGCTGCTTGATCGTGACACCAACTAACTGGTGATAAATGAACATGATATTGTCGTAGGCAATCGATGAGGCGGATTGAACATCCCTGCGGATCACTGTCAGTTCCTCTAGTAAGTGCTCAAGGTCCCCCGCCTCCAGGAAATTCAGAATCCGCCTTTCGCTATCCGCAGGATAGAGATAAGGTTTACCTCGCCCCTCTTCTTCACTCCAGAAGGAGATCCCGCCGCCGCCGCAAACCATACGCTGCTTAATGACCTCCATGGCCTCCGCCGCGCGATCCTGAAGCTCGCCGCATCTCCCCGCCCGGCTGCTGACCCCAACGGTGACCGTATGCCCAAGCAAATCCCCCGCATATCGACTCAACCCTTCGAGCGCTGACTTGATTCCTTCGTACTCGCGAGCTGCTTCCTCTTGCCCGAAGTTGATCACAACGGCAAAGCAGCCCTCCCCTTGATATACGCACCTCGCGACAATACCGGGAGGGAACAAGTTCTCGCTATACGTAACAATCAGAAATCGGTGGTAGCTTCGAGTTTCTGGATTGGTTGTGTCCACGTAATTTCGGTAACGATCGATCGAAAGGACGCCAACCAGACTATAGGGTTCAGGAAACAGCTCCGCCGCCGGCTGGACCTCTTCCCCTCGCAGCAAGCGGTGAACCGCCAGACTGCGGGCATCTTGCTCCCGTTCCTGAAGCAGCTTGTAAAGCTGCTCCTCTTCCTCTTGCATTCGTTTGAATACGGCATCGAGAAAAGCCAGTTCATTCTTGTCCGACACTCCTCGGCTGCCACTAGATCTGACTGTCCGAACCAGCCTCCGCACTGGCTTGGACAGCCAGGTCGCGAGAAACACCGTTAGCACGGAGCCAGCAAACATCATGGCTACCGTCAGCCAAACGATATTATGCTGCAGCTTATTGGTTTTGGTCATCAATGCATCCATGGAGTAGATATTTACGTTCCACCATCCGAATAAATCGGAACGCGACCAGGTGTACAATAGCCGTTCTCCATTGATCTCATGAAAAGAGAAGCCTTCTCGCGCCTGGCTTTCCAGGATTTCTTGCATGTACGGCTGTTTGGTTCCGTCGGTAAACAACACCGCCTTGTCATTGTGCGAAATGATCAACCCATCACTTTGCATGAGTAAATAGCCATGCCCGCCTGGCTCGGTGGATCGCAAATATTCTCCAATTTGGCTCTCTCGAAGGTTGACCACGATCGTCCCACGTGTCGTCGTTGATAGTCGGTTCAAGGGCAATACGTAGGAAATGACGGTTTCTCCCGAGGACAACCTCCGCGGCACCCAAACGCCGCTAATTCCTCTTCGTCCCTCAAGGACCTTCTGCATCCAGCCGATCGGTTCATACCGGTCCGTGGTTGTAATCCCTTTGTCGGTCGAAACCACATAATCCGCGCCGCTCAAGTAGAAATAAGAGGAGTACACCCCGTTCATCCGGTTGTTCAGATTCACTAGTTCCCGCAGCACCGTCAGCGCTTGGCTCACATGGTTGTAATCCTCCTTAAGCTCTCGGTAAGTTTCAAAATGGCGAATCCGGTCAAAGACTCGGCTTGCGGTCAACCGTACCGTGTCCTGAGCCAGGTTATTCAACGCATTTTCATTCAGCCTTCGGTTTGCATCTAATCCCGCCAAGGAGGATTCCGCAATCGCCTTCTCCGAATAAGATAGAATCTGTGTGCCACTGTAGAAGGTCAGGATAGTCGTGGGAACCGCCATGACAGAAAACAGGATGACTCCCAATTGAAGCATCATCGGAATCCGTTTCATCTTCCCTTTCATCTCCTCCGAAATGGGCTTTTCCGCAGTAGATTTCTGGGTGCCAGAACTAAAGCGCTTACAAAACGCACTTGGATAAATTATACATCAGTGCCAAGGCAGGGTCTATTTCTATCATTTAAAATTTTTGCAATTCCATGACAACGCAACAAAGCCCGTACCTTATAGGTACGAGCATAGCGACTGCAAACTCCCAGCTTCACTCTCTGTCCGGGCCGTTGTTCGCTCCAGCAGTCCAGGCGCTGCTGGCCACCAGCTTATCGCGAAACTCCTGCGGAGACACGCCCTCCAGCTCTTTGAAGACGCGAGAGAAATGACGGGTATTCTCGAATCCGATGGCATTGCTGATTTCCGAAAGCTTAAGCGAACCTTTTCCTAGCAATTCTTTCGCTTTGCGGATTCTTACTTTTTTCAGATAGGTCACAAAGCTTTCGCCAGTATACGCCTTAAACGCCTCGCTGAAATAGGAGTAATTCAGGGATACATGGTTGCTGACGATGGCCATATTCAGTTGGCGGTGGTAGTGGTTCTCGATGTACGCCACCGCTTCTTTCATATCTCCGTGCTCACTGTGGGCGGATCGAACTTCCTTGATATATTCGTCAAGCTCTGAGAGCAGCTGTTCCAACGATCGGAAATAGTCGTGAAAATGGCAGAAGTTCGACATATCTCCCACTTTGCGGTATAACTTCAGCACATCGACGGATGCTTCGCCATACACGCGGAACACTTCATCCAGCACCTGTTCGTTCATATGCCGGCTGACCGCCTCCAGATAGGAGATATCCATTTCGGGCAAATGGTCAATTCGGAATATCTCTTGCAAGAGCGGCCCGATTTCTTTCTCCCGATTCGTACCCAGGATATTGCCGAGCTTGCGAATGGCTTCCTTCGGTACCGGATAAGAGCGCCGCTTCATCTGCATATCCCCATACCAGATCAGCCGGGTCTTCGGATAAATAAACGTATATTTCAACGATTCACATGCCTGACGATAGCATAAGGCCAGCTCCGTGAGCCGGCTTCCCTCTTCGCTCACACCGACTAACAACCCGTCAAGTTCCCGTTCCGCCGCCAGCAGAGACAATTCTTCAAACTTACTACGCGGCCCCCCGACCAGGATCATTCGTCCCTCGCGATCCAGCAAGGAAGCGCTGAGTACGCCGTCCACGCTTTCGAACATATGCTGAGCGAGTGACTGTAAATCCTCCTTCTTCATGCGGCTGCCATCCACGTTCTTGTAGGTTAATGCCGCTATCGAGAAAGGCAATGCATATTGATCGAAACCGATTTCGGCACTCCAGATGCCAATGTCCTCTCCGGCCAATTCCGGTTGAAGCAGAAGCTCCTGCAGACGCACGGATTGAACCTGCAGCCGATAGCTCTCCGTGGCAGCGATTTGCTCGGCCATATGCGTACGTTTCGCCAGATTGTCCTGGCATTTGCGCAGCGCCGCGAACAGTTCGTCCCGGCGGATCGGCTTCAGCAGATAGTCGACGGCCTGATACCGGATGGCCGCTTTGGCATATCTAAAGTCCTCATACCCGCTTAGGATGATGATCAGCGGCCGGCTATTCTGCCCGGTCGGCAGAGGTCCCTCTGAAACATTCTCAATCAGTGCAATTCCATCCATGATGGGCATCCGGATATCTGTAATCATGATATCTGCGCCTTGGGTCCGGTATAGCTCGAGGGCTTCCGCCCCCTGAGCTGCCGTGGTTAGATCGTATTGGCCCGGGAATTCACGTTCAATCATGGTCTTCAAACCGAACCGAATATTCTTCTCGTCATCCACGATCAATAGCTTTGTCATCTGTGCCAACCCTCCCTGTTAACAGCACCTTCGGCATGATCATCACAACCTGGGTGTACTGTCCTTGCTCGCTGAAAAGCTTCAGACCGTATTGTTTTCCGTAGTAAAGCCGAATGCGTTCTTGAACATTGCGAAGGCCAATACCATCATGATTTGGCGAATTCGATACAAAATTTCCTGGAACCTTATCCGTTAAGCTGACTCTCTCTAATTCCTGGTTCAATTCAAGCAGCGAGGTCTCGTCAACCCCTCTACCGTTGTCTGTTACGACAATTCGGATATCACTCTGCGGTAATTCGAGGACCTGAATCGAGATGTTTCGCGCCCCCGTTTCTTCCCCGGTCCAAGCATGCTTCACCGCGTTTTCGACGATCGGCTGAAGCGACATCTTGAGCATCTCCATATCCAGAAGATCACTCGGAATATCCAACTGCAGCTCAATCGGTTCATCAAAACGGATGTTCATCACTTCGATATAATTTTCGATATGGCGAATTTCATCGCGCAGTTTCACGTATTCCCCAGACCATTTGAAGTTATACCGCATCATTCCCCCCAGGGAAGTCAGCGCATCGGAAATCTGTCGTTGGTTTTCGATTTCAGCCAGCATTTTGATGTTCTCTAATGTATTATACAAAAAGTGAGCGTCAATTTGGTTATGAAGGGTACGCAACTCCGCTTCTTTCGTGAGTGCTTCCTTGTATACGGCCTGAGCTACCAGCGTATTGATCGTGTTCATCAGCTTGGAGAAATGATGCGCGAGTTCCCCAACCTCGCCTCCGCCACGGATCGTAATGCCGCCGTAGGTTTCTCCGCGCCGCACCTTCTTCATTTCTTCCGTCAGCACGCGGAGATTCTTCAAGATGAATGCATTGAGAATATAAGCAATGACGGTAACCAAGGTAATAAATCCAATATTGGCACCAATCAGAATATTGCGCATATGTGAAATTTCCTTAAGCACGCCGTCCATGGACACGATATTCAACAGATCCGCGTTGATCCGCTCAATGGGCTTGTGCAGCAGCAGAAATGATTTTCCGTTCTCTTTATAATGAATATTCCATTCTCCCGTTTCATGATAAAGCTGAAGACGCTCGATAACTTCCTTACTTAAGCTCGGATGCACATCAAGAAATGAATACATCCCCCGGGTAAAAATCTGGGCTTCACTATCCACAAGCAATATTTGGGACTCGTTGTCCTGAGAGGTTGAGTAAGTTCTCGGACTGAAATTATCCAACAGCATATCCACCTGAACCATCCCGACATGATTGTCCGCCGGAATGCTCATCTCTCGCAGCAGAGAAACCTTTGGCGTAGACGCGGGAGTTTGCCCTTTGTAACGTTGCATCAAATCCGGATCCGTGTATTGGAAAGACCAAGACTCCGTCCCCTTCAATTCCTTCGCCTTCTGATACCATGGCTCACTCGCAACACGAGTTTCTCGGAAGAAGATAGGCCAAATTTCGGTGATATTACTGCTGGAGAACAAGCGCAAATGTTCAATATTCGGGTTTAAATACTGAATCCATGTCAGGCTCTTAGATGTGTTATTACTGAAATTGACCAGCTCCTCGGAGCCTAGATCGGTTGTGTTAGCTAGATAATCCCTTACTTTATTATCGGCATAGGCTACTTCTACCGCCCGCGCCAATGATTCAATCTGAGTATCGATATGCTGAATTTCCATCTCCAACAGCGAGACATTCTTATCCTCAGCATCACTTACATACATGTTATTGATGGCATCATACGAATAAAAGGACACCAATGCACTGGGTCCCAAAATAATAAAGATATAAGAAGCAATCAGGCGGCTCTGAAGCGAGCGACGCCCAAACCAATATTTAAACGAATCCCACCATGCTGCCCAAGGCTTGCTTCTCTTCATATCCTGTGCGACTCCTTTTTATAAACGCCCAAAAGCCCGCGATTCGCGGGCGTTTTTTGGGCTGAACGATGATTATTGCATGCCAAGCTTCTTCTTGTTCTCATCATACTTAGTTTGCTGGAACGCCTGTACTTTGGCAAGTCCCAGATCTTCCTGCTTCTTAACGTAATCCGCCCAAATCTTATCGAATTCGGCGTCAGACGGTGCCATCAGAAGTTTCGGAAGTGTCTTGCTGCGCAGATCCTTAATTTTGCTAAGGATAATGCCTTCATCCGAGTTGGCCAACGGATCGATCAAGTCAAATTCAGAAACACTGATCGTTTTGCCGCGAGTCCAGTCTTCCAATTGTTTGTATGGCTCCACCGATTCAGGCTGCCATTGCTGGGTGATGTTGGTGTTTTGCATCATCCAGAAGGTAAAGGAAGAACCGTATTGTTTGTCGAATGCAGAACGGTCTTTATTCATGAGATCGAAGGCTTCCGGTTTGAATTGGTCTTTACCGTCAATCGTGTCATAGCTGACGCCTTTTTCACCCAGGTAAAGGTCCTTCTGTCCTTCTTCACTCATCAGGTAGCTCAGGAATTTAATTGCACGAGCTTTGTCTTTTACATCCTTGGAGATCAAGGTTACTGTCCAACCAGAAATCGAAGGACCGTTCAAAGTAGGCGCATCCAGTTTGGAGTTGGCAGGACCGTCAACTGCAATGTAGATCTTGTTTGGATCTTGTTGGAACAAGGTACCCAATTGCGCTGCAAAGTCGGTGCGTTGGTACAACATTGCGAAGTAACGACCTTGCTGGATTTTTTCTTCCATTTGAGCGCGTTTGTCGATGAAAATATCCTTCGCCAGCAAGCCTTGTTCGTTGGCTTTACGCAGCGTTTTCAGCCATGTTACATATTCCGGATCGGTTTCGCGGTTATACAGCTTGCCGTCTTTTTGTCTCGGAATCGCCAGGAAGTTTTGCAGATAACCTTCCAGGGAGTCATTGCCGGTAGCGGTGAATTCATGCAGACCCAACGGAATCAGCGGTTGGCCGTTGATTTCAGGGAATTTCTCTTGAGCTGCTTTCAGAGCAGCCACGAAGCCTTCTGGTGTACGCATGTCAGGGCTGCCGATGGCTTCATATATATCTTTACGTACGACGAACGTTTGGTTGGATACATACGTATCGCCGTATTGCTCATAGTCTTTCGGGGACGAGGAAGAGTTCGGATAACCGTATACATTCCCGTCTGGCTGTGTATACCATCCCAGTTTGTCTGGGTCAGCGATTTTGAAGAAGTAAGGATCATATTCTTCCGCCAATTTGTTCAGCGGTTCAACGAGTCCGCCTTCGATCATCTTCTTCACGCCGTCTTCATACCAGCCCAGCGTAATGAAGTCAGGCAGCTTGCCGGAAGCGATCAGCGTGTTCAGCTTCTCGTTTTCATTCCCGGCAGGAACGATGAAGTTGATATCAACGCCCGTCTTTTTCGTTACATATTGGGAAGTCGGGTCAACGCCCCATTTATTCGGGAACCAGGCAAAGTTCAGGTACCAGTCGAACGTAATTGGAGACGTATCGGATTTCCAACCTGGTTCGTCAGCCGATGGAGTTGCGGCCGGCTCGGTTGATTCCTGCGTATTTGTGTTAGCAGCCTTGTTGTTAGCGCTTTCCTTGCTAGCATTGCCATTTCCACCGCAAGCAGCCAGAGACAGGACCATGATGGACGCCATCAGCAGCATCATCATTTTTTTGGACTTGCTTTTCATGCCCATGCTTTTTTACCCCTTTTCTCATTTGGTGTGTTCCTTTTATGTGCAACTCCAAAGCCGCCGTGAAGCGGCTCGGAGGAGTTACCACGAACGTGGTGAGTTGGCCTAAACCGCCTCTTAGCCTTTGATCGAGCCGATCATCATCCCTTTAACGAAATAGCGTTGCAGGAACGGATAAGCGAACACGATTGGCAAGGTCGTTACGACCATCGTTGCCAGTTTAATGGATTGAGAAGTGACCGATTTCGTCACCGCGCTGCCCTGTACGGCTGTCGTCATGATGTTGGAACTGGACTGGGCCACAACCCGGTATAGGAACGTCTGAATCGGCTGCAGGTTCTCGTTGTTGACGTAAATGATCCCCGTAAAGTAATCGTTCCATTGGTAGACCCCGTGGAACAAGGCGATCGTTGCCAGTACAGGCATCGAGACCGGCAGTACAACTCGCAGGAACACGATCCAGTCGTTGGCTCCGTCGATCCGGGCCGCTTCCTCCAATCCATCGGGAATTTCCCGGAAGAAGGTCATGAAGATAATCAGGTCAAAGAAGCTGAACAACACCGGAATAATGTAAACCATGAAATTATCAAGCATATGCAAATTCCGGATCAGCAGGAAGCTTGGAATCAGCCCCCCGGAGAAAATCATCGTAATGGTTCCCAATAGGATGTACAGCTTTCCACCGATTAGATCTCTGCGGGAGAAGGCGTAGGCGACCATCGCCGTAAAGAACACGTGAGCTACAACGCCTAGGACGGTTTTAGCAACCGTAAGCCCCATCGCGGTCATAATGCCGGGATTATCAAATACCGCTTTAAAATTCTCAAGACTGAAGATCCGAGGCCACCAGTAAATGCCCCCGAGCATGGCGTCCTTCCCGTCGTTGAAGGCATTGATTAGGACGTACCAAATCGGATACAGCGTGACGAAGCAGATTAACAGCATTCCCAAATTATTCAGTGTATCGAAGACGACTTCGCCTTTCGTTCTGCGGCTTAATGAAAACATGTGCAGGTCCCCCTTGGCCTAAAACAACGAAGTGTCGTTGAGTTTTTTGGATACTTGGTTGGCAATCAACAGCAGGGTAAGCGCTATGACGGACTTGAACAAATTGATCGCCGTAGAGTACGAGTACCGGCCCGAAGAAATCCCTGTATAGTAAACATAGTAATCTATAACATTACTTGCACTATCATTCAAAGAGTTACGCAATACCAAAATCTGGTCGAAATTGGAGTTCATCACACCGCTGACCGCCAGGATGAACAAAATACTGATCGTAGCTTTGATCGCCGGGAGTGTAACGTACCACATTTGCTGGAACCTTCCGGCCCCGTCAATGGTGGCCGCTTCGTACATTTCAGGCGAAATGCTCGTAATTGCCGCCAGGTAAATGATCGCGGACCACCCGAGCTCCTTCCAAATATCCGAAGTAATGATGATCGTCCAGAAGTATTTCGGTTCGGCTAAGAACGAGATCGGTTTATCGATGATATTAAGCGCCATAAAAATATCGTTGATGATGCCCACGTCTGATAACCATGTTGCCAGGATACCGCCCAGCACAACCCAGGACAGAAAGTGAGGCAAGTAGGAAATCGTTTGGATTGCTTTCTTATAACGAAGCGAACGGACCTCATTTAGGAACAGGGCGAATACGATCGGTAAAGGGAACATGAGCAGCTTCAGCAAGCTGATCCCAAGCGTATTCTTCATGACATTGACGAAGTTCTCGTCCTGCAAAAATTCCTTGAAATGCGTAAGTCCGGCCCATGGGGCTTCTGAAATCGTTCGAATAATGTCGTAATCCTTAAAAGCGATGATGACACCATACATGGGAATGTAGTTGAAGATGATCATCCAAGCGATGCCGAGTAAGGCCATAATTTGAATATGTCTTTGCGTGTACAGTTTCTTCAGCCATTTCCGCCTTGACGAGGGCGGCGTTTCTATCTCTTGCATGGCTGCGGGTTGCGTTGACGGCTGCATTTCCATCCCCTCTGACCTCCAAGCTGTTCTAGTCTATTAATGTAAGCACTTTCACCTATCTGTATCTATTGTACTTGGGATCGGGCCATAGGGATATGGTCCAGATTTCGTATCGATGTATCCGTTTTTCGGCTGGTGACCCTGGTGGCCAAAACA
>NZ_JALPRK010000009.1 GCF_023195895.1 Paenibacillus mellifer
TGAAAGAAGGCCTTCCATCTGGAAGGCCTTCTTCTTTAGTTCCGACTCCGACGTACGGCGCCCCATGAGCAAACCTCGGCGAGCACCGCTCCCACTAGGAAGCCACCAACGATGTCGCTGGCATAATGCACACCCAAATACAATCGGCTGATCCCAATCACGAAAATAAGCAGCAGCACGATCATTGCCCACACGCGATTCCCCGACTTACCGGACCGAAGCAACAGCAATGCAATCAGCCCAAAGAAAGAGGCGGAAATCATCGCATTCCCACTAGGAAAGCTGTACCCGTCCGGTACGACAAGACGATCCCACAACTCTGGACGCTCACGGGAGAACATGACTTTCAACACCTTGTTGAGCAGCCACCCTCCTGCAAGACTAACCGTCAACCAAATCGCATAACGTCCGTTCCGCAAGTACACCAGGGTCCAGACAAGAGTCAGCAGCAGCACCACAACGAAACCGGTAGTCGACCCGAGCTCTGCTAAGCCTTTCACCGCAGGGGTCAGATTATCGCTTCGCAGCTCGTAGAAGAAATCCCCAATCCCGCGGTCGATCGAGCGTAACCCCTCTGTATGGATCAGTCCGCTCAGCACCACAAACAAGACGGTCAATAAGACCGGCCAAAGCCATTTTTTCAAAACCCGACTCCCCTCTCCAATCGTCAACTGAATCGAAATTATTTTACCGGGAAGTTGGATTTTTCGGCAACCTTTATTTCAAATTTAATTTTTTCACCGCTTCGCTAGGAAAGAATATCCGCTAGACCTTCATTAATATACTTACTATACTTATATATTGACTAAGTTGGGAGCCTTGGACTACAATGCAGTAGAATTCAACATAGAATAGATGGGTGATTAAATTAATGGAACAACACGCCTACCGCGTATTACTATTTTATAAGTTTGTCCGGATCGAGGATCCTGCCGCCTTCACGGCCGAGCATCTGCAATACTGCAAAGAGCTGGGTATTAAGGGTCGCATCCTGATCGCCGCCGAAGGCATTAACGGAACGTTGTCCGGCACGGTCGAGCAAACCGAGAAGTATATGAACGACCTTAGAGCCAATCCGCTGTTCGCCGACATTGTATTTAAGATCGACGAAGTCGAAGGTCATACGTTTAAGAAAATGTTTGTTCGTCATAAAGAAGAACTGGTCACCTTCCGTTACGAGGAAGAGCTTGACCCAAACGTCATCAGCGGCAAACGCCTCTCCCCTGCTGAATTTTACGAGCAGCTGCAGATGGACGATGTGATCGTTCTGGACGGACGGAACGACTATGAGTACGACATCGGCCATTTCCGCAGAGCGATTCGGCCGGAGATCGATTCCTTCCGCGAGTTTCCGGAATGGATCCGTCAGAATCTTGGCGAGCACAAGGATAAGAAGATTTTAACCTACTGCACCGGGGGCATCCGTTGTGAGAAGCTGACTGGCTTCCTATTGAACGAAGGCTTCAACGACGTCGCCCAGCTGGAGGGTGGGATTGTCACCTACGGTAAGGACCCGCAAGTCAACGGGCGCCTGTTTGACGGTAAATGTTATGTCTTTGACGAACGAATTTCCGTGCCGATCAACCGGACGGACGAGGACATCGTGATCGCCAGCTGCTACCACTGCGGTACAACGCACGACCGTTACATTAACTGTCCTGTGTGCAACCTCCAGTATGTATGTTGCGAGGATTGCGAAGACGAGCACCACGGCTTCTGTTCGGATGCATGTCGGGAGGCATCCCTCGCCGTCCCGCAAAGCTAAGGATCGCCAGAACCTATCACCCGAGAGGGAGTGTCACGCATGAACACGAACAAAGACCTTACCACCCGCGAGCGGATTCTACATTTGATGAAGACCGCCGGACCTCTTAGCGCCAAAGAGCTCACGACAGAGCTGCAGATTACGGAAATGGCCGTGCGTCGGCATCTTGGTACGATGGAACGCGACGGGTTGATCGAATCGAAGATGATCCGGCAAACGCAGGGCCGCCCAACGGCGGTGTATGGATTAACAGAGCTGGCTGAGGGGATTTTTCCGAAAAAATATCATTCGCTAACCCTGGATTTGCTGGATGAGCTGGCGGAGGAAAGCGGCGAAGACATGGTGGATCGCCTGTTTGACCGTCGCAAGGAGAAGTTAAGCCGCAAATACATGGCCGACATGCAAGGTAAATCCTTAACTGAAAAGGTCCGCACGCTCTCGGAAATTCAGAACGACAACGGTTATATGACGGAGCTTGAGCATAACGATCGCGGCGAATACGTGCTCATGGAGCATAACTGCCCGATCTCGCAAATCGCCAACCGCTACAATCATGCCTGCGACTGCGAGCTGAATTTGTTCGAATCTTTATTGGACGCCGACGTTGAGCGCACGGAATGCTTGGCCCAGCAGGGGAAGAAATGCGTGTATGTGATCCGCCAGCGGAACCAGGAATAGAAGAACAGCAGCCCTTGGGCTGCTGTTTTCTACGTTATATATCATAGACGTTTAATTCGTCCTCGATGGCTTGCTTAACGAGCCGGATACATTCCTCCGTTGTCTTAGCGGCAACCCGTTTGCCATTAACCAGCGCGTACGGTCTAAGCTTACATAAGCCGCATAAACTAAGACAGTCCTGACGCATCACGGCAATTTCCGGATAGTCCTCTTCCAGCTGCTCCAGTTCAAGTGCGCTCATCAGGTTGCTGTCGCACACTTCAACGATCACAATGCCCAAACCCATGACGTCTTTCACCCCAAACTTATGACTAACTCTGCTTGAACCATCATTATGAGGACCGCGGACCCATTTGTCAATGCTTGCGAATCATTTAACATACTTAACATACATTTATGTTGACTAAGCCGGTGCGCAGATTTATAATTAGATTTGTCGGAATTACTATTACATATCGGAGAAGAAAGGATTGATTTGGAATGGCACATCAATTGCCTGCTTTGCCTTACCCGAACAATGCACTTGAGCCTCATATTGATGAAACAACGATGATGATTCACCATGATCGTCACCATAATACGTACGTTACGAACCTGAATGCAGCTTTGGAGTCTGCTCCTGAACTGCAATCCAAATCCGTAGAAGAGCTAATCGCTGATCTGGACAGCGTTCCGGAAGGTATCCGCACCGCAGTTCGCAACAACGGCGGCGGCCATGCCAACCACTCCCTGTTCTGGGAAACGATTGGACCTAACGGCGGCGGCCAACCTTCTGGCAAGCTGGCTGACGCGATTAACAGCGAGCTGGGCGGTTTTGACAAATTCAAAGAAGATTTCGCCAAAGCAGCTACGACACGTTTCGGTAGCGGTTGGGCGTTCCTGGCCGTAGACGGCGGTAAATTGTCCGTATACAGCTTGCCGAACCAAGACTCTCCGATCATGGAAGGCAAAACGCCAATCCTTGGTTTGGACGTATGGGAACACGCTTATTACCTGAAATACCAAAACAAACGTCCTGACTACATCGCCGCTTTCTTTAACGTAATCAACTGGTCTGAAGTTGAGAAACGTTACGAAGCCGCACTGAACAAATAAGTTAGGAACGCAGGCAGAACGCCTGCTTACATGAAAAACAGAGGGTGTCCCATGGACCGGCTGGCCGGTTTCTCGGGGCACCCTTCTTATTTATCCGCTCATCATCTCAGGGCGACCGAATCGCGCACCACCAGCGTTGGCTGGACTTGCCAATGAATCGACTCCCGGGTTCGGCCAAGCTCCGACAGCAGCAAGTTGATCGCCGCGTCGCACATCCGCTCCTTCTCCACCCGCATCGTCGTCATGTTGAGTCCTTCGACGTTTACGTATGGCAAATCGTCAAATCCGGCGATGGAGACGTCCTCCGGCAGTCGCTTATTTCTCTCCTTCAACAAGCCCGCAAGTAAATAAGCAATCCGATCATTCCCGCAAAAAAACGCCGTTGGCCATTCACCAAGCCCATCCAGAAATTGCGCCATTTCAACCTTGGTGCAATCATACCCTTGAGAGATTGTTAAGCAATCCGCGTCTCGGATGGACAGCCCCTGCTCCTTCATCGCTTTCTCGTACCCAAACCAACGCTCCTCATGACTGGTCGACAGGTTCGTTGGCCCGATAAACCCAATTCGTTGGTGCCCGGCTTCGATTAAATGCGTTACCGCAACGTGAGCTCCCTCCAAATTGCCCGAAGTAACCGCCGGACAAGGCAGGTCGCGGTAATAGGAATCCATCAGCACGAGTGGCGTATCCAACTCCCAAATGCGTTTGGCATACGCCCGATCCGTGATAGCAAACAGAATCACCCCGCGGTACGGAATATCCGCAAACGGGCCAGGCAACGAAAGGGAAATTTCCGTCTCCCGATCAAGTGGAGTAATGACGGCGTTAAAGCCTTTCTTGCGCGCACTTCGCTCCAACCCCCAGATCATATCGTGAAAAAACTGAAAGTGATCATTATCCTGATAACTCATAATTCGCTCCGGAACGAGCACCAGAATGTTGGCCTTTCCGCTCTCTTGGGGAGCATAAGGACCATACCCCATTTCCCTGGCGGTTTGCTGCACGAGTTGGCGCATCTCCTCGCTGACGCCCTTTTTGTTCATCAGCGCAAGCGACACCGCATTCTTGGAAATTTGGAGATGGTCGGCGATATCCTGCATGGATATTTTCTTTTTGCGGCCCATTCTTTTCATTCCTTTCGAAACATGCTACACTTAGCCTACATCCTACTTTACAAATATGAGTTTTGTCAAGTTTGTCAAGTTAAAATGAATCTTCACTTCCACAGGAGGTATGAACGTTGAGTTATGCAATAGGTATCGACATCGGCGGCACCAAAACCGCCATCGGGCTCGTTGGCGCAGACGGCGAGGTTCGCGCCAAGGTCTCCCTGCCGACCGACCAGACAGTGAAGCCCGAGGTCATGGTCGACCGGATGGCGGCCGCCATCCAGGATATCCTTGCCGCACAAGGAATAGCGGAAGCCGAGCTCTTGGGAATCGGGGTTGGGGCCCCGGGACCCCTGAACACGAAGGAAGGGAAGATTGCCGAGCCTCCGAATTTGCGAAGCTGGTGGAACTTCCCTGTCGTCGCCTCGTTGGCGCGTCATTTCAGCCGGCCGATCCGACTGGAGAACGACGCTACCGCTGCTGCCTTGGCCGAGAAATGGCTGGGGGCTGCCAAGGATGCCGAACATTTCGTGTTCGTCACCATCAGCACGGGGATCGGGGCCGGGATCTACTCCCACGGCAAGTTAATCACCGGCGCTTCCGGCAATGCCGGCGACGTGGGACATTTCGTCGTTGATCCGTCCGCCGGCACTTGCGTGTGCGGCCAGAAAGGCTGCTGGGAATATGTCGCCTCCGGAACGGCAGTGACTAGACAAGCCTCGGCTCTGCTTGGCCGGGAAGTTTCCTCCAAGGAAGCATTTGATCTGGCGGCAGTAGGGAATACTTCGATTAAGGAACTTGTTGCCAAGGTATTTGAGAACATCGGCGTAGGCTGTGTAACCCTGATCAACACGTTTGATCCGGAGAAGCTGGTCATCGGCGGCGGCGTCTCGCAGGTGGGTGCACCCCTGTTTGACGCGGTTCGAGATTATGTGGCCAAGTACGCACTGAACCCTTCGGGCCGGCAAACGCCTATCGTCCCTGCCGCGCTGCACCAAGACGCCGGCTTGATCGGCGCCGCCGCATTAGTTCACATTTCATACTGATCTATAAATAAAGGAGTACGATAACCATGAATGAACCGATTTTTCTGCAGCCGATTTTTCAAGAGCGCATTTGGGGAGGGACGAAGCTGAAAGACCTCTTCGGCTACGACATCCCGAATGACCGTACCGGTGAATGCTGGGCCGTATCCGCTCATCCTAACGGTCAAAGCATTGTTAAGAACGGACCTTACCAAGGCACGAAGCTGGGGGATTTGTGGACCTCACATCCGGAGCTGTTCCGCTCTCCGTCCAAGGTATTCCCGCTGCTGACGAAACTGCTCGACGCCTCTGACGATCTGTCGGTACAGGTCCATCCGGATGATGAATATGCCGGCAAACACGAAAATGGCGAGCTCGGCAAAACCGAATGCTGGTACATCGTGGATGCCGAACCGGGGTCTGTGATCATTTACGGTCATGAGGCGAAAACGAAGGAAGAGCTCGTCACGATGATCGAAAACGGCGACTGGGACCATTTCCTGACCAAAGTGCCGGTGAAGCCGGGTGACTTCTTCTATGTCCCTAGCGGTACCCTGCACGCGCTTGGCAAAGGCATCGTGGTACTCGAAACGCAGCAAAGCTCGGATACGACCTATCGCGTATACGATTACGATCGCCGCGACAAGGACGGCAATACCCGCGAACTGCACCTAGAGAAGGCGATTGACGTTACCACGATCCCGCAAGCCTATGTCCCAGCATCCTACGCAACCTCATCCAATGGCGCGCTGACGGTCACCTCCTACGTCTCCAATTCCTTCTTTACAGTGGAAAAATGGAACGTTTCCGGCGGTGAAACCGAAGTTAATGCGAACGAGAAATATACGATCTTCAGCGTACTCGCGGGCAGCGGGACGCTGACCGCAGGCGGACAAAGCTACGACCTGGCAAAAGGCGAGCACTTTATCCTGTCGGCCGGCTTTGGCCCCTACCGCTTAAGCGGTGAGCTCGAAATGATCATGTCCCACGAGTAATCCCGATTCAAAACAAACGGACGGAAGCAGTCATCCTCAGGATTGCTGTTCCCGTCCGTTTTTGTGTTTTTTGTCCGCCTGCTTAAGCTTGGCTATATCGTTCGTTCAAGATCCGCGCATGATGCTGTGCATGCCCCGCGAGAATGTAGGCGAAAGCACGGGCGGAAGCCGGTCCGCCGGCGGCGGTACCCATGCGGGCCCATGCGGCATCGTCCAACTGGCGAGCTAATACTAACGTAGCTTCTCTCACAATCTCGAAGCCGCGCAGCAGCTCCTCTAGCGACAGCCGATCAACCCCGGCATGACGGGCGAACAATTCCTCGTCGAATCCTGCAAGCGGCGTCGTATCACCTCGAGCAATCCTCAGCATACGGTAGCTCATGATTCGCTCCGTATCGGCCATGTGGCCTAACACCTCCTTAACGCTCCATTTCCCTTCAGCGTACCGGTAGTTAGCTTGGGCTTCGCTGACTCCGCCCCATTCTTCGCGTAATTTCTTCACCTGCGACTCCAGGAAGGCAAGCAAATCGCCATCAGGTACTTGGTTGATATAGGTAGTAAAATTTTCCGCGTATTCCCCTGTCTGAGGTTTAGTCAACATCTAAATCACTCCTCCTCTAGATTAGCTACTCTTCTTCCCACACTTCTTCCATTAAAGCGCGGATTTGACGGGTTCTCCTCTCGGTTTCCCGCAGGTTCGGGATCCATTTCTCGCCGTCCCAATCCACAACGTCTCCCGGCTTGACCGAAGGATCAACCTGGGACCGCGGGATGTTCCGGGGTTTCCCGTCTGACTCCAGGATGCATACGTCACCTTCAAAACCTTCAACGATATGGATATGGATCATCCCTATCCTACCTTTCCGTCATGATTTGGTACCCTTGGCCATCGCTAACAATCTCCACGGTACCCTGCAAATCATTGCGATACACTTCCACCTTCTGTTTGGCTAGGCGACCCAGGATCGTCTTCGTTGGATGCCCGTAGGAATTGTCGCCCACTTGAATTATCGCGTACTTCGGTTTAACCGCATTCAAGAATCGCGCTGTGGTTGATGACTTGGAACCATGGTGTCCAACGAGCAGGACATCGGCACGCAGATTTGCTCCCGATTCGAGCATCACCCGTTCACTTTCAGATTCCGCATCCCCGGTCAGCAGGAAGGAGGTATCTCGATAGGTTACCTTTACGACAGCACTCATATTGTTGTTATCGTCGGTTACTGTCGCTGGGGCCAGCATCTTCACCTGGACTTGTTCGTCCCAGGTCAATTCCAATCCGGCCTTGGCCGTTTTGACCTTCAACCCTTTGTCGCGAATCGAGGTCAATAACGATTCGAACGTCTTCGTGTTGGACTGAATCTTCGGCATATACACCTCGCCAATATCCAACTGATCGATCACCCGGTCTAATCCGCCGATATGATCCGCATCCGGATGCGTCCCGATCACGAGATCCAGGTGGCGTATCCCATACGCCTCGAGATAGCGCAGCATCTCATCTTCCTTGTCATTGTTCCCGGCATCGATCAACATCGTGTACCCGGAGGGGCTGATTAGCAACTGCGAAGCGCCTTGCCCGACATCCAGGAATAGGACGCGGAGCTCGCCTTCGCCCTCTGCTTCGGAAGGAAGAGACGCGTTCCCCGACCGCTCCCCGGCCATCTCCCAACCCTCCAGCGTACAACCCGTAAGGAGGACGCCTAACCAAATCAGGATTACGCTAACAACCGTCCAATACCTCTTCTGCCTACTCATAGATGATCGTCCTCTTCCCAGAACATTTGTTCCAATTATAGGGGATGCTTTAGCCTAAAATCAACCAAAACTTGCTAACTCGTAAAAAAAAGAGCCTGCCTTCACTAGGCAGACTCTTGCATAACCATTCTAAATTACTTTACCGATACGCTAACCGACACCGATTTGCCGCCATATTGCGCTTTGATGGATGTCGAGCCTTTTGCTATCGCTTCGATTTTGCCGGCCGATACTTTGGCAACGTTAGTTTTCGAGCTGGTCCAAGTGGCGCTGCCGGTTACTGTGGCTACCTTACCGTTGTCATAAGTTGCCGTGAGCACAAGCGTTTTAGCCGATCCTGGAGTCAATTGTAGTTTTTTCTCGCTAACCTCCAACTTCATCAGCTTCGGAATCACGTTCACCTTTACGGTTACCGTTTGGCCCTGGTAAGAGCCGGTTAATGTCACCGAACCTTCAGCAACCGCCTTCACGGAAGATCCAGAAACCGTAACGACATTCTCGTCGGAGGAAACCCATCCCATTTTAGAAGAAAGGGTTACTTTTTTGCCGTCCGTGTAATACCCGGTAACCTTGATCGATTTCGATTTCTTGATGTTCAACTCGAACGATTGCGGCTCCACCACGATCTTGGAAATTTTTGGTTCAATGGTCACGGACATGCTGAGCGTCTTGTTCTCAAAAGTTGCTTTCAGTGTAGCAGATCCTTTGCTGAGACCTTTGAGCTTCTTCCCGTCGGCCGTCGTCTTCAATACCGCATTCGAACCGGATACCGTCCATTCCACACCGGTTGGATTTACCTGTTCTTCCCCGTTCTCGAAAACAGCCGTGACTTCCGGCAGCGCGTTCTCAGCCCCGATGACAATGCTCATCGAATCTTGCGATGCGAGCAGAGTTAATACCTTTTCCTTCACACTCACTTTAATCGTAACCGTGGTTCCCCGAATCGGGAAGTTTGCATTTGGCGTCAACCCTGTCCCCGCTTCGGAAAACTTTCCGGTCAGCGTGACATCGGCGGATACCATCTTGTCATCTAAATCCTTCGTAATGATTTTCCCGTCTTCCACAACCGCGTACTTCTCATTACTCGAAGTCCAAGTGATTTCATCGCTCAGATCAATGGTTTCCCCGTCCAACTTCGTGCCTGTTACTTTCGGCAAGCCGGCGGATCCTCCTAGGAAGATCTCCAACTGCTCCTTCTCGACTTCGAGCTTGGTCACCGTTGGGAGTACCGTCAATTTGAAGCTCTTGCTTACCCCTTGGTAGCTGGCGTTAATCGTGGTTGATCCTGCCGCCTTGGCGGAAATCACACCGTTATCATCCACGGTTGCGATTAATTTATTTGAAGAAGACCATTCAGCTGTTACTGTCGTTGTCTCATTCGCGGTTTTTCTCACACCGGCACTTACGGACAACGTTTCAGCAATAAACAACGTTTGATCGCCAGATGGCGTCAGCAGGATCGTCTCATACGGAGCACGTACATAAATGTCTACTTTGACCTGCTCCCCAAGATAAGACGCTGTGATCGTCGCTTTACCTGTTGATACGATCTTGACGATGCCGTCTTCCACGGTAGCTACACCATTATCCGTAGAAGCCCAAGTCGCTTTATCGGATACGTCACTAGTGGTAGTGGAATTGCTAGCCATAACCGTTTTGACCCGAAGCTTTACTTCCTTGTCGGCCATGATCAGCTCGAGGTCTTCCTTCTCCCCGATCTCATCTTCAGACGAACTCGAATTCACTTGATACAATTTCAAGCCGGAGTATGGCGAAGTTACCTTCGCTTTGAAAGAAGCGGTCAATCCGGCGTATTTGGCCGTAATGGTGGCTTCCCCCGAACCGGTTAAAGTAATTTGACCCTTCTCAATGGTCAGTACCCCCGCATTGGAAGAGGTCCATTCCGCGTCTGCCGTAACATCCTTAGGTTCGATCGACGCGTTGTCCACCTTCGCTTTAGCCGCAACCGTTAGGTCCGATGCGGAGCTGTCCAGGCTATACTTCCCGTCCAGTTTGTAATCCAAGGTCAATGCGGTGTATGTATCTGTTACTTTAATCGTGATCAACGATTTGGCACCGACATGCGTCGAGTCGTTATTATAGGAAGCCGTAACCGTCGCTGTACCGCTCTTGAGCGCAGTCACCAAACCTTCATCAACCTTAACGATACTCGAATCAGAGGTTGCCCAAACTACTGTGGTAGTCACATCTTTTGTTGCGGTGGATCCTTCGACAGAAGCATTCACTTTGAGCTGTTTCGTTTTGCCCACACCAAGATCGATAG
This sequence comes from Paenibacillus mellifer, assembly GCF_023195895.1. GTDB lineage: Bacteria > Bacillota > Bacilli > Paenibacillales > Paenibacillaceae > Fontibacillus > Fontibacillus mellifer. The sequence continues at coordinate 10,710 of NZ_JALPRK010000009.1, forward strand.
TCGTATTTTCTCCATCGATTTTGATCGAATTGATGTCTCCAGTTGCCGCAAACACGCCCGTCGGAACCATCACCGAAAGGAGCAGCGTCAAGACGAGCATCCAATACGTCATTTTCCTGTTAGCAATCATTGATTTCTCTCCTTTATCTTCATTGCTAAATTACCGGAACCTTTTTCCAGCCCTCTGCGTTTTATATCGACATTTGGTACCTATTTCGTAACGTTTTTTGGCAAAAATAATGCTTTTTTCCTATAAAAAAAGAGCGCATTCGTGTTATCGAATACGCTCTTTCCGGTTCAAGATGCCGAGGACGGGGGTCGAACCCGTACGATGGTCACCCATCGCAGGATTTTAAGTCCTGTGCGTCTGCCTATTCCGCCACCCCGGCACGTCAAGAAAAATCCCGTATTTATGATTATATACAGAATTCGAATCAAATTCAACCAAAAATCTGGACCAGCCTTTTCCGATAAACTATTCGACTGGGATTTATGATAAGTTAGTAGTAGCGCGTTGATCAGCTCGAATTTCAGGAAAGGTGAGGTTTGGTTACATGCATGAGTTAAAAATGGCGGTTACCCTCGGCCATCAAGTGGTCGTTCAGCTCCATGACGGACAAATGATGACGGGACAGCCCAAATGGGGTTCCGCACCGGACAAAGTACAGCTACGCACAACGGAAGGGGCCGTGTGGGTTCAGCTTGACGAGATCAATCATGTGACGCGAATCATTCCGTTTGGAAGATCTTTTTGAATTGCTTGCAACATTTTCAGTAAGCCCTCGTCTAGTAGTTGTCAAAAATAACAAGACGAGGTGATGACCCCATGTTTAAACGTAATCTAGCCCTGTTGTCCGCCGCTGCCATTCTGAGTCTGTCGCTTGCCGGAGAAAGCTATGCGGCTGCAGGCGCCTTTAAAGACGTAAGCCACTCCAATGCCAAAGATAGTATATCTGTATTGCAGGCCAAAGGAATCGTTCGCGGCGTTAGCGCCGACAGTTTTCTGCCGGACGACCAATTAACCACGAGCCAAGGCGTTCAGCTCATCGTCAATCTGTTGGGGCTGGAGCTCAAAACGGAGGTCACTCAAGGTGCTAGCAATTATTTTACCAATGTCAAAGAAGAGGCTTGGTATGCTCCGGCATTCGTCATTGCGCAGAATAGCGGTTTTGATCTGGACACCTCTGTGAACCCGGACAAGCCGATGACGCGTGAGGAATTTACTCATCAGCTGATTTTGGCGATGGAGAAGCATGGCGATTTGCCGAAGATCAATATTAAACCGGTCGAATTTGCCGATGATGATCAGTTGACCGTCTCTTATCAGGGAACCATCCAGCGTGCTCTCGTGCTGGGGATCGCCAAGCTGGATGAGAACAAGCAGTTCCACCCGGGGGACCAAATCACCCGTGCCGAGGCCGCCGTACTGACTTATAATGCGGTCGAATATTTAGCTGCGCATCCCGCTCCAACTCAAGAAAACAAATAATCGCCTTTCTATTACCGATAAAGGACTGCCCAATGGCAGTCCTTTTGATTTCCGAAAAACCTTCAATTTTAATAAAATTCACCGAATCGACAGTTTTTTGCATTTTATATCAGGATTTAGGGAGGATTTACAAAAACGGACATAGAAAGTATAGTTACCACTTTAGCCTGGTGCGGACAGATATAAAGTGGGATCCGCAGGACGGTCGCCAGTGCACAGCGGACGTATAACATAGATACTTCAATTCTGGGAGTTGTTCGCCTTGGATCTTATCCTCAAAATTGAAGAGCTCCGGATGGAATTAAACAGACTCGCCGGAAGCAAACGTCTGGTCGATAGGGAACTAGTCATGGTAAGTCAGCGACTAGACGAGTTGCTCAACGAATACCATCGATTGGTGATCCAAAAGCAAGTCAAATGATTCAGGGAGCCGCGAGAGCGGCTCCTTTTTTCTTTTTCTGGATCATTTCCCCGATGGAAACCCATACTAAAATCGATAAACTCGCAACAAAAACCACCAGAAAGGGGATCCTCATTATGTATTTTTACAAAGAGGACTTGATTAACGTTATTGTCCCCGATAAACCCGATCCCGCTGCAGCCAAAGTTATTCAAGAAACATTAGGCGGGCGTTTCGGTGAAATGCGGACCATGATGCAGTTTTTCTTCCAAAGCAGTAACTTTCGCGGGACGGCAACGCAGTACCGTGACTTAATTCGCGGTGTATTTCTGGAGGAGATCAGTCACGTCGAGCTGGTTCAGCATACGATTAACCAACTGCTCAACGGGGCGGGCGAATCAATGCCCGGTAACGCCGGTGTGGATACCGCACCTCTCGACGAGGCCATTAAGCATGCAAATCCACATCACTTCATTATGGGCGCCCAAAGCTCCCTGCCGGTCGATGCCGCCGGCAACCCTTGGAATGGCAACTACGTATACAGCCACGGTAATCTGATCAGCGACTTGCTGGACAATCTCGTACTGGAATCCACCGGGGTCCTGCAGAAGACACGAATTTACGAAATGAGCTCCAACAAAACGTTCCGCGAAACACTGGCATTCCTGATCGTCCGCGATAACGCCCATCAAAACGCCTTTGCCAAGGCGCTCGAGACGCTGGGAGTCGATTGGGGCAAGCTGTTCCCCGTACCGAATTACGATATCAACAAATATCCGGAATGCCGCAAATATGTCGATATGGGCTTCCACAATGCCCAGTTCAATTTCCGACTTGATCCAACGCGGATCGGCGAGATCTTCAGCGGCCAAACTCCAAGCCGAAATGGCGGCGACCTTAAGGTCACCGACCCGCCGGAGGGCTTCCCGGTCCCGATCCTGCCCGAAATGCCAAACGAGCATAGCCCTGGACTTCACGACTTGAACGCTTAAATCTGAAACGCCGCTTGACCCAAATCATGGGCTCAAGCGGCGTTTGATGTTTAGAGGGTTCCTCTCAAGAACTGGAACTCACGAAAGGGGTTTCCGTATATCCATATAGAGATTAGAAAACGTTTCGTTTAGGAGGTAGCATTGAAAATCACAAGCACCCGATTAACCAAATGGGCAGATGGAATAACCTGGATCTCAAATTTGATCGCATATCTGCCACGATTGATATTGAAATGGTTTCACAACGGCTAAGGAGGGATGATTTATCGGATTTTTGCTTGTAGTGATCACACTCGTCTTTATCGCACTAGGTATTCTCGTCCGCAAAAAACCCGACGTGTTCTGGCGGACAAATGAGGCGTGGAATGTAAGATGCCATTCCATTCATTATTGAGCCAGAACATCTCAATTTATTGGAATGGTCTTATTGGTCAAACCTTAGATCCCTCCACCCGCATAGCGGATGGTTAACATAAAGGAGTTTCTTATATACAGTGATCCTATCTTAATCTTTCTGACAAAATAGCTACCACTACTTACCGCTTCTCTATTAAATATACTCAATTTATTTATTTAATTTCATTTTTATGGAACATAAAAATGCCACCAACCAATTAAGGTCAGCGGCCTTTTGAACTTAATAATCCGGTGTACAGGACAAGTGTCGGGAGAGTGTTGTTATCTTATCATAATACTCTTCTATTACGGGCAAATTATCTTCGTGATTTAGTGAATAATCTTCTCCGGCAGTAAGTGTAAATTTAGACTCTATTGAAAATATCTCCTTTTTATCGCTCGTTTGAAAACTATAATTTATCTTAAAATGATCGCCAAAAACACTGCCATGATCATGATATTCCGCATAAATTTTAACTTTCCCATCCGGCCAGATATATGCATCAGTCATTCGGACTTCGCAATCACCCGCATCAAGACGTCCCATACTCCAAGATGTATTAAGTGTTGCAAGGTTTTGTCCTTTGTCATGTTGTAAACGTAAAGCTTCATCAGTTTCACTACATGGGCATTTTGAATTTGCTAATTCAGCAGAAATATGGGTTTCATCAGAACTCGGCAATTCATAATCATTTTCCATTGTTAATCTCCTTTCAGCATTCAATAATTTTATTATTAGTCTTAAGAAAAATTCAATTCATTAACGTCAATAACAAAAAAAGCCCAACAGCTTTAGTTGCTAGTGGGCTGGTCTACCGGTTCTTCAATAGATTACATATTATTTTTTTGTGCCACCATCTCGTCTATTCCTTAGCTCAAACAATCCCGTAGCCGCCAGGCTCCAGTCCATAGCCGCAGCACCAGCTCCAATTCCGTTAGGGGGATCGTATATTAGCAAATCTCGATCAACTAAACAAAGCAAAAACCCCTTGATTATCAAGGGGTTTCGCGCATATGGGCCCTACAGGACTCGAACCTGTGACCAATCGGTTATGAGCCGACCGCTCTAACCAACTGAGCTAAGGGCCCGGGGAAGCTTGGATTGCGGGGGCAGGATTTGAACCTGCGGCCTTCGGGTTATGAGCCCGACGAGCTACCGGGCTGCTCCACCCCGCGTCAGTAAATAGCGACAATTAATAATATACACGATTCCCGTGGGGTGCGTCAAGCAGTACATTATGGAATAAAACGCACACCGTATTTGCCCTTGCGGGAGCGAAAAATTTCAATTTGCCGCATGTCGTCGAAACCGTAGATCCAGCCGTCTTGCTCCAATCGTCGAGCCAGGCATCCGGCTTGGAATTTCGTTCTGTATAATTTATTGAAATAGATCCACCGCATGACTTTTTCGTCCATCCTTTCTTTAATTAGAGCAAATTGTCCTTGCCTATAGAATACCCAACCTTAACAAAAAAAGCCGCCGGAATCCGTCCGGCGGCCTCTGATCCTTCTGGTAATTTCTGTTCTTTCCTGAAAACGTGGCTTAACCTTTAATAATGGTTCCGCCAGCTGCAGCTCCCTCTTGCGGAACAAATGGCGTGCCATCCTCCTGGAATTGAGTTTTCGGATTGTTCTTAATCTCCTGCAGCATTTTGTTCCCCTTCTCTTCCCATTCCTTGAGCGCCTCTGCCGGCGTTTTCTTGTTCTCCAGGACCTCCTGGAAGAATTTGCGTCCGCTGTCCGTCACGCTGTAAAGCCCCGGTTTCTCGCTCATCAGCTTATCCTGCTTCGGATCGGTAGGAGGTGTTGGTTTCAACAAATAAAACGCCTGGATATTGTAATCGAGTCCGGATTTCGGTTTAATGTACGATTTCCGTGCCAGCATTTCGTACGAATTGCTGCGCGACTTCAGTTTGGCCCAATCCTCGCCATTGATAAATTTAATGAAATCCCATGCCGTATCCGCATTCGGAGCAGCACTGTTGATTGCGAACGTGTTGCTGAGCCAAATATTCCCGCCGACTCCCGGTTTCTCCGGATGCACCGGCAAAGTTACAACATCCCAATCCACGGACTTGAAGTTTTTGATTTTCGAGGCATTGTTGTTCGCATCGGAAATTTCATTGATGTAATAGCTCTCACCAATGGTCATTGCGACTTTCCCGGACAGGAATAAATCGCTGCTGATCGAAGACCAATCACTACCGTCCATTGGATTGCTGGTATTGTCCGGAATTACTTTATCTTTCGATAGCTTGCTGATCGTTTCCCAAACCTTAGTCCATTGCGGCGTGTTGACTGTCATCGTTTCGGCTTTGTCGTCGAACGTCTTCAACTGCAGCGAGTTGACGTAGCTGTTCTGCATATCCCAGAACGGGTCATTGCCTACGTAACGGTTGAAGGAGAATCCGTAAACCCGGTCTTTACCTTCCCCTTTGGCCACCCGCCGTGCCAGGTTAAACACGTCATCCCAAGTCATGTTATCGGTTGGCGGCTCTACCCCGGCATCTGTGAACATCTTCTTATTATAGAAGAGGGCCGAAGACGAGAAGTTAGGCGTTAGGGCATACAAGCTGCCTTCCCCAAGATCCTTGATACCGTCAATGACCGCTGGAACATAGTCGGTCGTATCAAATTTATCCTCTTGAATCAAGGGATCCAGCTGCTTCACCATGTTTTCTTTGATCAGTTGGTTCAGCACCGCCGTGTCGGTTACAACAACGTCTACTGGATTGCTGCCCGTCATAATCTTCTTCATATTATCCAGATAGTCGGGTTGGACATAAGGCTGCGAGCTGTCTTGATAACGGTATTGCGACTGGTCGATGGCAGGCACAACCTCGATGCGTACGTTCTGATGCGTAAACTCGTAAACATCGGTGTATTGCTGCCGGAAATAAGAGTCGTCGTAACTTCCATACAGCACGCCGATACGCAGCACTTTCTCCTGTTCAGGGTCTGCTGCCTTGCTGCCGTTACAGCCAGCCAGCAGGCCAAGTGCCAGCGTCGCCGCCAGCGATACAGATAATAATTTCTTTAACCTCATGATGGATCCCCCTCCAATGATTTAGGTGCTGTGATAATGATTTTCTCCCCATCAAATTCCATGCTCGCCCGTCCGCTGATCCCGACGGATTCCAAATACTCCTTCGGAACCTGCAAGCGCCCAACCCGGTCGACGACGACGAAGGCTTCGTGAACCTCCTGCAGTCCGCCCGCGCCGAGCTCTGCTGCCGCCAAATCGAGATTCGGATTCCGCTTCAGGAATTCCGTGCTCGTTAATCCGTCACGGATGGCAACCACGCGGTCCACTTTACCCGCGAGTGTTAAATCGTGCGTAACGATGACGACCGTGATGCCGAGTTCCCGGTTGACCTCGCGAAAGATCTGCATGATCTGGTCGGAAGTTGCCGTATCTACCGAACCCGTTGGTTCATCGGCAAGCAGCAGCTTCGGTCGGTTGGATAACGAGATGGCGATCGCGACCCGCTGCTGTTCCCCGCCGGAGAGCTGATGCAGCTTGTTATGCATCCGGTCTTTCAGACCCACTCGCTCCAGCAACTCCCTCGCATAAGCTCGATCCAGCTTCCCAGTGAGCAACATCGGCATCTCCACATTCTCCAGGGCAGTCAAATAGGGAAGAAGGTTGCGGGCGTTGTTTTGCCACACGAATCCAACCGTATTGCGTTTATATTCCACCAGCTGATCATCGCGGATCTTGAGCAAATCCCAACCCCCAACGGAGACCTGACCGGCCGACGGCCGATCCAGCCCGCCGAGGATGTTCAGCAGCGTTGATTTGCCACTGCCGCTGTTGCCGATGATCGCCATCATCTCGCCTTGCTCAACGGTCAAATTCAGGCCTTGGAGCGCAACAACTTCGATATCTTCGGATTTGAAAATTTTTACAAGTCCTTCGCAATAAATCATCCCTTAGCGCTCCTCTCCCATTTTTACCGCCTGATGCACGCGCAGGCGCCGGATTTGCCAGAAGAGCAGGCCGGCTCCCATCAACAGCATCACGAACACGACGACGTACAACTGCAAGGTGTCTTGGGAATCAAACACGATTCGGAACGGCGGCACTTGCGTGGTCACGTTGTCCGCCGTTTGCAGGAAAGGCAAGTACAGCTTGCCGGCGATCTTCCCGATGACAATCCCAAGCACGATCGACAGGCCTGCGGTTAAGATTTGTTCAGCTAACAGCATAAACGTCAACTGCTTACGGGATAAGCCCATCGCCCGCAAGATCCCGAACTGGACGACGCGACCCGACAAATTGAAGAACCAATAAAGCACGTACCCAATTAACGATACGATTACCGAGACCAGGAAGCCGAGGCTTAAAATCCCGAATACGCCGCCCCGAGTCGGGTGCTTGCTCTGCGCGGCTAGTTCGCTGCGCACATCATCGACCGAATAAAGTTCGATCCCTTCGTTCGCCAGCTTGGTAATCAGCGGCGCAACCTTGGCGCCCGGCTTCATTTTCAGCCATACCTCATAAGGAATAAGGGGAACCTGGTCGTAGATATAATCCAAATTCGCGATAATAAACGGCGTTTGATCCGGGTATTGGCTAGGCCAATAAGGCAAAATCCCGTAAACGGCAAATTCCACCGTTTGCTCGCCCAAGGCCACCGTAAACACGTCGCCCGGCTTCAACTTGTATTTCTCCGCCATGGTAGACGGTACCAAAGCCGCGCTTTCGTTCATGCCGAGAAAATTCAAATAATTAAATGGATGCGTTGGAAACAGATCATTCCGGAACCACGCCACCTGGGCAAAATCAACATTGTCGATCCCCATCACGTTGCCTTGGCCCGCCGAACGGCCGGAGACGATGATATTGCCTTTCGTCTGTAACACGCGCGCCGCATGCTCGACCCCGTCAAGCTTCCGGAAGATCTCGAACGGAGGTTCGGAATATATCACCTTAGACGGGGTTGGATTCTGCCCACCGCCGCCTGATCCGCCGCCCGGTCTCCCACCTGGGTTCCCGCCGCCGCCCGATCCTCCCGAACCGCCGCCTTGACCTTGACCGGAGCCTCCCTGCGAAGGGCGAGTAATCTCCGGTGTGCCTTCCCATACTGTCCGCATAATGACGTCCGCTCCGTATTTGTACAATGTCCGCTCCGTCGAATTCAGGTCGATCGTTCGGGCTGCGGATGCGTTATATACACCGAGCCCTAATGTTAGAACAAGCAAGATCATCAACGGATAATAGGAAGAAGACGACCTGGACAATTGAGTCAAGCTTAGGTAATACGGAACCGGCAACCACTTCTTGCCGATCCAGCCGATCAGCTTCAACAACCACGGGAACACCCGCAGGAAGAAGAGTCCGATCGAGAATATCGCCAGCGCCGGAACGAAGAACAGAAACGGCTGAACTTGCAGCTCATCCGTAGTCATCCCGGTCTGGAACGTCAGCATCTGCCGCTGATTAAACATGTAGTAGCCGTAACCCGATATCCCCATCAATACGATATCCAGGAACCAGCGCTGCCAGAACGGCGCCCGATCGGAGCGGGCTTGCTTCTGCTTGGTCTTGACGATCGAAGAACGGGCAAACGAGACCGCCGGCAGCAAAGTTGCCAAGATCGCGATAATGACCGCCGCCGCCCCCAACGCCAGAGCATCGAAGTTGAAACCGACCGGAATGGACTTCCGATTCACGAAGGTCAAGAAGCCATCCGCCGATCCGATGCTCTTCGACATAAACCAACCAAGCAAAGGGCCCGCAATCAACGCAATTGCGCCAAGAATCAAACTTTCAAATAAATAAATTAAGATAATCTGCTTCGTGGATGCCCCGCGGCTTCGAAGCACCGCGATATCACTCTGCTGCTTGTCGAGCGCTTGGCGGGCGTTCATAACGATATAATAAAACACCATGGCGATCATCGGCGCCGCCAGCGTAAACAGCAGGGTTTGCATCTGTAAGCTTTGCTTGCGGAAATCATTTAATAGACTGCCAAAAGAAACGTCGACCTTCGTGTCTTTCAGCTTCTGGTACAACTCCACATTCAGCCGGTCCAGCGTATCCGACAGCGGAGAGAGCTGACTCGTTTTGATCTCACCGAGATTGAAGGCGTAATACCAGCTGGAATTATGCAACGGAATCGATAAACGATTCAGCAGGTTTTCATTAAATACTTGATCCGGGACGTAGAGGTTATTCATCATCCCTTCAAAACCTTGATACCAATATGGATCATTTTCATTAGCCAGCTGGAAGGTGCCGACGATCTTCACTTTCAGTGTCACGTCCACACCGCTGTACACAGGATACTCCATCACGTCGCCAACGTGCAGGTCCTGGCGGTACATCGCCTCCTCCAGCATCAGAGCTTCAAGTGTGTCGCCGTCGGCTTGATCTGAGTACAGTTGGCCGCCGGATATGGATATATGATCCTGCAATCCGCTCATGGACACAATCGACATCGTCCGGGTACGGCTCGCATCCACTTTGGTTGGATCCTCCGGAAATACCTCCGTGCTTCGAATCGACCGCGTATTAACATAGGCGTCGTGAGGGAAGCCGATTTCCTTCGGCACCTCGTCGACGATATATTGATTGACGGCCGTTAAAGCTGCGGGATCCGTCTTGGTGCCGCCCGACGCCTGATAACTCATGATCAACGAACCCGCGGGAAGCCCTTCGCTTTCGGCTTTCAGCGTGGTCGCGACCACCCTTTTTAGCGACCCGTCGGAATACATCGGTATGCTGACCGTAAACGAGACGGCGACGATCAGGCCCAGTAAAGTACTTAACGTCAGCCATTTCGTGTTCCACATTTTGCGGAACAGTAAGCGTAATAAAGGTACTCCCATTAACGACCCACTACTTTCTGTCCCGGCGTGAGTCCTTTAACGATTTCTACGTCGGTCGAGGTTTGCATGCCTACCTCGACATCGGCTTCGCGTTTCGTGCCGTCCTCCTCTACTACCTGGACGTAAGTGCGCGAACCGATGGTCCGCAGCGCGGAGATCGGAATCAATACGGCGTTTTCCTTGCGTTCAGTCACGATGGATACGCTAAGCGGACGGCCGCGTTCAATGCCCTCTGGCCATTTATCGAGTTGAACGATCAGATACTTATCGATCGTATCTTTCTCGGGAGGGGTGCCTCCGCCTCCTCCGTTACCGTTTCCGTTATCGGATGAACCGGTATCGACAGGCATTACCTTCACTTTACCTTCAAACACGCCGGCCGCGTTAATGTCCACCTTAGCCTTCATCCCTACGGCAACCTTCGCCAAATCTTCCTTGGCAAACTGAGCCGCGACGACCAGCGAAGATGTATCGGACAACACCGCTACCGTATCGTAAGCTTTGATCGCCGCCCCTTTTTGAGCGGAGACGGAGACAACCGTACCGGAGAACGGCGCCCGCAAGGTTCCGTCGGCAATCGTTTTCTCCAAATCCTCCAACGCTTGGCGCTGTTCCTCAAAGACGATAGAAGCCTCTTCGAATTCGATCGGGTCCTTCTCATCCTTGGTACGAAGCAGTTCCTTCATGGAGATTTCCTGCTTGCGGAACTCCAGCTTCTTCTTACGCAAGTCCTTCTGCAAGTCTTCTACGTCCAGCTGAATAAGAGCATCGCCCTGCTTGACCTTGTCTCCCGCCTTGACCATCACTTCCTTAACGTGGAGATTATCCTCTGTAAAAAACAAAGGCTCTTCCCGCTGGCTCATGATTTTGCCGACCGCGCTGACATTGAGCTCAATCGTCTCCGTCCGCACCTCATACTCCGGCTTCTTCGAGATCGTCGGCGGCGTGATAACCGGTAGGTCCTCCTCCGCCTCTTCGTTCGGCAGCAAGGCGCAGCCCGTGGATGCCACCAGAGTCAAGCTGATGGACAAGATTCCCAACGTTCGAAATAGCCCTGATTTCCCCCTTTTACCCGATAAATTTGCCATCCACCATTTCGTAAACATGGTCCGCTACCTCCAGGATTGTAGGATCGTGTGTGGTCATACAGATTGTCACGCGTTCGGTCTGTATGATGTTCTTGAATACTGCCATGACTTGTGCTCCCATTTGCGAATCGAGATTGGCCGTCGGCTCATCCGCCAGCAACAGCTTCGGACGGTGGGCGATTGCTTTGGCGATCGCCACACGTTGCTGTTCCCCCCCAGACAGCTCGAACGGGCGATGGAACATCCGTTTCCCCAGACCAACGAGCTCCAAGCAGTGGGTCACGCGCCGCTTCCATTCCTGGGGCGGTACCCCTGCCATGCGCAGCGACAGCTCGACATTCTCCCAGGCTGACAGCAACGGAAGCAAGGCGTACGCCTGGAAAATAAAGCCGATCTGATCCCTGCGCAGCAGCGTGTGCTTATCGTCGTTCAGCTCATGCAGCGGTTGGCCGCGGAACCAAATTTCACCCGACGTCGGCTGGTCCAATCCGCCGAGCATATTGAGCAACGTTGTTTTGCCCGAACCGGAACGGCCCTTCAGCATCACAAGTTGACCGGAAAGCACCTCCATGTTGATCCCTTTTAATACCTGGATTTCTCCTCCGCCTACCGGAAAAGAACGACGAACCTCTTTGACCGACAAGATCGGTCCGGTCTCCTTCTCCGGTTCTTCTTCTTGCGCACGGGCTGCAATGACCTCAGCGGCGGCTGTATCCTCTATCACCGTCTCCTCCGAGGCGCTAGCGACTTCCACTTCCGCCTCCGGGACCGGAGAGTCCGCTCCGGACTGAACTTCGACTTTTTCTGTTTTACGAAGCCATCGCATCATCGTGTATCGTTCTCCCATTTCCCTAATTTGTGATTCTGCCTCTTCTTGATCTTCTTGGCCTTGTCTAGCAATTCATTTACGTCTTGCATTATAAACGAAATACTATGGCAAAAAGTTACAACGAAATGAACGAACGGGAACTTTTTTCTTCCAGATTTTAAGCGCTGATGCTAGGTTACAATCCTGTTAAAATTAAGGAGAATTCTACTAGAATCGGCAAGGAGAACTATCTAATGAAAAAATTGATTCCCCCTTTGCTTGCAGTGACGTTATTAATTACCGCCGCCGTTTTCCGTCTGGAACCAGCTGCTGCCGACAAACTCCCGTATACCGATATATCGGCTAGCTATGCGAAAGATGCGATTATTCGATTACATGACGATAACGTCATGAAAGGGACGTCTGCGTCGATGTTTTCTCCCACCCGCTCGATTACTCGGGCAGAGTTCATGACGACGTTGACACGAATCTTTCAGGTGAATCCGGCGGAATCCGCCATTCCGGCTTATCGCGACGTGCCGAAGAGTGCCTGGTATTATGGCACGATCCAGGCGGCGACCGAGCTAGGTCTGACCGAGGGTCTGGGCAACGGCATTTTCCAGCCCGATCAACCGCTGACCCGTCAGGAAGCCGCCGCTTGGCTAGTCCGGGCGCTAAAGCAAACCGCTTCATCGACGAACGTACAAGCCGGTTACAAAGACGAGGCGGCGATCGCCGTCTGGGCCAAGCCGTATATCGGCTCGATTTCGCAGCTGGGGTTGATGCAGGGCAATGGGGGAATGTTCTTCCCGGCGCAGGCGATCACCCGTCAGGAGACCGCCGTTCTCCTGGACCGGCTGCTGCAGGACAAACGTTGGACCAATGCGATTACAGCCAGCGGCCATTCGGAGGTCCGTATCGGCTGGCAATATGGCCAATCCACCGAGGCTTATAAGAAGTCCGTTCTTCAATCGAACGTAAATGTGCTTGCGCCTAGGTGGTATTTTCTCGAAAGTACCGGAAAGATTTCTGATTCAAGCGTTCCTACCTTAGTGACCTGGGCCAAAAATAACGGTAAACAGGTATGGGCCATGGTTGGCAACCGATTTGATCAAGAAACGACGCACAAGCTGCTGGCTTCCAGCTCATTGTCCTCGGACGCAATTCAGAGTTTGAAGTCCTATGTACAAAAATATGGGCTGAACGGCATCAACGTGGATTTCGAAAATGTTGCGGCCGCTGACCGGAATTTGTTTACGTCCTTTATCGGTAAACTGGCCCAGGAGCTTCACTCCGTTTCCGCCGTATTGTCCGTCGATCTTCCTCCCGATCTTGGCACCGACTGGTCCGATGCGTACAATTACGCCGAGTTGGCCAAGAGCGCCGATTATCTGGTCATCATGGCCTATGACGAGCACTGGAGCGGAGCTTCGGCCGGTTCGGTCGCTTCGCTGGGCTGGGTGCAAAAACATTTCGACAAACTGCTCGCCAAAGTACCCGCCGACCGGCTTGTCCTCGGGATGCCGCTGTACACGCGGGATTGGAGCCTCAGCGGCAGCGGAGGCACGTTGTCTTCGGAAGACATTTCCCTCTCGGAACAAAATAACCGCGTAAGCCAATATGGCGTGAGGCCGAATTGGAACGCGGCAGCAGGGCAGTATACCGTGGAATATCGCAGGAACGGCACGCTTCACAAAATATGGCTGGAGGACGCCCGATCCCTTTCTGAGAAATATCGCTTAGGAGCGAAATACGGCGTCGCGGGGTATGCCTACTGGCATATCGGCGGAGACTCACCGGACGTATGGACCAGCCTGAAGAATGCGGAGAAATACGAGGGATTTTCATTTAAGTAAAAATAGAACCACCCCTGAGAGTAGCGAATGCGCTTCTTCTCATGGGTGGTTCTTTATTAACAAAACAGCAGCCTAATTCTCACGTCTATTCCGCGTTGCCAAACGATGCCGGATCCTTCCGCCAAGACTGAAGGAGTTCCAGGTCTTCCGGCTGAATGTCGCCGCGCTTCACGGCTACGTCGATCAGCGCCGAATAATTGGACAAGGTTTGCAGCGGGATACCGGCATCGGCAAACCCCTGCACGGCTTTGTCCAACTGATAGCTGAAGATCGCCAGTACAGCCAACGGCTCCGCTCCAGCTTCGCGTACAGCTTGTGCCGCCTTGATCGAGCTGCCGCCGGTGGAGATCAAATCCTCGATGACGACAACCTTCTGCCCTGGCTTAATCAAACCTTCGATTTGATTCTCTTTCCCGTGTCCTTTGGCCTTGTCGCGAATGTAGGCCATCGGCAGGCCCAGCTTCTGCGAGGCGAAGGCCGCGTGCGGGATGCCGGCCGTCGCCGTTCCGGCGATCACGTCGGCTTCCGGGTACGTTTCGCGAATCATGGCCGCAAACGATTCGGCGATCAAATCGCGAATTTCGGGATACGACATCGTGAGCCGGTTATCGCAATAAATCGGCGATTTGATGCCCGAGGTCCAGGTGAAAGGCTGATGCGGACGGAGCGCCACCGCTCCGATGTCCAGCAAACTGCCGGCGATTTGCGCTTCTACCGATTGAGTGTTTGTCATGACAACATCATCTCCTTAATGATCGATTCCGCCGCTTCGCGCGGATTGGGGGCAGCGATGATCGGCCGGCCAACAACGATATAATCCGTCCCTTGGGCCATCGCCTCGCCTGGAGTTAAAGTTCGCGACTGATCGCCCTGCGGACTGTTCGCCGGACGAATGCCCGGCGTCACCGTCAGGAAGGCTTGTCCGCATTGTGCTTTGATCGCTGGAACCTCGAGCGGAGAAGCCACAACGCCGTCCAGACCCGCTTGACGAGTCAGTTCTGCGTAATGCACGACAGCCTCTTCCACTTCGCCAGGGATGCCGATCTCCTCGTTCATCACTCGCCGGCTCGTGCTCGTCAGCTGCGTGACCGCGATGATCTTCGGCATCGTTAGCGAACGGTCGCTCTCCAGCGCTGCCAGCGCACCCTCGCGGGCCGCCTTCATCATATCTAACCCGCCTCCAGCATGCACGTTAAACAGATCCACGCCTAGCTTCGTGACGCTATTCGCTCCGCCCTTCACCGTGTTCGGGATATCATGCATCTTCACGTCTAGAAAAACGGAGTAGCCCCGCTGTTTCAATTCGCGGATCAAATCCGGACCGGCCGCATATAACAGCTGCAGCCCCACCTTCATGTAGCAAGGAATCCCCTCCAGCTCCTTCAGCAGCTTCCGCGCCTGATCCGCATCGGGGAAGTCCAGGCCGACAATCAGTTTCCCTGCGGCATCTTCAAACGAACGCAAATCCGCTCTCCTCCATTCATGCTTGCGGCTCCGAAGCATGATGCTTCCGAGCCGCCGCTTAATGTTTCGTTTACCCAGCTTCATGATCAAAGTCGATTTTTGAACTTCCTCTTTAAAGC
This sequence comes from Paenibacillus mellifer, assembly GCF_023195895.1. Lineage (GTDB taxonomy): Bacteria > Bacillota > Bacilli > Paenibacillales > Paenibacillaceae > Fontibacillus > Fontibacillus mellifer. The sequence goes on from NZ_JALPRK010000009.1 coordinate 26,156, forward strand.
GCCGGCATGGCTTGAGAGGAGAAGTTGATCGTCTCCAGCATCTCCAGCAGCGCGCGGACCGTATCCAGCGAAGTCATGCAGACAACGCCGTTCTCCACCGCTTCCCGGCGGATGCGGAAGCCGTCGCGTTCCGGCTCTTTGCCTTTAGTCAGCGTATTGATGACAAAGTGAGCCTCGCCGTTTCGGATCAGATCCAGAATGTTCGGCACCCCTTCCGACAGCTTGTAGACGGTCGTTACGTGGATGCCTGCCTCAATCAGCGCGGAAGCCGTACCGTCCGTAGCGATAATCTTGTAGCCTAGGCGGTAGAAGCCGCGCAGCAGGTCAACCGCTTCCTGCTTATCCTTATCGGCCACCGTTGCGATGATCGCGCCGGTCGCAGGGATCTTCATGCCCGCGCCGATCAAACCTTTATACAACGCTTTGGCATATTGCGGATCGCGGCCCATGACCTCGCCGGTCGATTTCATTTCCGGCCCAAGCGTTGGCTCAACACGGCGCAACTTGGCGAAGGAGAACACCGGAACCTTGACCGCAACCTGGTTGCTTTCCGGCCACAAGCCGTTTTGGTAGCCAAGATCGCTGAGCTTCGTACCAAGAATACACTGGGTGGCCACGTTCGCCATCGGGATGTTCGTCACTTTGCTCAGGAAAGGTACCGTTCGCGACGAGCGCGGGTTCACTTCGATGACGTACACTTCGTTTTTGTAGATGACGAACTGGATGTTGACCAAGCCAATCGTCTTCAGCTCACGGGCGATTTTCATCGTGATCTCGGCGATTTTCTCCTTCAATTCCTCGGATAAATGCTGCGGCGGATAAACCGCAATCGAGTCGCCCGAGTGTACCCCGGCGCGTTCGATATGTTCCATGATACCCGGGATGAGCACCGTCTCACCGTCGCAGATAGCATCAACTTCCACTTCCTTGCCCAGCATGTAGCGGTCGATCAGCACCGGATGCTGCGGGTTAATATTCACCGCTTCCTCCATGTAGCGGAGCAGCTCTTCGTCGGAGTAGACAATTTCCATCGCCCGGCCCCCAAGTACATAGGACGGTCTGACCAGCACTGGATAGCCGAGAGACTGAGCCGTGCCCACCGCTTCCTCCACCGAAGTGACCGTGCTGCCTTTCGGCTGTGCAATGTCGAGCTTCGATAAGAGAGCTTCGAACTTCTTCCGATCCTCGGCTTCGTCTATGCTCTCGAGGGAAGTACCGAGAATGCGCACGCCCGCCGCTTGCAACGGTGCCGCCAGATTGATCGCCGTTTGGCCGCCGAATTGCACGATGACGCCCATCGGCTTCTCCTCTTCGATTACGTTCATGACGTCTTCGAAGAATAACGGCTCGAAGTACAGGCGATCCGAGGTGTTAAAATCGGTGGATACCGTCTCCGGATTGTTGTTGATGATGACGGCTTCGTAACCAGCTTTTTGAATTGCCCAAACCGCATGTACTGTCGAGTAGTCAAATTCAATCCCTTGACCGATCCGGATCGGTCCGGAGCCAAGCACGACGATCTTCTCCTTGTCGGTTTGGAGGACTTCGTTTTCCGTTTCATAGGTCGAGTAGTAGTAAGGCGTAGAGGCCTCGAATTCTGCTGCACACGTGTCGACCATTTTGTAGACCGGCTTCAACCCGTGCTCTTTACGGAAGTTTCTCACTTCAGCTTCGGTCCGGTGCGTGCCTGATGGCTGTCCGGCAGCGCGCAGCTCGGCGATTGCCCGGTCGGTAAACCCTAAGCGCTTCGCTTCATACAGCGTCTCATAGGAAAAGAATTCTTCCCCCGCAATCTGCTTCTCGAATTCCACCAAGCGTTCGATTTTGTCGAGGAACCACCAGTCGATTCCGGTTAATTCCTGGATTTGCTGCAGCTTATAGCCCCGGCGGAATGCTTCAGCGATCAGGAACAGCCGCTCGTCGTCTGCCTTGATCAGACGGTTGTTTAACGTTTCCTCGTCGATTTTCTCCGCGCCTTTCAGGTACAGGCGATGCGTGCCGATCTCGAGCGACCGGACCGCTTTATGGATGGACTCCTCAAACGTCCGGCCGATAGCCATCACCTCGCCGGTCGCCTTCATCTGGGTACCTAACTTACGATTCGCGTGGATGAATTTATCGAACGGCCAGCGCGGGATTTTGCTGACGATGTAATCCAGCGTCGGCTCGAAGCAAGCGTAAGTCTGCCCGGTTACCGGGTTGACGATTTCGTCGAGGGTGTATCCCAACGCGATTTTGGCCGCCATTTTAGCGATCGGGTAGCCTGTTGCCTTTGACGCAAGCGCCGAAGAACGGCTAACCCTTGGATTTACTTCGATGACATAGTATTGGAAGCTCTGCGGATCCAGCGCAAACTGCACGTTGCAGCCGCCTTCGATGTTCAGCGCCCGGATGATCTTAAGCGAGGCCGAACGCAGCATCTGATATTCACGGTCGGAGAGCGTTTGACTCGGCGCGACAACGATGCTGTCTCCGGTATGTACCCCCACCGGATCGAAGTTTTCCATGTTGCAGACCACAATGCAGTTGTCATTAGCGTCGCGCATGACTTCGTATTCGACTTCCTTCATGCCGGCGATCGATTTCTCGATCAAGCATTGACCGATCGGGCTGTAGCGAATGCCTGAAGCCACCGTCTCGCGCAGTTCCTCTTCCGTGGCGCAGATCCCGCCGCCGGTACCTCCAAGCGTATACGCCGGACGGACAATGACCGGGTAGCCGATCTCATCGGCGAATTGCAGCGCTTCATCCACTGTGGTGATAATAGAGCTTTCCGGCACTGGTTGCTCCAGCTCGCGCATCAGCTCGCGGAACAGGTCGCGGTCCTCCGCTTTTTCGATGGAAGTTAGCTGCGTGCCGAGGAGCTTCACGTTTTCGCGTTCCAATACGCCCGCGCGAGCCAGCTCAACCGCCATGTTCAGGCCGGTTTGACCGCCGAGTGTCGGCAGCAAGCCGTCTGGCCGCTCCTGGCGGATGATTTGCGTCACAAATTCCAGGGTAATCGGTTCGATGTAAACCTTGTCGGCCATGTTGGTATCAGTCATGATCGTCGCCGGGTTGCTGTTGATCAGCACCACCTCAACGCCCTCTTCCTTCAGCGCTTGGCAGGCTTGTGTTCCAGCATAATCGAACTCGGCCGCCTGACCGATGACGATCGGCCCGGAGCCGATGACGAGAATTTTCTTAAGATCTTTGTTGATCGGCATAGGTTTACAGTTCTCCTTTCGCAGCGGCCATCAGTTTGGCTTGGCGAGGCTTTTGCGGGTTCTGCCGCTTATGTTCGCGGATCATCTCGATGAACCGATCGAACAAGTAGCTGTTGTCGTAAGGTCCCGGAGCCGCCTCTGGATGATATTGTACAGAAAAGGCTGGATATTTCTTGTGCTTAAGTCCTTCGATCGTTTTGTCATTATTGTTGATATGCGTCACTTCCAGATCCGTACCGGCGATGGACGCTTCGTTAACGGTATAACCGTGGTTTTGCGACGTAATGTAGCAGCGGCCAGATTCCAGCTCCTTGACGGGATGGTTACCTCCGCGATGGCCGAATTTCAGCTTCTCCGTATCAGCGCCGCAGGCCAAGGCGAACAGCTGGTGACCCAGGCAAATCCCAAAAATCGGATACTCACCCAGCAGCTCGGCGATCATTTCCGCGGCGTAAGGCACATCTTTCGGGTCCCCAGGTCCATTGGACAACTGGATGCCATCCGGGTGCAGACGACGGATTTCGTCCGCGGTCGTGTTATGCGGTACGATCACGACGTCGCAATCGCGCTTGTTCAGCTCGCGCAGAATCCCGCTCTTTGCGCCGAAATCCACCAGCACGATCCGTTCCTTGGATCCCGGACTGCTATATACATGATGCGTCGAGGTTTGAGCCACTTGATTACGCAACTCGGCGATGCTGGTGGCCAGCATCATTTCCTTTAATTCGTCAACCGATTTCGCCGAGGTGGTCAGAATCCCTCTCATGGTTCCCTGGTGACGGATAAGGCGCGTCAGCATGCGTGTATCGATGTCGGTGATACCGGGAATCCCGTATTCCTTGAGCAGATCGCCCAAATTGTATTGAGCACGCCAGTTGCTTGGGGTAGGTTCATAGCGGCGAACGACAAAGCCGTGGATCGATGGAGCAATGGATTCGAAGTCGTCGCGCGAAATACCGTAATTCCCGATCAGCGGATACGTCATCGTGACGATTTGCCCGCAGTAAGAAGGATCAGACAGTACCTCTTGGTACCCCGTAATTCCCGTATTAAAAACGACCTCGCCCGTCTTTTCCCCTTCCGCCCCAAATGAGGTTCCGGTAAACAGCGTGCCGTCTTCCAACAATAGTCTTGCCTGCATCCTGCAGCACTCCTTTATCCATAAACTGAAATACTATATTCTCATCCGCCCATTAATGGGCTAGTTCAATCGCATCATTCCAGATCAATTTACCTTTCACGATCGTAGCGACGGGCCAGCCCTTTAGCTTCCACCCGGTAAACGGAGTGTTGCGTCCTTTCGAGGCAAAGACGCACGGATCAACCGTTCGTTCCACGTTCAGATCCACGATCGTCAGATCGGCCGGAGTTCCCGGCTCCAATCGTCCTGCTTCTAAGCCGAACACACGGGCCGGACCCGCCGTCATCCGCTGCACCAGCATCGCGAGGCTCCAGCGACCTGTAGCCACGAATTTCGTGTACAGCAGCGGGAAGGCTGTCTCGAATCCCACGATACCAAACGGCGCTTGCTGCATGCCTTTCGCCTTCTCCTCTTCGCTATGCGGGGCATGATCGGTTACGACGATATCGAGTGTGCCGTCTTCCAGCGCAGCGATACATGCTTCGACATCCCGGCGGGATCGCAGTGGAGGATTCATCTTCCAGTTGGCATCGAGGCCCGGTATATCCTCCTCGGACAAGATCAGATGGTGAGGGCACACCTCCGCGGTGACGTTGATGCCGATTTGCTTCGCTTGGCGGATCAGCCGAATGGACTGCTCTGTACTTACGTGGCATACATGGTAGTGAACCCCCGTCGCTTCCGCCAGCAAAATATCCCTCCCGACGTGAATCGCCTCCGATTCATTCGGAATTCCCTTCAGACCATGCTTTCGGGCGAATATGCCTTCAGCCACCGGCGCTCCTTCCACAAGCGAGTTGTCCTCGCAGTGGGCGATCACCGGCATCCCAAGTGAAGCGGCCTGCCGCATCGCATCCTTCATCATCTGCGCGCTCTGCACGCCGACGCCGTCATCGGTGAAGCCGATGGCCCCGGCGTCTTTCAAGGCCGCGAAGTCGGTCAACTCTCGGCCAAGCTCGCTTTTGGTGATGGCCGCATAAGGCAGCACGTTTACCAGTCCGGCTTCTTCGGCCTTTTGCAACACGAACCTTACAGTGTCCGGGTTATCCGTGACCGGCCGGGTGTTCGGCATACAGGCGATTGTGGTAAATCCGCCTTGAGCGGCCGACCTTGATCCGGTTTCGATCGTCTCTTTATGCTCGAATCCTGGTTCACGCAAATGAACGTGCATATCGATAAATCCCGGAGTGACCAATCTGCCGCCGGCATCGATGACCTGAGTTCCGGCTTCTGCGTTTTCCTGCCCAAGTTGCCCCGCTTTCTCCACCTTGGCGATGACTCCGTCTTCGATCGTGATTTGAGATAACTCTTGCTCCCCTAGTTCGTTTAAGATGTTGGCATTAATGATGACAAGACGCATGCTTTAATCCCCCCGCTGATTTGAGTTCGTACCGAAAAACCACCGTCGCCGTTGCTTACAGCAAAGCGCGTTCCATGACCGCCATGCGGATCGGAACCCCGTTTTGCATTTGCTTAAAAATCCGGGATTGCGGATGTTCCACCACCGCATCGTCGATCTCCACGCCCCGGTTCACCGGAGCTGGGTGCATGATCAGCGCATGCGGCGCGAGGGCTGCGGCCCGTTCTTCCGTCAAGCCGTATTGCAAGCGGTATTCTTCGGCCGACTTGATCAGCCCGTCCGTGTGGCGTTCCAGCTGCACTCGCAGCATCATAACCACATCGGCGCATAGCGCTTCCTCCATCGGAATGTAAGGGCTGTACGTACTCAGTTCCGGAGCTCGCATATTCTCCGGTGCGCAGAGTTTCACATCAGCGCCGAATTTTTGCAGTGCCCACAGATTGGAGCGGGCGACCCGACTATGCTTGATATCTCCGATAATTGACACTTTAAGCCCACTGAGTTCACCAAAATGCTGTTTCATCGTATATAAATCCAGCAGCGCTTGCGTCGGATGTTCGTTGTTGCCGTCGCCGGCATTCACCAGCGGCACCGATACCCGCTTGGCTAGCTCTTCCAGCATACCGATGGGCTTCAGCCGGATCACGCCTGCGTCAATCCCCATGGATTCCAGCGTGCGGACGGTATCGTATATCGATTCACCCTTCTCCACGCTGGAAGCGGCTGCTGCGAAGTTCAGCACCTGGGCGCCCAGCCGCTTCTCCGCCATCTCGAAGGAGAAGCGAGTTCGCGTACTGTTCTCAAAAAACATATTCGCAACAAAGTGATCCTTCAGCACCGGGATCATCTTTTCTTCTTTCGCGTCCCAGTAGGACGCCCGGTCGAGAATCGCGGAAATTTCCGCTGCGCTTAAATCCTTCAGCCCGAGAAGACTGCGTTCCTTCACTGCGGTTGCGGTCAGCGCCATCTTAGTTCCCCTCCCGTGCTTGCAGGATGCGAACCAGATCGGTGCCGTCATGCTCCGTCAAGAGCACTTCAATTTCTTCCGCCCGCGAGGTCGGCACGTTCTTTCCAATGTAGTCGGCCCGGATCGGCAGCTCCCGGTGTCCCCGGTCGGCGAGCACCGCCAGCTGGATCGACTCCGGTCGACCGCAATCCATGATCGCGTCCATCGCCGCCCGAATGGTACGGCCCGTGTAAAGCACATCGTCGAACAGGATCACTTTCTTGCCTTGAATCGATACCGGGAAAGTCGCTTTGCCGGCCCCCTGGGCGGAATCCTCCTTATCGTCGCGGTAATTCGTGACATCCAGCTCCCCCCATGGAATGGAGGTTCCTTCAATGCTCTCCAGGCGTTCCGCCAACCGTTTCGCGAGGTAAACCCCTCTTGTTTTGATCCCGGCCAGCACACATCCTTCGATCCCTTTATTTCGTTCCAAAATTTCATGTGCAATTCTAGTTAGTGCCCTCCGAATCGCCGTTTCGTCCATTATGATATGACTTTCGTAGCTCACAGCCTGCGACCTCCTTAAGGGATAGGGTCACCTCGCTTCGGTCCGTGATGGGCGCATAAAAAAACTCCTTGCCGGAAATCCAGGCAAGGAGTCTTTAGTCACAGTTATACCATGACTGTCATGTAGGTTTCGGGTAAACAGGACCCTCGCAAAATATGCGAAGTCCGCCCAATTCCCCATTCACGTTACCTTGCCAGCCTCACGGGACTGAATTAAAGGTGCTTATGGTTTACATGAATTATGACAGAATGAGGTTAGCCTGTCAAGACACCCGGCCCAGTTCATACCTACTTGTTACTGAGGTTCATTCCATCTCCCGTGTGGAAGCCTGCTGTGTTGATGATTGTTTATAATTATACATAGTATGTTATATTTATTCAACCCTGAGTTTTGTCGGCTTATCCGCATTGAATAGCGATATTCCCCTCAGTATTAGCCTGATCACTTTGCATGTTTCTATCGCTAACTCGCATAATTATCCAATCACCCCCTTTTCCCAGCCTTTTTGATGATTATCCCGTTGGATCAGTTATCAGAAGAAGAGATTCGAATGGCGAGATAGCTCGGCCACTGAACAAAAGGGATAATCGTAAAAAGGAGGCAACAAGGACAACCAAGGCTGCGGAACAGACGTGTAAAAGAATAAAAAAAATAACCGCCCCTCGGGATTTAACCCTTGGAGCGGCTGCGTTTGTATAAGTCGTCGGTTAGAAAATAAACTTCAGATCGCCAAGACGGCGTTTGATTTCGGATATGACGCGATGCTCTTCGTCCTCACCGTCGGCAATAAACGTGACAGAGAAACGGACGTAATGTCCCGCATCGTCCCACGGCACCGTGGAAATCAGCTTCTCACGGATCAAGAACTGCGAGAAATCTTCGGCCGTCGCAAATGTTGGCCCGTCTTCCACGCCTTTCGGTGCTTCAACGTAGAGGAAAAACGATCCCTTTGGCTTCTTCGCGTTGAAGCCCAAATCGTTCAGCGCGCTGACCAACAGTTCGTGACGGCGTGAGTATTTCTCGGCGATGCGCTCCGTAATTTCCGGATGGGCGAGCCCGTAAGCCGCCGCTTTCTGAATCGCAATGAACTGTCCGGAATCGTTGTTGTCCTTCACGTCGCTGAACGCTTTAACGACCAGTGGATTGCCCGCCACAAAACCGATTCTCCACCCCGTCATATTGTACGACTTGGACAACGAGTGCAGCTCGACACCCACGTCCTTCGCACCCGGAACAGACAGGAAGCTCAGCGGCTTCAGCCCATCATAGGTTAATGCCGCATAAGGGGCGTCATGCACGATAACAACTTGATATTTCTTCGCCCAATCCACCACATTGGCAAAAAACGCTCTGGTCGCGCTAGCGCCTGTAGGATTGTTCGGATAATTTAAATACAGCAGCTTTGCCTTGCGGGCGATCTCTTCCGGAATCGCATCCAGATCCGGCAGAAAATCGTTCTCTTCGGTCAACTGTACCGTATAGACCTCGCCGCCGAGGTATTTCGTATGCGTTCCGATGATCGGGTAACCCGGTACGGTCATGATCGTGATATCGCCGGGATTAATGAAGCAGGAAGGCAGCATCGCAATCGCCGGTTTCGAACCGATCGAATGGACGACCTCTGTGACGGGATCGATGCCTTCGACGTCAAATACATCATGGAGGTACTTCGCTGCCGCCTCCTTAAACTCAGCAATCCCGTTGTCGGCATAACCACGGTTCTCGCGTTTAGCCGCTTCCTCCGCCAGCTTGGCTACGATGCCGGCATCGGCCATGTCGTCCGGTTCACCGACGCCCATATCGATCAGCTCGACCTCGGGGAAATCCTTCTTCGCCGCCGCTTTGGCCCGTTTGATTTTCTCAAATTTATAAATAGCGGTGTCTTTGCCGTAATTCGCCCCGCCAATGCGCTCCGCAAATTGTTGTTGAATATAGGTTTCTTGTCCGTTCAGCGTACTCATATCAGACGTCCATCTCCTTTGTATACATCAAAAATCCATCCTCGAATGGTTCGAACTCGCACTTTAAATATGCAGGAATTCGGCCCATTTAGAGAATGGATTAATCACCAGATCGTTTGTACTATTTGATCAAGCTGTCTCCTGGAGGTGAACAAATGAAGGGTTGCTTAACGGTTTCGGAGCGATTGCAGCACCGCTTCCATGTCGGCAGGAATTGGAGCGCTGAATTCTAAATAACGCCCATCATCAGGATGTTCGAACCCTAATACGGCGGCGTGCAACGCTTGTCCGTCCATCTTGATTCCTTTGCTGCGGCCATATAGCGGGTCCCCCACCAACGGATGGCCAATGAACTTCATATGGACGCGGATTTGATGCGTGCGGCCGGTTTCCAGCTTGAGCTCAAGCAACGTATAGTCACCAAACCGTTCGACGACTTGAAAATGCGTCACCGCCTGTTTGCTGTTCCGTTCGATCACCGTGTACATTTTGCGGTCATGGGGATCACGGCCGATCGGCGCATCCACCGTGCCCTGGTCATGGCTGACATTGCCGTGCACCAGGGCATAATATTTCCGCGTCACGCTGTGTGCTTTGAGCTGCGCTGCCAACGAGGCATGCGCCTTATCGTTCTTGGCTGCCATAATCAGCCCCGATGTGTCCTTATCGATGCGATGCACGATACCAGGCCGGAGCTCACCATTGATACCCGATAAGTCCTTGCAGTGGTACATTAAGGCGTTGACGAGTGTGCCGGAAGAATGACCCGGAGCGGGATGGACGACCATGCCTCGCGTCTTGTTCACAACGATGACATCTCCGTCTTCATAATAAATATCGAGCGGAATGTTCTCCGGCTCGATTTCCGCTGGTTCTGCCTCGGGTATGGTCAACTCCACCCGGTCGCCTTCCGCCAGCTTGTAATTCGCCTTGACCGGGGCCTCGTTTACGAGCAGATTTCCCGCTTCAATCCACAATTGGATCTGACTGCGGGACACATCTTCTCCCAGCTGGGTTTTTGCATATTTATCGATTCGCTCCTTCGCGTCGGCCGATCCAGCGACCCACTCGAGCTTCTCTTCTTCGAAGTCCTCAGACATTTTGTTCAAACTCATACGTTTTCCTCATGCTCCTGATGGGCTGCAGCTTGCTTCTCGCGACGGGTCTCCAGCAACGAATCCAAAATAATCAGCGCAACGCCGACAACAATGCAGGAATCTGCTACGTTAAAAATCGGAAATGTGTACGTTCCAAAATAGAACATCAGAAAATCGACAACTTCCCCACTGACAGCACGATCCAGGAAATTGCCAATCGCCCCGCCGAGTACCAGAGACAACGCAACCGGCAGAAGCTTGTTTGGTTGTTTTCTTACTTTAAGCAAATACCACACGATCCCAACCACCACGACCGTGGTCACCACGATAAAAAACCAGCGTTGATCCTGCAAAATGCCAAACGCAGCACCGCGGTTCCGATGAGAGGTAATAATGAAGAAGTCGCCGATCACCGGAATCTGTTCTCCGATCGTAAGTCCGGTTGCAATCCAATATTTCGTGCCTTGATCCACCAGAAAAACGATTAATGCAATCAAAAAATATACCACGCGGTCAGTCACCTCGTTTTTCATTTCCCATCCGCTACAAAGCGGCAGGATATTCCTCTTCTAAGCTTTGTTTATTGTAGCACAGCCGGAAATGACCCGTCCATGCGCGAAAGGATTTTCCTTAGGTATTTCGTCATAGTTCTGCGCAAAATACCGCTAGAAGAGATGTTTCAAACAACCGCTCTAGACACAGAAAGGAAGGAGCAACCTTATGCCGCATTTGACGAAAACCCAGCTGGCGGAGCTTACCGCAAAGCTGAAGGAAACTCAGTCCGCTTTAGTCGAACAATTATCGGACAATGATCATTATGGCATGAATGAATCCATGCGTGATAATACGAATGAGCTAAGCCCGATCGATAATCATCCCGGAGACCTGGGTTCAGAAGTATATGAACGGGGAAAAGACCTCGCGCTCGCCGAGCACCATGAGCTGCACCTGGCCCGGGTGGAAGACGCGCTCGACCGAATCGAAGATGGCAGCTACGGTTATTGCGCGACCTGCGGAAAACCAATTAGCTTCGAACGGCTTAGCGCGATTCCGGAAACGGCCTACTGTAAGGATCACAGCCCGCAAACCTTCGTCTCCGCCAAACGGCCGGTCGAAGAAACTTTACTGTCCCCTCCGTTTGGACGAACAAGTTTGGATGAACGGGACGACCAAAACGGCTTCGATGGGGAAGACGCCTGGCAGATTGTTGAGAGCTTTGGCACCTCGAATTCTCCGGCGATGGCCGAGGATTCCGAAATTGACGATTATAATGACATGGAGATCGAAGCGTCCGAAGAGCTTGACGGATTTGTCGAGCCTTACGAATCATTTATTGCCACCGATATCTATGGCCAAAACGTTTGCTTTTACCGCAACGGCGTTTACCGGAAACATATGAGTGCCACAGAGCATTTGGAAAGTGAGGATTCGCTGGGAACCGGCTCTAATAAGTATTAAGCTCAAGCTGTCTTTGCACGATCCGCACGATGTCTGCGATATAATCTCCGATGATCGGCAGGTTTAGCGCACCCAGAACCTGCAGGACATAGATAATCGTTGCCGCAAAAAAAGTAAAGCCGATCGCTACGCCAACACCCCGGGCCGTACCGGACAATAAATTAAGCCAGATGAGGCGCCAGGGGCGATTCAACAATTCGGTGTATTCAGCGATACGCGATTTCTCCAGCTGCCTGGTCCAGTTCAGGGTTAGGCGGTATACGGCGTTCATCTGTTCTTCCGGCGTTTCTGGCATGGGCTCCACCGCGGGTTCGGGCGCCGGTTTACGACGAGTCATTTACACCCCATCCTTTGCTCCCCAGAGTATCTGAAAAGACAAACGAGCCCGGTCTCCTTCATGGAAGACCGCAGGCTCGTTTGCTTCAATTGCTATTATTATAGCCTTCCCGGAATAGCTCCATTCAGGCGTTTACGCGTCAATCGAAATCCCAATCGATTTGCTGCCGAGATCCACCGTCTCTGCAGAGCCCTGCGGCTTGCCAAAGGCGACGTCCGTGATCAGTACATTTTCGCGAAGTACATGCTCAAACGCGGTGATCGCTGCTTTCAATTCGTCGTCGACATCCAGGGTGAGGTGAACGCGTTTCTCGATCGGCAGATCCAGCTTCTTGCGGGTATCCTGAACGGCGCGTACGACTTCGCGTACCCATCCCTCTTGCTCCAACTCCGGCGTGATATCCGTGTTTAGGGCTACGGTTAACCCGTAACCGGAAGCGGAAGCGTAACCCGGCTTCGCCTGCTTCTCAACAAGCAGTTCGTCCGCGGTTACCGCCAGTTCTTCGCCTTCCTGAGAAGTTACGGTAAATTGACCTTGTTCCACGATCGCGCGGGTTTGTTCCGGCGCGAGATTCTTCAGGTATCCTTGAAGGAAGCCGATGTTTTTGCCATATTTCTTGCCGGCCACCTTCAGGTTCATCTTCAACGTGAAATCAACGAAGCCGCTGTCGCTGGTTTCGATGTCGATTGCTTTAACGTTGATCTCTTCCTTGATGATGTCTTCATATTCGCTCACGGCAAACTCGCGATCCATGGAGACGATCAGGCTGGATAACGGTTGGCGCGTTTTGATGCCACTTTCGTTGCGGACATTACGAGCCAACTCAACGATTTGACGCGCGCTCTCCATATCTTTTTCCAGAGTCAGATCGATTAACGATTCATCCGCCTGCGGATAGTCGGCCAAATGAACGCTCTCTCCACCGCCCAGGTTAGTGTAAATATCCTCGGCGATCATTGGCGCAAACGGCGCGATCAGCTTGGATACTGTTAGCAGCACGTGAGTCAACGTCTGGTAAGCGGACAATTTGTCCTCCGTCAGGTCGCTGCCCCAGAAACGGTCGCGGGAACGACGGATATACCAGTTGCTCAGCTCATCGATGAACCCTTCAATTGCTTGCGAGGAGTTCACGAAATCATTAACCGCCAAGCCTTTGTCAACGGCCGGAATCAAGCTGTTCAGACGGGACAAAATCCAACGGTCCAGCTTATTCTTCGAAGGACGATGGGCATGCTCTTCTGGTTTATAACCGTCGATGCCGGCGTACAACGTCAGGAACGCATGGGTGTTCACAAGCGTGTCGACCACTTTGGACTTGGCTTCGGCAACGATCCCTTTAGAGAAGCGTTTGCTGTTCCAAGGCGCACTGTCGGACAAGAGCGCCCAACGGAACGCGTCCGTGCCGAATTCGTTGATGATTTCCCAAGGATCGATGACGTTGCCTTTGGATTTGGACATCTTCTGTCCGTTCTCGTCCAGCACGTGACCGGTGGCGATGACCGCTTTGTACGGCGCTTTGCCCGTGAACAACGTGGACACGGCCAGCAAGCTGTAGAACCAGCCGCGCGTTTGGTCAATCCCCTCGCAGATCATGTCCGCCGGGAATTGGTCCGCGAACGTCTCCTGGTTCTCGAACGGGTAATGATGTTGTGCAAACGGCATCGAACCGCTGTCGAACCACACGTCAATCACTTCGCTCGTCCGTTCCATCACGCTGCCCTCACAATGCGGGCAACGAACCTTCACTTCATCCACATATGGCTTATGCAGCTCGAGGTCTTCACTGACATGACCTACCGCGTGCTCACGCAGCTCGGCGATGCTATGCGGTGCAAACTGCCCGCCGCAGTCCGGGCAAACCCATACGTTGAGCGGTGTACCCCAGTAGCGGTTCCGGCTGATATTCCAGTCCACCAGTTCTTCGAGGAACTTGCCGAAGCGTCCTTCACGGACATGCCCTGGATACCATTCAACGGAATTGTTGTTGGCGATCAGCTGATCCTTCACCGCAGTCGTTTCGATAAACCAGCTCTCCATCGCATAGTAGAGCAGCGGCGATTTGCAACGCCAGCAGAACGGATAGCTATGCTCGTATTTCTCTTTGCTGTACAACGTTCCTTGCTCGGACAACATCTTAACGATGTCGAGGTCGCAATCCTTCACGAAGCGACCGGCAAAATCGGTCACCACGTCGGTATAACGGCCTTGGCCGTTTACAACGCTGACAAAGCTGATACCGTTCTCGCGGCAGACGCGGTAGTCGTCTTCGCCGTGCGCTGGAGCCATGTGGACAATCCCCGTACCGCTGGCATCGGTGACAAACGAAGCGCCTACGATCACGTTAATGTTATCGGCTTTGATATAAGTGAATGGCGGCGTATAGGTTTTGCCTACAAATTCTGACCCTTTATGCGTCGACAACACCGTGTAATCGCCTTTCATGACCTTCTCAACCAAGTTCTTAGCGACGATGTATACACCGTCCTCTTGCTTCACACGGGCATATTCCATATCCGGATTTACAGCCAAGGCCACGTGGGATGGCAGGGTCCAAGGTGTAGTCGTCCAGGCCAGCACATATTCGCCGGAGTCGTTCAGCTTGAATTTGGCCGTGGCACTTAAGTCCTTAACATCCTCATAGCCTTGCGCCACTTCATGAGAGCTCAGCGACGTTTGGCAGCAAGGGCAATACGGGCTGACTCGATGGCCGCGGTACAGCAAGCCCTTGTCGTGGATCGTCGCCAGGATGTTCCACACGCTTTCGATGTAGCTGTTATTCAGAGTGATGTAAGGATCATCTAGATCCACCCAATAAGCAATCGCTTCGGTAAATTCGCGCCATTGCTTCTCATAACCGAAGACGCTGTCTTTACATTTTTTCACGAATTCCTCAATGCCGTATTTCTCAATCTCCTGCTTGCCGGAGATACCTAACTCCTTCTCCACGCCAAGTTCAACCGGCAACCCATGCGTATCCCAGCCTGCTTTGCGGACGACGCGATAGCCTTTCATCGTTTGGTAGCGGCCCACGAAATCCTTGATGACGCGCCCGAGCACGTGTCCGATATGCGGTAAGCCGTTGGCGGTTGGCGGTCCTTCATAGAAGACGTAGTTCGGCCGGCCGGCCCGATTTTCAATACTCCGTTTAAACGTATTTTCGCGGCTCCATTTGTCCAGAATCCGCAAGTCGCGCGTACGCGCATTCTCTTTGACGTCGACTTTCTTCATGCTTCTCTTCCTTTCTTTAATTAAGCCTGGAAAATAAAAAAGCCCGCCCCTGAAAGGGACGAGACTTGTGCTCGCGTTACCACCCTTGTTTCATGCGCTCTGAAAGCAGCCGCCGTCTGAACGAGGCCGCAAAAGAACATGACACCTTGATCCCATACGCTTCATATGGGGTTGGTATAACGGCCAACAACCGGCAAAGCTTACTGAATCGGATTTTGATCACGAAGCAGATCAAGTAGATAATTCGACGTCGAATCTTGAATTCAACCGGGCCTTCCGTTGCTCACGTAGCTTCCAGCTACGCTCCGCTACTCAGTCCCTAGTTTCATCCAACCTTCTCGGTGCTGAAAATCCGACTAAGAAGAGTTCAGCCTTACTTCTCCGGGAGGATCTTCCGTCCGCGCTTTGAACGTTGGCTTTCAGCAGGTTGCCAACTCTCTGGAGAACAAAATCGCAGCGTACTGTTCCCATCATCGAATGATTCCAATATGCAAGTACAATATGTAATTAGTTATATCGTATTGACTCCCTCATGTCAACATCGTCAGATTCGGATCAATTGCCCCCCAGAAATGTCCGTTTTGCCCCTCATGAGTACGTTTTCCCCTCCTCTGCTCCAGCTCCTCCTCTTTTATAATGAAAGGGAGAAGACTTGACGCGAAAAGGAGCGAGTAAACCGATGGATACCCTCAGGCAAGCCAAATGGATCTGGCATCCCGGCGAGGTTAGTGCGCGTAACGATTGGAGTTGTTTTCGCAAAACATTTACATGGCCAGACGAGGAGCAAGGACGGCAGGTAAGTCTCAAGTTGACGGCAGACTCCAGATACGTGCTATACGTCAACGGACACCGGGTCGGTCAAGGCCCCCCGCGGTCCTGGCCATTCAGACTAGCCTATGACGAATACGAGATCAGCCATCTGCTGAGACCGGGACAGACCAATGCCATAGCCATCATGGTTATGCATTTTGGAATCAGTAACTTCTATTATTTGCGGGGACGGGGTGGGCTGCTTGCCCAATTGGAGGTCGAAGGCAACCCGCCTCTTCAAGGCGAAGGCCAGGCCCACGTGAAGGCCGCAACCGACGATACCTGGTTAGCCATAACCCATCCGGGTCATGACCGGCGTTCTCCCAGGATGTCCTGCCAGCACGCTTTTGCCGAGAAAATCGACGCCCGTCTTTGGGACGACGATTGGACGCAGCCGGATTACAAGCCCGGTCCGGAGTGGCGTTCTGCCAGCGTGATCGGCCCGGCGGGCTGCGAGCCTTGGGGAATGCCGGTACCTAGGGACATTCCCTATTTGACGGAAGAGCCCGTTTATCCGCGTCGGATCGAACGCTTAAGCAAAGTCAAGCCTGTCCAGTTTACCGCTGCGATCGACCTGCGTAACCATTTTTATGAAGAGAGCACGGATACGGCTAACCCGGCGGAATTCCTCGGCATGCTAACGACCGTCGTACGCTGTAAACAGCATTGCAAGGCCACGCTAGCGTTCATCGATGTTGGAAGGACTTTTCGGAGCTGCCGCCTGGATGGGGTTCATTACGATGAGTCCTCCCTAACGGGAGAAGCCCCCGAACGTTTTCTTCACTTTGATCTCGAGCCTGGCGACCATTTCTTGCTGATCGATGTAAGTGGAGGCACGCACGGCGGCGGATATCATTTTGCAATGGATGCGGAAGAACCGCTGGAGTTCCTGTCTCCCCTCTCGTTCATTCAGGCTGACAATCTCCCCCAAACTGATGACAAATCCGTGTTTGTAACCCTTGGTCCCTTTGACGGCGGCATTCGTTACGATCATCGGCCGAGCCCGCCGATGAATGAGGTGCATCCGGATTATATGAGGGCCAAAGGTCTATCGGATGTGGCCGGTCTTATGACGCTTGCGTCTTGGGTTCGGCCGGTACCCGAAGCGCTGGTCAGCCAGGAAGATGTCTTTATCCTCTCCGTATGGAAGAGGCATGATATCCCCCTGTCCATTCCCGGCATCCTGCAAAACGCGGTCATTCCTGGACCGGAGCCAGCTGAAGTCCCCTGGTTTCCTGACGCGGATACTGAGCTGGTGATTGATTTCGGCAAAGAGCTGTCAGGGTATTTGGAGTTTGAGGTGGAAGCGCCGGAAGGGGCAGTTCTTGATTTCTATGGATTTGAATTTATGCATGAGGGGAGGCGCCAGGATACCTATGGACTGGATCACACGCTTCGATACATCTGCGGCGGCGGACGTCGTCGTTACACTTCACCGGTGAGAAGGGGGTTGCGTTACTGCCAGGTCACCGTACGAAACGCGGCTGCCCCCGTTCGCATCTATTACCTTCGGATGCTGCAGAGCAACTATCCCATTGCTGAGATCGGTCAATTTCAGTCTTCGGATCCACGCTTAAATGAGATTTGGCAAATCAGTCAACATACGACCCGGCTCTGCATGGAGGATACCTTCGTCGACTGCCCGATGTACGAGCAGACCTTCTGGGTCGGCGATGCCCGAAACGAGGCACTGATTAATTATTATTTATTTGGGGCTGACCAAATTGTGGAACGATGCCTGCGATTAGTCCCCGGTTCAAAGTTCCAGACCCCTTTTTACACCAACCAGGTGCCAAGTGGATGGAACAGCGTCATCCCGAACTGGACTTTTTTCTGGGTGATTGCCTGTATGGAGCTCTATCGCCAAAATGGAGACAAAACCTTTGCAGCAGACATTTTCCCGCATATTGAGTACACGCTGAAGTATTATTTGAGCCGGCTGAATGACCAGGGTCTGCTCCAGATCAGAAGCTGGAACCTGCTCGATTGGGCTCCGATAGACCAGCCGAACGACGGTATCGTTTCGCACCAGAATATGTTCCTTGTCAAAGCCTTGACGGCCGCTGCCGCATTAGCTTTGGTTCTCGGCAATACCAAAGCGGAGGCGTTCTACACCGTTCAGGCCAACCGTTTGACGGCCGCCATCAATGCACAATTATGGTCGGAAGAACATGAGGCCTATCTCGACTGTATCCATGCGGATGGACGGCCCTCCGACATCTTCAGTGTTCAAACGCAAGTGGTGGCGCTGTTGTGCGACATCCCCGAGCAGGCCGGGGCCGAGACTCACAGGCTCACCTCTGTCCAAAGCAACATTCGGCTACAACCCGATTCTTTCGTACAAATCGGCAGCCCGTTTATGTCCTTCTTCTATTACGAGGCGTTAGCCAAGCTGGGCGAATGGGATGTCATGATCGAGGACATGCGCCGTCAATATGGGCAGATGATCGATTGGGGAGCCACGACCTGTTGGGAGATGTATCCTCATTTCACCGAAAATCGAGCGAACCCGAACCTGCTGACCCGAAGCCACTGTCATGCCTGGTCCGCAGGACCGGCTTATTTTCTGGGCGCCTACGTCCTCGGGGTGCGCAGTCTCGAGCCCGGTTGGAGCCGGGTCCTCATCGCGCCACAACCTGGCGGCGGGCTGTCCTGGGCACGTGGCTCGGTTCCCGTCCCGGGCGGCGGCAGAATCGACGTCTCCTGGCGTCTGGAGTCGCCGAATCCTGCTGATGGATCTGCGGGTGAACCGCTCATGCCGCCTGCCCTTGCTCGAATGCATTTGCGCATTGTTTCCCCGGATGCCATCGATATTGAGGTTCAGCCTCCAAATGGCGTTGACGCTGTAATTGAGCATATTCGGCTGGCTCCATCCGTTGCGTCGGATTAAGCAGGAACTTAATTGACCCTTACTTGAGCCAGCCCTATAATAAGGGCAACTGCGGCGAAGGAGGGATCCAGGTTGTCTTTGTACCGAGGCGAGAAAGTATTGGACGGGACTGCCTTTTTTACAGATACGCTGCCCTTTTACTTTAATCGGGCCGAGGAGACATTTGATCTGCAAATGCACAGCCACCGATTTGTGGAGATCGTACTCGTGAACGATGGAGAAGGGTTTCATTTTATTGACGATGAGGTTGTTCGCGTCGCGAAAAATGATTTATTCCTGCTCCCGGCCGGAGCAAGGCATGTGTTTCGCCCCGGCCACACGGGTTCACATCGGCCTTTGACCGTATACAATTGCTTATATGAACCAAGTAAACTTCGGTCCTGTTTGGAGCATCTCCCCGGCTTTGAGGAGCTTAGCCGTTCCAAGCTCTTCCTGTTTGGGGAGGATCCTGCAGCGCCGCCGGGACCGGGGTGGCTCCATTTGAGAGATGACGACGGACAATGGAGCGCCTGGTTTCGAACCGCTTATCGGGAATTTACAGAAAGAGCTCCCGGCTATCTCATCCATCTCTACAGTTTATTTATCGAGCTGGCCGTTATGCTGGAACGCCATTTAGGGCGCGGGGAGTTCGCCCCAGCCGCTGCACCGGACAATCGGGTCATGGAGGAGGTCGTTCGCCGTATCAACGCGTCTTTTCATCACCCCATAACGGCTCGCAACCTTGCAGCCTCCGCTCATTTAAGCGAACGCCATTTTCATCGCTTATTCCGGCAATACACCGGCTGTACATTTAACGATTACGTACAAAAGAAAAGAATCGAGATGAGCTGCGAGCTGCTGGCATCCACAAGGCTTCCCGTACAGGAGATCATACGAGCCGTTGGATATGCCGACAGAAAGCATTTCTTGTTCCTGTTCAAGCAATCCACTGGGGTTTCTCCTACGTTATACCGCCGGCAAACCAGCCAAACTGACCGGACCGACAGGTATAAATAAAAAACGCCATTTGGCGCTCCTTCAAGGAAGCCAAATGGCGTTATTCTGCTTAATACAGCTCTTGTACCTCTTGCCCCTTCTCGGTAGCGCGTTCGCGGGTCTCCAGCGTATCCCAGCCGTCGCTGCCAAGTAGATCCAACTGCGCTTCCACCAGCGTACGGAACCGTGCGCGGTAGATGGAAGCCTGTTTCTTGAGTTCTTCCACTTCCATGGCAATTTTACGTGATTTTGCAAGCGATTCATTGATGATCCGGTCCGCGTTCTTCTCCGCTTCCTTCACAATCAATTGAGCTTCTTTCTTCGCATTGTTCTTGACTTCATCAGCCGCTTCCTGCGCAACGATAATCGTTTTGCTCAGCGTATCCTCAATATTCGCAAAATGATCCAGTTTTTCCTGCAAAGTCATCAGCTGGTTGTGAAGCTCCTTGTTCTCCCGGATCACGATCTCATAGTCTTTGATCACTTGGTCGAGAAACTCGTTGACTTCATCTTCGTCGTAACCGCGAATACGTCTGGAGAACTCTTTGTTATGTATATCCAGCGGCGTTAATGGCATGATCCCCACCTCCTAGAAATTTCGAAACTTCCCTTAAACGGGAAGACGTGGTCAATTCAATTACGAGATACATTAGGAAACAGTTCGAACTATCTTATTCGACAAGAATCCGCCATCTCCTGCAAAAGACCTCACACAAATTTACCGATTTTGACACGATGTCTGCCCTTTTTGGTCAGGCCGCCTGCCTCGAGCACTTTAAACCGCCCAAAACCTTGCAAGGCGATCACATCACCGGCCTTTAGAGGCGTAGAGGGATCCTCTTCTGTTCTCCAGTTCACCCGGCAACGGCCCGCTTTGATCGGAATCAACACTTTGCTGCGGCTTAAGCGGAATACATCACTGACGATGCCATCCAGTCGCAAAGAAGCCACCGTCAATTCCAGCGGCTCAAGCTCCTTCTCCATCGTCCTTAGCTCGCTAAGGTTCAGCACTTCCGTAAAAACGCTGACGCGATGTACCTGATGAAGATTCAATTGCAGGAAGGGAGCAATTTCTTCGGCAACCACCACGTGACACCCGTCCTCGCGGACATGAATATCGCCGATTTTATCGCGTTTGAGGCCCAATCCCAATATAGCCCCCAAATAATCACCATGCTGAAGGGCAAGAAACTTCTGGTCCCCCGAGGTGATATCAAGCACCTTCATCCCCATCGGTTCCTCACTAAGATCCCGGTAATCCGGAGCAATAAGAGCCCGACGCCGTTCCGCACCTTCATAACCGCCGTCCAGTCGGATAACCGTGTCCGGATGCCGATTGGCTAAAGACTCCAGGATATAACACTGCCGCGGATCCAGGAAGTCACTTAGCTTGACCTCGTGGTAATCCCCGGCATTCACTACCCATTCCCAGGCCCGGTCGACAAACGGCCGTTCCTCCGGTTTAAAATGTTCATAAATATCGGTTTTCATCTCTAATACCCGAAGATATAGTGCAGAACGCTCATCAATCCGAAGGCAGCCAAACGGAGCACGAACAAGGCAATAATCGGAGATATGTCGATCATCCCCATGATCGGAGGAATAAACCGCCGGAAAGGAGCCAAATAAGGTTCAACCAGCTTACCGAGAAGCTCGCCGATAAAACTGTCACGGGCATTAGGCACCCAAGACATCAGAATGTAAACCAGAATCATATAGAAATAAATATTGTATAGCAGCCCAACGATGGAATCGATATAACCTACCAAGCTGTCATCACCTCATTCTGTTGTAATCGGAATCCTCAGATAATATCTCTGTGATGGATCCCTGAATCTCGACGGTGTCCGGCGTGCAAAGGAAAATATTCGCCCCGACCTTAGAAATGCTGCCGCTCAGCGCGTAAATCGTTCCGCTCAAGAAATCGATGATACGCATCGCCTGATCATTGCGAACCCGCTGCAAATTAACCACAACCGACCGATGAGAACGCAAATGGTCAGCGATTTCCTGCGCTTCTTCATAAGAGCGAGGTTCGTACAGGATCACCTTGACGTTCTTCTGGGAGTGAATGCTGACCACGTTGTTTCCTCTCTGATTTTTACGGGATTCAAAGCTCGGGGTTTCAATTTCCGCATCCTCTTGGCCGGCAAACCGTTCGCGCTCCACAATCTCTTCTTCTTCCTGCAAGCCCAGAAAGTTCATGAACCGGTTCATTACTCCCATTACGTCAATTCCCCTTTCCCCACTAAAAGCGTTCCGAGGCGCACCCAGGTCGCCCCCTCTTCAATCGCCACTTCAAAATCTCCTGACATCCCCATCGATAATTCTGTCAATGGCTCCGCAGTAATCGACAAGGCATTCAGTTGATCTCGCAGCTCGCGCAGCCGGCGAAAGACCGGTCTTGTCCGCCCCGGATCGTCCTCGATCGGAGCCATCGTCATCAGCCCGACGATGTGAATATGCTTCAATTCAGCGGTTTCCCTTAGAAAGTCGGCAGCCGTATCCGGCGTAATTCCCTGCTTCGATTCTTCGCCCGATACGTTCACCTGCAAGAACGCAGTCACATTCGTTCCCAGCGCTGCCGCTCGCTTCTCCAATTCCAGGGCCAGCGACAGCCGGTCCAACGAATGAATATATTGAAATTTACCGATGACGTCCTTGACCTTCTTGCTCTGCAGATGACCGATAAAATGCCAGGTCCCTTGCCCGCCGAGGGCTTCCCATTTAGGGATGGCGATTTGCGGGCGGTTCTCGCCAATATGCTCAATTCCCTCCGCCAGAACTTCACGCGTAGCTTCGGTCGACACGTATTTGGTTACGGCGACAACATGAACTTCCTCGCGCTTTCTTCCGCTTCGCTCGCAGGCAGCTTCAATGCGCTCTTCCACGTGCTTTATCCGTTCCTTCAGTGACACGGGAAGGATCACCTCTCTTTTATGCCAATCCAGCTCGCCATTCTCCCCGTGACGCCACCTTGCGCCCGGTAGGAGTAAAAATACTCCGGATGGCAGCTTGTACACCACGTTGTACATTCGATATGAGTCGGCAATATTCCTGCTTTAATCATAATGATTCGATTCAATTCTTTCAAGTTCAGCATCGTTTTCCCCGCATGGTCTGACGCGGAAGTATAAAGGTTCTCCTCCGCAAGCCCTCCCTCATTGGGCAACGCCTCGCGAACTTTCCCCATCACCGCCTCATCGACCTCGTAACAGCAGCCTCCGATGCTGGGCCCAATAGCGGTGCGAATCTCGCTGCGCTGACTGCCAAACTCACGTTCCATCGTTTGGATCATTTCCACGGCAATATGGCGGACGGTGCCCTTCCAGCCCGCATGGGCCAAGCCGACAACTCCCCTCACGGGATCGGCAAAATAGAGCGGTACGCAATCCGCATAAAATGATGTCAGCAGGATTCCCGGTACGTTCGTCACCAGCCCGTCCGTCTCCTGAAACGCGCTGCTCCGATCCAGGTAACCTTTTCCGCGATCTCCGGCGTGAACCACGGCGACGGCGTTGCTGTGTACCTGCTCGCCGCAGGTCCAGGCTTCGGGCGAGAAACCCAGGGCTTCGGCTAACCGGCGTCGGTTCTCCAGGACATGCAACGGATCGTCGCCGACATGGTAAGCGAGATTCGAGCGATCGTACGGCGGCTCGCTGACCCCGCCTGACCTGCCGGTAAAACCGACGCTGATCCCTGGGATTAGGTCCAACCACGGAGCCAACTCGAACCGTTCCACTTGTTCATCTTTAGCATTCCTTACAAACGGTTCCATCATCCATCTCCCGCCTCTCTTATTTCTAACGGACTGGAGAGCCGTTATTAGCTTGAAATCGTAGGCATCCATGCCTATATTAGCCGAATAAGGTCTGTGGGGTCCGTAAAATCTCAAGTTACTCTCACTGCATATCTTTCAAGTCTACCACAAACCGGCCCGGCGCCGCTTGTGGATTCTAGCTCCGCCGCTCCGCGCGTCCGTCCCGGTCGATATACACAGTGGTATCATAGGTCGTCTGCTGCGATCTGGATTCGCGTAATTCCTCCATCTTGACCAGCACGACGTCGGATCCGATCTTCACGATATTCTTCCAAGGGATGATCAAATCACTGCCGCCTCCGAATATCCCCATGAATTTGCCCCCAACGGGCACGACAATCGCCTCGATAACCCCTTGCCTCAGATCCAGCTCCAGATCGCTGATATGCCCGAGCCGTTTCCCGTCCACGACATTGATGACATCCTTCGTCTGGAAGTCGGAAATTTTCATACTCGCCCTCACCACATTGTCCATGATTTTACCGCCCCCGTCCCGTCTGATTCACTCCGTCCCTTTACTATATGTGCGAGGGATTCTACGCATGCGCCCTTGACCACGGGAAAAGAGACACCGAACAACACAAAAAAGGACCGCTCTTCCGGAACCTGTTCGGTCCCGGAAGAAGCCGTCCTTTCATCAGTCACGTTCGATCTGTCTCTTATTTACTCAGCGCCCCGGCAGCAGCATTTTCGCCGCCCAAACGACCGGAAGTGAACGAATAACCAATACCTACGCCGTTGCCGACGTAAGTGTCATTGAACAGTACGCCTTCGGATTCAAGCCCGACGGCATAAAGTCCTTTTACTGGCACCCGTTTGTCGTTCAGCACTTGGAATTTAGGGTTTACGAGCAAGCCGCCAACCGAACCCAGGTTGTTAATTTCGGCAATGATCGCATAATAAGGGCCGTCACCCATCGGCTGCAAATATTCTTTGGTTTTGCCAAAATCGTTGTCTACGCCGGTTTTCGTCGCTTGTGTATATTTATTGAAAGCGTCCTTGAACACTTCTGCGTCCATGCCAGCGTTTTTGGCTAATTCCTCGATGGTGTTGCCTTTATACCCGTCTCCGTTTTTCACCATCGCATCGAATACGGATACAACGTTCTTCCACGGAGTGTCCAGCTTGAACTTATCGGTGAAATCTGCGTAAAATTCCGGAGGAAGTCCAGGCAACTTCGGCGCTTTGATGCCGTTCATGCCCTTCGCTTCTAGAGCTTTCAACTGCGATTGCGATACGATAACCAGATGGTATGGACCGTTAAACGCACTCGTATTCGCTGCCGCAACCGCCGTCAAAGTAGCCGTCTCGTCTCTGAATCGAGCTCCCGAAGGACCTACGTTCATCAAGGTCGGCAGGTAGCTCAGCATCATCGGATAACTTGCTTCAAAGGAGGAATATTGCTTCTTCAGATTGCTGGTCCCTCTGGCCAATGTCTGATGCAGCATTTGTCCGCCGAAGTTGTCTGGCACCTTCGCGCCTGCCGCCCAAGACATTTTCAGACCTTCGCCAATATTCTGTGCAAGTCCTCCGTTAACGCCCTCAAAACCAAAGGCTTCCTTCACCATTTCTTTGTTGCCAGCGTATCCGCCCGTCGCCATAACGACGCTTTTTGCGCTGATTTCCAGCGTTGTTCCGTCCGCCTTCTCCGCTACGACGCCGGTCACGGCACCTTTAGCGCCTGTCATCAGTTTCTTCGCAGTTGTTTCGGTAATGACCTTGCCGCCGTTTTTCTCTACGGATGCCGCCAGCATCTTGCGAAGGGTTTGTTCACGGGTGTTATAAGCTGGCAGTACATGAAGCTGTTCGCCGCCAAAGTTCATGTAAGTTGTTACATACCCTTTGTTCTTTAACCAATCGTACGTGTCTCCGGATTTCGTGACGTATTGGCGTACCGCCGCTGCATCCACTCTCCAGTGGTTATTGACGATCCAATTGGAGATTTCCTGTTCCACGTTCACCTTTAACCCATCGGCTACCGCGGCGGAAGAGTTATAAAATTTGCCCGCCCAGGACAGGTTGCTGGCGCCGCCGATCACGCCGGTTTTCTCGATGATCACGACTTTAGCGCCTTTGTCCGCTGCCGTCACCGCTGCCGATACGCCGGAAGCGCCTGCGCCGACGACAACGACGTCCGCTTGCAGCTTCTCCGTTTTGCCTGCGCCAGGCTTCTTGACGCTAACCGATTTCAAGGCGTCCACATCGCCGCCTGCTTTCTTCACGGCGTTCTCTACCGCTTTCAGCATAGCATCGCTAGATACACTAGCGCCGCTCACCGCGTCGATCGCCAGCGATTGGTTGGCCAGGATCTGCTCTTTAACTTTGTTAAGTGCCGAATCGCCTAGGCCTTCCGTTTCCGTTTGGCTTACGATTTTGATATCTTTGATCCGATCTGCTTGCTCCATCGTCACTTGCACTTTAATGACGCCATCTTTGCCTTCTGCTTCTCCGGTGTACGTCCCTGCCTTAAACGCGGAGGCCGCCTCCGCGGTGGAAGGACTATTTACCAGCTTCCCGGATTGCCACCCCCAGCCGAACATCGACGCAACCAATACGATGCAGATGGAAAACATGAGCATTTTGTTAAAACGTTTGCTGCGCATTCCCTCTTCTCCCCTTACTGCATATTGAAGCCTATTTTTGTGATTGTTTTCACATATGATAACAAATGAAGGCTTCGTACCAAGCATAAACCTTGGTGCAGCACCAAGGTCAATAGGTTTCCTCTATGGGGATATGTATTTCCAAGAACGAACGTTTTGTCCCTTCATGATTTTCGGTTAACATTAACCGTCCGGTCGCCGCACCGGAAATCACATATTGATGTTCAGCCATATAATTCAGCATAAATCGAAACGTCTCTATGGCAAAGTGCTCGTTCTGAGGAGCCAAAATCACGGATGACACACAGCGGGACGGCGGGATGTACTCCAGATGCTCATCAAGTCCAATCCCGAGTTCACACACTTCGTCTTCCGAAATGGACAAGCCCCAGCTGTAATCTAACAGCTCCGCCTCCGATTCGATGGATTCCCGCTCGATGCGAAAGCAATAAAACGAGTAAGGCAGCAGCTCCATCAAGGTATTTATGGTGCATTCCAACCCTTTCGTGTTCAGCAAATCGTTCTTGTCCGTTTGCTTCAATCGGTAAAGTCCCGGCCTGTCCACTAGCTTGCACTCATAAAGCCGACGCTTCATGCTCTGAACTTCCCGGCTCAGATCGCCCAGTTTATGCAGCAGCATCGTGCTTTTGCGGATCTGTTCCTCCAGCTCCTGCTTACTGTTCTCCATTTTATCGAGAATGTCGTCTAGAGAGGCATTTTGAATCAGACCCGCTACATCCTGCAGCGGAATTTGCAGACTTCGATACCACCGGCTCATCAACAGATCCCGGGCGTCCAGGTCGTTGAAATAACGGTAACTGTTGTTATGGTCCTTCACCGGTCTAACGATGTCGTGCTTCTCATACAGCCTCAGCGTATCCCGGGTGATCCCCAGCAGCGAGGAAAACTCGCCAATACAATACTTCATGATCCTTCCCTCCCTGCGGTTTTTCGCTTCCGCAATCCTATTGCACCCCTACTCTTCTATGATACGAAAGGGGAAGGTCATCAAGATATGGAAATGTTCACATGAAAAAAGGTCCCCGCAGGGACCGGACTTACGACTTCACATGCTTTTGCATTTGTAAAATGGCGGATTTCTCGAGCCTGGACACTTGGGCCTGGGAGATCCCGATTTCGTCGGCAACCTCCATTTGCGTTTTCCCCTCGAAGAAACGCATGGACAAGATCATCTTCTCACGGCGGCCTAACCGCTGCAACGCTTCGCGCAAGGCGATTTCCTCGATCCAGGAAACGTCCTTGTTCTTGTCATCGCTGATTTGGTCCATCACGTAGATCGGGTCACCGCCATCATGGTAGATCGGTTCGAACAAGGAGACCGGGTCCTGGATGGCGTCGAGGGCAAAGACGACGTCCTCCTTCGGCAAACCTAATGCCTCGGAGATTTCAAAAATCGTGGGTTCGCGCGAGTTTTGGTTGGTCAGGTTGTCCCGCATTTGCAGCGCCTTGTAGGCGATATCGCGCAGGCTGCGGGAGACGCGGATCGGATTGTTGTCCCGCAGGTAACGCCGGATTTCCCCGATGATCATCGGCACGGCGTAAGTGGAGAATTTAACATTCTGCGATAAATCGAAATTATCGATGGCTTTCATGAGTCCGATGCAGCCAACCTGAAACAGGTCGTCCACATACTCCCCCCGATTATTGAACCGCTGGATGACGCTCAGCACGAGTCTCAGATTGCCATTTACTAACTTTTCTCTGGCTGATCTTACGTGGTCCTGCTGCAACGAGTGGAACAATTCACGCATTTCCGCATTGGTTAGAACGGGCAATTTTGCGGTATCGACACCGCAAATTTCGACTTTGTTTCGGGTCATCGTGTCTAAACCTCCCAAGGAGAAACTAATGAACAGTATCTCCCGGGACTGCATTTTTATTCCGCTGTCCTCTCTCCATAACAAAGCCGAAATCACGAAACCGCTTCAATATTGAATCCGCTGACGGGATGAATAAAACGCTTAGACCATCTTGTTAAATTCCTTGCGCAGCCTTTTAATAATTCGTTTCTCCAGACGCGAAATATAGGATTGCGAAATCCCAAGCAGATCCGCCACATCCTTCTGTGTTTTCTCATCCCCGTCGACCAGACCGAACCGCAGCTCCATAATCATGCGTTCCCGCTCGGTCAATTTGTCGAGCGCTTTGTGCAGCAGCTTACGATCTACCTGCTCTTCGATGTTACGGTAGATCGTGTCGTTCTCTGTGCCTAACACGTCGGAGAGCAACAACTCATTGCCGTCCCAATCGATGTTAAGCGGCTCATCAAAGCTCACTTCGGTGCGAATTTTGCTGTTCCGGCGCAAGTACATCAGAATTTCGTTTTCGATACAACGAGAAGCGTACGTGGCCAGCTTGATCTTCTTCTCCGGGTCAAAGGTATTCACCGCTTTAATCAACCCGATCGCACCAATGGATACCAAGTCTTCGATGTTGATCCCCGTATTCTCAAACTTCCTGGCGATATAAACGACGAGCCGCAGGTTGCGCTCAATCAGCATAGCCCGAATCGCCGAATCACCGCTGGGCAGCCGCTGAAGCAGGTATTCCTCTTCTTCACGCGTCAAGGGAGGTGGCAGCGCTTCGCTCCCCCCGATATAGTAGATTTCTTCGCTTTTTAACCCAAAAAGAAACAGCAGCCGGTAATACTGCAGCTGCAGCATCATTTTCCACTTTACATGCATGATTTCGTGTCCTCCTAAGTTACGTTCCCGTTTTACGAATGGTGTCTGTGCTTTCTTTCGTCTCCGCCGAGTCTAGCAGTGCGGGATGAACGATCGCCCGGTAAGTCCCTTCCGTCGATAATCGCCCCCCGTCTAAGCCGATCAGCACCCGAGTTGAACGATGTTCCCGTCCTTCCAGTCGCACCGTCACCTCATCGGGCTTGAGTGCCAGCATAAACTGCGTGCCTTTATTAATCCCCCGGTAGGGAACCAGGCGCAGCCGCTCCGGCCAGGGAAAATCTCCGGCTTCCGTCAACTCCAGGATGAGGTTGTCCGCACGCTCGTCAGCCAGCTTGCCCCGATACGATGGGGGAAGAACCCGCTCCCAAAGCGAGGCTTCCATCACCGTAACCGGCAGCCGGCTAAGCGGATCGGATAACTGATTGCCTGTGTCAATCAATCCCGTGCAGGTAATCGTCACATCGCCGACTCGAACCTCCAGCTCAGCCATAAAGGAGTGAATCCGCTCCTGCCGTTCGCGAGCATCCATCACCCGCTTAAACCACCACAAAATGACAACAAAACAAACCAGAATAAACAACGCCCCGATTTTGATTGAAAACGAAAGCCCGCCGGATGCCGAATACCAAATCCCACTCCAGATTTCCCCGGAGTCCTGCAGCAAGTAATGCACACCCAGAATCCCGCCGGCCGCCGCAAAATTGACAATATAAAAGGCTCCCATATTCCGTAAGGAGTTTTGCAAACTTCCAAATCCGAACGCGATCCAGAGCATCGCGACAGAGAATAGAAACTTAACCAGAAACGTGTACAGAAACGAGAGCTCCGGCAAAAACATCATAACGACGTACATCGCTCCAACTCCCGCCGATAAGGCCAGCCGCCAGAGGATGATCTTTTGCTTCCGCATCCAAGCCGTGACCAGGAGCAAGCTTGCATCGATCAATAGGTTCATCAAGAATAGGAGATCGATATAGACAACCAACGGCATTCACCTGCCTGGGTAGATGGTTATCAGTATAAAGAGAATGGAAGGTAAAGTCTGTCTAAAATTGAAAGTAGAATGCCACTATTTTTGTCGACATAGAGGGAGAGATTCGCGTAATCACGGGATAGAAAAAAGACCTTGTCCCATACTCGGGTCAAGGTCTTGGGGAAGACGTTTAAAGACTTATAACCTATTCGTTGTTGTTCCGCGAACGGTTACGGAGAAACGTCGGAATATCCAGTTGGTCACCGCTAGGCTGGTTGCCAAACGGTCTCAGCGTGGAAGCCTGACGGGAATCCTGCGGCTCTGGCGCGCCAGGAGCAGAGGCAGCCGGCTTGCGATTAGGCAACGGCTTGTTCTCAAAACCCGTGGCGATTACCGTCACTTTGATTTCTTCCTTCATATTCTCGTCAATGATCGCACCAAAGATCATGTTCACTTCCGGATCGGAAGCGGAAATCACGATTTCGGCAGCTTCATTCACTTCATACAGGGACAAGTTGCCCCCGCCGGTAATGTTCATAATAACGCCGCGTGCGCCTTCGATCGAAGTCTCCAGCAACGGGCTCATGATCGCTTTACGCGCTGCTTCAGCCGCACGGTTCTCGCCGGTTGCAAGACCGATACCCATCAATGCGGATCCGCGTTCGGTCATGATCGTCTTCACGTCGGCAAAGTCGAGGTTGATCAGACCCGGTACGGCGATCAGGTCGGAAATCCCTTGCACCGCCTGACGCAATACGTTGTCCGCTTCACGGAATGCTTCCAACATCGGCGTCTTCTTGTCAACGATCTCAAGCAAGCGATCGTTCGGGATTACGATTAGTGTATCGACCTTCTCCTTCAAGGCTTCGATACCCAATTCCGCTTGCGAAGAGCGCTTACGTCCTTCAAAAGTGAACGGACGTGTCACGACGCCAACCGTCAGCGCGCCGCATTCTCTGGCGATTTCGGCAATCACCGGCGCCGCGCCGGTTCCGGTGCCCCCGCCCATACCGGCGGTTACGAACACCATATCCGCGCCTTTCAGCGTATTAGCGATCAAATCACGGGACTCTTCCGCTGCTTTCTTGCCGACATCCGGATTGGCACCGGCGCCGAGACCGCGGGTAAGCTTGTCCCCAATTTGCAATTTATGTTCGGACTTGGCCAAATGCAGTGCTTGAGCGTCCGTATTGACCGTAATAAATTCCACGCCTTGCACGCCATTTTCGATCATCCGGTTCACGGCGTTGCTACCGCCGCCGCCAACCCCGATCACCTTGATCTGTGCCAAGCTCTCCATTTCGAAATCAAATTCCAACATACTCTTCCATCTCCCCCTCAATATGCATGGATGGCCCGTGCATCATTCCTAAACCACTATATAAATTCGCTAAACAAATTCTTAAGTCGTTCCATCAAACCCGTCTTCCGAGCGGTTTCCTGCGGTCCCGGCGCTTTGCTCCGGTTCGCGTTCTTCTTGGGACTTGCGCTGCTGCGGACCCGTATGTTCTTGATGACCTTCTGCAAAATCCCTACCCCGCCGGTAAAAGCTGGATCCCGGACGCCGATGAAATCCGGCACGGCAATCCGTACGGAGGCTTCCAGCTCCTGCTGCGCGATCTTAAGCAGTCCCGGCATAGACACGGTTCCGCCGATGAGGATATATCCTCCCGGTTGCTCACTGTAGCCAAGACGTTTCACTTCTTGACGAATCAGCTGAAAGATCTCTTGTACGCGAGGCTCCGCAATGGCGGCCAGATCCTCCTGCGTAAACTCCTTGTCCACATTGCTTCCGATCCGCGTCACCTTGAAGGTCACGTCCGACGCCGCGTCCTCGATTGCTGCGCAACCGTATTTCAGCTTCGCCTTTTCCGCGTGGTCCGTCAACGTCCGGAGCCCGTAAGCAATGTCGTTTGTTATAAATTCTCCCCCAATCGGAAGCGTGGATGTCGCTACGATCGTGCCGCTTTCGAATACAGCGATCGTTGTGGAGCCCGCACCGATATCCACCAGGACGGATCCCATCGTTTTTTCGTCTTTCGACAACGCCAGCTGTCCCGATGCTAACGACAGCAGTACCAGATCACGAACCTTAAGCCCGGCCTTCTCCACACAGCGAAGCAAGTTATGAATCGCCGTTTTGGATCCGGTAACAATCGTCGCTTCAACTTCCAGTCGTACGCCGATCATCCCCCGCGGGTCCGAAATCCCTTCCAGACCGTCCACGATATACTGCTTGGCTACAACATCGATAATCTCGCGCTCCGGCGGCAACGCAATAACTTCAGCTGCCTTAAGGACACGTTCGATGTCCTCTTCACCGATTTCTCGGTCTTCGTTCTGTACGGCTACAACCCCGTGGCTCGTTTGGAGTCCGATGTGATTTCCCGAAATGCCGACATACACTTCCGATATCTGAATATCTACCATCCGTTCCGCATGATCCACAGCGCTGCGAATCGATTGTACCGTCTGGTCAATATCTACAATCGCGCCTTTTCGTATTCCTTCCGAGTCGGCAGATCCAACCCCAATAATATTAAAGGTTCCATTACTAATTTCCCCAATAATAGCACGAACTTTGGATGTACCGATGTCCAAACTAACAATGATGTCATTGTTGCTCAAGCCCCTGGCACCTCCTATTTCCCCATCAAATATACTTACCGTGTTAGATTCACTATCTACTTAATTCAACGCCATTTAACCTTTCCCTCTTTTTTCTACAAATTTTTTGACTTCCAAGTTTTACATCCAATAGGCGGAAGTTCGTGATCCTACAGAATAGGATCCTGGCCATATCTGCAAAATTAGAAGAAAAAAGAGGGAGAACGCCAACTAGCCCATAAAATGTATTTTAACATTGTTTTTCAATCATGAGTAGTATCATTTTGTCCATCGTTCGCGTCCTCCTCCGCGGAGTACGGAACGTAAGAATCGGCATCAAGCAGGGTCAGCTTGCCGGGGTCTTGGGTTTGCAGAATTTCGTTCATGTATTCCGCTTTCTTAGCCAGAAGTGAGATCGCCGAGATGATTTCAAATTTGGACCTTGTGTACAGCTTAATCCGGTCCGGATAGGACAATGTCGGCGAAGGAACGATCTCGGAAATATCGGCGGTCAGCTCGTCCGGGATTTGCGACAACGTTCGGCAAAGTTTGACCAAGCTTTCGTCATCGGCCTTCCATCCCGTCAAGATCGGCTTGTCCACCGGCATGGAACCGTCCTTGAGCTCGATTCGCGTCCCGTTGGCGAGCAACCCTTGCAGTATGCCTTCCGCCGTCAACTCATAAGCCGCGATCGGATATTCCTCAATCCGAATCTTCACGCCGCCGGGAAAAGACTTGTCCACCTTCGCTTGCTGCACCGAAGGAATCTCCTCCAACTTGCGGGCGATATGATCCGCGCTGACCGCAAAGAACGGAGAACCGACCTGAAGACCGGAAACTCCCAAGAGTTCCGCTTCGGTAGTATACGTATTGCCTTCAAACGTAATCACGGAAATTTTACTAAGGGATGAACGGAAAAATAAGACACACAACAAGGCGAGGAACAACAAGATCAGAATAGTTTTGATTTTCCGGCCGCTTTTCTTCTTGGGCGCGGGTTCTTTTAGGACGGGTACGTTTGCTTTTGACATGTCATTTCTCCGCAACTTTCTGAATAAGTATTACAAAGCCTATTATCCCCTCCATGGGGAGGGGACAAAAGTTTAGGGCTATCGCCAAGGAAGGTTCGCGATACAGTCAGCCTTGGGATGTTAAGCCAGATCCAACTGCCGCATGGCGGGAGATTCGCGGCGCACCACGCCTCCTAAACGCTGAAACATCGTTTCAATCCGATCGTAACCGCGGTCGATATGATGAACCTGTTCGACTACCGTTTGGCCTTGGGCCGCCAAACCGGCGATGACCAACGCCGCCCCTGCACGCAAGTCGGTCGCTTCCACGGTCGCGCCGTAAAGCCGGGGAACCCCGCGAATAAACGCCGAATTCAAATCCACCGTAATATCGGCCCCCATGCGGACAAGCTCATCAACATGCTTGAACCGGCCTTCGAACACCGTCTCCTTCATGACGCTCAGACCCTCCGCTAAAGATAACAACACCATCACCTGAGATTGCAAGTCGGTAGGAAAGGACGGGTATGGTGAGGTGACAATCCGTTCCACCGCTTTGGGACGGCCTGCACTGCTCAACGTTATTATATCATCCGTCACTCCGATTTGAACACCGGCCCTCTTCAGCACATGCAGCAGAGATACCAAATGCGAAGGATTGCTATGGGTCAAAGTGACGCTGCCGCGAGTTGCGGCGACGGCGATCAGCGCAGTACCCGCAACGATCCGATCTGGGATAATCTCATAGTCACAAGGGAACAGTCGTTCCACACCTCTAACCGTAATCGTGTCGGTCCCCGCGCCGATAATGCTTGCGCCCATAGCATTCAAAAAGTTCTGCAAATCTTGAATTTCCGGCTCCCGCGCTGCATTGGTAATAATGGTGGTTCCTTCGGCCAACGCAGCAGCCATCATAATGTTCTCCGTCGCGCCAACGCTGGGGAAATCCAGATGGATGTCAGTGCCTACTAACTTGCCGGCCCTGCACCAAATTTGCTGATCATACTCCTCAATCTTCGCTCCTAAAGCTTCAAGTCCCTTCAAATGCAGATCGATTTTCCGTTCCCCGATCGCACACCCGCCCGGTTGATAGATACGCACTTCTCCGAAACGGGCAAGCAGCGGCCCCATCAAAAAGATAGAAGATCGCATCTGTTTCATCAAATCTTCCGGCACATGGCTGGAATCCGCTCCTGATGTATCGACGGTCACCGTATCTCCCAAATGGACGGCTCTGCAGCCTAGTCGACCGAGAATGCCTAACATGACATCAATATCGAGCAGGCGGGGGACATTTCGAAGTTGTACTTTGCCTTCCGCCAGCAGCGATGCGGCCAGAATCGGCAGTGCGGCATTTTTCGCTCCATGGATACGAATGGTTCCTGATAGGGGTTTCCCGCCTTCGATCACCAATTTGTCCAATGTATCACCTCCGAGTTTACCGTTCACCCACGAAGAAGACCTCCGGCACCAGCGCCACGTCGAACTTGCCTTGGACGGTGGCCTTAACTTGCTCCATGAGCGCAAGAACGTCCTCTGCTGTCGCTTGCCCGGTATTGACGATGAAATTGGCGTGCAGCGTGGATACTTCAGCCCCGCCGACTTTCGTCCCTTTGAGTCCCGCCGCTTCGATCAGCCTCGCGGCATGATCTCCTGGGGGATTGCGAAACACACTGCCTGCGCAAGGCTGCGTCAGCGGCTGCGTTTTACGACGGCGATCCTTGTAGGCCGCCATGGCCGCCGCGACTTCCAGCCGATCGCCCGCGGCAAGCGAAAAACATGCCTGTGCCACGATCCCTCGCTGTTCATGCAGGACGGAATGCCGGTAGGCAAACTTCATATCCTCCGCAGTGTATGTGACCAATTCACCTGTCTCCAGAACAATGTCAGCGGATTTAAATATACGTGACACATCGGACCCATGAGCACCGGCATTCATATAGACGGCGCCGCCGACCGTACCCGGGATTCCCCCGGCAAATTCCAGCCCGGTTAATCCTTCTTTGCCCGCCATGATGCTTAGTCGGACGACAGACGCGCCGCCTCCGGCGCAAACTTCCGCACCCGAGAAAGCAATCTGTTCCAGCCCAGCCCCCAACCGAATAACGCAGCCTCGGATGCCCTTGTCAGATACAAGGAGATTGGAACCTTTCCCGATGATCATCCACGGAATCCCCTCCGCATAGAGCAGACGCATCAGCTCCGCAAGCTGCTGGGAATTCTCCGGAACGACCATCGCGTCCGCCGGTCCGCCGATCTTCCATGTTGTATACTTTGACATCGGCTCATTCGGCAAGACCTCCAAGGCTTCCAGCCTGGTCAAATGTGATATCCACTGCTGCATCGTATAACCCTCCTTGACTTGTATGGCGGATTCCTTCGGCGTCCATCGCCGGGTGCCGCTGTTCCAAATCGGCAGTCAATGACTGCCGGAGCCCGGGTCCTGGGGGAGTTATATCCCTCCCCCGCTTGGTTGTCACGATTTATAGAGTATCTTATGCCTCCCTCACGGAGAGTGTGACAATCGCCCAGCCCCTGGAAACCAGGCTGTCCGCCGTTAGCTGCGACTTTGACCGTTTAGCGCCAGCCTCCGCAGCTCCTCTACAACGAGATGGGCGGAATCCGGTTTGCCCAGCGCACGAGAGGCAGTCGACATGGCGTTATGCCGCGGCAGATCATTCATGACGCGCTCAATAGACGCATATAGGCTGCCTCCCGTCAGTTCCGGTTCCAGAATCACCTCCGCCGCGCCAGAGTTCTCCAGCGTGCGGGCGTTTTTCTCCTGGTGGTTGTTCGTGACGTTTGGCGAAGGAATGAGGATCGCCGGGATACCCAGCGCCGTAATTTCCGCTAAAAAAGAAGCCCCTGCACGGTTTACGATCAGTGAGGTGCAGGCCAGAACTTCCGGCATGTTGTGCACATAAGGAAGCACCTGCAAATTGGCGGGCAAATCGCCCGTCTTCGCCTTGATCGCCTCCACCGTTGAGGCATAATAACTGTCCCCGGTCACGTAAACAAATTGCAAATGTTCTGATTGCTTTAGCAGCGGAGCCATCTGAACCATCGCCTCATTGATGGCTTTGGCGCCGCGGCTGCCGCCGACAACCAGCACGATAGAGCTAGACTCCGGCAAACCAAGGGTTTCGAAGCCTTTCCGTTTGTCGGCTGCACAAACGGTGGTTGCCCGAGGGTTACCCGTGTAAACGACATGGCGAGCCGAAGGAAAGGCGGAACCCGATCCCTCGAAGCTGACGGCAACCGTCGATACATATTTGCTCAAGAATCGGTTCGTCAAACCTGGAATCGCGTTCTGTTCGTGGATGATGCTGGGGATACCCAGCTTGGCCGCAGCGTAAACGACCGGACCGCAGACGTAACCACCTGTCCCGATCACGACGTCAGGCTTGAACGCTCTAAGCAATTTCTTCGAGGTTTGTACCCCTTTGAGAAACCGCAGGATCGTTTTCACATTATCGAACGACAGCTTCCGACGGAAGCCGGTAATATCAATCGCTTCAAATGGAATTCCCTGCTTGGGGACCAGCGAGCTTTCTAACCCGCGCTTGCCTCCAATATACAAAAATTCAGAACCGGGAATTTCCTCGGCGCATTGGCTGGCGACGGCTAACGCCGGGTAAATGTGTCCCCCGGTTCCGCCGCCGCTAAGTACGACGCGCATATCCTCACCTCGCGTAACGGGATAAATTAAGTAAAATGCCAAGCGCGGTCAGCATCAGCGTAAGCGACGATCCCCCGTAACTGATCAGCGGCAGCGTAATACCGGTGACGGGCATCAGACCGATGACCACGCCGATGTTAATCACCACCTGCACGCCAACCATGCCGACAATGCCGACGGCCAGCAAGCTGCCAAAGGTATCGTCGATCGTCATGGCCACGCGCATGCCGCGCCACACCAAGATTAAGAATAACAACAACACTAAGAGACCGCCGATAAAACCCAATTCCTCGGCCAGAATGGAGAAGATAAAGTCGGTTTGCGGCTCCGGAACGTAGCTGTATTTTTGCCGGCTCATTCCAAGCCCCAAGCCCGCCAAACCACCAGGTCCGATCGCATATAACGACTGGATGATCTGATAACCCGCGCCCAACGGATCCGACCACGGATCCAGGAAGGCGGTGATGCGCTGCAGTCGATAAGGAGCCGCCAGGATTAATCCGATGAACCCCACCACGCCCACAGCGGCCAAGCCGGCTAAATGCCGGATACGCGCGCCTGCGGTAAACACAATTAAAAGGGATGCGCCTAACATGACCGTGCCTGTCCCCAAATCGGGCTGCAGCATGATTAAACCGAAGGCAAGTCCGATGATCCCAAGCGGCGGCAGCAGTCCTTTGGTAAATTGTGTGATCTTGTAATCTTCTTTGCTAAGCCAATAGGATAGAAACAAAATCATGCCCAGCTTCATGAACTCGGATGGCTGGATGCCAAAGGAGCTGATCCCGAGCCAACTGCGCGCTCCGCCGCGCACGACCCCGATACCGGGAATCAGCACGATGACAAGCAAGGCAAAGCAGAGGACCAGCCCGATTTTGGCGTATTTCCGCAGCAGGCGGTAGTCCAAATTCATCATCAATACCATCGCGATCAATCCGAGTACGGCAAACAGCAGCTGTCTTTTGACAAAATAAAATGAATCGCCGTAATCATGGAAAGCGAGTACCGAACCCGCGCTGTATACCATCACGATTCCAATCGCCAGCAATCCGAGAATGCTGGCCGCCAGCCAAAAATCCGGCGCCGTACGGCTCTTGCCCATCGTGGATGCCACCTCTTGACAGAAAGTAGGGGCTTTTCCACCCCCCTACTTAAAGGGTATGCACCGCCTCTTTAAAAATGCGTCCACGCTCTTCATAGGAAGGGAACATATCCCAGCTTGCACATGCCGGGGAGAGTAGAACAACATCCCCTTCCTCCGCGAGGCCGGAAGCCTCCTTCAGCGCGGTACGCAGCGTTTCTGCGGCGCTGTCCATAGTATCGACCAGCACGATGTGTGCTAGACCCGCCAGCTCAGCAACTCTAGCGATTTTTTCCTTCGTCTGTCCGAGGGCAACAACGGCTTTCAGCTTCTCTTTGAAAACCGGCAGCAACTCCATATAATCAGAGCCCCGATCCAAACCGCCGGCAATCAGTACGATCGGCGCATGCAGCGCCCCCAGCGCCATCACCGTGGCCTTTGAATTGGTCGCTTTGGAGTTGTTGTAATACGCAACCCCCTGCTTCTCGTCCACGTACTCCAAGCGATGCTCGACGCCGCGGAAGTCCCGCAGCGGCTCGGCAAGCGCCTCGGGCGCGGCTCCCGCCGCAATCGACGCCGCGACGGCCGCCAGCGCGTTCTCGACGTTAAATCGCCCCGGCAAAGCGATCTCGGCGATATTCACGATGCTTCGCTCCTCGCCGTTCGCTCCGCGGTACATGATGCGGCGGGCCAATCCGTCCTCGACGTCCGGTATGTACGCGGGCTGCACATAGACGCCCTCCGATTTCAATTCCTCGGTCATCGAGAAGGGCATCAGCTTGGCATGAATGTATGGCACAAGCTCCCGACATACAGGGTCGTCCCAGTTGATGACGGCGCGGTCGGTTTCCCATTGGTTGGCGAACAGCTTGGCTTTGGACGAAATGTAATCATCCATCGTGCCATGGTAATCCAGGTGCGTTTCAGCGACATTCAACAGGCAAGCTACTTCCGGCCGAAACTCCCGTGTTCCCTTTAGTTGAAAGCTGCTCAGCTCAGCAACCAACCAGTTGTCTGCATCCGCCTCTTCGGCAGCCTCACACAGCGGGGTTCCGATATTGCCTGCGACAATGGGTCTCATCCCCGCGGCCTCCAGCATGTTGCCGATCCAAGTTGTCGTCGTCGTCTTCCCGTTGGAGCCGGTGATGCCAATCATAGGTGCCGGACTAAGCAGATAGGCTACCTCAACCTCGGTTACGACCTCAATGCCAAGCTCGAGCGCGTGAGCCACAGGAGGAGCGGTGTACGGGATCCCGGGATTCTTGACAACCAGCGAAACCCCTTCATGGATCAACCCTTCCGGGTGACCGCCGCATACAACAGAAATTCCCAAAGCCTCCAATTCGGATGCTTCGGGACACTGTTCTCTTTCCTTCTTATCGTTGACCGTAATGACGGCGCCATATTTGTGCAGGGTTTTGGCGACCTGAACGCCACTTCTCGCCAAACCGAGAACGACGACCTGGCGCCCCCGGTAATCTTCTGGATGATTCATCTTTTTACAACCCCTTGTTCAAGTAAAGTCCAATGACCGCCAATACGAGCCCGGCTGTCCAAAACGTAACAACGACACGCCATTCCGACCATCCGGACAACTCGAAATGATGGTGAATCGGACTCATTTTAAAAATCCGCTTGCCGCGTGTCTTAAATGAAATCACCTGAATGACGACAGACAGCATTTCGATG
Organism: Paenibacillus mellifer; assembly: GCF_023195895.1. GTDB lineage: Bacteria > Bacillota > Bacilli > Paenibacillales > Paenibacillaceae > Fontibacillus > Fontibacillus mellifer. The sequence continues at coordinate 66,300 of NZ_JALPRK010000009.1, forward strand.
ACGAAGATCCCGCCGACGATCAGGAACAGCAGCTCGGTTTTGGTGACGATCGAAATCGCGCCAATCGCTCCGCCGATACCCAGCGAACCGGTATCGCCCATGAACACCTTGGCCGGGTGGGCGTTAAATACGAGGAAGCCCAACACAGCGCCGATCATGGCTGCCGCACAAACTGCGGCCGGAAGCGAAGTCGCCTGCATGGCGATCACCGCAAACGCGCCGAGCGCAATCGCGCTGACGCCGGACAGAAGACCGTCCAACCCATCGGTAAAGTTCACGGCATTGGTCACCGCCATCATCATAAAGACGATAAACGGATAATAAAACCATGGGCCCCAATCTAAGTCTAGCTGTGTTCCCGGGACACCGATCGCCGTGCTATGGCCTTCCGAGATCAGCAAGGCGCACATGATTCCAGAGAACAGCAGCTGTCCGATCAGTTTCTGTCTGGGCGTGAGACCCAAAGACCGTTTAAATACGATTTTAATGTAATCGTCGAGAAAACCAACCAGCCCAAAGCCAAGCGTAGCGACCAAGAGCACATAAAAGTCGGTGTTCACAACCGAAAATTTCAGATAGGCTAGCGTAAACGCCAATAGGATAATGATGCCGCCCATCGTTGGCGTTCCGGCTTTTTTCAAGTGGCTTTGCGGCCCTTCTCCGCGGATTTGCTGGCCGAACTTGAGCCGTCTCAGCAGCGGTATCACCAGCGGAGCCGAGATGACCGCCAGAATAAAGGATACGCCGATCGTTAACAAGATAAGTCCAAAATCCATGGGATCCCCCCCTTTCGCTGGTATTAGGATGTCAGCTCGCTAGTTTTGATCGCTTCGACGACTTCTTCGAGTTTCATGCCTCGGGAAGCCTTAACCAAGACGACGTCCTGCGGATGCAGCAATGAAACCAGCTTGCGGATCAGTTCAGACTTATCAGTATATGCGAAAATACAGTCCGGGTCCATCTGTTTCTTGGCCCCTTCGGCGATCTGGCGGGAGAGCGGCCCGTAAGCAAACAGCAGATCCGCTTTACCCGGCGTCAACATCTCACCGATTCCGCGATGGTATTCCTCCTCGGAAGTGCCCAGCTCCAGCATATCGCCAAGCACGGCAACCTTCTTCCGGTATCCCTTCATATGATCCAATACGCCGATCGCCGCCTTCATAGAGGTCGGACTGGCGTTATATGCGTCATTCAGGATTGTAATGCCGCTTATGCCAACAACAACCTCGATCCGCATCCCGGTGAGCTCCACGTTACTGAAGCCTTCGCGGATTGCGACCTCGCTCACTTTGTAGTGACGGGCGATGGTAATTGCGGCGAGAGCGTTAGTAACGTTATGCTCGCCCAAGAGCGGCAGGTCAAACGGTGTCTCACCTTCGCTGCCATGCGGCGTAAACAATGTCCGATTGTCCGTAAAGAGGATGCCGGTTGGATAAGCGTCATTCTCCGGTTGAAGCCCAAAGGTGGCTGTTCGCAGTCCTTCCGGCTTCGCCGTGGACGGCTCGGCCAATACCCGAGGGATCAGAGGTTCGTCCCCATTGTACACGAACAGCCCCCCCGGCTTCATACCCGCCAGGATCTCCAGCTTGGCCCTTGTGATCTCTTCCCGTGAACCAAGCTGCTGCAGGTGGGATTCGCCAATGTTGGTGATTACCGCCGTTTCCGGTTCGCCCAGCTTCGAGAGCAGCTCGATTTCATGACGGCCGCTCATGCCCATCTCGAGCACGACGATCTCCGTTTCCTCCGGCATGGCCAGAAGCGTCAGCGGAAGGCCGATATGGTTATTAAAATTACCTTTGGTTTTATGCACTTTATAGGTTGTAGACAAAAGAGCGTAAACCAGGTCTTTGGTTGTTGTCTTCCCATTACTCCCAGTGATCCCAACCACCTTAGCCCCGGTCTCTGTCAAATACGATTTGGCCAGCGCTTGCAGCGCGATTAGCGTATCGTCCACGAGCACGGCCGGACCTGGCGGCGTTCCCTTTGATCGTGCCCAGAGGCAAGCGCCCGCCCCAGCCTGTAAGCAGTCCGCAGCGAAATCATGGCCATCGAACCGTTCTCCCGCCAGCGGTACAAACAAACAGCCTGCCGTTATTTGCCGGGAGTCTGTAACCACGCCCTGCACCAGGATGCCGGCATCGCCCGCCTCCCGAATCTGTCCGCCGCACATTGCGGCAATTTCCGCTAAGTTTCTTCTAATCACTTTGCCAAACCCCTTATCGCTTCTTTTGCTACGATTCGATCGTCAAAATCGAGCACCTTGGATCCGATCAATTGGTAGGTCTCATGTCCCTTCCCCGCAATCAATACTACATCCTCACGGCTTGCCATTTCAATAGCCTTTTGGATGGCTTCACGGCGGTCGACGATCAGCTCGTAACGCGCTTGATCTACGCCGTCGTCGATGAGTCCCTGCTCGATATCCCGCAAGATCGCATCCGGATTTTCAGTCCGCGGATTGTCGGAGGTGATCATGACCTGCTGCGCGTATTTCGCGGCAATGCGACCCATAATCGGTCGTTTCGTGCGATCTCGGTCCCCGCCACAGCCGAATACGCAAATGACCCGTCCTTTAGCGAATTCATTTACCGTGCGCAACACATTCTCCAAGCCGTCCGGGGTATGGGCGTAATCGACGATCACGGCGAATTCTTGACCTTCGTCAACCGCCTCCACCCGTCCCTCAACGCCTTTGACGGACTCCAGACTGGCTTTGATCTGCTCCAGCGGAATGCCCTCCAGCAATGCTGCAGAAATGGCCGCCAGCGCATTGTAGACATTAAACTTGCCAACCATCCGCAAGGAGATATCCGCGCTGCCGCTGAACGTATCAACATGGAAGGACGTCCCGCGAGCGGTGATGGAAATCTCCGAGGCTCGCACATCCGCCTCTTGCTCCACCCCATACGTGATCACTTCCGCCGCCGTTTGTTTAGCAAAATATGCACTTGCCGAGTCATCTGCGTTCAGCACCGCATAGCTGCGCTCCTCCGAATTCTCCGCATACGTATTGCCAAGCCGGGAGAAGAACAACGCCTTGGCCCCTCGGTAATCCTCCATCGTTTTATGATAATCCATATGATCCTGGGTCAAGTTCGTAAATACAGCGGTACGGAAGCGGGTCCCTTTGACGCGGCCCTGGTCCAGCGCATGAGAGGAAACCTCCATGACACAATATTCTCCGCCGCCTTCGGCCATGTCATACAAATAATGTTGCAGTTCAAGCGATTCCGGCGTCGTCCCTGTCATGGGGTAGGTCTGCCCGGCGAACCGGCGCTGGATCGTGCCGATTAACCCCGTTTCCCGGCCCTGATCCTGCAAAATCCGCTCGATCAGATAAGTTGTGGTCGTCTTACCGTTTGTACCGGTCACGCCGATCACTTTCAATCGGGAGCTCGGCGCACCGAAGAATACGCCTCCGAGTACGGCCATTGCCAGCCGGCAGTCCTTCACCTTGAGCTGCGGCAGCCCGGCGTCGTCCAGCCAACGTTCCACCACAAGCGCAGCCGCACCTTGCTCAGCAGCCTGCCGGGCATAATCATGACCATCCACCGTATGGCCGGGAAGGCAGATAAACAAATCCCCCGGCTCTACTTTCCGGGAATCGATGGCGATTCCCGTGCAGGATGTTTCCCCGTCCCCTTGTATCTGCGAAGCCATTAAATAAGTTGCCAGTTCCTTAAGCAGCATAGGATACCCCTCCGTCTTTCAACTACGTGCTCTGTGAGTTGATTCATGCATCTAACCGAAATTTCAATTCAATCAACTTAAGAGCTAACACTTACTTATATTATCACCAAAAATTGCTCAGTTCAGGAATATTATTCACTTGTGATCGGATTATGATCATGTTGTTGTTCTGCTTCAGCTTCGCTGCCCATGTAGATGCGGATGGTAGAGCCCTTCTCCACCCGGGATCCCGCCTTCGGTGCTTGATTTAACACCACGTTGCCGGCTCCGGATCTCGCCAGATTAAAGTTCATGTTTAGATCCTCATAGATTTCCTGCGTCGTGTGGCCGATCAAGTCCGGTACCGTAACGATCGGCGTCTCTCCGTATTTATATTTCTTCGTGACCTGCTGCTGACGAGGCGGTACCTTCATATATTCCAGCGCATCCTCCATGATGTTGCGTACGATCGGCGCGGCCACCACGCCGCCGAACTGGATCCCCTGCGGGTTATCCACCGCGGTATAAACGACGATTTGCGGATCGTCCGCAGGCGCAAAGCCGATAAACGAAACGATATGTTCATTTTGCGAATACCGTCCGTTCACGACCTTTTGCGCCGTCCCCGTCTTCCCGCCGACTCGGTAGCCATCAATAAATGCGTTCCCGCCTGTTCCGTTGGCTACGACGCTTTCCAACGCGGTGCGGATCTGCTTGGACGTTTCCTCTGAGATCACCTGCCGCACCAACTGCGGTTTCGTCTCGGAAACGACTTCGCCCGTATCCGGATTCGTCCACGACTTGGCGACAAAGGGCTTAAACAGCTTACCGCCGTTAATCGCTGCGGACACCGCGGCGATCTGTTGAATCGGGGTTACCGATACGCCTTGCCCGAACGAGGTCGTCGCCAACTCGACCGGACCTACTTGAGGCAACTTAAACAAAATCCCGTTTTCTTCCCCATTCAGATCTATCCCCGTTTTGCTGCCGAACCCGAAGTTTTTGATGTACTGGAACAACGTTTCCTTGCCCAGCCGTTGACCCAACGCCACAAAACCAGGGTTGCAGGAGTTCTCTACAACTTGAAGGAACGTTTGGCTGCCGTGGCCGCCTTTCTTCCAGCAGCGGAGGGTCGCTCCGCCGACCTTGACATAACCGGGATCGAAAAAGCGGTCATTTAACAGATCCACCTTCTTCTCTTCCAATGCCGCCGCCAGCGTGATGATCTTGAACGTGGAACCCGGTTCGTACGTCATCCATATCGGAAGATTTCGGTTATATACCGCTGAGTCATATTCCTGGTAGGCTCCCGGCTCGTATCCCGGTCTGGCGGCCATGCCGAGGATTTCTCCCGTCTTCGGATTCATCGCGATCGTCAAAGCCGAATCGGCTTGCAGCCGGTCCATGGCCTGATCCAGCTCACGTTCGATAATACTCTGAATCGTCTTGTCGATCGTCAGGTTGAGATTCAAGCCGTCCTTCGGCTCCACGTATTTCTCTGAGGAGCCCGGCATTAATCGCCCGCCGGCGTCGGACAAATAAGATACGCTGCCGTTCATCCCGCTGAGCAGGCTGTCGTATTTGCTTTCCACACCGGTCAACCCCTGATTGTACCCACCGGTGAAGCCCAAAATATGAGCGGCCAGTCCGCCAAATGGGTAGTAGCGCTTGTTATCTTCAGCGACAACAATACCCGGAAGAGCTAAATCACGAATTTGCTGTGCTTTTTCCATCGTAATTTTGCGTCCGCCGGGTTGCAGCCTGACTATGGATTGTCTCTTGGTGATCGACTTCAGAACCGATTCCTCGGTCATCCCAAGCAGCGGCGCCAGGCTCTTGGCCGTTTGCTCCGGACTCTTAATCTGCACCGGAATGGCCATCACCGTTGGCGTCGTAATATTATAAGCGAGCACGTTGCCGTTACGGTCGCTGATTTCACCGCGTTTTGCCGAATAAGGAATATTTCGGCGCCAGGAGTCCTCCGCTTTGGCGGATAATTCGGCGCCTTTTCCGATCTGAACGTAGGCAAGACGTACGGCCAAAGCCGCAAACAGCAAACACAACACCATTAACAGCCAGAACAATCTTCGTCTGACAGTAAACTTGGATACTTTCACAGGTCGCCCCCCTAACCATCCTGACACATCATCATGATTGTACTCATCACATGACTATTCAGGACAACCAGGGGTTAGAACAAGCTATGGCGAGTCCAGGGCCGCTTCTTCACCGTTAGCATTGCCTGTTCCATCGTCATCGCCGGTATCTTCCGCCTGACCATCGTCGGCCGAAGCTTCCTCCTTGTCAGGAGGTTCTAGTGTAAGAACGACACGTCTTCCCCCGTTTTCATTAACGACTTCCTGTGAAACGACATACCCTTCACCTTCCGCTGTAACCGGAATCTGCAGCACCGACAACAACTCCATGGCGTCACGCAGCGATTCGCCTTGCAGGTTCGGCACATTGATGTCCGATCCCTTCTCCGTGAGTAGGTAAACGAATTGCCCGACTTTGAGCGTACTGCCCGCCTTCGGGAATTGAGAGATGATTTCCGTCCCTTTCCCATAAGTGGCGTAGGAAATACCGCTTGCCGACAGCTTGTCTTTGGCCTGCTGGACCGCTAGTCCGCCCACATCAGGCACCTTAGGCCCCGTAGTTGTACTCTTCGAATGGGTATTGGCCGCGCCACCTTCGATTTTTTTCGGAACCCCCATGTATTGCAGCGTTTGATTCACGATCTTCTTGAATACCGGAGCAGCAGCGGTCCCCCCGCCCAGCTCGGAATCCTTCGGTTCGTCGATCAAGACGATGACCGCGATTTTCGGATCATTCACCGGCGCATAACCGATAAACGAAACAACCTGCTTCGTATAATCATATTGCCCATTCACAACTTTCACCGCGGTCCCGGTCTTGCCGGCAACCCGGTAGCCGTCAATATAGGCGTGGCGTCCGGTCCCGATCTTTTGGTCCGATACCACTTGTTCCAAATAGGTACCGACTTCTTTCGCTTTATCCGGAGTGAGGATCTGCTGAATCACTTTGGGTTTGGTGTCGATCGCTTCGCCGGTTTGCGGATCCGTAATCGACTTCACGATATGAGGCTCCATCAGCTTTCCGCCATTAGCGATAGCCGATACCGCTACGATTTGCTGCAGCGGAGTAACGAGCAGCTTACCGTGACCGTATGCCATCGCCGCAAAGTCAGCTTGCTGTACCGGATCCACAATCCCTTTGGATTCACCCGGCAGCTCGATGCCGGTTTTTTTCCCGAATCCAAATTGGTCGACGTAGGTCTTCAGCCGTTCCGGTCCAAGCATTTCATAGCCCAGCTTGACAAAGGCGACGTTACTGGAGCGCTTAACGCCCTCCAAATAGCTGATCTCGCCCCAGCCGGCACGCTTCAAGTCATGGATCGTTTGTCCCGGTACCCGGATGCTCCCGGATTTGTACGTGGCGTTCGGGTTGAACAAGCCGTCCTGCACCGCTCCGGCCAAGGTCACGATTTTAAAGGTGGAACCCGGTTCGTAGACCGACTTGATCGCATGGTTGTAGAAATTCTTCTGATCAACGTCCGCCCAATATTCGTTCGGGTTATATGTAGGCATATTGGCCATGCCGAGAATTTCCATCGTGTTCGGATCGGCTGCAATAACCGTCATACTGATCGGCTGCAACTGATCGTAAGCTTCTCTCATCGCCTGTTCAATATAATACTGGATCGTATAATCGATCGTGAGCTTCAGGTTCTTCCCGTTTTTCGCCGGCGTATAAATCTCACTCGCCTTCGGGATTTCAATTCCGCGGCCGTCGCGCTTATATTCGATCGAACCGTCAATGCCTTTCAACTGTTCGTCGTAGAAGGCTTCCAGTCCGGATACGGCCTTGCCTTCCCGGTCGAGGTAGCCTAATACGTGAGAAGCCAGACTATGATTCGGATAATACCGTTTCTGATCCTTGATGATATAAATGCCGACGTCTTGCATGTCTTGATGTTTTTCCTTCAGCTCGCCAATAAAGGCCTGAACCTGGTCTCTTAAGTCTTGGTCAATTTTCCAACCTTCATTCCGAACTTCGCGTTGCGTAAAATACTCGCCGGATTCCTTCTTGGCGTTTACAATGTCCCGCAGCTCACTTTCGTTCTTCCCGAGGACTTTGCCAAGTCCTTCAACCACCTCGTCCTGAAGGTCGTATTTGTTAATGATTTCAGGATTGACGGCCACCGTATAAGCCGGGGCATCCACCGCCAATACGTCACCGTTCCGATCGGTGATCGTTCCCCGTGTCGCCGGCAGCGGCTTCTTGGTCGACCACAGTTCCTCCGCATGCGCCTGCCAAAAGTCAGCCTGCACCACCTGCAACCAAAACGCTCTACCCATCAATACAGCAAAAAAGAGGGTTATACATCCCCCTATCAGCAGTGTTCGAAGCTTTATTCGCTTGATCATGGCAAAACCTCTTTAGACTTTATTTCTTGGCCGTAGCCACACCATCCGCCGCAGCCGCCGATTCGGTGTCCGGGTTGACGCCGTCATTCACATTAGTCCCTGCAGGAACTCGAACGTGGAACCCTTCTACCTCCGGCTGTACATAACCGAGCTCATTCGCCTTCACCGGAATCTGTTCCTCCAGCTTCTCCTTCTGGATCGTCAATTCCTTCACTTCGGCGTTAATGGCTTGAATGTCCGTATTCAAATTAAACATTTGACGCTTGATGTTGTAAAGTGACACATTTTGCCATAACAATCCGCCCATCACCGCCACACAAAACATTACTGTCATCATATACAAAAGCTTCTCACGAACCGGCAGCGGCGATCGGCGGGTGACCACCTTCGTCGTTTCCCGGTAACGCTGCGTTGGATAGCTGCGTTCCGCTTGTTTCTCTTTAACTGCCAGATTTCCTCGCGTATAAGCCATTTACGATACCCCCACACCAGTTTGCAATTTCTCCGCCACACGCAATTTCGCCGAGCGGGCCCGCGGATTTTCGTCTAGTTCCCGCTCCGACGGGACTAACGGTTTCCGATTAATCAATTTGAGTGAACCTTTGCCTCCGCACACGCACATCGGAAAGTCGGGAGGGCAAGTGCATTTCTCTACATAGCTGGCAAAAATCTGCTTACAGATTCGGTCCTCGAGCGAATGGAAGGTGATGACCGAAGCCCGGCCTCCCGGCGCTAAACAGCGGATCGCTGCGTGCAGCCCTTCCTCGAAAGCCCCCAGCTCGTCGTTAACCGCGATGCGCAGTGCCTGAAAGCTGCGTTTGGCCGGATGTCCTCCCGTCCGCCTTGCGGCCGCCGGGATCCCTTCCTTGATCAGCTCGACAAGCTGTTCCGTCGTTTCGACCGGCTCCTGTTCACGCCGTTCCACGATAACCTTGGCGATTCTTCTGGAGAATTTCTCCTCGCCGTATTGAAACAAAATACGAGCAATTTCGCGTTCCGGCCACGTATTGACGATCTCCCGCGCCGTCAGCGACGCGGATTGATCCATTCTCATATCTAGCCGCGCGTCCGCGTTATAGCTAAATCCCCGCTCCCCCTCATCAAATTGGGGAGAGGAAACACCGAGGTCGAACAATACGCCGTCTATTTGGGGAACCCCGTTTAACTGTGGCACTCCCTCGATCTCCAGCAGTTTTTGCTCGATATAGCGAAAATTGCTTTTTACCAAAGTTAACTTGTCCGCGTAGTCTGCGAGCCGCTCTTTGGCATTGTCCAGCGCCCAGTCATCCTGATCGAAAGCGATCAATCTTCCGCCTGGACCCAGCTTGGACAAAATCACGGAGCTGTGACCGCCGCCCCCTAGCGTACAATCCACATAAATGCCGTCCGGCTTGATGCGCAGCCCTTCTGTCGCTTCTTCTTTGAGTACCGTGATGTGATGGAACAAGACTTACGCCCCCAAACCTGATTTCATTTTAAAGAGGTTGTTCAAAAGTCATCTCGACAAGCTGACTTTTTGAACACGCACTTAAAGATCGAAGTTGAAATCGACCAGTTTTTCCGCAATTTCGTTAAACGTATCCTCCGACTGCTGGAAGTATTGCTCCCACGTGTCTTTACTCCAGATTTCTACCCGGTTCGACACGCCGAGAACAACGCAATCCTTCTCCAGTTTGGCATACTGCCTTAAAGTACCTGGTAAGTTTACCCTTCCCTGTTTATCCCATTCGCATTCCGTCGCTCCCGAGAAAAAGAAGCGTGTAAACGCGCGGGCGTCGGATTTCATCAGCGGTAAAGCTTTCAGCTTCTGCTCCAGCACTTCCCATTCCTGCATTGGATATACGAAAAGGCACTGGTCCAAGCCGCGGGTAACAACGAAAGAGCTACCGAGGAGATCACGAAACTTAGCCGGTATGATAATCCGGCCTTTATCGTCAATGCTATGTTGAAATTCCCCCATAAACATTGGTGACTCACCCCTTACCTCTTTCCCCCACTTTGCACCACTTTACACCACCGTGATATGTAACTATTCCACATTGGAGGGGAAAATCCTTCTAGTGTTCATATTTTTTTTTGAACCGGGGTTGGCGTGACTTGCAAAGGTTGGCAGCGATCGCCAAATCACGACAAAAAGGACTATCCCGGCAGATTCCTCTGCCCGAGATAGTCCCTTTTTCTGAATTAACGGTAAAAGCTACCGTTATTATTTTCATCCATCCGCTTTTTCAGCGAATGAACAGGAATTTGTACCGTTATTTCCATCAAAATGGCCTGACTTTGCCCATTCCGCAATTTAGCGGTAGGATTTACCGTTAATTATCATCTGCCGGCGGAAAAGCCACGATTAGCGGTACGAATTACCGTTAAGGCCTAAAGGCCCAAACAAACCGAATTAATGCTCTTGCCAGCTTTCCAGGTAAGCGCGCTGCTCGGCGGACAATGCATCTATATTTACGCCCAGGCTTTCCAGCTTGAAGCGGGCTACCTGCTCGTCCAGCTCGTAAGGGACGTTGACGACCGTTTTGCCGATTTCCTTATACCGGTCATTGACGTATTTCAGGGACAACGCTTGAAGCGCAAATGTCATGTCCATGATTTCGGCCGGATGCCCGTCGCCTGCAGCCAAATTGACCAAACGGCCTTCGGCGAGCAGATACATTTTGCGTCCGTCCTTCAGATGGTATTCCTCGATGTTGCGGCGTACGGTGCGTATCGATACGGAACGTTCCGCAAGTTCCGGCTTGTTCACTTCCACATCGAAGTGACCCGCATTGGACAGAATTGCGCCGTCCTTCATGACATCATAGTGTTCCCCGCGGATCACATCACGATTACCGGTGACAGTAACGAAGAAATCACCCACCTTCGCTGCTTCCAGCATCGGCATCACTTGGAAGCCATCCATGACGGCTTCGACTGCTTTGATCGCGTCGATTTCCGTGACGACAACGTTCGCGCCAAGGCCTTTAGCCCGCATCGCTACGCCTTTGCCGCACCAGCCGTAGCCAACCACAACGACGGTTTTGCCGGCAACCACCAGATTCGTTGTCCGGTTAATCCCGTCCCACACCGATTGACCCGTCCCATAGCGGTTGTCGAACAGATATTTGCAATAAGCATCATTCACCGCGACCATTGGGAATTTGAGTTGCCCTTCTTTGTCCATCGCTTTGAGCCGCAAAATCCCGGTCGTTGTCTCTTCAGCGCCGCCCCGCACATTCTCCAGTAAATCCGTCCGTTCCGAATGTAAAATCGTAACCAAATCGCCGCCGTCGTCGATAATCAAATCCGGTTTCGTTTCGAGCGATTTAATCAACAACGCCTTGTATTCCTCCGGCGCTGGATTATATTTGGCATATACGGTCACGCCATCTTCAACCAATGCCGCGCAAACATCGTCCTGCGTCGACAACGGATTACTCCCGGTGATCGTCACCTCGGCACCGCCTGCTTGCACGACCTTAGCTAAATAAGCCGTCTTCGCTTCCAAATGAAGCGAGATCGTAACCTTTAGTCCCTTAAAAGGCTGCTCAGCTTCGAATTGTTTACGGACCCGGTTTAACACCGGCATATGGGCTTCCACCCAGTCGATCTTCAAATGTCCCTCCGGCGCAAGCCTCAAATCGGTAATGATGCTGTTCTGAATCGCTTCCGAACTCATATACGTCTCCTCCTATAAATAGATAATTCGATGTTTGCCAGTCAACTCATAAGGAATATCCATCAGCTCTTCGATCCAATCCAACCCATACCGGTTCAAAGCCTCAAAGAGATTGTAAACTCTCTCCTGCGGCTTGTTCAAGGGGAACAGCGATAATTGAATCCGGTCAAAATGCCGCAAGCCGGTCTCGTGGATTTTCTCCAGTGCATCCTTCGCCTTGCCGCGTAAATATTCGATTTGGTCCAGGATCTTGTCCCGGTTCACCGCCCCAAGTCGGGACAGACCACTTTGGACCCCTGAAAGCTCCTCAAGGAGCGGCTCGTACAGTTCGCCAAACGCAGCTATGACTTCATTAAACCGTTGATCAACCTGCATGCGCTCCTGGGAAGCAAGCCAGGTCTCGCGTTTGCGCTGGAACACCTCGGGATCCTTTACATCATTCCAGCTAATCTGATATTTCTCCATATACTTCTGCAACGTTCCGTCTACCACGGTAAAAGCTTCTCGAGGCAGCAGCAGCGGCATTTTAAGCCCCAGCTTATGGAATGCTTTGCGCGTCAGCCCCCAGTAAGCAATCTCGCCGGGACCCAGCACCGAACCGAGGACGGGCAGCAAGCTGTCCTGCATTAACGGACGAGTCAGTACGTTATTGCTGAACCGCTCCGGATGTTCCCGAAGCTCGCCCAGCAGTTCGTCCGCCGTGAAGGTAACCTTGCCCTTGCGATCTTCAAACCGGCCATTTCGTTTAAACAGCAGCAAACGTTCCCGCTCGCTTATGTAGAATAAATTGGCCCCGCCTTCTACCACCTCCGCGGACGGCTCATATCCCAAGCCCGCCATATCGCGTACCGTCTCATGGTAAGACATCTCCAGCTCATCATTTTGACGGATCATCCGCTCAAACACAGGGACTTCCAGCCGGCGTAATTCAGGATCCGAGGAGTCCAGAAGTACCAAACCATGCTTTCCGAATAAGGCCCCCATCAACTTAGCAAAATATGCTGTCAGGTTATCCGCATCCTCTTTACAACATCGTACCAGTTCCAAGATACCCGCCTTATGCTCGCTGTCTGGAAGCAGTTGCTCCAATTCGGACACAGCCTTCTCCCAAGCTTCGGCCGTTACCTTGGTGAAACTGACCGGCAGCCGATCCATCGCCCCGCGGTGCAATCGAATCCGACGCACCTGCAAATCCGGCGATAACACATAAGCATGGTTTACCTCGTCCCAATCATGATCCTCGCCGGCAATCCAGAATACCGGCACAACCGGACGTTTTAACCGATCCGAAGCCACTTTCGCCGCTTTGAGGATCGTCACGGCTTTATAGACCACGAGCAGCGGACCGGTGAACAACCCGCTTTGCTGACCGCCAACGATCACCGCCGTACCGGGCTGCTCCAGCTGAGCGATCGCTCGTTCGACGGCCGGGTCCGAATTATAACGTCCGTTATATTCACGTAACCGGGCGGCCAAAGCCTTCCGATCTACTCGCGTATGCTCCGTTTGATCTAACCAAGCGGCCCGTTCAGCCCAACTTTCTGACTGTCCCGGGTCACTTTCATATAACAGCTCAACCGCGGAGAACTGGTTGACATATACTTCAGCCAGCGGCCCCGCGAATGACAGTTGTTCTTGAACGACATTCATCAGGTAGCGTCCTCCTGTCTGCATCAAAACCTTCCTTGATTGTACCGGATGTCCGGCCGCTCCGTCAAAGAAATCCTTACTTTTGCGAAACTTCTAACTTTCCGTAACCATGAGCTGCAAAAAAAATCCCGCAACCGTCCATGAACGGCTGCGGGAGTTCGCAGAATAAATCAGCCTTTCTTCGGCATGGAGACGAAATGTCCTTTGGACACCTCTACCAGCTCGGAGTTGTCCAGGTCGAACAAACCTCCGTTTCCGGCACCTTCTTTGCCGATCGGGCCGCTTGCGGTATCCTCCAAGTGGATCCGCTTTTTGTTCGCTTCAACCTCCGGATCCGGAATCGGAATCGCGGACAAGAGCGTTTTCGTATAAGGGTGCATCGGATTGGCATACAGTTCTTCACTCTCAGCCAATTCCACGATCCGGCCCAGGTACATTACCGCTACACGGTCGCTGATATGTTTAACCATCGACAAATCATGCGCGATAAACAGATAAGTCAACCCCAAGCGATCCTGAAGATCCTCGAGCAAGTTAACAACCTGAGCCTGGATAGATACGTCAAGCGCCGAGATCGGTTCGTCGCAGATGATGAACTTCGGATTCACCGCAAGTGCGCGGGCAATCCCGATCCGTTGGCGCTGACCGCCGGAGAACTCATGCGGATAACGTGTCGCATGGTCGGGGTTCAAACCAACCATATCGAGCAGTTCTTCAACGCGCTTCTTCCGTTCCGCGTAGGAACCAGCCATCCCGTGAATATCCAATGCTTCGCCGATAATGTCTGTAACAGTAAACCGTGGATTCAGCGAGGCATAAGGATCCTGGAAAATCATCTGCATGTCGCGGCGCATCGCTTTCATCTTCTTAGGCGATAATTGATTGATATCGACGCCGTTGAAGCGGACGCTGCCCGCAGTCGGCTCATATAAACGAAGAATCGTGCGGCCTGCGGTCGATTTACCGCAGCCGGATTCGCCGACGAGACCTAGGGTTTCGCCTTCGGCGATCGAGAAGCTGATGTCGTTGACGGCTTTCAGTACGTTGCCGCCGCCGACGTTAAAGTATTTTTTTAGTCCTTCGACTTCGATCAAGGTTTTCCCTTTGCTCATGACGACTGTACCTCCTTGGCCATCGGATGAAGATCCCAGCAACGAGCCGTATGCGTTTCACTGAACACGGTCGCGCTTGGATCGATGCGTTCGCAAATCTTCATCGCCTGGTCGCAACGAGCGGCGAAAGGACAACCCAGCGGCGGCTTAATCAAATCCGGCGGTGTGCCGATAATTGGAATAAGCGGTTCGCCTTTCTTTTGGTCCAAACGAGGCATCGAACGCAGCAAGCCTTTGGTATAAGGATGTTGCGGGTTCTTAAAGATTTCCCATTTCGTCCCGGTTTCCACCACTTCACCTGCATACATAACGATAACACGGTCACACATGCCTGCCACGACACCAAGGTCATGAGTGATAAGAATGATGGAAGTTCCAAGCCGGGATTGCATTTCTTTCATCACGTCCATGATTTGGGCCTGGATCGTAACGTCAAGCGCCGTCGTCGGTTCATCCGCGATCAGCAGTGAAGGCCGGCAAGCCAGGGCAATGGCGATCATAACACGCTGCCGCATGCCCCCGGAGAATTCGTGTGGATATTGGTTAAAGCGGGCTTCCGCATTCTTAATGCCTACAAGCTTGAGCATTTCGACAGCCTGTTTCTTCGCTTCGCCCGCTGACATATTCTGATGTTTGATTAATACTTCAGTAATTTGTCGGCCTACTTTGATCGTAGGATTCAAGGAGGTCATCGGGTCCTGAAATATCATGCCAATATCTTTCCCGCGGATCGATTCCATTTGCTTATCGCTTTTCTTCAACAGGTCTTGCCCTTGAAAAATAATTTCACCTTGCTTAATGATGGAAGGAGGGGATGGAATCAGGCGCATAATCGTTTGGGCCGTGACGCTCTTGCCGCTGCCGGATTCGCCGACGATCGCAACCGTTTCACCTTTCCCCACTTCAAAGTTCATGCCGCGGACGGCCTTCACTTCTCCACCTTTGACTTGGAAGGAAACATGCAAATCTTTGACTTGTAAAATCGGCTCCATTCATTCCACCTCCTATTTCTTCAATTTAGGATCCAGCGCGTCGCGAAGACCGTCGCCAAAAATGTTAAACGATAACATGGTCAAGCTGATCAGAATTGCTGGGAACAGCATGCGCCATGGATAGTATAACCAACCGGTCAGTGCATCGTTGATCATCGAACCCAGCGAGGCTACTGGAGCCTGTACGCCCAGACCAAGGAAGCTTAGAAACGCTTCGGCGAAAATCGCATTTGGTACGGACAACGTTACGGTAACAATGATCGGGCCTACCGCATTCGGCAACAGGTGGCGGAACAACAATCGTCCGTGGCCTGCGCCCATCGAGCGGGAAGCGAGCACATATTCGCGGTTTTTCAACTGCATAATCTCCCCGCGGACGATCCACGACATGTTAATCCAGCCGGTAATCGTCAAAGCCAGGATAATCGTACCCAAACTTGGCTCCATCACGACCAACAGAAGGATCGTAACAAGCAGATAAGGAATGGCGTACAAAATCTCGGAGAACTTATTCATAATTTCATCGACACGGCCGCCAAAATAGCCCATGATGCCGCCATAAATAACGCCGATCAACAGGTCGATACAAGCCGCCGCCAAACCAACGATCAGGGAAATACGCGCCCCCATCCAGGTCCGGATGAACATATCGCGACCGAGGTCGTCCGTTCCAAACCAATGCGTAGCCGAAGGGCCTTTGTTGGTATACAAGAGATCGTTCGAATAATAGTTATAGCCGTAGATTTTGCCGACAAGGATCGGAGCGATAATCGCGGTTAGCGTAATCAACGCCAAGATGATCAAAGCCGTCATCGCCAGCTTGTTGCTGCGAAGTCGTTGCCAAGCGTCGCGCCAGGCGGAGATACTTTCGCGTTGAATTACTTCGGCTTCCTTCTCGTCCGCACCGATTTTACGGAAATCATCCGCCGTCAAATCGGCTGGAGTCGGCATCATTTTGATCGGATTCGAATCCATGCGCATTATCCCTCCTTCCCTTTCGAAAGCTTAATTCTCGGATCCACAAGCACATAGAGTATATCTGTGATGAAACGAGCCAACATCAGCAATACGCCATAGAAGATTGTAATCCCCATAATGAGCGGATAATCACGGACGCTGATCGCTTGTACGAATTGTTTGCCAATGCCGCCGATCCCGAAGATTTGTTCGATAACCACGGAACCGGTAACAATATTCGCCGTCATCGGTCCCATATACGTGATGACCGGCATAATGCCGTTGCGAATCACGTGGCGGAACAGGATGGCCATCCAGCCCAGGCCTTTCGCCTTGGCAGTTTTGATGTAATCGGCATGCAAGACCTCCAGCATGCTTGAGCGGGTTAACCTCGCGATAAACGCAATCGGTTGCGCGGTTAGAGCCGCTACAGGTAACACGTAATATAAAGGTCCCTTAAAGCCCATCGTCGGCAGCCAGTGCAACTTCGAAGCAAACACAAACTGCAGCAAAGAGGCTACGACGAAGCTAGGTACCGCGATGCCCAGCACCGCTAAGACCATCGCCACATTGTCAATCAATTTGCGATGATACAGCGCTGCCAGCATACCAAGTACCACCCCGACGATTAGCGCAACGACGATCGCAACCGCACCCAGCTTCAAGGAAGCTGAAAACGTTTGACCGATAATGTGGGATACATCCTGATTAATCTGCTTCATGGATATCCCCAAATCGCCTTGTGCAATCTCACCCAAATATTTTAGATACTGCTGATAAACGGGCTTATCGAGTCCAAGCTGTTCAATGAGTCGTTCTTTGATCGCCGGAGGCACCTGCTTCTCCGACGTTAGAGGACTCCCCGGAATGGCCTTCATCAGAAAGAAGGTCGCCGAAATGAGAACAAACAGCGAAACCAACATGTAAAAGAACTTATTGGCAATATAACGCACCATGCCCGTTCACACCTCCTTCTTATAAATTTCGACATATATCGATTTTAGGTGAAAAAAACCACTTTGTCTATTCCATATAAATGTATAAAGACGTAATGCTTGGAAGAAAGGCACACACAAAAAAAACGGGATATATATGGAATACCCACATATATATCCCGAAGTATCTATGTGATTTGTAACTTACCGATTAATGTTCCAACAGGTAAGCGCGGCTGTAGTCAATAGCACCGCTGAAGTCCAGTACTACACCTTTCAGGTACGGCTTAGTAGCCGCAACGTTGGTGTAATAGTAAAGCGGCATCAGGACTTGATTGTCCTTGATCAAGATTTCTTCGGCTCTTGCGAAGTTTGCATCGCGTTTCGCCATATCGTCGATAGTTTTCGCTTCGTTGATCAATTTATCGTATTCTTCGTTCGAGAAACCAGTGTCGTTGTTACCGCCACCCGTCAACCACATATCCATGTAAGTCATCGGATCGTTGTAGTCAGCACTCCAACCGGCACGAGCAACTTGGTAGTTCAAGTTTTGACGGTTTTCGATAAATACGGCCCATTCTTGGTTTTCCGTTTTCACGTCAACGCCCAGGTTTTTCTTCCACATGTCAGCAACCGCCAAAGCGATTTTCTTGTGGGCTTCACTGGAGTTGTAGATCAAAGTGATTTCAGGCAATTTTGTGTAGCCTTCTTCTTGCATGCCTTGTTCCAGCAATTTCTTAGCTTCTTCAAGATTTTCGGAGAAGTAGTCGCTGTCTTTGTGTTCGTTACGATATTCGTCGTTCAAGCCTTTGATACCCGGAGGTACAAAACCAAACGCAGGAACTTGACCGCCAAGAGTTACGTTGTCAACAATTGCTTGACGATCAACAGCCATCGAGAATGCTCTACGGATATTGACGTTGTCGAATGGTTTTGCCGTAACGTTAAATTCATAGTAGTACGTACTGGAAATACCTTTAATTTCCAGTTCGTCTTTCAATTGGTCTTTCAGAATTGGGATTTGGTCCGTAGGGATTTCTCCGTTCGGATGACCTGCACGGTCCAACTCATTGTTTTGGTAACTTGCCAACTCGGTCGCACTGCTGTTAACCAAGGACATCGTTACTTTGCTCAACTTGATGTTGGCGTTATCCCAGTAGTTTGCGTTCTTGGATACTTCGATCGTTTGGCCTTTCACCCAGTTGGTCAGCGTGAATGCGCCGTTAACGATCATTTTGCTTTGGTCAACCGCCCATTTCGGGTCATCCTTCACGGATTGGTGAACCGGATACAACGTATAGAAAGAAGTCAAGCCCAGGAAGTAAGGAGTCGGAGCTACCAAATCAACTTCCAGCGTATAATCGTCAACTGCTTTAACGCCGACTTGGCTGAAGTCAGTAACTTTTCCTTCATTATATTCTTGAGCGTTTTTCAGATAGTACAATTGGTAAGCGTAAGGAGCTGCCGGATCTGTCTTCGGGCTCAGAACGCGTTCCCATGCGAATACGAAATCATTCGCGGTTACAGCGTCGCCGTTGCTCCATTTTGCGTCTTTACGCAAGTGGAACGTATATTTCGTACCGTCGATGTCCCAGCTTTCAGCTGCAGCGGGGATGACTTGACCAGATTCGTCCTGGCGCGTAAGTCCTTCGTACATCAACTTCAGAACGGTGTTGGCTTGGCTGTCTTGAGCTTGAGCCGGGTCAAATGTTGGCGGTTCCGCGCTCAGGTTAATTCTAAGCGTTTGATCCGCGGCCAATTTCTCTTCACCGCTGTTGCCATTGTCGGAAGCTGTATTGCCTCCGTTAGCTGCGCCGTTATTGGCAGCGCCATTGTTCCCGCCGTTCGAACCGCATGCGGCAAGCAAAGTGCCGACTGCAAGAACGAGCGTCAGAAGAAGCAAAAGACTTTTACTCTTCTTCATCTAGCAATATCCCCCTTAAAATGTTTTGGTATATGTTTTTAGATTATACAACCAGCGGTCAAAAAAATCCAACATAAAATTAAAGATTTTTCGCGAGATTTGATAAATTTAGCGCTTTTCTTTAACAAAATAGTCCAATATACAATATTGACTTTTGTTTTTCTTAACAATTAACCAGGAATGTTATGGATTCATTCGAGTTTCAACGGTATTCGTAGTTTGAGCTATGCCGCTGTAATATATGTAATGAAGCTGATTAAAAATAACAGAACATACGCTACCCCGGTTCCCGCAAACGCCAGGCGCCAAACCACACGCAGCAGCTTGCGTCCATCGACCTTCCCTTTCAAGCGGGTCTGAGCCCCGCCGATCAACCCGCCAACAACCAGCAGGATGATGAGGATTAAATAGAAGCCAAAGGTAGAACCAAACACATTGTTGAACAACGCCGAAACCGAGAAAATCAGAAACAGCGTAGTCACATCCATCGCCAGCTTCAGCGCCGCTCTTTTATCCCGTTTCACTTGATAATGAATGAAATAAATCAGCCCAAAAGGAATGATCGGTACCATGGCCAACACAATAAAGGAAGAGACCAACGCTTCCAAAGCCTCACCTCCACAATATTTTGTAAATAAAAAGCTGACTTACAAAGTAAGTAACTATATTTTTATATACATGTCAGGTTATAAAGCTCGGACCAACCGCCACACCATCTCATGTCCTGGAGCTAGGATCCCCTTGGTACTGGCCATCTCAACCAATCTTCCATTGATATAATCAATTTCCGTCGGCGTGCCCTGCTGCACATCCTTTAGCATGGAGGAGATATTGGTTGATGTCGATCGGCATACCTCGGTGATTTGTTCGACCATGTCCTCATCGCAGGGAATCCCATAAGCACGATAAATCGCTGCGCCTTCCTCATATAACTGTCGAAGCAGGCGAAGTCGCTCCTCTTTCTCAAGCAACTGCCCGTTTGTTACCCTCCATAAAGCCGTCAACGGGTTGATGGAGGCATTGATCAACAGCTTCCTGTAGATTTCCCTCTCGATGTCTTTCGACAAAAGGGCGTTAAATCCTGCCGTCTCAAGCATTTTCACCAAACTTTCTCCATCTCTGGCTAGATCGGATGAATCGCCGCTCGCGCCAATTTGCGTCATCCCATGGCCAGCTCTGGCTACGCTATATTCATTCATTCGATTCGCGCCTTCGGTCGTGATCGCTGCATATATAGAAACGCCGGGCAGCGACCCGCCGATCAACTCCAAATGGCCTACACCGTTTTGAAAGCACACGACCTTCGTTCCCGCTCCCACAAGTTGCCCAATGGAAGTCAGCAGTTTGGCGTCGAGATGCCTTTGTTTCGTCGTTATCAGCAGCCAATCACCCGGTTTGAGGCTGCCGATCTCACTGCTTTCTTCCATATAATAGGTTTCGAATCGACTTCCCTCTATGATGATCGACGTCCCATCCGCTTCATCGAGCCGGATTCCTTCCTTTTTCAATGAAGCGGCTTGTTCGGGAGTCCTTGTCCAAAATCGGACGGACGCGCCGGACGACGCTAATTTGCCGCCGAATAGCAACCCCAGTGCCCCAGCGCCGACTATGTCAAAATTCATGAACACTCCACGCCCTTTCTTTCATCCTAATCCTTTTATACCAGACCCTCCCCCCAAAACACAAAACTCCTGCCGTTTCGGCAGGAGTTTTGTGTTTTGTCCCTCTTCCTCTTATTCGATTCGTTCCAAATTTCCGTTTGCATCCATTTTAAATCGAGATTTGCTTTCTTCGTCCTCTTCATTCAAAAATGCCAACCGTCTAGCCCGGTCCATAATCTGAATTAGCGCCTTATAATCGTCGTTGACGACTCGATAATCGGTCTGCACCTCATTGACCTGTGTCGATAATCGCTCGTTTTCTTCCCGAAGCGTGGCAAGCTCCTCTTCTTTCTCACGCAGCTCCTTCTCGAGCGATTTCATTTGGCGGTTCGTCTCCTGAACCGTGTTCTTCCATCCGCGCAAAAACCGGATCACCGCATCGATGGATATCGTTTCCTCGGTTACTCCATCGCTGCGGTAACCGCCGTCGTCCAATTCGACGGATGCGAGCGAAGCCATACCGGAACCCGCGATCAGCGGGGTTTGTTTTTTCATATAATTCCGTTTCTGTCTCTGTGCTTTGGCGATGCTAATGGCCGCTTCGTATTTTTTCCGTACGCAGCTATTCCATCGAAACCCGCAGGCCGCCGCCGTTCTACCGATTCGTTCCCCGACCTCTTCGAAAGCGTTTAATTGGGTGCTGCCCTCCCGAATATGCCGAAGAGTCACCTCGGCCAGAATCAAATCATCTTCTGCGCTCCATGCATCTTGTCTCACAGCTGTCATGCTATAAAAACCTCCTAACGACATCCTAGTCTAACCGTCTTCCAACCGGCGGTCTCCGGCAGGCGTATGGGTAAAATGCTTCTTACTCCATTTCTATGCCTCTCATAGAGTTCATAGAATCTATTTGATACTAAAATGTATTTCCAAAATCAGGGGCCTCCATACATAACGTTCGTGGAAACGAATAACGCATGCAGATAACTGTTGATAATACAGTTATATATGTCACATCACAATTTGCAGGATTTGGCTAAATGTTGACTTTTCGTTTACACTTTTCGGCCTAACGGGTATAATGAGAAAAGAAATGGAAGGTTCGTTGATACATAAGAAAGGGGGATTACCTCGTGGCACGCATGTTCCGCGTCCTTGGCTTCTTCACTTTGGCTATTGGGCTTATGGCCTTTGCGGGCGATCTGACGGAAATGGCCTTGCTGTTCTTCTTGCAAACCGCCTTTTTCGTTCTTTTCGGCTACTTGAAGTTTACCGAGAGAACCTATATCCTGCTGTTCTGGGGATACATGATCGTCGCTTTTACCGGTTTCAGCTACTGGACGATCTTTAAAATGGGTTTGCCCCTCTAATCCCAAGCGTTCATAAGTGTTCCAAAAGGGTGTTTCGGCTACGGGCCGGAACGCCTTTTTTCGTGACTTCTGCTATTTCCAAACCTGTTATCATATATATAGTACAACTATTGACGGGAGAGGATCGTTGTTGAAGAAACGCATCATATCGTTCTGTCTATTACTGTCATGGGTTACCCTCCATATAGGCGGCATGCTGACTGCTGCCGAACCATTTACCGCCGAAGAACAACAGATCCTAGAACAAAGCTTGTCGATTCAGGAAATCGATCGGGAAATCGAACGGATTGAATCCCGTCAGCAAGAAACCGAAGCGGACATTCGTGATTTGCAGGGACAGCTATCCGATAAAAACGAACAAATCCGAGTCAGCCGGGAGCAAGCCGGCTTAAGGTTGCGCGCTTATTATATGGGAGAACGGGAAAATTTACTGTACGCATTAGTGAGCGTAAACAGCCTCAAGGATTTTTTTACCGTATTGGACTATTATCAACTCATCATGGATCGGGATCGTACGGTGTTAAATCACTATAAGACGGAATACGCCAAGCTGACGCGTACCAAACAGAAACTGGATGACACCTCGAATGAGCTGGCCCGCATGAAAGAAGAGCTTCAGCTCCAACGCAGCCGGGTTGCCGCACTTCAGCAAAGTGTTGACAAATCACTTGGGCTTAGCGCGGATCCTGAGAAGCTCAAAGCGCTCATCCAAGAGCTTACGGTGTATTGGGAGAATGTCGGTTTATATGAACTGCGCAAGTATTTTCAGGCGCTCAGTTCTTCGATGTCGCAGTTCCCGGATTTTTTGCAGCAGAACGAGAACAGCTTGATTGCCGAGAAAGGCGGTTATCGCCTGGATATCCGCGAAGAAGAGCTAAATGCGTTTCTATATAGCCAGAGCGAGCTGTTGAAAGATATGAGTTTTCACTTCGAAAAGGACAAGATCGTTGCACGGGGCAGCCGGGAAGGCTTGAAACTGGAGGTTGAGGGACATTATACGGTCGAACAGGAACCGGAGAATTCGATTGTCTTTCACGTGGACCGTCTATTGTTTAACGGCTTAGCGCTGCCAGATACGACACGGGCCGAGCTGGAGCGGGACTTCGATCTCGGATTTTATCCCAAAAAAATCGTCCCCTTCGTAGAGGCCACCGATGCGGCCATCTCCGAGGGAACGTTGACGGTGAAATTGAAGTTAGCTTTGTAAGTACAGCCGCGTTATTGGCTAAGCTCAGCCAGACGCCCGCGATACTGCTTCATGTTAATCGCCCCACTCAAATAATCAGAGGTGAGCGTCTGAAACGCTTCAAGCTGTCCGGGCAACGCCGGACTAGCCGGCAATGCCGCTCCGGAACCGGCGGCCAAGGTGGCGGGAATCCAAGTGGGCAGCTCGTTTTGAGCGGCTTCGTAATAGATCGTTTTCAATACGGGAAGGCGGCTCGACGTATTTTGCCAACGCATCTGATTTAACGCGGAGGTCATCTCCGAAATCCACAATCCGGCCGCTTCGGCGTTGTCCGTTTGGGAGGAGACGGCATAACTGCGTCCTCGAATCCAGACAGACGCCAAGTTCGGCTGAACTTCCGGTGTCCATACTTTCATCTGGGGAAGCGTATGCTTCTGCGCCTCAGAGGCCGGAAGGATCATCATGGCCAGTTCACCGCCATTGAACTTGCTCCACGAATCCGCTCCAACGGCACCCGAATCCAACAACCAGGGTTGGATCTGTTCTAATTGCTGCAAGGAGAGCGGCATATTCCCTTTCACCGCATAAAAAGGCTCGGATCCGCCCGGCTTCCAGCCTCCCCCGATTTGCCAAAGCAACGTCGCCGCCGCGTACGGATCGCGGTAATCCAAGCCCATCAGGTAGGGCTGGGGTCGTTGTTTTTTGAAATCGGAGATGAGAACGTTCCAATCGTCCACCGATGCGGGCGGGCGCTCCAGGCCCAACTGCTTCAGCTTCACTGCATCATAGACCAGGACATAAGGATCCACGTCCAGCGGAACTCCCCAGACGTATCCATTCCATTCGTTAGGAATCAAGGATGCGCTTAACACTTCTCCGGATAAAGAACCTGAATAATACCCCTCCGTAGGCAGCAGGTAACCGTCCGCTGCAAAGCGGCGAACCCAGACATTGTCCAATAGCAGGACGTCCGGCGATTCCCCCAGCTTCATGAGCTGTCGCTGGTAAGTAGCATACGTCTCTTCCGCCGGTACGTTAACCAGATCAACCTCCACCGGATGGATCACCGTAAACTGCCGGTTCATTTCCTCCAAGCGGCGGAAATCGGACTCGTCCATTTGCACCGCCACTTGAATATGCCCAGTCTCCTGGAGGTCGCTCGCCTCGGGCGGCGTAAACGGCAAAGTTTCGCCGCGGTCTTCCGGGCGAACTTGTGTCGTTTCTTCGCTAGGGGACAGATTGATTAAAGCGAGCAGCAGGACCGCAAAAAGCACCCAATGATTTTTTCGCTTCACGCCTGTTCTTCCTCTCCTCATTTTAGGAGCGCAAGTCTATACACATTCCGATACTCCGTATTGTAGCAAATCGCGGAATGAATTGTCCCGTAAAAAATTGTATATGGGGAGATGGCAGGAGGTCGCGGTAGGATGCGAGCGGTACAAAGAGTTCAAGAGCGCTAGGGGCCGCCGGGTGAAATGTTCTTACGATCGCTGTTGCTCGCGGATTTCTCTGATTGAACTAAATTCAGATGAGGTGGAAATCCGCTCACAAAGGCGACCACTATCGTTTCTTCAGAATCATCCCCCCCTCTGACCTTATGACGCTCTCATTGCGAATTCCCATCCAGTTGCTCCCGCCGGAGGGAAGGAGTACAGCCCGGCTTAAATGCACCAAACTGGCACGCACGCGAAACCGCTCCTCCCTAACGGAACTGAGAGCCGCTATTTGTTCATTTCCCGGGTATTTCCCGCTCTAACGGAACCACAAGCCGTTATTCAGCCATAAACCTAACTGTTGACGCCAAAAGAGTCCAAATAAGGTCATCTGGTTCCGTTAGAGCTCAGGATCCCTCATTTTCAACCGAATAACGTCTCTCCGTTCCGTTAGCCCTCCTCTATATGACAAAATAGCCCGGCGAATCAAGTTATACCGATTCGCCGGGCTATTACTATTATTCCGCGACGGACGAGTGACCAGCACTCGGCTGGCGCCTCCCTACTCCTGGAAAGCAAGTAACGAACCGGAGGAAGTTTACGTCCGCATTTGGGAGCCGGTTGTCTTCCTTCTATCTCATCCTTGGACAACCGGCGGACAAGAGCGGGCCGAGGTCGTTACTTGCTTCCGTTGACTTGGCTACCACTGGTTTTCTGCGAGTTGCGCCTTCTACAACAAATCCGCCGCCAGCTGCGCCAGCTTCGAGCGTTCGCCTTTCTCCAGCGTGATATGCCCGCTGATGCCCTGGTCGCGGAAGCGCTCGACCAAGCTGGTCAAGCCGTTGCTGGTTGCATCGAGGTAAGGATGATCGATCTGCTCCGGATCGCCCACCAGCACGATCTTGCTGCCTTCCCCGACGCGCGACACGATCGTTTTGACCTCATGGCGAGATAGATTTTGCGCCTCATCGATGATAATGAACTGTCCCGGGATCGAACGGCCGCGAATGTAAGTGAGGGCCTCCACCTGAATGCTGCCGAGTCCCATCAGGATTTTCTCGATATCGCCGGATTTTTTCGTATCGAACAGAAACTCCAGGTTATCGTAGATCGGCTGCATCCAGGGACGCAACTTCTCTTCCTTTTCCCCGGGCAGATAACCAATATCCTTACCCATCGGAACAACAGGCCGGGCGATCAGCAGTTTCTTGTATTTGTGTTCATCCTCAACCTTCAGCAGACCGGCGGCCAGCGCGAGCAGCGTCTTTCCGGTTCCCGCCTTGCCAGTAATGGTGACCAGCGGGATATCATCATTGAGCAGCAGCTCTAAAGCCATTCGTTGCTGGGCGTTTCGCGCGCTGATCCCCCAGATCGGTTCGTTGCTGAGATACAGCGGCTCCATGCGTGTAGCGTCTTCGTTGACTTTCAGCAAAGCGGATTTACCGGTACCCATTTCGTCTTTCAGAATCACAAACTCGTGGGGGTAAAGGGAGAAACTGAGTCCAAGCGGTTTGATTGGCAAAAAACGATACGTATAAAATTCATCAATCACCGACGGGTGAACCTTGATGGACGAATAACCTCCGTACAGATCGCTGGGCCCGACAGTCCGGTCTGACAAGTAATCCTCCGCGTGCAGCCCCAGGACATCGGCTTTGATCCGGACGAGGACATCCTTGCTCACCAAGATGACCGGGCGAGGTGAGGCTAGCTCCGACTGCTCCAGATGATAGTTCAGGGCCACGGCAAGAATCCGGTTATCATTGGTGACCTCCCCGAACATTTCCTGGACTTTGACGAAGCTGCGGTGGTTTAGTTCCACCTTAATTCGCCCGCCGCCCTCCAGCGGTACGCCGTCATGCAAATGACCCGTTTCCCGCAATCCGTCAAGCAGGCGTGATACGCCCCGCGCGTTACGGCCGATCTCGTCGGCATTACGCTTCTTGGTGTCGATTTCCTCCAGCACCACCGCCGGAATGACCACATCATGTTCATCAAAGGCAAAAACGGCCCTCGGATCATGCAGTAACACATTCGTATCCAATACAAAGATCTTCTTCACCATTATCCCCTCCACCGCGGTCATTGCAGCCTAATGAGATCATACATATTTTTTCCCGCCCAGGGAAATCTAATATCGATATTTGAACTCCGGTACGAAAGAGATCAATTCCGAAAGGACGGATCGAACATGCGATTATGGCTGTGTTTGTTAGTGACGGCTTCCCTGCTTACAAGCTGCGGAACTGGTTCTGAAAAGGCATCACCCTCTCCAAGGAATCAAACAGAGAATACGCCCCGAGCGCAAAGTGTGGACCCTTACGCCACAACCGATACAAACGGCAACAGGGCAATGTCGGACCGAGACAGACAAGTTTATTTGGAGCAGCTTGTGAAAAAGGTTCCCGGCGTCAAAGGCGCACATTGTGTCATTATGGGCAAAACGGCCATCGTAGGCATCGATGTGGACAGCCGCCTCGAGCGCGCTAGGGTTGGGAGTATTAAATATACAGTAGCTGAAGCGCTTCGAAAAGATCCTCACGGGGGCGGCGCCATCGTGACCGCCGACATGGATATCAACCAGCGGATCACCGAGATTGGCAAGAAGATTCGCCAGGGGCGGCCCGTATCCGGTTTTGCCACCGAGCTTGCCGATATCATCGGGCGGATCGTCCCTCAGTTGCCGAACGATACCCGTCCTCCCGAAGGTGTAAACCCGAAACAAATGCAAATGGCCCCTGGAGGCGGTACGTCGCGGCAAAATTTGCGTTAAGTTTGTCCCAAGATGGAAAAAAAGCCTAGCGATGACCTCGCTAGGCTTTCTTCATGGCGTCAAACACTTGACGATCCAGCATGTCCGCAGCACGCTGGTCATAAACTTTGGCATATTCCGGCGGCGACACCAGTTGTGCGCCGTAGAACAACGCATTCCGCACAGCATCGATATGAATATCGAAGCAGCACATATTGAACGGCACCCCGTCCAGCGGATCCTGCACAACCTCAATATGGCCATTAATGGCGTAGATCGTCTCCTGACCAAATACCGTGACGGTAACCCGCGGATTGGCCTTCAAATTGCCGACCAGTCTGGAGCGATGGTCAAGTGCAAGCCGCAGTTTGGAACGATCCACGGCATACACCCATGAGATCGCACTGGAAGTGGGCCCTCCAGATTCCTGGTCCACCGTATTCAGCAATACAAACGTTTCGGACTGGAAAATCGCGTAAAGTGAATCGGACAATTGGGTAACGACCTCGGACATATCGACCAGCCCTCCTGTACGGCGTTGCATGGGATTCTACTCAAGACGCTTCAGCTGTCCTGTCAGTTAATTGTATTATAGCATGTGGCAAAACTTGCATTCAATCGTCAGTTAGCCGGTTCGTTTTCCGCTTTCCCGCCGTTTTCAGTCTGCGAGTCAGGCGTCTTGATGCCGGCGATCTGATTCTTTAAGGCTTGCTTGGACGCCTCCAATTCATCCTCGTGTAAATATACGTACGGGCTCTTCCAATCGCCGGTTACCGGCATGAAATCCACATTTTCCTTGGAAATGCTCCAATAAGCCTGAATCATATTCTTCATTTGCTGCGATTCCAAATCGGTATCCATATTCTTGCCGACGGACTCGATCACTTTGCCAGCGCCCATCACGCCATTAAGCGACTTCGCTTGGTCGATAAGCGCATGCAGCACTTCGTTCTGTCTGCGGTTACGGTCGAAGTCATCCGAGCCCTTCGTACGTGGGCTGCAGTTCGATTTACGATATCTTACGAAACCAAGTGCGTCCTCCCCGTTTAGGTGCTGCGCCCCTTGCTTCAAATTGATATCGGTACCGTCCGCCGTATCCCGGTAACACATATCTGCATCGACATTTACGTCTACGCCACCAAGCGCGTCCACCACATCGCGGAACCCTTGGAAATTAAGAACTGTGACATAATCGATATCGATATCAAAAAACTTGCTCATCATCGTTTTCATTTCCTGAGTGGCGGTGATCCCAGTCTTCTTCTCAGCTGCCAGGAAATTCGGATAAAACGCATTGAGCTTGTTCGTCTTGTAACCTTCCAGTTTCATCCTCGTGTCACGCGGTAGAGATACGACGGTGGCGGACTTCGTCTCCGGGTTCATCGCGATCACCATCATGACATCACTCAGATGAGTACCCGTTGCCGGTCGATAATCCGTTCCAAGCAACAGCATCGTGATCGGCTTCACCTTAGCGGATTGCTCCGGCGCTACTTTGTCCGTAGTCCCGGTCGCATCGATCACCTGATCTGCGGTATAAAATAAATAACCTGCATAAAGGCCAACCCCAACCACTCCGATAATGAGGAGCGTCAGGACAAACTTTAGAAATCGTTTAAAACCGCTGGACTTCCTTTTTCTAACAGAACCCTTATTCGAACCTTTTGCCGAGCCTCTTTGGCTATGCCCCCGGGGAGGTAAGCCGCTGCGGTTAGAACTCATGAACTCAAACACCTTATTTCTATAAAAATGTTGTCGCATCCATAAAGACGTACCGGGTTTCGAAAAAGTTACCGAATTTAGGCGTGAGCCAAGTTATGCCGATTTATCTCCAGCCGACGGCCCTGACTTTTTCTCCTTGTTTCGTCGCCCCTCGACAAAATAGCGAATCCGTACCATGAGCATCAGAACGACAGCGACCAACAGACATTGAATGATCGGCAGCTTGTCGATTTGAAAAATGAGTAACAGGAACGAACCCAGCGCCATGAGAAGGTAAAGGATGATCTCCTTGAACAGCGGCAGCTTCTGCTGTGCGCGAAAGACTTTATTGTAAACGAAAACGATCAGCACGAAGATCAGCACGTAGGAAATGACTGGATGCTCAGCAAACCAGCTCTGCATATCGAACCCCTCCTTCAAATGGCCACGTTACAATTATTATAAGTTGGCTTCCGACATTTTGCGATGTTTTTCCGCCCGCTCACGTTCACTTTTGTTCAAAATCTTCTTGCGAAGGCGAACCGATTTCGGCGTAATTTCGCAATACTCGTCATCATTCAAATATTCCAGCGCTTGCTCCAGCGAGAACAACCGCGGCGTCTTCATCTTCACGGTTTCGTCCTTCGTGGCCGAGCGTACGTTTGTCAGTTGTTTCTCTTTGCAAATGTTAACGACGATGTCGTTGTCTCGGGTATGCTCCCCAACGATCATCCCTTCGTAAATCTCCGTACCAGGTTCCAAGAACAAGATCCCGCGATCCTCGATCGACAAAATCCCGTAAAGCGTCGAAACGCCATTTTCACTGGATACCAATACCCCTTCATGACGCCCGCCGACTTGACCGCCAAGGAACGGACCATAGCTGTCGAAAGCGTGATTCATCACGCCGTAGCCGCGAGTCAACGTCAGGAAATGCGTAGTATATCCAATCAAACCGCGAGCTGGAATCAAGAACTCCAAGCGGACTTGACCGGTTCCGTTGTTGATCATATTCACCATTTCCGCTTTGCGGGAACCTAAACTTTCCATAACCGCACCCATGCTTTCTTCGGGCACGTCGATCAGCAGGCGTTCAAGCGGCTCCATCTTGACTCCGTCAATCTCCCGTACGATAACTTCCGGTTTGGATACCTGCAGCTCGTAACCTTCGCGACGCATATTCTCGATCAGGATGCCCAGGTGAAGCTCACCGCGGCCAGATACGATAAAGGCGTCTGGGCTGTCGGTCTCTTCGACGCGCAAGGAAACGTCCGTTTCCAGCTCCTTGAACAGACGCTCACGCAGTTTGCGGGAGGTGACCCATTTCCCTTCGCGTCCGGCGAACGGGCTGTTATTGACGAGGAACGTCATCTGCAGCGTAGGCTCGTCAATCTTCAATACCGGCAATGCCTCCGGCTGGTTTGGATCGGCAATCGTTTCGCCGATATTAATGTCTTTGATCCCGGCGATGGCTACGATATCGCCGGCTCCGGCTTCTTCAATTTCCGCGCGGCGCAGGCCTTGGAAGCCGAACAGCTTCTCAATGCGAGCGGTCTTCTTGCCGCCGTCGCGCGTCATAACAGCCACGGATTGGCCTTGGCGGATGATCCCGCGGTTAACCCGGCCGATCGCGATCCGGCCCAAATATTCGTTATAGTCCATCAGCGTAACCAGGAATTGCAGCGGCTCGTCTACCTTCTCCGTAGGCGCCGGAATATGATCAATGATCGTTTCGTACAACGCCATCATATTGTCGTCTTGCTTCTCCGGATCCAGACTGGACGTGCCGTTCAAAGCCGAAGCGTAAACAACCGGGAATTCCAGCTGATCATCGCTCGCTTCCAATTCAATAAATAAGTCGAGAACCTCGTCGATCACTTCCGCCGGGCGTGCAGCCGGACGGTCGATTTTGTTCACAACAACGATCGGAGTCAAGTGATGCTCCAACGCCTTGCGAAGCACGAATTTGGTTTGCGGCATACAACCTTCGTAAGCATCAACAACAAGCAAGACACCGTCGACCATTTTCATAATCCGTTCCACTTCTCCGCCAAAATCGGCGTGTCCCGGTGTATCTACGATGTTGATCAAATAATCTTTGTACGTAATGGCCGTGTTCTTCGCCAAAATGGTAATTCCGCGTTCCCGTTCCAAATCGTTAGAGTCCATAGCCCGTTCCTGTACCGCCTCGTTATCCCGGAAAATCCCGGACTGCTGCAGCAGTTTGTCTACAAGTGTCGTTTTCCCGTGGTCAACGTGGGCAATAATCGCAATATTGCGAATTTCATTTCTTTCATGCATAGGTTTTTCTCCATATCCTTTCGTCTCTATAAATTATCAAGCGATTGTCAAACAGAACTGATTATATATAAAGTTTGCACTTCGAACGTTATTTAATCGACAGGACCAAGTGCAGCCTCATTAACCACAAAACAAAGCGTCGACTAGATGCCGACGCTTGACATATCCCTTATATTATACGTGAAATTTTGAATATTTCAAGAACTAACCCAACATTACCCCATTACCAGGATCTACGGCGATTGCCGCGGGCGGCGATCAGCCAGATACCGACAATAATCAAGAGCGCAGCCAGGAAATACACGATCGAGGAAGCGAATAACGTCCAGCCCAGCAATAGGACCGAGAAAGCCCCCAGGATCATGGCGGCGATGAATATCCCATTTTGGCGCTGAGGCGAGAAATAGCCGTATTCGAACAGACCGACGGCCAGGCCAAGGAAGAAGAGCGGCCAAGTGTATCTCAAGGTTTGCCATCCTCCAATCACGCCGGTGAAAAATACGAGGCTGTAGACGACCAGAATTGCGCCGGGAAGCAGCAGCTCCGCAGGACCTTTACGCCAGAAATGCCATACATGCAGCACGATCCCTGGGATCAGCAGCAAGAGCGGCCAAAGCGCCCTACCAAGGAAGCTAAATACCCCTAATTTTCCGAGCAGGATAATCACTCCGGCAGCGAGAATGAGAACGCCAGTCATCAGCTTGTTGTTGTCGGACATATCCATCACACACCTTCCAGAAGACAATGAGGGACAAGACGTTGCAAATTACGACATCCCCTTCCCTTCCAGTTTATATGAAATCTGCCCAAAAAACCACTCAGCCTGCAGCCTAGGATAAATGTTTTTTTCGGATCCTGTGGATGGAACTGCCGAAGCGAGTTACCCGCGTCCAGCGTTATATTTTCGCAGCCAACCGAACATAATAACGACCGCGGCGGTCACTGCAGGTACAACATGTGCTAAAGCGGGAACGGCCGCCGTCAGCGCCGGCCCGAGCTGAGGATCTTGCAGCAGCATATCCCCTGCGGTGTATCCGAGGATACCTGCACCTGCATAAGTGAGGATTGGCATTCGCTCCAGCCAATCGGCGATCAGGTTGCTGCCCCATACCACGATCGGAATGCTGATCGCGATCCCGATAACAAGGATCGATAAGTCCCCCTCCGCCAGCGCAGCGATCGCCAGCACATTGTCCAGGCTCATAATGAAGTCGGCGGCGAGGATCGTCTGCACGGCCTTCCACAACGAGCCTGCGCCGGCTACGCGGGAATGCTCCTCCTGAGGCAGCAGCAGCTTGAAAGCAATGGCAGCCAGCAGCACGCCTCCTGCCGCATGGATAAACGGGATTTTCAACAGAATTACAGCTACCCAGGTCAAAATGCAGCGCAGCAGGACAGCTCCCAGCGCGCCCCACCATACGGCCCGTTTGCGTTGCTTTAACGGTAAGTTCTTACTGGCCATCGCTATAACAACGGCGTTATCGCCGCTGAGCACCAAATTAATGATCAAAATTTCCGATAACAGCAGCAATTGTTCCAAGCTCATCCCTCCCCTACAACTTTTATGAAGAATGAAGCCAAGCTATGCCACTTTACAAAAACAACTCTGGACAAATGAATCCTTTTAGCGATTTAATACGTATATACGTCTATAGAGGAAGTGACATAACGTGGACTTATTTAGTGCTGCTTTTTTTCTCGCCCTGATCAACATTATTTTTATCGATCTCATTTTGGCGGGTGACAATGCAATCGTCATCGGGATGGCGGCTAGAAAGCTGCCCCACTCGGTCCAGAAGAAGGCGATCCTATACGGGACGGCCGGAGCTGTGGTGCTGCGAATCGCAGCGACCCTTATTGTCGTTTGGCTGCTGCAAATCCCTTGGCTGCTGGCAGTCGGCGGTTTGATGCTGATCTTTATCGCTTACAAGGTGCTGGCCGATGAAGGCGATCACGACAACATCGAAGCCAAGGATAAACTTTGGCCGGCCATCCGTACCATTATCATCGCCGACGCGGCAATGGGACTCGACAACGTTATCGCGGTCGCAGGAGCATCCAAACAACATATGGTGCTGGTTGTGATCGGATTGCTGATCAGTGTACCCATTGTCGTTTGGGGAAGCACCCTATTTATTAAACTGTTGGACAAGTTCCCCTGGATCGCATACCTTGGCTCAGCGGTGTTGGCTTATACCGCCGCCAATATGATCACCGAGGAACGACATTTCCTGCATTTTTTTGAGGCAAACCCGGTTCTTCGTTATCTGATGATCGCCATCGTCGTTGCTGGTGTGCTTTTGGCCGGTTACATGAAGAAACGTCAGCATCGCAAAGAAACAGAAAGCCATCAGACCCATCCGGCAACCCACTAGGAACAGCAAAAAACCGCCTCAGCCATCAACCTGGCATTGGCGGTTTTTTTATAGAATTAAAACCAATTTTCTTGCACAACAGGGTCTTCCCCGGCTTCCCGCCGCACGATGCTGCGGCCAGGTCGAATCACGATGGTTTCCGTATCCTCTACCGCTTTCTGAATCATTTCATCTAAATCCTCAAGCGAACGTTCAACGCTTTCCAACACATGTAGATTAGGATTCGTCGCCGGCGACTTCGGAACGAATAACGTACAGCAATCCTCGTAAGGCAAGATCGACAAATCATAGGTGCCGATTTGCTGCGCCATCGCGATAATATCTACCTTGTCCGTCATCACCAATGGCCGCAGCAGCGGCAAATCGGTTACCCGCCCGATTGCATTCATGCTGGATAACGTTTGGCTGGCCACCTGGCCCAGACTATCTCCAGTGACCAGAGCTAGGGCTCCGTTACGTTCAGCCAACTTGGTGGCAATGCGCAGCATAGATCTACGCATCAGGGTTATGGTCAGGTTCTCTTGACCGGATTTCGCCAGCTTCGTTTGGATATCGGTAAAAGGAACCAGATGCATCTTGATCGAACCTGCAAACCCCGCCAACACGGTAGCCAGGTCAATGACCTTTTGTTCGGCTTTTTTGCTCGTAAAGGGATAACTGTGAAAATGAACGCATTCGATCTCCAACCCGCGACGCAGCGCCGACCAACCGGCGACAGGGCTGTCGATACCTCCGGATAGCAGCAACATTGCTTTACCGTTCGTTCCGAGCGGGAATCCACCCGCTCCGGGGATCACTTCGCTGAATAAATAAGTGCCCTGTTCCCGGATTTCCACACGCAGCTCCAATTCGGGGTCATGTACGTCCACATGCAGCTCGGGGCAGGCGTTCAGGATCGGGCCGCTGACCAGCTTGTTCATCTCATGCGTCGAGTGGGGAAACGGCTTCCAGACCCGGCGGGCGCTAACTTTAAACCTCGTGCCAGGCCCGACGCCAAGCTCTTTGACGAAATGAACCGCAGCCGGGATGATATCCTCGAGACGGGATGGGGTAACCCGGATCGGAGAGATCGAGGTGACGCCAAATACGTTCTTCATTGCAGCGACGATCGGCGCAAGCGGCTCTCCGTTTAACGCAATATAGATCCTTCCATATTCCTTCATGATCTCGGCGCGAGGATAAGGGTGCAGCAGCGCCTTGACGTGATTGTGGGCCACCTTTTCAAATCGCGACCGATTCCGCCCTTTAAGAATGATTTCTCCAAAGCGGAGCAATAACATATCATATTCCAGCATCTTGACATTTCTCTCCTATCGTAAAGCCTGCAGCCGCTTGACCGATTGCTTCAACGCAGCGAGCAGGGCTTCTATGTCTCGCTCTTCATGTTCATCGCCCATACTGATCCGAATACCCGATGAGGCGATATCCTTGGATTTACCCATGGCCAGCAGAATACGGCTGGGTTCACTTCGCTTGGAAGAGCACGCCGAGCGGGTGGATACGTAAAAGCCTCCTCCTCCAGCATGTGCAGCAACGCTTCCGCTTTCATACCAGAATAAGAAAAATGGACAATATGCGGGGCTCCCAACGCAGGTGAATTTACCGTCAGCTCCGGGATCTCCGCAAGCCCTTGGATCAATTGCCCTCGCAAGCGGTAAAGCTTCGTTGTCCGGGCGTCCCGGGCTTCGGCCGCCAATCGCAAAGCTTTCGAAAAAGCCACGATATAGGGAATGTTCTCCGTTCCGGAACGATATCCCCCCTCCTGGCCACCGCCTGCCAACAGCGGTACGAGCTGTAGTCCTTCGCGAACATACAGCAGCCCGACGCCTTTGGGTCCTCTTAGTTTATGCGCAGACAAGCTGTATAAATCGATGGAACCCTCCGTTAAGGAAATTGGCAGCTTCCCGAAGCCCTGAACTCCGTCAACATGGAACAGAACCCGAGGTGCCGAGGACTTCAACAGGCGACCAATGTCCTCCACCGGCTGTATGGCCCCCGTTTCATTGTTGACATGCATCACCGACACAAGGACCGTATCCGGACGCAGCGCTCCTCGTACCTGTTCAGGAGTCACCTTTCCTTCTCCGTCAACCGGAAGAACGGTCGCCTCCCAGCCCAAGGACACCATTTGCTTCACGCTCTCCAGCACGGACGGATGCTCCGTTTCAGTTGTGATCAAATGTTTGCCTCGTCCGGCAAACTGAAGGGCCACGCCTTTTATTGCCATGTTGTTGCTTTCCGTAGCCCCGCCGGTAAACACGATTTCTCGCGGCCGAACTCCCAGAGCCGCGGCGCTAACTTCCCTTGCCCTATCCAACAGCTTGGCACTCTCCTCGCCAAGCCGGTGAAGCGACGACGGATTCCCATAATGCCGCGCCATCACTTCCGCTACGGTCTTGGCGACATCCTCATACGGCGGTGTCGTTGCTGCGTGGTCAAAATAAATCATCTCTTCACCTTCATCTCAAAAAAGACCAAATGAAAAACGCGTATACCCGAAACAACCGCGGTCGGAGCGTTTTCCATTTGATCTTCCTCATAATGTAGCGCCATTATCAGTATGCATGCAAAAACCAACTAAGCCTCAAATTTAGCCTGTGCTCTCATAATCTTGGCAATGTACCCCTGCGTCTCCTGCGGGAGTAAGCGAAACTTCTCCATCAGTTGCTCATCGTTCCCGATCCCGAGCCGTTGCAGCCTTCCAGGCCCGGCATTATAAGCCGCAAGCGCCGTTTTGACGTCACCGCCATAACGATTGATCTGATACGATAAATATTTGGTGCCTCCGTCAATGTTCTGTGCGGGATCAAACGGGTTACTGACCCCAAGCCCTCTTGCCGTACCGTCCATCAACTGCATCAAACCTTTAGCACCGGCAGACGAAACTGCCTGCGAATTAAACGACGATTCGGTCGCGATCACAGCTTTGATCAAGCTCTCGGGCACCCCATATCGAGCACTGGCTTGGGTGATCAAGGACTGTAGATCCGCTGGGCTCTCCGAAGGAAGCACGGTGGAATTCTCTTGTCTCCGCATCGCGGTCACTGCCTCAGAATTGGAAAACACCTCCGAAAACAGATCGTCCAATGTGTCCGAATCGTTGGACCCGGCAGAATACAGATACCTCTGTAACGATTCCAACACGGAACGAGCATCGGTGCCCGCGGAATCGGCTGAAACGTTCGCATCCTGTTCCGCCAACATCATTTCCTGTAACAATATATCAAACAACGAGCCGTCCATATCGCTTGAAGCCCGCTGCGCTGACGTTCCTTGCAAGTCTAATTGATTCAAGGACTGAAGCTGAATTAACTGTCCCATCGTACGCGGATCGATTTGCATGCCTTATAAGCTCCTCTTGGGGGAAAACTAGGTAATGCCTATATTTTACACGGATTCAACGACTCGTACCACCCTTTTTCGATAAAATTTGCAAATGTAAAAAAAGGCCAACGTCTGAAAGACGACGTTAGCCTGTGGATATAACGTTCATGATTTCGTCGCTATCCTCCGCCCAGGGGTGTAGGGTTAGCGAGTAAACGGCATGAGTACGAAATAACTTAGCGTAGAAACGATCCCCAAGCCGATAGCCCAAGCGCCGGACGTTTTATTGCCTTGGCTGTAGGCGTAAAAGCCCATGACCGCCGCCAGCGGACCCAGGATAATCGACCACATGAAGAGCGAAGCGATACCCAGACCGACGCCAACATAACCAACCGTCCGGCCGGCCGTACGAGCTCCATCCGCACGTTCGGTCCGATCTGCATCGCGAGTTTCGCTCCGAACCACGTTACCGCTGAAAGTCCCAGCGGGCGTGACCTCGGCCGCATATTCCTCACGGTGCTCGCGGTCAGCTATACGCGGGTAATCGGTGCGGCTTTTGCTGGATGCGGGTTGCTCCGGTTTGTCTGCTTTGGTATCCGTCATCAAAAGCACCTCCGTTAACTAGTGTTTTTGTTACGATGATTTCGACTTAGGCTTGAACGTATGACAACAAGTAGCGGCGGACGACGGGGCGGAATCTCGGTGTTCCGTATCAAACGTTTCGCCGGCGAATTCCGCCGAATAGCGGCTATTCGCATGCTGATCGACATCAATCATAATTACGTCGGCGTTGCACACGTTTTTGTCTCCCCAATAAGTGCAGTTGGATACGCTACATTTGACCATGGGTTTGTCCCCATTTGGCATGTTGATCACCTCGCGTATCATTTTCTCCTCCCCTCCATCCCCTTATGCGCCAGGCTAATAGCAAATCGTTCCCAAAAGAAAAAAGATGCCGGTATCTCGGCATCTTTTCATTATTTCAAGGTTTACTTATTTGGCGGAACGATTTAATCGGAGTTGGGTCAAATAATCGCTTTCATAATAAGTCAGATCGTCGCGTAATTCCTCAAACATCCCCGTGATGTCCAGGACGATATCACGCGCCGCGCGAACCGGTTTCTTACGGAACCGGATAGCGTCTTGCCCGGTATAAGCGTATCTTCCGTCTTCGGAATAGCTTTCGTTTTTCGGATAGAAGAAGTTGTTAACACAGTCATGATATACATGGTACAGCACTTTCTCAGCAGCTTCCTCGTCAAAAGTTCCGCGACGTAGGGCAACGCCGAGCTTCTCGTAACAAACCTCGCTGAACACGAGCAGATGACGCAGGTCGGATAGAAATCCTTGGTAAAACAAAGCTCTGTCCTCATCTTGACCTTCCATAAGCTGCGGCAACGAATGCTGGTTCAAGAACGTTTCAAGCTTCTCGGCCGCACGTTTGAGTTTGTCTCGGGTGGCTTCACACAGTTGCCTGATGTTATTGGCTTGTGGCATGCGAACAATTCTCCTTCACCTGTCATGATCGGTATAGTCATTAACGAAAATATCGTATCACAATTTATCCGAATACGGTATCCCTCAAGGAATAAAAACAGGGACATCACCTCACGCTATGGCTATCGACATCTTAAAGGAGGTTAACCGATGAAATGGCGCAGATGGGCTGCCTTAGGGTTGACGGGAGTCGCCGCGGTGGCTGCGGTTTCGCTTCTATTCCCTTCCTCGGACAATAACAAAGCAACCCCGCGGAATTCCGTAAATCGGCTTTCGGTACCCCAGCCGGCGGAGGAGCAAAAGTTGAAGCAGAGTATGCTGAAACGCGATATAACCGCAACCGAACGGTTATCTCGATTGGACGCCCGGGGTCATCTTCGTTCACTGGCTGCCGATTTTGCCCAAAGTCAAAGCGGCAAGTTGCCAGGTTCTGCTCAGGAATTGCAAAAGGACCATAAGCAGTTTCAAGCGATCCTGTGGTACGATGCCGCAAGCGGACAAACCAAGCAATTTCGGCGGCAGGATTTTAAACCGGATTCGGCAGAAAAGAAGCAACTGAATACTTATTTAAGTTATGCCAAAAAAGCGCTGAACAAATCGACGTCGTACGAGTCGCCTTCTTTTCCGGAGAAGCAGCCGAAATACTTCGTTGCCGCCGAACCTGCCAAGGGCAAGAAGCAAGGCGTCATCGCGGTGATGGACATCGGGATCTTAGGGCGAGTTCAGGATCACCAACACAAAAACCTGCGATTAATCCCCTATCCGAGAGAAGGCAAATTCAAGGTTGAATCGGTGCATGCGGATACGCTCAAGGACATCACCGTCAAAACAGGGCATGATAACGAGAAAGCGAGCCACTATTACGAAAACGAAATCGTTGTCACGTTCCAAAGCAAACCCAGTCCCGAGCAAATGAAGCAAATCATACAAGATATCACCGGAAAAGAGCCGCGAAACCTGAACAGCACCTATATTTTCCGTTCGGACACGATGACTATGAATCAGCTTCGGCAGTATTTCCAGAATAAATGGCAACCGAAGTACATTGAACCACATTATTTATATTTGACCAACGAAAACGGCGGAAGCTATTGGGACGATCCGAACAGCTTTTTTAATGAAGACAATACGAGCAACACAGAAGAGACAGCGGAAGTTCCAAACGACATGTTGTTCTCCGAATACCAATGGAATCTGCCGATCATCGAAACAAACCGCGGCTGGCAGTTATCCAAAGGGAGCAATGACGTGATCGTGGGCGTTGTTGATACCGGTGTGGACCTGAAGCACCCTGATCTGCAGGGCCGCTTGCTGAAGGGTTATAACGTCATCGAACCCGACAAGGATCCTTCCGACGACGTTGGGCATGGCACCCATGTGGCCGGAATTATTTCCGCCAATGTCAACAATGGCGAAGGCATTGCGGGGATGATGTGGGGCGGTAAAATTTTGCCGGTAAAGGCGCTGGATAAGTCCGGTTCCGGCACGACGTACTCCGTAGCCCAGGGCATTATTTGGGCAACCGACCACGGCGCCAAGGTCATTAATATGAGCCTCGGCAACTACGCCGATGCCCAATTCCTGCATGAAGCGATAAAATATGCCTATGAGCGGGATGTGGTGCTGATCGCGGCCACGGGCAATGACAATACCGAACGCCCGGGATACCCGGCTGCTTATCCTGAGGTGTTGTCGGTCTCCGCGACCGACTACAACTTGCAGAAAGCCTCCTTCTCCAACTACGGCGATTACATCGACGTCATGGCACCGGGCGAGAGCATCGCCAGCACCTATCCGGATAATCAATATGCGGCGTTATCCGGCACATCGATGGCCAGTCCGCATGTGGCGGCCCTTGCCGCTCTCATCCGGTCGGTGAATCCGGAGCTAAAGAACACCGAGGTCATGGATATCATCCGTAAGAATGTCATCGATCTTGGTGATACCGGGCGTGACAAATATTACGGATACGGACAAATTGATGTTTACGCTGCGCTGCAGGCCGCCGGTGGCGGAGAGGCGCCGCTGCAATTCTGGCCGCAGTCGATCCAACGGAAAATGGACCGCGCCGTGGATCGCGCTAAATAACGCTCTAAAACCAAAAGCCTCCGCATCGCCGGAATTCATTCCAAGCGATGCGGAGGCTTTATCCATAGATATAGATCATGTTCCCTTTAGTGTTGAAAGTTTGCCGTAAGCCGGGTTCTGTACTCGTTGCGGTAGAACGGGAACAACCCTCCCGCGTTGAGTGACAATCATCTATCTAGGCCGCACATTACTGGGCGGCTCCAGCAACCAACCCGGACGCGCCTCGGGCAAAGGCCGCTTCGCAAAGAAGCTGCGTCCCATTAGGTCTTGCTCCAAGTGGGGTTTACCAGGAACGAAGTCACCAGCGTTCCTCGGGGTCTCTTACACCTCGGTTCCATCCTTGCCTGTGCACGCCTTGCGGCGGCCATCGGCGGTCCATTTCTGTGGCACTATCCTTCAACTCGCGCTGACTGGACGTTATCCAGCACCCTGCCCTATGGAGCCCGGACTTTCCTCCCGCGGCTCTTCAGCCGCCGGCGATTGTCTGTCAAACTTTCGAAAGGCAACACTTGATAGTATACAGGCATTGCCGCCCGCTGACAAGAGCGATTTGACGGTAAACCTGACGTATCCTACCAGCGTCTTTGACGTAAGCTTACGTTTCCTGAGGCCCCTTTTTACAGGAATCGGAACGGCTCGGTATTAACCTGAGAAACGTGCACGCGAGTCGCATATTTATCCTCGGTCAGTTTCTCACTTAGCCAGGCCGCCACGCGAGGTTTCATAATCTTCTCGGCGTTGTGCCCCGGATCAACGATCGCAACCCCGGCCATCCAGGCATCTTGCGCGGTGTGGTAATCCACGTCACCGGTTACGAGCACGTCCGCCCCACGAAACTGAGCACTTTTCCAATACCGTCCCCCTGAACCGCCTAGAACAGCAGCCTTGCGAACCGGCCGGTCCAGATCGCCGACGACCCGAACCATCGGTACCTCTAAGCGCGCTTTGACGCGCTCCACGAAATCCCGAAGCGTTACCGGCTTCGACAGCTTGCCAACCCGCCCAAGTCCGAAAGTGCGTCCTTTCAAGTCCATCGGGTACAAGTCATAAGCTACTTCTTCGTAGGGATGTTGCTTCAGCATCGCTTGGATCACTTTACTGCGCAGGCTGTACGGCACAACCGTTTCGATGCGTATTTCCTCTACGCGCTCGAGCTTGCCCTCGGTTCCGATATACGGATCTGTGCCTTCCCCCGGCTTAAACGTGCCATAACCCTCCAGATTGAAGCTGCAATGGCTGTATTTGCCGATATGGCCTGCACCTGCATTCAGCATGGCTTTCAGCACCTGTTCGTGGTGGTCCTTCGGCACGAAGACGACCAGTTTATAAAGGTTGTCCGTATGCACATCTTCAAGCGAACCGGCGCTTTCGATTCCCAGAACCTCCGCCATCCAATCATTCATCCCACCGTCCGTGACGTCAAGGTTCGTGTGGGCGATATAAACGGCGATATCGTGTTTGATGAGTTTTTCGTACACCTTGCCCATCGGGGTATCGCTTTGCAAATGGGCCAGCGGGCGATAAATAATCGCATGATGGGCGATAATCAGGTTCACTTCCAGGGAGATGGCCTCGTCCACCACTTCCTCATTAACGTCAAGCGCCACCAACACGTTTCGATTCTCCTTCTGCAGACTGCCCAGCTGGAGTCCGATTTTGTCCCCCTCCATCGCTACATGCTTGGGAGCCAGTTGCTCCATGTACTGAACTACCGTTTGTCCTTTGGCAAA
The DNA here is from genome assembly GCF_023195895.1 of Paenibacillus mellifer. Taxonomy (GTDB): domain Bacteria; phylum Bacillota; class Bacilli; order Paenibacillales; family Paenibacillaceae; genus Fontibacillus; species Fontibacillus mellifer. The sequence continues at coordinate 109,009 of NZ_JALPRK010000009.1, forward strand.
CATGCCAGCACCTCCTTTAACTGCTCCATTAACCGGGTAAGCTCAACTTCTTTTTGACGGGACGCCTCCAGCGCGGACGTCGCAACCGACCGGTGAATACTTTCCAGTTTGCGCAGCTCTGATTCCCATTTTGCGAAAAAGACTTCATTCGGAGCCGCCGTTAATCTCGGCCCCATCATGAGCTGCAGCTCACGGGTCAATTGGACTGAACTTCCTGCCAGATCGCGTTCTCGATATAGCTCTTCGTTTCGTTCGCTCGCATCGGGCCGAGCTTCGGCCTTCATGACTTCGTAAATTTTGCCGTCTTCCTCCAAGATCGCCTCTTCGGCCAAATACCAATCGTGCTCAAGCAGCCAACGACGGACAAATTCCCCGCCGACGTTTGGCTGCAGCACAAGCTGCTTTACGCCGGCCAGCTTCGCTTGACCTTCATCTAGAATGGAGGTGATCAACGCCCCGCCCATTCCGGCGATCGTGATTGCGTCCACTTCGCCCGGGGCGATGACGGCAAGTCCATCCCCTTTACGGACGGAGATCCGCCCTGCCTCTCCAGCTTCGGCCACCTGACGGCGTGCTGCCTCGAGCGGCCCGTCATTCACTTCTCCGGCGACGGCGGAGGTTGCTCGCCCGCTGCGTACCGCAGCCACAGGCAGCAGTGCATGGTCCGAGCCGATATCCGCGAATCGGCACCCGGTCGGAAGCCAGTCGGCAATAAGCTGTAATCTAGCTGACAGTTTCATGAAGTAATCCACACCACCCATTTTTTACGTAGTCCAAACAAAAGAAGAAAAGCCGCAACGATCTTTAATAGGATCAGCGCAGGCATAGCTGTAATCTCGGCGTCCCGCAGCAGGAGAGCATCCGCTTCCGGCATACACCATAAGGACACGGATACGGCAAAGAACACGGGAGCCATCGCCTTAAACCGATGGTACCCCAGCCAGCTCAGCCAGAAGAAGATCGCTGCCAGCGGCAGCCAATACACTTGAAGCATACCCCATGAGGCGTCTGGGTTCATCTGTCCAAGCAAAAAGGCGTATAGCAGCATCCCGCAAGCAAATCCGCAGTAACTGATGATGCCGAACCGCAGCGCGTATCCCAGGACAAGCCAGATAAACCCGCAGAAAGCGATTAGCAGCGTCGTACCGATGCCGGGCGGCCATCCCTGCGCGGTAATAATCCAGCTGCCGAAGCCAAGCAACAGCAGGCTGCCAAGTCCGGCCATCGACATGGAGAACAGCGCTTTATCACATCGATAATAGGCCGCAAGGGCATAGCAAGCCGCCGAAAGCAGCAGCGTTATGGCGATTTGCAAACCCCAGGGAAAAACGTTAAAATAAAAAACAATAAAGAAAAAGAAGGAAATTATTCCAAATGAAAGGGACCAGAGTTTCAGGCTTCCTTGTTGAATCAGTGTATTTAGCGTGAAGCCTGAGCGGGGCGACGATCCTTCGGTCTGATCTTTATATAGATTTTCCAGGAAATCGCAATATTGCTCAGGCAGCAGCCGACTTCTCCGCCAATGATCGATTTCCTTCAGGATGATCTTGCGTTTCTCCTGATCCAACAGAACACCTTCTTCCATATGGTTGTTCAACAAAAATGACCTTGCTGCTTGGCTGCAGAAGGTCAAGGTTGCAGGCGGTCACGCCTATTCGAGGAAGTCCTTCAGCCGCTTGCTGCGGCTAGGGTGGCGCAGCTTACGGAGCGCTTTCGCTTCGATTTGCCGGATTCTCTCCCGTGTTACGCCGAATACCTTTCCCACTTCTTCAAGGGTTCTAGTGCGTCCGTCGTCGAGTCCAAAGCGCAATCGGAGTACGTTCTCTTCGCGTTCTGTGAGCGTGTCTAGCACATCCTCCAGCTGCTCTTTCAGCAGCTCATAAGCCGCTGCGTCCGCAGGAGCCAAGGCTTCCTGATCTTCAATAAAGTCGCCGAGATGAGAATCGTCTTCTTCCCCGATCGGTGTTTCCAGCGAGACCGGCTCTTGGGCGATCTTCATGATCTCCCGGACCTTCTCTACGCTCAGCTCCATCTCCGCAGCGATTTCCTCCGGCGCAGGTTCGCGTCCCAGCTCTTGCAGCAGCTGCCGGGATACTCGAATCAGCTTATTAATCGTTTCGACCATATGAACCGGGATTCGAATCGTTCTCGCCTGGTCAGCAATCGCGCGGGTGATTGCCTGACGGATCCACCACGTAGCATAAGTACTGAACTTGAAGCCCTTCTTGTGGTCAAACTTCTCCACGGCTTTAATTAATCCCATATTTCCTTCCTGGATCAAATCCAGGAACAACATGCCGCGACCGACATAACGCTTGGCGATACTGACAACCAGCCGCAGATTGGCTTCGGCCAAACGGCGTTTCGCCTCTTCATCTCCGTTTTCAATCCGTTTCGCGAGCTCCATCTCGTCATCTGCCGACAACAACGGTACCCGCCCGATTTCTTTCAGATACATCCGTACAGGATCATTGATCTTGATTCCCGGAGGAAGCGAGAGGTCGTCATCATAATTGAAATCGTCGCCGTCGTGCGAGTTATCTCCATCGCCGCGACGGTGATCCTCATCCCCGTCGCCGGTTACATCAATGCCAAGATCGGCTAATTGTTCAAAAAACTCGTCCATTTGCTCCGGATCTTGATCGAAAGGTGAAAGCTTCTCCATAATTTCTTTATACGTTAAGGATGACCTTTTCTTCCCTTGTTCGATCAATTGATCCCTCACCTGATCCAGCGTTAATTCCGTTTCTAGTTCAGTATGTTGGTCATTCGTCATATCTGGCTCCCTCCTCCCTAGAAACATCACCGAAAGTCCGTTCGTCTTACTGTCTCTCTAGGGCAATAATCTCACTTGCAATTTGTGCCGCACGCATATAATCTCCGGCTCGTTCGGCCGATACCATTTCCTCTTTCTTGCGCTTGATCTGTTCGAGCAGCGGCACCTTCTGAATTTCGCGGATACAGTCATCCAGCTCCTGCGTCGTCCATTCGCCTGGCGTATCCATCATCGCGATCGAAATGACCGTCTGTTCCAATCGCTCATCATGAAGTGAGGAAATGAAATGGCTAGCATCCGGATTCTTCCCCTGCGCGTAATAAGCGTATAGATAAGCGGCTATCGCCACATGATCTTCGATGTTAAAGTTCGTCCCCAGGCGTTCGCCTACATAGCGGGACACCTCTTCGTCCTGCAGCATGAAAGACAGCAGTCTCCGTTCCGCCGCATGAAAAGCGGGCAGCAACGTTGGCATGGATGCCTGCCCTTTTTTATGCCTACCATTATTCCACCTTTCGGGCTTATTATCCCCGGCATCTGCCTTTTTTTGCATAGCCGTTCTCAGTTCGTTGCATTCCTGCTTCAAGCTCTCGAAGGAGACCTGCAAATCGGCGGAGAGTTCCTTTAGATAAATCTCGCGTTCGCTTGGAGAGGTGAGCGCCGCTATAATCGGCATCGCCTCTTTGATATAAGCGACCTTTCCATCTTCTTCTAGCAGTATATGGTTTTTTCTCAGATATATAAGCCTAAATTTGACGGAAGAAACCGCACCGTCCAAAACTTGATGGCAGAACCGCTCGGCTCCGTACTTTTGGATGAATTCGTCGGGATCCAGTCCTTCGCTGAGCAATGCAATTTTCACCTGATGAAAACCTGCGCCTTCGAGAATCGGAATGCTCTTTAACGCTGCGGCTTGTCCGGCGGAATCGCCGTCATAGCAGACCAATACTTCTTCGGCCATCCCACGCAAGATTGCTGCATGGCTTTCCGTTAATGCCGTCCCCATCGTAGCCACGCCGTTATGAACCCCGGCTTCCCATGCGCTGATGACGTCGCCGTAACCTTCAAACAGGACGACTTGGCCTGTCTTGCGTATTTCGTTCTTCGCTTGATGCAAATTGTAGAGAACTCGACTTTTGGTAAACAGCTTGCTTTCCGGTGAGTTCAAATATTTCGGTTGTCCGTCGCCAAGCACTCTTCCTGCAAACGCGATAACTTTCCCACTTCGATTGTGCAACGGGAAAATCACCCGGTCACGGAAACGGTCCACAAAACCGGAACCGTCCTGCCTGGACGAAAGCAATCCACCCTTCTCCATCGCTTCCAGTTCAAATGATCGTTTGTCCAAAAACTGGACGAGCGTATCCCATCTAGCGGGTGCGTAACCAATCTGGAACGTATCGATGGCTTTGTCGGTAAAGCCGCGGGATTTCAAATACTCCATTGCCGGCTTGCCGTATTCGGTGTTCTTCAGCAAGTAATGATAAAGCTTGGAGGACCATTCATGGGCCTGCAGCAGTTGCTCCAACTCTTGGTTACGCGGACTGTCCCCGTAACCTCTCCCCTTATCCTCATAAGGGATATGCGCCTCTTCCGCCATGATTCTGACTGCCTCGGGAAAGGTTAATCCTTCGATTTCCATCCTGAATTTGATGGCGTTCCCGCCTTTACCACAGCCATAACAATGGAAGATTTGCCGTTCGGGTGTAACTGTAAACGACGGGGTTTTCTCCGAATGGAACGGACATAACCCCTTCATGTACTTCCCCTGTTTCGTTAGATGAACGTGCTTGCTGACCGTGTCGACGATATCATGCTGACGCAGAACCGCCTCGATGACTTCCTCCGGAATGCCACGCCCGGTACTCATCCAAATCACCTTCATCTTTCACGCGTGAGAATCGTCCAAATTGTCAAAATCACCGACATTTCGATGTTCTCGGGTGACACGTAAATAGTAATTCGCTAAAACTATACATTCTCCTGCAAACGTGACAAAAGTTTTGACAAAGCGTCCGTAAACCGCTCCCGATCTTCATTGGTAAACGGCTTTGGCCCTTTGCTATGGTGCCCTGCCCGCCTTGCCTTCGCTTGGTGGTGGCGCCGTTCAAGCAAATAGTCGATATTGCCCGCATGGTAGACGTCGCCTCGCGGGGATAAACCGTAGCAGGCTCTCGCGATGACCAAAGCCGCCAGGCCGTAGTCCTGAGTCACAACGACATCGCCTTTCTCCACGTGGGCGGCGATATACAAATCAGCGCTTTGTCCGCTCCGATCAACCTGAACGATATTCACACCCGGCCCCGGCTGTAAGACATGATCATAGGAAGCCACCATGACCACCGGTACGCCGAACCTGCCCGCCGTTTCGGCAATTTCCGCCTTTACCGGACAGGAGTCCCCATCGACGACGATCCGCATCCTCCATGCCTCCATGTAATACAATATAACCTCGAATTGGCCTAATCTAAACAAGCGTAATGCCGAATCTCATCGATTTATGCCGATAAGCGATGGATGGCTGACGGCAAGCCTTTCATTTGCCGTCAGCCACACACTAAGCTTTGCTTCTTCTATTATGCCCAAACCAGTTTACCGAAATCGGCAAACGCCTTGAGATCTTCATCAATCGCAGCCAGCAGCGCTAACCGGTTTGTCCGGATCGCATCGTCCTCGGCCATGACCATAACGGCATCAAAGAAGACCGTGATCGCTTCCTTCAAGCCGCCGAGCTGCTCGAGCGCACCTGCAGCGCTGCGGGAGGCCAGCGTCTCCCGGTACTTCTCAGAAACCGAACGCCATGCCTCATAAAGCGCATGTTCCGCCGGCTCGGTCAATAGATCGGAGCGAACCTTCTCGCCGGTTGCTTTCGATGCAAGGTTGCTGACCCGGCCAAAGGATTCAACAGTTGATTTGAAATCTTCCTTCGCGCCGACAGCTTCCATCAGCGCCTTACCGCGGGCCACCGCCGAGACGACATCATCATACCCGGCTGACAGGACGGCATCTACGACATCATAACGTAGACTTTCATCCGAGAGTGTCTTTCTGACGCGGAGACCAAAGAATTCCATCAGATCCCTCAGGACTTCCTCTTCGCTGCGTTTCAATCCGCGGAATTGCTGATGTGTTTCCAGCGCCAGCTTGAAGATGTCGGTCAAGGAAACGGACAACTGGTGTTCTACGATAATCTGGACGATCCCCGCCGCTTGACGACGCAGTCCGTACGGATCTTGCGAACCGGTTGGGATGATGCCGATCGAGAAGCACCCGGTGATCGTGTCAATTTTGTCGGCGATGCTGACGATCGAGCCAACGGAAGAAGACGGTACGGCATCATCGGCAAAACGCGGCTGATAATGCTCGAATACCCCTCTTGCCACGGCTTCGGGTTCGCCTGCTTTACGGGCATAATCTTCGCCCATGACCCCCTGCAGTTCAGGGAATTCATAAACCATTTGCGTCACCAGGTCGAATTTGCAAATCTCCGCCGTACGTGCGGCCGCTTCCGCCGCCCCGGTATCAGTGCCAAGCATCGTCGACAACTTCTCCGTATTGCGGCGGATGCGGCGCACTTTGTCCCCGATCGTACCGAGCTCGTCATGGAACACGATACTCTCCAGTTTGGACAACGCGTCCTTGATCGCCAGCTTCTGATCTTCCTCATAGAAGAACTTCGCATCGGACAAGCGGGCGCGAAGCACCTTCTCGTTACCGCGGGCAATGACATCCAGCGATGCATTGTTGCCGTTGCGCACAGTCACAAAATAAGGAAGCAGGTTCCCTTTCTCGTTCAAAACCGGGAAATACCGTTGATGTTCGCGCATCGAGGTGATCAGCACGTCCTGTGGAATATTCAGGAACGATTCTTCAAACGTGCCGAACAACACGGTTGGCGTTTCCACCAAGAACAGCACTTCCTCCAGCAAATCTTCCTTCACCGCGATATTCCAGCCCTTTTCTTTAGCCAAGGCATCAATTTGGTTTTGAATCATTTGCTGACGCTCGTTCACGTCCGCGATCACCTGCTGAGCGCGCAGCGTTTCCACATAAGCCGCTGGCTCCTCAATTCCCATTTCGCTTCCAAGGAACCGGTGTCCTCGTGTCACGTTCCCGGACTTCACGCCGGCGATTTCCAGATCGATGACCTCTTTGCCGAACAACGCCACCATCCAGCGGATCGGGCGGACGAATTTAAAGTCATAATTCCCCCAGCGCATATTCTTCGGGAAATTCATCGCCTGTAAAATCCCTAGCAATCCCTCACCGACGAGGCTTGAGGTTTCTACGCCGATACGGCTCTTGCTGACATAAACATACTCTGTGCCGCCAACCTCGCGGAATGTGAACTGCTCCGGACTAACCCCTTGGCTGCGGGCAAAACCAAGCGCTGCTTTACTCCATTCGCCGTTTTCGTCCAAAGCGATCTTTCGAGAAGGCCCTTTGACCTCTTCATGTAGATCCTCCTGCTTCTCGGCTACGTCTTTGACGAGAATTGCGAGCCGGCGCGGAGTTGCATATGCTTCCACCGCTCCGTGTTGGATGACAGATTCCTCCAGCCACTTGACCGTCCGTTCTTTCAATTGCTCCATCGCAGCGCGGATGAACCGGGCGGGCATTTCCTCTAGACCAATTTCGAACAACAAATCCTTAGCCACGCGCAGCACCCCCTTTCTGAAGCATCGGGAAGCCGAGCTTCTCACGTTCCTCCAAATAGGTCGCAGCCACCTGACGAGCCAAATTCCGTACCCGCGTGATGTACCCTGTCCGTTCAGTAACGCTGATCGCCCCGCGGGCATCCAGCAAGTTAAACGTATGTGAGCATTTCAGAACATAGTCGTAAGCTGGGAACACCAAATGCTGCTCCATCGCTTTACCTGCTTCCTGTTCGTACATGTTGAACAACGTAAATAGCATTTTGACATCGGAAATTTCAAACGTATATTTCGAGTGTTCAAACTCGGCTTGATGAAAAACATCCCCATACGACGTGCCATCCACCCATTCCAGGTCAAACACATTTTCCTTGTCTTGGATATAGGAGGCCAGGCGCTCCATCCCATAAGTAATTTCCACGGCGACCGGATTCGTTTCGATCCCGCCGACTTGTTGGAAGTAGGTAAACTGCGTCACTTCCATGCCGTCCAGCCAAACTTCCCAACCGAGACCCCAAGCGCCTAACCCCGGATGCTCCCAGTTGTCTTCCACGAAACGGATATCATGCTCGAGCGGATTAATGCCAAGCCGCTTCAAGCTGTCCAGGTAAATTTCCTGGATGTTGTCCGGCGACGGCTTCATGATCACTTGGAACTGATGATGCTGGTAAAGCCGGTTCGGATTCTCCCCATAACGGCCGTCGGCTGGACGCCGGGATGGCTCAACGTAGGCCACATTCCACGGTTCTGGACCGATCGAACGCAGGAACGTCATCGGATTCAGCGTACCCGCCCCTTTTTCCACGTCATACGGCTGTACGACGATACAATTCTGTTCTGCCCAGAACTGCTGCAGCGTCAAGATCATTTGTTGAAAGTTAATACTCATGGCGAACCTCATCTCCTAACCTTCAGGTTTGTTCAGCAAGCATTTGAGCTAAAGGGCAAAATAAAAAGCTCCCGCCTCTACGCCTGCTGTCAGACGTAGGGACGAGAGCTGTAAGAGGTCGATTCCTCATACTTAGCGTTCCCGCGGTTCCACCCTACTTGATTCACCGTGGTTGCCTATCGGTAACCCTTGCCGGCAAATCCGCTTTTCACGATCGATATATGCTCCCGGGACGCCGTTTCACCAGGCCGCCTATCCGGGCTCTCACCATCCCCGGTCGCTTGATCCGCTGTTGATCTTCATCATTCAGCCGATGCATAGACTTCGCCTCGTTACTTTTCCCGTTCAACGCACAGAAATTCTTTTATATATTAACTAATTTTATCTTGTTCGTCAAATTTCATACTTATCCAGCTGATCGAGAAAATGTAGGGATTTCAGCTTCAGCCCTAGTTGCACGTCCATGAAGGCGCGCATCACCTTTTTCAGCTCCTGCTTCGTCTCCTCCTTGACCTCCACGTTCCCAAGGCGACGCAGATCCATGCGTTCGAACAATGTCAGCAGCTTGAGGACTCCGGGCGTCACCTGCATCGCAGCCGGATCCTGATGACGACAGGATCGGCACAGCCTCCCTCCTAACCGCGGGCTGACATATGGCGAGTCGTCGACCCGGCCGCAGGAGACACAACTCTCAAACGAAGGTCCGTAACCCGCTGCCTGCAAGATTTTCATTTCAAACAGGTGAATGACAATCTGCGGATCCTTGCCGGAGGTTAAGCCTTCAAGACAAGCTTTCAGTTGGGTATACCAGAAGCTGCCGATCTCCTCATCCTGCAGCGTCTTGTCCAGCAACTCGCATGCATACGAGGCGTAAGCCGCCAAGAAAAGGTCTTCACGCAAAGAAAAGTGAGATTCGATAATCTCACCTTGGTTTAAGGTGCCCAAGCCGCCGTTTTGGCGGAAGAACACGTATTCTCCCTGTGTAAAAGGTTGGGTCAGTGCCGCGTGGCGGCTCTTGACCTTCTTTGCGCCGCGCACCAGCACCCCGATCTTTCCGCTCGTTTCTGTGCATAAGGTAATAATTTTATTGCCTTCCCCATAATCCATGCTGCGGATGACGATTCCTTCCACTCTGTAGAGCATTTCATTTCCCCCAAACTCGCCTCTCCCGCTATATAGGGGTTACTCGGCTTCTTCCTCTATGATCCGCTCTTCAGCCGCCGCAGCCTCCTCCTCGTACGGGCTGGTGGCTTCTTTATAAAGCAAGTAAGCATCGACATCTCCAGTCATCGCAAAATACTTCCACGAAAAATCTCGCATACGTATTCACCCTTTCTTCGGAAATGACGCCTGCATCTTCAAAGATAGGATGTGCGCATGAGCGGGATCTATGCGTTGCAATAACTCCCAGTATAAACACCCGGGCCTCAAATTGAAATAATATCCGCCTTAAGCGTCCTTGTGGAACCCGAGGTCCTTCAGGATCCGTTCCTGGTTACGCCAATCTTTCTTAACTTTGACCCATAACTCGAGAAAAATTTTCGAGCCTAGCAGATTCTCAATGTCATGCCGAGCCTGCTTGCCCACTTCCTTCAGCAATGCCCCCTGCTTGCCGATGATAATCCCCTTCTGGGAATCACGCTCGACGAAAATCACTGCGGAAATATTCACCACGCCATTCTCCTGGACGCGCATGTCTTCGATCGTGACCGCAATGGAATGCGGTACTTCCTCGCGGGTCATATGCAGAATCTTCTCACGGATCAGCTCGGCGCAGACAAACTGTTCCGGGTGGTCGGTAACCTGATCCTCCGGATAATATTGCGGGCCTTCCGGAAGATATTTACCGATCTGTTCCATCAGCGTATTCACGTTGTTCCCGAGCATCGCCGAAATCGGTACGATTTCGCTAAACGAGTGTAGTTTGCTGTACTCATCGATCAGAGGCAGCAATTGCTCCGGCTCCACACGGTCGATTTTGTTCAACACCAAGATGACCGGGGTGCGTAAATCCTTCAGTCGTTCAATGATAAAGCGATCCCCGCCGCCCAACCCTTCCGCGGCGTCGACGAGGAACAACACGGCCTCCACCTCGCCTAGCGTGTTAAGCGCTGTCGTGTTCATATAGTCGCCAAGCTTGGATTGGCGTTTATGGATCCCTGGCGTATCCAGAAAAACGATCTGCATCGATTCCGACGTATATACGCCGTGAATTTTATTCCGCGTCGTTTGCGGTTTGTCGGACATGATGGCGATTTTCTGCCCGATGATTTGATTCATCAGCGTGGATTTGCCCACGTTCGGCCGACCCACAATCGCCACAAAACCGGATTTGAATTTTGCTTTTGCCATAGTAGAATTCCTTTCGTTATGTCCTGGCCAGTTTCTCTGACCGTAACGGTCTGTGTTGGTTCTATGAACCCGCGTTAGCAACCCCGGACCTTATTTGCCCATTTCTCAGCTATTTCCCGCTCTAGCGGAACCCAGAGCCCTTATTCGGAGCTCACGAAGTCCATTTCTCGCATTTTGTCCCAAATAGCGTCTCCTGATTCCGTTATAATCCCACCGTGTCCCATTCAAGTAAATAGCGTCTCTTGTTTCCGTTAGCGGTCCGGAGGAACCAGGCATTCGCTTTGCCCCGAGGATTGAAGCGTACGTTTTGGGTAGTGAACAACTGAAATGTTTCCGTAGGAAACAAGCTTCGGAAGTTAGGCTCGGCTGAATTCAAGATTCGACGTCGAGCAACTTTCACACCTCACTTCGTGATCCGAAGCCGCCTTTTTGATCTACCTTTGCTCCTCCAGATGCGAGGGAGCAAATGCGTAGGGGAGCAACTCCCGCACCGTAGTCTGACGGATGTCACCCTTCAGATTACCCAAGATGACGGGCATGTCCGGGCCGCACAACTCCAGCAGCACTTGGCGGCAAACGCCGCAAGGCGCAACGGGTTCCTCCGTGTCGCCTACGACGGCGATCGCCTGGAACGTTCCCGGTTTGTGTCCGTCGGCAATCGCCCGGAACATTGCAGTGCGTTCCGCGCAGTTTCCCGGAGTGTACGCCGCGTTCTCCACGTTGCAGCCACGGTGAACATGGCCTTGGCTATCGAGGAGAGCGGCCCCGACGCCAAACCCCGAATATGGGATATAAGCCGTTTTACGGGCTTCAATCGCTTCTTGCATTAATTGACCGTAATCCATATCAATATCATCTCCTCAATAAAGGCAAAATAAGTACAGCTCATGCGGCGCGTAACAGACCTTACGGCAGCCCTAACCAATGCATCACCGGTTTGTAAAAAATCAAGATCCCGATCGCCGCAGCAAAAATCGCTGCGACCAGCACGGCCCCGGCCGCGGCATCTTTGGCGATTTTGCCAAGGTGATGCCACTCCGGGGCTGCGAGATCAACGACGGCTTCAATCGCCGTATTGACAAGCTCAAGCGAAAGGACCAAGGCGATAACAAGCAGCAACAAGGCCATATCCCGTACAGGGAGGGACAATGCAATCGCAGCAGCGATGACGATCACAGCCGCTACGCAGTGGAAGCGCAAATGGCGCTGTGTCTTTAAAGATGCGACTATTCCCTCGAGCGCATAGCCAAAAGACGAGAACTCGCGGCGAGAAGGCTTCATCAGCGCACAAGCCCAACCTCGGCGAGTGCCGCTTCCTGTTTACCCATCATTTCCGCTTCGCTGGCAGCGTCCTGATGATCGTAACCCAGCAGATGCAAGAAGCCATGCACAAACAGGAATCCGATTTCCCGTTCCAGCGAATGGCCGTAATCCTCGCTTTGCGCTTTAGCTCGATCAACGGAGATGATGATGTCTCCGAGCACGTCGGTCAAATCGTCCAGTTCCTCGTCTTCTTCGAGTTCATAGACGATTTCCGGCTCTTCCTCCAGCGATTCGTTCATCGCGAACGACAGCACGTCCGTCGGCCGATCAATCCCGCGATAATCGCGGTTCAGCTCATGGATCGCTTCATCGTCCACGAACGTGAGGGCAACCTCTCCTTCGGTAATCCCCTCCGCTTGTCCGGCGATTTGCAGCGCCCGATCCAAGAGATCGATCAACTCCTGGGTGATCTCCATTTTATCCTGCTCATTGCTCCAAGCCAGCTGTAGGCCCATTTACGTTTTGCCCCCTGTCCTTCTCCTCGTTCTCTTTATTCTTCTTCACTTCTTCCGGATACTCGATCCGCGAATGGAAGATTCCCATGACCGTTTCTTTCAACGTTTGCGCGATCAAATCCAGTTCCCGCATCGTCAAATCACACTCGTTAAACTGATGATCGTCCAGCCGGCTTTTGATGATCTTCTCAATCATCGACTCAACCTGCTCCACCGTAGGTTTACGGAGCGAACGCACGGCCGCCTCCACACTGTCGGCAATACCGACCACCGCAGCTTCCTTCGATTGAGCTTTAGGTCCCGGATAACGGAAATCCTCTTCCGTGAAGTCCGGCTCAACCCCTTGTTCTTCCGCCAAACGAAGTGCTTTATGGTAAAAATAATGCAAAAACGTCGTTCCATGATGCTGCTCGGCGATATCCCGGATCGGCTTCGGCAGCTTATAATCCTTTTGCATTTCCACCCCGTCTCGGGCATGGGCGATAATAATCGATTTACTTAGCTTCGGATCTATAAAGTCATGGGGATTTTCCATATTGTTCTGATTTTCAATAAAATAGCTTGGCCGCTTCGTTTTCCCGATATCATGATAATAGGAGCCCACACGGCAAAGCAGCCCATTTGCGCCAATCGCTTCAGCCGCCGCTTCTGATAGATTCCCGACCATGACGCTGTGATGGTACGTTCCCGGCGTTTCCGTCAGCAGCTTGCGCAGCAGCGGGTGGTTGGGGTTAGACAGCTCTACCAATTTGAGCGCCGAGAGGATCCCAAAGGTCACCTCGAAGAATGGCATCAAGCCGATGACCAGAATTGTCGTCACCAATCCCCCAGCCACGGAGAAGCCAAGCGCGTACAACGTGCTGTTCTGCGTCCAGTCCTGATTATCAATCAGCTGTAACGTGAAGATCGACAGCGCGCCAAACAAACAGATCATAATCCCCGCTTTGAGCAGCGTGGAACGCTGGCTAGCCCGGTGAATCGCGAAAATTGCCGCAAACGAAGTCACCAATGCGAAGAAACCAAACTGAAAATCAAAAATTTCGCTTTGCCGCTGATTCAAAATGATACTGGCCAAGATGCTGAACAAGATCGAGCAAATGTAAGCCAGCGGCAAGTCCAACAGCAGCGTAATTAACATCGCACCGGTGGCGATCGGAGCTAAATACCCGATATAAGCCTGCTGTTCCGTCTGCAGAATATTAATGACATGCATAGATATGATCGTGATGAAAATAATCAACAACAGCATGACGAACTGCGCATTGTTATATTTGAACCGGCTGGCGCCTTCGGATTGACGGATAAACAACATCAGCCCGGTTGCCATCAATAAAGACAGCAAAACGAGCCCAAATTGCGGCGAATAGTTGACCTCATCCTTCAACAGGCCGTTCTTCTCCAGCAGGGTGTACATTTCCTGGGTAATTCGTTCGCCCTTTTGGACGAGAACATCCCCTTGCTTGATATAGACGGTTGGCGTATTCTCGCGCGCTTCCACCTTCGCCGTCTTGGTTGCCTCTTCATCATAAAATTTGTTGGCCGTAATCGACAAACGAGCCAGCTCTTGTACAACCTCGCGGGCGGTTCGTTTGCTCAAGGAGCTGGTGCTGACCATCTCGGCAACTTTAGCTCGCGCGGCTTGGGCTTCAACGATCGGATCTGCCGTAAGCCGGGCGACGATGTCAGCGGCCACCGGCTTCATCTCATTGATATCCTCCGCTGTTAAGCGAGGGATCTTAATGAACGTCTCCTCGGAAATATGATACTGCTGCTCGTCCACTCGTTGAGTGACTTCCTCAAATAAGGTCGGCGAGTAGACGCTGGAGTTCCGGTTATTCATGATGAAGTTCTGCACGTAATCCTTGACGCGCTGCGGCAGTTCTTCCCGATAGATCTTGATCTTGTCGTCTTCCGAAACCTGATCGTCTTGGTTTAAGCGGAAAATCCGATCCAGCATTTGCGCGACTAAGGTTTCATTCCGTAAAGGGAGAATGGTGTAGACCTGCCCAACCTTCTCGGCCGCCTCTTCCTGCGCCTTCAGCGTGGCCTTCGTATCGGGAATGTCCATCGGCGCCATAATTTCCTTATCGCTAGGGAGACCTACAGCAATGTCATAGGTTTCGGGAAGCAGTTTGGGCGCCAAGCTGACGTAAAACATAACGACAAGCAACGCAAACAGAACATAACGCACACCGGTGCTATGTTTCCATCCCGTAATTCTGGATTGAAACGCGCTTCTCTTTTGCTGATCGTTATTTGTCATAATAGACAGCCCTCCTGAACATGGTAAACCCTGTAGTCGCTAGGAAGCTTACCCTTGGTTTTCGGCAGCGCGGTCGTACGCCACAATAATCTTCTGTACGAGCGAATGACGAACGACATCGGACTCGGCAAATTGGACGAACCCGATTTCTTCAATCCCGCTCAAAATGGCCTTCGCTTCCACCAGCCCGGACTTTTTCCCTTTCGGGAGATCGATTTGCGTCACATCCCCGGTGATGACCATCTTGGATCCGAATCCAAGCCGAGTCAGAAACATCTTCATTTGTTCGGGAGTCGTGTTCTGCGCTTCGTCCAGAATAATAAACGAATCGTCCAGTGTCCGGCCCCGCATGTAGGCGAGCGGTGCGATCTCAATCAATCCGCGCTCCAACGCTTTGGCCGTTTGTTCCGGACCCATGACATCATACAAGGCATCATACAACGGACGCAGATAAGGATCGACCTTCTCCTGCAGATCGCCCGGCAAGAACCCAAGACTCTCTCCCGCTTCAACCGCCGGACGCGTCAAAACAATCCGTTTGACCGATCCTTCCTTCAGCGCCGAAATGGCTAAAACAACGGCCAAATACGTCTTGCCTGTCCCAGCTGGACCAACGCCAAAGACGACATCTCGTTTCTTGATTGTCGTCACGTAATGCTTCTGGCCAATGGTCTTCACTCGTATCGGCTTGCCGCGATAGGTTATGGCGATTTCGCCTTTATATAAATCAAGCAGCTGATCCGCACGGAAGTCCTTGGCTAGATCGATGGCGTAAAGCACATCCCGTTCGGTTAATATGTATCCGTTCCGGATCAGTTCAAGCAACACTTCAAACAACTGCTCTACCTTCTCCGCTTCTCGTTGTTCCCCGCGGATGGTAATTTCCGATTCCCGCAGAACGATACTTGCCGGCAATTGCTGTTCAATTAACTTCAGAAACGCGTCCTGAGGGCCGAATAACGAAAGCCCTTCAGCCGCACTGTGCAGCGGTAATTTGATGTTCACCAGTTGTTCCGACAAATAGCCTCATTCTCCTTGATCATGTACTATCGGCACTTCTTCCGCAATGTTCTGCTCTACTTCGAAATGCACTTTTATATAAACTTTACCATTGTCGGCCTTCTCATGCAAAATTTTTTGATCCATAATGACGCTATCTGTGCCGTATTTCGCCAGGATATCACGTTTCGCCCGCTCGATCCCCTCCTGCTTGGCTTGTTCTTCTGTCCGTTTTAGCTCCAACTCCGTCGTCTCCATGACCTTCTCCGTCATCCAGCCGATCGGAAGCTTCCAGGCGCGCCATGTCAACGGATCCTGAACAGTCATCGTCTCCGACTGGGCGTAGGTGACTATGCCGTAACCGGTCAATTGTATCGCCGTATTGCCAAAATACAAATATCCCCGCTGCTTCCGTTCTCCCGTGTATACCTTCTGTCTGTAAACCTGTGGGACCTGGATATTGTATTCATGCCAGACAATGCCGCGAATATTCGCTTGAGGTACGACCGGCTTACCGCCCTGGAATCCGGATACCAGCACTTGTCCTTTCTTCACTCGATCGTTCTTACCGACCTCCGGCTGACCCTTCTCCGCGTAAATATGCGTAATTACGGCGTCATGCTTGCTCACGAGATGGCTCGGGCTCACCAACTGTTGATCCTTTGGTTTCGTTGCCTCGACCACCTGGATCGTAATCCGTGTTCCCGTGCGAGTTACCCCAACCCAGGACGTACCCGGCAGCTTGCGGGTCAATTCCGCGGAGAGCTTGTCCTGATCCGGCAAACGAAAAATCCACTGAAACGGATAAATGCCCTCCTGCTTCGCCGCCTGAAGGACGTCATGAGCGGCAATTTCCTCATTCCCTTTCACCTCGACGTCCCAAACCAGGGAGGATAAACAAAAAATCGCCGCAACAAATAAGGCGAATCCGGCGATAAATCCCTTCCTCTTCCATACTCTAGCTAATACAAACGGCAGTCCGGAGCGCCCCCGAACCGACATTCGGCAGCCTGTCCGTTTTAACAGCGGCCGCAGGCGAAAGAAATCGGTTAACGCTACATTCATATCCATTTGCCCTCCGGGTAAGGGCTTGACATCCCAGATGTCGATGCCCTGACGGGACAGCTCATTTACGAGCTGCTCGATCGATCCTCCGCGAACCCTGATGGTAACGATGCCTCTCAACTGGCTTAAGGCCGGTGATTTCACGTTTCATTCCTCCGTTCCTCGATATTTGATGCCGAAAATTCGGCCTTCCACGACCACTTCTTCCGGCATAATGGCTTTAATAACCAGTCCGCTTCCCTCGACCTCCAAAGTACCTTGGCTTAGGGCCAAATGCAGCACCTCAGGAGAAAAGTGGACCACACCCCGGTGATTTTCTATATAGAGCTGCTGACCTCCAATTAAGGTGAGCCTCGGCAAATCGAATACAAGATCGCTGGGCAGGTCGAGCGCATCAACCGTCCATTTGCGTATTTTGCGGACAAACCGGCTCATATGAGGCAATCCTCCTTCCCCTACTGTACAAATTATGCGGCCCTGTCGTGATTTATGAGAAAGGAAAAGCGCAACAAAAAGCCAAGGTTGCTCCGACTGGCAACCTTGGCTCGGGCTAGAAATGAACCACAATGAAAAAACACCTTCTACGAATCACGTAGAAGGTGTTTGTCTCTCGAAGTTATGGCAAAAGCTGTTGAACCGTCTGGTTTACGAGTTTGCCGTCTGCCCGGCCTTTAACCTTGGGCATCAGCGCGCTCATCACTTTCCCGATATCGGCTTTCGAAGAAGCACCGGTTTCCTGGATGGTCTGCTGTACAATGACTTTAATTTCTTCTTCGCTTAGCTGTTCGGGAAGGTACACCGTAAGGATCTCTGCTTCCGCTTTCACTTGCTCGGCAAGATCGTCACGACCCGCTTTCTCAAATTCTTGGAGGGCATCTTTGCGCTGTTTGATTTCACGACTTAGGATATCAAGCACTTCATTATCGTTCAAAGTTCTTTTCAAATCTATTTCAAGATTCTTCATCGTAGCACGAACCATTCGAATGGTGGAGAGCTTGAACTTGTCTTGACTCTTCATCGCTTGCTTCATATCTTCGTTCAATCGCTCGCTAAGATTCATCGCTGATTAAATCCTCCTAAAACTTTCTCTTACGAGCAGCCTCGGACTTTTTCTTGCGCTTTACGCTTGGCTTTTCATAATGCTTACGTTTCTTCACCTCAGCCAATACTCCATCTTTCGCGATGGAACGTTTAAAGCGACGAAGTGCAGCATCAATTGTCTCGTTTTTGCGAACTTTAGTTTCAGACACCAGTTTTCCCTCCCTCCGACCAGACCGTCCAAGAGCATAACACGGTTCATCAAACTTCATTATAGGGGAAAGAGAAATAGGGTGTCAACCTGAGCGCCCGCATTTTTCTCTTCCAATTTCTAAAAGAAGTTCTAGAGCGCGTGCGAGTCCGAAGATTGTACCAGCGCACCCAGCTTAGAGCCGCCAATGAGATGGTAATGTAAATGCGCCACCGCTTGTCCGCTGTCGGGTCCGCAGTTGTTGATCAGACGATACCCGCTGTCTGCAACACCGAGCTGTTTCGCCGTTTCCTGAGCAATTCGGTGCATCTCGCTAATCAAGGCAAGATCCTCCGAAGCCAAGTCATTCATCGAGGCGATATGCTTCTTAGGAATGATCAGCACGTGGACCGGAGCCGCCGGCTGAATATCGTGAAAAACGAGAACGCGTTCATCCTCGTAAACCTTGTTCGAGGGAATTGAACCTTCAACGATCTTGCAAAATAAACAGTTGTCCATCGAAAAGCCTCCTAAACATATTCTTTGCTAAAATTCATCATACCGAAAATAGGCAAAAAAAAGAAGCACCCTGCCGCCTCAATAATGAGTTGGCTGGTCGCACGGACGTATTGGACGGAAAATCGCGTAACGCTCTCTGTCACCAATACGTTCGGCGGGGTGCTTGCAAATATGATGTCGGCTAACTGTAGTATAACAGCGGGGTGATACTGTATCTGTGATGTACATCACGACTTGAATTGTTATTTTCTAGACGTTGAATTCAAGATTCGACGTCGAATCCGCTTCATCGGTTACGCTTCATGATCAAAAGACGACTTTTGAACTACCTTATATGAAATTGCGTGTGTCGTTGTTGCGTCCGATCTTGTAGGCCGCTAGCAGGAAGAAGACCAGAGCGAATGCGGCCAGTACGGACAGGTTAAACCAGATGCGGGCAAGACCCTCGCCTTGCTGCAGCGTTTCGATCGATTTCAGCACCCAGTGCTGCGGCATGAATTCCGAAATCTGCCGTACCGCCGCAGGCATGATCTCGCTCGGGAAGAAACATCCCGCGAGCAAACAAGTCGGCGTAACGATAATGTTCTGCAATGCCCCGGAGACGCCGCTGTTTTTGGAGAATGCAACGATGACAAGCGACAAGCTGATCGATACAAATGAGAACAGCATCAGAAGCAGCGCCATCCGTCCGAACGGAATTCCGGTGTCGATCCGGAACACCTCTTCCAAGAAAAACAGAGTCAAAATAATCTGCACCGCCATCACGACTAAATTGACGATAATGTTGGCGATCACGAAATTCCTGGCGTTAATGGGTGAGGATATGACCCGAAAGAAGGTGCGGTCCTCCCTGCTTTTCAGAATCAATTCCGACAAATTCACCGCCGACATCATCATAAACAGGATCAGGAAGCCGATCGTTTGATACGTCATCGCCTGCTTCTTCTCCGCAGAGCTATCGGCCGACTGAACGGTCAGCTTCATGCTGGGGTTCTGGTAACCTGCATAAAGCTGAGCATACTTCGTCTCGTCCCCTTGGGCCGCTCGGCTAAACGCCGCCAGATTCCCCGTATAATTGTACAGCATCGCTTTCATATACACGGTGACCTGCGCCCCTTTGACCGACTGAATCCCGATGTGATTCGGTTCACCTTCGAGAACACTTTGCGAGTATCCGTTGCCCAACACAAGACCGCTATCCAGCTTCCCGGACGCCAATTGCTCGCGAAGCTCCGTCTCCGTCACTTCCGTAAGCCGAATCTGATCCAGTCCTTCCAGAAACTGAACCGTATCGGCAGCGATGATCTCATTCCCGTCCTGATTCACAACGCCGACCCGCAACCCGCTGTCTCCGACGTTGCCGTACATCAGCATCGTTAACAAGATTCCAGCCAGTGGCAAACCAACATACAACATCAAATTATTGCGTTTACGAAACGTCGTCCGCAAGATATGGGAGGCGAGCCACCAAATGTCCTTGATCATATTACAACCCCTCCTTACGTCGCATCATCCACGCTGCCGCAGCCAACAAGGCGACGGCGATACTCAAGTTTAAAGCCACGACCGGCCACATCACCGATACCTGATCGTTATAGATAATCCGTGTGATCGCTACGTTAGCCCACCGGATCGGCGATAGGTTCGCCGCATAACCGATGACACCCAAGTCTTCATCCGCCCCCATTGGAAAATAAGCTCCGCCGAAAAATGACGCCACCTGAGTCAGGATCATGAGTAAGCCCTGCGTAGCCGCATCTTTCAAGACATAGCTTACGGCCAGACCTAGACTGACGCCCATAACGACCTCCGAGCCCAAGACGGCAAGGACGGCAGCCAGATGCTCTCCCCAATAAGCCTGAAAGGCGTATTTGCTGAACAAAATGAGGATGAGTACGCACAACATATTAATGACCAAGTTGCCCAGCACCTTACCAGCGAAAATCTCTCCTTTGCCTACCGGGGACGCCGCAAGCCGTGTGCCGGTTCCCTGCCGAATCTCCCCGGAGATCAGCCGGCTGGCGGAAATCGAACTCCACAAGGCGATCATGGAGGTCATGGCCAACGCGTAATAATCAAGCGAACCCGGCTGGCGATCGGCCATGATCGATGTTTCCTTGATATAATCCCGCGTTTTCACCGAACCTGCGGCCATAGTTGCGGCTGCCTTGCCCGGTGCATTCTTCTCAATGGCTAGAATCGCATTGTATTGCTCCGCAAAGGCCGCCATCATGCCTTGCACGACATTGCTCTGAATCGCATTCCGGCCGCTTAAATACAGCGACATGCCATGACTTCCTAATTCAACGAATTCGTCGTAATGGCCCTTCTCAACCTCAGACCGACCGTCCATCTCGGTTGGGAGCGGCTCAAACGATAACCCCATGCCGGAAGTTTCTTTGGCAAAGACTCCAAAAGCCTCGGTTAAAGCCGGATTTTCACCGCTATCCCTAACCAGCACGCGGATATCCCCCACCTGGGCCGTACCTCCGAAGGCATTCGACAGGGCCGTGCCCAGAATCAACATAAGCACGATTGGAAACGCCAGCATGAACACAAGCGTCCAACGGTTGCGCGTCTCCCTCTTGAGCTCCTTGAGCGCGATGGATAATGTATTCATTCTTCTGATCTCCTTCCTAAACGATCCGATGTACCGACTGTCGTCCTAGTCCCGCAAATTGCGTCCGGTTAGCGTCAGGAACACCGTCTCCAGATTCGGTTCCTGCTCCTCGACGGAACGGATCACCGCCCCGCCGTCGATCAACCGTTTCAAGATACCGCTCAGGTTATCGACCGACAGATCACTGTAAATGCGAATCTCTTCTTCCTTTGCCGTAAGGCTGCGTACCCCGGGGATCGTTCGAATGAGTTCTAGAAAAACCTCGCCCTGCTGTTTCAGTTCAATGCGCACTTCCTTCACATCGGTAATCGTGGCGATCAGCTGCTCTTTCGTGCCGTCAGCGATGATCTTCCCATGATCAATGATGGCAATTCGGGAGCAGATTTCCTCAACTTCCTCCATGTAATGGCTGGTATAAATGATCGTGCAGCCCATTTCATTCAGCTTGCGTACGGACGTCAGAATGTAGTTTCGCGATTGCGGGTCGATACCAACCGTTGGTTCATCCATGATGATCAGCTTCGGCCGGTGAGCGATGGCGCAAGCGATGTTAAGCCGACGTTTCATCCCGCCGGAGAAGTTCTTTGGAAAGCTCTTTGCTTTATCCTCCAAACCGACAAATCGGAGCGCTTCCTCTGCCCGGTCTTTGAGTTCCGCTCCCCGCAAGCCGTACAGCCCGGCGAAGAACTTCACGTTCTCATAAGCAGTCATATCCTGATAGATCGCCAAATCCTGCGGTACGATCCCCAGGTTCATTTTGGCAAAACGACTGTGCTTGAGGATATCTTGATCCAGGATTCGGATCTCCCCGCTTGTCGGGCGGAGCAGCGAGGCTACCAGATGAATGGTTGTGCTCTTGCCGGCGCCATTGGAGCCGAGAAACCCGAAAATTTCTCCTTCCTTGACGGATAGGGACATATTGTCAACCGCGATGAAGTCACCGAATTTTTTTGTCAGTCCGTGAATCTCCAGTACATTCATTGCAACCTCTCCATTCCTGCTTCTTGTTCTTGACCCTATTGTAGAAAAAAAGGATGCCCTTATGTCAGTGCATAAGTTCATCCTTTACGCATGAAAATGTTCATGTTGTCGCCAGAGCCATCCAAAGCCGGGTGAGGTTCCTCATTTCCCGGACGGGACATACGGAATCAAGGTGGTCACCTTAAACCCCTGCGTCCCATCCGCGATCACCGTGCCGTTGACCGCAGCCGTGCGTTCCTCCATACCGAGCAAGCCCATACCTTTGACGATTTTGGCCTGCCCTCGACCATTATCCGTCACGACGGATTGAATCCATTTGCCAAGCACCCGAACTTCAACCTGAACAGAGGTGGCCTCACCGTATTTGGCCGTATTGGTCAGCGCCTCCGTCACATTGTCGTGAATGATCTTCCAGAAAAGCGGCGTAATCTTCTCCAGATCCCCTTGGTGAACGACCGAGGTCTGAAGTCCAGAACGGCTGCCGAAGGCCTCTACGGTGTTTCTCAAGCGGTGAAACCCTAACTGCTCCACCGGAGGTTTCATGTTCTTGAGTGTTTGGCGGATTTGCTCAATCGATTCCTGAGAGATCCCAATTGCATTTTTCAGGAGTTTTTCCGCTCCTGCCGAATCGGTAGGCAGCACCCGTTTGGCGGCCTCCATCTGAATTAACGCCCCAGTCATCGAATGACCGATGCCATCGTGAAGTTCCTGGGATAGGCGGTTTCGTTCCTCCAGCTTATACGTGTATTCCGAAGCCCGGATGAATTCCCGATTGCCGTGCAGCTGCTTCCGCAGCTTCTCTTGATCCAATCGCAATTGATCAAGCTGCTCCTCCTGCCGATTCAATCGCTGCAATAGATGCCGAAGGTACATCCCGTCAAACAAGCTGATCGCCGCGATAAACATATAGATTTCTGAAAGCGGCCCCTCCAAGAATAACAAAGGGATCGCCAGCAGCACCGTGACGGCAATACGCGGGGCGACCCTTCTCGCCGTTTCATAGGCGTTTGGCGGCAACAGGAGTACGAACTCAGGGTTGACGTAAACCGCGCAACCGGCGCAGTATACGATCATCATCCCGTAGATCGCATTCCGATAAGCCGTTTTATGAAGCAGGAGCGCCGTGAGGTCCAAAGCTAAATAAAGCAGGATAAATAAGATCAGCCATGGGGACGGGGATGGTTCCATCGCATAGATCAAGGCGACCGCAAGGCCAAGCACAAGCCATCTCTTGCCGATGCTCCAACTTTCCATAGGTTAGCGAGTCCTTCCGGTCAAATAATAAATCGCGATTTGCGTGCGGTGTTCCAGCCCGGTTTTGTTCAGGATCGAGGTAATGTAATTGGCCACGGTTCCTTCGGAAATGAAAATTTCCTTGGCGATTTCCTTGTTCGATAACCCCTTGGCGATTCGCGACATGACCTCCAGCTCCCGTTCGGTGAACGGCTTCAGATCGATTGGCGGCGGGCCGGATGCTTCCGAAGCCGAAGTAACATCGTCCGGCATGTGTTCCGGCTTCGCCTGCGTGACGGGCTCCCTAAGGACGGCACCTGAGGTCAACGACTGCTTCAGCTTATCCAGCACAACGTCTTGCAGGACGTTATGGCCGTAATGAACGCTTTTGATCGCATCGCGGATCCGCTCCGGATCATTGTTTTTCAGCAAGTATCCTTTGGCCCCGAAACGGATGGCATCCATAATGTATTCATCGTCGTCGAAGGTAGTTAGGATCAGCGGTTTTGCCAGACCTTCCTCCATCAACAATCGGGTTGCTTCCACACCGTTCAGGTTCGGCATCCGCACGTCTAGCAGCGCGACATCCACCGGATTTCGCCGGCAGTAATCGACTGCCTCCTGACCGTCCTGTACCGTCTCCGCCACCTCGAATTCCTCGAAACTGTTTAATATGATCCGCATCCCCTCGCGGATAAAAGAGTTATCATCCGCGATCAGCACCCGTATTTTCATGCCGCTCCTCCGTTTCGTTCGTTCCGTTACAGCCGTTCCAGCTCAATTCGGGAGCCAGCCCCCCCGGTCTCCGCAGGAATAACGACTAGCTTACGGGCCAACCGCGACCGCAGCTCGGCGACATGGCTAATAATACCCACTGAGAGATGGTCGTGATGCAAATGCTCCAGCGAGGTGATTACCGTATCCAGCAGTTCCGGGTCCAGCGTCCCAAAGCCTTCATCCAGGAAAAAGAATTGCAGTGGATATTGACCGCGCAACTGAATTTGCGCTGACAAAGCTAGCGCTAATGCCAGCGAGGCCAAGAACGTCTCCCCGCCCGACAGCGTTGCTACCGGACGTTTTACGCCGCCGCTCGCATCGTCGCGGATCACGAACCCGCCGCCGGAGTCCGTCTCCAGTGCATATCGCTGCTTCGTCAGGAAGCGCAAACGTTGGGAAGCGGCATGGCTGACGTTCATCAGTTGCTCCTCCGCCACGTATTCAACAAAGGCATTACCGCGCAGCGCGGACTGCAGTTTCGAGAGCAGCCCCGCTTCCTGCTCCAGCTGGCCCCGGACCGTCTCCAGCTCCTGCCAGCGGACGTGGCGGACCTGCAGGTCCTCCCAGTCCCGCTCGACGCGGGCCTTCCGTTGCAAGGCAACCTCATCTTGCTCCTTGGCAGCCGTCAGCACCGCTTCGCTTTGCTGCCATTCCTCATCGCTAACCGTTTGTCCCGCCAGCTTGGCGTCCAGCTCACTAAGGCCGATCACCAGCTCCTGTTCGCGGCTGCGGTGGTTTTGTACCGTACCCGCGAGGGATTCCGCTTCTCCCGGGGCGAGCAGGTTGTCCAGGACGGAGGTTTCCGCGTCGAAAGGCGATGCCGTCAGCGCTTCACGCCAGCGGGCCTGAAGCTCCGACTCTAGCTCTCGGGCCACCGTTGCCGCTTGACCGGCAAGCGCCTCCGTTTTGGCCAACTCGTGACTGCGGGCTGTAGTTTCGGTTAGCTGCACCCGGCTGCTCTCCGCCTGTTTGCGAAGGGTTGTCAGCTGCACCTTGGCTTCCGAAAGCAGCTCCTCAACAGGGCGTTCTCCAGCCAGTGTATGCAGCCTTTCCTGTTTCTCGCGCAGAAGCTCCTGTTTGCTTTGTTCTTGGACTTCCCACTGCACCAAGGTTTTGTCCAACTCGATCGTTTCTCCGGCGAAGGCCTGAAGCTTCGCCGTCTTCTCCTCGATAAACGGTACGCTAACCGCCAGTCGGCCCCGCAGGTCTTCCGCTAAGCGATCCTTCGCGGCAAAAGACTCCATCTGCCGGGCGGCTTCCTCTGGCGTGAAGCCCGGGTATTGCTCCGCCCACGCGAGCCGTTTGGCCGCGAGAGCTTCGCGGTGTTGTGCTCTGCGCGCCGCGGCCTGCTCCATCAGCCCAGAGGCCGTTGCCGCGGCAGCTTCGGCGGCGGTACGCTCCGGCTGCAAGGCCGCCTGCGCGCTTTGCGCGGCGCGGCCGTCCTGCTGCAGCGCCTCCAGCCGGCGGCGGCAAGCGGCGTGCCGCTCGCCCAGCGCCGCGGCCTGCCGCTGGCGGGCCGCCAAGCCGGCAGGGGCCGGCGCGGCTTCGTCCGGCGCGGGCGCCTCGGCGGTAGCGGCGGCTTCGCGAGCTGCGGCGAGCGTTGCGGCCGCAGAGGCCGGTTCGCCGCCGTCACGGCCAAGCACTTGCAGCAACGCGCCGCAAGCGTCCCGGTCGCGGGAGACGGCGAACTGCAGCTCGCGGGCCTCCGCGATCAAGGTGGCAAGCGCCTCAAGCTCCGCTTCGCCGCCGGCCGCCTTATCGGCATCGGCCTGCGTCGGTGCCGGGTGGTGCGCCGAGCCGCACACGGGGCAAGGCTCGCCGCTGTGCAACTGCTCAGCCAGCCGGGCCGCCCACAGGTGGCGTTCGCGGGTTTTAAGCGCTTGGCGCAACGTCGTTTCGTCCCCTGTAAGCTCGCTGGCATATCGCCATACTTCATCCTCCAAAGCCGCCAGCTGTCCGACGGTTTCCGCGAGCTGCCCCGCAAGGATATGCCCGGACTGCTGCACGGCGGTGACCTCCGCGGCGATTTGCTCCAGCTTGGACGTTGCCTGCTGCAGGTTCGAACGCCCGGCCGCCTCTTCGGACTCCGCAACGGCGAGCTGCTCTTGCAGCGTGGTCAACTGTTGGGCCAGCTGCACGGCGGCTTGCGCCAGATGGCGCTCCCCGGCTTTGACCTCCGCCTCCTTCAGCTGCTGCTCCAGCTCCCGCTGGCGCGTTTGCGCCTTGGCCAGCAGCTGCTCCTCCTTCGCCGTCTGCTCGGCGAGGTTCTGCTTGCGCTGCGCGCCTTCCGCGCGCTGCGCCGCGAGCCGCTGCAGCTCGGCGCCGAGGCGTGCGGCCTCTTCCTGCAGGCCGCGAGCCTGCTCCAGCTGCTCGAGCCGCACGAGCAGCGCCGGCTCTTCGCGGCCGAGCGCTGCGGCGGCGGCTGCAGCGGCCGCGCTGGCCTCAGCGGCAGCCGCCGCAGCGGCCCGGGCCGCCTGCTCGGCCTCGGCCGCCTGCTGCGCGCGCTCTGTAGCGGCGCGCTGCGCCTCTTTCCAGGCCGTGAGCACCGGCCTGAGCGCCTCGGCGGCGCCTCCGCGCGCCAGCTTCGCTTCCAGCGCGGCGACCTCGCCGCCTTGCGCGCGCAGCGCCTCAAGCTGCGCCGCGCGCTCGGCGCGCTCCACCGCCAGCTCGCGCACCTTGGCGAGCTGGTCGTAGCGCTGCTGCGCTTGCTGCAGCTCGCGGCGCCGCTCGGCGGCCTGCTCCGCGGCTTCGCGTGCCGCAGCCGCCGCTTGTTCCAGCGCCTCGACGGAGGCGTTGCCGAGGCCTTGCTGCTCGGCGGCCACCTCGGCGCGGCGCTGCTCGTTGGCCCGTACCTTACGCGTCAGCTTCTGTCCCAGCAAGTCGCCGTATTTCTCCAGATGGAACAACCGCTGCAGCATCGCCCGGCGGTCCGCTCCTTTCAAGGACAGAAATTCAGCGAATTTACCTTGGGGCAACACGACTGCGCGGGTGAAATCGTCCATCTTAAGGCCAAGCTTCTGCTCCACACAACGCGTGACGTCGGCGAGCTTGTCGGCGATGACCTTTTCCCCTTCGGGTAGAACTTCGATAAACCGGCTGATCGTATTGCTTACCGACAATTCACCTTGCCGCTTAAAACGCCGTTCCACTCGGTAGCGCTCCGTGCCGGCGGCGGAGTTCAGCTCGAACGTAAATGCCACGAACAACGTGTCCTCCGAATGATTCATGATGCCTTGGGTTCCGCCGGATGCCCGGCCGACCTTGCCGTACAGCGCCAGCGTGATCGCGTCCAAAATCGTCGACTTCCCGCTGCCCGTTGGCCCAAAAATGCCAAACAACCCTGTCTCACACAACTCCGTAAAATCGATCGTCTGCGGCTCGCGGTAGCTTTGCAGCCCGGCTAATTTCAGTGTAATCGGTTTCATCAGCTTCCCCCCTCCGCAACTTCATCATCGTCGGGAGCCTCGTCCGCTTCCTCGGAGACAAGCGACATAAACAGCTCCACCAGCTCCTCCTCCGGCTCAGCCCCGCCGGTCTGACGGTGATAGAACTTCCGGAACAGCTCATGCACAGGCACGCTCGCACGGGACGTCAGCTCGTCCTCCTCCAGCTCCCGTCCGGGGTACACCGGACGAATATGCACGATACCCTCATGAGCTTTGCGCAGCGCCTGAATATCTCCCAACGACATCGCTTCGGTTAAGCTGAGTTCGAGGTCGATAAATGCATTGGCGTCCCTGCCCTCCTCCAGCCAGCGATACGCTTCCGTCAGTCCGCCCCGGCAGCTCCAACGGACCAACGGCCGTCCGCTGCTCAGAAACAGCTCTTCCAGGATCGGCTCTTTGCCGGGCGCAACGTCCAGCAGCATCACCGACTTGGCTTGTCCCGCCTCGGAAAAAGAATACGCCAACGGCGATCCGCTGTACCGAGTCAATCCGCCGCCTTTGACCGCCTGCGGCCGGTGCAGATGGCCCAGCGCCGTATATTGCGCGCCTACGTCGAGCGCAGACGGGTCAACGGTATAAGCGCCGCCAACCTGGATCGGCCGTTCGGAGTCGGACTCCACTCCGCCGAGCACATAAATATGGCTCATTGCGAGATTAACCGTGTCCGGACGGAATCCGCCCGCCAACTGCCGCATGAGCAGCCCCACCTTAGCGCTGTAGGCGAGCCGCAGCTCGGACTCGTCCGCATCCCCCGCAAGCAGCTCGGACAAGCGGGCTTCCGACGGATAAGGCAACGCGGCGATGATCGCCTTCTCTCCGGTACGAGCAACAGGGACGGTGATCGCTTCGGGGACGGGCAGTCCTACCAGCGAAATGCCCCGGCGTGCGACCAGCGGCGACACCGCGGCCACTCGCTCCGGCTGGTCGTGATTGCCGGCGATCACCGCCAAATGGCAGCCGGTCTCCGTCAGCCGTGCCGCCGCTTCGTAGAACATTCCCTCCGCCGCGGCCGGCGGGTTCACGCTGTCATAGACGTCGCCCGCCATCAGGACGAGATCGACCTGCTGCTCCTTCACCATCCACACCAGCTCGTCCAAGAACGCCTCCTGCTCTGCAAGACGGCTGCGTCCCTCCAGCGTACGTCCCAAATGCCAATCGCCCGTATGTAATATACGCATCCGTTTCTCCCCCTTGATCCCGGCAACGTACGCCGGCGTTTCAACATCCTAGTTTCATAAATTTCATAGACTCATAGATTGAGAACCTCTATTAACCCGAAGCTCTCCCTTTATTCGCTTCCCCAAAGAATTAAATAGAGTGATATTGTATCGCTATTCCGGCAAATCCAAGCTTTATCGCAAAAATAGGATGATCAAATCACGCTATTCCCCTGTAAACAACCCGATCGGTCTATTTAGGTGGGGAATAAGACGATTTTATATCGCTATATTCGCTTCATCGCCAGAAATGCCCAAAATAAGAATATCATATCACTCTATTTGCGAGGGAGAGTTCTCTTACAGCTTCACCGCTTGACCGCCATCGAAGAAATACAGCCACTTCTCATCAACCGCCGCGCCGGTGATTTCTTCGACCGCTTTGGCGTACAGCTCCAGCTGGAACCGATACGATTCAGCCAGCGCTGCCGTGCCGCCGCGATGCTCCAGCACCCGGTCGCTTTTATAGTCAAGCAGGTACACTTTGCCATCCACGGCGAAGAGACAGTCCACGATCCCCTGGATTAGCACAATCTCCCCATCCAGCTCCCGGATTGCCGCGCCTGCCGGAGTTCCTGTCGGAGCATCAACCCCAGCCTCCAGGCCTCCAAGCTGCGGCGAAGCTTCCGCCGCGGGCAGCCCATAGCTGAACGGCATTTCTCGCTTCACCCAGTCCGCCTGCCGCAGCAGCTCGCCCAGCGGGCTTACCAGCAATCTCGCGATGTTCTCCGCGTCGATTGCAGCTGCCTGCTCGGCGGTCATGATCCGCCGCTCGACGAGTCCGGTCAACGTCGCTTGAACCACAGCGATTCCCGGCTCCGCGTCAAACGGCAGATGCTGCATCAGCGTATGGTACGCCACCCCGCGTTCGGTTGGCGTCAGCTTGCGCTGCTCCATAAACCGCGGCCGCCGCAGATGCAGCTTGAACTCGGGCTGCTCCGCCGCCTCCGCCTGCTCCCGTTCGCGCGCCATCTCCGCTTCGGCGAAAACGTCGCGCGCCGGTTCCTCTGGCATCGCAAGCAATGCCTTCATCTCCGTCACCGAGGTTTTGGCGGCAATCCGGCTGGCTGAGGCATAAGGATATGTCCAGCTTAGCCGAGTCTCCACCGCTTCTTTCAGCGCAGCGACCTCTGAATCGTCCGCCGCCTCCGGCTGGACCGCTACTGGTCCCCCTTTAAGCAGCGCCTTGATTTGCGCCGGATCCGCCGCATGCTCCGCGGTGGCCGCCGCTTCCGCTCCGCCGGTCTGCCCTGCCGCACGAGCGTAAATAAACGCGACGTTCCACTCGGATGGGCTGTCCGCCATCAGGGCGGAGCCCGTTTCCGGCAGCCCGGCGAACTGCCGAAGCTCCCGTGTACTCGGGTGGCGGATCAAGGCCGGACCAATCCAGTCGAGGTAACAGCGACCTCGCGCCAGCAAATAATCCGGCAGCTGTTCCCCGCCAGCTTCCAGCGCGCCGCCCCAGGCTTCAACGGATTTGGTGAGGTTCTTCACCGAAGAGACGAGCACGAGCTTGTCTTTCGGGCGGGTTAGCGCCACGTATAACACGCGCATTTCCTCTGCTAAGAGCTCCATTTGAGCCCGCCGCCGGATCGCCAGATTCGGCAGCGTTGGATAACTGACGCGAGTATCCGCGTCAACGTATTTCGGACCAAACCCCATCTCCTTATGCATCAGAAATGGCGCGTTCAAGTCTTGTCGGTTAAACTGCTTGGATAACCCGGCGACGAACACAACCGGAAACTCCAAGCCTTTACTCTTGTGGATCGTCATAATGCGAACGCCGTCGCCCTGCTCTCCGGCGTCTCCAGGTGCGCCGAAATCACCGCCGTTCTCGCGCAGCCGGTTCACGTAACGCAGGAAACGGAACAAACCCGGCGCAGAAGAGGACACCTCGAATTGTCTCGCGCGGTCCAGCAGCGCCTGCAGGTTGCTTTGGCGTTGAGTTCCGCCCGGCAAGCCGCCAACCCATTCCAGATAACCGGTTTCCCGGTAAATCTCCCGAATCAGGTCGCCCAGTTGCCCGACTCGGGCCATGCCGCGCCAAGCCTCCAGCTGCCGCAGGAAGGCCTGCAGCTTAAGCGACAGCGCATCTCGATCAAGCCCAGCCACCGAGTTTAATGACTCTGTCCCGGATTCACTCATCGGGTCGTCTCCGCCTTCCGGCGATCTCTCCGCATTCCCGGCGGCAGCTCTCGCTAATACCGCCTCATAATATCGGCCGCCAGAAGAAGCGAGGCGGATGTCCGCCAGCTCCTCCTCGGAGAAATCGTAGAGCGGGGAGCGCAGCACCGCCGCCAGCGGAATATCCTGCAGCGGGTTATCAATGACCTGCAAGAGCGACAGCATCGTTTCAACCTCAGAAGCCTGAAAATACCCCTGGCTCAGTTCACCGTACGCCGGGATCCCTTCCACCCGAAGTTCCTCAATCATGGCCGGCGCCCAGGTAAGCGTTGAACGCAGCAAAATCACCATGTCCCGGAAAGTCACCGGACGCATCGCCTGATGCTGTTTATCATAAATGCGCAGCGGTTCGCTGCCTTCCCCCAGCATCCCGCGGATACGGGCGGCAATCGCACGGGCCTCCAGTCGCACCGCTTCAATCAACGCGGCCTCATCTTCCTCTTCTCCGCCTTCGCCTTCCGTCGTTTCGCCGTCTCCGCGGTCGGATGACTCCGAACTTCCTCCCGAACCCGCGTCGCGATCAATCAGCAATAACTCGGGGCGATAATCCTCTGTAGCCTCCGGTGGAAAACCCTCCCCATACACCAGTTCAGCGCGGGGATCGTAAGAAATTTCCGCCACACTTTCGTTCATGATTTGCCGGAACAGTAAATTCACCGCGTCGACGACCTCGCGCCGACTGCGAAAGTTCCTGGCTAAATCGATACGCAGCCCGGCCCCGGCAAAATCATCCCCATAGGTCCGATATTTCTCCAGGAACAATCCGGGCTCGGCCAAACGGAAGCGGTAAATACTCTGCTTCACGTCACCGACCATAAACCGGTTGCCCGGTTTCTCCCGGGAGATCAGCCGTACGATCGTCTCCTGCACGGTATTGGTATCCTGGTATTCGTCCAACAGCACCTCATCGAACTGCTGACGGTATTCCAGAGCGGCGTCGGACGGCCGAAGCTCGCCCGGCTCCGAATCCGGATGCCGTAAAATCTGCAGACAGTAATGCTCCAGATCGGAGAAATCGAGCCAGCCTTTGGAGACTTTATGCAGCCGGTAACGTTCCCCAAATTCACTGACTAAACCGGATAGTGCGCCAAGCAACGGAGCCATGTCATGCATCTCCCGCAAAAATGACTCCGCCGGCCGCCCGTACAGCTGAGAGCGCAATTCGGCGAAGGTCTTCTTCGCATCTTCCCGCAGCGCTTTAACTCGCTCCTGGATACCCGGATCGGTCTGATCTTTCTTCACCGGCTTCAGCTTGCCGAAGCTCGCCCCCTGGAACACGTCGTACAGCGAAGCCCAGCTGCCGCTTGCCACCGCTTCTTGCAGAAACTGAACAACGTTAAGGTCTTCCTCCAATGACACGGCGTAGGGCTCGGGTCCTCCCGGGGACAACGCCAGCGCCTTCGCTTGCGACAGCAGGCTCATCGCGCCTCCGAGCGCCAATGCCGTATCGGCTAACAGGCTTTGGACCCATGCGCTCTCCTCTAAAGCGTCTAAATCCGGAGCCAAAAAAGCCGAGGACGCTTCCTGCAGCCAATGATCCGGCCAAGGATGGCTGCGGGAGAAATCGTAAAGCCGCTGTACCAGCGTAAACACGGCCGCATCGCTGCGCTCTCCGCCAAACTGATCGACCAGCTTGACGAACGGGCTGTCCGCCGGTTCGCTGCCGTATTTGTCCTCGAGCAGCTCCTCCAGCACCTCTTGCCGCAGGAGCGACGTTTCACTTTCCGAAGCGATCCGGAAGCCCGGATCCAGCGGAATCAACGTATAGTAACGCTGGATAACCTCCATACAGAAGGAGTGGAGCGTCGTGATCGAAGCCCGCCCCAACATGGCCAACTGACGATTCAAATACTCATTGTTCGAATCCTTGACCAGCTCCTTTTCGAGCGCTTCCGTGATCCGTCCCCGCATCTCCGCGGCCGCCGCTTTGGTGAACGTAGCCACCAACAGCCGGTCCACGCTCAGCGGCTGCTCGCGATCCGTCAACTTGCGGATGATTCGTTCGACGAGTACCGCCGTCTTGCCGGAGCCGGCCGCTGCCGCCACCAGCATATCGCTGCCGGACAGGGCAATCGCCCGCCATTGGTCGTCACTCCAATAACTGCCGGCCGGTTTGGGTTTCATCGTGGTCGTCATGAAGGGTTCGTCTCCTTTCCGCTCTCCTGTCCAAGGAGCTGCCAAATCTCGTTTTTGCCCGGCTTGCCGAGCACGTGGTACGCATTACCGTCCAGCGACTCCTCGAACCGGCACACCGGTTTGTAAGGACAAAACGTACAAGCCGTCTCCATCCCAAGTCGGTAAGGGGCAATCTGCACGTCCCCCTCGGTAATGCGGGTGCCGATTTCGGTGATCGTCTGCCGTACGGAACCGAGCAGCGTATCCCACTGATCCGGCGTCGCCACAGAAGCGCTGCTGTAAAAACCACCGTCCGCCTTAAGCGCGACGGGGATAATCTCCGAATACCCTTTTTCCAGCTGGGCGTCCATTTTCGCGATCACATCCCGGTCTGCCAGCAGCAGGCCTTTCATTTTGAACCGCTTCAACAGTTCTTGCTGCGCCTGCTCCGCACTCATGCCGTTGCTGCTCTGCAGCAGCGGATTGTGCACGTGGAAGTACAGCGTGCCTGCCGGAAGTGCAGGCTCGCCTAACCAGGCTTCCGCCGAGGACAGCAAGACATCCAGGTAGGTGAGCATTTGCAGCGACAAGCCGTAATACACCTCATGCAGCTTCAGATCGGTCTGGCTCGATTTGTAATCGATGACCCGCAGCAGTAAGCCTTGTTCCCCTTCCGCCATATCGACCCGGTCAATCCGGCCAACGATTTCCATGACGCAGCCGTTAGGCAACTCGAACGTCAGTGGAGGCAGCGACCGCCCCGGTCCGAAATCCAGCTCCAGACCCACAGGCTCGAAGCTGCCGCGCCGCGCTTGCTCGCCAAGGATCAGCGAAGCACGGCCGACGATGGCTTTGAGCTTGCGAGAGATATACCCGTAACGCTTGGAGCTTAACAGGATTTCGCCTTGTAGCTTCGGCGCGAGTTCATCAACCGCCGTATTTGCCGCTTGAATCGCTTCCTCCGGTGAGAGACTGCCCCAACTGCGGTTTTGCGCTTTGAAGGTGATCGCCATCTGACTGAGCGCAGCATGGAACAGCTGCCCTATGTCCGGAGCTTGCAACCGGTAAAGCTGACGTTCCTTCAGCTTCAGTCCATGGGAAGCGAAATGTGCGAACGGACAAGCCGAGAACTGCTCCATCCGCGACACGCTCGTCCGCAGCCGCTTGCCGTATAACCGCCTGCTGGTTGCCGGTGTCAAGCCGCGCACCCGGTTTCGATAATCCAGTGAAGTGAGCAAACGCGATGCCTTGCCCTCCCATTCCGGTTGGGTCTTGTACCATTCGAGCACGCGCCACCATAACGGCGAAATGGACTCTCCCGCTTTCCATCGCCGCAGCTGACCGATCAAAGCGCTGAGCGCGGGCCCTGGCCGCGAGACAAACTCCAGTTGCCAAGCAGCTTGGTCGTCCAGTCCGCCGACAGGTCCCGGTGCTAAGGCAAGCGACCGCTCCTGAAGTCCCGGGAAGATCCGTTTCACATGTCGGATGACCTCGGACGGTAGAAGCGCGCCGCCTTCCCCGTCCGCAGCTGGATAGCTAAGCCAAAGCGAGCTGCTCGCCCCTGACAGCGCCTCGTACACGAGGAATCGTTCATCCAACAACTTGCGGGCAAGCCCCGGGGCGAGCTGTAAGCCGATTTCCACCAGTCGCTGCCGCTCTTGCTCGCTGAGTACGCCTTCCTCCTGCAGGTTCGCCGGCATAATTCCCTCGTTGATGCCGAGCAGGAACAGATGCTTGACCTGCCCCGAACGCGTACGTTCGGTACTCCCGATCAGCACCTGGTCGAGCGAAGGCGGCACCAGCGATACCTTCAGCTCCTTGAGCCCGGTATCCAAAACCCCGGCAAACAGCTCCAACTCCAGTGACTCGTCCCCCATCATTTCTACGATCTGGTCCAACACGTCCAGGACCGCACCCCATAATTGGCGATGCTCCATTGCCTGGCGAGGTTTGCCTTCGCGCACCGTCTTGTGCGCCAGCACATCGAGGCGCTGAGCCGCCTCTACGCTCTCCAGCAATTGATAAACTGCTGCACACATATCCGCGGCGTTTTTCGCTTTACGGATTTCTTTCTCGAACGCCGATAAAGGACCTGCAACCGCAACGCGGCACCGCTCTAGCAGTTCCAGCTGCTCCAGTGCTTTAGCCGAAGCCGCCGTTTGATCATCCTGCTCGAGCGACAGGCTTGGCGCGGACTTCCACGGCCGTCCGTCGAACCAACGGTAGCCTTGGATGCCGCTCGCCAGCGCATAATTCTCCAGCCTATCCATATGTTCGCGCGTTAAGCTGCCGTCCAGCGGTAGAAGAAATTCGCTCTTTACACAGCGGAATACGTCTTCGTATTTCCAGAATCCGAGCACGACGTCCAGCGCCGCCCGGATAAATTCAACCATCGGGTGAAACAGCAGGCTTGTCTTCTGGTCCAGAAAATATGGGATCCCGTAGGCTTCCATCGTCGGAGCGAGCAGCTCTTCGTAATCCCCCAGATTACGCACCAGCAGCGCCATATCCCGCCAGCGTGTTCCTTCTTCCCTGGCTAAGCGCACCATCTCGCGCGCGGTGCCTTCGACCTCGGCACGCCGGCTGGCCGCCCGATGTAAAGACAAAGCCCGTCCCAGATCTTGCGGCGGAGTTGCTTGAGGCCACGGGGTACGCCGCTCGTAAGCCAACTCCAGATACGAAAGCGTCTCGCTCTCCCGAAAGCGTGGGAACGGACGCTCCTCCAGCAGCTCGGCTGGCTGGACCTCGATCCCCGCTTCCGCAGCCAATTGGCTCAGTTTGACGAAGGCAGACGCGGGAGTGTGGAACAGATTTAATTCATGCGGCAACGTTCCGTCACTGTAGGTGCGATCGAGCGTCAACGAGATTGTGACAGACGCGGCTGCCTTGAGCAGTGCGATGATCGCCGTGTATTCCTGCGGGGTAAACGTGTGGAATCCGTCAATCCATATCTCTGCTCCCTGCAAATAAGCCGATTCCGCGGCCCCCTGCGCCAACTTGACCACATGGTCTTCGTTGTCGATATACAAGCGGGACAGCTCCTCGTCGAATTCGGCGAACAGCAGGCTAAGATCGTGCATTTTATCCTTCAGTAATGGGGACTCTCCTTCGGTTTGTTCCAGAAGGCGATAGTGCTCCTGTAAAGCCGGGAAATCCACGTTATATTTCTTCATTTCCGTATACAGTCCGGCGATCCGATCGATTAGTCCGAGCTGATCCCCGCCGTGCCCAAACAGCTTTAGCTCGCCTTTCCGTCGGCGCATGAGCTTGTACAGCAGCATTTTTTTGCCTTCGTCATCGATTGGCACAAGCGCAGCACCGCCGGTTTCCTGCATAACGCGCAGCGCCAGGCGGCGAAAGCCCAGCACCTGAGTGCGGACAGTTCCGCGAAGTCCGGGGGCGGTGGCGATTCGCTGTTCGATTTGGAAGGTGCCTTGCTCCGGGGTCAAGATGATGAGCGGCGGACCGGTCGGATGCTCGCGCAGCGCAGCGGTTACTCGGTCGAGAATGAGGCTGGTTTTACCGCTGCCGGAGCGGCCAAGTATGAACTGTAAAGACATGAAAGTACCTCCTACCACGGACAATTCGTTAGTTTCCAGTATAACATAAATACGATCAAACATTCGTATATAAAAATAGCCCCGCTTCGCGATAACCGCGAAACGAGGCCCATCTATCTCTATCCAAGTCAGAAATCTGCCTGTTGCCTATTTTTCTTGTAGCTGTCCATCCATTCCGGGTGAGCCGGAATGTTTCGGACGAAATCGAGCAGCAGGCTTAGACCCGATTTGGCGTCCCCTTGCGCAAAAGCTTCGGTCATTTTCCCGTAGGTTTCGGGATGAACGAACTCCAGCAGTTTATCCGCCGCCACGTAGTCCTGCGGAGCTCCCGCGGGACGATCCGGGATCGTCACCATTTTTCCTCTTACCCTTAGCTATCGGCAGAAATCAGGAAAAATGTTACATCCGTGTCTCTTGGTTTCCAAGGTTAGAGAGCGTCTTTACTACGCACCTCGAAAATGGCAAATTTCAGGTAATGACCTTCGTCGACCCCAAGGATCTGCGGATGGTCTTTCCCGGCTGCCCGCCATTCGACCAAGCGCAGCACCTTTCCCGCATCCTCTGCGGCTTCCAAAATTGTCTCCAGGAACAGATCCGGACGCATATGGTAGGAGCAGCTGGCCGTTACCAAATACCCGCCTTCGTTCACCAGCTTCATGCCGTGAAGGTTAATGTCCTTGTAGCCGCGGCAAGCGCCTTTGACCGCTGCTTTCGTCTTGGCGAACGCTGGCGGATCGAGAATAACGACATCCCAGGTCCGACCGCCGCCGGCCGTTAACGGCACGGAGGTGTCAACCTTGGCGTCTTGCGCCGCCCGACGCGTCCGCTCTTCTACCCCCTTCACCTGGCTCCGCAGGTAGTCAAAGGCATCGGCTACGACAAATTCAACGCGTTCGGTGAATCCATTTAGTTCGACGTTCCGTTTCGCGCTTTCAATCGCATGCTCGGAGATGTCAAGGCAGGTGACCTTTTTGGCCCCATATTGGCAGGCATGCAACGTAAAGCTTCCGGTGTGTGAGAAGCATTCCAGCACGGTCGCCCCGTCCCAGTATGGGAAGGTGACCTCTTTGCCGTTCCGGTTGACCGGCGCGACCCGCACGCCGCCGTCTTCCGTCGGCAGCTCTTGCAGCGCGATTCCGCTTCGTCCGCCCCACCCGGTCATCAGCGGTTTGATGGAGGCCCTGTTTTCCCGTTGGTCGAAGAAATACCCCGTTTTTTGTCCCTGTTCGATATCCACTTCGATCTGGAGCCCGTTCTCTGTCACGATGACATGACGCGGCGGCTCTCCGAATATCGGCCCTTTCACCTGCTCCAGGCCTTCCATTTCGCGTACGGATACATCGCTGCGTTCGTAAATGCCAACGGGATGCAACACTTCCGTCAGCGCCGCGACGATCTGTTCCCGGCAGCGATCCATCCCCAGCGTTAGCAACTGGACAACCAGCACCTCTCCGAACTTGTCCACGATCAGCCCAGGCAAAAAGTCCGCTTCCCCGTAAACCAGCCGGTAGGCATCCTCTTTCACGAACCGTTCCCGATGCTTCAAGCATTCCGTAAACCGGCGGACAAAAAAGGCGGTGTCCATCGCCGCCAGCGGCGTATAGGATACGACGCGAACGGTAATTTGCGAGGCCGGGTTGTAATACCCTGTAGCCAGGTAGCGGTGCCTGTGGTCAACAATCTCAACCAGAGCGCCCGGTTCCACGTTCCCTTCTACACTCTCAATTTCGTTTTTGAAGATCCAAGGATGTCCCTTTTCCAACCGTTTCTTACGGCTGCGCTGCAGTATGACCCTTGCCACTCGATACTTCACTCCTTCATAGAATATACGCCTAGGCCTCATGGCGACTCTTCCGACTTGGATGTACACCTGCTTGGATAGCATGGAAGTTGTCCATCTGTCATATATGTAACTTGTACGAATGTAGCTGATTTGCACTTCATTTTGCGAAAAAGGGGATCGCCGATATGTTTCAAGACATCTTGTTCCCGGTGACGTTTGGGCTCGCCCTGTTCCTGTTTGGCATGAAGGTGATGGAGGCAGCCCTGCATGCTTGGGCCGGCCCGAAACTGATCGGTTTTCTTCATCGGACTACGCGAACGCCTTGGACCGGCTTGCTGTCGAGTACGCTGATCACGGCCGTTCTGCAGAGCAGCACAGCCGTTACGGTCATGACGATCGGGCTCGTTAACGCCAGGTTGTTGTCCTACGCTCGAACGTTAGGGATCATCCTGGGAGGCAATATCGGAACCTGCCTGACTACGGAGCTGCTTGCCCTTAATATAGCCAAGCTAGGCGTTCCCATGCTCCTCGTTTCGTTAGGGCTGTGGGCGGCCGCCGTACTTGGCGGCGAAATGCTGCCGAGCTATATCCAGCGCCGCTTGCCTTGGCTACAACCCTTGCAGTTTGGTGCCCTTGCTATGGCCGGCTTCAGCCTCGTAATGATCGCAATCCGCTTCATGCAGTCGATCGGTCCGGCGCTGGAGGAGCGCGGCGTGATCGCCTGGCTGCTGGAGCATGCCACCGGCAGCCTATTGTGGGGCGCCTTCGCCGGCGCCCTCCTGACGGCGATCATTCACAGCAGCGCCGCGGTTGTCGCCATGACCATGGGACTTGCCGCCAGCGGTGCCCTGCCCGTGGAGTTTGGGATCGCCATGGTCATCGGCTCCAACGTTGGCACCTGCGTCACCGCGGTGATCGCCGCGATCGGCGGCACCCGGCCGGGACGGTTCGTCGCCTGGTCGCACGTGGCGCTGAACGTACTGGGGGCGGCGTTGTTCCTGCCGCTGGTTCCGCTGCTGCAAGCGGTGGCAACCTCGCTGACCGGCGATCTCTCGGCGCAAATTGCCCATACGCAAACGATTTTTAACGTCGTAAGCTCCCTGTTGGCGCTGCCCTTCTGCTATTTGCCGATCTGGTCTCGGCTGGATCGGTCCGGGGCCGACGATCTTGCCATTAAATAGTTGCAGGAAGTGCTTCTATTTCTATGAAGAGTTGCTAATTTCCCTAATTAGCGGCAAAAATGCAGTTATTTTCGCCGATATCCTCCCATTACTCAAATACCGTAGAAAATAACTGCACTCTTGCACTTATCCCAGCCTATTGGACGATTTCAGCAGAAATAACTGCATTTGAGCACCTATTCCCCTCCGCTCAATTTTCCGGCTCGACGCCAAGCATCTTAAGCGCATGTTCCAAGATGAAATCGTTGTTGTCGTACCCTGCCTTGAGCTGCTGACGCCAAGCCTCCTGCGGCTCATACCAAGACACGCTGCGGATCTCCTCAATCTGAGGCCGAAGCGCCCCGCTTTGCCATTGAACCAGGTAGTAATGGACTTCTTTATCGACGTTCCCCAGTTTGGGATGATGGTAAGTATAAGCGATGATATCGATGAGTTTTTCGATCCGGCCCACAATGCCGGTTTCCTCCAAAATTTCGCGAAGCGCCGTTTGCTCTACGGTTTCTCCCGGTTCTCTCTTCCCCTTCGGAAATGATATTTTGCCGTAACGGTCGGTAATCAGCTGCACTTGCAGCCGCCCGTCTTGGATGCGATAGACGACGCCTCCAGCAGAGATTTCTTTGAATGACATTCTGGCTGTACCTCCTTAAAATGACTCAACCCGGGACTCAACCCTCCCAAACCCTCCCTTACCGTAAGGGAGGGCCCCCATGGGCCTGCTGCCCTTGGGGATCCCGCAAACTGGACGAACGTGGGATCGACTGAGGCGCTCCTGCCGCTGTTCCCTTCGGGAATGCGCTTAACGTTGGCTCGTGGAACGCTTTTCTCCCTTCGGGTACGTCTTACTTCTTGCGCTCCTAGGTTACCCCTTTGAAAACCTAGAGAACGTGGGATTGACTGAGGCGCTCCTGACCGCTGTTCCCTTTGGGAATGCGCTTGACGTTGGCTCATGGAACGCTTTTCCCCCTTCAGGTACGTCTTACTTCTTGTTCTCCTGGGTTACCTAATTAACACCCTACCAAAAACGTGGGATCGGCTGAGGCGCTCCTGACCGCTGTTCCCTTCGGGAATGCGCTTGGCGTTGGTTCGTGGAGCGCTTATCCCTTCGGGAATGCGCTTGTTACCTTCCATGTCACTTGTTAATTATAGGCGCAGCGTACTCATACTTCCAATTCGCCCTTATGTAACAACAAGGATTTCAACCCGTAGGGGTGAAATCCTTGTTTCGTGCCCGGTGGCGGGCGGAAGTATTAGGCTAGGGCTTGCGAGGCTTCATCCAGGACGCGGACCCATTGGCCTTCGCTAGTGTTGACATCAGCTTGGGTCAGCTTGACACGGCAAATCTTACCGGTCAGGTCCGGAGTACCCGGGAAGCGGATTTGCAAGTAATTGTCGCTGAAGCCGGTCACGAAACCATCTCCAGCGGTGCCTTTCTCATCCCTCTCCGGGATGACGTCCAGCACTTGACCGACGAACTTCTCGGCATATGCAAGTTGCATTTGCTCGGACAACTCGATCAGTTCATGCACGCGGGCATGCTTCACGTCCTCGTCAACTTGATCCTCCATCCGCGCGGCCGGCGT
Organism: Paenibacillus mellifer; assembly: GCF_023195895.1. Taxonomy (GTDB): domain Bacteria; phylum Bacillota; class Bacilli; order Paenibacillales; family Paenibacillaceae; genus Fontibacillus; species Fontibacillus mellifer. Next base: position 150,210 of record NZ_JALPRK010000009.1, read on the forward strand.
ACCGCTCCGCTTGGAATAAGGGAACACGTGCATTTCGGAGAAGCCGATGCGTTTGATCGCCTCGAAGCCCTCGCGGAACAGCTCGTCGGTTTCCCCTGGGAAGCCAACGATGATATCGGTCGTAATGGCCACGTCCGGCATGAACTCGCGGATCATTTTGATTTTATGCTCAAACTCTTCGATTGTGTACTTTCTTCTCATCCGCTTCAACACTTCATTACTGCCAGCTTGCAGCGGGATGTGGAAGTGTCGGCACATTTTCGAGGAATTCTTCAGTACCTCAAGCATGCGCTCGTCGATTTGACTTGCTTCAATCGAGCTGATTCGAATGCGACCAAGCCCTTCTACTTTGTCCAGATCCCAGAGCAGGTCGGATAAACGGTAATCTTCAAGGTCATCTCCGTACCCGCCTGTATGGATGCCGGTCAGGACGATCTCGTTGTACCCTGCGGCGACTAACTGACGCGCTTGTTGGATAACGCTTTGCGGGTCACGGCTGCGCGACAAACCACGCGACCATGGGATAATACAGAAGGTGCAGAAGTTGTTGCAGCCCTCCTGAATTTTCAGGAAAGCGCGAGTGTGGTCGGCGAAATTCGGCACGTCCAGCTCTTCGAATTCCCGTGTCTTCATGATGTTGCGCACCGCATTAATCGGCTTACGCTGCTCTTGAAGCTGCTTCACGTAAGGGATAATCTTGTCCCGGTCCTGCGTCCCGATGACCAAGTCTACGCCGGGGATGTCCAAAATCTCCGCAGGCGACGTCTGCGCGTAGCAACCGGTCACCGCTACAATGGCGTCCGGATTACGGCGTACGGCGCGCCGAATGATTTGACGGCTCTTCTTGTCACCGGTATTCGTAACGGTACAGGTATTGATCAAATAGACGTCAGCAGCCGATTGCTCGAAATCAACTTGCTCGTAGCCTTCGTTTTTAAATAGCTGCCAAATGGCTTCGGTATCATAAAAATTAACTTTACAGCCCAAGGTGTAAAAGGCGACGGTTGGCATCGCTCAATCCCCCCCCATTTCTCCGGATTCATACATGATGCAAGTTAGGGCGGCCATCGCGGCCGTTTCGGTACGTAGAATACGCCGGCCTAAACCAACGGATACTGCACCGGCGGCTTCGGCTTCCCGTACTTCAGCTTCGGTAAAGCCGCCTTCGGGTCCGACCACAACGGCAACGTTGACCTTTGTATCAGGCGTAAGCTCCGCGACGAATGGCTTCAACACGTCCCGTAGCTGTCGGCCGTCTTCTTTCTCATAACATAAGCATACCAGATCGTAACCCGGCAACGCGGCCAGCAGTTCTTCCCATTTGACCGAAAGCTCGACAACCGGAATTATGCTGCGATGCGCCTGTTCGGCGGCTTCTTTGGCGATTTTCTGCCAGCGGGCGAGACGTTTCTCTTCCTTCTTGCTATCGTATTGCACCACCGTACGTTCAGATAGAAAAGGAAGGAAAGATGCGGCTCCAATCTCCGTGCACTTCTGGATCACCGTTTCCATCTTGTCGCCTTTCGGCAAGCTCTGAGCCACGGTCACCTGCAGCCACGGTTCTCCCGATGCCGCCAGTACCTCTATAATAGTCGCAGTTACTTGCTGCGGCTCGATGAATGAAATTTCCGCGAGGACTTCACGAGAACTCCCGTCACTCACGATCAACTTATCGCCAGGCTTGGATCGCATCACCCTGCCGATATGGCGGGCATCCTCGCCGACAATGGTCACTTCCCGATCGTCAAATTGCACGGGCTCTACAAAATAACGCTGCATCTTATCATCCTCATCGTTCAATCATGGTTCAAAATCACCAAACTACATCATACAACTTTTGATATCCCGTTTCCAGTCCTTCTTCCCGCCCTATGCGCCAAACATGGCAAGGAACAGATGGGCGAACTGGAAGTAGATCGCCTCAGCCGCATGATATAGCGGTGAAATCGTATACCGCTGCATTCCTGGAACGATCAGGATCACCAGAAAGATCAGCACCGACCACTGCTCATATTGCTGCAGTTTGCCCAGCATACGACGCGGTACAACATCCTCCAAGATCCGATAGCCGTCCAGAGGGGGTAAAGGAATCAGGTTGAATAAAAATAAGAAAAAGTTCATTACGGTAAACAGATTAAAGAAAATTAATACGGCCTGGAACAGCTTCTCGTTCGTTATTGAATCCAGTACGCCAAATTGGGCAAGCATCACGTATACCAGAGTCCCGAGGACGCCGAGCAGTAAATTGCTGAGCGGTCCCGCAACCGATACGATTACACCCATTAAGCGCGGCTTGCTGAAGTTGTCGCGGTTCACCGGCACAGGCCGGGCCCAACCGAAGCCGGCAATCAGGAGCAGAATAATGCCCAGCAGATCGAAGTGGACCGCCGGATTCAACGTAACGCGTCCCAGCAGCTTGGCGGTAGGGTCACCGAATTTATTGGCAAAATAAGCGTGCGAAAATTCATGCAGCGTAAAAGCGATCACCAAGGTGATCAAATAAAACGGGAGCTGGTCCAGCGGGACCCGCAATATTTGGTCTAACCATTCCATAAATTGTTACCTCTTTCTCGCCACAAAAGCAACCCAATCCTCATCCCGGGCCGTCCGTTCCAGTTCGAAACCCGCGGCAATCAGCGCTTCTTGTACGGCTTGTTCTTTATTCTTATAAATACCCGATGCGATATAATAACCGCCGGACTCTAGTGCTTGGTATACATCCTCGATAAACAGCAAGATAATCTCTGCCAAAATGTTGGCCACGACCACCCGCACCGGCAGCTTGACCTGAACATCGGCGCTGCCTTCGCCTTTAAGGACAGACAACAGATCGCTTTCCACCACCTGGATTTGGTTCTCCAGACCGTTCAGCCGCGTGTTCTCCGTTGCACTGGACACGGCCACGGGGTCCAGATCAAGCGCCAGCACCTTGGACGCGCCAAGCCGGCAGGCTCCGATTGCCAGGATGCCCGATCCTGTACCAACATCAATCACTTCGTCCCCATCTTGAATGATGCTCTCAAGCGTGCGCAAGCATAATGACGTCGTTGGATGGGTACCCGTGCCAAACGCCATTCCGGGATCCAGTTCAATGATCTGCTCGCCAGGCCCTGGCGTATAATCTTCCCATGTTGGTTTGATCGTCAGCTTCTCGGATACCCGCAGCGGCTTAAAGTATTGCTTCCAGTTGTTAGCCCAGTCGTCCTCACTTACATCCCTTACACTGATGCCCGCATCTCCGGGATCGATATCATAGCTCTTAAGCTCTTCGATACGTGTCCGGACTTCGACGATCACTTCTTCGATATTTAATCCTTCCGGAAAATACCCGCTGATTTTAGCTTCCCCTTCGGGAATATCGTTAGGTGGAATTTCGAACCATTGCCCCAGCGAAGTATCGCGAGGTTTATCGTTATCGACATGCTCTTCAATGGTCACCCCGCCTGCACCCGCTTCGTGCAGGAAGTTGGAAACCATCTCCACCGCTTCTTCCGTCGTATGTATAGTTATTTCCTTCCAAATCATCGTATGATTTCCTCCTTGACTAACATGCATAAGTTTTATTGTACTATAGAATAAAGAACGTGACAAAACAAAACGGAGGAGCCTCGATAAAGGTTCCCCCGCCTGCCGTTACCGTTACAATTTGTATTGTCCCTGCTGGCGAGCGTCTGCTCGTTCGCTGCGCTCCAGTGCTTCCCAGTCCTCCTGATCGGCTAAATCCTCGGCAAACTCTACATCGTTGTTATGTCCGATCGGTAGATTCTTTCCATTGGCGGAAACTCGCTTTGTTCGCCGATCCTCCTGATTTTGACTCATCTCATTGTTCATCTCCTTTAGGTTAAAAATGCTCATTCGCTAAATCAAGCCGCCCGATTCCTCAATAATTCGAAGCGCCTGATGGTGTATCGATTCATCGACAACGGCGGTCAGCAGGATATCATGGCCGGTTGGGCCGCCTTGTCCCCCATGGCTAAGTCCGCTGGCTGCCGGATCCGCAGCCGCCAGAATGCCCGCCGAACGGTTGGTGATCGCCGCATCCTGGGTAATCGCCGCTAAGCTGGATATGCTCCCCGTTACTGGGTTCATCGGATCGTAACCTTCGCCGGCATAACGGCTGAAGCGGTCGATCGACATATCCTCCACCCGCAGTGCACTTAATTTACGGGCCACCCCTTCGGCTTCCTCCGGGCTTTTGAAATAGGCCAAAATATTCTTCTCAGCCATTCTTCCTCCCTGCCTTTCGTTTTACGCTTCAATGAAACTGCACCCTTCACAGCCCATTATTCCGTAGGATGTAATCTTGGCCTTGGCTTTATACAAATTTTGTTCCTGGCTAGTTTATTTAAAATTTGAAACGACAGACAGACTTGTCCGTATTACTTGCGAGGGAACAGAACATACTTACTTGCATAGGAGGGTTCATGCACCATGTTAAAAAGAATAATGCTGCTCATGATGGTCTTTACCGTCTTCTTCACCTTCACCGCCCCGGACTTTGCCGACGCAAGACGCGGCGGAGGGTTCAAATCCGGGCCGCGCACCTATAAACCAACTCCGAAGAAGCCGGCGCAAAGCGATTACCAGAATACGACGGGCAATCGAACGGGAGCTACGACAGGGACCCCAACGACGAACCGGGGATTCTTCAGCGGCGGCAGCTTTATGCGCGGGATGATGATCGGCGGTTTTGCCGGCCTGTTGTTCGGCGGATTGTTTGGCAATATGGGCTTCTTTGGCAACCTGTTAGGGTTAGCCGTAAACCTATTGGCCATCTATGTCATTATTATCGCCGTCATGGCCTTGTATCGGCGGTTTAAGAAGCGGCCGCGCCACGATGATTACCGGGGCGGAGGCCGATATTAAACCATGATCCTCGGGATGGACGAGATCATTAACGCGATTTGCCTGCATACCGCTGAACGGACATCCGTCCGACCCACCGACGTGACGGTGGAACTCAGTTGGGATGAAGATACCGGTTATACCGGCGAGGTTTGGGTTAACGGTCGCAGCCGGTATATCATCGAATCGAACATCATGGAAGCGATCATGGTGTACGTTCATCGGGAATATGGGATGCGGGTGTTCCGGGAAGATATCCGCCTGGTATTGGAGGAAGAAATCATGGCAGAGATCCAAAACCCATAGCAAAAAAAGCGCGAACCGAGTTGGAATCCTCGGTTCGCGCTTTTTCATTGGGGATCAGTCCCCGCGAAATGCTCGTTTCATTCGGTCAAAGAAAGATTGTTCGTGCTCGTGTGTCAGTTCGCCGTCCAGCGATGCGAATTGGCGCAGCAATTCCTTCTGCTCGTCACTCAGCTTGCTTGGCGTTACGATGACCACTTTCACGTGCTGATCTCCCTGGCCAATCCCGCGCAGACGCGGAACCCCTTTGCCTTTCAAGCGGAAATAGGTTCCGGTTTGCGTTCCGGCCGGAATTTTCAGCTTCACCTTCTCCGTCAGCGTCGGAATTTCAATCTCATCGCCAAGCGCAGCTTGAGCGAACGTTAACGGAACTTCGCAATAGATATCGTCGCCTTCGCGTTCAAAGAAATCATGTGTTTTCACGCGGATAACGATGTACAGGTCACCGGCAGGACCGCCGCGAAGTCCGCCTTCGCCTTCCCCAGACATCCGCAATTGCGCCCCGTCATCAACCCCGGCAGGAATGCGCACATGAATTTTACGCTGTTTTTTCACTTTACCGCTGCCGGCGCAGGTCGAACATTTTTCCTTGATGATTTGACCTTTGCCGCCGCAGTTGCTGCAGGCCCGCCGATTAACCATACGGCCAAACGGTGTGTTCTGTACGACTTCCTGCTGCCCAGTACCATGGCACACGGAGCAAGTAACCGGCTTCGTTCCGGGTTTGGCCCCAGTGCCAAAGCAAGTGTCGCAGTTTTCAGTGCGTGGAATCGTAATGTCCGTTTCCTTGCCAAACACCGCTTCTTTGAATTCGATCGTCATCGTATATTGCAAATCATTGCCGCGCTGCGGAGCATTAGGATCACGCCGACCGCCTCCACCGCCGCCGAAGAACATATCGAAGATATCCCCAAAGCCGCCAAAATCCCCGCCGGAAAAGCCGCCGCCCATCCCTTGATTCGGATCAACATGGCCATATTGGTCATAACGCGCACGTTTCTCTGAATCACTCAGGACGTCATACGCTTCTTTAACTTCTTTAAATTTCGCTTCCGCATCCTCCGCTTTATTGACGTCCGGGTGATACTGCCGGGCCAACTTGCGGTAAGCTTTTTTGATTTCCTCGTCGGATGCGGTTTTACCGAGGCCCAGCACCTCGTAGTAATCGCGTTTTTCTGCCATTCTTCCACCCCCGTCTTGTCGTCTTTTGATCACGAAGTAAATCGAGAAGCTAATTCGACATCGAATCTTGAATTTTCACACTAATCGGCAAAAGGAAAGTCAAAGCGCGGAAGCAGCCCGCACTTTGACCTTCCCGGTTGCAAAGTCTATTCACCAGACTCAAACTGCTCTGTGAGTCATCTTAGCTTTGTTTCTTGTCTTCGTCAACAACTTCATAGTCGGCGTCCACGACGTTATCGCGGGTTTGACCGCCGGCAGATTCGGCTGCACCTTCCGCTCCGGCTGCCTGCGAAGCTTGCTCATACAGCTTCACGGACAATTGCTGAACGATCTCGGTCAATTTCTCCGAAGCCGCATTGATTTGCTCCAGATCGTCACTTTCCAGCGCTTTCTTCAGCTCTTCTTTGGCCGCATTGGCTTTGTCGGTTTCGGCTGCGTCTACTTTGTCGCCCAACTCTTTCAACGTCTTGTCAACGCTGTAGATCAATTGGTCGCCGTTGTTCTTCGCTTCAACCAGCTCTTTGCGTTTCTTGTCTTCTTCTGCATGCAGCTCGGCGTCTTTCATCATCTTCTCGACTTCCTCGTCGCTCAAGCCGCTGGAAGAAGTGATTGTGATTTTCTGACTCTTGCCGGTGCCTTTATCTGTTGCCGATACGTTTACGATCCCGTTCGCATCGATGTCGAAAGTCACTTCGATTTGCGGTACGCCGCGTGGTGCGAGTGGAATGTCACCCAGCATGAAACGTCCCAGCGTTTTGTTGCCGGCCGCCATCTCCCGTTCCCCTTGCAGGACGTGGATTTCTACGCTTGGCTGGTTGTCGGCATAGGTGGAAAATACTTGCGATTTACTTGTCGGAATCGTCGTATTCCGTTCAATCATCTTCGTAAATACGCCGCCGGCCGTTTCGATCCCCAGCGAAAGCGGAGTCACGTCGAGCAATACGACGTCTTTGACATCGCCCGTCAGCACGCCTGCTTGCACCGCTGCGCCAAGTGCTACAACTTCGTCCGGGTTCACGCCTTTGTGCGGTTCTTTGCCGGTCAATTTCTTGATCGCTTCCTGAACAGCTGGAATCCGCGTGGAGCCGCCGACAAGGACGATCCGATCGATATCCGCAGGCGTCATCCCCGCATCGCTTAATGCGCGGCGAGTTGGGCCAAGCGTACGCTCTACGAGATCCGCGCTTAATTCTTCAAATTTCGCGCGAGTAAGATTGACTTCAAGGTGCTGCGGCACGCCGTCAACTACGGTGATGAACGGCAGAGAAATCGTCGTGGTTAATACCCCGGACAATTCTTTCTTCGCTTTCTCCGCGGCATCCTTCAAACGTTGCACGGCCGCTTTATCTCTGCTCAGATCAATCCCTTGATCCTTCTTGAATTCAGCCACTAAGTAATCGATGATCTTCTGGTCGAAGTCATCGCCGCCGAGATGGTTATCCCCGCTGGTCGCCTTTACTTCGAAGAAGCCGTCGCCCAACTCAAGGATGGATACGTCGAACGTCCCGCCGCCGAGGTCATAGACGAGAATCGTTTGATCTTCCGCTTTTTCCAGGCCATAAGCCAAAGCAGCCGCAGTTGGTTCGTTGACGATCCGCAGCACTTCAAGACCTGCAATTTTGCCGGCGTCTTTGGTCGCTTGACGTTGGCTGTCATTAAAATAAGCCGGAACTGTGATTACCGCTTGGGTCACCGTTTGGCCCAAATAGGCTTCTGCGTCGGATTTCAGCTTCTGCAGAATGATTGCGGAAATTTCCTGCGGCGTGAAATCTTTACCGTCGATCGATTCTTTATGGTTTGTACCCATATGCCGTTTAATCGAAATGATCGTACGATCCGGATTGGTGATGGCTTGACGTTTAGCCGTTTCCCCGACGATCCGTTCACCGTCTTTCTTAAAACCTACGACAGAGGGAGTCGTACGCGCGCCTTCCGGGTTGGGAATGACGACCGCTTCGCCGCCTTCCATTACTGCTACGCAGGAGTTGGTTGTTCCTAAGTCAATACCGATTACTTTGCTCATTACGTTATGTCCTCCTTAATAGGTTAAATCATCTAAGATCACAAAGCTGGCCAGAGAGATTAGCCGCTAACTTTGACCATCGCCGGGCGCAGTACCTTATCTTTCAATAGATAACCTTTCTGCACCACTTCTACGACGATGCCCTCTTCATGCTCATCGGATTCCACTTGCATAATCGCTTGGTGGAATTCAGGGTTAAACGGCTGTCCTTCCGCTTCCATTGGTGTCAGACCTTCCGTCTTAAGCACACCTTCCAGCTGACGGAAGATCATCTCCACTCCCTTAATGTAGGAATTGGCGTCTGTGCTCTCCCCAGCCGTGCTGAGTGCACGTTCAAAGTTGTCGATCACTGGCAGCAGCTCGGTAATCAACTTGGCGGAAGCGTATTTCCCTAACTCTTCCTTCTCCTTGACCGTACGACGACGGAAGTTATCGAAATCGGCCTGCGTTCTTAGCAGCCGCTGCTGGTAATCCTCACTCTCTGCGCGCAGCTTCTCCAGCTCGGCGGAAGCGCCAGCTTCTGCGGTAACCTCTTCTGTCACACCCTTCGGTTCCTGGGTAACTTCCTCCTGCCTCGGTTCCGGTTCCGGGGTTTGTTGCAAGTCCTCTTGCACGTTATCGTTCATGTTCATTTCTTCCTCTACATTATGATTGATGTTGTCTTGAATCGGCTGTGATTCCTTCAAGATGCTCGCCTCCTTAACATGCAGCTAGATCCATCGTTCATGCATGTTACGGCATCCGGGTTAGAAATTTACTCAAGTCCCTCGATAAAATCTCTAAAATCCGGATGACCCTGGCGTATTCCATCCGTGTCGGTCCCAGGATGCCGATCGTTCCAACCGCTTCACCTTCCAATTGATAGGTTGCCGTGATGAGACTACAGTTGGCGAACGCCACATGGTCGTTCTCGGTACCGATGCGCACCTGGATCCCGGAACCTGCCGCCGAGGAGATCATTTTCGTCAAGGTTGGCGTCTCCTCCAACAAATCCAAGATTCCCTTCACCTTGTCGACGTCGCGGAACTCCGGCTGCGTTAGCATGTTCGTCGCCCCGCTTAGGAAGAGACGTTGCGCATCCGTTCCGGCGTCGAGTGCTTGATCTAAGACCTTCATCAGTTCTTCAAAATGCTCGATGTGCCGCTGCATCTCTTGACCGATCTCGTTATACAAGGCGGACTTGAGCTTGTAAATCGGCACGCCGGTGAGCTTGCGGTTCAACAGGTTGACCACCCGTTCCATCTCTGAAACAGACAAGCCAGCCGGGACGGATATCGTCTTGTTCTCCACTTGTCCCGTATTCGTCACGACGATGGCAACCGCCGTCGTCTCATTCAACGGCAATAGCTGAAAATGCCGCAAAGACGTATGAAAAACTTCCGGCCCAAGCAGGATGGAAGTATAGTTAGTCATTTGGGAAAGTATCGTACCGGCATGTTGAATCATTTGTTCGGTTGCGTTCAGCTTCTCCGCGAAAAACGCTTTTAACGTTGTCAATTCATCGTTCGTTAGCAAATTTAGCGGTGTCAGGTGATCCACATAGTAGCGGTATCCCTTATGAGAAGGAATTCGCCCCGCCGACGTATGCGGCTGCTCCAAAAAACCGAGCTCCTCCAAATCGGCCATTTCATTGCGAATCGTCGCCGGGCTGTACCCGACATCGCCCCGCTTCGAAATGCTTCGGGATCCCACAGGCTCCGCCGAGCGAATATAATCGTCAACAATAGCTGTTAAAATCATTCTTTGGCGTTCCGTTAACATGGCAATCCCTCCTGAGTACCCTCGATTTTTCGGTTCGTTAGCACTCAATGTCGTAGAGTGCTAATTACTAATACAAAAATACCAAACCGACCTGACGATTGTCAAGTCAGTCCAGTATCTTAAGAACCGCGATTTCATCGCAGCAATGCTGCTTCGCACAATTCACGCAGTCGGTCCACACTTTCTCCGGAAAGATCTCTTTATCAACGACCGCAAACCCGTTTTTCACGAAAAAGGAAACCTCATACGTGAGCGCCATCACCTTGGGGATTGCTTGTCTCCGCGCCTCTTCTACCAATTGCTCGACGAGCATGGATCCCAGCCCTTTGCCTTTGTGGCCTTCGGCAATCCCAAGCGAACGGATCTCAACTAGTTCCTCACCCAGCTTACACAGCGATCCGCAGCCGACAACCTCGCCATCCACTTCCGCGACGACGAAATCCTTGACCTGACGCTCCAGCACCGCCCGCGAACGCGGCAGCATGATTCCCCGCCGGGCATACCCCTCAATCATGTTATATAATGGCTCGACGTCCGCTAAGTTAGCCTTCCTGCACACAGCAACCGCTGGCATGCTGATTTCCCCCTCGATCACAAATAATATGAATAAATATACATTATACGGTATAAAACTTCAAGAAAAATGTTTCACCGTCATGTCACGTTCAAAGTATATTCAGGGGAATGCAAAAAAGCAGCTTAGCCACTTCGTAAATGAAGTGCTAGCTGCTTGAAATCCTCAGTCCTTATACGGTTAATATGCCGATAAACTCGGCAAATACCTCGTTTCCGAACAATACGCCTTGCTTGCTCAACCGGTAGCCTTCTCCATCTTCATGGGTCTCCAGCAAACCGGCGCTAAGCATTTTATTGAGCGGCTGGGCAAACACGTCGTCCAGCTCTTCGTCAAATTGCTTGCGGAAGTCCGCCTTGCGGATGCCGTCCAACATGCGAAGGCCTACCATCACGAAATCCTCCATCGCCTCTTCCCGGGACACGCCAAACTGTTCGAGACGCGGGAGGCCTGCCTTTGCCGCTTCCACGTAAGGGTTAACGCCTTTGATATTGACGTGACGCTGACGGCCAACATAACCGTGGGCGCCGGCACCGAGACCATAATAATCTTCATTCTTCCAATAAGTAATGTTATGCCGGCTGGCCAAACCCGGTTTCGCAAAGTTACTAATCTCGTATTGCTTATATCCAGCCTGCTGCATCCGTTCCATCAGCAGCAGATACATGTTCAGTTCCTCTTCCTCACTGGGGAGCGGAAGCTGATTTTTGTGATACAGCGTATGGAACAACGTGTTCTCTTCGACCTTCAAGCTGTAGATCGAATAATGGGGCAGCCCGAGTTCCAGCGCCCGAGAAACGCTATAATTCAGCATCTCAACAGTCTGATTCGGCAGTCCAAACATCAAGTCGATGGACAGATTGTTAAGTCCGACGGCGCGCGCATTGTCCAGGCTCCGGTAAACGTCGTCCGTGTTATGAATCCGGCCGATACCGCTTAACAGTTCATTCTGGAACGCCTGCACGCCGAAGCTGACCCGGTTCACACCGCCGTCTTTCATGACCGTCATTTTGTCCAAGTCTGTCGTTCCCGGGTTGGCTTCCATCGTAAATTCAATATCGCTGGACCAATGGGGGAAATGGCGTCTGACCGATGCCAGGAAGAACTCCATTTCTTGCGGATTGAGCACAGTTGGCGTGCCGCCGCCGACGAAGATACTGCGGATTTCACCCGGTGGGGTCTGCTGAACCGTAAGCTCCATTTCCCGGTCCAAGGCACGCAAATAATCCATCACCGGTTGATCTTTTAAAACGTAGGAATTGAAATCGCAATAAAAGCACTTGTTTGTGCAAAACGGGATATGGATATATACGGCTTGCGGCGCACGGGATCGTTCCGCTTTCACCTGATCGCTGCTTGCCGCTGGGTTATGGATCGGCACTCCCTGCCCTGATAGGTTTGTCGTTTGGTTCACGGTCATGCCCTCCTCCGATATTTTCATGATTAATAGTAGAAAGGAAAGCCTGACGGCTTTCCTTCATCAAACGATTTACATTTCTTAATTGTCGTCGATTTTCAGTACTGCCATAAACGCTTCCTGCGGCACCTCGACATTGCCGACCTGCTTCATCCGCTTCTTGCCTTCCTTCTGCTTCTCCAGCAGCTTGCGTTTCCGCGAGATATCGCCGCCGTAACACTTGGCAAGAACGTTCTTGCGCATCGCCTTCACGGTTTCGCGGGCGATAACCTTCTGCCCGATCGAGGCCTGAATCGGCACTTCAAACATTTGGCGCGGGATCAGCTCACGCAGCTTCTCGCATATGATCCGGCCGCGGTGGTAGGCACGTTCCCGGTGGACGATAAAAGACAAGGCGTCGACCTGCTCTCCGTTCAAGAGGATGTCCATCTTCACCAGGTTCGATTGACGATAACCCGACAGTTCATAATCGAAAGAAGCGTACCCCTTCGTACTCGATTTCAATTGATCGAAGAAGTCATATACAATCTCCGACAATGGTACCTGGTACGTAATCGTCACACGGGTCGTATCGAGGTATTCCATATTCACGAACTCGCCGCGTTTGCTTTGGCACAGTTCCATGACGGTTCCCACATAATCATTGGGTACGATGATCGCCGCTTTGACGTAAGGCTCCTCGACATAGTCGATTTTGCCGACCTCCGGATAGTTGGACGGGTTGTCGATGGAGATCGTCTCCCCGTTCGTCAGCGTTACTTTGTAAATAACGCTTGGCGCCGTCGTAATCAGTGGAATGTTAAACTCCCGTTCAATTCGTTCTTGAATGACGTCCATGTGCAACAATCCCAAGAAGCCGCAGCGGAAACCGAAGCCCAGCGCGCTTGAGGTTTCCGGTTCGAAGCTCAGCGAAGCGTCGTTCAGCTGCAGCTTCTCCAGCGCTTCGCGCAGGTCGTTGTAATCCGACGTTTCGATCGGATACAAACCGCAGTAGACCATCGGGTTAATCTTACGGTAACCCGGAAGCGGTTCGGCTGTCGGATGCTTCGCATCCGTGACGGTATCCCCGACGCGAGTGTCGCCGACCGTCTTGATGCCGGCAACGATAAAGCCGACATCGCCGACATTCAGCTCGTCCACGATCGTCATCCGCGGTTTAAAGGCCCCCACTTCGATAACCTCAAACGTTTTTTCCGTCGCCATCATTTTGATTTTTGAGCCGGCTTTGATCTGTCCGTCAATGACTCGCACGTATACGATTACACCCTTGTAAGGGTCATAATGCGAGTCGAAAATCAACGCCTTCAGCGGCTGATCCGGGTCACCCGTTGGCGCAGGCACCTTCTGTACGACCTGCTCCAGAATCTCCTTAATCCCGATCCCCGCTTTGGCGGAGGCATGTACCGCTTCGCTGGCATCCAGTCCGATGACATCTTCAATCTCCTGCTTCACCCGATCGGGATCGGCGCTTGGCAAGTCGATCTTGTTAATGACCGGCAAAATCTCCAGATTGTTATCCAGCGCCAGATAAACGTTAGCCAACGTTTGCGCCTCGATCCCCTGAGCGGCGTCCACTACCAGCAAGGCTCCTTCGCATGCGGCCAAGCTGCGGGAGACCTCGTAGGTGAAATCGACGTGTCCCGGCGTATCGATGAGGTTCAGTAAATACTCCTCGCCGTCGTCGGCACGGTAGGTCAGGCGGACCGCCTGAAGCTTGATCGTGATGCCGCGTTCACGTTCCAAATCCATCTGATCAAGAACCTGCTCCTGCATTTCCCGTGTTGTCAGCGCCCCGGTATACTCCAGAATTCGGTCGGCTAATGTCGATTTGCCATGGTCTATATGTGCAATAATACAGAAATTGCGAATATTCGCTTGTCTAGCTCTGATATCTGTCATCCTTACCCCCACCACAAATCATCGAAGTCATACAATCAATTTATTATATCAGTTGCAAGGGCAGGCAGCAATCACAGCGAGATAAATTCGTCTACCCCGCCGCGACGACGGTCGATCCCTATGTGTTAAACACACCGGAGGATCCGCTGCGCTCCTAAGCCTGCGTACAGCAGCGAATCCATTGGTTGAACGAAACGAGCATTTTCTAAACAGATGCCTGTATAAATTAAAGAGTGAACGGCAAGGGGATGATCCCTTGCTCGTTCGCTCTTTTGGGTTGTTCTCGTATGAAAGGCAGCGGCGGTGAGCGCCTTCTATCGCCCGGTCTGTTGTGGCTCGGCGGTAGAGTCCCGATACACGGTCTCGACGGAGATCATGATTTTCTCCTGGGGCGCATCCGGATGCGCGAGCCGATCCACCAGCTTTCTCACCGCACGCTGGCCAAGGTCTTCCTTCGGCACATGGATGGTCGTAATCGCAGGCGTGTTGCGGGCTGCGTCTTCGATATTATCAAACCCGCTGACAACAAGGTCCCCAGGTACGTTTACGCCGATCTCGCTTAAGACGGTGCAGGCATGGATGGCGATGGAATCATTCGCGCACACGAGCGCCGTCGGGAGTGCCCCTGTCTTTCTCCGCCGTTCCAGCCACCCGTGCATCTCGTCCCCGTAAGCCCCGGTATCGATGCCTTCCAGCTGCAGCATCGGATCATCCGAGGATTGCGGCGTCAAGCCGTACTCCTCCAAAGCACTGCGATAACCGATCCAGCGATCACGGAAGCTGCGGGAGAACGCCGAATTCCCCAAGAAGTGCAGTTCCCGGTGCCCCAGTCCGATCAAATGGGTGGTCAGGCGGGCCATTCCGTCAAGGTTGTTCGCAAAAACCGTATCGCTGGGAATCAGCGGGTCCTCATGATCGACAAGTACCATCGGCAGCCCGATCCGGTGCACCTCCAGCAGGAACGAGGTAGCGATCTGCCCGACTCCGATCATCCCCAGAATGCCATCCGGATTGAGGATATTGATGAAATTGTCGCCCCGGGGTTCCGATACGATGATCATCCCTAGCTGCTGCACCTCAAGTTCCCGGGAGATGCCCTCCAGCAACCGTCCCCAATATAGCGACTCCTTATTCTGAAACCGGATATTAGGCATCAGCACCAAGACCGACTGCTTGCCGGCCGGCGCCGGCAGCGTGGTTCCTGAGGGAATGACGTTCTTGACATAGCCGTTCTTCTGATTAAAATAACCGAGCCGGGAAGCGGCTTGAATAACCCGCTCTCGGGTCTGTTCGTTGACGCCTCCCTTGCCGGACAATGCCTTGGATACAACGAATTTCGAAACGCCCAGGTGATCGGCGATTTGCTGCATCGTGATTTTCTTCAAGAATTCTAACCTCCGAAATAACGTATAACGAACGGATTCATAACAATCTAACAATAGTATAACAAATCCACCATTCGCTATAAATCGTTATTTCATTCCCCGGGGCCAAACAGAGAGGCTACCCAATGAATGCTTTTCTGCGAAGCCTGCTGCAGTAAATGGGCCGCTTTGTCGGCAAAGCGGTCGACGGCCGGTGGAGACGGCGGCGGCAGGAGCAAGTCGGCTGGCGTTTGCATGACCTGGCCGCCGGCAGCTGGGAGATTAGATCCATTAGCCGTCGCGCTCGGGGTGGTCGCTCCATTTTGGACCGTACCGTAGCTCGGGACCAAGGTGTACCCGCCAGTTGTCCCCTGTGGAGTTGCATTACCTTGGCCGGTTGTGGTCCATACGGGGGTGGTGGGGCCGGACGACCAGCCGTTGTTGTATTGCTGCTGCGGATACGCCCCCCCCATGGATTGTCCGTTAGCGCCTACTGTCGTCCCTCCGGTTTGAAAGCCGGGCCCGTACACCGACGTTGTTCCGCTTTCAGCGAGCTGCATCCCAAGCGTCACCCCTGCCGCCAGCAAAAGTCCGTATACCAAGGTTTTGCGCAACGTTTTCGCCATGTCCATCCCCCGTTTACTTCGTTAATAAAAACTCAAGATTTCTTGCTCGTATCTCCGGTTTTTGGTGAGCCCTTGCTCACTCCATTGTTTGTTTGGTTTGCGTTGGATGCGCCGCCGTTCGAGCCGCTTTTCGTGAGCTTGCCCGCTTTCTCCGCGTCCTGACCTTCCCAATACAGATCCGCCAAAATCCCAGCCAACACTTTCGCGGTGCTCTCCAGTTCTTCCTCGCTGTTGTCGATCCCGCCGATCTCGATCAGGACGCTGTTCGGCGACAACGACTGGTTGTACTCCCCATTGCCCTGGGAAGACGTCTTCCCCCATATCCCTCTGGAAATCCCGGGATACGCCTTCTCCAGCCGGTCATGGATCGAGCTGGCGAATCTCTCGTTCTCACGCCAGTTCTCATTGCCGTGCCCGATGATGAAATAAACCTGAGCATAATTGACACCGTCGATGGTTGTGGTCGTCTTATCGTGGCGTTGCGAGTCGCGGTGGATATCGATAAAATACTGCAGCTTGCCGTTTTCGGCCATCGCCTGCTTCACGGTCTCTCGTGAATATTTATATGAATAGTTGTAGTTGTAATTGCTCACCTTACCCGCATAATTTTCGAACGAGTGCAAGGCGGCGACCCCTTTTCGCTCGAGCTCCTGCGCTAGTGCCTCACCGACTAAACCTACGTTCTTCTTGTCTTCCGCCGAGCTCGGATTATCTACATTGGTGCCCAGCACCGGATTAAAAGATTCTTGCGGATGCGAATGATAGATCATCACGATGTTTTTGTTCCCCGGTTTGATCGAAGGATCTCCCTGATCCCCGGACGAACCGTCCGTCTTCCCGGGCTCCTGTTCTGGGGGCTTCGCTTCGCCCGAATCGGTACCGCCCGTCCCTGGGTCAACGCCATCCCCGCCTTCTACGGCATCCGGTTCCGGGTGATCCGGTGCGCTGCCATCCGCCCCTGTGCCTGGCCGGTAATCCTCAGGCGCTTGAGCAATACCATTGCCGGAGCCTGTGCGCAGCAGGATCGGACTGTCCGCGCCGAGGCCCGGTACTTCGCGGGCGACCAGACTCTTCGGATCGGATGGATTAACATCCGTTAACAGCTGAAAGACGAAATTCGTCATCTGCCGACCCGATATCGCCGGCATCTGCTTTTCGCTGGCCGCGTGCGGCAGCTCCATGCCAACCATATCCATGAAAAACCCGCTCGACAGCGAAGCCGCCAGCCCCTTCATCGAAGAAACCGGGGACGTATTGAGATTCTTCTCGGCAATGCCCAGCACCCCCAACATGACGAAAAAGATCACCGACATGACCGATAACAGCAAAAATGTGCGTCCAAGCGCCAACACATGCAGCAGATTCCGTCTCATTTTTCCTAGATTCCAAGCCTTGAATTTCATATGCGTTTCCTCCTCCAGCCGCTTTCGAACTATATTCCAAATCTATGAACCTAGTTCAAGAGCTAGAACCTCGAATTCTCACAAAAAAAAGAAATCCGCTAGATTCACGGATTTCTTGTGATTCGGGAGTAGGAGGAAGGTGCGGGCGTTAATGGGTGTAGGATGCCACGTTATCCGGGGTAACCGCCTCGTGCAACGAGATGTTCAGCCCGCTCGCGATGACATTAGCCACATCTTCAATGAATTCATCGATTTCTTTCGGGGTAACGATGAGATCATGTCCAAGCGGCTCGAGCACTTCTTTGACAAGACCCAGTCGCTCGCTTTCACTTAAGTCGTTCAGCATGCCCATAATCTGTTTCGTGGGTGCGTTCCCGTCGTCGCTCTCATCATTGAAGTGACTCTTCATCAAATCGAACACATTATTAACGATCGTGGACGCATAACACACCGTCGGTACGCCGATCGCGATGCAAGGTACGCCCAAAATTTCCTTGGTCAGTCCTCGACGCTTGTTGCCAATACCGGAACCGGGGTGGATGCCGATATCAGCGACCTGGATCGTCGTATTGACCCGTTCCAACGAACGTGATGCCAACGCGTCGATGGCGATGATCAGATCCGGTCGCGTCCGCTCAACGATCCCCTGCACCACCTCACTGGATTCAATGCCGGTGATTCCCAGCACGCCGGGCGCAATGGCGCTAACCTCTCGGTAACCCGGCGCCACTTGATCCGGCGTAAGCTCGAAGTAATGGCGAGTGACCATGACATTCTCCACCACCAGCGGCCCTAGCGCATCCGGAGTAACGTTCCAGTTGCCCAGTCCGACGATCAATGTCTTCGCCCCGGGACCCACCCCAATTTTATTTAAAAATGCGGTAAACTCCTTAGCAAATGCGGCGGCGACTTTCTCCTGCAGCTCGGTGTCCTGATTCCGGAGGCCGGGAACCTCCAACGTGACGTAATGTCCTTGGACTCGTCCGATTTGCCGCGAGGCCGCCTCGTTGGTCACATCCAGTCGGGTGATCTTGATTCCGTCCTGCTCCTCGACCTGCTCATTTAGCCCTGGAACCGGCCCGCCATGGGCTGTTTCCGCGATTTCCTTCGATTCAACGGCTAAGTCGGTGCGTACGGAATACTCCCGCAAATCTAAATTCATGCCATATGACCTCCATTTCCTCTGATTGCCTTTATTGTGCGGGAGAGGGAAAGCGTTTATACATGCCTTCGGTCAGGCGGTAAAACTTGCGCGAAATCGAGAGATTCAGTATGATGAATTTATTGCTTTTTACTATCTTGCGTGATAAAATATTTTAAGTTGTGAATCATCTGGGTTGATATATGCTTTACAGGAGGTGAATGCAATGCCTAACATTAAATCCGCAATCAAACGCGTGAAGACGAACGACAAACGCCGCGTACTGAACGCTTCGCAAAAATCCGCCCTGCGTACGGCTGTGAAAACTGCCGACACCGCTCTGGCGAACAACGAAGTAGAAGCAGCTAAAGCTGCTTTCGTGGCTGCAACCAAAAAATTGGACAAAGCTGTAACTAAAGGTTTGATCCACAAAAATGCAGCTGCCCGTAAGAAGTCCCGCTTGGCAAAAAAATTGAACGAACTTACGGCCCAAGCGTAAGCCTCGTTAATAATAATGAAGTTAGTCTTCAACTAAGCTCAAAAAGACCTGAACGATAAATCGTTCAGGTCTTTTTGGCTTTCTTTTGGATGGGGGCGGGCGATTGTCGCCTCTAGGCTCCCAGTTTTAGCAGGAACAACTCTAACCCCAGCACCTTGTCGATTTGTCCACTCTTCATCCGGTAATCCAACTCGGCCAACTCGGACAGGATGGTCCGCAGCCGTCCGGCTTCAAATTTACGGGCCTGATCGCCGGCCAGCTTCACGACGTACGGGTGCAAGCTCAGTTGCGAGGCGATCTGTTGCTGGGAGTAGCTCTGGCG
The DNA here is from genome assembly GCF_023195895.1 of Paenibacillus mellifer. Taxonomy (GTDB): domain Bacteria; phylum Bacillota; class Bacilli; order Paenibacillales; family Paenibacillaceae; genus Fontibacillus; species Fontibacillus mellifer. Next base: position 169,569 of record NZ_JALPRK010000009.1, read on the forward strand.
TCCAAGTTCTTTCACCTGCAGCATGATCCGGAACTGTCGGGCGATCAACGCCGCGATCTTGATCGGCTCCTCGCGCTGCTTCAGCAGTTCGTAGAAGATGCCAAGCGCCTGTTCCAGCCGGATCGCAGCGATATGCTCCACCATTACGAATACATTTTGCTCCGTACTGCGGGCTACCAACTGCTCAACCGCCGCGGTATCGATCATACCTCCGACACCGGCGTACAAGCAGAGCTTGTCTGTTTCTGCAGCCAAGGCGGCCATCTGTACGCCGCTCGCCGCAATCAACGCCTCCGCCGCGTCGCGTCCGATCCGGCAGCCGCGTTTCTCCACCTCTTGCACGACCCACTGAACAAGCTCCCCGCCGCCCAGCGGCATAAAGGACAACGCCGTACCGGCTGCCTTGATCGCTTTGACGACCTTCTTCCGCTCGTCCAGCTTCTCGCCGTTCACCACAAACACGATCACACTATGCTCCGCAGGATTGCCGATATACGTCAGCAGCGTTTCTACCTTATGCTCGATTTTGCCGCCTTCCTTGCCGCCTGCTACAAGCAGGGCGGAGTCACGGACAACAATCAGCTTACGCTCCACGAGGAAAGGCATCGTCTCTGCCTCCTCGACCACCACTTCGATCGGGGTCTCCGCCAAATCAAAAGAGGCCAAAGCAAAGTCCTTTTGATCCCGATCCACAAGCTGCTCCTGGAGCAGGCCCACGAACTCTTGAATCTGGTATTTCTCCGTACCATAACAAACGTATAGCGGGGAGATCCGCCCCTGCTTAATGTCTTTCATCGCTTGCTTTGCGTCCATTCGGGTTCTCCCTTCCGTCTTCATTACCTCTATCCATCATACTTCGATTTCGGTCATTCGTCCAAACCCTGTTTGTCACGCCGATCGAAATAACGGTAGTTAGCTGCAGATCCGGCTGGATTGTATCGTAACGGAACGTACAGCCCTTATTTGCTCATTTCCCAACGATTTCCCGTTGTAACGGACTCCAGAGACCTTATTAGGCCATAATCATGTGGATTGTGCTGATTTCATCCGAGATAAGGTCTCCTGGTTCCGTTAGAAATCTGAGCTTCGGCAAAACAGACAAATAACGGCGCTGAGTTCCGTTAAATTGCTGAAAGTTAATGGAGCGCAGCGAATTGAGTCAGCTCGGAGCACCAAGAAGGTTGGATGAAGCTAGGGACGGAGTAGCAGAGCGTAGCCGTAGGCTACGTGAGCAACTGAAATGTTTCCGAAGGAAACATACTTCGGAAGCATCCGCCTGGCCCGGCTGAATTCAAGATTCGACGCCGAGAGGCCACCCATGAATTAACTTCGTGATCCCGAGATGATTTTTTAAACAACCGCTTAAAATGCAACAGAGGGACCTCTGCCTCTTGGCGAAAGATCCCTCTGTCCCGGAACATCTATATAAACGCGGGCCGAAAAGCTCTAGAAACTCTCCCGCCAGCGGTCATACGACGATCAGGGGTCCAAACCGCTATCTCTACTATACCTATAACCTATTCCATATCTCCTGAAAAGGTGCCTGCCGCATGTTCAGAAAACCGCCCAATTTTGTCCGTCCTCATTCGCGTCTAGGGCTGCGTTTCTTCCGCAGCGGCTGCGGCCGCCTTCTCGGCATCGATCGTACGAACCGCTGAAGTTCCGTCGATTTCTGTCTCGTACGTAAATACACGTCCGTCCTCCGACCAAGCGCCGTCAACCCAATTTCCGTCGATCGCCTCATCAGCTACCTGTTTCCGATCCTGGATGTCGAGACGGTAGACATACAGATGTCCGTCCTTCAATTCGGCTTCAAACTTCCCATCCGGCGAGGTCCAGCTATTAAAACTAGCGATGCCAAACTTTCCCATCGGATCTTCTAGGGTCAATTGCCGGTTAATAATCTCATCTTCAAGACCTTCCGGCGCTTTGGCATCGGCCGCAGAGTCCGAATTCCCAGCTTCGGGTGTAGTCGGATCCTGAGCAGGAACACGATCGCCCTGATTCGTTGGCACCGAATTGTCACTCGTCGGATCGCTCTTACCGGTATCCTGCTCGCTTGGAGCCTTGATGCCGGATTGCGAGTTCCCTGGTTCCGCTCCAGGAGTAACAGGAGCCATCAAATCTCCAGTATCGTTCTGGTCATCCGCACCACCGGAGTTCCCACCCGCGGTCGGGTTACCGTCCTCCTTAGGAACCGGTGCGTCCTGTTCCCCCATCTCAAGACTGCCTGCATTACTGCCGTCCTTGAACAGCTGTGCACTTCCCGCCGCATCGTCGGCCGAATTCGCAGCCGAGGAATTCTCGCTGGCTGATTCCGTGAGCGAGGTGTTCATAGCGATCTCGGCATCCGATACGGTACGTGGTTCATATTGATAAATGAACACACCCAGAATCAAAGCCGCTGCTACCCCCAGCGATCCGTACCGGTAGATCCGGCTCCGTCGCACACCTGCATCCGCATCCTGACGACGTGAACTGCGACGACTTAGCAGCGTACCGCCTTGGCCGGTCCCCGCCTCAACATGCACCGCCGTCATCGGCAAGACCGTCTCCTCGGCGGCGCTGCCTCCTTCAAGGCGAGCACGGTCGATTTCATCCAGCTGCGGCAGGATCGCATCCACAAGGCTATAGTTCGGAACCACCTTCGGCAGCTCCTCCAATTGCGCAGACAGCTTGTTCAACAGAGCAAACGTTTCAGCGCATTCCTCGCAATTACGAATATGCTCAAAGAGGAGAAAACTTTCCTCTTCGTTTAAATCATGGTCAAGATAACGATGCATCCATTCCACCGCCTCCGGGCACTTCATCCTGATACACCACCCTTCTGATAATCTTGGAGTAAATGCTGCAGCTGCTGTCTGGCCCTGAATAAGTAGGATTTCACCGTATTCAGCGGCAAATTCAAGCTGTCAGCGATTTCGTTATACGAAAAGTCCTGTAAATACCTCAGCACAACCACCGATCGATGGTGTTCCGGTAATTGCTCGATCGCGCTGCGAATGTCGTCGGCCAAATACCCCGACATGACCTCACGCTCCACGCTATCATTCCCCTGAAACACCATTTCGTGCTCCTCGATCGATACCGTTGGCTTATTTCTACGAAATTTGTCGATACAAATGTTGGTCACGATCCGTTGGACCCAAGTTTTGAACTGCGCTTTTTCCTCATAAGAATTGATTTTGGTATAAATGCGAATGAGAGCTTCTTGAGCAGCGTCGTGTGCATCCTGCTCATTGTTCAAAATATAGTAGGCCGTCCGGTACACGTGTTGTTCAATTTCTCGCAATAGGGTGATTAGAGCGTCGCGATCGCCCGTTTGAGCGGCTCTGATGAGTCCCTGCTCTACCACTAAGGCTCCCCCTTCCTTGCATCCTTACAGACGCTAACGTCCGACAAGATGTTGCAATGTTGTTACTATTTTTTATAAATAATTTGGAGTCCATCATCTGGAAAATACAAGCCTCTCTCGTACGGAATCCTTTCAATCTCACCTTAGAATACCAAAAAAAACAGGTCCCGTCATCCTGCCGAAATCAGGGAAGGGCCTAATTTTACGGGGTTTGAGGCAGCTTGTTCCTGACCTCGATCTTCCCCCTTCGTACTCTCATCTGAACTTCACCTTGCTTATCGGTCCGATAGAGTTGGATATTCTGCCCGTTTAAACGATCGACGACCGTGGGATGCGGATGCCCGTAGTTATTTGAGGCTCCAACCGAAATCAGCGCCGTGGCCGGTTGCCAATAGGCCAGCCATGCCGCGGAGGTAGATGTCTTGCTGCCATGATGGGCCACTTTCATAACATCAATCGAACCTCCTTGTGTATTCTGATCCAATCCAAGCATCTCCCGCTCCGCCGCCTCATCCATATCGCCCGTGAATAAAAAGGAAGCCCCGTCCATGTCCAACCGAAATACGATGGAGTGGTGGTTTTGCTCCTTCACGAAAGGAATCCGGCTTGACCCTTCCGTGCCTGTTAGCGGGTAAAGCACCTCTAAGCGAGTGACCTTATCTGGTTGTAAGTTCATGCCGCGACTTGCCGAATATACCGGAATCCGCCGGGTTATCGCCGTCTCCATCAAACTTGTCATCGTCTTCGACTCCGCCAGACTGCCGTTGATTAGCAGCGCTTCAACCGGGAACGAATCCAGCACGGCCTGCAGACCGCCGATATGATCCTGGTCCCCATGTGTCAAAATCACCGCGTCCAGGCGGTGAATCCCCCGTTTCTTGAGCAGTGGAACGACCGTCTTGGCCCCAACCTCAAAAGGTTCGCGGCGCTCTCGCCAAGCATCCTTCGCTTTGCGAAACGATACCGTGCCTCCGCCATCCACCAACACATGCTTACCGGAAGGCGTCGTAATCAAGGCGCAGTCGCCTTGACCAACATCAATAAACTCGATGTAGCCTGTACCTTTACTGTAGACTGGACTATAACCGGAGATCAGCAGCAGCACCAGACCCGCGGCTAAGGTTAAACGCAAGAGATCTACACGCCTAGCCCATACGCGCTCCTTCAGATGAGTGGATGGAGACGTGTCTACCACCGGCCTCAACGGTACCGTGTCGTCGTCTTGCCACTGGGAGACTAACGCTTCAGCAGCATGACGTTCGCGTCGTTTCCCCCAATACAGCAACAGGTAGCAACCAATATAGAAAGCCGCCACCCAGAGAAACGAAGGAGATTTCCAATAAGTCATGAAGCCGCTGCGTGCGCTCAGCCAGCTTGTCGCCTCGAACGTTGCCGTATTCAACCACCGCACCGGGAACGCCACCCATGAACCGATCCGAACCGACAGCCAGCCAAGCAGCAAGGCACCCGTTCCGAGCGGGAGCACCAGGGTGCCGATCACCGGTACAAGTAGGAGGTTAGCTAGGATCGACAACAGGGAAAACTGGTTGAAATAGACGATCGTCAGCGGAAAAGAGACCAGTTGAGCCACAAGCGTGATGGCTACGGCGCCCCTCATTTTGCTCGGTAACCACCGGAAGTACGGCAATAGCAGCGGCACAAATACGATCAATCCCGCCGTCACGGCAAACGAGAGCTGGAAGCTCACGTTCAGCAAATAGTACGGGTCCCAGATCAACATGAGCATGGCAACCGCCGCCAATACGTTTAGGCTGTCCTTCAGCAGCCCGCGCCTTAATAAATACAGCCCCAGCATCGTCATCAATCCGGACCGAATGACCGACGGTGAGAACCCGGTGATCAGCATATATGCCGGGACGAACGCTAACGCGACTGTGATCGCGCTCTCCCGCGTAACCCGACAAAGACGAAGGAATCCCATAATGAGCGCCACGTTAATCGCCACATGGCTACCTGAGATCGCCAGAATATGAGTTAACCCAAGCTGTGTAAACTCCGCGTATTTGTCTGGGTCTAGGTCATCCTGCAGGCCGATCAGCAGTCCCTTCATATATCCCGCCTGCCATTCGGGAAACAACCGTTCAATGCGATTGCCGAGGCGAGCGCGCAGCGTGTCAATAGATCCCATAGCAGCGGCAATCCCTCGGGTTGTCGGCCCCGCCTTCAAAGCGGAAGCGCCCGGCGCCTTAACCAACCAGTGAATCCGCTGCAGGTGTAAATACCGGCGGTAGTCAAACGCGCCGAAATTGCGTGCCGGTTGAGGTGCTTCGAGCGTTCCGTCAAGCGTCACCTGAAGGCCGCGCCGCCAAGAGGCTGCCATAGGCAGTTCTTTTTGGGACGCGAGCCTCACCTGAACGGCCATCTTTTCCCCGCCAGGGATTTCTTGGGTGACTAGCGTGCTTGATCCGACCGGCAGCAGCGAGATCCGGCTTGCTTTCAGCGTAAAGGCGGCGCGATCGCCGTCGACCTCCACCGCCGATACGATCGTTCCCTCCAGACGTACGGCTTGTCCGTTCGCGGGCAGCCTAATCCGGGTTTCATTTCCCGTTTCGTGATATAGCCAATAACCGCCCGCAAGCAAGAAAGCCAGCCAGACTAGAACCAGACTTCGCCAAGACGGTCGCCAGATCAAGGCGATGGCCGCGCATGTCAGCGATAATCCCAGTCCAAACAACCAAAACCGCCAGCCGGGATATCCCGCCGCCATAGCGCTGCCGGCCACCCACCCGCAGGCGATCGCGGTTAATGGTCTACGATTCATCGGAACCCCTCCTTATCAGCCACAACAAAAAAAGCACCTCACCCGCCCAAGGGCGAATGAGGTGCTTCCACATTCAAGTATGGTGTGAAATGTATTCGATTACTCTTCCACCTGCGCAATTGTCTCCTGCGGCGGATGATAACCTTCCAAACGGCGGAAGGTGATTCCTTTCTGCGCCATCATGGCGGTAACCTTGCCGGTATCCTTCGGATAGGACCGATGGAACACAATCTCCGTAATACCGCTATTGGCCAGCATGTTCGCGCAAGTCCAGCATGGCTCGTCCGTCACGTAAACGCTGGACCCTTCCCGATCGATCCGGTCCGTGAACAATAGCAAGTTCTGCTCGGCATGGATGGTGCGGACGCAGCGCTGCTTCTTCACCATTTTCTCCTGGCCGTTTTCTATTACGAGTTCATACTCTTCCGCAATCATACATCCGGCCTCCGAGCAATCCGGAACGCCGGAAGGGGCCCCGTTATAGGCCGTGCCCAGAAGCTTCTTACCTTGAACCAGCACGGCGCCGACATGACGTCGGTTGCAGCGCGACCGCGTCGACACCATATAAGCGATATCCATGAAATACGTATCCCAGTCTTTACGATTGTCCGGATTCATCCCATTATCACCCTCACAAGTCGTCATTCGATCACTTAGTCCTACAGCCCGATGTAAGGCTTCATTTTCTCCAGCATCTTGTCCCCGATTCCTTTGACCTGAGTCAAATCGTCGATGGCGGCAAAGGCGCCATGCGTTTTGCGATAATCGAGGATCGCCTGCGCCTTCTTCTCCCCGATCCCGGGGATCTCTTGCAGCTCAGCCAATCCGGCGCGATTGATGCTGATCTTCCCGGTATCGGCGGATTTACCGCCCCCGTCCGTCGGAGGCACGGCTGCGCTAACCCCTCCGGCCTCGCTACCTTGTGCAGCAGTCGCTCCGGTAGTGGACGCTGACGACGCCGAGCTGCCGCCAGCTGTCGCAGTTGGACTCTCGCTCACGTCCCCCGTGTTGCCCGCCGCAGCCGCAGCGCCAGAGTCCTTGCCTCCTGCGTCTGCCGCAGCCAATGCTGATTTCACCTCAGCATTAACCGGTGCCCAGCCCTCGATCCCGGCAGGCTCTCGGCCGCCCGTCGCTAGAAGCATTAAACCGGCGCCGATCACAGCTGAAGCGATCGCCGTCAATATAAGTTCCTTCCGCATAGGATCATCCACTCCCCTATCAAACCTCTTAAAAGAATCCACTTGTAGTCATGAAGATCCAATCAAGCTGCATACATATTTATACAGGTGAAGTAGAAACGGCAGAAGTAGGTTCATGCGAAAGTAAAACTGACCGTTTATGAAACAGGTATGAATGCGATCTACCTTATCGTTTTACCAAGACAGTGCGTTAAGCACGGAAAGGGGAAGCCGGATGAAAGTCGCCTTCATCGGAACCGGATCCATGGGAAGCCTGCTCATCGACGCTTTTTTGCGTTCCGGCGCGCTGCTCCCACCTAACATTTGTGCCAGCAACCGCTCTCCCTACAAAACCAAATGGTTGATTCAGCGCCATCCTGGTCTGCTGGCTTACAGCAACAACGCCGAAGCCGTGCAGGGAAGCAAAATCGTCTTCTTGTGCGTCAAACCCCTGGATTACCCCGAAGTGATCGCGGAAATCCGGGACGTGCTCGACGAGAAGCAAATCGTCGTGTCGATTACCAGCCCCGTCCAGATCGAAACATTGGAAGAAGCCCTTCCTTCAAAAATCGCCAAGATCATCCCCAGCATCACGCATTCTGTTCACAGCGGCGCTTCGCTCTGCATGTACGGCAAACGAATCCGTCCTGAAGACCGTTTGCTGCTGGAACAGCTGATGTCCTCGATCAGCACGCCGACTACCCTCCGAGAGAGTGAAACCCGGATCGCTTCCGATCTGTCGAGCTGCGGACCGGCTTTTGTCGCGTATATGTTGCAGCTTTGGGCGGAATCGGCCGCCGAACTGACGGGAATCGGTTACGCCGAGGCGATTGAGCTTGGCTCGGAAATGCTGCTTGGTACCGGCAAACTACTGACCGAAGGCGGTCTAAGTCCGGAGGAACTAATCGAGCGGGTTGCCGTTCCCGGTGGAGTTACCGCCGAAGGCATCAACGTGCTCGAATCCGGTCTGCGCGGTGTATTTACCCGCCTAATCGAAACGACACACCGCAAATACGACGAGGATATCAGTAAGCTGCACGCTCTCTTTCACGCGGGTACACCGGATATTTCTCCGCCAGCAGCTAACCCATCAACGGCGTACCCAGAAAGGGAAGGCCCCTAGCCGGCGTACCGCTGGCCACATCTGGGGGCCCCTCATTTCCTGAACTAACCGCCGACCTCATGGGCGAACCGATGATCTATCCAACGACGATATTAACCAATTTACCCGGTACGGCAACGACCTTGCGGATCGTCTTCCCAGCCACAGCCTGCTGCACGTTCGGCAGGCTTAAGCTGTGTTCCTGCATCGCCGCCTGATCCAAGTCCTTGGAAATCTTCGTGCGGTCGACGATTTTACCATTCACCTGCACTACGATTTCCACCTCGGCTTCAACCGTCCAAGCCTCGTCGTACGCTGGCCATGATTCATACGTAATCGTTTCGGTATGGCCAAGGCGTTCCCAAAGCTCTTCTGCCAAGTGCGGAGCCAGCGGGGACAGCAGCTGTACGAAGTTTTCCGCCGCCGCTTTCGGCACGGCGTCCGTTTTGTAGGCCTCGTTAACGAAGATCATCAACTGACTGATCGCCGTGTTGAAACGCAGGTTCTCGAAATCCTCCGTCACTTTCTTGATCGTTTTGTGCCAGGTGCGTTTGAATTCGTCGCTGCCCCCGTCCACCGTAATTTTCGAATTCAGGCTGCCGTCCTCGGCGACGAACAGACGCCAAACACGGGACAAGAAGCGGTGAATGCCATCCACGCCGCTAGCGTTCCAAGGTTTGGTCGCTTCCAGCGGTCCCATGAACATTTCATAGACACGCAGCGTGTCCGCGCCGAATTCGCCCACAATTTCGTCCGGGTTGATAACGTTGCCGCGAGATTTACTCATCTTCTCGTTGTTGGTGCCGAGAATCATCCCTTGGTTCACCAGCTTGTGGAACGGTTCCTTGGTCGAAACTACGCCAAGATCGTACAAGACTTTGTGCCAGAACCGAGCGTAGAGCAGGTGAAGCACCGCATGCTCGGCCCCGCCGATATAGAGGTCAACTGGTAGCCATTCCTGTTGCTTCTCTTTCGAGCACAGCTCCTTGTCGTTATGCGGATCGATGTAACGCAGATAATACCAGCAGCTACCGGCCCATTGCGGCATCGTGTTCGTCTCGCGGCGAGCCGGTTCCCCCGTTTCCGGATCAACCGTGTTCACCCACTCGGTGACGTTCGCGAGCGGCGACTCCCCGGTGCCTGACGGCTTGATCGCGTCGACATCCGGCAGGACAAGCGGCAGTTGATCCTCCGGTACCGGCTTCATCGTGCCATCCTCCAGATGCAGAATCGGGATCGGTTCGCCCCAATACCGCTGGCGGCTGAACAACCAGTCGCGCAAGCGATAAGTCACTTTGCCGCGGCCTTTGCCGTTCTCCTCCAACCAGGAGATCATCTTCTTGATTCCTACTTCTTTGCCCAGCCCGTTCAGGAAGCCGGAGTTCACATGAACGCCGTCACCCGTATATGCTTCCTTCGCCAGATCGCCGCCAGCAACCACTTCAATGATCGGCAGATCAAATTGCTTGGCGAATTCGTAATCGCGCTCGTCATGCCCCGGTACCGCCATAATGGCACCGGTCCCGTAACCCGCGAGCACGTAGTCGGCGATCCAGATTGGCAGCTTCGCACCGTTCACCGGGTTAATCGCATAGGCGCCGGTGAATACCCCGGTTTTCTCCTTGGCCAAGTCGGTGCGCTCCAAGTCGCTCTTGCGCGCAGCTTGGTCTTGGTAAGCCCGAACCGCTTCACGCTGGGCATCCGTCGTAATGGTTTGGACCAATTCATGCTCCGGCGCAAGCACCGCATACGTGGCCCCAAACAAGGTGTCCGGGCGCGTCGTGAAGACGGTAAGAACGTCGTTCTGGCCTTCAATTTCGAATACAACCTCGGCCCCTTCGGATTTCCCGATCCAGTTGCGCTGCATATCCTTGATGCTCTCCGACCAGTCCAGCTCCTCAAGGTCTTCAAGCAGCCGCTCTGCGTATTCGGTAATCTTCAACACCCATTGGCGCATCGGTTTGCGAATCACCGGATGGCCGCCGCGCTCGCTCTTGCCGTCAATGACCTCTTCATTCGCCAAGACCGTTCCCAGTGCCGGGCACCAGTTCACCGGAACTTCGGCTACATAGGCCAACCCTTTCTTATACAGCTGGATAAAAATCCATTGCGTCCATTTGAAATAATCCGGATCGGTCGTGCTGATCTCGCGGTCCCAATCGTAGGAGAAACCCAGCGATTTAATTTGGCGCCGGAAATTGTTGATATTCTTAACCGTAATTTCCCGCGGATGCTCGCCTGTATCGAGCGCATGCTGCTCCGCCGGCAGTCCGAAGGCATCCCAGCCCATCGGATGGAGTACATTGTAGCCGCGCATCCGTTTAAAGCGGGAGACGATATCCGTGGCCGTGTACCCTTCCGGATGACCAACGTGAAGGCCTGCCCCTGATGGATAAGGGAACATGTCAAGCGCATAAAACTTCGGTTTGCCCGACTCTTCCCGTGTTTTGAAAGTGTGATGCTGATCCCAGTAAGCCTGCCATTTCGGTTCGATGGCCTGGGCCCGGTAAACGTCATGGGGCACGTTGTGGTCCGCCATAATTCAAAATCCTCCTTGAAATAACAATTTAAGTATGGGGTCAAAAGCTGACCTCCAGCTACAAAAAAACCTCCCGACCCGTAGCGTATAATCGCTAGGGACGAGAGGAAATTTCCCGTGGTACCACCCTAGTTAGCATCGGACATGCTTTGTCCTAGCTCCCTTTGGACCCTTAACGCGGGCAAAACGATGATGATTTGCGCATCATAACTCCAAGGCGAGTTCGTCTGCATTCCCCAACCGGCTTGCACCAAACGCCGGCTCTCTGGATGGCGAATTCAAATTACTATTCCTCTTCAAAGTTCCACATTATAGAATTGGATTATCAATCATTATATAAAATAATGCCATGGATCGTCAATGTCGGAACGAGTGCCTTGTGTTCGCAATTTTTTCACTTGAAAACCTCTTTACAGTTTTACTCAAGAGAGTATAATTTATTAATGTTTCCCCCGTATAAATGAATACTACAACCGACGAGACGTGGCTCAGCTTGGTAGAGCGCTTGCTTCGGGAGCAAGAGGTCGCAGGTTCAAATCCTGTCGTCTCGATTCTTATTTAAGAATATAGGTCTTTGAATTCATAGACAACAACCTTTTGGATGTTCAATCCAGAAGGTTGTTGTTTTTCTATTGTGATCTTCCGGACGACTAACTCAAGTAACGAGTTCGGATAACCCCCATGTGATGAAGCTCGTGTCCTGCGATGCCGTAAGCGAGCGCACGCACCGAAATGCTTACGCTGTTGGCTGTGCCCTTGCGGGACCATGCCTCCGTCGGTAACCCCCGCAGCAGTGTGACCGTCGATTTCCGTACCGCCCGGTAGTCTTCGGCCAATTGCGCCGTTGTCCAACTTCCGAAAGGAGGAATGAACAATTCCTGGTCGAAACCGGGTAAAGGCGTCTGATCCCCTCTTGCAAATCGGAGCAGGCGGTAGCTCATGACGCGTTCACTGTCAGCGATGTGGCCCACGACTTCTTTCAGCATCCATTTTCCATCCGCATACCGATAGGCGCTCTGGCTTTCGGTCAACGATGCCAGGAGCTCGGTCATATGCTTTTCCTGAGCGAGCAGAATGTCAATGATGTTGCCTTCCGGCACCAAACGGATATACGTGCCTGCGTCCCCAGCATATTCTTCTTCTGACGGTCTTTGGTTCATGTATAATCACCTTTCTATGAAGTTATAGAAAACAATATCTCTTCCCCATGCTCTACCGCAATTTTTTAGCGAAAATCGTACCTTCGGCATGTCTATTCAATTCGCGAAAGAATAGAACTCTCCTTTCAACGTGGTCTTGTTGAACCCGAACTTTCTTACAACAGCATTAATACCGATATGTCCGTCCTCGATCTCCTGCACAATGGCCAACTTCTCTACGTCGGTAAGCTCTTTAATGGGCATGAAAAATGCTCCCCCTCACAGTAAACAAGTTTTATTATTTCACCTGTCTACCGTAGGGGGAGCATATCAGCTTCTGTTTGATTATGATATTTTCAGCTCCGCCTTCGCTTGCAGACGTCCCCGCTCCTTGATCGGAAGCGGCAGTCCCAGCTTCAGCAGCTCAGCGTAGATCCAATCCGCATGATAAGCATAAACAATTTCGATGTTATGACGTTGTTCTTCACTATGATAACCCGCCGCCAGCGATTCAACCTGCTCGTTATCGCTCTCAAGCAGCAGCAGTCGATGCTCGTTAATCAGTTGCTGCAAAATGACCAAATGCTCATAAATATGGCGATAAGATTCAATCTCCTCGCCGATACGATCCATCGATTCGCTCAGGTTTCGCGTCAAATGAAACTCTTCTTTGCACAGTTGATAATATTTCACCAAGCAATCCAGCTCTGCACGAAAACTCTTCAAATTGACGGCTTCCCTGCAGGTCGTGATCTGCCCGAACAAATCGGCCATCCGTTTGGCGACGGCTTTACGCGCTTTTTCCAGATCAGCTTCATGTTTAGGCGGGAAGACTACCAAGTTAACGATAACGGCAACGGCAATCCCGATCAGCGTGTCCGTGATCCGATTAATCCCATAAAAAATTGGACTTTCACCCGGCTGAAGGTTAAGCATGATCGCTAAAAATACGATACACCCGATGGAGATCGACTTGTTCCATTTCAGCAAATTGCAGACATAGATCACGACGATGACCCCCAATGCGCAATACACCGCATTTCCCGGTTCGATCATGGCGAAACCCGCACCCACGATCGCCCCAACGAAGGTTCCCATCGTCCGGTGTTTCCCGGCCGTAAACGAGTTGGTGACCGAATTCTCCATTGAAATGATCGTTGCAATCGCGGCATAGAAAGGATACTCCAGGCGCATCAACGCCGCAATGATCACACATAAACAGATCGCTAGCCCCGTCTTGATATTGCGCAAACCGATCGTCCATTTCAACTTTATCACCCCCCCAATCTAGCTCCGACCGTATTATATAGAATGTGTTCCATCTGCCTCAACCTAATTAAACATCACAGATCGGCTATTTTCGCCGCAAATCGTGACGTTTTCATGAAACTTTCTTGGAAACGATCGTTTCTCAACACCTAGTTGTCATTATCTGGATCTCCGTGTATAGTAATCATGACAATTCCAAACGAATCAACACTAGGGGTGCCGTAAGGCTGAGACGAATCGGAAGATTCGGACCCTTTGAACCTGAATGGGGTAATACCTGCGTAGGGAAGTGGAGAGTTCAGTGTACATGACCGGATATCGTCCTATAGGGCCTATTTATTCCGATTCTGAACCTAGCCCCCTCTTCGCAGAGGGGGCTTTTTTGCATTTCATTCCACACTTGAAGGAGGTACCTATGCCGAATCGAAATTCCGCGCAGAATGCGCCTGAACTCCATCTGATCTCTACCTCTCCCATAGACATTCCTAAACTCCTTAGTGTATCGCTGGCGGCCCTTCCTTATCTGGATTACATTCATGTGCGGGATAAGCAACTCACCGCCAAAGGCCAACTGGAAGTCCTTCAAAGGATGTTGGAATCTGGCATCCCGCTGGGCAAAATCGTTGTGAACGACCGACTGGACGTCGCGTTGGCCACCCGAGCTGCTAACCTTCACTTAGCCGGACACAGCCTCTCTCTTGGCTCCGCCCGTCCGCTAGCCAGCGGGATGCGGTTGGGCAGGTCTATTCATTCGGCGGAAGAAGCGGTTCAGGCCGCCGCAGATGGGGCGGATTATTGCTTATTCGGACATGTGTACGATACAGCCAGCAAACCGGGACTTCCCGGCAGGGGGCTCGCCGCGTTGACGGCCACTGCTAAGGCTTGCCCGTTTCCAGTCATCGCTATTGGAGGCATCCGTCCGGATCAAGCCGGAGAGATCATCCGCTGCGGCGCTCGGGGTATTGCGATCATGACCGGTCTATTTCATGCACCGGCCCCGGCGGAAGAAGCCCAATCCTACCGCTTATCGATGCAGGCCGCTTGGAAAGGAGGTGAACCACGTGCAGGTTCGTCTTAATGGGAAAGAGACGATATTAAACGAAGGCTGCATCACACTTGCAGATCTATTAGCAGAGCCTCCATGGAGGGACCGAAAGCTGCTGATAGAACTGAACGGTACGGTCGTGAAAAAGGAAGACTATCCCGTTATCCCGTTATCTGAAGGGGACCAAATTGAGCTTGTCCATTTCGTAGGAGGAGGTTGATCCACATGCAGGACTTATTCCATATTGGCGGCAAGGCCTTGTCCAGCCGTTTATTTATCGGTTCCGGCAAGTATAACCGGAACAGCTTAATTCCCGAAGTCATCGAACGTTCGGGAGCCGCGGTCATCACCGTGGCTTTGAGAAGGGTGAACCCCGATTGGGAAGAGGAAAATTTGCTGCATCATATCCCTTCGCACATGACGCTGTTGCCGAACACCTCCGGCGCCCGGAACGCGGAAGAAGCCATCCGAATTGCCAGATTGGCCAGGGCAGCGGAGATGGGCAATTGGATCAAGCTGGAGGTCATCCAGGATCAGCGTTATCAGTTGCCCGACAACCTGGAAACGATCAAAGCGACCGAGGTGTTGGCGGCGGAAGGGTTCGTTGTCCTTCCCTACATGAGTCCGGATTTGTCAGCAGCGCTCCGGTTAAGGGATGCGGGAGCCGCTGCCGTCATGCCGCTCGGTTCACCGATCGGCAGCAACCGCGGTTTGCGGACGAAGGAGCTGATCCAAATCCTCATCGAAGAAGCGAGACTGCCGGTCATTGTAGACGCCGGCATCGGCAAACCTTCTGAAGCCGCGGAAGCGATGGAAATGGGGGCGGCAGCGGTCCTCTTGAACACGGCGATTGCGACCGCCCGAGATCCGCTAGGTATGGCCGAAGCCTTCCGCGGAGCCGTAGCTGCGGGCCGATTAGCCCATTTGGCAGGACTGGGGCCGGTTGAACCAAACGCAGTTGCCTCCTCCCCGCTAACCGGGTTTCTGGATGCAGTGGGGGCCGAGGCATGAGCTTTTATGACATCCTGCAGGCATGGGAATCATTCCCCTTTTCACAGCGACTACAGGGTTACAGCGACGTGGATGTACGGCGGGCACTAGGCAAATCCAAGCTCGATGCGGAGGATCTACTCGCCTTACTGTCGCCTGCGGCCGGAAGACATCTGGAGGAAATGGCACAACGAGCCCGGCAGATCACCCAAAACCAGTTTGGGAACGTGATCCAGTTGTTTACGCCGATGTATGTGTCCGATTATTGCGTGAACCACTGCGAGTATTGCAGCTTTAGTTCGATCTATGATTTTCCGCGAAAGAAGCTGGATATGCGAGAGGTCGATCGGGAAGCCGCCGCGATTGCCGCAACCGGCATCCGCCATATCCTGCTGTTGACCGGAGAATCTCGCAAGGATTCCCCCGTCGATTACCTGAAAGCATGCGTTAAGGTTCTGCGCGAGCATTTTACCTCGATTGGTATTGAAGTGAACCCGATGTCTGTCAGCGAATACGAAGAACTAGCAATAGCAGGTGTAGATAGCCTAACGGTATTTCAGGAAGTATACCACCGCGAAACCTATGCCAAACTCCATGTGAAAGGCCCCAAACGCAATTATCGGAATCGGCTTGAGGCCCCGGAGCGCGGCTGCGCCGCAGGCTACCGATCCGTAAATATCGGCGCATTACTCGGCTTATATGATTGGAGACAGGAAGCGGTTATCGCAGCCTTGCACGCCGATTACTTACAAACCAACTATCCGAGTTGTGAGATCAGCTTGTCAATTCCCCGGTTCCGCCCCTTCCTGGGAGAATACCAACCAGATTCAGATGTGACCGATCGGGCGTTAGTGCAAGTCCTGCTTGCCTACCGTCTGTTTCTACCGCGGGCAGGAATCACTTTGTCCACCCGGGAGCCTGCCCGATTACGCGACAAGTTGGTTCATCTCGGAGTTACCAAAATGTCAGCCGGGGTATCCACGGCGGTTGGTGGTCACTCCCAAGACGGAGGAACCCCGCAATTTGATATTTCCGATGAACGCAGCGTCTCCGAGATCCGAGAGATGCTTTATCAGAATGGACTGCAGCCGGTGTTTAAGGATTGGGACATCTTAATCCCAAATTGATGCCTGGAGCCTAAATCATTGGGGGAAGTGCCCTTGATTGAAAAAGAATCGGCCTGGTGGGTTTATACCGGGCCGATTCTTTTCAAGATTGCGGATCCTGTGCTGTCACCGGCGAAAATGTTGCAATTTGTGCAACATTTC